>NZ_SORF01000066.1 GCF_004366795.1 Alicyclobacillus sacchari | reverse complement strand
ATCCGAAACGTCTCACGAACCTCGCCTGTTTCCTTGTTCACATCCATCAGGTGGATAGCAACATGGCGGAACAGGCCGTTCAGCTTCTCATGCTGGGCGCGCAGATACTCGAAGCGAAACTCTTGGAGTGCCTGAAGCTTCTGTTTGAGGTCTTCGAGGTGCTCCTCGGTTGCCTGCAAGTCTTCTTGTGCTTGGGTGAAGTGTTCTTTCGCCTGCTCATAGGCGCGAAGCTGAGCCGCATAGGCCACTTCTCGGTAGTGTTCATCCTTGAGGCGTGTTTCCATGTTCTGCACGAATTCCACGAGTTCCGAATGCGGAGTGTCGTTGTCCGGCATAGACTCCAGCTTCGCAATCTCGGCCTTGACCGCGTTTCCTTCTTCCAACATCCCCTTCATCTTCGCAATCGAAGCTTTTCGCTTGTGCTCAATCTCTTTCAAGATACGAGCCGCTTGGTCTTGTGGGAGTGGTTGCCCACACGTATGACAGTGTGTATCCGCCTGTGGCAGACTGTCGCGCAGTGCTCGATATGTTCGCCCTAGCGATTCACGGCGCGCGTACAGGTCGCGCAGGCGCTCCTTTCGGTGCCCCTGCGAGGATTCGAGCTCCATGAGTTCCCGCTTCGCGGCCTCATATCGAGCGCGTTCTTCTCCGGTGATGCTTGACACATACGGCTCTGGTTCGCCACGACGAAGCACGGACTGATACGCTTGGCATTGCCCTTCTAAACGCAAACGATCCTCTTCGGTATCTTTGAGCTCCTGTCGAACCTTTTGCGTTGCGAATTCGACCGAGTCAATCCCCATGACGAACTGGTCGTTCTGGAGTCGTGCGGCGCTTTCCGGATTCATACGTGAAAGCACATCCTCTTTTGGGAGGTCTGGTACGCAGCGCGAAAGCACGGTTTTCGCTTCCTTCGGTTCCAAGGAGCTGAAGTAGCCGGGGACAAACACCGACAGGAATTCCTGCACGGTGCCGAACCAGCCTTCGATTTGGCCAAGCTGTGCGCGTTTGCCGTTCACGAGGAGCGTCGAGCCCTGTCGAGATGCTCGGGTGCGCGAGATG
>NZ_SORF01000065.1 GCF_004366795.1 Alicyclobacillus sacchari | reverse complement strand
TGCAGCTTCATCACACTGAACGCGGCCATGCCAATGACGGCCAATGTACCGAGTTGTGCCATGCGTCCGAGCGCGCGAAAGATGGATCGATACAAAGCAAACGCGCCAATGGCGCCGATGACGACCATGAACCACGTCGAATGCGCGATGCTTACGCGCACAAGCGCTGGGACTTCCGGCATGCGTTGATGCTCCTTTCGCTTTGCTCACCAATAAGCTAGCGCATACACTAGCTAGCGATTGTGCTGGCTAGCATATTGGCGAGCGTAGTGGCTCGCGTTCATGCTCGCTATACGAGTGCGAGCCCAACAAATGTGAAAATCCCGATGCCGCCGATGAGGTAGTCGACAGCGCTGAACGACTTCACCAGGTGTACACCTTGTCGTTTGCCCCACGGCCAGAGAAGCGGAATCCCGCCCGCAATGAAGTCCGCCGCCATGTGGAGCACATATCCCAAGATGAGTCCGTACGCGGCAACGCCCAGGTGCAAGTGACTAAGCGCCGGCTCACTCAGGTAACATCCCGCCCCAAACACGGCGAGACCCAGCAGGCTATGGGTGAATGTGCGGTGTTTGGCCGGCATTGTCGCCGCTATCCAAGCGGCAAGCAATACCGCGGCCTCCATCGGCATGCGATGGTGATACGCCAAGTCGAGCAAGATGGCTGCGAGAGCGCCTAGACCGAGTACGCGCGTGAAGTTGTGCGCCGCACCAAAGATGAACATGAGCAAGAGTGCAACGCCCCATGCGGTGAGCGACGTCGCCCAGTGCATGAGCACCATTACGACGATGGCCAGGGCCAAAACCGGCAGGCCAAATACGACTTCGATGGTGTAGGTCAGCTTCGCATCCTGCTGATCCAAATCCGGCACCAGTGCCCCGACTACCGTGGCCGCGACAAAGGCGGCTTGCACAACGATGATATGTGGCATTGAGGCCCACGGGTGTGTGGTAAGGTCACGCAATGATTCCCAGTTCTCGTGTAATACCAGCGGTGTCGCCGCAACCGCCCCGACTGCGCCAATCGCCATATGGGAACGACCCATCATAAGTCCATCTCTCCTCTCCTGGCT
>NZ_SORF01000064.1 GCF_004366795.1 Alicyclobacillus sacchari | reverse complement strand
TGCAGCTTCATCACACTGAACGCGGCCATGCCAATGACGGCCAATGTACCGAGTTGTGCCATGCGTCCGAGCGCGCGAAAGATGGATCGATACAACGCAAACGCACCCATTGCGCCGATGACGACCATGAACCACGTCGAATGCGCGATGCTTACCCGCACAAGCGCAGGGACTTCCGGCATGTGTTGATACTCCTTTCGCTTTGCTCGCCAATAAACAGCGCATACGCTAGCTAGCGATGGTGTCAGCTAGCATGCATGCTCGCTTGCGTATTGGCGAGCGTACTGGCTCGCGTTCATGCTCGCTACACGAGTGCAAGCCCAACAAATGTGAAAATCCCGATGCCGCCGATGAGGTAGTCGACAGCGCTGAACGACTTCACCAGGTGTACACCTTGGCGTTTGCCCCACGGCCAAAGGAGCGGCACACCGCCCGCGATGAAGTCCGCCGCCATATGCAGCACATACCCCAAGATGAGGCCGTACGCGGCGACGCCCAGGTGCAAGTGACTAAGCGCTGGCTCACTCAGGTAACATCCCGCTCCAAACACGGCAAGGCCAAGCAGGCTATGGGTGAATGTGCGGTGTTTGGCTGGCATTGTCGCCGCCATCCAAGCGGCGAGCAATACCGCGGCCTCCATCGGCATGCGATGGTGATACGCCAAGTCGAGCAAGATGGCTGCGAGAGCGCCTAGACCGAGTACGCGCGTGAAGTTGTGCGCCGCGCCGAAGATGAACATGAGCAAGAGTGCAACGCCCCACGCGGTGAGCGACGTTGCCCAGTGCATGAGCACCATCACGATGATGGCCAGAGCCAAAACCGGCAGGCCAAATACGACTTCGATGGTGTAGGTTAGCTTCGCGTCCTGTTGATCCAAATCCGGCACCAGTGCCCCGACGACCGTGGCCGCGACAAAGGCGGCTTGCACAACGATGATATGTGGCATTGAGGCCCACGGGTGTGTGGTAAGGTCGCGCAACGACTCCCAGTGTTCGTGTAATACCAGCGGTGTCGCCGCAACCGCCCCGACTGCGCCAATCGCCATATGGGAACGACCCATCATAAGTCCATCTCTCCTCTCCTGGCT
>NZ_SORF01000063.1 GCF_004366795.1 Alicyclobacillus sacchari | reverse complement strand
CGCCAACACTGAAGATTACGACGACTTCACTCCGGACAGAGCATGCTGCAACCGGTAGCTTTCGCCGGTGAACGCCAGGACGTGTGCATGGTGGACAAGCCGGTCCACGAGTGCGGCTGTGAGCCTGGCATCACCTAAGACCGTGTTCCACTGGCCAAACTCAAGATTCGAGGTCACAATCACGCTCCTTTGCTCGTAGCACTCCGAGACGACGTGAAACAGCAGTTCAGCGCCATCTTTGTGAAAGGGCACAAAGCCCATTTCGTCGAGAATGAGCAGCTCAGCCTTTTGCAGCTCTCGTAGGAAACGGTTGAGTGTCCCGGCCTGGTACTTTTCCTGCAAGGTGGCTACGAGATCATGTACCCGAAAGAATCGTACCTCGTGTCCTCTTCGGCAGGCCTCAACGCCGAGCGCTGTCGCCAAGTGGGTCTTACCTGTTCCTACTTTACCAAGCATCATCACGTTCTGCTTTCGCTCGAGAAATACAAGATCCATTAAGAGCTCACGGCTGCAGTGTGCCGGGAACGTCACCGCCCTGAAATCATAGTCTTCCAGTGTCTTTATTTGTGGAAAGCGGGCTTTCTTCATAAGCCTGCGAATCCTGGACATCTCTCGACCCTGCAATTCTGCCTGCAGCACGCCAAGCAGGTAATCCGAGCGGTCATTGAATGGAATGGCTTCGTACGCCTCCATCACGTAGCCCAAGTGGAGGCTCTTGCATGCAGCGGCCAATTCCTGTTTCATGCTTTGCTTACCCCCAGAATGGCGTCGTATTGCCTGAGGTCGGGTGTGTGTCCATGAATCCCCATCGGGGTATGAGGCTCCGTAAACGGCTCGGGGCGGAACTCCGGATGTTTCATGGTATACAGTACATGCTCAAGCGCTGCGTCGGGACTGAAATGCCCTGTCAATGTATCGAGTGCAGCACCAATCTCAGACATCTGGTGTGTGTCCAGCAATCGACGAATCAAGGCAATGCGAGACTTCCTCAGATCGACCTCCTCCACCTGCACAAATGTGCGTACGGAAGCAGGCATGAATTTCGCCAGGTCGGAGTACATCACCGCCCTTGGCTTTCTCCGGTATCCGTCGAACACAGCTGACCACTCAAT
>NZ_SORF01000062.1 GCF_004366795.1 Alicyclobacillus sacchari | reverse complement strand
CGCCAGCCAAATACGTGGTGGTCAAGGAACAAATTAAAGAGTGGATCCGCAGTGGGAAGGTAAAGCCGGGGGAGAAGATATACTCGGAGAACGAGCTCATCAAGATGTTCCGAGTGAGCCGGCACACGATCCGGCAAGCGGTCGGGGATTTGGTACATGAAGGGCTGCTGTATCGGGAGCAAGGCGCAGGTACGTTTTGCGCGTACCCGCCGGAAGAGCGTACAAGTAGTGGTCCGGCAGTGCAGGAGAGCGGCAAGTACATTGGGGTCATCACGACGTACATCTCGGATTATATCTTTCCGTCTATCATTCGCGGGATCGAGTCGCATGTGACGAGCAAAGGGTACTCGTTGATTCTGGCGTGTACGTATAACAACATTGGGAAAGAGGCGCAGTGTTTGCAGTCGATGCTGAGCAGGCCAATAGACGGATTGATCATCGAACCGACAGAGAGTAGTACGTACAACCCTAACATCCGTTACTACTTGGAATTGGAGCGCCGAAAGATTCCCTATGTGATGATCAACCAGTTCTATCCGCAGTTGGATCCTCCGCACATCATCGTGGATGACAAAAAAGGCGGATGGATGGCGAGCGAGCATCTGATTCAGTTGGGGCATCGTCGATTGATGGGCGTGTTCAAGACGGACGACCTGCAGGGTGTGTACCGGATGCAGGGGTTTATTGACGCGTGCAGAGAGGCAGGCATTTCGGTGGCGCCAGAGATGCTGATTACGTATCGGACAGAGGAAGAGGGTAGCGATGTACTTGGCCGTGTGCGGGATGTCCTGAGTCAGGATGTAGACGAGCGCCCGACGGGGGTGGTTTGTTACAACGACCAGTTGGCCATTCGAGTGTTGGACATCATGCGGGAAATGGAGTTGAGCGTACCGGAGGATGTGTCGCTGGTTGGATATGATGATTCTTACCTGGCAGAGGCGACGGAAATCAAGTTGACGACCGTGGAGCATCCGAAGATGCAGATGGGCCTGGATGCAGCGAAGTGGGTGTTGCGTGCAATTGACCGTGGGCGACGGGATGGGGAGGAACCACAGTCCATCGTCTACGAGCCCAAGCTGGTGGTGAGACAGTCCACGGCGAGAATGAGTTGAAGGGGG
>NZ_SORF01000061.1 GCF_004366795.1 Alicyclobacillus sacchari | reverse complement strand
ATGCGCTTGGGCGAGGCGCTACGACTGTATCCGCGTCTCATCGTCGTGCGGCCGCACATGGCCTTCTACTTGCACGTGTCGGTTCGGATTCAGATGCTCATGCAGCAGTGCTTTCCGTTGCAAGAACAGTTCTCGGTCGACGAGGGCTTCATCGCGTTCCCGTACCCGTCAAGCTTGTTTCCTGACCCGATCGCGGCGGCACGCAACCTCCAAGCGCGCATTTGGGATCAGTTTCGCATCCGCGCGCGCATTGGGCTTGCGCCGAACAAGTGGCTCGCGAAGATGGCGAACAAAGCCGCCAAGAAGTCGACTGGTGGCATCGTGTGGTGGCGAGAAGAGGACATTCCCGCTTTTCTCCATCCCTTGCCCGTCGAGGAGATGTGGGGGCTGAAGCGCCGGGCGGAAGTCCTGCGGCACAAGTTCAAGTGCGAAACGATTGGCGACGTTGCGCGCCTGCCCGTCGGGGTGCTCAAGGCCGAATTCGGTGCGTGGGGCGAGGTCATCCACCGTTGGGCGAACGGGATCGACTGGAGCGACATCAACCCGGACAGTTACCACGCGCCACACAAGGGCTTCTCTCATCGCACGACATTGCCGCGGGACTTCTACGAGCGCAACGAGATCGCCGTCGTCATCCTGGAGTTGCTGGACGAGGTGTGTCACCGACTGCGCCATGCCCATCAAGCCGGTAGCCGTGTGGGACTTGGCCTCACCTACGAGGGATTGACGGGTGGGTTTTACCGCGCCAAGACCTTGCCCCGCGCCACAAACGACCCAGGTGAACTGTATCCGGTACTCCTAGCGCTACTGGACCAACATTGGGACGGCTCCGGCGTGCGGGCCGTGTCGGTGAGCGTGGACATGCTGCAATTTCGTGAGACCGTCCAGCTGTCGCTGTTCGAGAACGTGCCGGCGCGGACACGGCTGTACGAGACGGTAGACGAGATTCGCGCACGCTATGGCAAGACGTCCATCATGCGCGCGGTGAGCCTGACGCGCGCAGGACAGCTGCGAGAACGGAGTATGCGCATTGGAGGACACTACTCATGAACATTCGGGACGGCAACATCTTCGAGGCCATGCGGCTTGTGTTGCCCGAGCATCGAGCGCTCATGGCGCAAATCCAGCGTGAACGAACAAGACGCAAACGCCCGGCGCTCACCGAGGAGCGCTTGGAGGAGATGCAGTACACACTCAGCGAGGCGATTCGCGAGGGGT
>NZ_SORF01000060.1 GCF_004366795.1 Alicyclobacillus sacchari | reverse complement strand
TCCACAGTCCACTTACGTCCTGGCATGAGTCAAACACCTCTCTACGTCTATTTTACCTCACGTCATCTGTCTGGGTTGACTCTGGGGCCAGTATAAGGTCAGCATCTTACTCTCTCCATACACATCTTTCAAAAACGCTCTTCTGCTCACCATCCCGCACATGCCTTTGTATCGCGCGAGGACGGAATAAAGTAATTCGTCGCTGTAGATTTGCGGGATAAAATTCATCATAGCTTGCCACCCTCTGTCCACACTTTCATGTCGTCAATGTATCCCTCACGCTCCAGAACGATCTCAGGGGCAACATCTTCTTTCTTCGCTACCCGAAAACATCTCCTCAAATCCCCATCCCTGTAATCAACCATTCTCTTTGGTTTCTCTATAATTGGGGTTGGTTTCGTTGGTTTCGTTTCCTTCTTCATACCATTCGTCCTCTTTTGAACAGGCGGTGCGGAATGTGATGATGCCCTTTCCTTAACATCCAGTATTCTCAGGTCATCAAATTGGGCAATTTTATATGGATTTCCCGTCTTCAACGCATCGAGCATGGGTTTCATGAGTCTGAAGTGATCTTTGGCAACCCTTCGTATAATTTCGGGAGTAATCACCTCGAAGCCACGCTCAATAGAGAACTGTTGGGCATAGAGGTATAGCTTGATCACCAAATCCGATATCCCCTGCGTTTCTTCAAATATTGCCGAAGCCAGTTCATCGGAAAGCGGAGTATAGTTCCTCAACCACTGGTAACGCCAGATCCCATCCAAAAACAGGCGAAACGTTTCATTGTTTTTCATTGCATTCCATAAAATTTCCTTATTACCTGTAAGCCGACGTGCGATACGAAACTCACCTTCAAAGAGCGCATACGAAGAAGGGGTGCCAATAAGCAAAATGCTGAGTCCCCCGTTAATCAGCGACACGAGAAAATCAACGAGTTGACTACCGCCACGCTTGGAGAGGAATTGCGATTCGTCCAGAACTAAAAGTCCCAGCCCGACGTTCCTGCTGGATTGTGCAATGTAGGGAACCATTGCATCGACCGAAAGGTTCCTGGAGACGAGTTTCTTCAGATTGTTCGTACCTAAGATTTCATCCAACTTGGTAAAATACTGAAGGCACAGTGCTTTCACACTCGAATTGTATGGGTTTTCTAATTTCATCCACACCAATTGGATCTGATCGAAACGCTGTTGCTCATACTCATTGTGAATGATAACCTGCGGAATGTGGCTGAGAACGCGA
>NZ_SORF01000059.1 GCF_004366795.1 Alicyclobacillus sacchari | reverse complement strand
TGCTGTAAATGCTCCAATAGCGTTAGCTTGTGAACCCCAAGCCCATCTTCATCGCGAATGTAAATATGGGTCATATCCATTGGATTGTAGCTGACTTTTACCTTCCAACTGCCCTTCGCTCGCGCCCGTTGGAACCAACCTTGACTGAGCGTGTATTCAGATGCAAAAGCGAGCCCCTTAAACGCCACGCCTCTGCTTCCCACAGTTGCCTCATCGCTGGGATACAACGCCATCCGCACTGTTTCTGGTGGCAATCGCCGAAGCTGACCCTTTTTATGCTTCAGACCATGTTCCCAAAGCTTGATAGGGATTTTCTCAACCCCTTCTTCAATCATGCTCGCATCCAGAGGATAATCGTCCAAAACGTGATGTTTATTGTGGAAAATAATGAGCTTTAAGATGATTTGGTTCATCGACTCCAATGTCAAATTACCGCGTAACCGATAATCTACTTCTCCTCGCTCTCTTGGGCGGTTCCCCTTTACAACTACCCCGTCAGCAAAAGGTTTGATCTTCAAGTGAATTTGATTAAACATTTGCTCAATGACACCCTTGAGGTCTGCGCGGTAAGGCGGACTGTTCTGAATGGTGATTCCAAGTTGTTCGACGGCATTCTCAATGTGAGTGCCAATTAGCTCTCCGCGATCTGCCAATATGCGATTTGGAACACAATAATCCCAGTCCTCATCGGTGATATTGATTCCGAATTGAGCACAGAAAGCGACTTTGCTGGTCATTGACATGGCGAGTGCCAACATCGCCGAAGAATAGGCATTTAGCGATTCATACGTTAGCGAGTACCCCATTATCTGGCGACTGAAAACGTCGGTACACAATATCAAACGCGGTCTTCCACAAACTACATTGGAATTCAAAGATGAGACGAGCCATACATCCAGAACTGTGCTGTCGATTTCCCATAAGTCGGCACATCCCAGGTCAGCGTCCATTGTGGCATGTCCAACAATAGTACGACTGCTCTGTTGATACGCACGCGCTCCATGCCGTGTAATGATCTCACGTTTCGGGTCATTCCACTTCCGTGCCCAATAGAGAAATTGAGCGTATGACGGTATTGACTCCAAGAGTACGGGATACGTCGTCCCATCGTCCCGCACTTGCCGTGTTGAAAAATAGTCTCTAAGAGTTAACTCGTATGCGACCCGTAAGCTGTTCTGCCTCTGGCTGTAATAGTGCTTGTTCAACCCAGCCCTAATCGCTTTTTTCATTTTGTCATCCACATTGACCCCTTGATTCCC
>NZ_SORF01000058.1 GCF_004366795.1 Alicyclobacillus sacchari | reverse complement strand
CGTATTGAACCCCGTTCTGTCAAGACAGATGTGCATAATTTTTTGAGATAACGCCATTCTATTCTGATAATTATCAAGTCTACGCTGCCTCTTTGGATTCCTTCCATTTTCTGAATTCCTGCGGTGTACGATAGCCCAACGCTGAGTGCGGGCGCTCTTTGTTGTAGAACTCAATATACGTTTTGATTGCGATCTTGGCTTCCGCGAAGTTGTCGTATTCCTGCATCCAAACTTCTTCCTCCTTCAACGAACGGAAGAAACGTTCGATATAGCCATCTGCGTCCGGATTGTGATAACCTGTCCGTTCATGTTTCACCTGGCAGTCCTTCATGGCTTGTACGAATCGTCGACTTGTCATTTGGCATCCGTTGTCCGTTCTGAGCGTTAAGTTTGCGCCTCGTACCCCGCTCGGGAATCGGTAGTTGAATGCGTTATCCACAGCCTGCAGCAATTCCTCTGTCCGGCAATAGCGCGAAAACGAATACCCCACAATTTCACGGTCGTACGCATCGATGACCGCGAATAGATATCCCCACCCATCCTTACCACACCAAATCTTTGTCATATCGCACTGGAAGTGTTCGTTTGACTGACTCACCGGAATCTTTCCAGATCGCTTCTTTCGGGAAGCTTCTCGCTGTGGGGATTTCACCAACAATCCCATTTCTCGCATGAGCCGGTGTACTCGTTTGTGGTTTACCTGCATGCTGTATTGACGACGCAACATGACCTTGATTCTACGGTATCCATATCGTGGGAATCTCTCGCATAGATGGCGAATCCGCTGTTTCAATAGGGCGTCTTTCTCTATAACCGCTTTGTTCGCCTTCTTCACAGGCTCCTTTAACAAGCTATAACAATAAGTTCGATTCAGCTCCAATGCTTTCGCAATCACTGGGACCCGAAACCCTTCCTTGACGAGCTGAGCAACCAAGGAACGGCTGTTTACTTCCGGCCCCAGTTCGATTTTTTTCGCAACACATCGATTTCCATAGCTTGCTCGCCAATTTTGCTCATGGCTTCCTGCAACTGCTTCTCCAACTCCTGCTCCCGGGTAGAAGGACCTGACTGAAGCCCTGCTCGTCCACCAGCCAGAAATGCGTCACGCCACTTGTAATACAGACTTTGGGCCACACCATGCTGTCGGCAAACCTCGCTGATATTCGCCCCGGGAACCATTCCTTCCAACACAATGTTCATTTTCTCGTCCACAGTCCACTTACGTCCTGGCATGAGTCAAACACCTCTCTACGTCTATTTTACCTCACGTCATCTGTCTGGGTTGACTCTGGGGCCAGTATA
>NZ_SORF01000057.1 GCF_004366795.1 Alicyclobacillus sacchari | reverse complement strand
CGTAAGCTGTTCTGCCTCTGGCTGTAATAGTGCTTGTTCAACCCAGCCCTAATCGCTTTTTTCATTTTGTCATCCACATTGACCCCTTGATTCCCATCACGGATACGAGGTCGTCCACGTTTCTTATCGCTGACCTTTTTCTCCTGCCCTGGTGCACCACAGTTTGCAAGTCGAGGAAGTACGCTGTTCTTGACCCCACCTCCCGACCAATATCGAACCAAGTACGTTTTCACGGTGTTGTAGCTGATGTGGAACGCTTCGCATGCCTGCTTTATCGCTTCCTGACGATAGCGAGGGACAAACGCATACTCTTCCCCTTCGACCACTTGGAAGAAAAATTGCACAACTTCCCATGCGAAGTCCCGCTTCGCCCTTTGGACATCGGTCAAATCATCGTCGGAGTCCAGCCGAACAATGTTGTCATCAACCATCTGCAGTTCTTGGTTTTCAACAAATTCCTCAAACTCCTGAAACGTCATAGGGCGCGGGAACAGTTTCTTATCTACAGCGATGACATACACCATCGATGTGACCTTGTTGATGTAAACGACCCTAAAGAATTTTCCCTTTCCATCCATAAACAACTGATTTACGACCATGTGCATCGCCGTCCCCCACACTTCACTGAAGAATATCCTTAACCTTCCTTGCCACCTGCACACTCTGATTCATATCGATGCGAATCAACTTCTTGGCGATTAAATATCTGAACAGATACAGTCCCCTTCCCTGAGATACCCCTTCTCTGTGGTCAAAGGCGTTGAGCACGTCATTGAGTTTCAAATCTGAGTGTCTCATCAAATCATCATGCAATAATTGGGCTTGTTCCGCCTTTTGATTGGCATCCATACCGTCGTCCAGCAACGTTTCGCGTACCCAGGCAATGTTCTTCGCGAACTGTTTTGGAATCTGCTTGTCCGTTATTAACTTCCACTCAACACCCTTCGCACGCCAATATCGGCGTTGGATCTCCAAATTTTCAATCGTGGTACTCCGTTTCAGTTCGCTGGCGTTTTTCACGCTCCGCGCCAGCAATCTCTCTTTCCCGTTGGCATCTCGAACGGTCAATAGGAAACTGGTCGTGAGCACCAGTGGAACTCCACTTTCCTTGTCCGTAAATTTGCCCAGGCGGAGATTGTCTTTATCGTCAATCGTTTCCATTAAGTTAAGTATTGGAAAGGATTCTCGGATATCGAAGACTGCATCACACCACTCAAATATAAGAAAGCAACGTAATTGACTGTCAGATTGGAGATGGTAGATCCTCGGAACTTTAACCCCAAATATCGGTCAAGTCCGAATTTGTGTGTAAATTGCCCCTACATGTAGAATGTGCTGAGTTTCGACGTGCCGCCTTTGACGGCTTTGCCTCGGCAAATCAAA
>NZ_SORF01000056.1 GCF_004366795.1 Alicyclobacillus sacchari | reverse complement strand
TCGCCTTCGTAATCGACAATGGCGTGGCGAATGCCCATCGCCGCTGATCGCGCGACAAGCCCCTTGACGAAAAAACTCTTCCCGGAACCCGCCTTCCCAATAATGACGGCATTCGCGTTGACAAGCTTCTTATGCCAAGCGTCATACCGATTGAGATGCCCACTCGACCAGTCGACGCCAATCGGCACGCCGTACTCGTGCGAGAAGCGGGAATTCGTGAATGGGAAGCTGTTCGCTAACGCACTGGCTGTCATCTCAATGGGATGACGCAAGACGTTTTCTCCAATCGGGGCAACTGAACGAAAACCTAGGTCGTGCTCTTTAAAGGCTTCGCGAATGAGAAATCCCTCGAACCCTTCCCGCTCAATCCGCTCACAAGCCGCTTCAAACTCATGCCGATCCGGCGAGCTGACAGCCAACACAACCGTGACGTAAAACAACCGTTCCGCACCCAACCGAAGTTCCTCACGCTCTTTTTCGAGCAAATGATACTCCTGTTGCAAAAAAGCCAGTTGCTTGTTTGTTCCTGCCTTTTGCTCAGCAAGGATTTCGGCCTCAATTTTGGTCATGAGCTTTGTACGCTTGGAGATAGCGAGTGCCGAATCCGCAGGTTCTACATGCATCGAAATATGGACGTCAGCTCCAACACGGAAGAAGCGTTGAAGATAGCCAAAGTGAACCGTAGAAGGAAGCCCCGTAACGTAGTACATCTTCGTATAACCGCTTGGCGACACGTAGACCTCGCTTGCACGTACCTCAATCCCATCTGCGACGGTCATGAGATCATGCAACGTCGGCGCGTGCTCCTCGATCACGCTTGGGTCTTGTTCGAGAATGCGCTTAGCTTGTTTCTTGCGTCCGAACAATGTCCTCCACCTCCACATCAGCACCATAGACACGTAGCGCGTGCGTGCGACGCATCACGGCGTCACGATAGCGTTGACTCACCGCCCGCTCCCGGTTCCAAAAGTTTTGCACGGCCTCGACCACTTGTACCGGCTCCAGCACGTCGTATGGCAGCCCCATGGCGGATAATCCCGACTCAACGAAAGACTGCTCCCTCGTCAGACGCTCAAGTTGCAGTTTTTCTTCTTCTCCGCCAACTTTCGGAAGCACCCCAACAACGATTAGGTTTTCGCGGTCCGTGCGAGGCTTACGAGCTTCGTCTCGCAGGTAATGCTTCAAGGCCTCCGCGTACGCCACAAACGCTGGATTTTCGTAGGCTTTGACAGCATCGTCAATCGTCGACTCGGCGTAAGCGACGAAATCTGTATAGTTCGCGCGTCGAGCCTGGACGGAAATCTGAAACGGGTTATCGAGACGCATGAGCATGGCCTTGAAGCGGTCTCGCACAGCCGCAATCTCCTCCATGGACATGGCATAAAGGTTCAGATCCCCTACGCGGATGAGCTTGCGAAATCGCCCATTCACCACGACCGCGCCCGATTCATGGAATTG
>NZ_SORF01000055.1 GCF_004366795.1 Alicyclobacillus sacchari | reverse complement strand
GTGAGCGTCAAATAGTGCACACCTAGCGCCAGCGTGCCTGGTGCGAGATGATCCCCCCAGAATCCGACCATGGAGGGATCATCGTGACGAAGGCGAAGTTGGAACAACATCGCGAGCTTTGGCGTGCCCGTGTGGCGGACTTCCGGGCCAGCGGGTTAAGCGGCGCAGCCTGGTGTGCTGCGCATCAGGTCAAGGAACATCAGCTGTGGTATTGGGTCGGTAAGTTTAAGGCGGACACCGACCACGAAGGCCGTCAACGGGATAGCGCCCAGCCGTGTTTCATCCCGGTGCGTGTAGAGGAATCCGTGGTTGAAGTGGCGGACAAGCCGCTGCCCATACGTGTGGGTCCTGCTGTCATCGAGGTCACGTCTGGTTATAACTCTGATCTGTTGCGCGATGTGGTGCGCACCCTGGCATCGCTATGCTGAACATCGGTGCTGGACCGGGGGAGCTCTGCGTGTACCTGGCTTGCGGCAGCACGGACATGCGCAAATCTATCGATGGCTTGGCGGCACTGGTGCAGGAGTCCTTTCACCTGGACCCGTTTTCCCCTGCGCTCTTCGCGTTTTGTAATCGGGAGCGGGACAAGCTGAAGCTGCTGTACTGGGAACACAACGGCTTTTGGCTGTATTATCGGCGGCTGGAACGCGGCCGGTTTTGGTGGCCGGACACAAGCGACAGCAAGACCCTCGTCATCACCCGCCGGGAGCTGAACTGGCTGTTGGACGGTCTTGCGCTCAACCAGCCGAAAGCGCACCGGAGGGTTACCGCGAAAAAAGTGGTGTGAGACCCGGTAAACACAGAAGGATCTGTCAAGGGATTTCGGCAGGTGTGTCGAAATCCTTTTGCATGACGAACACGACGACGGAGAACACCAACCAACTGGAAGCCCTACAGGCGCGCTGCGAGGCGCAGGAACAGGAAATCGCGGAACTGAAAAAGCAGGTTAACCTGCTGCTGGAACAGCTTCGTCTGGCCCGTCATCGGCAGTTCGGGAAGTCCAGCGAACGCACGACAGACAACCAGATGCGCTTGGACCTGGTATTCAACGAGGCCGAGGTTGAGGCGCAACCTGAGGCAGAAGAACCCACCATCGAGGCGGTCACGTACCAGCGGCGCAAGAAGCAGCCAGGTCAGCGGGATGCCATGCTGGCAGACCTTCCGGTGGAGCAGATTGAATATCGTCTGCCGGAGGAAGAACGGATCTGTCCGTGCTGCGGCGAGGTCATGGACGAAGCGGGTGTCGAAATCCGTCGCGAGCTCATCCACGTCCCGGCACAGACGAAGGTGCGCGAACATATCCAGCAACAATACGCATGCCGGACGTGTGACAAGCATGGGACCGAAACGCCCATGGTCAAGGCGCAGATGCAAAAGCCCCCGATACCCGGCAGCCTGGCGTCCGCCTCGATGCTGGCATATGTGATGGACAAGAAATACGTGGATGGCTTGCCGCTGTACCGCTTGGAGGAACAGTTTGCCTGACAAGGCCTGCGGTTGACCCGGCAGACCCTGGCGAACTGGGTGGTGTTGGGGGCGACGCGGTGGCTTGATCTCATATACCACCTGTTGCA
>NZ_SORF01000054.1 GCF_004366795.1 Alicyclobacillus sacchari | reverse complement strand
TCACAGAACCTGGCACGGATGGACACGCTCCTCATTTCGTGCGTGCCATTTCTGATGTGGCCAGTCATGATGGTGCTCTTCTATCTTTTTGTGTCACGGAACATCTTTCAGTACCAGTTCGCGAGCCCGACAGGCTTTACGTGGTTTCTCTTGACGCTTCTGGCTACGCTTGGGTCGTTCATCATCGGGATTACGTTCTACAAGCCGAAACAGGACATCTGAAGGGGGGACAACGGCATGGGCTATGTGATTTTGGCCTTGGGGCTCATTCCAAGCGTTCTGTTGGTCATGGGGGCTGGACAGGGTGAGTATGTCGGCATACGGACACGCGCGCGGATTGCGGTAGGGTGGTACGGCACAAAGATGCGGGTGCGCAAGCGGCTCGAAGACGAACAGCTCGTCTCGTTGCTACGGAAAAGTGGACTTTCGCTTCAGGCGTATCAGTACCACTACCTGCGCATAGGGCTTACGCTCGTATTCTTGCTCATGGGAGTCGTGGGGCTTCTTCACGGACGGATGTTGCCGATGCTGTTTCCGCTCGTCGTATGGTTTGGACTTGAATATCGTCAGCCATTTCCGATGCACTACGGCTTTTTAGCCCTGCAAAAGCAGGCGGCGTTGGAACGGGACAAGGCAGTGT
Source organism: Alicyclobacillus sacchari (assembly GCF_004366795.1). Lineage (GTDB taxonomy): Bacteria > Bacillota > Bacilli > Alicyclobacillales > Alicyclobacillaceae > Alicyclobacillus > Alicyclobacillus sacchari. The sequence goes on along the minus strand of NZ_SORF01000054.1, from coordinate 978 downwards.
ATTTACTCTACCGCCTGCTATTACAAGAGGCCGTGGCGTTTCACACCCGGCCAATCGGGGTGTACGACATGATACGTCGACAACTTCATCGTGTGCCAGTCTTACGTCCATTTTTGGAGCGGTGTCTACATGATTGGGTTGACGATCCCGCAGCCGCACTCCAGCGCTTCGGTGAGGAAGTTGGAACGTCCCAAGCGAAGGCGCTGGCGCATATGCTCATGGAGATTGAGGAAGCAGGCGTCGCCGTGGCGCTCGATGTCTTACAGACGAACCTGGAGCGATTCCGAGCCGACCGCATCGCCGCCTTCCGGGCGCATCTGAACACACGTTCCATCTTGGCAACTGCACTCACCATGCTCGGACTTGGTGCGACAAGTTTTGACTTGATGGTCATCATTCAAATTTATTCAGGTGCCCTGATGGGAGCAACTGTGGGCGGTTGAAATATGGCGTAAAGTTGGCGTAAGAGTATGCGCGGCAGGTTGTATGGTCAAAGCATGAGAGGAGGCGCGGAGGATGCGGCAGATCATCATTGGCTTGCTCGTGACGGTAATTGTGATCGGCTTGGCGGTGACGAACGTGAGGTTCGGTAAGCAGGAACTCGCGCAAGTCGGACAAACCGGTGTGTCGACCCTCACGAACGCTTCGACCGCGAATCTCGCGTCTCGCTCGAATTCCTAAAGGGGGATGACACATGAACTCTCCAATTGTCGGTGTTGTTGTTGCACTTCTGGTCTTGATTGGTGGGGTCGTCGGCACAGTCGCGATGAACACGTGGAGCTCGTCGCAGCAGTCAACTGTACAGTCGTTTACGCAACAGCAGATCACGTCGGCACAAGGTCAAGTATCGGGGGGTTAATAAGGGTGTTTAGGGGAGGTGGTCATGTATGAGGAGCGCCATTATCTTCGCGCTCATGTTCTTCTTTATTTTGTCCTGGAACTATCAGCCGTATATGGACGTCATCAATGGCGCACGGT
>NZ_SORF01000053.1 GCF_004366795.1 Alicyclobacillus sacchari | reverse complement strand
TCACAGAACCTGGCACGGATGGACACGCTCCTCATTTCGTGCGTGCCATTTCTGATGTGGCCAGTCATGATGGTGCTCTTCTATCTTTTTGTGTCGCGGAACATCTTTCGGTATCAGTTCGCGAGCCCGACAGGCTTTACGTGGTTTCTCTTGACGCTTCTGGCCACGCTTGGGTCGTTCATCATCGGGATTACGTTCTACAGACCGAAACAGGACATCTGAAGGGGGGACAACGGCATGGGCTATGTGATTTTGGCCTTGGGGCTCATTCCAAGCGTTTTGTTGGTCATGGGGGCTGGACAGGGTGAGTATGTCGGCATACGGACACGCGCGCGGATTGCGGCAGGGTGGTACGGCACAAAGATGCGGGTGCGCAAACGGCTCGAAGACGAACAGCTCGTCTCGTTGCTACGGAAAAGTGGCCTCACGCTCAAGGCGTATCAGTACCACTACCTGCGAATCGGGTTGACGCTTGTTTTCTTGCTCATGGGAGTCGTGGGGCTTCTTCACGGACGGATGTTGCCGATGCTGTTTCCGCTCGTCGTATGGTTTGGACTTGAATATCGTCAGCCATTTCCGATGCACTACGGCTTTTTAGCCCTGCAAAAGCAGGCGGCGTTGGAACGGGACAAGGCAGTGTATTTACTCTACCGCCTGCTACTGCAAGAGGCCGTGGCGTTTCACACCCGGTCAATCGGGGTGTACGACATGATACGTCGACAACTTCATCGTGTGCCAGTCTTACGTCCATTGTTGGAGCGATGTCTACATGATTGGGTTGACGATCCCGCAGCCGCACTCCAGCGCTTCGGTGAGGAAGTCGGAACGTCCCAAGCGAAAGCACTGGCACACATGCTCGTCGAGATCGAGGAAGCAGGCGTCGCCGTGGCGCTCGATGTCCTGCAAACGAACTTGGAGCGCTTTCGAGCCGACCGCATCGCCGCCTTCCGGGCGCACCTGAACACGCGCTCCATCTTGGCGACGGCACTCACCATGCTCGGACTTGGGGCGACGAGCTTCGACCTCATGGTAATCATTCAAATCTACTCCGGTGCGCTTATGCGAGCGAGTGTCGGTGGCTGAAACATTGGCCTAAACTTGGCGCGAAAATCAGGGTTTTGGTCTGTATCGTGAAGTATAGGAGGAGGCGCAGAGAATGCGGCAGATCATCATCGGGTTGCTCGTGATGGTAATCGTTATCGGCTTGGCGGTGACGAACGTGAGGTTCGGTAAGCAGGAACTCGCGCAAGTCGGACAAACCGGTGTGTCGACCCTCACGAACACGTCGACTGCGAATCTCGCGTCTCGCTCGAATTCCTAAAGGGGGATGACACATTGAACTCTCCAATTGTCGGTGTTGTTGTTGCACTTCTGGTCTTGATTGGTGGTGTCGTCGGCACAGTCGCGATGAACACGTGGAGCTCGTCGCAGCAGTCAACTGTACAGTCGTTTACGCAACAGCAAATCACGTCGGCACAAGGTCAAGTATCGGGGGGCTAATGAGGGTGTTTTAGGGGAGGTGGTTATGTATGAGGAGCGCCATTATCTTCGCGCTCATGTTCTTCTTTATTTTGTCCTGGAACTATCAGCCGTATATGGACGTCATCAATGGCGCACGGT
>NZ_SORF01000052.1 GCF_004366795.1 Alicyclobacillus sacchari | reverse complement strand
GACACAAAAAGATAGAAGAGCACCATCATGACTGGCCACATCAGAAATGGCACGCACGAAATGAGGAGCGTGTCCATCCGTGCCAGGTTCTGTGACTTGCGCGCGTCTTCGATCTCCTGAAACTCCTTGTGCAAAAGTGCCAGGCTGTACTCCACATCCACGCCGTCCAACAGGGCGTGCTCGATGTCACTTGCGAGTTGCGCCGCCCACGAGGTTCCGAGCTCCTTCACGAAGCGGTCAAGCACGCGTCTCGCATCGTCAGCCGTTGTGTAATCCGTCAGTCGGTCGGTCAAGCGCGCCACCGCTCGCCGAATCGGGCTTGGCGGCAGATGCTCCACCGTCGATTGCAGCGCATGCAACATGCTCCCGTGTTGCTTGCGGTACTCCGGCACGATGATACTGAGAAGTGTGCCGATGTCGTACGAATTGCGGATACTCAGGTGATACCGCCGTATGTGTAGCACGCCGTACGGTGACACGACAGTCAACACAAACATGACGAGCGCATAGAACGGATTGTGCGTCACCACAGAGGTGAGCACCCCCACAATCACGGCCGCCGTGACTGAACCCACGATGAACCGCGACACCGCGTCGCGGTGCGGACGTTTGAGGGTGGCCTGCAAGAGCATTTCGAGGTGATCATGCCAGCCCATCCACCACGGCAACTGCGTCACCTGCCGGCCGCGAAACCCCTCGCTCACGCGAAGGAGCTGCCGATGCCCGATACCGTAATACGTCCGCTTTACCCATGCCCATCCATCTCGCCAGACCTGCTCAAAGAGCCAAAGGAATCCCGTGCAGGCCACGCCATACAAGACGATTTGCGCAAGGGTATTCAGTGCATTCGCCACGATCTCACCCCCCAATCTTCACGTGACGCTTGGCCTCGCCCTGAAACGGATACGCCGACGCCAAGCGTTGAAACTCCGCCTCAAACGCGGCCAGGACATCCGGGTACGTGTCCTCCAAGCGCTCGCGCATGGTAGGTGGAATCTCCGCGTGAAATGTCCATGTGTTCGCTTGGCGGTGGTATTTCATCCACGTCGTGACCGTGTAGGATTCCGACTCGTGGTCGAAGTCGTAAGCGTAGACGCCGGTCACGATCTTTCGTCCCGTCGGATCCTCCCACATCGTGATCGCGACATCTATGCTTTGTGCCGTCCGGATATAGGTCGCTCGGTAATCACGGCTCGGATTGTTTTCAAGCGCCAAATCGGCGAGCTCTCGCGGGATGTTGGTGACGTATTGGCTGTGGTAGCTCGCCAAACACCCGTTGCCGCGTTCGCGCGAGAGAATGAGCAAATCGACTTCACTGCTTCGAATTTCCGGCACCATCATGTAGTGAGCGTCTGAGCGCAAAAAGGCCGGAAAAAGCGACGTCATCTCATCTAGCGGTGACTTGAGCGCGATGATCCGTCCCGCTCGTTCCGGAAAGTCACGCTTCAGATGCGCCTCGAACGTGCCGCGCTCCACCGTGACCACCTCAAGATTCGGGTCGCGCTCGCCAAAGATGACCTTCAAGAACGTGGTCTTACCCGAACGTCTGATACCTGTCGTGACCATCGTGAGCATAAGGCGGCTCAGGAGCTTCCACCACTCGACGGAATCGGCCGGAATCGTTCGCATTGCGGCCTCGTGCTCGAACGTGTAGCGATGGAAGGTGTACTGCCGGAAGACAAGTACATACGTCTCTGACAAGGGCGGCGCAAAGATCGTGACGCGCGTGCCATCGAGCATATCGACCTGCGTCCAGTGATTCGTTTGATTCACCTGATTCGCCGGATCACGAAGCGTGAGCGTGCGCACCAAACGCTTCACCTGGTCGATGTTGTCGAACGCAAACGGCTGAAGGATTTTCGTGTTCGATCCTTT
>NZ_SORF01000051.1 GCF_004366795.1 Alicyclobacillus sacchari | reverse complement strand
GAATATCTCTCTTCAGACCTAGCCGGGTTCAGAAGGGAGAGTATCCATGCTGAAAGGTGGATCACTAATGAGCGTACAAGATTTGTTGACGCAGGGGAAGAGCTTTCGAGAGATTGCCAGGGAGACCGGGTTCTCACGCAACACGATCCGCAAATACGTACGAAGTGGAATGGCGGTGCAGGTGCAACCGCGGGCAAGGCGCGGATCCAAGCTAGACGCGTACAAGCCGTTGATTGACGAGTGGATGGACGCTGGCCTGTTCAATTGCCAGGTCATGCTGCAACGCCTTCGGGCCCAGGGCTACGCGGGCGGAATGACGCTGTGAAAGACTACGTCCAACAGTTCCGACCACCCAAGCGGCAGAAGGCCACGTCCCGGTACGAGACGAAGCCTGGTGAGCAGGCACAGGTTGACTGGGGCATCTGTGAATACATCGACGAACGCGGTGTTCACCGCAAGCTTCCCGTTTTTGTCATGATTTTAGGACACTCCCGCGCGACGTACATTGAGTTCACACGTCGATGCGATATACATAGTTTCTTGCGCTGTTTCGCGCACGCTGTTGAGCACTTCGACGGTGTACCGAAGGTGGTTTTGACCGACCGGATGAAGACGGTAGTGCTTGGCACAAACGACGACCGCACACCAATATGGCACCCGGTATTCCTGGACTTCGCCCTGGCGATTGGGCTGACGCCCAAGCTTTGCAGGGTGCGAAGGCCCCAGACCAAGGGGAAGGTGGAACGCGCGGTCCGGTTTGTGAAAGAGAACTTCTGGATTGCTCGTAGGTTTACCGACCTTGCCGATCTCAACCGCCAGGCACTTGCCTGGTGTTATGAGATAGATCAACGGATCCACGGCACGACGGGGGAACGCCCCTGTGACCTACTGCCGCAAGAACAGCTACGGCCCCTGCCCTCGCCCGAAGCACTCGCCAAGTTCCTGCGCGAGGAGCGAAAGGTGAGTATGGACGGATTCGTGAGCTTCGACGGTGTCCGATACGGCGTTCCCTGGCAGTATAGCGGTCGCACTGTTACCGTCCGCCAGTTGCGCAACCAGATTGAGATATGGTCTGAGGGTGTGAGAATCGCCGTGCACGAGAAGTCTCCGAGGTTCAACGGACTGGTCCGGCTACAAGGACAGTATTCCGGACTAGACGCAGCACAAGGCGCGACAGGGCCATTGCCGGTAGCTCGACAAGTTCCCATGGATTCCGTTGACCAGCGTCCGCTCTCCGTCTATGCCGCACTCGCGGAGGTGGGCGCATGATTGAACTGGAGAAGGCGCACGCCCAACTCGAGGAGTTGAAGCTCGCAGCCGCTTCGGCCATCCTCGACAGCCGACTACAGATGGCGACCGAGAAGAATCTAACGTACGTCGGGTTCCTGACGGATCTGCTCAGCGCCGAACTTGACGAGCGCCACAAGCGCAACGTAGAGACCAAGGCAAGGCTGTCTAAGCTCCCATACCGCAAGACGCTGGAGGAGTTCGATTTCTCATTCCAGCCTAGCGTTGACGAGAAGCTGATTCGCGAGTTCGCGACCCTCGCGTTTGTGCACCAGGCGGCGAATCTCGTGTTTCTTGGACCGCCGGGAGTTGGCAAGAGTCACCTAGCAGTGGCGCTCGCCATGGAGGCCATCTCACAGGGGCTCTCCACCTACTTCGTCACAGTGACGAATCTGGTGAATGACCTGCGCCGGGCGTACACGGATGGACGGCTCGACACGCGCATGAGGAAGTACCTCCGTCCAAAGCTCCTGCTGATTGACGAGGTCGGTTATCTGCCGCTAGACCCGATCGGCGCGAACCTGCTGTTCCAGTTGATTAACGCTAGGTACGAGCGCGGCAGCATTATCCTGACGAGTAACAAGGGGATTGGGGAATGGGATGAGCTGTTCGGGGATGGCGTACTGGCCACAGCAGTGTTGGACCGCCTGCTGCACCACGCCCACATCCTGAACATTCGAGGGCAAAGCTACAGGCTCAAGGACAAGATGAAAGCCGGTGTCTACACGGCGCCGACTGACAAGACGACGTCCTGATTCAAGCTGCTAGGTGGGTCAAATTTAAGTCGGCGATCTGGGTCAAAACTAACCCGGCGTTGACA
>NZ_SORF01000050.1 GCF_004366795.1 Alicyclobacillus sacchari | reverse complement strand
CCGACGGCGCAACACACGCACATCAAGGAATCCCAAGAGGACGAGGACATCTTGGCGGGGTTCATCGGGACCCTCGACTACACAATCTCCGATCCAGAGGTGCAGAAGATGGTCACATCTGTGCTGTTCCCAGGCGGTGTGATGGTGACCGATCTTCCGCACGTATCTACAGCATTGCCAAGCGGGAACGTGATTCAAAACATCCTGCACTACAAGGCGGACATTGAGGCTGCGGCGCAGATGTTCAACATTCCCGCCGTGCTCATCGCGGGCGTGATGTATCAGGAATCGGGCGGGAATCAGCTCGACCCGTCTGGACACGTGTTGACGTCGAGCGCCGGGGCGATGGGACTCATGCAAGTCGAACCGAGTACAGCTGAAGGTCTTACTGTGAACGGCGTGCCTGTGGGGGCGAGTTGGTACGCGGATTTGTCAAACCCTACGACCAATATCCTGCTTGGCGCGGAACTTTTGTCGGAGCTCTATCACGAGTTCAACGAGAACGTTGAGGAGACACTATCCGCTTACAACGCGGGTCCGGGTGCTGAAGAAGAGGCGCTATCGCAGGGCTACACGGTGGCGCAGAACAGCCAGACGATCGAGTATGTCGCGGCGATCACGCAGCAGTGGATTCCGGCGCTGGAGCCGTACTTCGGTAGCATCTAAATTGGCGTAAAGTTGGCGTAATTCATTGTTATCCATGCGCTAGCATGACACCGAAAGGGCAAAGGAGGTGGCGACATGCTCTATCTCGCGTTTCCGGCGGACTTGCGCGAACGTTACGCGGAAAGTACATGGCTCGTCTACGACAAGCAGGTGCTGGAGACGACGTTTGCGCCAGGCGACATCTTGCTTCTCTCCACATGGGTGGTTCCGCATCGCGCGGAACAACTCCAAGTGATCCACCGAGCGCGGCAAGAGGGCGCACGCGTGATTTTTGTCGGTTCGAAAGAAGATGAGACCGACGAATGGAAGCGGCAATTGTGTTCGCTTGGCGTATATGACTTTGCGTTTTTTGGCGATGAGGTTGTGCTTGGCGTCCTCGATGATTTTATCGAGCACCCGCGAACACCACTGGATGTGCGGACATATGTGGACGATTCGGTTTTGCGCACTACGAATGAAGAGCCAGTGGTTGTTGAGGAAGTCAAAGAAGAGAAAGTCGTTTTGCAAACGACTGAGCCTGAGACTGCTTCGGTGCGTCCACGTTGGCGGCGTCCGCGATGGGGCAAGCCGAGTCCATCCACGCCAGAACGGTTACAGATCGTACAACCGCGTCTTGTCGTGGTCGTCGGACTTTGGCCGCGCGCAGGGGTCACAGCGATCACGTACCTGCTTACGAAGCTCTTTGCACAACACCTGCCTATGCGTTCTGTGGCCTGCGTGGAGCATCCCAGGCCTTGGCCAAGGATGTGGGACTACTTTCAGTTGGATGAACGGATGTCAGCCGAGGGCTATCGGCACTGGACGGTGGACGGTGTGGGTCAAGAGATCGAGGTGGATGGGGTGGATTTGGTGCCTCTGTCGCCTGGATGGACGGGGAGCACGGATGGAAGTCAGCCCATGGTGCAGTACATCTTCCGGCAAATGCGAAAGCCTGTGACGCTCGTCGATGTGGGGGCGCAAGTGCCAAGCGACATGCTTTTAGGCGTTGCAGACCGTATCGTGTGTGTGCTCGATTGCGATCCGACGTTTCTCAGCATAGCCGAACTCGGCAACCAGTATCGGATGCTCACCGCCCAATACGGCGAGTCCATGGTCACCGTGCTGAACAAATGGACGCGATACGCGCACTACGACGATTTGTTTGAGGATGCAGTGCGGGTTCCATATCTCGATCCCAATACCATGCAACAAGCGCTTTGGGCTGGGCGGTTTCCGGACGTCTCAGCTTGGGCAAGCGAATTACACGAATTGACCGAGCGCGTGGTGAAACCCCTTTTGCCTACGCGCGTCGGTGGATGAGGAGGCGAGGAGATGAAGTCCTGGGTGAGATACACCCTTGCGACCACGCTCTTTGTGGTCGGCGTCGGTGGCAGTATCGCCTACAACCAGTTTGTCGCACCCATGTTGACGAACGAATGGGTGTACGTCGCGCGCACGCAGTTGCCTGCGGATACCCCCATCCAAGCGGCGGATGT
>NZ_SORF01000049.1 GCF_004366795.1 Alicyclobacillus sacchari | reverse complement strand
TACAACCAGTTTGTCGCACCCATGTTGACGAACGAATGGGTGTACGTCGCGCGCACGCAGTTGCCTGCGGATACCCCCATCCAAGCGGCGGATGTAGAACGCATCCGCGTACCAAAGAGTGAGTTGAGTCCAGATGCCATTACGAATGCAGAGGGGCTGTTGGGTACGTACACAGCCCAGCCGGTCGACGAGAATCAGGTCTTGACCGCGCTCGATACGGAACCCGACCCCTTCACGATTACCCCCGGCACAGAGGATGTACCGATTTCCTCGACGTGGATTGCGTCGGTGTCGGAGACACTGCGCCAAGGGGATTACGTCGATCTCATCCCCATCGCCCAGCCGCAAGCTGGAGCGGACAACGTCGGGACGTTCACGACAACGAGTGAAGCCTCCGAATTCAAGCATCTGCTCGTGCTGTCCGTGCACACGGATAACAACGCGGAAGTGACGTCGCAACAGACGGGGGCGCCGCAATCGGTCGGCGCGCGTGGGAGCGGCACCGGTGTGCCGGCGAGCGTGGACGTGAAAATGACAACCGCCGAAGCACAGGCGTTGGCGAGCCTCATTCAGCAGAAGTATCAACTGCTTATTGTGGGCGTGTCGGACGAAACGCGGTCGGGAGGTGGTATGAAGTGATCGCCATTGGACTACGTGAATCGTTGCAACACGAAATGACCGGCCGCATGGAGAGTGTGGAGGATTGGCGCGGGCTAGAGATACGCCAGGTCGATGCGCTCCTTTTGGACGCGAAGCATGTGCCGGAGACTGAGTTGTACGAGGTTCGAGAGCAATTTCCCGATGCGTCCATCACCTACGTCGTGGACGAGTTCACGTCCGCGCTCACTGCGTTTGCCGCTGCGCACAACATCCGTCTCGCGCATGCCTCGCGTGTCTTGTCGTATCTGGACGAAGTCATCGGGCAAGGCCAATCCACGCCGATCCTTGCGTTTTGGGGCGTGTATCCGCGGCTTGGCACCACGACGATTGCCCTTGCTGTAGCCCATGTGTTGGCCGCGCAGCACGGCAAGTCCGTCGGGGTCTTGGGCCTCAACGCCTATGATCCAGGCACGGCCATAGTGCCAGGCGTTGAACATCACCTGGACGACATGTTGTCGTATCTCGCGCAGCAAAAGCTCGATCCGGAGACCCTGCAGGCCGCGATGAAGTCGGTGCTTCGTGTGAAGTATCTACCGGGCCTGCAAAACCAGACGCGCGCGTTGGCGGTGATGCCCGAGCACGTCCGACACCTGCTCCACGTGGCACGGTCACAGTTTGAGGTGTTGGTGCTCGATGTGGGGAGCGCACTCAACACGGCGCTGGCGCTTGAAGGCCTCCAAGCGGCCACGCATCGCTACGTCATCGCTAATGACCTTGTGGCGACACAACGGCAACTCTTGCGGCAGATGGATTACATTCTCCGGCCCTTAGGTGTGGAACCAAGCGACCTGATGCTCGTCGGCAGTCAGGTTCATGGCAAGGGCGGTCTGGCAAAGTCGGTGGGGATGATGCAACTTGCATCCATTCCGTACTACTCGTCGATCGACATTTATGCAGAACAATCGCCTGAGCCGATGAAGGTGTTCCTCGGCGAGAAGACGTTCCGAAAGGCCGTCGAAACCATCGCTCAATCGGCTGTGACAGCATCTGCAACGACGGAGGTGGCTGCAAGTGTCCGTGTATGAGCTACTGCCAAACGAGCCCTTTCGCGCGGATCGGTATGTGCTGGAGACGCAGCGCGAGCGCGCCAAAGACTACGGGGAAGTTCCGTTTGACCGGGTGATCGAGGCGTTTCAGCAGTATCTTGGCGAAGACGTCGGTGGGAAAGACGATGTGGATTCGCAATATCTGCACCGCAAGTATCGCGCGCTCATCGGGGATGAGGCGGCGAAGCAGTATTTCATTCATCGCATCCATGACTTTTTGCGGGAACGCCCCGAATTTCAAAATACCCGGTACCCGCGGTACTACCCGGACTTGCCGGAAGCCATCTTTCAGCACGCGCTCGGTTTCGGTCCGATGAGCGTGTGGTTCGCAAATCCCACGGAATCGGCGACGGTGAACGGGACACAGATTCTCTTTGGCGTCAAAGGATCGAACACGAAAATCCTTCAGCCGTTTGCGTTCGACAACATCGACCAGGTGAAGCGTTTGGTGCGCACGCTCACGCTTCGTGATCCGGC
>NZ_SORF01000048.1 GCF_004366795.1 Alicyclobacillus sacchari | reverse complement strand
TACAACCAGTTTGTCGCACCCATGTTGACGAACGAATGGGTGTACGTCGCGCGCACGCAGTTGCCTGCGGATACCCCCATCCAAGCGGCGGATGTGGAGCGCATCCGCGTACCGAAAAGCGAGGTGAGTCCCGACGCGATTACGAACGAAGAAGGGGTCATTGGCGCGTACACTGCACAACCGGTCGACCAGAATCAGGTGTTGACCGCGGTTGATACGGAACCAGATCCTTTCACCATCACGCCTGGCACGGAAGATGTACCCATTCCCTCGACGTGGATCGAGTCTGTTTCTCAAACACTTCGTCAAGGGGATTACGTTGACTTGATTCCCATCGCAGAGCCGCAGGCGGGAAGTAACAATGTGGGGACCTTCACAACGACCAGCGAGTCCTCCGAATTCAAACATCTCCTGGTGCTTAGCGTCCACACCGACAACAACGCGGAAGTGACGTCGCAACAGACGGGAGTTCCGCAATCGGTGGGCGCGCGGGGCAATGGCAGTGGTGTCCCGGCGAGCGTCGATGTCAAGATGACCTCCGCCGAAGCGCAGGCCCTGGCGAGTTTGATCCAGCAGAAGTATCAGCTGCTCATCGTAGGCGTGTCGGATGACAATCGGACGGGAGGTGGGGCGAAGTGATCGCGATTGGACTACGTGAATCGTTGCAAAACGAAATGACCGGCCGCATGGAGAGTGTGGAGGATTGGCGCGGGCTAGAGATACGCCAGGTCGATGCGCTCCTTTTGGACGCGAAGCATGTGCCGGAGACTGAGTTGTACGAGGTTCGAGAGCAATTTCCCGATGCGTCCATCACCTACGTCGTGGACGAGTTCACGTCCGCGCTCACTGCGTTTGCCGCTGCGCACCAGATTCGACTCGTGTATCCAACACGCCTCGCTTCGTACTTGGACGAAGAAGTGGGGCAGAACTCGTCGACGCCCATTCTCGCGTTTTGGGGTGTGTATCCGCGACTTGGCACGACGACGATTGCACTCGCCGTCGCGCACGTCTTGGCCGCACAGCACGGCAAGTCCGTCGGGGTCTTGGGCCTCAACGCCTATGATCCGGGCACGGCCATGGTGCCAGGCGCTGAACACCACATGGACGACATGCTGTCGTATCTCGCGCAGCAAAAGCTCGACCCGGAGACCCTGCAGGCCGCGATGGAGTCGGTGCTTCGTGTGAAGTATCTACCGGGCCTGCAAAATCAGACGCGCGCGTTGGCGGTGATGCCCGAGCACGTCCGACACCTGCTCCACGTGGCACGGTCACAGTTTGAGGTGTTGGTGCTCGATGTGGGGAGCGCACTCAACACGGCGCTGGCGCTTGAAGGTCTCCAAGCGGCCACGCATCGCTACGTCATCTCCAATGACCTTGTGGCGACACAACGGCAACTCTTGCGGCAGATGGATTACATTCTCCGGCCCTTAGGTGTGGAACCAAGCGACCTGATGCTCGTCGGCAGTCAGGTTCATGGCAAGGGCGGTCTGGCAAAGTCGGTGGGGATGATGCAACTTGCATCCATTCCGTACTACCCGTCGATCGACATCTATGCGGAACAATCGCCTGAGCCGATGAAGGTGTTCCTTGGCGAGAAGACGTTCCGAAAGGCTGTCGAGACCTTGGCTCAATCGGCTGTGACAGCATCTGCAACGACGGAGGTGGCTCCAAGTGTCCGTGCATGAACTTCTGCCAAGCGCACCCTTTCGGGCCGACCGGTTTGTTGCAGAGGTGCAACAATCGCGCGCGAAAGAATTCGGAGAAGTGCCGTTTGATCGGGTAATCGAGGCGTTTCAGCAGTATCTCGGCGAAGAGGTTGGCGGAAAGGACGATGTGGACTCGCAGTACCTGCACCGCAAGTACCGTGCGCTGATTGGCGATGAAGCCGCCAAGCAGTATTTTCTGCATCGCATTCACGACTTTTTGCGCGAGCATCCGCAGTACCAGAACACGCGGTATCCGCGTTACTACCCGGACTTGCCGGAAGCCATCTTTCAGCACGCGCTCGGCTTCGGTCCGATGAGCGTGTGGTTCGCGAATCCCACGGAATCGGCGACGGTGAACGGGACACAGATTCTCTTTGGCATGAAAGGATCGAACACGAAAATCCTTCAGCCGTTTGCGTTCGACAACATCGACCAGGTGAAGCGTTTGGTGCGCACGCTCACGCTTCGTGATCCGGC
>NZ_SORF01000047.1 GCF_004366795.1 Alicyclobacillus sacchari | reverse complement strand
TGTATTTTGTCAAGCAGAATTCCCCGAAAAAATCGTGTGTTCTTCCCCATGGATCAGACGGGGAATTTTAGCGCTGTTTCATGAGTGCATGCTTCATCCGGTAGCTCTCTCCCTCGAACAGTAGCAGGTGCCCGTGGTGCGCGAGGCGGTCAATCATGGCTGCCGCCATCTGGTCGTCGGTGAACACCGAGCCCCACTTTGAGAACTCGAGGTTGGTGGTAATCACCAGGCTACGACTCTCGTAACTGTCGGCAATGACACGGAACAACAGCTGCGAGCCCTCCCGGTCTACCGGCACATATCCCCACTCGTCCAAGATGAGTAGATCTGCTCGGGAAATGTCTTTGCTCAGTCGCTCCAGTGTACCCGCCTTCTTGGCCTCCGACAGCCGCATTACAAGGTCTGCCACCGTAAAGAAACGCACCGCCATACCCAGTTCGCAGGCACGCACCCCGAGCGCTGTTGCCAGGTGGGTCTTCCCAGTCCCGACAGGGCCGTACAGGACCAGATTGCGTTTGGCCCGTACGAACAGAGCATCCGTGAGGTCGCTCCACTCGAGTGACGCCGGCAACTTGACCCCATGGCGCTCGTAACCCTCCAGTGTCTTGTATACGGGGAATCCAGCCCGATTCATGAGTCGGGTGCGTCGGCTACGCTCACGGTTCTCAACCTCTTCCGACAGGACACGGTGTAGGAACTCCTCCTGTCTCGGTGTCGCCTCCTGTGCACACAGTTCAACTGCGCGCTGACTGAGGATGAGTCGCTTGCAAAGGGCGGAGATCTCGTCTCGTAACGCTTCGCGTTCCTTGGCGGCCATCATTGGGCGTCACCTCCTGGGTGAAGCATCGCGTCATAAGGGGTCAAGTCAACCTGCTGCGCGTCCGGTGGTGTGAAAGTCGCCAAGCGGGCGGCCAGCACGCTTGCGTTGGCATTGGTGAGGCGCCCGAGCTCCGCTGCCTTCTGCATCGCCTCGACGGCTGTTTCGAAGTCGTAACGAGATGACAGGTCGTGCATAATCTTCAGCGCCTCTCTGAGATCCGGGCGTGCCAGCTCGTCCATGCCAGAGCGTAGCGCCTCCGGTACTACCTCACGCAGTGCACTGTTACGCCAGGCGCCTGGGCTACGCAACAGGCGGCTGAGTGTCGTGCGTACGTCCACGGTGTCGGTGCGTTGGTTGCCAAAGCGTCGGGCGTGCACGACCATGGGCTCTCCGCTGCGCGACAGCGGCTCCACGGTATGCGCTGTGATACGCACGACGATTTCACGCCCCGCCCATTCGGGGCCCGAAGAGTAGAAGTGTTTGCCGTCGATCTGGAACTTCCCGTATCCGTCTGTCTTCACGCGCGCATAGCGGCAGACGGAGAAGGGGGCAGTGGGCAGATACAGCAGCGCTTCCCGGTCGTCAGCGAACAGTAGGTCAATTGGCACGCCCTTCTTGTAGTGCTCTCGCTGCCAGTCCTGCTCGCAACGCGACAGTAGCTCTTGGTTGAAGGCCTGCACGTCCGTCACCATGGGAACGGGTACGAACAGGTTGCGTCGGAAGTATCCGACCTTGTTCTCGACGTTGCCTTTCTCGTAGCCGGCCGCGGGATTACAGAAGGTCACCCCAAACCCGTAATGAGCTTTGAAACGCAGGAAGAACTCGGTCATCCTCACCTGGTCACTGACGCGTCGACCGACGCCGCTGGCGTTGTCAAAAACAATTCGCGTCGGCACCCCGCCGATGCGGTGGAAGATGTCCTGCAGCCCCTGTGACACACACTCCGCTGTTTCTCCGCCGAACAGCTGCGTGTACGCCGCGTTGCTGTGCGGAAAGCTCAGGCACAGGTACTTGTAGGTGCGCCGCTCTCCGTCCGCGTCGAAGAAGTCCGCTTCACCAAAGTCGGCTTGCGCCTCTCCGGGGTGCCAAACCAGTTCCTGCGTCCCCTCCTGGTACTGCTCCTGACGTGCCTCGCGCAATGACTTCACGTATCGCTGCACCAGCGGGTATGAGGCGTCGTAGTCAGGACACTCCTCCGTAAGTCGCACGTGGATGCGCTTCGCGGTATGGCGCTGCTTGTAACGGCTCTTTCGGTCTTCCTCCAGCCACTGCACAATGAGCGGTTTGAACGGATCCAACTTAGAGGGCCTGTCCACCTTTTGCGTCGGCCTCCTCTCCTCGAATACCTCGGCAGCCATGTACTTGCTGACCGTCTTACGGTCAATTCGCAGGCGCTCCGCGATCGCCACCGGCCCAAGTCCCTTGCCTTGTAGTTCCTTGATCATTTCCACCTGCGTCATCCTCAGCATCTCCCCGGTCCCCCTGTCCCTGCAACCAACAACAGGGTACATAAGGGTCATTCGTTGTTCTACCCCACGCGATGACGATGGGGAATTCCTCGTGATTTTTCCGGGGAACCCGAGATGATGATTCCGGGTAATTTCACTCTACGACAAACAA
>NZ_SORF01000046.1 GCF_004366795.1 Alicyclobacillus sacchari | reverse complement strand
TCCACAGTCCACTTACGTCCTGGCATGAGTCAAACACCTCTCTACGTCTATTTTACCTCACGTCATCTGTCTGGGTTGACTCTGGGGCCAGTATAATTCAACTGAGGTGGGTCATTTTCATTCCGGCGAACCTGGGTCAATTATAGTCCGGCGTTAACAAAAGAAGGCTTATCCGATTAAGGACGCAAGTCAAAATCCGAGGGATGCGGTGCAACGGGTGGAGTTAATGATACACACCATGTGAATGGTATAGGCGATGACCTTGTTGAATCAGTCATTGCAGGAACGAAAGTACCGCATAGAATGGATGTTGGGAGAGGAAATTCAAAAACAATAGATAGAGTGGGCGTAGACTCCAACTGTATGGTATAAATGCCCCTTGGGGGTTCCAAGAGGCACTGTCATAAACAAACATCTCTCCCTGCTATAGTGATTCATTACGGGCATAGACGTACGACGCAATGACTGTAACTAATCCCCAGATTACAAGGGGTGACAAGATTCCCCATTTAATCATCGATGACGGAAGGAGCCACGCTAACACAATGATTATGATGCCCATTGGGATACCTAAATTACCTGCTAAGCGATGTGTTTTTCTCCATGATTCTTCACTGGAGAGACTCCATGGAGTACGGATGCCAACCACCCAATTCGATTGAAGGCGAGGCAACACATTCGCCAACAAGAGCAAAATGACCCCAATCACTGTTGGCAAAATTCTTGCTGATGCCCATTCACTTTGTAGTGCATACGTTAACACCCAGAATTGTACTGCTCCCAAACAAAGAACCACGATACCACCTACAGTTCGATATGTTGACCAAAAGCTCGCGTAGTTCTTTCTCTTTGGGTCAATTCTCCAGACAAATTGCCAAAGGATCATGATAGCTAACATGATTAAAGGTACGGTAATGATCCCCTCCAACCGAGAACTGAAGGAGTTGGGCTGTCCGTTTGCGTTGAAATGTGTCGCTATTTGATTAGGTAAGTGACGGTAGACTAAAACTCCGAAAATAGCTATAAGTAACCATACTATCCATCCCCACCAAGGGATAGCATTACTCTTCATCTTGTTCATTTGAACTTCCACCCCCAAATTTATCAAGGAGCCAGTTTAACCACCCTTGTATGACGCTTGTATTCAGACGATAGACCACATACGTTCCTTCACGTTGATCTACAACCAAATCCGCATTTTTGAGTACGTTCAAATGACGACTAACGGTTGGCTGAGCATGCTTAAAATGGCTTGCAATTTCACCAGCCGTCATAGGTCGTTCCTTCAGTAACTCGATGATTTTTCTGCGGGTCGGGTCTGACATGGCTTTAAATACTTTGTCGTTTATCATGACATTATTGTATAGCTAATTGGCTAAACATGAAACCATGTAACATTGTGTTAAGCGCCCCTTGGAGATTCCAAGGGGCATTGTTTTGAATTCAACGCTCGCTGAACACCTTTTTTGCAATCGTCATGGCATTCATTACTCTTGGAAAGCCCACATACGGAATGCAGTGCAAGATTGCCTCGATGATCTCGGTCTGCGTCAATCCCACATTCAATCCTGTGTTGATGTGCACGGACAGTTCTGGCTCACAATCTCCTTGCGTGGTAAGGCACGTTATGGTCAGCAGTTGTCGCTGTTTCAAGTCCAGTCCAGGACGGCTGTAGATGTCTCCATAGGCAAACTCGATGATGTACTTTCCCAAGTCAGGAGCGATGTCCTGGAAAGAGGCAATTGTGCGTTCTCCCCAGAGAAGGTCTGGTACTGTGCCTGGGAAAAGTAGGGATCTTGAGCGAGAAATTCGAAACCGCGTGTGCATAGGGAGCACAGGGAGTATTTATTATACGTCGGAGACTTGGGTTGGTTAGAGTCTCAAGTAGTGGTGTAAATTACACGGCTGGATCTTGACGAAAAAGCCATCGAGTGCAATCTACTAAAAGTGACGAGCAAATAGTAGAGGAGGCACATCGATGGCTTCTACAGACAAGATCGCACTTTTGGAGTTAATTCGCAAGATCGGATTGGATGATGGGGATGTGGATTTCCTGAAGGAGGGGTTGAGAGTCCTCACCCAGGCGGTGATCGAGGCGGAGGTGAGCTCTCTGATTGGTGCTGATCGGTATTGGTATTAAGTCAATAGAATAGACACCCCAAAACAGAGAAATTGTAAGTTTTAATATTCTGATAGGGTTTCTGTTCCCACTCAGCTTGCCTTGGGAGGGTGTAAAATATTTTGTGTAAACTCCCAATCCCCTAACGGGAGTAACAGATTGGGAGGACATCAAAATGACGAAGGTTTCGAAGGAATTCATACAGCAATTCATCAAGGAGAATGACCTGAAGTCCACGGAAGACGTTCAAGCCGCACTGCGAGATTTGTTCGCTAGCACGATGCAAGGAATGCTTGAGGCCGAACTGGAGACGCATCTGGTGTATTTTGTCAAGCAGAATTCCCCGAAAAAATCGTGTGTTCTTCCCCATGGATCAGACGGGGAATTTTAGCGCTGTTTCATGAGTGCATGCTTC
>NZ_SORF01000045.1 GCF_004366795.1 Alicyclobacillus sacchari | reverse complement strand
GTAACCGTCAAACCGAACACACCTTGACGTTCAGTCCCGGGGAGGTGGATGGACAGTCACCGTTCGATTCACGAGATCATTCACCATTCCCGTTCCCGTGCCTCACGCAGAAAGCCCCGCCATCTCTGGCAGGGCTTCGGTGGATGTGGCATTCACTTTTTCACTCGAATTCCTTCAGGGAGCGCTTCGGACCATGGTAACCATGCCTCGAACGCCGCTTCATCCTGAAGGTCCATATTCGGCATCCGTTCAAAGAGATACGTCAGATACGCGGTCGGATTCAGTCCATTCTCCTTCGCTGTCTCCACGATGCTGTATGTCACAGCACTGGCCCGCGCTCCACGCGGGCTATTGGCAAAAAGCCAGTTCTTCCGTCCGATCACAAACGGCTTCAATGACCGCTCGCACCGGTTGTTGTCGATTTCCAAATGCCCGTCTTCGACACACCGAATCAGCTTAGGCCACTGCTTCAGGACATAATTCACCGCTCGTCCTAACGCGCTCTTGGGCAACACCTGCTGTTCCTGCTTTTCAAGCCATGCCAAAAACGCGTCCAGGATGGGTTTGCTTTTGGCCATCCGCACACGTTGCCGCTCTTCGGCGCTTGCGTTCTTCAGCTTCTTCTCCACCGCGTACAGCGCGTTGCAGAAGGACAGCCCTTCTTCGGCCGCGGTCTTGCCCTTTCGCTCCTTGGGAGGTACCGCCTTCAGGGCTTCGTCAAATTTCCGCCGCGCATGCGCCCAACATCCTACAAGGGTGACATCCGGTAACCCCTCATAGCCCGCGTATCCATCCACGTGCAGATACCCTTGAAACCCTGCCAAGAACCGCCGCGGATGGTCCGCACTTCGCGTTTCCTGGTAGTCGTACAGGACCATAGGGCGGCCGTCCATACCGCTCCGATACACCCACATGTACGACTGGGTCTGCGCCGCGCGCCCGGCTTCATGTAACACTTGCAGCGTCGTTTCGTCCGCATGCAGATAGCGCTGAGCCAAGAGCACTTGGCGAAGTTTCGCATAGAGCGGCTCTAACCACGTCTCCGCCGCGTACACCACCCAATTCGCCAGCGTCTGGCGGGATAACGGATACCCGTGCCGCGCAAACTGTTGCTCTTGCCGGTACAGCGGCATCCCGTCGACAAATTTCTTCGTCATCACATAGGCGACCGCTTCCGGCGTCGCGAGACTCTTCGCCTGCACCGGCTTCGGCATCGGTGCGCGCACCACAGGGGTCTCCACGTCCTGCGCTTCGCAGTGCCGGCAGGCGTACACGTACCGCACGTACTCGACTTTTTTCATCTGCGCCGGGATGATTTTCACACGTCGCGTGATCTCACGGCTCATCTCATGCAGTTCACCCGCACATTTCGGGCAGACTCGCTCGTCATCTGACAGTCGGTATTCGACGACCTCGTCTGCTTCACCCTGATACAGCCAGGCGTCACGCTCCCGCGCCGCACGAGGCTTCCGGCGCTCATACGTGATGGTCTCCGTCTCCACGCCTTCCGATGTCGCTTCCGCATCGGTTTCCCCGGTCTCTTCCGAAGGTTGGGCGTCCGCCTCGACTTCGGCTTCGTTGAACAGCGAGAACTGGACGCTGTCCGACTCCGCCTGGGTCTTGCGGCGCTTTTCGCTGGAAGCCCCAAATAGACGGTGACGGAGCAGATGGATCTGCTCCTCCAGGTAGACCACCTGTTGGCGCAATTGCTCCTTTTCCCGCTGCAGAGCTTCGTATTCTTGTTCGGTCATGAGGATGGTGCCGTTCTCGTGCGTCATGCCCTAAGCATTCGACGACCCAGATCCGATTCCTGCTGATGCGGCTTAAATCGCAGAATGGACACGCACAGCTCGATGCGCTTTCGGCTGCTCGAGCGGTAGGCCATCCAGGAGCCAGTTCAGCTCTCGCCGTGTGATCACCATGATCTTGGCATCGCTTGTCTCTGGCCAATCGAATCGACCGCGCTCTAAGCGCCGATAGTACAGCCAAAATCCGTTGTGCGACCAGTGCAGGATTTTAAGCTTGTCCCGTTGCCGATTGCAGAAGACAAACATGCATGGCGAAAACGGATCGAGCTGAAACGACGCCTGAACGAGCGCGGCGAGTCCGTCAATGGATTTGCGCATGTCTGTGGCGCCACAGGCGAGATACACGCGGTGATCCGAAGTCCAGTCGAAGGCTAGCAAACGTGCATCACGAGCCGAATGAGCTCAGCAAGTGTCGAGGCGTCGTAGCCAGGATGGACGTCAATCTCGACCGAACCCACGCGCAGGGTCAGGGGCGAACGGCCTGTGTCCGAAGGTGATGAGGTCGTCACGACCGACACGAACGTCGTGTCATGCGTGCCAGGTGCGGTTTCGTTTCGTAGTCGGCGAAGCCAGTACCAGAACTGATGGGATTTCAGACCGTGCTCAGCGCAAAACTGACTGGCAGATAAACCGCTGTCGTAAAAGGCAGCGATACGTTCGCGCCAAACTTCACGGCGCTCCTGATGAGACATGCGCCCTTGCATACAAGAACCCTCCCGTGGCTTGATGATGACATTTTCAAGCAGTGGGAGAGCAAATGCTATGTGAGGTTGATTTGACGTTTAC
>NZ_SORF01000044.1 GCF_004366795.1 Alicyclobacillus sacchari | reverse complement strand
CCAATGAATCCCTGATTTCGTTTGGAATCATCCCAGTCGTACCATGACTTCGGCAATAAGGCGATATATCCGCCAACATTCATCACGTACGCTCCCTGGCGGATATCCACGATCACACCTGTCGCACGATGACCAGGCTTACTGACTCGTTCGGCATTCAGTTCCTGCAAGCGTTCTAGACCACGTTTGCGATTGATTAAGATGGTCGAATCCCCTTCGTCTTGGAGATCAAAATCCTCAACCATGCCGCATATCCACCGTTCTGTCAATGTGAGCGGATCGTTGTCTTCTGTAAGATTGGAGTACTCTGGCTCGACCGGAAGAATCACTTTCGCTGGACCTATATCGCCAACCAGAAATGCACGAGTCTCACCGTTCATTTTCATGTGTTGCAAACCGAGCATGTGTACATGAATGATCGTCTTGGCTCGCTTCCATCCACGTGCGGCCATTTTGAGCTCATCTGGAGTGAGATGAATGGGTTCACTGCTTCTTGAACCTTCTGCAAATGTGTTTACGTATACGGCACGCAAGTTTTCCATGATAATCCTCCCATCGCTTCATCCGTAATTGATTTGCCTATACTCACCGTATATCGGCTATCCACAAAATGTGCGCCAAGTTTACGCCATTATCGGTTCTTCCGCTCAAACCCACATTGCAGGCACCGCCACTTGCGAGCATCTGGCGTCAAGGTCAGTTCTGAATCGCACTGAGGACATCGCTTAGGTGTCCGCTGTGCACGCAAGTCGATGCGGACAATGGCGGGCTCTTCTACGGGTTGCTCGGTCTCTTGTTCTGTCGACTCATTCTGTGAGTTATATGGGCTTGTCCAGCCCTGTTGGGTCCACGTCACAGTTTGAGTTTCAACTGGTTCGACGTTCACAGAATCGGGGCGCGACGAATCGGACACATGGGAGGCGGCCTCTTGGATCGCGAGCGCGAAGGCTTGCACATTGATTTTCGCGTTCCGATCTGCCGTGGGTCGTACCTGCGACGGCGATGCAGGGATCGGGACATTGGCCTCTTCACGCGATTCCGTCATAGACCGCCCTTCTGATACCGCATGTTCGACGACATTTGTTGCTTCGTTGACAGGCGGCTGTGGTTGCGCTCGGTTCTGCGAACGGCGCACGTCGAAGAATCCGCGTCGGTGTTTCACCCACTCATCTGCGTACGACGTGATTCCTACGCATGGAGGCTGTACCTGATTGTCCACGGTCATGGCGAAAATCGCCTCGTCCTTGGAGAGCCCGTAGGCGATGTCCTCCAGCCGATACCGTGGGTCGACGGTCTCCTGGGTATTCACGCGCCGGTCCAGGTTTCGGGTGTCGAAAAACCAGCTGAGCTTGTTTTCCGAATAGGTTTCGCGAATGTTTTTGACGGAACCTAGCGCGTGCTCCAAGAAGCGCGCATCGTCTGGTGACGGAGCCGGGAAATAGATTTTGTTGCGACAGCTCCCCTCCACGACGTCCATGAATTTCTTCGACACATCGAGCAGCTGCGCTCGTGCTTGAATGGCGAGCATCATCCCAACGCGGTACTTGCGCGCTTGGGAGAACATCTCGGTGAACGACTCGGTGCCGTAGACGGCGAATTCATCCACGTACAGATACACGGGTCGGCGTGTATCTTCCGTGCCTTCGCGTTCCAGCGCGTACATCTTGAGTGTGACCAGGAATAGCTTGCCGAAGAGTTTGCCAGCCGGACGGTTCCCCGTCACCACCACGACCAAACGCCCGGGTCGCTCTTTGCCTGCCGCGAGAAAGCCCTGAAAGTCAAACGGCGGGAGCTCGTCTGTCTTGAACACTTGTCGCAGGCGTGGGTTGGTTGCCAACTCATTGACAACGATTTTGAGTCCCTTCGTGATGGTCTCGAGCTTCTCCAGCTTCTGCTCGGTCGCGGTGTCCATAAGGAATGACCGCGCCGCAGATAACACCATGCTCTTTTCGTGTGGCTTCAGACGATGGAAGCGAGCTTCGACATCCGGTCGTTCATGTTCCCACATGCTCATGGCTTCATCCATCTCGTTCTTGCGCTTCTTCTTCGCCGTCCCCGTTTCTTGCGCCGCGCAATCTTGTACCATGCTACAAATGGCACGGAAGTGGAGCGGATCGGTCACCAAATCCGCAAACTGCAAGAAGTCCGCTTCCGGCCAAAGCGGCACCTGAACCTGAATCACCGTTCGCACCAAATCATCCTGCGCATTTTGAAAGAATCCGTCCTGCTTGCCCATCTTCTCTTGGAGTGCGGCGCGCACATTGTCGATGATGTCCGCAATCTCGCCACCGAACGGGCTGAAGGACACCGTGCTCGGCATTGCACCGCGCAGATCCATGATGATAGTCTCCACACCCAATTGATTCGCCATGTTTACCGCGGCCTGTGCGAATCCTCCGTCGGGGTCCATTGCAATCACGTCCATGGGCACGCCGTCTGCCATGGAGCGAATGTCCTGGTACACACCTTTGAGCAGGAGACGACTTGTTTTTCCTGTCCCTGTACTACCGAGCACGAGTGTATTAATGAACCGATCTTTCCTCTCAATCCGGATGGGACGACCATTGTCCTTCCGCACACCAATTTCGATCCCGACGAGTTCAAACTTGGTCGGATCGTCGTTCTTCCCTCGCCGCACGTGATACCCATTGGAGGCGTGCATGCGTTGCAAGAACTGTGCTTTCGCTGTTGGTGATAAGCCTCGATATACCAAGAAGGTCAGCAGACCGAGCACTCCAACTACCAAGGCCAGCGCGATCACCCAAGCATTCTCATGCATCAGTGGATTTGTCGCGTTGAGTGTAGAAAGCGGGAGCTTCGGCCCTGTGCCGGATGTAAGCGGGTTGATGATTTGATTGCTGTTGGTCGTATTGGTTGCGGCTTTCGGCGCACTTGGATGAAGCATACGTTCCTGCCACGCTGCGATCAGACCATGCAGCTTCATCACACTGAACGCGGCCATGCCAATGACGGCCAATGTACCGAGTTGTGCCATGCGTCCGAGCGCGCGAAAGATGGATCGATACAA
>NZ_SORF01000043.1 GCF_004366795.1 Alicyclobacillus sacchari | reverse complement strand
GTTTTAAATGCTTCTTTTGCTTGGATACGACACTAGGCTTTGAGCGGTCGCCATTAGCCTACGGCGGTGGTATCGGGTGTTCTGAATGTGACTTTGTCATGAGGAACGAAATAATTACGCCAAGTTTACGGCACGATGAGACACGGATGAGTTTCCGTATACATTGAAGGGTTAAACCGTAAGTGGTATGCTTAAAATAACAAAGCGGAAGGGCGAGGCTGGTCTACCAGCCCTTCCGCCGGGGTTTAGGAGCGGGGATTACGCTGGCTGGCGTCCCCGCTTTCGCTTGTCTCCCCTTTGCGTTGTTCTCGCATTGCTTTCCACTCCAGCCATGCCTTCATCGTGCCCAGTAGCGAAACGAGAACTCCGCATATGAGTTGAACCAAACGAAACACGTCCATATACCCCTCACCCCCCTTCCGTCTCAGACGTAGGAGGAAAGGCGGAAGGTTCTGCCCTTCCAAAGGCTATTCTACCAAATCTATCTTCAACTTGTTTGCGCCACACGTTGACGCGCTTGCGCATATGTACGCAGCGCTGTTAGACGTTGCTCCAGCCATGCCCTTCCATGCGGTTCAGCCAATGCAGACCGCCATTTTTGCGCGTTGAAGTTCTTTTGCAGCACCTTAACACGTTTGGCCGCAAACTTTTGCCCAAGTGCGTCCGCCGCCATCCCGCGTGTCCACGTATCGTCGTACTTGATTCGGTACTTATCGAGCACGTATTTCTGGCGTGGCGACATGGGCGCTTGGCGCCAGTCGGCCTCTTTGTCGATAACTTTCGACTCAATCAGCGCAAGAAAACCCTCCACAATTCCTTGTGCATATTCGAGCGGCAGTGCACGTTCATGCAAGGGTATAAACTTCTCGTTACGCAGTTCGAGCACTGGCCAAAACTCGTCCCCGTCGCGGAACAGGTATGCCCATCCGTTGTCACCATAGGAAATTGCGAAGGTCTCTTTGATCTGCTGCCAACGATACCGACTCCGGTTGGCGAACAGGTTGATCGCTTGCGCCACTTGCGCGGCTTTTTCTCGTTTTTGGGCCATCCGTGTAAGCCATTCGCCAACGGATTCGCCTTCCTCTATCGGAATGTCGTCCGCTATGTCCTGCTCTTCCACCACCTGTACTCCCACAGCCTTTTTTCTCTGTGTTCGCATCAGACGGGCGAATGTCTGCAACGATTTATCGTCGCTCGCGCCCGAGAGGTCGAGCACCAGCGCGTCGGATTTGGCAGGATGCAGGCGCAATGCACGCCCGACCATCTGCACATAGAGCGCTTGGGAACGTGTTGGCCGCGCAATCACCACACAGTCTACGTCTGGTTGATCGTAGCCTTCGGTGAGAATCTGGCAGTTGACAAGCACGCGCAGGCGTTCTTCCGAGAACGCTTGGAGGATTGCAGCTCGTTCTTCCGCTTTCATAGCCCCGTCTACGGCGGCGCAGGCGATGCCACGCTTCTGAAACCGCTCGGCCAGGGCGCGAGCATGCTTGACATCCACGGCGAATACAAGTGTCTTGCGGTCTGGTGCGTGCGTGAGAACCGCGTCCACCACGGCGTCCAACGCCTCTTCAATGTTCATGACGTAGGACAAGTCCTTGGCGTTGTAGTCGCCGCCGACCGTGCGAATCGCGCCAAGATTCAGACCTGGGACCTCGACCTTGACGCCGCGCACATCCGACAGGTATCCGTCCATGATCATGTCGAGAATCGTGCGCTCGTACGTCAGGTGTTCGAAGATATCGCCCAACTCCGTCCGATCTGAACGCGAAGGTGTCGCGGTTACGCCAAGCAACGGCGGGCCATCCGACTCAAACACACCCAAGCGCTCCAATACACCAAGCGCGCCCTCTGCGCGGCTGTGATGGCACTCGTCATAGATGATGAGACCCGGCTGAGGTATTCGTCGCCCCGCGACAAGCGTTTGCGTGGAGGCCAGCAGCACATCACCAAGCTGTTCATTGCGCGCACCCTGGATACGCCCAATGAACGCCTCCGGCCACACATAGTGGATTTTCTGCTCCGCTTGGTCGAGTAGTTCCGTGCGATGCGCGATGACGAGAATCGGCTTGTCTCTCGACACCTCCTCGTGAAAGCGTCTCGCAACGCTGCCAAAGACAATGGTCTTACCCGCGCCCGTCGGAAGGACGATGAGTTGACGTTTGCGCCCATCGGCAAGCGCCTGAAAAAACGCGTCGACGGCTGTTTGCTGATACGGACGAAGTTGAATCGCCATGGCTCTATCCTCCCCATCGCTCGGCGTCCCTCTGCTGACGACACGAAACCACTGTGTCGCGCGGTCAGCACAGGGACGCCCCTGTGCGGTGATTACGCCTGCACGACGGCTTGTTTCAGGTCTGCGCCCGGTTTGAAGGCTGGTGTACGACGTGCTGGTACGTTGACCATCTCACCTGTTCTTGGATTGCGCGCGATACGAGCGGCACGCTCACGTGACTCGAACGTGCCAAAGCCGATGATTTGCACTTTCTCACCGGATTCGATGGTTTCTGTGATGGTCTCAAACAGTGCGTTCAAGACCGCTTCGCATTCCTTTTTGGTGAATCCGGTCTTATCAGCGGTTTTTTGAATTAAATCACGTTTATTCATGGGTGTATCCTCCTCAGTGATAGATTCGTGTGTTGACTTGAGCATAGCATGGCGAATGCATCCTCGTTGGCCAAGTTTACGCCAACTTATCGGTGAAACCGTTGTTCCAATACCTTCGTTTTCTCGCGAAACACGATATTCAGTGCGACAATGCCCAAGATTGCACCTCCAACGACGAGCCATGTCCACATATGGATTCCTCCCTTCATTCAGTCTTGCAAAGCCGTGATAAACCTTGACAACTCCCGTTCTTTGTCGCCATACCATTTGGCCGACAGGAGATATAGATTCTCGCGTGCACGCGTGATCGCGACGTAACACAGGCGTGTTTCCTCGCGCAATTCCTCGCCCTTGAGCGATTTTTTGTGCGGTAGAAGACCCTCTGCAAGGCCGGCGACGAACACTGTCGTCCATTCCAAGCCCTTGGCCTTGTGGATGGTCATGAGTTGCACAGCCTCGTCCTTCGGCTCTTTCGACTTCTCGATGATCCAATCCACGAAACGCAAAAACGACGAGACGGTCTTGTACCTGGACGCCGAAGCGATGAGCGAATCCACCCACTTGATGGGCTCATCCTCGTCTTGTTGGCGTACGAGGCCGGAATGCTTGTCTACCAACCATTGTATCGCTTTGGCAGGTTCCTCTATACAGCGAAGCGTGTCGATGGTTGTCACAAAGGCACGACATTTGGGGTGCGCGACCACCGCCTCCCATCCTCCGTGCTGAACCTCGTGCACGACGTCGATAGGGATATAGCGCTTGGGACGATTGAGCAA
>NZ_SORF01000042.1 GCF_004366795.1 Alicyclobacillus sacchari | reverse complement strand
CGGTGCCGAACCAGCCTTCGATTTGGCCAAGCTGTGCGCGTTTGCCGTTCACGAGGAGCGTCGAGCCCTGTCGAGATGCTCGGGTGCGCGAGATGACAACAGACTTGCCGCGAATGAGCCACGTGACCGTGACCGCCATCCGCTTTTCGCCCAAGCGCATGAGCTTTTCATCTTGTTTCTGCCTGCCGGCGATGTCTGTGCCAAAGAGGCACCAGACGACGGCTTCTGCAAGGGTGGATTTCCCGGCGCCGTTGTGGCCGGCAATGATGGTCGTATCGTGGAACTGGAATGAGACTTCTGCAAATGAACGGAAGTTCTCCAGTTGAATCGAGAGGATTTTCATGCGGAATCATCCTTTCCGTGGGTGTGTTGTTGAACACAAGCCCACGGACGGCGCCGGGGCTTGTGTGATAAAGCCCCGCGCATCGTGCGGGATGAATCTAGGTCTTCGTGAGAATTAATTTGGTGGATGTTCTACATCAGTTATGATGTTTCATCCAGCTGTCAAGCTCGCTCAGAATACGTTGTTCCTCTTCCGATGGCTCGTCATTTTCGTCCTGGAATTCCGCAATCAGGTTGCAGTCAAAACGTACAGCTTTTCGCCATGCTTGCGGAATGCAAGACGCGATTTCTTCGGCCAATTCCTCGTGTTTCATGAGATAGGAATCACCGTAGGCTTCGCTCACATAGACTGGGTAATTGTCAAAAGTCACGCCGTTGCGAATAACGGTTTTCAACACTTTCTTATCCTCCATGGATGGCCCTCCGCGTACGGGATTCATTCGAACCCCATTATAGTACAGCGTTGAAGGCCTCATGATTGCTTTCGATGACGACTATGCGGTCCGGGCTCAAGAACCGTGACAATCGTAAAGACGATTCTTCCACCTCGATTTTGTACCGCAATGGCTACCGTAATCCAACGTCCAGAAGCGTCAGTTCCAGTGATGGAGAACACCGGGTCTGGATTTGCATATGGATTAGGACCATGGGGGTACTCATATGCACCGTACATCTCATTTGCAACATTGCGTGTCACAACGTATTGGACACTTTGCTGTGAGATGTTCCGGTCTTCCATCTGCTCGTTCGCATGTTTCGACCACCTCACTCGTTTCTGAATGAGATGGCGAGCCAGGATATCCGATAGTTCATCCCATAGAGTTTGCCAACGCCGAGACAACTTCGTGCCCACCGTTCAACGGTCCGAGGGTGCCCCCTCTCGCCGTTTGAACGAGAGGGCGCCCCTCCTTCCGTGATGCGATTAGAACGACATGTCGTCTTCAAAATTTGGTGGCAAATCGTCAGCAAACGGATCGTCGTATGGACCGAAGTCCGGTTGCTTCGACGGAGCCGGCGAGGTGTTGTTTTTCACAGGTGGAGCGGCAGACGCAGATTTGGCGCTTTGATTGCCTTCTCCACGGTCGAGAAACCGTACGCCTTCCGCGACCACTTCGGCCACGCGCACGCGCTGGCCATCACGGTTCTCATATGTGCGAATCTGGAGGCGGCCGTCGACTGCGGCCATCCTGCCTTTTTGCAGGTATTGCGATACCAACTCGGCGAGCTTATTCCAGACGACAATGTTGATGAAATCCGTCTGGCGTTCGCCGTTGGAATTCGAACGCATCCGGTCCACGGCAAGCGTGAAGGATGCGACGGCGGTACCGTTGTTGGTGTAGCGCAATTCTGGATCGGCTGTGAGTCGGCCGATCAAGATCACGCGGTTGAGCATGTTTTATTCGCTCCTTCGTATGGTTTCAGCGTTCGCGTGGTTTCCCCGAGGTCAGAAGGTCAATGAGCTTACTCGCCTCTTGTTTCGTCAGTGAGTCGAGTTCGCCCTTTCCTGTTGCCTGGAGCACGAACGCGTTCAAGGCCTCCGTATCCATCCCACGTTCCTGGGCTTTACGGAGGATGAGGTTCTTTTGGGCCTGGGAGATGTCCGGGCTACCGGTCGAACGGTCGGGCTGTGTCCGCTGCCGACGGTCAACCGATTCCGGCTGTCGAATGGTTAGATCCTCGAGATCCTCGATGTCCTGCGTAAACAACGCGCTTGACCGAGTAGCCGAGAGCACAGCGTCGATGAGGGCGCGCTTCTTGGCCATCTTTAAGAGCGTGTTGTCGAGGTCGTCGATTTCGTCGTTGGGAATGCGGTACTTGATGTACGAACCGTACTTTCCGTCGAATGTGGCTTGTTTGAGGGTTTCCTTGGGTAAGTCCGGGGGCAATTCGCGTTCGGTCACCCATCGCCAACGATACTTCTTCTCCCACGAGTTCGCGGACCCAACGCCCACCATGATGATTTTCCCGTCGATTCGGCTGATGAGCGGTAGAGACACGCGATAGCTAATGTAGATGGGGTTTTTCGTATCGTCGCGCGTGAATTCAATATGTGCTTCTCCGGCGCTCAGCCCATACACGTCGCAGAGCTTTTCCGCGCCAGGCTTGAACAAGGTGGGTTTACTGTCGCCGATGATGCCGTAGTCTTCGCCAGGCACCATGTACTCTTTTACGAATTGCCGAAGCTCCTCCAAGCGCTGACGCAGTGCGCCAAAGTCCATGACCATGTTGACGCCGGCGCCATACGCACGTGGAAGCTGGCGTTCGGGAAGCGCCATAAGAAGGCCTCCTTATGTCGCGCACGAAGCGGGCTCCATCACGTATACGAACGGATGGGAGTTCGCTTTGGGCGCTTGGGGTTTGAAGATACGACCTGACAGCTGCCATGACAGCTCGGAGATCGCTATCTGTTAGGGTTCCAAGAGGTTTGAGGAATCGTCCTTTGTGGACGGTGAGGAATTTGGAGGCGCGTATGGTCGAGGGTTTGAGCAGTCCAGCAACTGACCATTCTGTGATTTGGACATCGTAACGGAGTCGCGGCGGCGATGATGTCACAAAGACGACGGTCACATCGTCATCCGCAAGGTCCGTTCCGATGACAACCACAGGGCGAACCTTCTCGCCACTCAGATCACTGAACTGAACCTTCATCAGATAAATTTGCCCTCGACGCACGTTCATCAGATTCCAGTAGGTGTCCGAAGGTTTCATCGTAAATGGCATCATCCTCGTTCAGGAGAAAGCGAAATTCGTTGCCGAGAATGACAGCTTGTTGGTGGATGTCCTTCTTTTCCACGATGAACACCTCCGTGTTTCCATTGTAACACGAGGTGTATCGGGAACGTTGACTGAGCGATTTCAATGATTCACGCTCCTGTCGGCTGTTCACATGTTGACTCGTGCGCGTTCGTGAGCAGCCGCATCAACCGCTCGGTCTGCTCGCGCTTAAAACGTTCATGTTCCTGCCACTCTTCCCATACCCAATCGAGCATAGCCTTGCGGTGACGACGCCATTCCCAAGGGTTCACGCCTTTCGGCGTGCGCCACGGCTTGTGCGTCGTGAAGCCAAGTTCTGCAAGTTGGGCGGCAGTGAGCCGTTCCGCGGGGTGCAGGTTTTGCTTCCGTGTCCCTTGCGGGTACATCTCTGCTTTGGCTGCCTCGAACGAGATTCCGCGCAGCCACGCGTGAAAGGCGACAGCGCCGCCTTTTTCCCCGCACTTGTGACAGTAGAACGTGTCCTTGACGCTGGACACGTACAGATGGAAGTCGCGCCCTTTGTCCCCGCATACGGGGCAGTGAGCCTTCCATTGGCCAGGTCGGGACGTCGGGTACAACACGAAACCGTTGCGTGCAGCTACTTCTTCGATGCTGACCATAACGCCCACCTCTCTTTCATTTTTCGCTTGGATAAATGGAATGTGCACAGCTTTCGTGCATCTCTACGAGGAGGT
>NZ_SORF01000041.1 GCF_004366795.1 Alicyclobacillus sacchari | reverse complement strand
CGGTGCCGAACCAGCCTTCGATTTGGCCAAGCTGTGCGCGTTTGCCGTTCACGAGGAGCGTCGAGCCCTGTCGAGATGCTCGGGTGCGCGAGATGGCAACGGACTTGCCGCGAATGAGCCACGTGACCGTGACCGCCATCCGCTTTTCGCCCAAGCGCATGAGTTTTTCATCTTGTTTCTGCCTGCCCGCAATGTCGGTGCCAAAAAGACACCAGACGACGGCTTCTGCAAGGGTGGATTTCCCGGCGCCGTTGTGGCCGGAAATGACGGTGATGTCGTGGAACTGGAACGAGGCCTCCGTAAACGAGCGGAAGTTCTCCAGTTGAATGCTGAGGATTTTCATGCGGAATCATCCCTTCCGTGGGTGGTGTGAGATCACACAAGCCCACGGACGATGCCGGGGCTTATGTGACAAAGCCCCGCGCATCGTGCGGGATGGATTCAGGTCATAAAGGGTTTTTCGGGCCTATGAGCGCAGAAGATACACGTACTGTCTGAACAAGGCGGACGTAGCCACCGATTGCACGTGGGACAGTACTCTGCGTCCCATTGAGGTCGATACATGATTTGCGAACCACAGCGCTCGCAAACTTGCTCTAGCTCGTAATCCGGTTCAGGTTCGATGGGCTTTTCAACATTTCGCTCAGCCTGTAGTTCTTCAAGCCACGCGATCAACTTTGCCTCTAAATCCTCGAGGTCATCGTTATCGTGGCTCATTCGTGCTCATCGCTTTCTCTGAAGACCAACGACAACAGTTGTTGTTCAGGATCGTGCTGAAGGTTCGATTCGCTGCTGTCGTTGTTCAAGCGATTTAAGAAGGTTTGCCGATCGACAGAGGAGAAATCGACCGTTACATAAGGCTTGACATGTTCTGCGATACCCTCTGCAATTTCCTCTGCGATTGCGAGAGAATTGAGTGGATATCTGATTTGGCCTTCTTCGGTGACGATCAAGGGTACATTTTCAAATTTGACTCCGCTGATGATGGCATTCACCATGAACATCCTCTCCATGAGGATCACCTCTTACAACCATTCTACCCCTGTCGTAATCGAGGCGTCCTCAATGTTTGATATGGATTTTAGCCACTTCTACATTAATGCCGTGTCGATCGACGATCATGTCCATCTCCAACACGACTCGAACTGAATGTAGAGGACGTTCTACAAATTTGAGACGATATTTCGTGCCCTGATGATTGAGGGACCGAATGTGCTGGATGGGCACATCACGAATGTATTGGTGGACCCATTTCACGGAGATTTCATATTGATTCATCACACGTTGATTCCGAGGATGAATCCGAACCTCCTGATCTGATATGGATAGCTTGCATTGAAGCATGGACTTAATTAAGGGCAAATCCTTGTCAGTAAGCATTCACATGCCCGCCGCTCAACGGTCCGAGGGTGCCCCCTCTCGCCGTTTGAACGAGAGGGCGCCCCTCCTTCCGTTGTGTGACTAGAACGGTAAGTCCTCTTCAAAGCCCGGCGGTAAATCGTCCGCAAACGGATCGTCATATGGACCGAAGTCCGGTTGCTTCGACGGAGCCGGCGAGGTGTTGTTTTTCACAGGTGGAGCGGCAGGCGTGGATTTCGCGCTGTTTCCACCCTCTCCACGATCCAAAAATCGAACGCCCTCGGCTACGACCTCTGCCACGCGTACCTTTTGTCCATCACGATTTTCATACGTGCGAATCTGAAGGCGGCCGTCGACTGCGGCCATTCTGCCCTTTTGCAGATATTGAGCCACGACTTCGGCCTGCTTTTGCCAGACCACGATGTTAATGAAGTCGGTCTGTCGTTCGCCATTCTGGCCAGAACGCATCCGATCCACCGCGAGCGTGAACGACGCAACCGCCGTTCCGCTATTCGTGTAACGCAATTCGGGATCTGCCGTGAGACGGCCGATTAAAATCACGCGATTGAGCATTTATCCTGTTCCTTTCCGGTTACAATCGTGAAGTCTACGATTTCAGTGCGGTTTCTCCATTTGGAAGATGGAGCGGCCGTGTATTGAATGGCTATTCCAGAGTTGAGGTGTTTCAGGGCCTCGACCAGCTTGGGTTCATCCGTAAGGAGTTCGATACACTCTCCCTGCAACGTCGCCAAGCGCATCCGAAGCACGTCCTTCTTCAGGGCATTGGTTTTGATCTCGATGTCGATCACGGCGCCGATTGGAAGTTCATCTTGCACACGTGATGTAGTGTCGAAGGTGTCTTCTTCATTCGTCGCAGTCTCGTCGTTGACGAGGTTATCCTCGATAAACAGGTCCTCGGGCAACTCTTCGTGTTGAATCGGTTCAACGCTTGGCGAGACAGCGAGCATAGGCGTTTGCCGCAAGAAGTCGGTAAGCCGCATATCTTCAATCCCAAGCGTGAGTACGTAGACCGTTTTGGCTTGACCGTCGGGATTGACCACTTTGGGGACGATCCTCAACTTGAGTGGCATCATTGCAATTCGTCCGCCGGTGAGTGCTCGGATCATCTGAATCGCGCCATTCAAGTTTGACGTGGTGTGGAAGCTCGAGGTGTCAATTTGCCAGACGCCGATTCCCGGTACTTCCGGCAAGAAGAATTGAAGTCTCCCGAGCTCTTTGCATTTGCCGGCCTGATAGATGGGACAGTCTTTGTACGCGCATTGAATTTGTACGCGACCGCCCTTCCCATCTGCACGCTGGGCAGTTTCTCCGTCGCCGGAGCAGTACAATTTGTACTTTCCGCCTCCGCCTTGATAAGCCGCGAGGTATTGCGGGAAAAACTGCTCAGGATCATTGGTCGGAAATGCAATCGTGATTTCGCGAGGGGTGTCACCATAGACACTATGAAACGCCTGGGCTGCAGCTTCGGACGTCGATTCGTCCGGCTTGACAACGAAGTAATCGACGGCTTTGGGATACGTCTTTCCCCGATCATTTTCCGTACGAACGCCAAGGTGAATCTTGCCGATCCGTGGAATTCGGGGAGTATCACACCAGCCTTTGATGGGCATGATGAACTCCTCCCTATGAAAGTTGACGACTCAAGGGGGTTAGATGATAGGAAGATGGACGCTTACAAGCCTCGGGGGCTTGGTAAGTTTGAGGGTCAGTGAGACGCGTCCACAAACATCTAGGACGCTTGCGTCGGGCCTTTGCTTACGAGTCTAGACAAGGTGATCGCCTCACGCGCGTTTTGCAACGCTTCCTCTGAACTCGTTTGGTAATGGGCATGTTCTTCACCTGTCTTACACGGAGACTTGGGTCGTGGTCGGCTCTTCAGGGGCGAGTAAGCACATCAATCGCTCGGTCTGCTCGCGCTTAAAACGTTCATATTCCTGCCACTCTTCCCATACCCAATCGAGCATAGCCTTGCGGTGACGACGCCATTCCCAAGGGTTTACGCCTTTCGGCGTGCGCCACGGCTTGTGCGTCGTGAAGCCAAGTTCTGCAAGTTGGACGGCGGTGAGCCGTTCCGCGGGGTGCAGGTTTTGCTTACGTGTCCCTTGCGGGTACATCTCTGCTTTGGCTGCCTCGAACGAGATTCCGCGCAGCCACGCGTGAAAGGCGACAGCGCCGCCTTTTTCCCCACACTTGTGACAGTAGAACGTGTCCTTGACGCTGGACACGTACAGATGGAAGTCGCGGCCTTTGTCCCCGCATACGGGGCAGTGAGCCTTCCATTGGCCAGGTCGGGACGTCGGGTACAACACGAAACCGTTGCGTGCAGCCACTTCTTCGATGCTGACCATAACGCCCACCTCTCTTTCATTTTTCGCTTGGATAAATGGAATGTGCACAGCTTTCGTGCATCTCTACGAGGAGGT
>NZ_SORF01000040.1 GCF_004366795.1 Alicyclobacillus sacchari | reverse complement strand
CGCAAGTTTGCGGAGAGCGAGCAGGGGCGGGCGATCCTGCAAAACTCTGATACGAAGGTTCTGCTGCGCCAGGATAAGCTCGATAAGGAAGCGGTTATCGAGAACTTCGGCCTTGAGGAGCACGAATTTGAAGAGCTCATCGCATTCCGCGACGGGCAAGCCCGTTGGTGGGTCGGCGGAGAGGTGTTTTACAACCAGCTTGTTCCGTTTGCGGATGAATTCGAGCTTTTCACAACGCGGTTTGTGCAGTCGGATGCGGAACTCGCCATGCAGCGGAGGTGGCTCGCGTGAACTGGTTCTCCGGGCTTATCGCCAATCTGATTAACGCCCTGGCCAATGGGCTTCAGTCACTGTTGAATCACACGGTGGCCGCGGGGAACAACCTGGCGCCGGATGTGATGGGGAACATCATCCTCGGTGGCTACTTTCATAACGCGTCAAATGCGCCAGGTTGGGGCACGGGAAGTTTCTCGGACGTGATGGATGCACACGCCGTGGCGACGCTCGAACCTTTTGCGACGGCGTTTTGGGTGTTTGCTTGGTCGTTCTTTCTCATTTCGGTGTATCTGCTCGTCGTCCAGGTATCCGGTGCCAGAGAGAGCGCCGTCCAGCGGGAGCGAATGAAGCAGGGTGTGATCGGGCTTTTCGTATCGGCGCTTCTTATCTGGCAGGGTCAGCACCTAGCGCTGTTGGTAACTGAGTTCTTTTACTACGCGAGCGACTACTTCTTGCACCTGGGCGCGCCGCAGAAATGGACACCGCTTAGCACGAGCGGCGGTCAGGCGCTGTTGAACAGCATCGTGAACTTCTTGCAAGCGCTCCTCGCGTTCATCGTGTGGATCGTGTACGAGTTCCGCGACGTGTTCCTGTACGTCTGGATGCTCTTTTTCCCGCTCGCGATGGCGTTTTACGCGAACGATAAGACGCGCGGCATCACAAAGACGTGGTGGGTCGAATGGGTGTACCAGATGGCGGTGCCGCTTGGCCAAGCTGTCGTATATGGTGTGGCGAGCGCGGTGGCGTCCCCGGCCAGTGGCACGGCGCTCACAGCGGAGGACGTGTTTGTGGCCCTGGCGGGGACGATTGGGCTGCTGTCGTCCGCGGTCTATGTGCGCAAGCTCATCGATGTGGTAGCCCAGGCGTTTGGGGCGTCGCTCATCGGTTCGGATCACGGCATGCGGTGGGGTAACCTTGCGATGGTTGGTGCGTCGGCTGTGGCGGGAGACCTGGCTGGGAAGATGGCGGTGACCGGCACGGCCAAGGCGACGGGGGCGACGCTGGGGAAAATGGCGCATGCAGCGGATAACCGCTATATGCGCGGTAAAGCGGAAAAGGCGATTCAGGCAAACAGTGAAGTACATGCGGGTGCCTTTCGATCTGGGGCGTCGATTGAAGACGTTATGATGCAGCAAAAGCTAGGTTCTCAGGGAGATGTGCTGCGGTCAGAAGGCGCCGGTTTAGAAACTGCCCCATCTAGGTCGGGTCTGGGCAGTGGAAATCAACGTGTAGGAAAACGGCACGAATCTCATACGGTAGGCGCACTCGCGGATGCAGCGCGAAGTCTCAAGGACGGATTCGCGCAAAGCCATACTGGACTCTGGCTTCGAACGTCATGGCAAGGATATCAAAACGATGGCGGCACGACAGGACGTGTGGCACGGCGAACTGCTAGTGCGGCAGAACGTGTTGCGTCTTACGCGAAGCGCAATTGGGGAGACAAACCATGGATTGGCAAGTCTATTACGGGAGTGTCCAATTTAACGGCAGGTTTGGCACAAAAGTATCAGACCCATGATAAGAACCGGACCGAGCGGTTAGAAGCGTTGCGCGCCAACTTGCGGGAAGTTGCAGAACTCAATCAGCTGAAAACGCGTCTGCCGAGTCTTGCGAGTGAGTGGATGAATACCACAGGTGCAAACGCAGACCCTACGTCGGTTACGACATCTCCTGCGATGTCAGCTCCTGCGAACGTCACACCTCCCCGTTCGCCTTCGAACGCGTCAACGACTTCAACGTCTACGGCGAGTGGCGGGCGTTCGACCGGGCAGGCACACGCACAGATGCAACTGCCATTGTCGCAGGCCGAGAAACGGTATGAGGCTGCGAAAGCACAATGGCTCGCTGAGCTGCGACGTTCAGGCTTCGATTCGTCGACCGTTCAGTCCTTGTTACAAGAAGCGGAGACCAAGTGGGAGGATGGAAAGCACCTTCGCGATCAAGGCGCGTGGTCGCCCGAGGCCAGGCAGGCGTATCGGGAGGCCTTCACGGCGTACCGGCCTGCGATGCTTGACCGGAAGGCGCGAGAAGCCGTGGAAGCCGGGCGTTTGGTTCTCGAGAAACCAAAGGATCCGCATAAGGTGCAAACACAGCGGAGCAAAGCGTTCCTGGATGACGCGCGCAACGCGATCATGTATCGCCGATAACTTAGGTCTGAATCACACTACGTCCGTAAACACGCCGTGGTATGCTGGGATACGAGGTGATCCACATGCATCCAGGCGTGTTTTTCATGCATCTACGACACATGTTGCCGTGGTGGTCGCCCGCAATCATCGCATGGTACGGAACGCTCTTCATGTGGGCCAGAGAATATCCTCAGAGATATTACGAAGACATTCCAGCAAGTGATGGTTCGGTTGAAGTGTTTAGTCGCTGGTTTGGAATGTTTTTCTGGGCACTCGTGATGTTTTATGCGATGTGGTTTGCGCTACCGTATCCAGGAGTCGAAATCCTTGTGGACTTATGTTGCATGCCAGTCATGCTCATTGTCTTTGGCATGTTGGCGATTGGATGGGTGGTCCATCTCATCGATGAGTTCGGATCGTATCAAGCAGACGAACATCTGGAAAAGGGACTCACTTGTGCAGAATGGGAGCAGTTTAAACGGCGGCGCGAGTTCAGGGACTTTCAGTTAAGAGTGAACGCGATGTATGAGGCAATCGAACCAGAAAGGAGAAAACAGCGGTTTATCGTATTCGAGGGCAAGCGGGGAAAGAAACGAGGTGACCGTGCATGAAAGGCGTATGGCACTTCGTTCATCACTGGTATCTCAAAATCCCATACAGCCCGGCTGAAGCACATCTGTTCCGCCATGTGTGGCACATAGTCCCGTTTTGGATGCCAGGCTTCATCGCGTTGAGTATTGTGCCGGCCGGTTATATCCTCATGATTTTGCTCAGCGTGCTCTTCTCAGGTTTCGAGTGGTTCAAGTACGAGAAAGCACTTGATGTCATTAAGGAGCGCGGTCGGAAGTACTCGTACTACGGATTGTGGCTGGCCTACGCGATTTGGGCTCCGATGCTTTGGCCACGGGCGGCGACGTTCGGTTGGACGGTGGTCGGATGGTTCACGATGCGCCACTTCTGGAAGAAGCGCCGTCGGCGGATCGCCTGGATGTCCACGCTCGACAAGGCGGATCTGGCGCTCATGCCGGGGTGGTCAGAGTGGTTGGAACGGCAACAGCGGTTCGAGGTGGTGTTGGATAGGACGCTGCCGTGGCGACGGGCAAAGGCGAGAAAACATCGACCGGATAAGGCGTACTAACACCAATTAGCTCGCCATAATTCCTCCAACTGCTCCAGGTATTCGTGCTGAGTGATGAGCCAAGATCGTATCGTTCACAGCGAAGCGTGGTCATAAGTTTTATCATGGCGTAAACATGGCGCATTTTTTACAGTGTGTTCACGTTACCTTGAACACATAAGGAGCTGATTATTGTGAAACTCACTTCGCTCTTCGAATCGATCGCCTTTGTTGCCGAATATGGTGACCTCGACGCAGACCGACATGTGAAGCGAGTAGCCACATATGCGCGGTTTGTCGGCACTCACGTCCTACGTTTGCCCCAGGCGAGCTGTGA
>NZ_SORF01000039.1 GCF_004366795.1 Alicyclobacillus sacchari | reverse complement strand
CCAGCGTGAACGAACAAGACGCAAACGCCCGGCGCTCACCGAGGAGCGCTTGGAGGAGATGCAGTACACACTCAGCGAGGCGATTCGCGAGGGGTGTGCCGTGCGGGTGACGGTGTTTACGCCGGAACGGGATGTGGTGTTGATGGGCTACGTGTCCGTCTGCGGCCGGGAGTTACGAGTGCAAACGTGCAACGGCGTGCGTATCGTGGATGTGCGGGATGTCGTCGGGGTGGAGATATGGTGAAGTCATAAGGCTCGAGCGATTACCAGGAATAATTTTAACATATAATTATATTTTGTTATTGTCCATTCAATCTAGTGTTATCTTGTATCATCTAGTTCGTTTGAGTACACTGAGAACGAGAGGTTCAGCAGCATGTGCATGATGCGTACTGGAAAGAATACTTTGTGGTGATGATGAAAAAGCGCCGGAGTTGGCGCCTCCGACGCTTTGAGCATCATCGCCTGGGCATTGGCCCTGCCCGCGCTATCTACGATAGCTTCTAAGGCAGTAACCGCCCCGAGGCCGGTAAACCTAGGGGGCGGTTACTTGCGTACTATGGCAAGTACCAAAGCCACGACCAACGACAGGAAGGCAATAGTTGCCGAGACTGATTGGATTATCAGCCCGATAGCTGTCGCTGTACTCATGTGGCCTCACCCCCTCCCGCTTCGCGGGCAGGGAGTGAACCCCCAAGGTGATGCTCAATGTTATTATAACTAGATTGCTAGATTTTTGCTTGTACGACGCGTAAGCGTTAACACCATTTACATTCCCCAAAGAAATAAGCGCACCGAATACCTATTTCTTCATCCATGAGCCGATGTCGCGAAGTACGGCAGCCCTTTCTCTCGGGTTCCGTGAATCCCACTCAAGAAAACGGAGTTCGCCCCGTTTCTCGAGTTGTCTATAGAATGCTCGCCGTTTTTCTTTGCTCTCATCATAGTCCGTCTTCCCACTCATTCCCCAAATCTCTATGATGAGTGGCGGTTTTCCTTCCATCCGCAATACATAATCAGGTCTGCGTCCATCGTACTCAGCCAATCCTTCCAGTGGCTTTTCCACTGTGACATCCGGTCGACGCTGCAAGCCGTTCATCAATATTTCGTGGAATTGATACTCAACCAAACTATCCACCCAAGCGCATCCATCTCGCTCTACGATCAACGCTTGTTTGGCCGGGCAGACGCTCATGAGTTGATCCGCCTCATGTTTGACTCTCAACGCCACTAGTGCGCCGATATGGGGATTGGGACACAAGTGGACTTCACGTACGAGGACGTTCCAATTGGCGCGCACAGACGTGCCTTTTGCGTAAATCCCGTCCACACGCCAGAATTCGCCCGAGCCACTTCGACTCCGATCGCCGAGTTGACCCACGACAATTTTCTGGCGCTCTCCGTGCCAAGGTTCAACGTAGCGGTTGGGAATGAAGAGCAATGCACGTGGGTCTTTGCCGTCGTGGAACGTGATCGTTCCGTCGAGCATCACTCGCCACATACCATACAGCAATTCGGAAACATTTTTTGCTTTGTGCTGTTGATGATGCTCGTACCATTGCAACCCAACTCGATACCATTCGCGTAGGAAACCTGAAAACGTCAGCTTCCCACGGACTTTCCTCTCTCCGCGCACGATGATACGTTTTTCTGGGAGAATTGTGCACTCTGTCTCCGCAGCTGAACTCATGTTCGGAGTCGGTGGTTCATGCTCTTCGGTTTGCTCTTGATCTGCCGAAAAAAAGTCATCAACGTGGAAAATTAACGATGCAACGCGCTCTCCTTTTTCATTCACCGTTTCAACCGTCTCAATGCCAAACTGCTTTTTTCGGCGTTCCACGATTCGAACAACCCCATTCCGATAAAAACCGCAATGAGGCGCATGTAGTCTTGCCTGTCCCGGATTTGACGCCAAGTGCCAATGCTCACGTTTTACCAAATGGAGTCGGATCCGTTCGTGACCGCGACATAAGCAATAAAATCTATAGCGCTCTCGATTTTCATACTGGCTTAACCATTCAGGTCGCTTGGCTGACGCCTCGTCATAAGAAAAGCGTTCTTCTCGCCCTGTCCATGTATCGACGACGAGCAGGTCTCCTTCCTTATGCATGGTCTTCGAACTCCTCAAAGATATCGCCCAGTCGTTGCACCGCTTCCCGGTCGTGCATCTTCAAATTTTCGATCAACGCCAATATGCCCTTCGTGTGGAACTCCAACTGCTCAATATCCTCCATCATCTCTTGGAGACCGTCGTCTTTAATCTCTTCCATCAAGGCCTTGGCCTGCTGACTCAGCTCGTTCGTCATTCGTTCCATGGCTCGTCTTTGCTTTTTGACAAGCAAAGCCAACCTATTTCTGGCCAGCAACATCTTGTGTTCCGGAACGTCCACGATAGAAATCGAACGCTTTTCTGCGGAGTACATCGGCTGACTAC
Organism: Alicyclobacillus sacchari; assembly: GCF_004366795.1. GTDB lineage: Bacteria > Bacillota > Bacilli > Alicyclobacillales > Alicyclobacillaceae > Alicyclobacillus > Alicyclobacillus sacchari. The sequence continues at coordinate 1,549 of NZ_SORF01000039.1, read as the reverse complement.
GTCCCCCATCTGCAACCGTGAAATGAGTGTCCACTGGTAGTTCGTGAGCATCGGAGGCGTATTTCGTGATGTGTGGTATGCTCTCGTTGGGTTGCATTTCTTCGCGCTCAGGAACTATCGTTTCTGATGAAGGTTCTGGTATCGATATCGGCTCCTCCCCCGCGCCCAATCCGTTGGTTTGGCGTTCTACGATGCTTTCCCATGTATTTCGAAACGCCTTGATGTCGCTGTCCGAAATCTTGGGCCAGTCCGCATAGTCGCGCATGAAATCGCGCTGGGCTTGTTCACTCATACCGGCAAGCATGGCGCCGCCCTCGAAACCAATCTTTTTCTCGCTAATCCAATGCTGAAGTTCAGGAATTAGCTTTAACAACGCGAAATGCTTGCGCACTACTGCTCTCGAACGCTCAAATTTTTTGCTGACTAAATGGACGATTTCCGAAGAAAAACTGGGTATGGTTCCCTCTCGCTCCCGAGAGGGAGACATATCCACGGAATCATCATCTATTTCATCTAACAACTTCAACCGCAATGCAAAGTAAAACATGTTCCGAGCCACAGCCATGTAGTCATCCATGATACCCGTGTTACGCTCCCAGTTGTCCGCGAGCATGATTGCGTAGGCTTCTTCGTCCGTCACATCCAAGTACTGCACGGGCACTTCTGTCCATCCAGCTTGTATCGCGACAGCGCGACGAAAATGCCCTGTCATCAGGATGTTGGTCGAACGTTGCACCAACAGCGGTTCGCGGATTCCGTTTTGGAGAATGTTCGCTTGGAGAGAAACAAGGTTCGTCGGCAAGTTGTCCATGGCTTCGGGGGTATCGTACCGTTCGCCAGCTTCGTCCCGTCGTGGATGGGGTATGAGTTCGTTGGGGTTCACCATCACGACATCCCGTTTCCATTGCGGTTGCTTCATGTGAAATCGCCTCCCGTACGAAGGTTTGTACCATCGTACACGAGGCACCTCGAAGCGTTGCGCCAACTTTATGCCATACGCGAGCAGGAGCAGTTTTGTATTTCGCGAATAAAGACATTCGACATGTCGAGTTGGAGGTCTGCGTGATGAGAAAATCGGTCGGAATCGTGCGGAAATTGGATGCGCTTCACCGTGTCATCTTGCCGAAGTCTCTTCGCGATACGTTGGATATTCCCGCGTACACTAGTGTGGAAGTGTTCATCGAAGAAGACTGCGTTGTCTTGCGCAAGTACTCGCCTGGCTGTGTGTTCTGCGGCCAAATCGACGGCACGAGCTTATTCCGCCATCGCCCGATCTGTGAGACGTGCAGACAGGAGCTCACCCAGTGGAGCCGCGAACGTACGTCTGTGCCTCGTTGACCAGGCGATTTTCATCTTAGCTCGTTACATCCGCGTCCATGACGGGCACATATTTGCCGTTCGGCGTCCGCTTGGCTTAGGCTTCGGCCACCAGGCGCTTCAATATCAGCGACGTTCGCGACAACGGGTTGCAAATCGGCATAGTTACCATACGCCATTTTTGTGGCAACACAGCAGTCCTTATTTTTCTATCGTTGTATCGTTTCCGAAA
>NZ_SORF01000038.1 GCF_004366795.1 Alicyclobacillus sacchari | reverse complement strand
ACCGTGGGCGACGGGATGGGGAGGAACCACAGTCCATCGTCTACGAGCCCAAGCTGGTGGTGAGACAGTCCACGGCGAGAATGAGTTGAAGGGGGTATGAGTGTGTCTTGTAAGGTCAACACCTGAACCACCTTGTGCATCTCGCTGTACCACTACGATTGAGGCTTCTGTTTTTTAAAACCCCATCAATCGATATTTCCCTAATGAAATATCAAGATTAGATCTTGTCTGGATGTTCGTATATGTGCTAGTATCATCGTGAATCCGGTTTCAAAACTGCGGTAATTGGGGGGCACGATATACCAAGCCCCATCACTATTGCCGTTGAAGCTTCAGAAACTGGTTGAGTAGTTTTATGCTTTAAAAGCAGTATACGCGCGGAGGTACTTGTACGGACATACGTACAACCGGGGGTGATTAGCATGGACCAGAAGATACTGCTAGAAGCTAGGGGTGTTCGCAAGGTTTTTCCGGGAACCGTTGCACTGGATGGAGTAGATTTGGAACTCAGGTCGGGAGAAATTCATGCTCTGATGGGTGAGAATGGTGCCGGGAAATCGACATTTTTAAACATTATAACAGGTTCCTTACACCCTGATAATGGGACAATTTGCGTGAACGGAGAGGATGTTGTCTTTTCATCTCCAATGGACGCCAAACGCAAAGGTATCGCCATCGTGCATCAGGAGTTAAGTTTGTTTCCCGAGATCTCCGTGATGGAGAACATCCTGGTTGGCATAACCCCGAGTCGCTACGGGTTGATGAACCGGCGACAAATGACGGAAATCTGTGATAGATACCTGCGTAGATTTGAGGTTCAGTTTACTTTGCAAACACTCGTGCGGGATCTCAGTGTCTCACAACAGCAGATTGTGGAGATTGTGAAAGCGCTCGTCACTGGTGCTGAGGTCTACATCTTTGACGAACCGACTTCTGCTTTAAGTGTTGAGGATGCCTCGCGTCTGTTTGTTGTGTTACGAGAACTGAAAGCCATGGGCAAGGGAATTGTGTATGTAAGCCACAAGTTCGACGAAATATTTCAGCTCTCTGATCGGATATCTGTCTTGCGTGATGGGAGAATGATTGGAACTGCCCCGACAAATCAGCTATCCTCGGACGATGTAATACGCATGATGGTAGGGCGCTCGTTGGAAAGGATCTATCCGGCAAAGGGTAATCCATCGGATCAGGTGATTTTGCGCGTAAATGATTTGAATGCAGGTTCAAAGTGCAGGAATGTTTCGTTCGATCTTCGCCAAGGCGAAATATTGGGTGTGTTCGGATTGGTTGGATCTGGGCGAACTGAAATTATGCGTGCACTAACTGGCATTGATATGCGGACCTCGGGTGGCGTGGAGCTGCGTGGCAAGGAAGTTCGGATACATTCCGTCCAGGACTCCATCCGACATGGTCTCTATTATTTAACCGAAGACCGCAAGCAACAAGGCTTATTTCTGTCTATGTCAATCAGGGACAATGTTAGTGTTACACATCTTGCCGCACTTTCTAAAGGTGGGCTTTTGGATCGTACGCAGGCAGCTAACCTTTCGGCAAATGTGATTCGCGACTTGCGTGTGAAGTCCAGATCGGATCAGCAACTTGTAGGGAGTTTAAGCGGTGGAAATCAGCAGAAGGTGATGATTGGAAAGTGGTTGTCACTGCACCCGCAGGTGGTTATTTTGGACGAACCTACGCGAGGTATCGATGTTGGCGCCAAGTCAGAGATTCATCAACTGCTTCGAAACCTGGCATCCAGTGGAATAGGCGTAATCGTCATATCATCTGAGTTACCTGAAATAGTAGGGTTAAGCGATCGGGTATTGGTAATCCACAATGGTACTGTTGCTGGCGTCTTGAGCGGTGATCAGGTTTGTGATGAGACAATTATGGAATATGCATCTGGATTGCATGCAACCGTAGCGGGGTGACGAAACTTGGAGAATCAGCAGTTGCAAACGGCTACTGAAGATGTACAAGCGAGAGAATCGAGGACATCATGGATTCGTAGACTTACAAAAATACGGGAATTCACAATACTCCTGGTCATAGTCGTTTTAGTGGTTGTCATGTCAATCATGACTCCGTCATTTGTGAGTATGGATAATATTGTAACAACCATTTTAAGCATTGTAATGACTGCTATTGTATCGGTTGGTATGACGGTAGCTTTGGTCTCTGGTGGTTTTGACCTGTCGGTCGGATCCGTCATGTCGATGGCTGGAGTCGTCACAGGGAGTCTTGCTCTAAACGGGATGAATATCTGGATGGCCTCCATATTCGGACTTCTTGCCAGCGTCTGTTCAGGTATTGTTACAGGGCTATTTATTGGAAAAGTCAAAATCAACCCGTTTATTATGACGCTTGGCATGCAGGGTGTCATTCAAGGTGTCGCTTATGTTGTGACTCAAGGGGCTCCTTTGTCCGTAACTGGCGTTGCAAACTCATTTCTCTTCTTAGGGCAAGGCAATATCCTGGGGATCCCTGTACTGATATGGATTCTGGCTGTCATTGTCGTCCTTTCAGACATCATACTGCGTCGAGCGGTGGTAGCTCGTAAGGTGTATTACATCGGGAGCAACGAGTCAGCAGCATACCTTTCCGGTATTCGCGTTTCACGTGTGAAAGTCTGGATTTACATCTTCACTGCCATCTTGGCAGGTATCTCTGGAATTTTGACTCTGTCGCGGTTTAGCGTAGCAGCACCAACAGCAGGACAAGGAATGGAGCTTCAAGCAATAGCTGCCTGTATTATCGGTGGGGCAAGTCTGAGTGGAGGTGAGGGCACGGTACTTGGAGCGCTTCTAGGTAGTGTTTTGGTTGGTATTGTAAACGACGCGCTTGTTCTTCTTAATGTTTCGGTTTACTGGCAAAGCCTCGTTACTGGTTTCGTGTTGATTGCAGCCGTTACTTTGGATGTGCTGGCACACCGAAAGAAAGCATCCTGATGTGCTCAGGAAAAGGGGGATATAAGAGTGGGTATTCGTAAAAGTAAGAAGAGATATGCTTCGATTGCGGCAGTTGCCGCCGCTGTAGTAATTGGGTTAACTGGGTGCTCCACATCATCCAGTGGGTCCAGTTCTGGACCTGGCGAATCGTCTAGTGCGTTTCATGGCTCGCAAAACGAAACCTACTACATGGTCACTTTCCTTTCTGGTATCGAGTATTGGAAGGGTGTTTACGCCGGCATGCAGGCTGCGGCAAAAGACCTCGGTGTAAAGACGGTTTTTACGGGAGCTCCGCAGTACGATATCAACCAGGAAGTTACAACAATGCAACAGGTTATCGCGAAGAAGCCCGCGGGGATTATGGTGACCTCGATTAATGCGCAGGCACTCACTCCGGTCATTAATCAGGCGATTGCTGCGGGGATTCCCGTAATCAGTTTTGACTCCGATGCTCCGCAGAGTGAGCGCTACGCCTATCTAGGAACCAGTAATGTAGAAGCCGGTCAAAAAGCTGCCGACTACCTGGGACAGCAGTTGAACGGAAAGGGTGAAGTTGCTGTCATCAGCACGCCTGGAGAACTGAATCTCGATCAGCGAGTTCAGGGCTTTCGCGAGGAAATGTCCCAAAAATATCCTGGGATTAAAATCGTGGCTGTTCAAAACGGAAACTCCGACCAAATTAAGACGGCCCAAGTTACCTCAGCGCTGCTGCAGTCTTATCCAGGTTTAGGTGGGATTTTTGCGACGGAAGCGGACGAAGGCACAGGTGCAGCCACTGCCGTTAAAGAGGCTAATAAGACAGGTAGTGTAAAGATTGTATCTTTTGATACGGATAAGGCCACTCTTGACGCGATAAAGAGTGGTGAAATCACGGCAACGGTGGCCCAGGGTACCTGGAATATGGGATTTTGGGGTCTGATGGACCTATTCACCATTCACCACAATCTACTCACGCCTGTTGCAAATTGGAAGCAATCTGGGGTCGACCCGGTTCCGCCTCAAGTTGATACAGGTGTAACTATTGTTACTAGTAAGAATGTCGATGCGTATCTCAGCAAGTAATATCGCACGCTTTCCATCCGAGCGGAAGTGCAGGAGCATTTCCGCTCATTTCTTGTGCCCCGGCATTGGCGGTGAAAGTCCGCTAAGGGGGTGGCTGTTATCAACTGCTAGCCAAAGGAGAGGATATCCATAGCGAGGTGGAATCTGAAGGAGGCCGGAGGCGAAGCCCGGTCAAGTCCGAATTTGTGTGTAAATTGCCCCTACATGTAGAATGTGCTGAGTTTCGACGTGCCGCCTTTGACGGCTTTGCCTCGGCAAATCAAA
>NZ_SORF01000037.1 GCF_004366795.1 Alicyclobacillus sacchari | reverse complement strand
CCAGCGTGAACGAACAAGACGCAAACGCCCGGCGCTCACCGAGGAGCGCTTGGAGGAGATGCAGTACACACTCAGCGAGGCGATTCGCGAGGGGTTCGCCGTGCGGGTGACGGTGTTCACGCCGGAACGAGACGTCGTGCTCGTTGGACGAGTGTCGGTATACGGGCGGGAATTGCGGGTGCGAACGGTCAACGGTGTGCGTGTCGTGGATGTGCGGAATGTTGTGGGAGTGGACACAATGAATGGCCAGTCAAGGTAATTTGGATATTGTCGGGGGACATCTTATATGTGGGAAGGGCAACACGCGTGGTTGCCATGGCCGCTGGCGTAGGTGGGGCTGGCGGCTATTTGTGTGTTCTGGATAATTTAAATCTTGATTTAACACATTGATGCCTATATAGTAGGAACAGAACATATGTTCGTATTTGTGGGGTGTTGAGATGATTGCAAGTACGGTAGGTTCGAAGGACAAGGACACACAACACATCCTTGCAATCATAGGGTTGGTACAGGAGTCCGCGATGAATTTGATTGAAAGTGGTAATCGAAGCATTGAAATGGAATGCCCTGAGTGCGGCGGTCAAGCGATTCTAGAACTTGACTTCTGTTGCGGCGTCCAAGCGCATTGCCCATCCTGCGAGTTTTGGATGCACATGAGGCTAGATCTTCGTTTCGACGAGCAAGGAGTTGACTCGCAGTGTCCGTGCAAGCCAATAGAGCTTAGGGACGATGCGAAGCTGGATGTACTTCCTGTGGCGACCGTTGTTCACGGCGACAGCAACATGAACGTTGGAGGCTATATACTGATACTGCACGCCCATGGTCGTATGTACGACGTGTGCGTGTGCAAAACGATTCGCACGTTGTTGGAAACACGAGAGTATGTGATGAGTCGATACACGGATCTCATTGATCAGGGCTACGTATTTCGGGACGGCCAGTTCGTTGGGCCAGACAGAATTTCACTGCCTCTAGAATCGCTAACGCGCTAAATATGGGGCGAGCGCGCAAGACTCTGACGTGCACCTCACGGCCTGGCCTTTTTCTCTCTATACCGACAATTTGCGATGTCGGAGAGGTCCTTTGCGACTTCAATACAGCCTAAATCGTCTTCGCCGATACAAATCCACTTGTATTCTGGTAGATCGCCCACCGTGTATCGTCCGATGCGGCCCAATTCAGCTGCAGGCATTTGCATACGTTCCATGAACTTGGCCGCTTCGGACAACGTGGCGTCTGGGTTGCTACGAAGCCATTTCCGTGTTTCTTTGGCAATTTCCCTTCCTGACTTGGTACGTGTGTTTTGAATCAATGTATGATTCAAGAGTCATTCACCACCTGTAGAACAAATATACACGAAAAGCGCTTTTCAACACAGATATAGGACTGTTATTTTCTAAGATTCTGATTTGACCGAGCGATAAACACTGCAAATGTGCTCGCTTGCGCAATATTATCGGTCTCGTTGGCGCCATACAAACGTTCCTCTACTGAACGATTGTTGCCACCTGTACTTAATGCGAATGCGTAGACCATATTTTCGGTGATGCGAGATTGTCCTTTACTCGCGTTCGAAGCGTTTCTTCACATTCTTCACATGCTGTGCGCGCATTTCGCGGTTTTCGGTGTTGGCCCCCAACAGGCGTTGATGAATCTCTTGAATATCTTGATCATTCAGTACACGCTTGTCGATATTGCGAATCACACGGTCAATTTTTGAGATTTGGGTGACCATCGCGTCCGAAATTTCACTTAGGCGCAAATCGGTACGGCTGCTGAACACCACAATGTTATGTATCGGAACGTCTCCGACAATTGCTTGGATAGATCGTATGTGGCCCTTATTTTGGAGAATTGGATTCTCATGTCGGTACTTATTTCGACCCAACGTCACCGTCCAGTTCCTTTCATGACCTTTGCCGTACACACGGCCAGCCCAATTCTTGGTCTCAATTACGGCCACGCCTCCGGAAAACACGACGACGTGGTCGATCTGCGACGTCCCGTTGCCACGATAATGCGGTATCAATAAGTCGTTGATGACGCAATACCTCGACTTGTCGAGCTTGTCCAACCGTGACCGGACGCCCCGTTCGCCCAGAAATCCAATAAAGCTTTTCGATTGATTGAGTATTTTGAGACCGGAAGCCATCACTATCAAGATGAACATTGGGATCATCAATTTGAGCATGCGTTTTCACCCCTATCCCCCAAAACCAGCACTCATGTGCACTCCGGGCATTGGAGATAATTCAATGTGCTAGATCCATTTCTGCAGCGTTGACCATGCTTCGCTACATCCCTGCGGTCACTTACATAGCGAAGATCGCGCCTTATGACGTGTTCGTTGTATACGAACTGTCGCACGATGGCGAGGAAAATGCAAGGTGTGCTGTTGGTTCGGAGGCTACCTTTCAACTGATGCGCAGCACACCACGCTGCACCCGTTAACCCGCTGACCCGGAAGTCCGCCACGCGGGCACGCCAAAGCTCACGGTGTTGTTCCAATTCGGCCTTGGTCACCACGATCCCCCCACACCTTCAATCTGGGTACATCATGTCCCAGGAGGGGGCCGACGCTAGGTGTGTGCTATTTGACGCTCACCCTGATTCAAGGAAATGTGATGGACGTGCTCGTAGCACATTCCTTTGTGCTCAAAGGCGGCTGTGGCTAGTTTACACAGCGGGGTCGATCCCCAAAAAATCAATATCCTTTCTGTCCTGCTTGATGGGATCGTGCACCTTGAACGCCGCGAAGTAAACACGAGCATCGATATTTTCATGTTCCTCTTGTGCCCAACCGGGTATGGCGGTTTACACATGATATCGGACACTACTGTTTAGCGCATGAGGAACAGTAAACCTTTACCATGCCTTGTCACCTTCAATTGGTTTATCAGACGTCTGGGGGTCTTATTCTGTCACGCTCGCTACCTCAAACGGCGATGACCGTTCGTTCTCCGAGATAGATAGACACAGAAACACATCCGGACAGACGCGTGTAAACACGCTCATCCGAATGTGTTTCGAATCTGACCGAAAACTATCGTGTAATCTCCATTGCGAGCCCTATCCATGAAGATACGATGACCACAGCCATGAACGTTAGATAAAACAGTCCAATGCGTTTCCGGACTTTGCCGCGAAGACGAAGAAGGCCGATTACGTTAAAACAAACGATTCCTACAATGTTGAGGAGTAGAAAATCTATGCTACATTACCTCCCATGTTGAATGGTACACCACCCGCCCAGTTTATCCAATCGCCATAGCCATTATCGTAGCTATCTAACATCGCTGCGCTAAATCCGTAAATCCCCGCATAAAGACCTGCGACAACTGAAAGAACATCAACTCCCGGAACAGGAGCTAAAGCGGCACCAGCAAGGCTCGCGCCAGAGGCAACCAGTGTGGCGTCCTTAATGAGATTTCTTGTCGCTTTTTCATTGTACACTTGTTGATCTCCCCACCAATAGTCAAACTCGGCGGTTTGAGGCGACGAACTAGTGAACCAGCTAGCTGGTAAGCCATCTGTGGAAGCAGCCGTCGCAGAACTTAACGATGCCGCTTGCGACATTGATGAGACTAGGCCGGCTAAATGCGTAAGTGGATTGACCTCGTGATTCAGAACTAGACTGTTGTAGTTGCTGATACCGTTCAAGACGAAGGATTGTTCTTGGCTCGTCAGATTCAACTGAGAGAGAGTTGATGGAGCGATGCTTAGCGTGCCATTTGCCGACGTCTTAATGTAAGGATTAACCTCTTGAACCAGGGTTTGTACATTGAAGCTGCCCGCCTGCGAGGATGACGCACTCACACTGCTAGTCGTGTTAGAGGTAGTATCCGCATAAGCTACCGACGATACCGACAAAACTACTACACCCGCAGCAATAGACGACAGAATACGATTTTTCAACACTTACAGCACTCCTTAAAATGGTTTAGGAACAAAGCCAGTTTTACTTTCTGACCGACTTGTCACCCTAGTGACTCTTTTAAATGAGCCTTTTGCAGAATGACTTGTTCGGTCGAAGAGCAAAAAGAAAGCTACCATTTGCGCTGGATTGAATGAACTATTATTACCTTTTTATGTTGTGCAGCTAGATCTCGAGTACCTCGTACGTCGGAACCCTGCGACCGCTCTCATACAGGCTGATAGCAGCTCTCGATATCCCATCTCCCGCCAAGTCAGCTTGTGTAAGTTTGCGTTCTTCTCGGAGCTGACGCAGGATTCCTGGGAATGAAGGACTCATCTCCGTATCGTCTCCATCCTATGGTTCATCAGGGACGACGTGGTGTTGATGGGCTACGTGTCCGTCTGCGGCCGGGAGTTACGAGTGCAAACGGGCAACGGCGTGCGTATCGTGGATGTGCGGGATGTTGTTGTGAGCGGGGATTCGATATGATTTGGAAGACAGATGAGTATCCTTTGTCATAGGAAGGGCAACACGCGTGGTTGCCATGGCCGCTAGCGTAGGTGGGGCTGGCGGCTATTTGTGTGTTCGGGATACGTAAAACCTTCTCCGTGACAGGAGCTTATTTGCCGTTCGGCGTCCGCTTGGCTTAGGCTTCGGCCATCAGGCGCTTCAATATCAGCGACGTCCGCGACAACGGGTTGCAAATCGGCATAGTTACCATACGCCATTTTTGTGGCAACACAGCAGTCCTTATTTTTCTATCGTTGTATCGTTTCCGAAA
>NZ_SORF01000036.1 GCF_004366795.1 Alicyclobacillus sacchari | reverse complement strand
TATCTAGCGGAACGTTTACAAGTCACCGTGGATATTTTCTTCGGTTCCCACAATGAAATCGTCCAAAAGACGATGATGACCCTCATCCATCAGGCAGAACAGGCAGAACGGCAAGAACGATGGAAAGACGCCTTGGAGATGTGGGAGTCAGCGCACAACTTGTGTGAGGCATACCACTTCACAACATGGGATTTCCATATTAACGCCCACCGGGGTATCACCTTGGTGAACTTGGAACGTTACCAATGCGCTGTCGAAACGCTTCTCCCTCTTGTAGTGGACCCACGACTGCATGACAACCGAGATGTAGCCTATGACATATTGCGTGGTTTGGCGTTGAGCACCCGGCAGTTGGGTCAGTTAAAGATGTCGGAGACGTTTTTCAGGCTCATTCTGCATCTACTCGGGCCTTCAGATGAGCGTTGGATTCGGACCCACATCAACTTGGCAAGCATCTATGAACTCTTGGGTGAACACGACCAGGCGATTCGACATTATGTCACTGCGGCAGAGACCGCGCGACGCATGGGGAATGCGGAGCTTGAAGCGTGGGCGCTCATCGGGTGGACAACCGCGGAGATGAGTTCGGGAGTGACAGAGCACGTGTCGCTGTTGTTAGACAGGGCTCATGATCTAGCCGATTCTCAGCGGGATGAATACCTGTTGTACGCAGTTAGGCATAACAGATTGGTGCTCAAGCGAATTCAACGGGATGCCGATGCATTCCTTCGTGATTACGCAGTTCTATTCAACGAAGTGTCCAGCGATGAATGGAAAGCTCGATTGCTCGAAGAGAAAATCAAGTGGTCCCTAGCTGATCAGAACTGGGATGACGCAGAAACTTGTTTGCACGAGGCCTTAGAGCTTCCCGTGACGACTCCGATTCGAGCCGAACTCTTCATGTTGGGAGGTGAACTCTACAAGCAACGTGGGAAATGGGTTCAAGCCGAGACATACTGGTTGCAAGCTGTAGAAGCATTACGGGCTTGCGGAAGTGAATTGGCCAATCACGTATTACGCGAGCTTCAACGGCTTCCTAGAGAGTAGCAACAAATTCGGTCCCCACTGAAAGGAGGTGAGATGAAGTGAAGAAGCTTGTGTTGTGTGGATGTCTGGTTGTTGCAACCATGTTGGGGTTGACTGCGCTGAAACCAGCAGATGGTGTCATCCCACCAGTTTTGAATTACTTTACGTACCATCAATAAATACATGATTACAGAGAGGTGTTTAACTTGATTAGAAAATCTATATCAGCGGCTTTGGCAGGATCATTGTTAGGATGTTTCTTGATGGTTCCAATTTCTCGCGCTGCAACCACCGATACATCTGAAACACTTAACATTAATGGACAACTATTTGAGATCGATAGAACTACAAACGGTAATGAAACCGAATCAGTTGTGACTTATGGTAGTGAAAAAGTTGTCGCTATATATAACTCCAGCACACATCAGCTATTAATACAAAATCCAGATGGAACCACCAATTATCTTAATTTAGATCATAACAACTATTCCCCAAGCAAGATATCTCCTCAACTGCTTCAAGAAAGTGTTGGGGATCTATGGTGGGGAGATTATTGTTCCGACAACATCCTATCTGGAAGTCAATATTGGTATGCTCAAATAAATGGTTCGACTAGTTGGTCGGGCGAAGAAACCGCATCGAACAGCTCTTATTTAATTAATTTTTGGAATTCTGTATCATCTACAAGAAATGCTGAACTTGCATTCGAAGGCGCTGTAACTAGTGGCGTTGTTAGCGCTGCTATTAGCATCATAACTTCAGAAACAGTTCTCCCAGCAGTGATTGCGGGATTATCTGCTATAGGTTTAGGATTTACAGCTATCTATATGGCAGAACAAGCATGGACAGACCATAGAACAGATGTTATTGCATTTTATCAGATTCCAGGAGCTTAAGATGATAGATAAATAGTCTGTGAAAAAGAGACTTCACTCACATCTATATTTCTATCTCTCAAAACAAGTGAAGTCTCTCTCTTTTCCATCATCTTGATTTTAATTTTTGGAGGATAAGTGATGTTAAGGTTTATATTACCCATTTCCAGTTCTTTTATTTTGCTTGTTTTGTTTGTGATAATGATGTTTAAGCTAAAAAAGACCTTAATCATACTCCCCTTAACTGGCGCCATAATATCATCAATTTTGATTATATTGCTTTTTGCTATGATGCAGAGATAAATACTATAAAAATTTAACTATATTGGATGGAAATCAAAAACCCGCGTGGTCGGATACCGGTGGTTGAAGACTGAATGAGAAAGCTGGTTGGTGTTCCCGTAGATTGTTTCCGTTGGCCATCCTTTGCACATTACTAAACAGGAGCGGGTTTGGATGATCGACTCTGACGACCACAGATTTGGTTACGCGATGGCCATCTCAATAGTAAGGAGGTAATGAGGTATGAAAATAAAGCGAATTTTAGTTGTAACTATCATGGTTTCCTTATTATTTATAATATTTTTAGTTTACTATCTATATACGGCTAGAGAACAAGATATCTTTGTATCAAATGTACTTAAGAAATATATGTATAGCGCGGAAACACTAAGCTTCAAACAGCTTCCTATCGCAACGGTGGATGACTTAGATACGGGGGCGCATTATTTGGCTCCGGATTTAACTAATCCTCGTTTAACCCAGAAAGTCTTCAAGCACAATTTAGCTCTATTAGTAACAAGATCGGCCCAAAGCTATAAGATAATAATTATTAACGCATGGCTTACTAGCCCTGATTTTACACAGGGAACTGCTATTGTCGTCGCTAAATACAGAAATAAGTTTGGACAGTTCAGACAAATAGATCTTCGTGAATCTTTTTCGGTCCCTCATTATAAAATCAAAAATTGATTATATATGGAGTTTATTATTCAATATTACAAAAGACGCTTCGCTTCGATTTAAGTGCGGTAGACATAAAATGGACAGCTCGGTAGTTCGGGCTGCATCAGTTTACAGCGATTATGAAATGGCCTAAACTTGGCGCAGTTCTTCACACCTCACGCGCTATCCTTTCCACAAAGGAGGCGCGTGAGACATGGATACGCGGTGCATCGAAATCCGATATGGCAGTGCTCGTTATCTGTTTGCGTACGAGGAGTTGCACTCATCTGACGTGCAGTCACTGCTTGCCGAATGCTACGCACTCGGCGCCGCAGTTCGCTGTCTCTGCAACCCAGACCGTCCTGTCCCCATGCATCTGCGCCGCGTGCGCATCCGCCCTCCGACGTACACAGTCGTTTCGAATCCCCTGGGTATCCATCATCCGGACTGTCCGCGATTTCGCCAGTCACGTCCTCCAAGCGCGTCTCAGAAAACGCGTGACACACAAGCCGTAGAAACTACGCCAAATCACATCGAAGAATGGCTTCCGCATAGGAGGATATTTGTGCCCACCTTAGATCAGCTGAACGACGCACAACGAGAAGCTGCAACGCACACAAGCGGCCCTTGCATGGTCATCGCCGCGGCCGGTTCAGGAAAGACCGCCATGCTCATCGCGCGCATCCAGTACCTCATCAACCAGGGCGTAAGACCTGGGGACATCCTCGCGTGCACGTTTACGCGCAAGGCCGCGCAGGAGATGACCGACCGTCTGCTTGCCGCCGTGGGCGAACGGGGAAAGGCCGTGACCATCGGGACGATTCATTCGGTCGCATATCGCATGGTCACACCAGAACTCGGGGAGGACTGGCGTGTGCTGTCGGACCCCACGTGGATGATCGAGCGCGTGCTGGAGGAGCCAAGTGGTAAGAATCCGCACGGCGTCGGACCCGCGATGAAGCTAGGCGAGGCCATCTCCGCCATCGCCAAGGCCAAAGCGGACGCGCTCAGCCCGCGTCAAGTGTCGGACCCTTTGGCCAAGGTCTACGCGGCGTATGAGACGCTGAAGGCTGAGCGTAAGACCCTGGACTTCGAGGACATGATCCTCCACGCGATTCGCCTGTTCCGTTCCGACGAAGCGTTCGCCAAGCGATGGCGTCAGCGTTGGCGATACGTTATGGTGGACGAGTTTCAGGACACGAACACGGCGCAGTGGCTGTTCTTGTTGGAACTCGTCAAGGCGCACAACAACCTATTCATCGTAGGGGATGATTGGCAATCGATATATGGCTTTCGCGGAGCACAACCCGGTCTCATGAACGAGTTTTTGCGTCGGTTTCCCGAAGCGAAAAAAGTCTTTCTGGAATGCAACTACCGCTCACACGACCTCATCGTCGATTTGGGCAGTCGCATCATCAACTTGAACGCCGGCCACCAAATTCCGAAACGTGTTACCGCCCATCGAGACATGTCCCAGGACGCTATCACGCAAATCGTGACAGTGCATAGTGATACAGAGGAGGCGCGCTTTGTTGCAAGCGAACTGACGCGCTTGCGTAACGAGTTGGGTATGACGTGGAACGACTTTGCGGTGTTGTATCGAACCAACATTCAGTCCCGACTCTTTGAAGAAGCGCTCGCCGACGCGGACATTCCGTATCACGTCGTCGGCGACAAGCACTTCTACGAATCGCCGGACGTAAAAATCATTCTGGACTACCTGCGGACGACGCAGGACACGTCCGACCCGACCGTGTGGGGGCACTTGCTCAATCGTCCCAAGCGCTATATCCCTATCGACGTCGTGCACGAGGTTCAGCACGGAGGATGGGAGGCGGTGGTCGCGCACCCCAAATGTCG
>NZ_SORF01000035.1 GCF_004366795.1 Alicyclobacillus sacchari | reverse complement strand
CCAAACTCCGCTTCCATTCCTTATGTACCTTGTGACTGCTATGAAATGACCTTGCTTGCGGGTGAAGCCCTCGACCGATTCGTATCTGTCCGCTCCACGTATCACTACGCTTCCACGCCAGACCGATCTACCTTGTCTTCTTCAAGGGGTCTTACTCTGTTGTCCAGATGGGATACGTTATCTTGAGGCGGGCTTCGCGCTTAGATGCTTTCAGCGCTTATCCCTTCCCGACTTGGCTACCCAGCGGTGCTCCTGGCGGAACAACTGGTACACCAGCGGTCGGTTCATCCCGGTCCTCTCGTACTAAGGACGAACCCTCTCACGTATCCTGCGCCCGCGGCAGATAGGGACCGAACTGTCTCACGACGTTCTGAACCCAGCTCGCGTACCGCTTTAATGGGCGAACAGCCCAACCCTTGGGACCGACTTCAGCCCCAGGATGCGATGAGCCGACATCGAGGTGCCAAACCTCCCCGTCGATGTGAACTCTTGGGGGAGATCAGCCTGTTATCCCCGGGGTAGCTTTTATCCGTTGAGCGATGGCCCTTCCACTCGGTGCCACCGGGTCACTAAGCCCGACTTTCGTCCCTGCTCGACCTGTCCGTCTCGCAGTCAAGCTCCCTTTTGCCTTTACACGCACCGCGCGATTTCCATCCGCGCTGAGGGAACCTTTGGGCGCCTCCGTTACCTTTTGGGAGGCGACCGCCCCAGTCAAACTGTCCGCCTGACACTGTCCCTTCACCCGCTTCAGGGTGATAGGTTAGAATACTAGTACCTCAAGGGTGGTATCCCAACGCCGACTCCACTCAGGCTGGCGCCCAAGCTTCTCCGTCTCCCACCTATCCTGTACATGACGTACCCGTATCCCATATCAAGCTACAGTCAAGCTCCACGGGGTCTTTCCGTCTAACCGCGGGTAACCTGCATCTTCACAGGTATTACAATTTCACCGGGTCTCTCGTTGAGACAGCGCCCAAGTCGTTACGCCTTTCGTGCGGGTCAGAACTTACCTGACAAGGAATTTCGCTACCTTAGGACCGTTATAGTTACGGCCGCCGTTTACTGGGGCTTCAATTCGAGCCTTCGGGTTCCCCCTAAGCCCTCCTCTTAACCTTCCAGCACCGGGCAGGCGTCAGCCCCTATACTTCGCCTTTCGGCTTCGCAGAGACCTGTGTTTTTGCTAAACAGTCGCTTGGGCCTTTTCACTGCGGCTCTTCTCAGAGCGCCCCTTCTCCCGAAGTTACGGGGCCATTTTGCCGAGTTCCTTAACGAGAGTTCTCCCGCGCGCCTTCGTGTTCTCCACGCGCCCACCTGTGTCGGTTTCCGGTACGGGCACCTGCTGCATCGCTAGAGGCTTTTCTCGGCAGTGTGAACTCTGGGACTTCGGTACTGTTCTTCCCTCCCCTTCACAGCTCACGATTCCCAGGATGCGCATTTGACTACATCCCTCGCTCGCTGCTTGGACGGCCTCTTCCATCCGGCCGCTTCCCTCATCCTCCTGCGTCACCCCTTCGCTCAATCGCTCTCGGTGGTACAGGAATTTCAACCTGTTCTCCTTCGACTACGCCTCTCGGCCTCGCCTTAGGTCCCGACTTACCCTGGGCGGACGAGCCTTCCCCAGGAACCCTTGGGCTTTCGGCGGAGGGGATTCTCACCCCTCTTTTCGCTACTCATACCGGCATTCTCACTTCCACTCGCT
Source organism: Alicyclobacillus sacchari (assembly GCF_004366795.1). GTDB lineage: Bacteria > Bacillota > Bacilli > Alicyclobacillales > Alicyclobacillaceae > Alicyclobacillus > Alicyclobacillus sacchari. The sequence continues at coordinate 3,084 of NZ_SORF01000035.1, read as the reverse complement.
CCACATCGCCTCCCGGCTCTGCTTCTCCGCCAGTGGAACGCTCCCCTACCATGTCTCCATCCAGAGCTTCGGTGTCCGGTTTAGCCCCGTTACATTTTCCGCGCAGCGCCACTCGACCAGTGAGCTATTACGCACTCTTTCAATGGTGGCTGCTTCTAAGCCAACATCCTGGTTGTCTGTGCAACGCCACATCGTTCCCCACTGAACCGGTACTTTGGGACCTTAGCTGTTGGTCTGGGCTGTTTCCCTCTTGACCACGGGTCTTATCACTCGTAGTCTGACTGCCAGGTTCTTCGACATTGTGGCATTCGCAGTTTGACTGAGCTTGGTAACCCTCGCGGGCCCCGCACCCAATCAGTGCTCTACCTCCACAACTCATCCCCTGACGCTAGCCCTCAAGCTATTTCGGGGAGAACCAGCTATCTCCGGGTTCGATTGGAATTTCTCCCCTACCCCCAGTTCATCCCCTGGCTTTTCAACGCCAGTGGGTTCGGGCCTCCATGCGGTGTTACCCGCACTTCACCCTGACCAGGGGTAGATCACCCGGTTTCGGGTCGATGACAACAAACTATCTCGCCCTCTTCAGACTCGCTTTCGCTTCGGCTTCGGCTCCTTCGCCTTAACCTCGCTTGTCATCATCACTCGCCGGTTCATTCTACAAAAGGCACGCCGTCACACATCTCTGTGCTCCGACTGCTTGTAAGCACACGGTTTCAGGTTCTCTTTCACTCCGCTCCCGCGGTTCTTTTCACCTTTCCCTCACGGTACTATCCGCTATCGGTCGCCAAGGAGTATTTAGCCTTAGGAGGTGGTCCTCCCGGATTCCCACGGGATTCCTCGTGTCCCGCAGTACTTGGGGTCTGTTTCACGCTCTTCTGTGCCTTTCGAATACCGGGCTTTCACCGTCTCTGGCCGGCCTTCCCATGCCGTTCTCCTAAACACAGCCTCGCGCTGGCTACCTGCAGCTCGCCCTAACAGCCCCGCTACCCCGTATACGCATCGACTGCAGTCTGTACCACGCATACGGTTTGGGCTCCTCCGCTTTCGCTCGCCACTACTTACGGAATCGCGTTCGCTTTCTCTTCCTCGAGGTACTTAGATGTTTCAGTTCCCTCGGTTGCCCCCTTATGCCTATGTGTTCAGCATACGGTACTAGCGCTTCCCGCTAGTGGGTTCCCCCATTCGGACATCCACGGCTCCATGCTCGCGTACAGCTCCCCGTGGCATTTCGGTGTTCGCCCCGTCCTTCTTCGGCTCTTGGCGCCTAGGCATCCTCCGTGCGCTCTTCCTAACTTCACCGTCCATGACTTCCGTCATGTTACCTGCTTCCATACTTCTCGGTTACCAGGTTGCAAGGTCATTTCATATGCAGTTGCCAAGGTCCTTGAGTTCGCGAATCGTTCTTTCGAACCACTCGCTCCCTCAAAACTAAACACACATCCACCGCCTTCTTCCTAGTTCTCCGTAGAAAGGAGGTGATCCAGCCGCACCTTCCGATACGGCTACCTTGTTACGACTTCACCCCAATCATCCGCCCCACCTTCGGCGGCTGGCTCCCCTAAGGGTTACCTCACCGACTTCGGGTGTTGCCGACTCTCGTGGTGTGACGGGCGGTGTGTACAAGGCCCGGGAACGGATTCACCGCGGCATGCTGATCCGCGATTACTAGCAATTCCGGCTTCATGCAGGCGAGTTGCAGCCTGCAATCCGAACTACGAACGGCTTTCTGGGTTTGGCTCCACCTCGCGGCTTCGCTTCCCGTTGTACCGCCCATTGTAGCACGTGTGTAGCCCAGGACATAAAGGGCATGATGATTTGACGTCATCCCCGCCTTCCTCCGACTTACGCCGGCAGTCACCTGTGAGTCCCCACCTCTACGTGCTGGTAACACAGGTCAAGGGTTGCGCTCGTTGCGGGACTTAACCCAACATCTCACGACACGAGCTGACGACAACCATGCACCACCTGTCTCCTCTGCCCCGAAGGGAAGGTACATCTCTGCACCTGTCAGAGGGATGTCAAGCCCTGGTAAGGTTCTTCGCGTTGCTTCGAATTAAACCACATGCTCCACTGCTTGTGCGGGCCCCCGTCAATTCCTTTGAGTTTCAGTCTTGCGACCGTACTCCCCAGGCGGAGTGCTTATTGGGTTTCCTTCGGCACTGAGGTGTATCCCCCCAACACCTAGCACTCATCGTTTACGGCGTGGACTACCAGGGTATCTAATCCTGTTTGCTCCCCACGCTTTCGTGCCTCAGCGTCAGTCACTGTCCAGCAAGGCGCCTTCGCCACTGGTATTCCTCCACATATCTACGCATTTCACCGCTACACGTGGAATTCCCCTTGCCTCTCCAGCACTCAAGTCATGCAGTTTCCAAAGCCATCCCATGGTTGAGCCATGGACTTTCACTCCAGACTTACACAACCGCCTACGCACGCTTTACGCCCAGTGATTCCGGACAACGCTTGCCCCCTACGTATTACCGCGGCTGCTGGCACGTAGTTTGCCGGGGCTTCCTCACTCGGTACCGTCTCCTAAGGAGCTTTCCACTCTCCTTATCGCTCTCCCCGAGCAACAGAGCTTTACAACCCGAAGGCCTTCTTCGCTCACGCGGCGTTGCTCCGTCAGGCTTTCGCCCATTGCGGAAGATTCCCTACTGCTGCCTCCCGTAGGAGTCTGGGCCGTGTCTCAGTCCCAGTGTGGCCGGTCACCCTCTCAGGTCGGCTACGCATCGTCGCCTTGGTGAGCCGTTACCTCACCAACTAGCTAATGCGCCGCGGGCTCCTCTCCCAGCGCTGCATTTGCAGCTTTCCTCACAAGAAGATGCCTCCTCGTGACCTATCCGGCATTAGCACCCGTTTCCGAGTGTTATTCCGGTCTGAAAGGCAGATTGCCCACGTGTTACTCACCCGTCCGCCGCTGACATCCGAAGATGTCCGCTCGACTTGCATGTATTAGGCACGCCGCCAGCGTTCGTCCTGAGCCAGGATCAAACTCTCAATGAAATCTCACTATCCCGCATACGCGAGACAGATAAACTGGCGTGGTGTGTGTTTAGTTTTCAAGGAGCGACGCTGCCGTTCGAG
>NZ_SORF01000034.1 GCF_004366795.1 Alicyclobacillus sacchari | reverse complement strand
CGCAAGTTTGCGGAGAGCGAGCAGGGGCGGGCGATCCTGCAAAACTCTGATACGAAGGTTCTGCTGCGCCAGGATAAGCTCGATAAGGAAGCGGTCATCGAGAACTTCGGCCTTGAGGAACACGAATTTGAAGAGCTCATCGCATTTCGCGACGGGCAAGCCCGTTGGTGGGTCGGCGGTGAGGTGTTTTACAACCAACTTGTTCCGTTTGCGGATGAATTCGAGCTTTTCACAACGAGGTTTGTGCAGTCGGATGCGGAACTCGCCATGCAGCGGAGGTGGCTCGCGTGAACTGGTTCTCCGGGCTTATCGCCAATCTCATTAACGCCCTGGCCAATGGGCTTCAGTCACTGTTGAATCACACGGTGGCCGCGGGGAACAACCTGGCGCCGGATGTGATGGGGAACATCATCCTCGGTGGCTACTTTCATAACGCGTCAAATGCGCCAGGTTGGGGCACGGGAAGTTTCTCGGACGTGATGGATGCACACGCCGTGGCGACACTCGAACCGTTTGCGACGGCGTTTTGGGTGTTCGGGTGGTCGTTTTTCCTCATCTCGATCTACTTGCTCGTCGTGCAAGTGTCGGGGGCAAGGGAAAGTGCTGTGCAGCGGGAGCGGATGAAACAAGGCGTGATCGGGCTTTTCGTGTCTGCGCTTCTTATCTGGCAGGGTCAGCACCTGGCGCTGTTGGTGACCGAGTTCTTTTATTACGCGAGCGACTATTTCTTACACCTGGGCGCACCGCAAAAATGGACGCCGCTCAGTACGAGTGGCGGTCAGGCGCTCTTGAACAGCATTGTGAACTTCTTGCAGGCGCTCCTCGCGTTCATCGTATGGATCGTGTACGAGTTCCGCGAGGTGTTCCTGTACGTCTGGATGCTCTTGTTCCCGCTTGCCATGGCGTTTTACGCGAACGACAAGACGCGTGGCATCACGAAGACGTGGTGGGTCGAATGGGTGTACCAGATGGCGGTGCCGCTTGGCCAAGCGGTCGTGTACGGGGTGGCGAGCGCGGTGGTGTCCCCGGCCAGCGGCACGGCGCTCACGGCAGAAGACGTGTTTGTGGCCTTGGCGGGGACGATTGGGCTGCTGTCGTCTGCGGTCTATGTGCGCAAGCTGATCGACGTGGTAGCCCAGGCGTTTGGGGCGTCGCTCTTCGGTTCGGATCACGGCATGCGTTGGGGCAACCTTGCGATGGTCGGAGCGTCGGCTGTCGCGGGAGACCTGGCTGGGAAGATGGCGGTGACCGGCACGGCTAAGGCGACGGGGGCGACGCTTGGGAAGATGGCGCATGCGATCGATAACACGGTGGGACGTCGAGTCGCACAGAAGGCCATCGAACGACGTCCCGAGATGTACGCAGGCACACTCAAGTCGGGTGCGTCGATCGAGGATGTGATGATGCAGAATAAGCTCGGCTCACAAGGAGACGTATTGCATGCGGGTGGAGCAGGTTTGGAGGCAACTGGAGGACAGATTTCTGGTTCTAAAAGAAGCGTTTCTGTTGCGGGAAGACGTCATGAATCTCACGCGGTAGGCGCACTAGCGGATGCGGCACGAAGCTTCAGAGATGGATTCGCACAAAGCCATGCGGGACTTTGGCTTCGAACATCATGGCGAGGATATCAAAGCGAAGGGGGCGCGACGGCCAAGATCATGCGCCGAGCCGCGAATACTTCCGAACTGGTCGCCAACTATACGAAACGTACCTGGGGAGATAAGCCGTGGATTGGTAGGCCCGTTACAGAAATGTCCAATCTGACAGCGGGTTTGGCGCAAAGTTACCAAGTGCATGACAAGAATCGTTCTGAGCGATTGGAAGCCCTACGCGCAAACCTGCGCGAAGTTGCTGAACTCAATCAGCTGAAAACGCGTCTGCCGAGCCTTGCGAGTGAGTGGATGAATAGCACGGGTGCTAATGCAGACCCCGCGTCGGTTACGACATCTCCCGCGATGTCAGCTCCTGCGGACGTCACATCTCCCAGTTCGTATTCAAGTGCTCCGACAACCTCGCCGGGTACGGTGAGTGGTGGTCGTTCGACCGCCCAGACGGGCGTACAGATGCAATTGCCACTGTCTCAAGCCGAGCAACGGTATGAGGCTGCGAAAGCGCAATGGCTCGCCGAGCTTCGACGTTCAGGCTTTGATTCGTCGACCGTTCAGTCCTTGTTGCAAGAAGCGGAGACCAAGTGGGAGGATGGCAAGCACCTTCGCGATCAAGGCACGTGGTCGCCCGACATAAGACAGGCGTATCGGGAGGCCTTCACGGCGTATCGGCCTGCGATGCTTGACCGGAAGGCGCGAGAAGCCGTGGAAGCCGGGCGCTTAGTGCTCGAGAGACCGAAGGATCCGCATAAGGTACAAAGAGAGAGGAGCAAAGCGTTTCTGGATGACGCGCGCAATGCGCTCATATATCGCCGGTAAATTAGGTCTGAACCAAGCTACGTCCACGAACACGCCATGGTATGCTCGGATACGAGGTGATCCACATGCATCCAGGCGTGTTTTTCATGCATCTACGACACATGTTGCCGTGGTGGTCGCCGGCCATCATCGCATGGTATGGGACCTTGTTCTTTTGGGCCATGGATTATCCGCACCGTGCGGTGGACGAAGCGCCGTTTGAATTCTCGGAGCCACCATCACAGATTGTGAGCTTCTGGTACGCGATGTTCTTTTGGGGATGCGCCTTTTTCTATGCGATGTGGTTTGCACTTCCTTATACTGGAACGGAATTTCTCGTGGACTTCTTCACGGTGCCGTGCATCTTGATGATCGTAGGCTTCTTTCTTTTGAAATGGTTCATGAGTTTCATTGACTTTTTCGATAATACGGATCCGGGCGGAGGAGCATCGAAAGGTCTGACGTATAGCGAATGGCAGATTTTCGAAGCGCGAAGACGAGTTCGGGATAAAAAACTTGCGGTACAGCGTGCGCAGGAGTCTGTGATACCTGAGTTACGCCGAGCACGACTCATCGTATTCCCTGGCATGAAGGACGAATCGAAGCGAGGTGACCGTGCATGAAAGGGGTATGGCATTTCATTCATCACTGGTATCTCAAAATCCCATACAGCCCGGCGGAAGCGCATTTGTTCCGCCATGTATGGCACACGATCCCTTTTTGGATGCCGGGCTTCATCGCGTTGAGCATTGTGCCGGCCGGTTATATCCTCATGATTTTGCTCAGCGTGCTCTTCTCGGGTTTCGAGTGGGTCAGGTACGAGAAAGCACTTGAGGTCATTAAGGAGCGCGGTCGGAAGTACTCGTACTACGGATTGTGGCTGGCCTACATTATTTGGGCTCCGATGCCTTGGCCACGGGCGGCGACGTTCGGTTGGACGGTGGTCGGATGGTTCACGATGCGCCACTTCTGGAAGAAGCGCCGTCGGCGGATCGTCTGGATGTCCACGCTCGACAAGGCGGATCTGGCGCTCGTGCCGGGGTGGGCGGAGTGGTTAGAGCGGCAACAGCGGATTGAGGTGGTGTTGGATAGGACGCTGCCGTGGCGACGGGCAAAGGCGAAAGCAAACAAGGCTTCGTGAGTATATTGTATAAAATGAACAAAATAAATAAAATGAATCATGAGGGGTGAGGTTTATGAAGACTGTGAACGCAACCGACGTTCGCCACCAATTTGGAACATTGATGAGTAGCATTAAGGTGGACCCTGTACTCATCGAAAAAAACGGAAAGCCGATTGCCGTGATGCTGTCGATAGAAGAATTCGAGCGTTTGCAAGAGCTTGAGGACTTGTGGTGGGGAGAACAGGCGAAAAAGGCTGCCGAAGAAGGGCTTCTCACCGAAGAAGAGACGAAAACATGGTTGACGGAGCGCTTAAATGAAACTTCGGATTACTAAGTTTGCAAAAGATTTTCTGTCGGAACTTCAATCGAAAATGTTTCGGCAAGTTGTTGTAAGGATTTTTGATTTGCTATCTAACCCGTATCCACATGATGCTAAGCAACTCAAAGGTTACGAATACTTTCGCGTGGACATAGGTGAATATCGAATCATATACTCGGTGGACGATGACGAAATCCATGTGTTGTTAGTTGGAAAGCGCAATGACGATGAAGTATACCGGCGTCTGAAACGCATGGAGCATTAGCCCTATGATTTCTGCAGATTCTCCAAGCGTTCCAAGTACTCTTCCCGGCTGATCTCGCCACGCGCGTATCGTTCGCGGAGAACCTCAATGGCACGATCGTACGGTTCATGCTGACCCTGAGAGCCGAACGGTTTCATGCGGATAATCACCCAAACCACAAGGACAATGGCCGCTAAGAGCATGAGGACGGAGAGAAACCAGTAAAATCCCATCATACCAAAACGATAGTCGACCATCATTCGCAACACCCCAAAGACCGACATGTATGTGCTATCCTACGTGCATGGGGACAACCCCAACCAGTACATGCATTCGCGACCACCCTGCTGTGAGTCCTTGCAGCGCTTGCAAAGGGACTTTGCAAGAAGAGGGGGTGGCGCGGTGCGAAAATTGAAGTTGAAATCGAGCGAGAGCCTGCTTCACATAAACAAGACAACCAGCCCCACAAATAACCTGGCTGGGTTATAGGCTGGTTGCCCTGCACCGAAATATGTCGGCCCGATGCATGCGCTGCAGGCCTTCCCACCCACCAGTATACACGCTGGTGGGTGGATTTTAGGATGAACACCACGTCACATCTTTATCCTCACTATAACACACCGTGTTTTCTTCTCAAATTTTCGAAAAATGGCTCAAAGTTGGCGTGTTTTACTTGTGTGTCTACGTTACCCTGAACACACAAGGAGCTGATGATTGTGAAACTCACTTCGCTCTTCGAATCGATCGCCTTTGTTGCCGAATACGGTGACCTCGACGCAGACCGACATGTGAAGCGAGTAGCCACATATGCGCGGTTTGTCGGCACTCACGTCCTACGTTTGCCCCAGGCGACCTATGA
>NZ_SORF01000033.1 GCF_004366795.1 Alicyclobacillus sacchari | reverse complement strand
CGTAAGCTGTTCTGCCTCTGGCTGTAATAGTGCTTGTTCAACCCAGCCCTAATCGCTTTTTTCATTTTGTCATCCACATTGACCCCTTGATTCCCGTCACGGATACGAGGTCGTCCACGTTTCTTATCGCTGATCTTTTTCTCCTGCCCTGGAGCACCACAGTTTGCAAACCGAGGTAGAACACTGTTTTTGACACCACCTCCCGACCAATATCGAACCAAGTACGTTTTCACGGTGTTGTAGCTGATGTGGAACGTTTCGCATGCCTGCTTTATGGCTTGCTGACGATAGCGAGGGACAAACGCATACTGTTCCCCTTCGACCACTTGGAAGAAAAATTGCACAACTTCCCATGCGAAGTCCCGCTTCGCCCTTTGGACATCGGTCAAATCATTGTCGGAGTCCAGCCGAACAATGTTGTCATCAACCATCTGCAGTTCTTGGTTTTCAACAAATTCCTCAAACTCCAGAAAAGTCAGGGGGCGCGGAAAGTGGTTCTTATCCACTTCCACGATATAAACCATCGATGTGATTTTATTTATGAAAACGACCCTAAACAGCTTTCCTCTTCTGTCTGCAAACAACTGATTCACGACCAGTTTCATTGCCATTGCCGTTACTCCCTTCATTACTGAAGAACGTCCCTGACTTTCCGCACTGTCTGCACACTCTGATTCATATCGATGCGAATCAACTTCTTGGCGATTAAATATCTAAACAGGTACAGTCCCGTTCCCTGAGATACCCCTTCTCTGTGGTCGAAGGCGCTGAGCACGTCTTTGAGTTTCAAATCTGAGTGTCTTACCAAATCATCATGCAACAATCGGGCTTGTTCCGCCTTTTGATTGGCATCCATACCATCGTCCAGCAACGTTTCGCGCACCCACGCAATGTTCTTCGCGAACTGTTTTGGAATTTGCTTGTCCGTTATTAACTTCCACTCAACACCCTTCGCACGCCAATATCGGCGTTGGATCTCCAAATTTTCAACCGTAGTATTCCGTTTCAGTTCGCTGGCGTTTTTCACGCTCCGCGCTACCAATCTCTCTTTCCCGTTGGCATCTCGAACGGTCAATAAGAAACTGGTCGTGAGCACCAGCGGAACTCCACTTTCCTTGTCCCTAAATTTGTCCAGGCGGAGATCGTCCTTGTAATCAATTGTTTCCATTAAGTTAAGCATTGGAAAGGATTCTCGGATATCGACGACTGCATCACACCACTCAAATATAAGAAAGCAACGTAATTGACCGTCAGATTGCAGATGGTAGATCCTTGGAACTTTAACCCCATATATCCGCGTAGCCCTTCCGATACTGGGGAAATCACTGATTTTCACCCAGGGAATATAAAACTTATCGGTACCCTGTCCGCGTCCCTCGCGTAGCCATTTGTTGAGTTTCTCGTCAGTCCAAGGCTGTTTCGCCATTGCAATCACATCCCTTTCTACGGACAAAACGGTGTCTATAGTGTCCACCCAGCAAGCTCTTTGACAAAAAGCAATGGGGTCCCGTTTTTTTTAATAACGGAACCCCACTCGTCGTGTGGTGCATCATATTTTATTTCTCTTAGTCGTTCGGCTACTTAACGGCGACCATCGTATCGCCTTCTCGTTTCAATACATGAATCTCATTGGTATCGAAATCCACAAGGTACACTTGTAAAGCAGTCCCGTCCAAAAAGTCAGAAGCCGTATCATGAAGTCTTGGATGACCATTGTCGGGATTGATATAGTTCAGAAGGTCATCTTCGGTGGAGTCATATTTATCCTCATCGGGAAGATCGGAATGATCATTGCCCTGATTCAAGAACTTCAATGTTTTTCTCATTGTTCTCCTATACCCATCGATACCTTTTTCCAACAGCGACAACAAGAACACGCCGCTTTCCGTATCTTCTTCTGCGTTGAATGATTTCCACTCGATAGAATCAAAGATTGAACGAAGAGATGCGACGTCATTCGAGTTGAACACGTTCAGGAACCTCTCATTGACCTTATTGAACTGTTGCTCCGAATCAACCGTGTACGTACATCCATGAACCTGCCCCTGAATTCGGAATCCAGCAAATATGTTATGCAATATGCTTCCTCCTCTGTTGATGTCATTTTTGACCCTCAATTGAGAGGGAGTCGATTTGCAACCCGAATCAATTCTCAAAATCCAGAAACCCTACAACAGTTCTGCTTTGCGCTTCATTTCACTTCTGCTGGGGTTTGTATACAAGAGCGTAACCTTGAGATCCTTGTGACCACACTGATTCGCCACCTCATGAACAGAAAACCCATTCTCTAAAGCATTTGTTGCATAGAAATGTCTTAAAGTATGGGGTGTGATCACTTGGCTAAATCTCTTGAACTGCTTATTGATGACTGTTCTGTCTACCCGCTCGGTTTCGCGGGAGTTAAACAGATACTCACTCCCAGGTTTACGGACTTTCATGTATTCCCGAATCGCCGCAACGATCCTGCTGTTTAGATAAACCAGCCTTTGCTTTCCGCCCTTGCCCTTACGGACAACGACTTCCTTCGCCTCTAAACTGAGGTCTGTTAGCTTGACATTGAGTGCTTCACTGATTCGCAATCCCGCATACGCCAACAAAGTCGCCAAGGCATACAATCGCTTATCCCCTGACTCCAAGATTTCCTGCCTAAATTTCTCTACATCACTCTTTGAAATGATGCAAGGGTTTGCGAAATCCAGTTCCACCTTCATGAAGTCGGATTTCTCAACCACGACGTCATCCTGAGTGCCCTTACCAGCTAAAAATTGGTTGTACGCAACCATGGCACTTAGATATCCATTTACCGTTTTTGCGTTCAGATGTTTCCCCTTAAACCGTTTCACGTTGATGAGGTAATTCCTGTAATCCAGAATGTTCTCCCGATACAATCGCTTGCAGTCCATTCCATATGTATCACGGAACCATTTCAAATACTGCTGAACGTTCAAAACGTAAGTTTTGATGGTGTTTTGACTTTTACTCGACTGAGAGAGAAACGCCGAAAATTCTTCAATTAAGTCTTCCATGCTTTCCTCCTCAATCGCTCAGAAATTCTGTTGCATTCAATCTGTCTCTGAATCTCCAGAGTTGTGTTGCACTCACGTCCAAATTCTAACTCCAGATTTGATAGAAGTGCAACATAAGAATGGTTCTGTTGATTAGCGATAACCATACCCAACCGAACGACAAGGGCTGGAGTCACTTTGACTGACCCAGCCCGCCGTCATCAAACAAAATAGTACATGTCTGTCTCTACTCCACCTGGCTCATCGCGAGCAGTGTGGAACAGGTCACTCCTACCGATAAACCACGCCACATGCTTCACTGCAATTGCGTCAAAATCACGAAACGCCTTCGGGATAACATAGTTGCCGCTTATGAGAACGTAGTGTGCCACAAGTAGAGCATCCTGAAAAAGTACGCTTCCTGTTCCGCATTACATTCGAGCATGTCTTTCATGCTGTAGGAGTGCCCCGCATCCTCACCGCCGCGAAAATCTTTCGCACAAATTTGATATATGGCATCTTTGACTTTAATCACGGGAACCGCTTCTATGTCGTATCGATACTGCAGGATTAAAGCGATATGAGACAGTCTTTCTGATGCCAAGCTTTGTCTCAACTCTACCTCATTTGGATGAATCCGCTCGGCAGGCGACATATTCGAAATACACGTTTGCTGAACACCTTCTGGAAATGTTGCAACCACTGCTTTTTCCTCATTATCCATAGGATAGTCAGAAGGGAGTTGGCTCACGAAATACGTCCATATTTTCAATGACTCTTCATCCGCTTTTTTCTGGATGATTTTATTGGACTCGTACCAGATCGATATATTCGAATCGGGTTCTTCGCCCTTTAACACAAGTTCATAAGAGCCATATGGATAGAACGAAATGGGGGTAACCTTGACTCCGTACCGATACGTTAAAATTGAGGTAATGTGGCTAAGCTTTTCGCACGCCAAGTAGTGTTGAAGTTGCTGGATCGTCACGCTTTTCTCTTTCGTGTTCATGCTCATTAGAAACTCTCCTTTATCCATAGTTTTTGATTTGATATCCTTTGCACATCGCTGACCCAATTAAATGCCCTGGCTTTGTCTTCCCTCCAATCCTTGACGGTTTCGCACCCTTGAAGCAAAACGAAAAAGCTGATTTGCGGCAAAGGTGAGTAACCTTAACATTAACTTCCAACACTCTGCAGACAGACATACTAAGCCTGTTGAGCCATTGGAAAACATTAAATGTTTCAGTTAATCACCTCTCGCGCAAACCAGCTTTCGCGGTTCTATCGAGAGGAAAATAGTTTAAATCTCTCATATAGTATTCAATTGTACACACGAATACTACCATCAATTTCTCATATTGTAAACAATCTATTTATCAATGCTAATTGAGGTTCTTCATGATAACTACCTTCTACGATATCTACAGCGAACTCCTTCTTCTCGCGGCACATCGGGTATGAATCGTCCCTCATCGCTTGTCATCATCCGAAGCTGGTCTTGTTTTCTCAGCAACTCCAGACGTTCTACTTTCGCTTGCTCCTCCCATTGTAACACTGCGACTTCAAACTCAAAATCGTCATCGTTCACCTGCGATCCCCCCTGTTTTGCTTCAGGGTAGCTCAAGAGTTTTCGTTTGTCTACGCTCCGATTCTTGGTCTGTGGCGGCACAGGGGAGGATTGGTTGATGTCTTTTTGGACTTTCCGAATGAGGGCAATGATCAATCGAATAACCTCTTGAGTGGCTTCATCCAACTCATCATGCACCTTTTGGTTGATGAAGCCTAAACGCAGGCACAAATCAAGCCACGAAATCAGTTCATCTGCACTGCCCCTTGCTATTGAGTAAAAACTAAGGGTCTTGCGCGGGAAACACGAACTGTTGCCTTCTGCCAGGTTTGCCCCTATTGACGAAGCACACCTGGTCATCTGACTGACGGTCGAAAACTTCTGGTCGGCTGGAAATTCTTTGGTGATGGCGAATATGTCTACAGTCAAGGCTTGTGCCTTCTGCCATGCAATGAGACGTTTAAACGATCTTGTGTCGAAATCAACTGTCTTTCCGTTCGCCAAGTAATACACCCCCCTCTTATATCGCAGTCGTCTGATACAAGTCATTCAGCCGCCGCATCGGTTCCTCCGTACTCTGATACATCGCCTCACTTGCAAAAATGTGAGCACCGACTTCCACTTCCAAAACCCTAAATCGAATATCCTCCAATTCCTCTATAGTGTTTGCACTCATAAAAGAACTGTTCAAAAAGTTCTCCTTCAGGTCAAGCGCATCTTGTCGCAATCGCAACAGCTCCGTACTCGACATTGGATGAATCGAATGTTCAAATAGTCCTCGCTCAATCTGTTCCAACTTATCCCTGATGTTTTCGATTGTCGTCACCTCTCATCCCCCCTTTCAAATTGTGGTTTGTTCTATAGTCAATGATAGTCGGTGTCAATTAGGTCAACCACATAAAAGGTGTTCTACCTCGTCTGAGCATGGGGCGGGGAAAAGTGACAGATAGAAGGGGAAAAACGGAACCGAGTGGCGATATTCATGGAGAACCAGTAAAGGAATCCGAATCAAAAGTTGTTCCAGGTCGTCGGTCAAGTCCGAATTTGTGTGTAAATTGCCCCTACATGTAGAATGTGCTGAGTTTCGACGTGCCGCCTTTGACGGCTTTGCCTCGGCAAATCAAA
>NZ_SORF01000032.1 GCF_004366795.1 Alicyclobacillus sacchari | reverse complement strand
TATCTAGCGGAACGTTTACAAGTCACCGTGGATATTTTCTTCGGTTCCCACAATGAAATCGTCCAAAAGACGATGATGACCCTCATCCATCAGGCGGAACAAGCAGAGCGACAAGAACGATGGCATGATGCCTTAGAGATGTGGGAATCAGCGCGCAGCTTGTGTGAGGCGTATCACTTCACAACATGGGATTTCCATATTAACGCCCACCGGGGTATCACCTTGGTGAACTTGGAGCGTTACCAGTGCGCTGTCGAAACGCTTCTCCCTCTTGTAGTGGACCCACGACTGCATGACAACCGAGATGTAGCCTATGACATATTGCGTGGTCTGGCGTTGAGCACCCGGCAGTTGGGTCAGTTAAAGATGTCGGAGACGTTTTTCAGGCTCATTCTGCATCTACTCGGGCCTTCAGATGAGCGTTGGATTCGTACACAGATTAATTTGGCAAGCATCTATGAACTTTCAGGAGAACACGACCAGGCGATTCAACATTATGTCTTGGCTGCTGAGTCCGCGCGACGCATGGGGAATGCGGAACTTGAGGCATGGGCGATCGTCGGATGGACAACCGCTGAGATGAGTTTGGGAATGAGAGAGAACGTATCTCTGTTGTTAGATAGGGCGCGTGATTTAGCCGATTCTCGGCAGGATGAACGCCTGTTGTACGCAGTTCGGCACAACAGATTGGTGCTCAAGCGAATTCAACGGGATGCCGATGCATTCCTTCGTGATTACACCGTTCTACTAAGCGAAGTGTCCAGTGATGAATGGAAAGCTCGATTGCTCGAAGAGAAAATCAAGTGGTCCCTAGTTGATCAGAACTGGGATGACGCAGAAACTTGTTTGCACGAGGCCTTAGAGCTTCCCGTGACGACTCCGATTCGAGCCGAACTCTTCATGTTGGGAGGTGAACTCTACAAGCAACGTGGGAAATGGGTTCAAGCCGAGACATACTGGTTGCAAGCTGTAGAAGCATTACGGGCTTGCGGAAAAGAATTGGCCAATCACGTATTACGCGAGCTTCAACGGCTTCCTAGAGAGTAGCATCGTGTCCTGTTTTCGTTGAGAGGGGGTGAGATGAAGTGAAGAAGCTCATGTTGTGTGGGTGCTTGGTTGTTGCAACCATGTTGGGGTTGACCACGCTAAAACCAGCCGATGGTGTGATTCCGCCGATTTTAAATGTTATATCATTCCACACTTGAACCAATTGTACATTTCATGAAATGCTGTATAATTGGTATATATGTAATCAATGTATATTTTTGTAATTTTGGTTTATGAATATTGCTATGGGAGGAGTGAATTAGGCAGTACTTGTTGCTGAACAGTGAAAGAGTCTATCTATACACTAATTCTTTTTGTGGAGGTCTTGTCATTGAAAGCATCACATTTTATATGCGTTTCCTTAGGAATTGCATTCAGCGCTCTGTGTCCAGCTGTTGTTATGGCAGATACATCGACATCAAACATTCCAAATAGCCAAGTTACTCTTACTGCATCTCAGGAAGCTACTGCTGAAGCTCAACAACAAAAAATCGTAAATTTGATTAATTCGTCAGGCTCTAATACTTCAAATGTTACTACAGGCATGTTGTCACCCGATTCGATGCCGGACTACGGGCCTGCTACTCCTTCCTATACTGTGTCAACGGGTACCATGACAGAACCCGATGCAGGGACAACGTGTGGACCAATCGCCGCTTATAACCTGCTATATAATATTCCCCATTCATCAAGACCTTCGGTCTCTACGCTTAAGTCTCAATTAGGTTGGACGAACTCAGCTGGAACAGGATATGGATCAAATTGGACGAGTACGTTAAACAGCGATCAAAGTTATCATACATATTCACTTTCGCCAGTCGATCCAAGCGTAACCGACGTCTATGACGATACGATTTACGCTGTTGGATATGAGCAACACGTACCTGATATCCTGGATATTTATGGATATATTCCAGGCTATCAGTCTAGTGGTCCAAATTATCTCTACCATTATGTAACCGGTGACTCCTATAATGTATCTACTGATACGATGGGCTGGTACGATGAATCTGATTTGAATGCAAATGGACACAATGTTTCATACACCGTTTCTGAATTGAATAGTTTGAATTCCGGATCGTCGACTTCGCTACACTTCCAAGGTGTAGTTTACTAAGTTATCGCTTTATAAATTCTCCAAGGGAGTAATTCTCCCTTGGGGATTTGACAGAGGAGAATCTATTATGAAAAAAAGGCTTGTTTGCCTGATAGGCATGTTAAGTTCTGCAATCATACTCGTTTCAGGATGCGGTCCTCAAGCTAGTACCAGAGTTGAATCTAGCCAAGATGTTAAGCCGACTATAGGGAAGATCCATCATGGTAGCTCCGAATTTCAGCCTATTCAGTATAATAAAAAGCTTGGATTGTTGGGTACTACACCTGGAGTGCTGCCAAATGAGGTTCCTAAGGGATATCCATCATTTCCTCAAACGAATGATAATTATCAGCCAGGCAGAGTCGTGGTACTGAAAACCAACACATATTTACCACAGATGGATCCTGAATTCGGATACCAACCATCATATTTGTATTCAAGTGGTAATTGGCTTTGTTGGATTTACCTTTCGATGGGCATTGGTCCGGACGACGGTGAAAGGGTTTATGCATACAACGTATCAACAAAAAAAGAATTTCAAGTTTGGGCTCCTCCGAAGGATTCAAACGAACAGTTAATGGAGGTTCATTTGCTAGGTAATGATCTGTTTCTTGGGTTGCAGGGTTCTTCTGGTAATACCGTGAACACAAAGGTTGTCGAGGTAAAGTTGGACACAAAAAGACAGACAGTTTTGTTCTCTGAACAGGGACAGCAAGATCACAATGTTATCGAAGATTTTGCTGTTTGGAATAACAAGATTGCCCTAATATATACGCCTGCTACGCACTTTATGGGTGAGAGTTCCCTCACTTCACGAGGGGAACCGTACTCGATTGTCATGTATAGATTAAATGGCGGTAAAATTAGAAATCTATATTCTGGATATAATATAAATTCATTTGATTTTTGCTCCGGAAAAGACGGCTTCATATGGTCTAGCAAAACTTCTGGCGTGAAATATTATGATATATCAAAAGGGGAAGTACTGAGTGTTTCAAGAGACTCATCGTACGTCTATGCTGACGACTCGGTAATCTTATGGAGAGGAATAAATGATTCTAAAAAGGGCCTTTTCTCCACTAATACCGATAAAATGATACCATTCCCTGTAGAAGAAAGAAATTCGGTTCCTGAATTATTGGGTGATATGATTATCTTTAGACATTCTGGGTCTAAATATGATTGGGCATATATAAGTTGAGCTTGTATTGTCAGCTATGTGACGGTTCGCCTAATTCATGGCCGATACGGAGTCGAAGAAAAAATCGGCGCGGAGCGTTGTGAACTGAGAGGGAGGTATGTCACGCTACGAAACGGCTCGCGCACGTGGGATACGCACCTTGGAACCGTGGAGCTGAAGAGCTCGAAACTCCGCCAAGGTAGCTTCTTACCTTCCCTGCTCGTGCCCAGGACACGAGCGGAGCAAGCACTTGCAGCTGTCATCCAGGAGGCTTACGTGAAGGGCGTCAGCACCCGCAAGGTGGACGATCTCGTCCGAGCGCTTGGGAAGGTTATGTAAAGAACTGAATTTCACGCGCTTGCCGTAACTTTGTTTCTCATAAAAGAGAAGGAGGTAATGAGGTGTGAAAATAAAGCGAATTTTAGTTGTAACTATCATGGTCTCTTTATTATTTATAATATTGTTAGTTTGCTATCTATATACGGCTAGAGAACAAGATATCTTTGTATCAAATGTACTTAAGAAATATATGTATAGCGCGGAAACACTAAGCTTCAAACAGCTTCCTATCGCAACGGTGGATGACTTAGATACGGGGGCGCATTATTTGGCTCCGGATTTAACTAATCCTCGTTTAACCCAGAAAGTCTTCAAGCACAATTTAGCTCTATTAGTAACAAGATCGGCCCAAAGCTATAAGATAATAATTATTAACGCATGGCTTACTAGCCCTGATTTTACACAGGGAACTGCTATTGTCGTCGCTAAATACAGAAATAAGTTTGGACAGTTCAGACAAATCGATCTTCGTGAATCTTTTTCGGTCCCTCATTATAAAATCAAACATTGATTATATATGGAATTTATTATACAATATTACAAAAGGCGCTTCGCTTCGATTTAAGTGCGGTAGACATAAAATGGACAGCTCGGTAGTTCGGGCTGCATCAGTTTACAGCGAGTATGAAATGGCCTAAACTTGGCGCAATTATTCATGTCTCACGCGCTATCCTTTCTCCAAAGGAGGCGCGTGGGACATGGATACGCGATGCATCGAAATCGTTTGTGGCAGTGCTCATCATCGTCTGTCGTACGAGGACTTGTTTTCTTCCGAAGTTCAAGACTTGCTCGCCGAATGCTACACACTCGGCACGGACGTCAACTGTCTCTGCGATCCCGACCGTCCAGTCCCCATGCATCTGCGCCGCGTCCGCATTCGCCCTCCGACGTACACGGTCGTCACGAATCCCCTAGGCATCCATCACCCAGACTGTCCACGGTATCACATCGTCCGGACTCATCCAAGCGCATCCCATGAAGCACCCAATTGCAAAGCCACTGTGCCGCCACAAGCGCGCACGGAGCAACCGTTGAGGAGGATATTCGTGCCCATTCTCAACCAACTGAACGACGCACAACGGGAAGCTGCAACACACAAAAACGGTCCTTGCATGGTCGTCGCTGCGGCGGGCTCCGGAAAGACCGCCATGCTCATCGCGCGCATCCAGTACCTCATCAACCAGGGCGTAAGACCTGGGGACATCCTCGCGTGCACCTTCACGCGAAAGGCCGCACAGGAGATGACTGACCGTCTGCTTGCTGCCGTAGGCGAGCGGGGAAAGGCGGTGACCATCGGGACGATTCATTCTGTCGCATATCGCATGGTCACACCAGAACTCGGGGAGGACTGGCGCGTGCTGTCGGACCCCACGTGGATGATCGAGCGCGTGCTGGAGGAGCCAAGTGGCAAGAATCCGCACGGCGTCGGGCCCGCGATGAAGCTAGGCGAGGCCATCTCCGCCATCGCCAAGGCCAAGGCGGACGCGCTTGGACCGCACCAGTTGTCTGACCCTTTGGCCAAAGTCTACGCGGCGTATGAGACGCTGAAGGCCGAGCGCAAGTCCTTGGACTTCGAGGACATGATCCTCCACGCGATTCGCCTGTTCCGTTCGGACGAAGCGTTCGCGAAGCGGTGGCGTCAGCGTTGGCGATATGTCATGGTGGACGAATTTCAGGACACGAACACGGCGCAGTGGCTGTTCTTGTTGGAACTCGTCAAGGCGCACAACAACCTATTCGTCGTAGGAGATGATTGGCAATCGATTTATGGCTTTCGCGGAGCACAACCCAGTCTCATGAACGAATTTTTACGTAGGTTTCCCGGAGCGAAAAAGGTCTTTCTAGAACGCAACTATCGCTCACATGATCTTATCGTCGATTTAGGCAGTCGCATTATCAACCTAAACGCTGGCCACCAAATTCCGAAACGTGTTATCGCTCATCGAGACATGTCGCCGGACGCTATCACGCAAATCGTGACGGTGCATAGCGATACAGAGGAGGCGCGCTTTGTTGCAAGCGAACTGACGCGCTTGCGTAACGAGTTAGGAGTGCCGTGGAACGACTTTGCGGTGTTGTATCGCACCAATATCCAGTCCCGACTGTTTGAAGAAGCCCTCGCCGACGCGGACATTCCGTATCATGTGGTCGGCGACAAGCACTTCTACGAGTCGCCGGACGTGAAAATCATCCTGGACTACCTGCGGACGACACAGGACACGTCCGATCCGACCGTATGGGGGCATTTGCTCAATCGTCCCAAGCGCTATATCCCTATCGACGTCGTGCACGAGGTTCAGCACGGAGGATGGGAGGCGGTGGTCGCGCACCCCAAATGTCG
>NZ_SORF01000031.1 GCF_004366795.1 Alicyclobacillus sacchari | reverse complement strand
CGTGAAGACCTCCAGCGCCGAGAATACTTGTCTCGAGAGGGACTGGGAAGGTAGGTCGTTGCCAGGCAAGAGAGAACAGAGTCAGGCCAGAAGGCTTGGCTCTGTTTTGTTCTATGCGCAAACCGCCCAAATTCTCTGCAAACCGAAGCGTGGTGCGGCAGGCATGGGCGACAGGATGGCGATGGCTACAGTAAATTGATAATTGGGATCGCCTTAAGAATCAGGGTTACAATGCCAAGCAAAATGGAACCCATTGCTGCCAAACGCGCCATCGGCGGTGTGGTGGATCTGAGCATGGCGACAATTCCGCAAAGGACGGTGATGACGCCAAAAATGTGACCTACAAAGATGCCAATGAGTGGTATCCAGCTCAGTACGAACCCGATCACCGCAATCAACAACGTAAACCATGCGAATCGCGCCGACGATTCAACAGGAGTTTCTGGCCACCATGGATCTCTCATGGAGTTCCTCCTCAACAGGACCTTTTGTCGTTTATGATGCGTAGATACGGCACTTGACAAAAGGGTTTATACAATTCGGTATACATGACAAAAATGTGTCTGGCAAGGACTTTCAAAAGAGGCGCTTCTATAGGTGCATTGACACCCCCATATGCGGTTGTTATACTGCTCACAATATTTTGGGGGCACGGGACAAACTGTGCAAATCGCAGGGGAGGAACCACAGTGACAGATGCTTGGGATAACAAGTTTGCGTACGAGGGGTTGACGTTTGACGACGTACTCCTTTTGCCAGCACATTCGACAGTGTTGCCTCGTGACGTCGAGGTATCCACGTACTTGACCACCGATATTCGCCTCAACATCCCGATTTTGAGTGCCGCCATGGATACTGTGACCACGTCAACAATGGCGATCGCGATGGCGCGAGAAGGTGGTATTGGTATTATTCACAAGAATATGTCCATTGAGGCTCAAGCAGAAGAGGTCGATCGCGTCAAACGCTCGGAGAGCGGGGTTATCACGAATCCCATTTTCCTGACGCCGGATCGGCCTTTGCGCGATGCGGAAGCCTTGATGTCCAAGTATCGCATTTCCGGCGTGCCAATTGTGGAAGCTGGTTCACAGAGGCTGGTTGGTATCATCACGAACCGGGATCTCCGTTTTGAACGGGACGACGCTAGGCCGATTGGTGAAGTCATGACGAGCGGGAATTTGGTTACAGCCCCGGTCGGCACGACGCTTGAGGACGCGAAGGAACTGTTGCAGCGGCATAAGATTGAGAAGCTCCCGTTGGTTGATGCGCAGGGAAATCTCCGCGGTCTCATTACGATCAAAGACATCGAGAACGCTCGCCGTTTTCCGAATGCCGCGAAGGACACTCAGGGACGGCTGCTGGTTGGTGCGGCTGTCACCGTTTCACCCGACATGCTGGATCGCGTGGATGCCCTGGTGCATGCGCAGGCGGACGTGATCGTAATTGATACGGCGCATGGTCATTCGGAGGGCGTTCTGCAGGCGATTCGCAACGTTCGCAAGCAGTATCCCGCCGTCCAACTCATCGCTGGCAACGTTGCGACCGCAAGCGGTACAGAGGCGTTGATTGAGGCTGGTGTCAACGCAGTAAAGGTTGGAATCGGCCCCGGCTCGATTTGTACCACGCGCGTCGTTGCCGGTGTCGGTGTACCGCAGGTGACGGCCATTTACGAGTGCGCGAGGGTTGCGCGCAAGGCTGGCATCCCTGTCATCGCGGACGGCGGTATTAAGTATTCCGGCGATATTGTCAAGGCCATCTCGGCCGGCGCCAGTTCCGTGATGATTGGCAGTTTGTTGGCCGGAACGACGGAGAGTCCTGGTGAAATTGAAATTTATCAAGGGCGGCAGTTCAAGGTTTATCGCGGTATGGGATCCATCGGTGCGATGAAGGCGGGATCGGGCGATCGCTATTTCCAAGGGGACAAGCAGGCAGGAGACGCGAAAAAGCTCGTTCCCGAGGGCATCGAGGGCCGGGTGGCGTACCGTGGGCCTGTGAGCGAGATTCTGTATCAAATGGTCGGTGGCCTGCGCAGCGGCATGGGTTACACCGGTTCGGCGAACATTCAAGCATTGCAGGATCATAGCCAGATGGTACGTATTACATCTGCGGGTTTGCGCGAGAGTCATCCGCATGATGTCCAAATTACCAAGGAAGCGCCCAACTATTCAATTTGATTTGGTTTGATCGCGCACATTGTGGAAACATCGCATCCTCTGTACTACAATGAACGTTGGACTGGTACATGAAATATCCGACATCTGTTCGGTTTTGCTTGATAGAAGGGGGAGATCGGCATGTCAAAAGTCGGTACAGATTTGGTGAAACGCGGCATGGCGGAAATGCAAAAGGGCGGCGTCATTATGGACGTCGTGAATGCGGAACAAGCGAAGATTGCGGAAGCTGCGGGTGCTGTCGCGGTCATGGCGCTTGAGCGCGTGCCATCCGATATTCGCAAGGCCGGCGGCGTTGCGCGCATGGCGGACCCGACTATCATTGAGGAAGTCATGAAGGCTGTATCGATCCCGGTGATGGCGAAGTGCCGTATTGGTCACATCGTAGAAGCGCGTATCCTCGAGGCGATGGGCGTCGATTACATTGACGAGAGTGAAGTATTGACGCCTGCTGACGATAAATTCCATGTCGATAAGACGAAGTTCACGGTACCGTTCGTTTGTGGCGCGAAAGACTTGGGCGAGGCGCTTCGTCGCATTGGCGAAGGCGCATCGATGATTCGCACCAAGGGCGAGCCGGGTACGGGGAACATTATCGAGGCTGTGACACATCAACGCATGATGCAGGCCCAAATCCGCCGCGTGCAGGGAATGTCGGAGGACGAACTGTATGCCGAGGCGAAGAACATCGGCGCTCCGTTGCACCTGTTGAAAGAGGTACACGATACTGGCCGCTTGCCAGTCGTGAACTTCGCGGCCGGCGGCGTTGCGACCCCAGCGGATGCCGCGTTGATGATGGAATTGGGTTCGGATGGCGTATTCGTTGGATCGGGTATCTTCAAGTCCGAGAATCCAGAGAAGTTTGCTCGCGCGATTGTGCAGGCGACGACCCATTATCAAGATTATGAATTGCTTGCCGAGCTGTCGAAAAACCTCGGTGGCGCTATGGAAGGCATTGATATTGCGACGCTGCGTGCTGAGGAACGCATGGCGACGCGTGGTTGGTAAACACCGAGTTCGTCATGGAACGCAGGTACCAGGTTAGGCATCTGATATGGGAGCCGGAGGCGTAAAGCCGTCCGGCTCTCGTTCGAGAAGCGAGAGTGGGGGGATGGCGATGAAAATCGCCGTGATCGCAGTGCAAGGTGCGTTTCGCGAACATATACAAGCCTTGCGGCAACTGGGTGTAGATGCTGTGGAAGCACGCCGCGCGAGCGACTTAGAAAATGCGGATGGCGTTGTTCTTCCTGGTGGAGAAAGTACGGCAATTGGAAAGCTGATGCGGGAGTATGACATGATCGATCCGGTTCGGGAGATGGCAGCTCAGGGCAAGCCGATTTTTGGCACCTGTGCGGGAATGATTGTGTTGGCCAACCGGATCGAAGGGGAACAGACGGTTCACCTAGGGCTCATGGACGTGACGGTCAACCGCAATTCGTTTGGTAGACAGCGTGACTCTTTTGAGGCTGACTTGGATATTCCGGTTCTCGGTGAGGCAGCATTTCCTGCGGTCTTCATCCGTGCACCGCACATTGCGGCAGTCGGTGACCAAGTTGAAGTGCTGGCAAGGTATCAAGATCGCATCGTGGCGGTACGGCAGGGCAACCTTCTGGCCACTTCATTTCACCCGGAGTTAACAGGTGATTTGCGATTGCATCAGTATTTCTTAAACATATCCAACAAATCGGTCGCGAAATGATCAATTCCAAGTGAGAGGTGCCTTATGCTAGATATCCGATCCATTCGTCAAGAACCGGATGTATTTAAAAGAAAATTAGGACGCAAAGGTATCAGTCCGACGGTGATTGACGATCTGCTGGCAGCCGATGAGGCTTGGCGCACTGCCCTGGCTGAAGTCGAGCGTCTGAAGGCCCTTCGCAATGCAACCTCTGAAGCCATCGCGCAAAAAAAGCGCAACAAAGAAGATGCTTCGGAAGACATCGCTCGCATGCGGGAAGTCGGGGGACAAATTCAGACGCTTGACGAAAAGGTGCGTGAACATGATGCGGCTGTGCGGGACATGCTCCTCGCGTTGCCGAACGTTCCTCACGACTCTGTGCCCGCTGGCGAGTCAGAGGCGGATAACCCGGTGTTAAGGACGTGGGGTGATATCCCTAAATTCCAGTTCACGCCGCGAGCACACTTCGAGATTGCGGAGGAATTGGGTATCGTCGATACGGAACGGGCCGTCAAGATTACCGGTAGCCGTTTTGTCCTGTACAAGGGTCTTGGTGCACGATTGGAGCGAGCTCTGGCGGCGTTTATGCTCGATCTCCACGTTGATAAGCATGGCTACACAGAAATGTTTCCAGCTTTTATCGCAAACGAAGACAGTCTGGTTGGTACCGGCAATCTGCCGAAGTTTGGTGACGAAATGTTCAAGCTGGAGGGCCTACCGTATTACTTGATTCCAACGGCCGAAGTGCCGCTGACAAATTACTATCGCGACGAAATCTTATCTGCGGACGATCTCCCTGTGAAGTTCGCCGGTTATTCCTCCTGTTTCCGGTCAGAAGCGGGATCGGCCGGCAAGGATACGCGAGGCTTGATCCGCTTGCATCAGTTCCAGAAGGTTGAGTTGGTCAATCTTTGCCTTCCAGAGCATTCGTACGCAGTGCTGGAGACCCTGACACGCGAATGTGAAGCGGTACTTGAAGCTCTTGAACTGCCTTATCGGCGAATTGAAATCTGCACGGGTGATCTCGGCGCTAAAGACGCTAAAAAATACGATATCGAGGTTTGGTTGCCCGCGTCCAACACATATCGAGAAATCTCTTCATGTACGAATTTTGAGGATTTTCAGGCGCGCCGTGCAAATCTGCGTTTCCGCCGATCAGACACATCAAGGCCGGAGTTCGTGCATACGTTGAATGGGTCGGGTCTCGCAGTTGGCCGCACGGTTGCAGCCATTCTTGAAAATAACCAAGAAGCGGACGGTTCCGTTAGGATTCCGAAGGCATTGGTGCCGTATATGGGCGGGATCGAACGAATGACGAAGTAGGCGCAGCGGCGCACCAGGGGGATGTTTATGCGCATTTCAAACATCAGCTTTCGACTAACGAAGGAAGATTTGAATGAGATGATTGCTGAGCTTGCCCCGGATGTGCGCCTGCGCATTGTCGATATCAAGAATGACGGCGTGCACGGACAGTTTAAGTTTCTAATGTGGAACATCGACTTCTGTGCACGGCCCTATTGCAATCGGGACAAAGGCGAGATCGCGGTGGAGATTACGGCGCGCAAGTTAGTCAACATCCCACCGGCTCTGGTGCAAATGAGCCTCCAGGAAGCAATGAAAGATGCACCGAGCGGAATTGAGGTACTGAGGCAAAGCCTAAAGCTCAATGTGCCCAGCATTCTCGAGCCTTTGCAGATTTCGTTGAACGTAGAGGAATTCTCTTGTATCGACGGATCGCTTCTCATACGGGTCTCGGATTGCGATCTCGCTTTGCTCAAGGGAAAGTTGCCGAAAATGGGGCGACAAATGCAGTGACGCTGTGGTGAATGGTTTCCTTTATATGGTAAATACGGGATTGTACTTGATCCATTGTGCATGCTGGTTTAAAATAAAAAGTCGTTAATCACAATATGCACCCGTAGCTCAGTCGGATAGAGCGGTGGTTTCCTAAACCGCGTCTTGCGGGGGTTCGAGTCCCTCCGGGTGCGCCAGAAATGCTTATTGCATAAGGGTTTGTGGCTGAAGGTGTTTGCTAACATCTAGGCTGCAAACCTTTTTTGCTAACAAAATGCTAACCTTCGCAACCCGAAAAGATTTTAATCGTCACCGAATATCGCGTTTGCAAACGTGTCGACGGCTCTTTCCTGGATTCCCGGGAGCAAATGGGTGTAGGTGTCTAGTGTGATGCTAACATTGGCATGGCCGAGGCGTTCAGCCACGACCTTTGGGTTGATCCCTTGTTGGAGTAACAATGAAGCGTGAGTGTGTCGAGCGTCGTGGATTCGAATTCGTGGAACCCCGGCTTTTTCAATCAAGGCATTCCATCTTGCGGTGAAGTTGCCATGGTACAGTGGTGTTCCCTTGTCTGTACAGCAGACCAGGTCCAAATCCGTGCGGTAATCATCACCGAAGAGTGTCTGTTTCTCTTCCTGATCCCGCTTCACTTGTTTCAGTACATAGACTAGTATATTGATGTCACGTACTCCAAAGAGTTTTGAGATAAAATTCCCGTAGCGGTCGGGGTACTTACGGTTTACACCATGAGACTACGTTCTCGGCTGTTTTTCGCAAGTCAAAAGTGCAGAGAAACGCTGCGGATTTGTGCATAGGCACCGCCAACACTGAAGATTACGACGACTTCACTCCGGACAGAGCATGCTGCAACCGGTAGCTTTCGCCGGTGAACGCCAGGACGTGTGCATGGTGGA
>NZ_SORF01000030.1 GCF_004366795.1 Alicyclobacillus sacchari | reverse complement strand
CCACTCGGCCAGCGGACGATTGGAGACTGGAACCATTGCAAAGACCACACCGACGCCTGCCCACACCATGAGCGCCAGGAAGCGCGGTTGGTGCAAAAGCGGAAGCAGAAACCATAGAACACCGGCCATCGGGGCCATGAGACAGACCCCGATGGAAAAATGCGCGATATGCTTGGTGCGAATGCCAAAGACGAGCGTTTCACCTTCCGTCATAGGGATCGGCGAATGAACTTCAAGCATGGCGACGCCCCCTTAAAAACTCTTACCGAGATTGTAGAGCGCTCCAGCCAAGATCGCGCCACCACCAAGCATGACGCCCGATATCGCCACCCACACGAGGTGGCTTTTTGCCTCCTCGCGTCGTTGCGCATGATGGGAACCCGCCATCAGGCCGATGACCGCCTTGTAGAGGTGGAACAAAAAGAGCGCACCGGCAACCGCAAAAATCGCATCATCCAGCCAACCGAGCGCCTGATTGAGAACGGAACTCACACTAGATGAGCTGCTGGATAGGGGGTTTGTAATACCGCTTGTATCGGCTTCAGCCGTCATGGCTGCAGAAGCTATCGCAACGACGCAGGTATACAGCCCTTTCCCCACGTGGCGAATCCAGTCCTTCATGTACATACACGCCTCCTATCGCTGAAACGTAGAATCAATAGCCACAATGACCCCTGGCAAAATCACCGCCGCAAGAAATCCGACAATGGCGTACAACGTGATGTGCGCACCGGTTCGCTTGATGCGTGCATGACTCCCGATGGAACCGACAATCCATACAAGCGCACCCGCCAGCACCCCGATTTCCGAAAGGAAATACACCCACGCAAACACGACCTCAATGAGATGTCCAAAGCCTGTTGTGACGCGATTCAGGAGCGCCCATGGGTTCACCGGTGCAAAACCCATCTGCGTGATGGTTTGTGTGACACTCGACGCCGTGCTTCCCGCCAT
Source organism: Alicyclobacillus sacchari (assembly GCF_004366795.1). Lineage (GTDB taxonomy): Bacteria > Bacillota > Bacilli > Alicyclobacillales > Alicyclobacillaceae > Alicyclobacillus > Alicyclobacillus sacchari. The sequence continues at coordinate 8,845 of NZ_SORF01000030.1, read as the reverse complement.
ACCGTCACCTCCCTTCGCTTGGTATGGTCTTGATGGCACGAGCGTACAGGATGGGACAGAACAATTCGCGCCAACTTTAGGCCAAATGACACCATAAGCCGAGTCAGTCGCGTCTTATAAATGGCGCAAAATTGGCGCGTTGATAAAGCTGGACCGTGGTAGCCTGTGTGCATAGCAACTGAAAAGGGAGGCGCCAGATATGGAGAGAGTCGAATACGTGGACCGCGTGAAGCACGTGTGGAGCGAGTACCGGACGAACGACGAGGAACTCGCCTTCGCTCTTGGCATCGAGGAAGAAGCTGAATGTGTGAATGTCACGGCGAAAGACGACAAAACAGACATCACCGTATTCACGACGAAGGCTGTCTATCACTTTAGCACTTTCCGCGCAGACTACATCGGCCATGCGTCACGCACACTGGTCGAACTTTTACGACACTTTAATATCAATCTGCCGATAGAATTTGTCGTGTCGCACCAAACATTCCAAGTCTATTTGACCGGAGAAAAGGTTGTGGCCGGAGATCACGAATACCCAATCGCCTACCGCAGCGAAGGTTATGAACTCGTGGAATCGGTCGAATGGATGATTGCGTCTAGTGTGCTTGATGTCGTCTTACGATTGGCTGAAGAATTCGAGGTAACGCCTGAACAGATCGTAGAGACCACTGTCGGCTCGTTTTACTCATTGCTTAGCATCGCTGAAGAATTCGAAGTGGACCCAGAAACAATCATCTCGACGTTGACAGAAACAATGAAACAGCAATGGCTTCTCGCCTCTCCACCCGCCGAATAAAACTACGCCCATCCGCCAAGCTCCTAACAGAGCATGTGTATGAAACCCTACACATGCTCACTTCATTTGGTGATGAACATTAAATACTTGTATGGTGTATGTATACCTATTACACGTACCTATTAAGTACACCTATTTCGTCTAGGTACTTTATCTACGAGTATTACGTGGTGTTTTGAAATACTTACTTCAACGACGTATATTATAATAGGAATCCTAAATGGTATACTTTACACCGAATACGTAAAGACATACTATAAAGGTTAAAATACGGAGGTGTACCATGTGGGAAAAGTTATTAGTGTTGGATTACAGAAGGGTGGCGTCGGGAAATCCACGACAACAGGCTTGACATCCTATATTTTGGCACATCAAGGTTTTCGAGTCTTAGCGGTTGATTTCGATTCGCAAGGTAATCTCACGCAATTTCTCACAAGACGAAGCCCGTATGATTTTGTACATAAGACAAGTTTAGAAGCGTGTAAAGAGCGGAATCCGAAACCATATGTGCACGCCGTGTCGGATCGTCTTCATCTTTTACCAGCCGAAGACTTTCTGAGTCAATTTGATAAGTGGTTATATACCGAAGTGCCCGTTTCAAAACAAATGACCATTCTTCAAGACACTCTCGACACAGTGAAGGATGAGTATGATTATATCCTTATAGATTTACCACCAAATCTTGGTGGTCTTACGCTAAATGGAGTATGCGCCTCCGACTATTGCGTTGTTGTATGCCAATCAGAACCTTTCGCTTATGATGCGCTTGACAGGTACATGGAAATTGTCCAAGCAGCTCAGGAAAGAGTGAACTCCAACATTAAAATTGCTGGTATTCTCATCTCGCTGTTGGATGCAAGAACAGCCATCGGAAACTATATTACGGAACGTGTGAAGGAAGAGTATGAAGGTTTTGTTTTTAATACGGTAATCAGAAGGAAATCAAGAATCATCGAGTTTTCGGTAGAAGGAATTCAATTCAAGAGCAAGGCCGATCGCGAGGCATTAACTATGTACGAAGAATTTGTTGAGGAGTTGAAAAAGCGTGTCTCCCAGTGATAAAAAGAAGCGTTTTGAAAGCTTGATGCCATCCAGAACAGAAACACCACCACACAAAACAGAAGTGATTGACGGTTTAATGGGAGGAAATACACCAAACCCCAACACAGAACAAGTACACCGTGTAAGTACACTAAACACATATACAGAACACACAAACGAAACACCTTTACACCGTGCGAATACTGTACAAGAAATCAGTCATACTCCATCGGACGAAGAGCCACATAGCGTGCCTACGTCATTCGATATAGCGTCAAAGATGCGTGCTTATGAACAGGAAAAGAAAGCGAAGAAATCCTATGATGAGCTATACACAAAACACACCTTTGTAGTTCGCAGAGACTTGCTCGAACGACTAGAGAAACTATCGCGGAAACACAGTCGAGGCTTCAAAACGAAATTTTTGAATGAGATACTGGAAGCTGGGTTAAATCAACTCGACTCGACAACCCAGAACGAACGTTGACACATTGGTGGACAAACATGTCGAAATGCTTATTCACAGCGAATAGTCTTTGTGCTAGAATATCGATCATCACAGAGGAAAACTTCGCTGTTTGTGGAATGAACAACTTATACGTTTAGGCAATAAAAAAGCTCCGGTAGGTTCCCAGGCCCACCGAAGCTGTCACCAAGCGTTCTCGACCAACGCTGGAGACGTTTCTGCCTGTAATTATAGCATGCGACGAGTGTGGGTGTCTATAGAAAAGTCCTAGACACTACAGATTCTCAGCATAAATGAGCAGAGGCCGATTCCCAGTGATGCATGGTCGTAACTGGGTATCGGTCTCTTTTACTACTGTATTTTTCTTAGGTATATATCTAAGGACGGAAAATGAAAGAAACCCCGACTCGGTTTGGCGGCCAATCGGAGTTTCTTGTCCCATGTGTTGTTGTATAGGTTCAGTATATCACAAAACACTGACCATGCAACGTCTTCTTCAGTATATGCAGCATGAAGATTATGGGGCGCTTTCCGGGTAAACTTGGAAAGCGTTTTTTCGTCCTCACTTAGGAGGATGTACATATATGGTTAATCAAGGAAGAGTGAAGAAAGGCTGGACCGAAAATTGGTTTAGAACTCCTAACAGCATTTACGAGGTGGATTATGTAAGTGGATATGCGAAAGCTGTTTATATCTTTTTATGCCGTTGTGCTGATGCTGAAGGACAAAGCTTCCCTGGTTACAACGCCATCGCTAAAGCGATTGGCTTTGGACGTACCCGAACCATTGAGGCTATTAAAGAACTGGAAACTGTCGGTCTTTTGATAAAAGAACATCGCCGGAATGAAGAAACGGGTGAATACTACAGCAACCTTTATACCGTCATTCATCCTGATGATGTGCCACTTGGAGGGGGTCTGTCGTCTGGCGACAGACCTATATCGCCATATGACAGACCTGTGTCGCACGGCGACATACCCCTATCGTCTCACGACAGACCTGTGTCGCCAGACGACAGACCTATGTCGCGTGGCGTACGAGAAGTAAGATCTAAAGATCAAGATCCACTTGTAAAGACATACTTAGACACACACAAAGAAGCTGCCAGTGCAATCGAGATGACGAATCAGAGACAGGTTCCTTATGATTCTCACAACGAAGTGTGTGATAGTATAAACCAATCTTTACTTCAGTTAGGTATACGCGCACAAAGGAAAACAATTCTAAACTGGTTACAAATCGCCCAACCAGAAGAGATTATAGAAGCAGCTTACTTAGCAACGAGAGAAGGAGTTAAATCACCAGCTGGTTATATTGGTTCCATTCTCCGTAATGGACTGATACAAGTCGAAAAAACAAACTCTACAAAGTTGGATCCTAGATATAATGAATTTTACAAGTTATTTCCTCGCTAAAGTGACGGAGACCTTCGGAACGAAGCAAGTTGTGGCATCGGAACCACGATGGTGAAATCGGTGGCGGATTATGTTCGGAATAGCCTTGAGGTTGATAAGGTGGTTATGGATCCCCAGTGAGCGTCAAGTAGCGCACACTTATTTCCAGGCAGTAGATAACCGGCGCAAGTAGGCTGCGGTGGAAGAATCCCCGTTGCGATTCTCGGATACAAAGCATGGTGACCAAAAATGACCCTGCAGGAGAAATGGGAACTTGAAAAACTGCCATTCCGGCGGGACGTAGAAGGACATGAGTTCTACGAGACAACCGCACACCGAGAGGATCTGGTCCGGATGGAATGGATACTGTAACAAAATGCACCGGGGCTGCTGGCGGGAGAGGTGAGACGATGCTGCAGAAATATCGTCGAATCTAGAATGGATGAGCGAAGTTCATCCAGCGTGGGCTGCTCATAATTTTATATCTGCCGCTATAAGCGTAGATCAAATTCTTAAATATCTATCAGGGTTCCAAAATCCTATAGTTCTTGACGCTCACGCTTCACCGACGTTTGGAGAGTGATTTGCGCTTTCGTTACCAGTGCGGCTTCTCCCTTCACCAATCGGTTCCATCCGTCTCGACTCTAAGCCGCGTCTTTCAGGCCATCGTCGATAAAGGGGTTGCGGAGATACTATTTGCCGAATTGGTTCGTCAATGCCGTGACGAAGGGCTCATCGAGGGCGAGCATGTCGCGATAGACAGCACGGCGATCCATGCGTATGAGCGCAAACGCCCGTGCTTAGGTATGCAGCTCTCCAATCGGGCCAACTGGGGCGCGAAGTTCGATGCCTTTGGCAACAAGTCGGCGGGGTGTGGCTACAAGTCCATTTAGCCGTCGATGCGAAAAGTGAACTTCCCATGGCGCTCACGGTGACACCAGCGAACGTCTACGATGGAGAGATGGCCATCCCCTCATGGAAGAGCTTCATCACCACGACTGGCGGATTCGCTTCGTGTTGATGAATGCAGGATACGACCAAATGAAAAACTATAAAGCCGCTCGAGCATTAGGCGCTCAGGCTATCATCCGGATGAATCGCTAGAATGGGAAAGAGCCGCCGGAAGGAATGGGTTTCGATGGCAGGGGGTACCGATGACGTATTGGGGCGCAGAGGGCGACTGCCTCAAGTTTCTCTGTCCGCATGTGACAGGACGTGTTGATTGCCCGCTTGGCATGGCTGTCTGTTCTGCATCGAACTATGGCATGGTTGTGAAGATGCACATCGATGAGGAGGTTCGTCGATACGCGATTCCACATCGCGGCTCTCGCACATGGAAGACGCTATACGACGAGCAGACCACTGTAGAGCGCTGTTTTGCACGGCTGAAAGAGTGGATGACGCTGGACGGCGTGCATGTGCGGGGTGTCGAGAAGGTCAGAGCGCATGCGTACATCAACGCCGTTGTACTCATGGCATCGGCTCTGGCGATGCATCGGGTGAATCGCATCAAGCAGGTGTCTTAACCTGATGCTTCGAACGAACACCACCGAAGGGACGTGATCTATCCACACAACAGAAAAGGTTTTTTGTGGAATGCGTTATCTCGCAAGAGAAGTGTTTGTCGTTTTCACCTGCGATGGAATCAGTCATTCTGCAAAAGACCCATGTTGTTTAATGCAATGAAATGAAAGGTAAGACAGGCCAAGAGAAAGTGAGGACTGCAGGGATGCCGCGCGATGGTTTTCCATGGCGTGTACGAATATTGGAGTGGTGGCGCTCGGGCGCGGTAAAGGGGTTTCGAGTTCGTCGACTTGTGTGGAGCTTAGTTGTGCTTGCCATTTATCCGCCTCGCGCGCCTCGTGGTGAGCAATTCACGTGGGCAGACTTAATCTTTTGGGGAACCGTCTCGCTCGAGGCGGCTCTCATATTTTTCGGGGTCGACCATCGAGCTCGTCGAATGGCGGGATCGGCGTTAGCGGCTTGGGGCATGTTGTGCGGACTCAATTTGTGTCTGGGGATGCCACGCGACCTCGTTGGATCACTTGTGTGGCCCATGTTGGGATGGATAACCTCAGTTATGCAGGAGCGAGATGTTCCTCTGAGTGTTTGTTATGTTGTGATATGTGCCCTAGATCTCGCTGTGGTGCAACCGACTTGGCCCGGTTCCGTGGGATATCTGTCCGGTTACGCGTTACTGTACGTAGGGATTCGCGGGACCTTGCTGCGACGCTCGGAACATCAGCGCCTGCTTGCTGCGCATTCAATCTTGCGGCGCGATGCGCGCGAGATGGCCGAGCTGGCGGCCGAAGCCGAACGCCTCCGCATTGCTCGTGACATGCACGATGGTGTAGGTCATCAATTGACAGCGCTCGTAATCCAACTGCAAGTGCTTCAAGCGCGAGCTCGGACGCTTGACGAGAGGGCTTTGTTTGAAGACGCCGTTCAATCGGCGCAGAACGCCCTTCGAGATCTCCGTGATGCAGTCCACCGTATGGGAGCGCGAGGCGGTGCGGGCGAGGACTGGTTGCGCGATCTCACCGTAACATTTTCCAAACGAACGGCCGTTTCTTGTTCTTTTGAAACGATTGGTGCGCTTTCATCGGTGAGACCAGACGTTTGGATGGTTTGGTATCGCGTGTTGCAGGAACTCTTGGCCAACGCTGTCCGCCACGGCCGAGCAACTGCCATTCAAGTGATCATCCGCATGGAGGGTTCACTTGCCACGCTTCAGGTGACCGACAACGGGAGTTTGCGCGATCTGCGCGGCGTGCATGAAGGTTTCGGCCTCGCGTCGGTGCGCGCCCGGGTCGCAGCGCTGCAGGGGCAGATGTGGCTTGCGATCGCACCTGGCGACGGACTGTGCGTCACGGTCACCATCCCTATCCATGAACAGGAGGGGTCTAAGTGACTCGAAACATGCTGAGCATCGCAATCGCGGATGATCAGGAACTCGTGAGGGAAGGTTTGCCGCTTCTGTTGGAGCAAGTTGAAGGCTTTCAAGTTGTTGGCCTTGCGCGAGACGGCTACGAGGCACTTGCCCTAGCCAGCACCGGGGAGCCAGACCTGCTCTTGTGTGACATCCGTATGCCGGGGATGACGGGCATTGAGGTGGCTCGGGAACTTAAGCGAGCCGCGTCGACCGTACGGGTGGTGATGCTGACGACCTTTGACGATCTCGATTTCGTCGAAGCTGCTCTCTCCGCAGGGGCGTGTGGATTTCTGCTCAAGGGAAAGCCCGTCGATCGTACGGTGGAAAGCCTACGCCGCATGGCACACGGCGAGATAATCTATGCCACGCGTCACGCTCAGGAAGCGTTCAGGTCCCTTGCAGGGGGGTGGAGAGCACAATTGACCGCGGCGGAAGACCCGATAGGTTACATTTTAACCGAATGATTGCGTTAATTTTTTACAAAATAAAAAATATGCTACAATGATCATAATTCTTCTGAGGGACGTCTCGCATGATACGAGTTGTGCAGCGTCGGCTTTGGGGTAATAGTCTTTGAAGAAACCTTAGTTGGAATTAACCTTCGAAGACCTAAATATAGAGTAAATGGATTCTCATTGGCCCTTCACGTATTGTCCCTCGAAGGGGCCTTCGAATCACATTCCCTAAAGGATGAATACTATGAATTGTAGCAGAAACACGGTGCTGTTTTATATTAGTTCTCTGTTTGGAAATGTCTATCTTGAAAGGGCCATTTGGATACTTTACTACCAATCTATAGGACTATCTTTTTTAGAAATAAGTATTTTGCAAGCATTAATCAATGCATCTATGTTTTTATTTGATGTTCCAGGCGGTATTTTTGCAGATAAGTTTGGGCGTAAGGCGTCGCTCATAGTCGGCAGATTGCTGATCATTGCATATTACGTGATCGTGCTCTCAACAACTAATGTTGCTGCATTGGGGGCTGGCAGCATTTTATTTGGAGCGGGAATGGTTTGTATATCTGGGGCGGATCAGGCATTTTTATTTGACTCGATTAAAACAGAGGATTCGAATGATAATTACACGAAACTTTACGGTATATTTAATGGTCTTTCTTTGCTAACTCTATCCTTCAGCATGGAATGTGGAGGACTCATACAGAAACATTCATGGTTTTTAGTCTACTTTCTATCAATAGTATTTCAGTCCTGTTCTCTATTTTTCACGACTATGTTAAAGGAAAATAATAGGTATCATTCCGCTGTTGACAATGTTAGAGACAAATCAATGTCACCAAGGGGGTTAAATATTAGTTCAGCATCAAAATTTTTCATTACTGCAGTAGCTTTGTTTTGGGGTATTGCGTCAATTTATAACATGTTTAATCAAAAATTACTCTCTAGTGTAGGACTTCCGGTCTCGAGTGTCGCGCTAATTTATGCTGTTGGGTCGCCTGTTGTAGCACTATTCTCTATGCTTGCACACAGGTTTGAGAACATGTTCTCATCGAAAATAGTACTAATATGTGGTTTTCTGATTAGTGGAGTGTTATTTTCCATAATTATGGATAGGTCTGTATATATATATACCGTTTCCTTCATTGGAGTGTCCTGTCTGTATAACTTGACTGAACCGATCGTGTATAACAAACTAAATGGTCTTGTCACCTCGGAAAAGAGAGCGACTTTTCTTTCGTTTATTAATGTTTTGTCCAGCGCTTTCATGTTTGTTCTTCTTCCCGGAATTGGTTTTCTGGGTGATAGGTTGAGCTTAAGTATGATATTTACCGTACTAGGTCTTATATCTTGCATATTGTGTATCATAGGTGTGGTGTTGGAGTATAGAAAGCGTTCCATCACCACAATTCAGTAGTGTCCGGTATGCTGTGTAAAAAGGGGATGGCTCATATACTGTTACTTGAATACAAAATATAATAAGATCTTATCTTGATAATCTCGGATAAGAATAACCACTATTTACTGACTTTGGGGTGTATAAAGTGAGCGACTCATATAAAGGATATTTTGTAGATTTTTATGATAAGTATTTAACAGCGTTTGCAAAGAAAATGGCCGGATCTTTTTTGGGGTATTTTTCCTACTACCTAAATAGTGAAATGTAACCGTCAAACCGAACACACCTTGACGTTCAGTCCCGGGGAGGTGGATGGACAGTCACCGTTCGATTCACGAGATCATTCACCATTCCCGTTC
>NZ_SORF01000029.1 GCF_004366795.1 Alicyclobacillus sacchari | reverse complement strand
TTTGATTTGCCGAGGCAAAGCCGTCAAAGGCGGCACGTCGAAACTCAGCACATTCTACATGTAGGGGCAATTTACACACAAATTCGGACTTGACCCTTGCGCCCGGTGTCTCCGTTTTGATCAGTGGTCTTTCGTCGTTCATCGCGATCGTCATCCTCTCCATATCCATTCCGGATTTCACGGCATACACCGTGCAAACGGGCGGGACAGATGTAGACGAAGCCTTATGAAGTGTGATCGTAGTTGGGAATCTGCGGATGTATCGATCTATTCACACAAGAGAACTTCTGGCTTCCGATGAAATGTAAAACTGGATTATCGCGTCGATGTCATCAGGAGGCAACGCGGATCCACAGTAAAAACTCCTCGTAGATTGCTGGCCATGCACCAGTTAGACAATCAAGAAGCAGTTGAAAAATCATCGTGCTTCCACTCCGTTCACTTGTTGCGCAATTGACTTGATGTATAGAGTGCAGTAAGCGTGAGTGGTTCATACCCCGGAACGAAGGGTAAATTTCTTCATCGCCCAGTGAAGCGCTGTAGCGCCGTTGCTCTGACAGGAGAAGGTGATACTGCGTCTTTGACCTTTAGATGTTATGTTTATTGACGAATTTATCGAGAATTTCTGAAAATGTCTTGCGGATATGCGTCGATCATGATATGAATAATGACATAAGGCTTCTAGGGTTCCGCCGGTGTGCAGCAGTGACTGGGACTGGTCCAAGAGAGGCCACACCTCCGTTGTATGGAGGTGACACGGAGGGATAAAAGCCCGGGAGATCTATCGATCTTGGGGTTTTTGTCCCTTTTGTTGTATCTGTACGTTGTTTGTTGTGTTAAGAAATATTACGTCATTGAAGGAGGGATTATGAATATGATTCAGCCAATCTTTTCGATGGAGGATGCGCGGCTAGAGACTCTAGGATACCGACAAGAACTGAGTCGCAAGTTACGCTCACGAGATGTTTTGGGACTGGCGATTGCGAATGTGTCTCCAACGATGGCTGTATTGTTGCTTACTTCTGGCGTTTTTTCGATTGGTGGCACGTTCGCCATTGGTGCAGACGCCGTATTGGCGATTGTCGTTGTGCTGATCTCGATGTGCCTTGGTGAGATGGGATCGCTATTTCCTGTCGCGGGGGGGATGTACTCGCTCATTCGCTTTGTTCTTCCCGCACCATTGGCGTTCATCGCCCTCTTCAACTATCTCATTCAGGGTGTCATTCTACCCGCCAGCATTGCTTTAGGGATTGGGCAGTTTGTCGAAAATCTCGTCCCAAGTATTCAAGTACCGGATGCATATATCGCCTTGATTGCCGTGGCCATTGCTGTCGCGATCGCGTTGGTTCGTGTCGAAATGGGCGCCTTCGTAACCATGGCCATGGTGGCGGTGGAGTTATTAGTTCTTGGTACAGTCACGATCGCTGCCTGGCTACACCCACATCAAGCTTTGCTCCAAGTAACTTTCCATCCAGTCGCTTTGGTCGGACAGCATTTGGTCCCAGTGACGATGGGCATGATGGCTGCCAGCTTGGCACCTGCATTCAACATCATAAACGGCTATGATGCCACACTTGGATTTTCGGAGGAGTTGATGGGAGGTCCCCGCACGCTTGCTAGGACGGTCAGAGTTGCAGCGATTACTGCCGCGATCGCCATTGTCGTTCCGCTCACGTCAGCGGTGATTTCAGCACCCGATCTCGGTGCATTCTTCCGCTCACCGAGCCCTGTGATTGAATCTGTGCAGGCTTCTCTCGGTCCGAATTTCCGGATTGTTCTGGATATTGGTGTCTGCATCGCTCTCTTTAACTCTATGCTTGTGTATTTCATGTACTTTGGTCGAGTGTTTTACACAACCGGGAGAGATCAACTGTGGTGGGCAAGTGCCAATCGTCTCATCAGTCACATTAATCGTTTTCGATCTCCTGCCTGGTGTGTGATGTTTCTCGCACTGCCGACTGCTGTGCTTTTATTCCTCAGTCAGTTAAATTGGCTCATCATTTTCTCGGGTACGGTCACGACCGTGGTGTATTTCTTCATCGGTCTCGCTGCCATTTGGAGTCGCCGTAAGTTTGCCAACGAAGTACCTCCTTATCGAATGCCGATGTGGCCTCTGGCTCCAGGAATTGTGGTGTTGTTCACCGCGTTCGCAATCGCTACGCAAGAATTCCAGTATCTCGTCGGAGAATTCGTACTCTCGGGTATGGCTCTCGCGTTTTTCGCGGCTTCTAGGTGGTGGTGGCGAAAAGGCACTCAGGTGTTCACGGAATCGTCTGTGGAGAAACAACGACTTGACGGCTAACCACGAAAGGAGACTAGACGTGATGATATGTGATCTTCCTATATCCACAACGTTACCTGGAGGCGGAAAATGGTCGGCAAGGGTTTCCAAAGGGAAAGTCCTTCGATTGACGGCATTGGACTATGGTGCAAATGTTGCACTTTGGCTGTATCGGGCTGATCACCCTGCCGAGCGACTCAATGTACCGGATACATTGAAAGCGCAGCATACGGCTCGCTTGACCCGCTACCACGTACTGATGAGCGACGAGGGGCGCGCGTTGGCGACGATCACGGAAGACTCGTTGGGTTGGCACGATCCACTCGGAGGCATTACAACGAGGGAACAAATCGATATGCAGTATGGCTCAACTTCCTTCCAAGAGCAAAGGAACGAATGGTTCAAGTCGGGATACGAGAATGCCGTCATTGAATTCGTGCGCAATGGTCTTGATGCGAGGGACTTGGTTCCCCCTGTAAATGTATTTAGCAAGGTCTGGTGTGACGAAGCCGGAGGAATGCACTTTGATGTCGATCACTGTGTGCAAGGCGCACAGTTTGCCATTCGCACAGAAATGGACGTCATCGTCATCCTGTCCAACACACCACATCCGCTCGATTCGCGTACGGAGTATCCCGCTGTGCCTGTACGGCTGGATGTCGAAGTGAGCCATCCGATCGGACGACTTGACGCCGGCATACTCCTTCCTGAGTCCTCGCGTGCGGTGGAAAATACTTTGGCATTAGCAGCCTTATATCGATAAATGGAGAGAGGTGCCAGTTATGTCACTAATGCGGGTTGAGAGTAGACGCAATGTTTCCGATGCAGATATCTGTCACATACTTTCTTCCGGGGAAGGGCTCATGCTCACGCTTGAAGCCGGAGACGTTCTTCGCATTGTCGATCTGGAGGGCAATCAGGCTGTGGATACGCTGTTCTATGATGCAGATTGTCCGTTTGACCATTACAGTGCCACGCAGACGATTGTGAGACAACGAAGCATTTACCTGACAACCGGAACGGTTCTCTATACCGAATCAGGCAGGGCTCTTGCCCGTATCGTTGCCGACACCTGCGGACGTCACGATACCTTGGGTGGAGCCTGCTCAGCGCAAAGCAATACCGTTCGTTATGGCCATGACAAGGTGCACATGCACAATTGTCGTGACACATTCATGCTCCAGATTGCCCGGTTTGATCCGCGCTTGTCCAAGAGGGATTTGGCACCTAATGTCAACTTTTTCATGAATGTTCCAGTGACGGCCGAAGGAGGATTAGAGTTTTCCGACGGCATTTCTGCGGCTCAACGCTACGTCGAGATCGAAAGCCTTCGTCGCACACGAGTGCTTATTAGTAATTGTCCTCAGTTGAATAATCCGTGTAATGCGTATCATCCCACGCCAGTGGAAATGGTGGTTTGGCGAGCCTGAAGTTGTTACACGTCTATCTGAACGTGCCGCGACCTCGGTGTGAGCGGACAGAAAGGAGCGACTGGTTTTGTTTCAGAAAGTTTTGATAGCAAATCGCGGTGCCATTGCTGTTCGTATTGAGCGGACCCTCCGGCGCATGGGGATTAGGTCGGTCGCGGTTTACACGACGGCCGACGAGGGCAGTTTGCACATCGATCTCGCCGACGAAGCCGTTTGGATTGGCGAGGGTGCGGTACAAGAATCGTACGCTGATATGCAAAAAATCATTGCAGCGGCTCGTCAAACGGGTGCCGATGCTATACATCCGGGATATGGATTTTTAAGTGAAAATGCTTCGTTCGCACGCGTGTGTGAGCAAACGGGTATATGTTTCATTGGTCCGGATCCAGAGCAGATTGAACAGTTTGGCTACAAACATGTCGCGCGAAACATTGCGATCGAGGCAGGCGTGCCACTGTTGCCCGGGACGGATCTCATCGCAAGCGTCGAGGAAGCTGTTCATGCGGCACAAGCTATCGGCTACCCAGTGATGCTGAAAAGTACCGCGGGGGGAGGTGGCATTGGTATGCGGGTCTGTGCCGACGAGGCTGACTTGCGCGAGGCGTTTTTCGCGGTGCAACGTTTGTCCGCGCAGCACTTTCGCAACGAGGGTGTGTTTATGGAGAAATACATTCCTCAAGCACGTCACATTGAGGTGCAGCTTTTTGGTAATCGCTTTGGCGAGATTGTAACCATCGGTGAACGCGACTGCACATTGCAGCGGCGCAACCAAAAAGTTCTTGAAGAATGTCCTGCCGCTTGTCTTCGGACCGAGGTTCGCGAAGCCCTGCACAAAGCTGCACACAATCTGGCTTCCATAGTCGGATATCGAAGCGCTGGCACCGTCGAGTTCCTCTACGAGCCGTCGTCAGAATCATTTTATTTTCTCGAAGTCAATACGCGTCTCCAAGTTGAACACGGAGTTACCGAGGAAGTGTACGGCATTGATTTGGTGGAATGGATGGTGCGCGAGGCTTGTGATGAGATGCCCAATCTTGCTGCACAGGTACCGGCGCCGGCGGGGCACAGTATTCAGGTTCGCCTGTATGCCGAAGATCCGGGGGACGGATTTCGTCCGAGTGCCGGTCGCATCGACCAAGTGGTATGGCCTGAAGCAACACGTGTCGAAACATGGGTGGAACCAGGGACTACCGTTAGTTCTTTTTACGATCCGCTGCTTGCAAAACTCATTGTGCATGCGGAAAACCGTGAGATGGCGTGCGAACAGTTGGTAGCCGCGTTGAAAGGCACACGCATGTACGGGATTTCACACAATCTGCGCTATCTCCAGTCACTCGTTGCGTCCGCGTCATTTCAAAACAACCACGTGCATACGAAGTGGCTCGCCGACTTTCATCCAGCTGAGAGTGCGTTATTTGTAATCGATGGAGGACTTCACACGACGCTTCAGGATTGGCCGGGGCGCCTGGGACATTGGGATGTTGGTGTTCCACCGAGTGGGCCCATGGATGAATTATCTTTTCGAATTGGCAATCTCCTTCTTGGTAATGATGAAGGCGCGTGTGGACTTGAATTTACCATGCGAGGCGGGGTGTATCAATTCCGCGACGATACCTGGTTTTGTCTCACAGGAGCTGATATGAGTGCCGAATTGGATGGTCAACTGGTAGACCGTTATCGTCCGCTGTTGGCAAGGGCTGGTCAAGTTTTGCGGCTTTCTGATGCGAAAGCCGGCATGCGTGCCTACCTGCTTGTGGGCGGAGGATTCGATGTTCCGCAAACTCTTGGCAGCGGATCGACATTTGCCCTCGGCGGTTTTGGAGGTCACGGCGGAAGGTCACTATTGCCTGGCGATGTCATCGCAATAAACAAGGTCATGGCGACGGGGGTGGACAGTACGTTCGATGCCCTCATAGAAGCGCCGGAATTTACTCATGAATGGGAGCTAGGTGTAATTCCTGGACCACATGCGACTTCTGAGTTCTTACCAGCAACCTATTTGGAGCAGTTAACGCACACATCGTGGCAGGTGCATTTTAACAGTTCACGTACAGGGGTGCGACTGATGGGGCCTGCCCCGAAATGGATTCGGGACGATGGTGGTGAGGCAGGATTGCATCCCTCCAATATACACGATAACCCGTATGCCATCGGTGCACTCAATTTGACCGGCGATCTACCGATTTTGTTGGGGCAAGATGGGCCTAGTCTTGGTGGATTCGTCTGCCCGGTCACCACGGCAGCCAGCGAACGCTGGAAGATTGGCCAACTTCGGCCTGGCGACACCGTGAGATTTCGAATCATCAATTTAGAACAGGCTCGGGCTTTAGACGCCAAACAGCGTGCTCTGCTTGCTGATCTGCAGACGATGCACGCAAGCTACACCGTATCTTTGCCAGATATGCCGTTTGCAAGCTATGATGCAGCGGCAGCATCATCTATCCTCCAACACGAGCATATCGATCACGCTTTTCCCGTTACGGTACGTGCTGCAGGCGACGAATACATTCTGGTGGAGATTGGCGCTCTTGAACTGAACTTGCGCTATCGCTTTCAAGTGCATCTATTGATGGATGCGATATGTTCATCTGGGCGCATCCCATATATCGATTTGACCCCAGGCGTTCGATCGCTTCAAATTCATCTCGACAGAACGCAAATGACGGTCGAAGAGGCCAGTCGCATCGTTCTGGAAATTGATCGTCAACTACCCGACTTAGCCGCCGTTCGTGTACCTTCACGCATGGTGCGTATGCCATTATCGTTTGACGATCCGTCTGTGCAACTGGCCGTGGATCGTTATCAGCAAAACGTGCGCGAGGACGCTCCATGGTGCCCAAGCAATATCGAGTTTATCCGACGCATGAACGGCTTGGCGTCTGCCGACGACGTGTGGAACATTGTGTTCTCCGCCAAATACTTGGTATTGGGGCTTGGCGATGTCTATCTGGGTGCGCCGGCCGCAACGCCCATCGATCCGCGGCATCGACTCGTGACGACCAAATATAATCCGGCACGTACGTGGACGCCTGAAAACGCGGTTGGCATTGGCGGATCGTATATGTGTATCTACGGTATGGAGAGTCCAGGAGGATATCAGCTCTTCGGGCGTACCGTGCAAATTTGGAATACATTTCGTACCACTCGCAGCTTTGCGCCGGGCAAACCATGGTTGCTGCGATTCTTTGACCAAGTTGAGTTTTATCCTGTGTCTGCTCAAGAGTTGGAGAGCATGCGCAAGGGGTTCTTGCGCGGCAAGTTCGAACTGGAAATCGTGGAAACATCATTTGATTTAGGTGCTTACCTTGCCTTTTTGGATGAGATTCACGATGATGTGACCGCTTTTAAACATCGTCAACAAGCTGCGTTTCATGCAGAGCGTGAGCGTTGGCGCCAGCTTGGTTTGGCAGAGTACGTCTCAGAGTCTCATGCGGAGGTTGTCGATGGCGTGGGCGAGGACGATGGATTGACCGTGGTGCGATCAAATTTGCCTGGTAGTGTATGGAAAGTACATGTGCGACCAGGGCAACAGGTACAGCCTGGGGACACCTTAGTCGTCATTGAAAGCATGAAAATGGAATTTCCGATCGCATCCACCTGCCGAGGGATCGTCAAGACCGTGCATGTGCGCCCAGGACAGGAATTACCAGCTGGAGGTGCCATTGTTGGCGTTGAGGAGGTGTCGGCGTGAGTGCTTGGACGATTCCCAATTTGCTACGGGCTTACCGCACAGGGGCACTCAGCCCGCGTGACGTGTGTATGGAAATCGTGGAAGAGAGTCGGCGCCTGCGCAAGTGGAATATTTGGACCCAGCCTCCGAGTATGGCGATGATTGAACCACATCTCGAGCAATTGAAGCGAGAGGAAACGGATTCGAAGCCGTTATGGGGCGTACCGTTTGCGATCAAGGACAACATTGATGTTGCAGACATGCTGACGACTGCCGCATGCCCAACGTTTGCCTATACGGCCGCACAACATGCAGGGGTGGTCGAACTGCTTATTGCAAATGGAGCCATTCCTATTGGGAAGACAAACCTAGACCAATTTGCAACCGGATTGGTTGGCATGAGAAGTCCGTATGGTGAAACCCATAATGCGTGGCGGTCGGATCTGATTAGCGGCGGATCGTCCAGCGGCTCGGCTGTAGCGGTGGCGATGGGACTCGTGCCCTTCGCGTTGGGAACCGATACAGCAGGGTCAGGCCGGGTTCCAGCAGCACTCAATGGTGTTGTCGGTTACAAGCCACCTATTGGTGCGTGGTCGACGGCAGGGGTGGTTCCAGCGTGTAAATCGTTGGACTGTGTCAGTGTTTTCACACGGTCGCTGCATGATGCTCAGTTGATTGACCATTTATTGCGTAACCAACCTCTTAGTTTCGCGCATATTGGACCCACGGAAGTTTTGGTGCCGCGTGAACCTCTGGATTGGTTTGGCCCGTACGCTTCGGACTTTCAAAGAGCCTGGGAACGATCCATCGACGCAGTTGCTGCACAGGGGTTCGTTGTCCGTGAAATTGAGCTTGCGCCGTTCCATGAGGCTACCGCCATGCTGTATGACGGACCTTGGGTAGCTGAACGCTGGGCGAGCCTTGGCGATTTTGTCACATGCCATGCCGACGACATTTGGCCGGTGACAAAGGAGATTTTGCGTTCTGGTCAGAACGCATTGGCGAGTGACGCATTTCGCGCAATCCACCGTCTGGAAGAATTGCGTCGTTGGGTTCGCGACGTTGTAACCGAGCATACCGTCCTGCTCATGCCTACGGTTGGAGGTACGTATTCGAGGGATGCAGTGCGAGAAGATCCCATTGCGAAAAATCGCGATCTGGGTCGATATACGCATCATTGCAACTTGCTCGATCTCGCGGCCATTGCGGTACCGGCTGGCCAAGTGAAGGATGGGATTCCTTTCGGCGTGACGCTGTTTGTTCCAGCTGAGCGCTTTGAAGTACTGGTCTTTGCAGCGTCATCCATGCTGTCCATAAACATGACCGACGACTGTTGTTATGGGCGCGGGGACAAGGTTCTAGTGGCCGTTTGCGGGCAACACATGCGCGGTTTGGCACTTAACCATCAATTATTGGATTTGCGAGCTAAGTATCGCGAAACCGTGAATACAGTCCCGCATTATCGCTTGTATGCGCTGGCTACGGAACCTGTGCGTCCCGGTCTGGTCAGACACGAAACGGACGGGGTGGCTATCGAGATCGAACTCTGGGAGATGAGCCTCGCAAGTCTAGGTGCGTTGACGG
Organism: Alicyclobacillus sacchari; assembly: GCF_004366795.1. Taxonomy (GTDB): domain Bacteria; phylum Bacillota; class Bacilli; order Alicyclobacillales; family Alicyclobacillaceae; genus Alicyclobacillus; species Alicyclobacillus sacchari. Next base: position 895 of record NZ_SORF01000029.1, on the reverse strand, counting down.
CGAGCGTTCGCTATCCGCTGGCTATTGGAAGTATCGAATTGGCCGATGGACGGCAGGTTCCTGGATTCACTTGCGTTTCAGGCCAGATACCGGGCGCTCATGACATCAGCTATTGCGGTGGGTTTCGCCGTTGGCTGGAGTTGAGAGGGGCCGAGTCTACAAAGAAGAATATGGAGCTCTAAGGCGCGCGTGATCTCACCATGTTTGCTTTGGGCCTGAGCATTGCAAGATGGCAGAAATTCGGTGGAAGTAGTAGAAGTATATGTCGACGGACAGAAAAGCAGGTTCCAAGGGATGCCCTAGGAACCCGCTTCACAATTCGATTTTTTGGCGGAGAGGGTGGGATTCGAACCCACGGTGCCCGTGAAGACACGGCGGTTTTCAAGACCGCTGCCTTAAACCACTCGACCACCTCTCCAGGTGAAACAAGATGGGGTTGAGTTCAACCCCATCTTCGTGTATGGAGCGGAAGACGGGATTCGAACCCGCGACCCTCGCCTTGGCAAGGCGATGCTCTACCCCTGAGCCACTTCCGCATGTCTCAAACAACAAACCGCGATATTTAATGTACAAGGTTCCTTGAGGTTTGTCAAGACATGTTTCACACAGGTCGTGAATGAAAGGAAACATGTTGAGTCAAAAAGTTTTTTGTAACTTGTGTATAAATGGACAAGGAGCGGACGATACTATGAGCACAGGAGGTTGATGTACCGCAGTAACGAATCCAAAGTGTTTCGTTGATGTGGTCGTGTCAACAGCCTTAGCAAAAGGACGGCGGAAACGCCGTCCTTTTGTCTTAGTACGCCCGGCATGGGCGGTCTCTCCAGGGTGCAAGTCCCGAACGGGGGTTGGCGACATACCTACCGTTAGCCAAGAGCAAGGGTGTCCACCGCGA
>NZ_SORF01000028.1 GCF_004366795.1 Alicyclobacillus sacchari | reverse complement strand
GATGTGTGGTACTTGCTTTCTTATACACACCTGGGAGGCAAAAAATAAGACCATGGTTCCCCACGGTCACACAATACTTTCATACGTTAACGTATTAATACATCCTTTGGTGGTACATTTTATACCCTCAAAGGTGACATTCTGAGCCGCATAATCCACGAAAATTTAGGTACGCTATGGCATGTTTAAAACATAACACATATGTTATACTTACAATATGACATGGAGCACACAATTTTACCGAAGAGAAAATGGTGATTCGCCTGTCGAGGAGTATTTGGACTCATTGCCCGTCAAACACAGGGCAAAGGTGTTACGTTCCTTCGCACTCCTGAAGGAGTTCGGACCTGGTATCGGTGATCCGCATGTCGAGAACATCGTCGAGAACATACGGTGTTTGCGTGTGAAACAAGGGAGCGACATTTTTCGGGTCTTCTTTTTCACATGGGTGGACCGAAAGCTGATTTTACTTCATGGCTTTTCGAAGAAAACACAAAAGACTCCGCCAAAGGAAATTGAACGGGCACTCCGATACAGAGACGATTTTCTGAGACAACAGAAAAAGGCAGAGAAAGGACGTGACAACGATGAGTGATGATCTGGAGAAATACCTTGCCAAGCAAATGGAAGACCCTGAATTTCGCGAAGCATGGGCAGAGTCTCAACTTGAGTATGAAGTCGCTCGGCAACTGATTCAGCTTCGGAAAAGCAGAGGAATGACTCAGAAGCAACTCGCGGCACGCCTTCGCACAAAACAATCCGAGATCGCCAGAATCGAGAACGGGAATCAAAACATCTCTTTGGGTAAACTCCGTAAGATTGCAGAGGCAATGGGTGGACACGTCGTCGTCAAAATCGAACCCGCTCCTGAATTACAGAAACAGTGAACTGATGGCACACTTAAACTGCAACAAGGAAGGGCACAACCAGTAGGACCGGCCGCGGCCGATCCTACTGGTTGTTTACAATTCTCTTCAGCAATTCTGATTCCAATTTTAGTTTCTCCTCTGGAGGTGATAAGACTGGCATTGGAGCGTTAATGCCCGGCTTTTTAACGATTTTCCCCACGCTCACACACCTGCCTGTAAGGATTTTTCAATGTTTGAAGTTGATCCTGTAGCTTCTTGATGGTTCTCATCGTTGGTCCGTTCATGTAGTTAATTTTCGTTTCAGGAAACAGAACCTTGTCGAGCAGAAGAGGCTTCTTTTGCTTCATTGAGAATCCCCTCCTTCAATTTTAAATGTTTCGTTACTACGGAGATTTTGACACGATCTCACTATTTTTGATGAATTTCATTCGTCTATTCTTGTTATAGACAGAAAGGAAGCCTGCCAACACGCTTTGCCGTTTAATCATGCCATCCGTCCCTACGTTTGAACCATTTTAAGATGGTGGAAGCTGCAGAGTCGGTTCCATGAAGCTGTCCAGAAATTCTTCTGTAACCCCACGAATCTTTCGACGTTGGCATAAAGCGTACAGTTCTTCGACAGCAGAATACGGAAAGAAACGAGCATCCAGATCCCTGAACTGTTCCCGATTTGCTTCGCGAAAGACCTTTTGGCGGTCGTCATCGGGTGCAACGATAACGTATCGGGTTTTAAATGATGGAATAGCATCACGGAGTCCTTTCATCCGCGTCAGTCCACTTGTTACCCCTGTACTGTGTTCCACTTCCAATACAGCAGGCATCAGTTTTCCGTTCTTGAACCAGATGCAATCAATGAGTCGTGCCGCTTGATAAGCATCCTCAAAAGCCGCGATAATCCGTTCATTTTGAAGGGATTGCACTACACCATCCATTTCTACAATAGGCTGGTTGTTATAAATGATCCCTTTGTCATTCTGGGCGATCCACGTTCTGAACCCAAGTTGCTCACCGATCTTAATTAAGGCAATTTGGATTTGTGAATGACGACGCTGAACTTCAATATCGATTTCAGGTGTATCGTTTGGCACAACCAAAGCATCATAATAGGCTTCAACAGTCGGCACTTCGGAGATGACGATCTGGGTGTCCATCTTCACCAATTTTCCCAGTTCGTGCGGTTCTTCAGGGTGCCAAATTAGATGCTTATGTCCAGCCTTTATCTTAGATTTAGCCGAAGACGTACTCTCAATACGACCTGGATAACAGTAATAGAATTGCGGGGTATGTGCAAGCAAGGACTCAAGCACTGAACGAGTGTTGTAGCTTGCACCGAGCACCCGATCCAAGTTTATTGGCTGATTCTGGGTGATAGAATTGGCTACGCGCCAAATCATCTGCGATGAAATGGATTCTTCCTTCGCCTTTGCAGACGCTCCACCTTCCGCGGGATTGTATCGCTTGATAACAATGGGACCCTCTGGCATGGTCACGCGAACAATCTCGATGACCCCACGAGTTTTACGGTTTATATAGTGATAGACACGGTTTTTTGGTAGTCCATCGATGGCTGAAACGATGTCCGATGCTGTAACACGTTGCATGTGGAGACCCCCAAGAAATCAAGAATGGTTCTTGCAATTCCACTTGCCGCAAGGAACGGAACGCCATTTCCGACTGTCTTGAAGGCATCCGTTAAAGTCATGTCTTGAGGTAATGTGTACTCCTTGGGCAACGATTGGATTGCTAACGCCTCGGCTACCGAAATCCGCCGCGCTTTATATGGATGCAAATGCACTTCGTTGTTGCCGTATGCCGCCGTTGGTGAATACCGCCATCGATGCAAACGTTTATAGGACTTTTTGCTATCGTCACCTTCGTCAATAACAGTAAACTTAGCTAATCCCGCACGCGGCTGAAAATACTGCGCGGCATTTGGATGATGCTCCACGTCATTTTTGCGAAACCAATGCTCAACCGTCAGTTCTCGCGGAATCCCTGTTGGGCATGGGCGAAGTATATCCTCACAGAATGAATCGGTCGTTGGCCAAGGATAGTTAAACACATCCGAAGCTGGATACTTGATGTGATTCATCCAAGGGAACAATTCTTCTGGCAAAATCGATAAATCCACTTGATAACCCAAATCTTTAAGAACATCCTTTTGAAAGCCAACCAGGATAATCCGTTCGCGGTATTGAGGTACTCCATATTCCAGAGAGTTAATGAGCCTCTCTGTTGTGACGTATCCGTTCGCGTGGAGCTTCTGCTTCATCTCTTCATAAAAGACACGATGCTTGGCTGTCTTCCAAAGCCCCTTCACGTTTTCAAATAAGAAAAACGATGGGTGTTGCTGACAGATCAGTTCCACGTAAGTAGCCGTCAATTTGCCATTGTCACCAGTGCGTCCGCGATTTTTACCACCCACACTGAAATCAGGACATGGCGGTCCCCCGATAAACCCGACCAGACCGTATTTGTCTTTGGCTTCCTGCACCAAAACGCTCAGTTCGGAACGATGCGGCTCATCGAGCAGGTTAGCAATGTCCTCCTGGTGACATCCAAACTCAGGCTCTGGAACCCCCAAAACCTTCCTGGAATGCTGGTATGTTTTTAGAAAAGGGGCGTGTAATTCATTCACGTATGCCATGTGATAGCCATTCATCTCAAAGCCAAGATCCAAAAAGCCCGCCCCTGCAAAGAACGAAAAAATGGACGGTTCACTCATAAAAACGCAACCTCTCTACCCTACATCGTGTCGAAAATATGTTCTCCTTCGACATGCCATTCCCCTGCTTTCCCGACTCATGGCGGAAGGACGAACAAGGACGGATATAGAATTCACAAGAAGGACGGATACTTTGACGACGGACGGGATGGTGGACGGATTAGATGGACGGAGCAGGCGGACGGACAATGTTGCGTAAGAAGGACCTCGTAGAAGTATTGGGTGTAGCAAAGAGCACCGTGGCGGATTGGATAAGTGAATTCCAAGTTTTCATACCGATCATTAAAGAAGGGGCTTTGACTTACTACAAACCAGAATCCGTAAATGTCTTACAAACCATCAAAACAATGCGAGAACAAAATATGCCCAAGAGTGAAATCTACGCCGTTCTCCAACAAAGGGGGTTCCCTATTACCATTTCAGAAGCGGAGGAAGATGTCCAAAAAGTATTAGGGAAGCTCGATGCCCGAAAACAATTATTAGATGTCATGAACCAGGTCGGAAATGCACTGGAGAGGCTGGCTGATCAAGAAGAAACAATTGAGCACATCGAAAAACGCCAAGATGCCTTGTCCGACCAGCAAAAATTCCTGTCAGAAAGACAGGACGAGGCGGACGGACGGGTAACGGAACTGGAACAACTGGTTCACCAATTAGAAGAAAAACACAAGACGGAACTCGAACGAATAGCCCAGAAATTCGAACAAGAACTGGAGGCGGCTCGGATGGAAATCGCTTCGACCAAAGCAGAGTTAGAAAATCGGAAAAAGCCATGGTGGAAAATTTGGAGATAGTACGAAGAAAATGAAGCAATTTCTGCGTAATTACAAGAAGTAGCGCACGGTAATTGCCGTGCGCTGCTCATCATCAGCAACCTAATCTTCATCATCAGGGAACGAGACTGGTTCCGTATAGTTAACTTCATATCGCGTTTTATCCTCTATGACAGCTTTCGTATACTGAAGTTCCTCCAGATATTCGTCGTAAAGTAAAGATGTGTCCGTTGAGGTTTTTCCCGATCTCAGTAATTTCACGATGGTCAAATCATGCGCCAATTGATTCTTCGTCACATCAAAATTTCGCTTGTGAATGTCCTGTGGCATATTGCTGACCCCCTTCTTCTTATTGAGTTGAGTATACTGGAGAGGTTGCAAAAAACCTTCCAGTTTACATTGTTCATTTATGTATACCTTTACGAACACAATTGAGACAGCCGTAAAACCCGCATTGCATGTGTTCGTAAAAGTTAAAATCAGTTTGTGAATATGTCCGTTTTCTGTGTATATAATTACGAACAGATTCAACGGAAAGGAGCACAGAAAATGGAGAACAGAAAATATGGGTACATCCGAGTCAGTGGAAAAGACCAGAACGAACAACGTCAACTGGACGCAATGAAAGCCCTGGGAATCAGTGACCGAGACATCTTCATCGACAAGCAAAGTGGAAAGGACTTCAATCGTGAACAGTATCAGCTAATGAAACGCTGTCTACGCCGAGGCGACGTGTTATACATCCACTCATTAGACCGATTCGGGAGAAACAAAGAGGAAATTCTTAACGAATGGCAAGACATCACGAAGAACATCGGCGCAGATATCATTGTCCTCGACATGCCACTTCTAAACACGACCAAATACCGAGACAGCCTGGGAAACTTTATTTCCGACCTCGTATTGCAGATTTTATCCTGGCTTGCCGAAGAGGAACGGGAACGCATCAGGAAGCGTCAGAGAGAGGGAATTGATTCAGCTTTAAATCGTGGTACGCGGTTTGGTCGCCCAAGAGCCGAGATCACAGACAAATTTCAAACTGCGTACAGCGAATGGAAAGCGGGTAACATCACAGCGACGGCGGCGATGGCTCAAGCAGGCATGAAGCGGACAACGTTCTACAAACTCGTCAAAGAACACGAGCAAGAGCTTAGTTCGTAACAGACTCCTTGCCGTACTTCCGCACAAACTCCAGAAGAGCAAATCCGATCAAATCTTGCTTCCTGTATTGCGGGTAGCAACGGTCACAAACTGCATCAAACTGTTCCATGATGCCACTGTAAGTTTTAAGCGACCTCGTTACGACTGCCCCATGTTGGTACAGGTCACGAAAATCAAACCCCATGGATGGCTGTAATTGACCGACCATGGCGAGCAACTGATCTTTCACAGCCAACAAATCCAGAAGCCCTTGAAGTTCCTCCTGATCTGTCTTCTGCGACTTCACGCCGTCATCAGGCACATACTGACTCAATTGCCGATTGTACCGATACCCCAAAGACTCCATATGCTCTCGAAGCCAGGTAACAGAGCAACCTGTAACCTCCAGTACCGCCTCCTTCAGAGGCTTCACCTTCAACGCATTATTGATTTGTTCAAGCTTCTCTGCGGATGTAAGACTGAGAAATTGCCGTTGTAATTCCTTAATCATGAAAATCCTCCTATTGTGTTATTAATGCAACACATTTGCGCTATTACTGACATCCTTATACGCAAAAATGATTACTCCAATAACACAATAAGCAAATGAAACAGCCGTCCGACTAAAACGAGCCTCTAAATTGGCTTGTAAGGCGTTTAGAGCAGGCTCCAAGACCTTTCATACCTAAAGCCAAGAAGTCGCGTCAGACAAGCCCTCAGACGCCGCAGATACGATAGTCCAAAGAAAAAGACAAGGACTGCCTGTGGATTTGATGGACAACTCAAAGAACGAGTTGCCCACAAGCTCCACAGGCACCACACAGGGGAAACCGCTTCGCTCCTCCCCCTCTGGGCTTCGCCCATTCACCCCCTCCCACTCCTCCTCCAACTGCACAGAGAGAGACATCAGGATGAGTCAGAAGCCGCAACCTCCTGCAAAGCCATGCGACCAATAGCAGTAGACACATACGAATCCCAAAGAGTGACCAGGGATGCACCCCCAAAATCAGCCGACTCAAAGCAAGCAACCAAAGCAACAGAATCAGGTTCTTCAGACAGAATTGAATCCCCCAAACACCCGTAGACAGGGCCAGGAGACCCCCCCTTAATATAAAGAGCCGTTTCATTTAACTTTTTCTTGATTTGAGATACACGGGCTGATGTAATCCCTAATCTCTCCGCGATCTCTTTCTGTTTCAAGCCCTCTGACAGCAGAGATGCCACCTGCTGGATCATGTCCTGTCTCTGTTGCTCACGGCTGGTCAGTCCATTCGCATTGCGTCTTTCATCCCGTCTGCGGGCATTATTCCTCGAATACTTAACCTCCGTGCCAACTATAACGGATAGGTGCTTTTGCTCTTCAGGCGTGATCTCAAAGATCCTGATTAAAGACTCGTTTTTGTAGTTATAGCCATAGCCATGTCGCATCTGTTTACCTTGGTACTCGACCATCTCATCAGATAGAAAAGCCTGAGATGCCTTATCTGCGGATTTCGTGGCTTGTAAGACCTCATGTTCAGGCAAGGGTTCCGTGAACTTGCGATTGACCTCCAGGATAAATTCAGTAGCTTTCTCATCATTCTCGACTATGCTTGTCCAGTATCGAAGCAAGAACAAGGTAAGCTCCCGATGTCCCGTCATATTCCAGCCCCGAATGTTGCATAAAGTCAACAAATCATCTATTCTTCCCTTGTGTAACGTGTAAGTGTTTTTTGTCTTTAACCGTGTGATGGACGAAGGCTCCGCGAAAGCCTTTGTCCGTTTTCTTTTTACGGGCTTCTTCTTTTTGCTCGGAAACTCTGGATATTGGTCACGGAACCAATCATCGTGATATCTTTGCGGCAGGTACTCATCAATGAACTGTCGCATCGTGTATACAGCATCAGGATTGTACTCGATAATTTGAGCCATCCGACCCGTCTTGCTGTTCCTGGTCCCAGGAATCCGAAGCACACGGCTTGCATCCTTACATGCCTCGTCCGCTCCGTACTCTGCAAGCAAATCAACCAGGTACTCCTGAATCTTCCTGTAGAGCGTTAGAGCCTTCTGGCTTTGCCCAGGAACCGTTTCAATCTTCCAAACGAGGTAAAGTCCATTACCACTGTCAATCCAGAACGTCGGGGCAGGGATTTCACCGTATCGAATCAAGTCTTCCTTAATCGAATAGATGGCGTATGCAGGCAAAACATCCGTCTTGTATACATCGAGATCAACGTAGAAAGCATTCAGTTCAAAGGCACTCTCTTCGTTCCTTTTTGGACGATTGAATGTATTCACCGTCATGTACGAATCCAAATCAACGTCGATTAGTTCTTCGCAAATGTCTGCATAGCGGTAGTGCCGCTGTTTCCAATTCGGCGTTTTCTTTGCAAGGGCAATCCAGCCTTTATTGTCACCATGTAGGACAGAGATGTAATCCATCATGGTGAAACCGCATCCTGCGTCAACAGGTTCAGGTACGCGGGAACGTGACTCTTTATTGATTCGCTCGACCCATTCTCCAATGTCCAGATCATCGTCTTCTTCAACCAAAAATGGCTCGTTTTCCGCAACTAACAATAAAAACACCTCCTTTCTCGTCTGAGAGGAGGCTCGTACCACACCCGATTCACTTCAGCTCTACTTCCAACCATTTACCATCAGGTAGACCCAAAAAGCATTGATAATATCGCGCCTTTTGGATATACTAATAGCAAATAGTTGGTTCGTAGAGCTTGTAGGGTGACCTTGGCGGGGAGTGCTACAAGCTCTCTCTATTTTATTGTTTGTAGTCGATACCCGACTGAATCTACCAAAAATATCTATGTTTCCTCGTATTATACGCGAAATTATGAGGATGATAAATAGTTTTGATGTCGAACCCCCAACATCATCGAACATATATTCCTGTTTTCTAATTAACCGTATAGATCCGTGTCACATCGTCGCGCTCGTGGCCAAGTAACGCACTTACCTCCAAACGAGCTTTTCGGTCGGTCAAACCTCGCTCGATGGCTTCTTGGTAACGCTTCTGTGCGTAGGCGTGTCGCAAACCGTGAAAAGTAATACGTTCGATGATTGCCTCTCCCTGGTCTCGCGCCTGCTCTCGGCTTTGGTCTTGAAAATGCTCCCGATTGCGATTGATAAAGTTCTGAACCTGCTTGATAACGAGGTGCGTCTTCTCACCCTCACGGACGAACAATTTCTGTCCGCGCTCCACGTCTTGAATTCGCTCCTGAAGCATTTCCCTCGACTCTCTGGACAACGGCACGTCCCGTTCCCGTCCGCCTTTCCCGACCACATGGAGCACACCCGTCTTGATAGCCTTCTCAGCCGCGCTCCTGTCGAGTTTGAGGGTCTCGTGGATGCGGAGTCCTTCATTCCTTGCTAAAGTGGCGATTTGGGCTATTCTGGCTTGTCCACGGGCATGACAGAGGTCTCTAAATGCCTGATATTCATCGTGGCTCCATGCCCGATTTACGCCTCCAAATGACCGCTTTTCTAAGTTGAATCGGGAGTTGTCAGAAAGCTGGTTACGAGGATGATCCAGCTTGTCATGATAAAAGCGGATCGCGGAAAGGTCATTTTTGATGGTGGATGCGGCGAGTCCTCTGGATTGCATGTCCGACACATACCGCTCCAAGTGCTTGTCCGATATGTTCGCAAACTTCTGCAGTCCATACTCTTTGGCCAGAAACTTACAGAACCGATCTACTGCCTCATGGTATCGTTCCTTTGTCTTGAAACTGCCCTGGCGATTGTGCTTCGCGATCTTATCAATCTGACTCTTCAGATTTCTGTAGAGATTCTCTTCTCGGCTCATTTTAGTTTCACCCCCTCTTGAAAAATTGCATAGCAAAGCCTTGCTATGTATCGTAGCGATACCGCATTTCCGCCGAATCACCGTGTATCGTCTTGTCTAAATGACTTCTTTGCAGGGCATCCGTCCGCCCGTCCGTCCGTCTGTCTCTGTATCCTCTTCGCGTCTACAGAGACAGACTACTTTAGTGTCATAGCCGCATATTGCATGTTGAGTAATTCATCGGCATATACCGCTTCGCGGTGCGCCTACGGCGCAATGCCATCTCCCGTGACCGCCAGTGCGGTTGCCCGTGGGCAGGGAGTTGTCGGTGGAGCCTTTTATCCTTGTGCTCCTCAAGTGTTTGTTTGATCCATCGTAGCGCTCCATAGCTGTCTATGGTTGCCATGTGCGATACATCACCAACCACGGTCGCATCGACCGCACGCCTGATTTACGCCTCTTTCCCTTCTGCATCTCTGACCTGGCTTATCTCCTCCATCCCCTGTTTGATCTTTTGTGGTTTACCCCTGACTTAACTGAAACGAACGCTTCTCCTGATGTGTGGTACTTGCTTTCTTATACACACCTGGGAGGCAAAAAATAAGACCATGGTTCCCCACGGTCACACAATACTTTCATACGTTAACGTAT
>NZ_SORF01000027.1 GCF_004366795.1 Alicyclobacillus sacchari | reverse complement strand
TCTCAATCTCACATTCTACCAGAGAGGACGGAGATGGCTCATCTTTTATACCTCAAATGTGCCATCCCTTTTTACACAGCATACTGGACTCAACTGTGTACTCTTCAGGAATCGATAACGATAGCGCGATGTCATCACTAAGTGACATCTCAAGTAGTTTTGAAAATACCGTCTTAAGATCCTGTTGACCTGACTCGCTGTTCAAATTTACGCGAATCTCGGGATCAGCCTCGAACAATAAAGTGTCTTGGCCGTCAAAAGTAGTTAATATAACGTTAATTTCCCGATTCATAGATTACCTTCCTTTCGTAGAACGCCTCTTTACCACCTTCGAGAGTATTCATGCTTTCCTGTGTCCAGCTTTTCCTATCATTCTCATCGCTGATGTTCCTCAGTTCATCAGTGAACGGATTCCCGACATATGTGCTGTACTGGCCGTTATTATGGACTCTGTATACTGACTGATAAGGACGAGTGCGCACGGCGATATTGGCGTTGTGGGTAGCAACCACTACAATTTTGAATCTCTTCGACAAATCACTGATACGTGGTCGAATGGTACTATCAATATACGAATTACCCATTCCCATCTCAGGCTCATCTAGAATGTAAGCATCGGCTTCTTCTCTTAAAGCCTTTTGCAACAGCAAGATACCCTTTTCCCCGTTTGAAGGTTGATACAATTGATCATTCTCAGTAACAATCACTTTGGATAATCCAAGGAAATCCCTTGCATCGGTGATACGTTCCTCGCGACACAAGTCTCTTACTGAACTGACTAAGGTAATAATGTCATGGGCATGAAATTTCTTTCTGATTTCTTCCAGATCCCCTTGCACCTGTTGAAGCGGTCTAATCTTATGTGAAAATTCTGAGGCCAACGATTTAGCACCGAGCATTCTATATACCTTCTGAACGTAAAGATTGCCTTTCTCCTCAATTTTACCGATTAACTCCTTTTCTTTATATTCTTTACCATAGATGTTATCCGTGATTTTCTGGCTTACTTTTAATAACTCGAGCCTCTTTTGTACAAATTCTGCGTAGCCAGTTGTAGAGGGCTTCGAAATTGAGGCAGTCTTTTTGTCGGCCAACGACTTTATTGTATCGATTGAGAAATTTGACAACTCTGAGGCCGACTTCTCTATCAATTCCTTGCGTAGCCTTGTTGTCACCCTGCTCGAGAGTTTGCTTAGCAATGATTTCAGAAGAAGGCTTTCTTCAGTAGATAAATAACTGTCAAAATTGATTTCCATCACGCGCTCAATATTTTTGTCTACAATATCGTACTCTCTTTCGACGACCTCTAAAACTTCATGATTGTCGCTAATTTGCCTCACGGCTTCAGTGATTTTCATAGTTGACTTATTCCTATTGTTCCTTCGAGTTTTAATCCACTTCTCATAGTGTGAGATGGGTGTGGGTTGGATATCTTCCCATTCTCCCATTTTCAAAAACTCACTATCGCATAACTCGGCCCCAACCAATGCTGGATCTCTTTTCATGTCGTTTGTCATTAGATAGTTTTTAAATCCATCTTCTTTCTGAGATCCAAAATATTCTTGGCACCTCAGTCCTTTCTGTAACAATTGAGTCTTGATCGACTTAAGTATTTCGGTCTTCCCCGTACCCTTTTGCCCGAAGATAATATTCACATCCTCGTAGATGTCAACATTGAACTTAACGTCTTTATATGGTGATACTTCCGTTGTGTGGATTTTCTTTGTTCTAAGCAACGTATTTACAACTGGCTCGTCTCTTTGTGCAAGCAGACAAAATTGTTCATAGTTTGTTACAGGAAGGCGAAGATCGGTAAAAGTACATTCCTCGTATTTATCCCAATCTTGAACATCACTTCCAACCAGAGTATCGATTGAATGATCAGAAAAAACACTCAAACTATTATAATTTGGAGCATCATGAAATATCCTCCAACTATCCCTGAGTATGCTTCGAAGTTCCTCCATGTCTTCATCTGGAATTCCAGGATTCTTATGAAAGTGAGGTATATATAAAGCATCATCACATCGACTTAGACAGGAGTATATCTCATTAAGAGTCCATAAACCTTCATCAGGATGTTTGTTAAACGTCAATGTTTGAATAGACTCATGGAACAAATCTAGCTTATTCGGATTGGCTATTACGATCAAATGCCAACGTTTTTGTCCAGTACCGTTCACATCGAGCTCTATTCCTGGCCATACTTGACAAAAACCTTGTGTAGCTGCGGACAAAATCTTGAACTGGTCATAGTCAAACAGATTATGGTTAGTAATTGCTACGATTTTCACATCGGCGTTCATGATCTTTTGCGCAAACACCTCTTTATTCACGTTTCTGGTATCTGCATCGCCACTCTTCGCCTTCTTCGTATGACAGTGTAAGTCAATCTTCAAGGCATTCTCACCCCTTTAGAGTCACCAAATTCACAGTAATGTGACTATTTTATCCGATACTATGAATTAAGCTTCACTAGGGGTATTATATTATCTGTTTCCAGTTCCGTCCAGATTATAACTTCTATCGGGATAATCATAGTGTCAACTGCTTCCTCGCCATCCCACCTCTTAAGTCTCTACACATCAATTGGCCGTGATTATAAAAGTTCTTAGGGTTCAATTCGGTATAACTTGAGATTGACTTCAAACAATTTGGTCATCGAAGGAATAGCTTGGAGTTATTCTGATTGAATCACACGATGCTCTTACAGAGGAGGCTTGGATATTCACACGAATGCATTCCCGCGAAAACTCGAAACATGAGAACAAATTCCACGCGACAGAGGGTGTCAATGTCTCAACGAACCTGAACAGACGATTCGTGTCCTCAACACCCTGCTAGTCAATTCATGCCAGACTTACAACAGCTCATTGAGGATTTTAGATGTACCAGCGAAACGATAGTACAGTCTCACCGTGCCGTCCTCCTTAACTTCAATCTTTTCAATAAAGCGATTGATTACCTCTCGGCTGATCTCTTTAAATTCCAATGCACTTGCAACGATTTCCCTCACGCTCTCCAGAGCACTCGAATCAAGGACTGTCGACATCGCGGCTTCGATCTTTCCCTTATTGACTTGCAATTTCCTAATTTCTACATCCTGACCCGCAATATAATCATCATACTGCGCCTTGGTGATTTCCTCTTCAAGGTACTTAGAGAGGGCTTTCCGCTTTAGATTATTAATCCTATCGATCTTCGCTTGACAAGATTGCAGTTCCTTTTCAAGCTTCGTCCTCGACTTGATGAATTTCTGTCTAACGTCATCGTAGTAAGACGTGTCATCGAATAACCCTGCAAGTCTCTGCAGATCACTGCGGATCAATTCAACCAGCTCGTTTTCCCTGACCCGATGCTTCGAACAAGCCTTTTCACCGTGTTTGTCACTACGTCCACAGATGTAACCGCGACTGTTTCTCTTGTAATGAAATCCAGACCCGCAATCAGCACAAAAAATGATCCCAGTGAAAAGATGGACATTTTGATGAGGTCTGCTACTCACTTCTGAATAAGTAAATGAGCGTCTACGGTTAAAAGCAATCAATTGCTGAACCGTTTCAAACACATCACTTGCAATGATGGGTTCGTGAGTCGCCTCCACCACGATTAACTCATTCTCATCCCTAGTTCTACGAGCCTTATTGGTGACGCTTATCGTGCTTTCTCGACCTTGCACCATGTTCCCCGTATAATGGGGGTTCTCTAAAATGGAACGAACAGAAGAACCGTTCCAAAAGATCGTTTGTTGGCTTTTTCCTGCCACCATTGAAGGAGTAGGAACTCCAGACTCATATAATTCACGGGCTATGGCATCGAACCCTTTCCCTTCGATGTAACGCTGAAAAATAAGCCTTACAATTTCAGGAGTGTCGCCTTCTTTGACAAACAATCTTCCGTCGCGAAGTTCGTATCCATACGGCGCAATCGATCCTTTGAACCGCCCCTGCTTTGCTCGTGTGGTTAGTGCCATTTTGATCCTCTCACTGGTTCGCTGAGCCTCCTGCTCGTATATCCAGGCATATAGCCCAAACATGTTTGTGTTGCCGCTAGTCGTATCAATTGCCCCATCCATGGTGATTAAATGAATATTGTAGGTCTCAATGACATCTTTAATCTCATGCGCCAGCCGTTGGTTTCGGGCGAGCCGTGACAACTCTTTTGCAAGAATAATATCGAATCGTCCTGCCTTGGCGTCAGCGATGAGTCGGTTCATTTCTTTTCGATTAAATTTCGTCCCACTCTCTGTCTCTGTGTAGATATCAAATATATCCCAACCCATAGATTTCACGTAGTCTTCGAAAAAACCCTGCTGATTCTTCAGGGACTCCTCTTGTACTTCTTTCGTGGTGGATACACGTCGTACAATAGCGGCTTTCATTTAAGCTACCCCCTCATCAGAACTAGCCTTCTTGGGCTGTTCGTCATGGTAGCTTGGTTCTATAATATCTTCCACTCTTTCTTGGATAATACTATTCAGAATAGATTCGAACAAAATATCGCTGGTGTCGTTGAAGTATCGTTCAATTTTTAGATCTCGCTCTTTCCCCTTATGATCCCTTTTCCGGATGGTCATGTCACCATCACCTTTCAAATGAGATCCAGCGAAATTCCGATTTTGGAATTTAACTGGTCTCACTCGTAAGACAGCTCCACGTTTAACTCTCCGACGTAAACCAGATCAACTAAGCCCATCAGATGTCGCTCCAGTTCCACCCGTACACACTCGCGAAAGTAAAAAAAAGCCAGTTTAGTCATCCAAGACGGACTAGTAATCACGTCTTGGCGCTAAACTGGCGAAAATGTTGTCAACTCAAATTTTGTTTGTCTAATTATTCGGTTAAATTGCGTTTGCGTAGTGCCCTATACAATACCGATTGACTAACACCCGTAATATCTTTAATTTCAGCGAGGCTATGGGTGCGTGCATCGTAAAGTTTCATGGCTTTGGCGACTTTGCCCGAATCCGTGGGTTTTCTTCCGCCATATCTTCCACGAGCGCGGGCTGCAGTGATGCCCTCTTTTACCCGTTCCTTCATGATATTTCTCTCGAACTCGGAAATAGACGCCATGACCGTTAATATCAATTTGCCGGTAGATGTCGAGAAGTCGATAGACTCCTTCAGACTGATGTACGTGATTCCGCGATGCTGCCAATCCTCAATAACGCTCAGTAAGTCCTTCGTTGTTCGACTAAGCCTCGATAAGCTTTCCGTAATGACAACATCGCCTTCCCGAAGCCTTTGGTTCATGGTTTCGAACGCAGGTCGCGCCAGTGTTGCTCCCGTGAACTTGTCCGTATATAAATGGTCTTCCTGAATCCCGTATCTCACAAGTTCATCAATCTGACGATCTAAATTCTGGTCGAACGTGCTCACTCTAGCGTACCCGAACAACTCGTTACTCATCGCGATACCCCCATCCTCTTCGGTGACCAAAAACCCTGTTTATGAGAAAGCAACCTGATTTACGGCACTGCCGCTAACCTGGTTTGAGGCGGCTTGATTACGGCGATATTTTTGGCAGAGATATGACCGCTCAGAAGCCCAGAAAATGTAACGATTCTGCCCATCACCAAAACCCAGAGTTTTTGGCGAGGCCGTTGCATGAATAACCCCCATTCGGGAAACGCCGAAATGGGGGTTGTAGAAGAACCTAATCTAGAACCTGAATGTCTTGAATGTTGAGCACCCTCAACGTTACATGTTGATACGACGATTTCAGATCCGGCAGTGTGATTTCACCAAAGAGGAAGGGGTTCTGCCATGCTCCTTGCGCTTGCTGAACCGTCCGTGGATCGCAAGTGCGTAGCCAATATGCGAGGGCATCGCTGCGCAGACTGGTCAAGACCTTCGACTCTACGTTGCCATCAAGGTAAGTGACCCAAACTCGATGCTTCATCAGGCCTGCAATGATTGAGTCGATATAGGCGGCGATACTGTACATCGGTAAAATGGTGACATTGGGTTTAGTCAAGTTGAGCCTACACTTGGTGACCTTATACCCATCACGGTCTGCGGAAAACTTCAACGCATCGAAGACATTTGAATTCAACTCTGCGTACGCCAAGTCGAGCTGCGCATAGAAGCTGTTAGGCTTCTGCTTCCTTTGGGCGACAGTACGATAGTCAGACATGCCTTCATAAATCGCTGGGCTTTTCGTCGCAAAGAAGCCTGAAACACCGTTCTTATCCTCGGTTTCGACGTAGCACAACGTGCTCGTGAGAAGATAAGCGTCAACGAGCGCCGCAGGGAATTTTCGCTCGGCACCTGCCACCAAAGGAAACTCATTTGAACGAAGTTCCATGGCATAAAAGGTGGTCAGGAGGTCCAACATACTCCTTCCCTGCATTTTGATTTTACTGATGTCTAAGGCCCGGAATGTCGTGGGCAATTGCCCACGAAACGTGATTAACCGCCCTTGTTTGACTCCGTGGTCATACGTCTCCCTGTGGAATGGGTTCCCGACACACATTGCCGGAACCACAGGGTAGCCGCCAACCCGAAAATAATCGTACGTCTTCTCCAATGTGCCATCCAAAATCATTAATTCCACCTCCCTGAGTAAATTCATGTGAATATAATTCCTTATCGACCATTCACTTCGTGATAGGGGATAATTTCGTCCGTTTTTGAGTTCTAGTTGCCAACCAAATGACATATCGAGAGGTTTTTCCCGGGTTCGGAAATATTAATGGAGGCTGACAGGAGAAGAAGTAAACTCAGCAAAAAAGAACATTCGACAATGCCCATACCGATAACATGGGGATTTGGAACGTCCGTTTAATTTGGATTCGGTCTATTTTTTTTCGCACACGCCGGGGTCGGGCAAGTAACATCGCGAAAACAAATAGACCGAAACAAAAAATTAGGGTTTTTGTCGCAGTCTACTTTAATGGAAGTTCAGTGCCTAAAACCGGGGATTTGGCACAAACTCAGCCCAACAGTTTGCATCAAATCAAAGCGTGAAGTTCAATAGTGGAAGGGCAAACTGAACGTGGATTTTAATCCTCCACTCAGGTATCAAGGGAGCCCGGGAAACTCGGAAAGTTCCCCGTGTCAGACGCTCCAAACATCGATGAACCGTAATAGCTAAATGGCGAGAAGGTTTGAATCTATGCTTTTTCAACACCTGACCTTTCGTTTCCGATGTAACCGCTATATCGAATTCGAATCACCGACGTAGGTCTTAGCATTTGTACCCCGGAAGTGAACTCCAGATCGGCATAGTCCTCGAATAGACTTGAATAACTACGTAGATACGGAATAACCTTGTCAAAGGCTCTATAGAACTGCCTTTTACGTGCAACCTCAGGAGCATTCCCGTACAGAATGTCATGTAACTTTGGGATACGCTCGGCGAGAGTGGTAACCGCGACATGTGGTTCTGGAGCTTTCCCGGTTTTTACGATGAGAGTGAGCAACTCCACAGCAATCTGCGCAGATACCTTGTTGCGTGCGGCGACCAAGTTCGCGAAGGCAAGGTCAGTATAAAAGGGTCGCTTCCCGTCGAACATCTCATGGTTTCTCATAATCGCGACGTTTAACGCTCTATGCAGATATTCGCTGCTCAAGAAAAGCATATTGTTTGATTGAAAAACTTCCAGCACGGGAAACAAACCTTCCTCGAATATCACGCCGTACACCCCGGCGAACGACTTTAATTTTTCGAGTAGGCGAAATCCTTTGCTCCCCTGTGTTACCCCCAGATAGTGGCTTACCTCGTTGAGCGAGGTGACAAAGAATGTGTCCTTGCGTAAGTCACGACAGTTATGAAGGAAAGAGAATATCCCTACCAACAATAAGTAGTCCTCCAGCGGTTGGTTAATCGTTTCGTCGGACACATGGTCAACCAATTCACTCAGTTTGATACGGCGACCGTCTAGGTACAAAGTACCGTCCCGCAAGATATAGCGGTCATTTCGCGGATTAAACAGCGCCATACAAGATTCATTACGAGTACTTGGGGTACGCAACATATCTGTGCATTGATGCTGCGTGATGATGTTCAAGCGATTTCCCATTTGTTTCATCTCCGTTTCTACGAAATATGATTTTCGACTTGAAAGACCATTTTCTCTCACGACCACCGCAAATTACCTCGATCTTCAGTTTTCATTCCGATGTCCTCGTCATCTCTACGTTCCATCCGGCTCCTGCCCCCGACAGTGGGGGCAGGCAGGAATACAGATGTTAACCGCCAATACCCATATTGACCATTTGTACAATGAAATTCAGATTCCCCTCCAATTCTTGTTTTTCGCTCTGGTACGCTTCACCCACATCTTTGTACCGGGCCAGATAGTGTGCAAGCGTCACATTATCCTGATACACGGGAATGGTCTTGACCACATTTCGAAGTTGTCGATGTGCTCTATCAAGTGCCTTCTGCCCCTCCGTATCGAAGTCGAAAAGCAGTATGAGCTTGAGGTCTGGATTGTTGATTTGCTGGCACTGTGTTACCAATTGAGTGACATACAGACCATTTAACGCAACGGACAATACCCCCATCGAATTAATAATCATCGAGTCGAATGCCGACTCAACCACGATGACAGGCATGTCTGCAGTCGCTAATTTCAACGCTTTCCCGTTGAACAATGCCAATGTCCGACCTTTAGGGTTTAGATACTTTCCCTTCTTGTCTTCCTCAACTTTGGGTTGAAAACCGATGTTTCGCCTGGCTTCGAATCCATTATCACAGGGTACAGTTGCAAATTTGGTGCCGTTCTCTTCAAATGCTCCGATATTGAAGAGGACAATCATGTCGTCATTGATACCCCGTGCATTAAGATACTGTTTCACTTCTGGGTCTTCCGTTGCCAGGACGCGTGATGTGTTCTTGCGGGCAGATGGGGTATCGGAACCCTTCTTTGTACCCGAAGACTTTCGGTAAGGCTTTTTGACCCAATAGAATTGTTCTGGATTCTCGACGAACCAACTCACCAATATGTTGTACCTTTCAGGGAAACTCGTCAGGTCTAGTAAATCCCCAACGATATCGAAGGCATCCTTGTGCGTTGTGTACACCTTTCTGCCATCCTTCAGGGTTACTTCTTTTTCATAACACCGAGTGAAACAATGAAACGTCTTGGTATCATCGAAATACTTCATACTTGGCTGTTGGTCGTCATGATACGGACAAAGTAGATTCTCGTGCAGATTGATGCCCGCTTCAGACATTAACTGTTCAAACGATTCCTTTAACAGTCGCTTCTTCTGGTCGTCATCGGCTTCACGATATTGCGCCTCTGGAATGCGCTTGACGCGGAACATAAACCCCTGCTCCAGTCGAACCAGTCCTTGCCCTACCGACGACACCCAAGTCCGACTAAACGGAAATGTCATTTTAACAACCTCCAATCTAATTGTCGGTACCCCTGATGGTGAACTCTGATGCTCTCATTGAATTGCTCAACCGTCGGGATTAGTTTTTTCGTTTCAAAGTCGACGAAAGTGCGACCTAATTCGGTTTTTGACTCTAGAAGCGGGTATACCCTCGAGAAAATCCGCTTTAAGTCCCGATTTTTGAGCTTGTTAGGCCGAGCAGATTCTCGAATTACCCGTAACTGCGGTACGTATTTCTCCAGCGTGTACAACTGGATGTTCGGTTTGCCCTGGCTCCCCGCCGTGACGATTAGCCGGACGAGTTCAATCACGATCAATGCCGCTGCCTTATTGCGCTCGGCGACTAAATCGACGTGAGCCAATTCGGTGAAATAACGTCTCTTTCGTTTTCCTCTCTGGGCCAACATCGTCGTCCAAGTAGAATGCATGTACTGCGACGATACCCTGAGCTTTTTTCCAACCTGCTCCAAGGTCAAAAGCGGGAAGATCTCATAAGTATCTGTTCGTACCCCGTACACTGCTTGGAGACTCTGCAACTTTTCGAATAGTTGAAAGCCCGTCTTACCCATCGTGACTGCGAAAAAGCGACTGATGTCGGTAATGCTGATGTCGAATGTGGTCAAGTCCGAATTTGTGTGTAAATTGCCCCTACATGTAGAATGTGCTGAGTTTCGACGTGCCGCCTTTGACGGCTTTGCCTCGGCAAATCAAA
>NZ_SORF01000026.1 GCF_004366795.1 Alicyclobacillus sacchari | reverse complement strand
ACGTTCCTGGAGGACGGGCATCTGGAGCTGGACAACAATCGGAGCGAGCGCTCCATCAAGCGGTTTGTGATTGGCCGGAAGAACTTCCTGTTCGCGAACACGCCACGGGGCGCGAGGGCCAGCGCCATCGCGTACAGCTTGGTGGAGACGGCCAAGGAGAACGGCTTGGACCCGTACCTGTACCTGGAGTATCTGTTCGAACGGATGCCCAACATCCAGACTGACGACCGGACGGCGATGGCTGACTTGCTGCCGTGGTCCAACCACTTGCCGGACGGCATCCGCAGACGGCCGAAAAGACCATAGAATGCACAGTTGCCTCGCCGGGGAACCGGCGGGGTTTATTGTCATGTACGACTTTGACGCAGCGACGGCGGGAATGCAAGATGGGCGGGATTTGACGCTCACCGGCTGCCCAACATCCAGACTGACGACCGGACGGCGATGGCTGACTTGCTGCCGTGGTCCAACCACTTGCCGGACGGCATCCGCAGACGGCCGAAAAAACCATAGAATGCACAGTTGCCCCGCCGGGGAACCGGCGGGGTTTATTGTCATGTACGACTTTGACGCAGCGACGGCGGGAATGCAAGATGGGCGGGATTTGACGCTCACACAATCGGCGGAACTCCGCTGGAATGTCCATACCACTCTTACCCCTTCATTTTGTAATATGTAAGGGACGCCGCCACAGCGTCCCTACGTCAAACTTCTTGCGCACTCTTGACAACACGATAATCCACGTTGAGTCTGCCAAAATGGGCTTCGCCGCACCTGATTTTCGCTTGTTCGCTGTCCCGAAGATCACCAAGATAAGTCGAACCCTTGGTCTCACGAACCAAATATAGTTTAGTTCCCTCGTTTTCCGATTGCTTCACAATGGCCCAGTCCGGGTTATAGGAGCCCACAGGAGTTTCAATCTTAAACCACCCAGGGAGCTTGACGAAGAATCGAATGTCCTTGCGTGAGTCCAGCCCCTTTGCAAACTCCAACTCCACGTTTGAGTCAACCTCAATGCGATCGTAGACTGATTTGTTAACTTTTACCAAACGACTCTCATACAAGTTCAGTTCTTCTTCAAAACCGCCGTCGTCTTCCTTGAACTTCTTCAACATCTCATACTCCTGACCGGTGAGTTCATATTTGATACCCTCAATCATGAGATGTTGGAGAGTCTCACGAATTGCTCGTGTTGCAAAATCCAAGAATTGCTGCGGATTCATAAATACATCATTCAGGCGTTCAGATCGAATCAAAATTTCAGCGATCGTGCCACGTGTGAGTTCCGTTTGACGCTGAATATAACCAATCAGATCCGGGACTTGTCCACTTGGTGTAACGGACTCTTGGCGAACGCTGAGCAACTCGGTAGAGACGCCCTGCTCAGTGATATCAATTCCACTCTTCACGGCATGAAGGGATGGAGCGGCCACGGCCGGCATAGACTTAATAGCCTCCGCTGCCCGCTCAATGAGAACGTTTGTGTCATATTCGACCGTGTAACGGGTCTTATGTTTGATGCGATTCCACAGTTCCACGAAATCTTTGTTATCACGCAAGTCTTCTCGACGGCGCACGATCCTGCGTTGCCGTTTGTTGTCTGGTTTTGGGAATTTATCTCCCGTCTCTTCTTCGATTTCGGTTTGCAACGAGCGAGCAAAGTCGTCGTAACTCTCGTTGGCAATCACCGTCAGACGATTTACTGGATGGTCGATGATGCGTTGACCAGTTTCATCCACGGGGAGGCGAAGTCCTCGACCGATTTCCTGCCGCTTCTTTATTTCCGAGCGTGTTTCATTCAGCGTGCATATTTGAAACACGTTCGGGTTGTCCCAGCCTTCCCTCAAAGCCGAGTGGCTGAAAATAAACCGAAGAGGTTCGTCTCTCGAAAGAAGGCGTTCCTTGTGTTTCATGATCAATTCATACGCCTCATCATCTGCCTGCGTATTACCGGAAGTGTCCTTGGCCATACCTTTTCTGTCTGTCGCAAAATAACCGTTGTGGACGACTTCCACAGGAGGCAGCTCCAGGACCGCATACCTTGGTTTCTGCGCCAATTCCGTGTAGGCTTCCTCAAACCACTTGCGGATTTTTCCATCCGCTTCAACATAATTGGCAACTCGATCAATGAAAAAGAGCGAAAGAACCTTGAGACGCTTACCTTCGGGGAACTCCTTGTAGACTCTAAGTTCCTTTTCCAGATGTTCTTTGACCGTCTCTTGTATCTGTACCCGCATCACATCATCCTGATGTGCGCCGACAGCCTGACCTACATAAAGAGTGATTCCGTTAGTGAAGGCAATATAACCATTACCTGCATCGATGTGATCAACAATGTACCCTTGATAGGCAGGTCGACCCTTCGATAGATCGAACAAATCTGTTCCGTTTTGGCTGACGCTGACGGTCTTCCGAGACGGGCCGTCCTCAGCTTGCACATCAATCGTCAGTTTCGCCGTAATCTTCGTCTTGGTCGGCGTTATGGATTCCAGACGAATGAAAGGTCGATTAAAATCCGGATCGTCGATCACTGAATCCACTTCAATGCGCTTGACCAGCTTCATTTCGTAGGCCTTGACTGGGCCAAGGCGATACAGAAGGTTATACATTCTGCGGTGCGTAGCACTGTATCGAAGAGTGCATAGCGGATTCAGGCTTGCGATAGCCTCCTTAGCCTGGGTGCTCTCCATATTTTGCGGTTCGTCCAAAATGACAATGGGATGAGTGCTTTGGACGAGCTCAATGGGTTTTTGACCAGACAAGCGGTCATTCTCCCGGTGGATGACATTGTTCGCCTTCCTATTAAAAGCATCAATGTTGATGACAAGAATTTGGAGTTGATTCGATGTTGCAAATTGCCGCAGCGAAGAAACACGTTTTGAATCATAGACCCAATAATCGAATGGCTGCCTTCCGTAGATGTCCTCAAAGTGCTCACGGGTAATCTCGAGGTTTTTCATGACGCCCTCACGAATTGCGACACTCGGCACCACAATGATGAATTTCGTGAAGCCGTACTTAGCGTGCAACTCATGAATAGTCCGCAAATAGACGTATGTCTTACCAGTCCCAGTCTCCATCTCAAGGGAAAAGTCCATCCCTTCATGGATCGGCGCCTGATTGATCCCATTTCTTATTTGGATACGCTGCAAGTTCTCCAAAACGGTTTCCCAGTCAAGCATGAGCTCATTACCAAAACCAAGCTCTGTCATAAGACCGGCGAAACCGGCATCCAATCGTATCTCAAACTGACCAGCAGCCTGCGGTTGACCATCAAAAATATCAACAACGGATTGGATGGCGTCTAACTGATATTGTTGATTACGGTCAAATTGTATCTTCATGATGCCACCCCTTACACGGTGTGAAATTCGATATCATGTGATTCCATGAGAAGCTTAGTGTTAGTCTTAAGATTGTCGTTGCCATGGAACGCAGTATCCAAACAGACCACGCTCCGTGGAGACATGCCAACAATGTTTCTAAGTGTATTTTCGGAAATTATGTCTTCCAAGCAAATCAGAAGAGCCCCATCGGAAATCGAAAAAACGCTTTGTTCTCCTACTTGAATATGCGCAATAGAAGCAGTCAGAGGGAGACCGGATTTCAGCACGATTTCGTACAGGATGTCTTGCTGACTTCTCCCTGCAAGAAGATTGTCCGCAAATAGTCGTAATTGCTGAGCAAGTTCACCTGGAGTGAGAGTTGATTCTGATTCCCAGGTCTTGAAGTTGCTCGACGATAACCTAAAGAGGCGGAATCCTAATTCTAGGTTCTCTGCGTCGCCTCGTACAGAACTCTGACTTAACACTTGGATGGCCCTTCGCATGCGCTCCGTCGTGATGTCCGAAATTCTAGGAAATGACTCATTCTCTGTAGTTTCAGGAAGTTGCACCATTATAAACTTCCTGTTCGCTCCGTCATCTAAATTCTGTGCGAGGACAGCATGGCCGGTCGTCCCTGACCCAGCAAAGAAATCCAAAACAATATCGTCTTGGCGAGTTGCAATCTGGCAAAGAAACTTTATTAGCGCCGTAGGTTTAACGGTATCAAATGGCGATTGCCCGTCAAAAAGTCCCTGCAATTCTCTTGTACCGTGGGTTGCAGTTCCAACCGTGTCACCACTTAACCAAGTGGTTGCTACACTGCCAAAGTCCTTCTTCTCGTGATAAAAAACCTTTAGCTGCGGACGAGATTGACCAGTTGTTCCAAAAACGATTCTATTATCCGAGAGTAGTTTTTTGTACGACTCTTCATCTGTTCTCCAGCAACGCCCCGCCGGTGGCCAATACTCCTCTCCTGTGTTCGGGTTCTTAATCGCATAGGTGAGATTTGGTCGTACATTCGGGGCATCAAAAGGGTCCGCCTTCCATGGCCCTCGTGGGTCATTGTCAGGATTCGAGAACCTTTCGGGATCCAGTGGTAACGGGAGAGCGGCGAATTCCGGGATATCCCACCAAACAGACTGATTGCTTTCCTTCAGCCTTCTGTGTTCATGTCTACGCCTTTTTGCGTACCCCACGATATATTCATGGCTCACGCTCATGTCAGTATCATTTTGAACGGATTGCCTTGATTGCCATGAAAAAGACGCAAAAAAGTTCTCTTCGCCAAAGATTTCATCCATTAGGCATCGCAGGTTTTTGACTTCGTGATCGTCAATAGAAACGAAAATAACGCCATCGTCTTTCAGCAAATTTCTGGCTAAAAATAGCCTCGGATACATCATATTGAGCCACTTCGAATGAAAGCGCCCATCCGTTTCGGTATTGGTAGATAACTTAATACCGTCACTATCAACCTGTCCCGAATACCTCAGATAGTCTTCCAAGCCTTCACGAAAATTGTCCGGGTAAATGAATTCATTCCCCGTGTTGTACGGCGGGTCAATATATATCATCTTGATCTGTCCGTGGTAAGACTTTTGAAGCAACTTCAAGACCTCGAGGTTGTCCCCTTCAATAATCAGGTTTTCACTGGTCTCAAAGTTCACGGATTCCTCTGGCACCGGAAGCAGAGTACCTACACTCGGAGTTTGGATGTTGCGGATGGCTTCGCTTTTGCCTGCCCAGGTCAATCCATAGCGCTCACGCCCGTTATCCACGAATTCCCCAATTGCCATCTTCAGGCGCTCAAAATCGATTTTCCCCTCTGAAAACACCTCTGGAAACTCTTCACGGATGCGTGCAATCTTTTCGGCCAATACGTCTTTGGATGTGAGTGGAAGCTTGTCCACGAAACCTTCTCTCCTTCCCATTTCAGACAACAGTCCAGCGAATGGTAAATAGCGATTTCAAACGATGGGTCTGCTTCAATTGGCGCTCAATATTTTCGATAAGCTCGTTGCGCCTTGCATCAATTGCATCTTGTGCCTCATATAGCTCTCGTCGTTTCCGATTTCGCTGCGTTTCTACGTTACGTTGCGCCTTCTGCGCCGCCAGTTTATCCGCTAGAGATATTGCCGTGGTCGAAGTACGCCGCAGCGCCTTTATTTGTTTATCGAGATCACGAATCTCTTGTTCCAAACCGAACTTCAAATCGTCTGCCCACCTGTCCAGTTTGGCGACCTCTTCATCGAAATATCGCCCGTTCTTCTCTTCCACAAAATGCAGTTTTTCCTTCACAAGTTGCTCTTCAATTTGCGTGACCTTGGGCAACGGAGCGTTGAACGAACCCAAAGGCCGAACGTCAGCGTATGGTTTGAACAACTTGAGACATGTCTCCTCGTCTACGATTTCCCCAGCATCAGTGACCCCTGCGAAGATAAGGAACTCTTCCAGTTCAAAAGATTCAACGGTCAACTCTGCCACGCTCAGCCACCCTGATTTACCCTTCAACTCTTGAACTGTACTGATTAGCCCTTCGTAATCGGAGTATTGAACGACGATCTCGGCCGGGGGAAGTTCCCGTGCAACCGCCCGTTCTACGAGGGATTGCGCCAATGGGTGATCCACTCTAAAAAACGTATCGCCGTTTGCTTCGGCCAGCTTCCAATCGAGATGGTACATCCCTGGTGGTGCGTCGCCGCCAGAGTAGCGGAACCGGGACAAAGTTTCATCGAAAATAGCACTATCAGCTAGTTCCACTTTTGCGAGAGAAAGAAGATACTGCTGTTGTTCCGACAAACGTTCGTGGGCCTGTCCTTCGTATACCTTCAGCCGGGCATGGACGTCTTCATCGAAGTTGTCCAAGAGCGCACGCCGAGTTTCTGTTAGTCGAGACTCGATAGATGATTCAAGTTCGTTTTGCAAGGCATCAAAGGCTGCATTGATCTCGTCGGTCGTGCGACACTCCTGGTACACCTGTGCAATTCTCTTCTCGAGATCAACACCAGACTCTAATGCACCAAGCACTTCATCACTAGCGCCGAATATACCGCTAAAGAGCTGGAACTTATCAGCCAACAGCTCGTACACCCGCTGATCGGCTTCGTTTCGCTTGTTCAAAAAATTGACGACGACCACATCGTGCTTCTGTCCATAACGATGGCAGCGTCCGATACGTTGTTCTACTCGCTGCGGGTTCCACGGCAGGTCATAATTTACCACCAAGGAACAAAACTGTAGATTCACCCCTTCAGCAGCCGATTCGGTTGCAACCAGTATTTTGGCCCGTTCTCGAAATTCTTCAATCAAAGCGGCACGAATGTCTGCGCTTCGGGAACCGGTAATGACTGATTCCCCGTCATGCCGTTTCAGCCACTCATTGTAGATTCGTGTAGACAAGGGATCGTTGTTTACTCCATTAAACAAGACAACTTGACCGTCATATCCGTTCTCAGTAAGTAGTTGAAACAAATACTGCTGCGTGCGCCGAGATTCTGTAAAGATTACAGCCTTTTCAGCAGCGCCAAGTGATTTTGCTTTATCAATCGCCTCGTCGAGTACGGTGAGCAATGCGTCACCTTTTGCGTTATCTCGGATGCTCTCCGCCAAGTCCGCATATTTGCGCAGCAGCGACAATTCTTCAGCTATCAGTTGCGGGTCGATCGTTTCTTCATTGTCGGACCCGTCCCATTCGTCCTCGAGCTCATCGATGCCTTCATAATCGTCGGCAACGTCTTCTGCAGTAATGGGTTGCATGCTCTCGAGCCGTCGAATCAGCCCACGAAGGGTTCCTGCGATCGCAAAGGTCGATGACGCAAGTAGCTTTCGGAGAACCAGCGTCATGAGGCTGCGTTGGCTCGCAGGCAATGCCAATAAAACCTCACGGCGCAGGTAGTCCGTGACCTCTTCATACAGGCGATGTTCGTCGTCACTCGGCACGAATTCCTGCGTAATCGGGATGCGGTTCGTATATTTGATGTACTCTAGGACTTGCTTTCGCAACGTACGAGTACAGATGGATGCCAGTCGCTCCCGCAGCAATCGATTTCTTTCCTCTGACGACTGTCTTGCAAACTGAGCCTGGAATGACTTTTCGTCGCCAAACACCTGTGGATCGACGATGCTGACAAGCCCGTACAGCTCCATCAGGCTGTTTTGCAACGGTGTAGCGGTCAACAGCAGTTTACGTGTCCGAGCCAACGTGGCCTGAATGTTTTTGGCCAATTTGTTGTTGGACTTATAAACGTTTCGTAGACGATGTGCCTCGTCGAGCACTGCCAGATCCCATGTGACCATCGATATGTACTCCGACTTCGCAGCGGCAAAGTGGTAGGAGCATATGATGACCTGATTGCGCAGGTCAAACGGATTTGTGTGGCCCTGTCGTTGCAATGCCTTGAATGACTTGGCCTCCAGAATAATCGATGGCAGATGGAACTTCTCCTCGAGTTCCATCGCCCACTGCTTCCGCAGTGTGGCGGGAACCACAACGATGAGTTTGCGACGACGCTCTGCCCAACGCTGTGAAAGGACCAATCCAGCTTCGATCGTCTTCCCGAGTCCAACTTCGTCAGCTAGGATTGCACCCTGAGATAGTGGTGAGCGAAGCGCAAAAAGAGCCGCATCTATTTGATGTGGGTTGACATCAACCCTTGCATTTCCGGCAGCTCGTGTGATTCTATCAAAGTCATCAGCCGCAGCCCTTAAAGTGAGCAAGTGCGCCCAAAGTTTCGAATGATATGGCGTTGACATTGTATTGATCCCTTCAGATGCAAAATACCGTACAGGATATCAGCTTCGATTTTACTACAGATTACAATTCATGAGCTATGCAGTTGCTGAATGAATGTGAGCGTCAAATAGTGCACACCTAGCGCCAGCGTGCCTGGTGCGAGATGATCCCCCCAGAATCCGACCATGGAGGGATCACCGTGACGAAGGCGGAGTTGGAACAACATCGCGAGCTTTGGCGTGCCCGCGTGGCGGATGTGTTTGTCAATCGAAAAGTTGACCAGGTTGCTAATCGAAAAGTTGACCACCTCAGGTAAAGAAATCTGGCTGTGGGGCTCATCAGTTGGAAGGAACCCTCTTGCACAGCCAGCATTGAGACAATGAAGTTATCTCCAAAGTATCTTCAGAGCAGGTCTAGTAAGCGAAACTCGTCCAAAATCCGTTCCACCGTCTCCTCTGCCATCTTGGCGGGATAGCGCCGGTGTGGCTCCAGCACATAGCTCCACTGCCTGTCCTTTCTACTGCCAACCAAGCGTACAATCATCCCACCGTCTACTGTTTCAAGAAGTCTCCCACTCAGAAACCGGCCGTCAACGAGGATCTGGACTGCCATGCCTGTATTGGTGGGAATGGATTGGTAGCCCATATCGAAGCACCAGCTCTCTGTATCAAGCGGATCGTATCGCAGGATTCCTTCAATGGTCTTCATAAGGTCTCCTCCATTCAGGTATGTTGCAAACGTTTCTGGCTTTCACGGAATCGGTAGGATTCACCCTCAAAGAGAAGAATGTGTGAGTGGTGGGTGAGTCGGTCAAGCAGCGCTGTCGTCAATGTGGCGTCATGAAAAACCTCTGTCCACTGTGCAAACTCCAAATTCGTGTATTCCGCATAATAAAAGTGCAGACAACCGCAGCGTAAAATTGCAGAGTTAGCCTGCGCTTTACGAGGCGGAAAGTGAATAGGCACTTGCAACACCGCTCTACCAATTCTACCCTTGGGTTTGTCCAAGACCTGAGGGAGATGAGAGAGGATGCTGAAAGTGCCACAGCAACAGTATATCAAGTTTCTCTACGAGAATGAGGACTATTCAATCTCGGAGATCGCCAAGGCCATGGGAATCAATTGGCGGACAGCCAAGAAGTACGCGACAAGAGACGATTGGAATGAGCCCGTGCGTCGACGTAGGACACGATATCCCGTTCTCGGTCCGTACCTTGACATCATCGATACTTGGTTAACTGAGGAGCAGGCGCTGCCCCGCAAACAGCGGTACACGGCGAAACGAATCTTTGATCGCCTGTGCGATGAATACGGGTTTGAGGGCGGTCGGCGTACCGTCGAGGAATATGTGGCCAAACGCCGAAAGGAACTCAAGCTGGAACGGGCTGAGAGCTACGAACGGCTGGAACATCCCGGCGGCGAAGCGCAAGTGGATTTTGGCACGGCTTATGTAGGACAACTCGGCAAGCTCGTGGAGCGAAAGATACTTATGATGTCCTTTCCGTTCAGTAATGCGGCCTTCGCTTTTCCAGTCCGAAAGGAGAACACAGAGTGTTTCCTGGAGGCGATGAAACGCATCTTTGAGCGGATGGGCGGCGTACCAAGGAAGATCTGGTTTGACAATCTGTCGGCTGCGGTGGTCTCAATTGACCGGGACGGGACACGCACGTTCACCGACCAGTTCTTGCGATTTGCAGCTCACTACCGGTTTAACCCGGAGTTCTGCAATGCCAACAGCGGCCATGAGAAAGGCCACGTTGAGAACAAGGTCGGATACGGCCGGCGGAACTGGCTCGTCCCACCACCCGTGTGCGACACGGATGCTGAACTTGAGACCTACCTGACCCAGGCAGCAGAGGCGGACATGAACCGTCTTCATTATGCTAAAAAAGAGCGCATTGCTGACCTATGGGAGGCGGAACGCAAGAAGCTCTTGACCTTGCCTACCGTTCCGTTTGAGGTCTTCCGGCTCGAACCGGCCCGATTGAACAAATACCGGGAACTCCGGTTCGAGACGACCACGTATCCGCTGCCGCAGTGTCGTCCGCTGGAAACCGTATGGCTCAAAGTGAAGTGGGACGAGATCGAGGTTCTGTCTGGCGACGGGAAGTACCGACACCTGGCCACCCTGCCCCGACCGTACACAGAAAAGGCGATTCCGATTGAGTGGTCAGCTGTGTTCGACGGATACCGGAGAAAGCCAAGGGCGGTGATGTACTCCGACCTGGCGAAATTCATGCCTGCTTCCGTACGCAC
>NZ_SORF01000025.1 GCF_004366795.1 Alicyclobacillus sacchari | reverse complement strand
CAAAGAGGCAGCGTAGACTTGATAATTATCAGAATAGAATGGCGTTATCTCAAAAAATTATGCACATCTGTCTTGACAGAACGGGGTTCAATACGACCTCGATATTCTTTCCGCAGTATCTTCAGCGTTTGAGGAAGAACCTGCCCCCTTATTCGAACGTTACGGTCAGTGAATTGATATGGAATCATACAATGTTTCCATTTTACACCGCATTTCTTTCTCAGGAACGTTCAGACAGTATCCATGGCATGATGGTCGATGGCTGTGGCAAGAGCATAGAGAATTCCTTGGGCTTCAGCGGCGGGAAGGTAAAACCATATAATCGATTACGGTATTGCCCCAAATGTTACGCGGAGGATATGGATGAGTTCGGAGAAAGCTTTTGGCGCAGGCTTCATCAAGTTCCTGACGTGCTGTATTGCCCGAAACATGGGGTATCGTTGAAAAGTACCATCGTGCCATCAACGGAGAAGTATGCAGACTATTGGTGCGCTGACAGTGATGTGTGTAATACAGAAGTCGAAGATGATATATATGACGAACGAATCAAGGAACTGAATCAAGCGTATATACGAAACGCAATGTTTTTGATGAGTGGCGATTATAAGAAGAAGGAACTCCACCATATCGTTGATTTTTATGTGGATCGGTTACGGGAGAGAGGGTTTGCTTCGGCAAGGGGATTCATTTACGTCCAGGATTTTGTAGATGAATTCCTCCGCTTTTATCCTTCTGATTATCTGTCGTTGATGCAAAGCGATGTGAATGTAAATCAGAAAGCGAACTGGTTGCGGCTGTTCGTCCGAAACAACGGTAAAAATCGTAGCCCGCTTCGGCATCTTCTGGTATTGCAGTTCCTTGGGGTCAGCGCAGAAGAGTTTTTTCATGAACAAACTACAACGGGCAAAATTATGGCACGGGTGAACCACGCCCCCTCGTTTGATCTCGAACAGCGGCGAAAGGCATGGTTAAAGATTATCGAGGAGAACCCAGGATTGAATCGAAGTCAACTAAAGGAGATTGGGAAAGGGCTACACACCTGGATATATAAGCATGACAGGGATTGGTACGAGCAGGTCACTCCAAGGATTCACAAAAGGAAAAAGCGTACCCCTGTGATTGACTGGGCGAAGAGGGACGAAGAGTGTTTGGCTTTGGCGAAGCAGGCGGTTGAGTCTATATTGAATCGAGAAGGGAAACCAATTCGCGTGTTACCTGCAACCATTCGTCAAGAAGTTGGGGTAAGGAGATGGCTTGATAATCCAAAACTTGTGCGGACTCGGCGATTTATCCAGCAGGTCACGGAAGACATCAACTCATATCGAATCAGAAAAATCAAATGGGCGATTAGTGAACTTGAAAGTGAGGGGCTGAGCGTGACGGTCTACAAAATCCAGTTGCGGGCAGGATTTGGCGGGAACAACAAGGAAATGAGTGAATTGGTTGCAAGGGTTATGCAGGGTATATATAAATGAAGTTGTCATAAGGGAGAAGATGCCTCTCCTTGAATGGCTTTTGTCCAACGAGAATATTTGGTAGAATGACAAAGGATTCATTTTGTGTCTGATTAGGGGCGTTAATTATGACAGTCTGCTCTTTGCTCATTGGTGCTTAATTCGAGTTTAAATCTCATAGCATTGAGCCGCAGAATGTCGAACGCTTCTGTTCAGTTAGAGTCGCCAAAAAATCGTGAAAGAGACTCTTAAGTAGAGTCTTCAGTCTGTGTTTTGGCTATATATCTGAACAAACTATGCGCTCAGTGATCTTCTGATCAGGGCGCATTTATTGATCCAACACGAGACTTCTGTGGTTCGCACATTATTAGGAATGAGGCGAACCAATGGTTGACTTTTCGATTCTAAAAAACAGACATTTCGTTAAACTGTGGGTTGGTCAAAGCGTATCCCTCTTTGGTTCTTTAGTCAGCAGACTTGCTCTACCTTTCCTCGTCATTTACACGATGCATGCCACAGCCAAGCAGGTCGCATTACTTCGAATATGTGAGGTAGCACCTGGAATTATAGTTGGGTTGTTTGCTGGTGTTTGGGTTGATCGGCTCAAACGACGGCAAGTGATGATCGTTTCAGACGTAGTTAGAGCCATCTTGGTTGGGTCCATTCCATTACTGTTGTTTTTGGGGCACTTGGGTTGGGCGCAAATTTGGCTGGTCGCGATTGCGGTTTCGGTGTTTTCTGTAACCTTCGACAGTGCCTATGGCGCATATATTCCGACGCTTGTTGATGAAGATCAAATAACCGATGCGAATGCAAAATTGTCAGCAACAGGTGCAGTATCAGAAGTTGTTGGTTTCGGTCTTTCTGGTGCACTGTTTGAATGGTTGGGTGGAGCCATAACTCTTTCACTTGATGCGGTATCGTTTATTTTTTCCGCATTCACTTTGATGTCCATCTGTAAGTTGGAAACCCACTGCGAGCAAGAAGAGCAACGAGAACCACTTTTACAGGAACTTCGTAAAGGACTCCAGTACCTCTGGGAAAATAAAACACTATCTCTGCTGTCAGGAGTAGCGGGTATACAGAATATCTTCTACGGGATTTCAGGTACGGTATATGTGCTGTATATCAGTCGCGGCTTGCATGTCATGCCAGGAATACAAGGTGTGTTGTATGCAGTCGGTGGATTAGGAGCTTTTGTAACATCAACCCTTGCTGACGGGCTGTTTAAACGGATGCGGTTTGGGAAGGTATTTATTCTTGCATCGCTTGTAGGCGTTGTTGGTTCGGCTCTGCTTCCACTTGCGTCTGGACCTATGTGGCTCCTGGTCGTTTTTATTTTAGCGCAACAACTAATCGGAGATGGAGCCGATACTGTATTTGAGATCGGAGTGTCATCGTTTTGCCAAGCTCGAACGACCAATGCGTATCTTGGTCGAGTCAACTCCATTTGGCAAGTCATCACATCAATATGCCTACTTGCTGGAACCCTTATTGGTGGTGAAATAGCTACTATAATTGGTCTGAGAAATACATTGTTCGTTGCCGTAATGATCCGACTCATTGGATTAGCTCTAACCTCTATGTCTCCATTGCGAAAAGTGGTCAGCATCGAAGTTGCAGACTGAATTGATTGGTGGGCTGATGTTATCAGCACCATTTCTCTACCTATTGTTATTGACGAAGAAGCGATGAAAACAGTGCGGCTGGATTGATGCGGAAGATGTCCGACTGCTGACGGACACGTTGCACTCAGTCGGGAAAGATACCACTATACGCTTGTCTGCCGCGATACTGGTATATTTAGGATAGTTGGAATTAGGGAGGAAAAGCCATGGATATAGTAATTCGACCAGTTCAAGCCAGCGATGCTCGCGCCATTCATCGGATTCAGTTGCAAGAACAAGTGATGCCGTATATCCTTTCTCTTCCAAGCACAAGGATTGAACAGGTAGAAGAAAGATATCGCAACCAGGGAGCGAATCACCATGAGTTTGTCGCCGAAGTAGATGGTCAGGTTATTGGGAATGCCGCCGTGGTACAGATGGCTGGACGAAGGTCTCATGCAGGAATGTTCTATATCTCCGTGGATTCTGAACATCATGGCAAAGGGATTGGTACTGCCCTAATCAAAAAGGTACTCGAACTCGCAGATAACTGGCTGATGTTGGAGCGAGTCGAACTGGGTGTATTGGCTACAAATCCGAGAGCACAAAAGTTGTACGAGAGCCATGGATTTGTGGTCGAAGGAAGGAAAGCAGGCTCGATCCGCAGTGCAGGACATTATGTCGATGAAATCATTATGGCTCGTCTCAGACCAAATGGACTCGTGCATCGTGATTAGAAGGCACATGGATTGCAACTATGGTCTTACGACTAATGTCGTACACACGAGCATTATTTGACAGAGTATTATTTTGACCAAGTAGTTTTCCTCATGGGGGTGTTATCAATCGACGTTACGGTCATCAAACCTACTATCGAGCACGCATCTGCCATATCGATTATCTGTGCAACAGGTTGGAAGCAAACGGTTCAAGGATTGTGCAGTGAGGAATACCAGACTCTAAATGTTCAAAATTGGTATCATCCTGAACGGGTATGCAATGACATCCTTACGGGGAGCTATACTCATGTGGCACTTGTTGATTCTGTCGTCGTCGGGACGATTGGAGGCGGAATGACGGGATCACAAACTGGTGAAGTGTTCGTATTGTACGTGGATGAAAAGTACAGATACAAGGGAATCGGTAGGCTTCTATTAGAAGCTCTTACGCAACAGCAATTGAATAGTGGGGCAATCGAACAATACGTGTCTGTCCAAGAAGGGAATTATCTTGGCATTCCGTTTTATGAGGCTCGCGGGTTTATCTGCAAGGGCAAAAGGAGCAAAGTTACCGAAACGGGCGAGACTTTGGTGTCTTTGCGTTACTGGAGAGAGATTGTATCATCGTCAGTCAAAGATCATGTCAATAACGATTAGTCAGTGATTTCGCGTTAAGAGGTGAATGGACGACGAATAGTATTGAACTCCTTCGCAACAACCGTAACTATCGAAATCTCTGGTTAGCATCAGTGGGGAGTCAATTTGGTAACTGGTTCAATGAAGTTGCTCTTGCACAAGTTACACTCGCCCTTACGCATTCAGCGGCGGCAATGGGTTTAGTGCTTCTCTGTAGTTCGTTGCCTGTCGTTGTTCTCGGTCCATTTGCAGGTCCATTCGTTGACCATTTCCCCAAAAAGCCAGTCTTATTTGTCACAGATTTGATTCGTGCTGTGTTCGCGTTTTCACTGTCGCTCTCTGTATTGATGCATCAGACCTGGATCTTGTACGTCGCATCAGCATTATTGGGCGCGTCTGGGGTTCTCTTCGGACCTGCTCGAAATGCCGTAATCCCTCATGTTGTGACTGACGACGAACTTGCTACAGCAAATGGATTAGATTCACAGGGTTCAGGACTAATTCAAATCGCTGGTTCGGCAATCGGGGGTATCGTTTCTGCGACCGTTGGACCGATTTTTTGTTTTGCCATCAATGCGGCATCGTACCTTTGGTCGGCGTGGCATATTCTCAGATGTCATTGGGACGAGGTTGAAGCCATAGGGCGAACGAGCCTACAGTATTTTCAGTCACTCAAAGCAGGGTTTCAAGAAGCTCTTCATAATCGCGTGGTGCGCTCAATCATTATTATTGGTATGAGTTGGGGACTCGCTGGTGGCGGATACTACATTCTCATTCCCGTCCTCGGTCAACAGGTATATCACATGGGCGGACTGGGGATCGGCATTTTGTATGTCATTGATGGGATCGGTGTGTTGATCGGAGCATTTGTGGTTAACCAATATGCTGGGAAAAACCGTCATCGAGCAACATTATGGTACGGCGTGGCATATATCACGCAAGCACTTTTTTTCGGTGCTATGGCGCAGTTTACAGTGTTCGCCTGGGGTGCTTTAATGCTTTTGCTAATGCGTATCAGTTCAGGAATCATCATACCTCTCGACACATACATGCTTCAAATCAGCACGGATAAGTCTGTTCAGGGTAGAGTATTTTCGCTACATGGGTCTACATACGGAGGAGTTATGCAACTGTCATTTGCAATCATGGGACTCGCGCTGTCCAAGTTCGGGATTCCGATTGTCGGCATAGCCATCGGGGTCATGTCTCTCCTCTGCGGGGTGTCGTGGTTAGGGCAATTTAAGACCTTGTACGACAGAATTCAGAAGAATGTCCGCGTAGGAGACTGGCTATGAGAATACGTCATGAGGGCATCTCCATATTTCTTCGGCGCAAACACTTTCGAAGCTTATGGCTTGGTTCCGTAATTTCAGGGCTTGGTAACGAACTGGGTAGTGCCGCTGTTCTTTGGATGATCTTAGATATCACCCATTCACCTGCCGCAGTGGGCTTGATTTCTCTTTGCGTTGGTGTCCCAGCCGCTATAGTAAATCCTTTTGCTGGGGTGCTTGGTGATAGATTTCTCGGACAAGATTGATGGTACTGGGCAACGTGCTACTCGCATTGATTTATGGTGGTATCGCTGTTAACAGCCATTTTGGAGTTCACTGGATTTGGCTAAGTTATGTATTGCTTGCTCTTAGTTCTGTTGTAACCCCGTTGACTTCAACTGGACGCTCACAATTGGTTGCGGAACTTCTTCCAGAGGAAGAGCGAAGTACCGCCAATTTCTTCGATGATGTATACCTGCATCTTACCTGGTTAGTCGGTCCTGCAATTGCTGGATTGTCCGTAGCTTGGCTTGGATACGGGCTTGTTTTGGTACTGGATGCAGTCAGCTTCATCCTTTGTGCTATCTTCCTGTTTTCCATTCCTTCATCTTTGCACACTCCAGGAACACGATTTTCCCAACTGTCCAGGAACCTGTTGGACGGGGTAAAAGTGCTGAAGCAAAGTCCTCTGCTTCTGCAACTGGGGGGACTCACTTTCTTTTTCAATTTTTTCTTTGGGATATATGCCGTTGTATTGCCTATTGTTGCTCGGAACAACTTTGGTGGCGCAAAGGCATACGGACTCCTGTGGTCGGCATTTGCCGTGGGTTCTTTCATCGGAGGCGTTATCTTTTCGAGGAAACCCTGGAAACTGGCTATGGGTCCATCCATGACAACCGTGATCATTCTTTGGGGGATACTTACGGGACTATTGTCGTTTGCACATCAGTATTGGATGGTGTTTGGCATCATGGTGTTAAATGGTTTGGTTTATACCCCATACGAACCACTGTATAGGACAATTATTCAGCAGGTCGTACCGTTGCGAATGCAAGCGAAGGTATCCAGTACGATTCGACCCATCACGGGCTTAGGACAGCCAACTGGCAGTTGGTTGAGCGGCTTGTTGGCGACACCCCTTGGACTTACAGGGTTAGTGTTAACTTCTGGGGTTGCAACGATTTTGGTCGGATGTGCAACTTTCATGACCCCACGAATCAGGAATTACAGGAATGATAGTTCGGAAGCATCTATATCGAATTCCCTTTGAGTTATTCACTACGATTCGAAGACATCGACGCAGAGCGCATGCTATCGCTTGTGGCAGTATACTTATAGAACTACGGTAGTCGAGGTGATGGAATGTCGGAGGATAGAAGCCAGGTCGAGATGAACGTCTGGACGGCTATCTTTGTTTCGGGCGTTGGTATTTCTGCCATTGGAGATTTCATATATCTGGTTGCCATCAATGTGTTTGTTCTGAACCAGACACATTCAGCTTTTGCTGTCGCAGGTTTATGGGTAGTATCCAGGATCGCGGCTTTAATCGTAGGACCGTGGGTTGGGAGTATAACGGATCGCCTTTCGCGTAGAAAACAATTGATTTGTGTCGAGCTTTCCCGTGCTGTTTTAATAGGCTTGTTACCCCTTATGCCAAACTTGATTTCCACTTATGCGATCCTGTTCTTACTTGGAGTCGGAAGTACGTTCTTTAGTAGTCTGTTCCTTCCGTATCAAACCCTGCTCATTCCTGAAGCATCCAGAAAACGTGTTAATTCGATTGTGAGTACGCTCAGATACAGCGCGTTCTTGACGGGACCTGCGATTGCTGGTGTTCTGTTGGTCAATAGAGATGCCTCCGTACCATTATGGTTAGATGCGGTCAGTTTCTTGGCTTCAGCATGTTCGTTTATTCTGTTACCTGAATTGGGTACGCCGCAAACCTCAACGGGAACAAAGCACCCATGGCGTGCTGTCTTTACAGATTGGAAAACCGCCTTTCAATTTTTCGGTGAGAACCGACTGTTCACCATGATTTTCATTTTGAACGCACTGGTTAGCATCTTTGCGCTTACAGCCGATACACAAGAGGTTGTGTTTGCACGACAAGCTTTGCATCTCGGACAGCTTGGATACGGCATGATGGTTACATCCGCTGGAGTCGGATTCGTCGCTGGCTCCCTTTTGCTCTCCGTCGTTGCCAAGCGGATCAGTACCATGTGGCTTTTGGGTGCAGGAACCATTTTGAGTGCCTTTGGCTACCTCTTCTACGCTTTAGCACATTCGTTTTGGTCGGCTGTTTTGGGACTCATCATCTTAGGATTATTCGGTTCGAGTGCGAGTGTCGGCTTCACAACATATACCCAAAAAGTGATGCCAGTCTCGCATATGGGGAGAATCAATAGTGTAGTCGGACCGCCACAACAGTTGTTAAACATCGTTTTCATACTGCTTGGAGGTTTGGTGGCAACGTGGTTGGGCGTGCGCGATTTAATGGTCGGAATGACCGCCTTGATGAGCGCGGCGGCACTCATCATAGCATTTCTTGTATTTTCGCCGAGTAATCAGGCGAAAATGAAGGACTCAGTACCGAACAGTGCTTCTTGAATATAAGGACAGTTTAGGTCAGTATGCTTGCCGTAACACATGTGAGGTGACGTTCTGTGGTGAAATGGCATTGGGTGTATCGTGATTTTGTTCTGGCATCTATTAAATCACAAGATCCTTCTGAATGGTTTAGGGAGATTCACCAGAGTTATATTCAAGCTCACGAACGGCTATTGAATGAAATACACTTCACCCCGAAAGGATTTCCGACCAAAGATGAAGTGCAGAAACGGTTAGAGTGTCTCGGATATAAGCGTTTTGAAAAATTGCTCAATGCTATTGGGAACGATGTTGAAGGATTTGAAAAGCGATTGATATCGATTGCCAATAATCTCTTGGGAAAGTTGGGGTACACAGGAGATGACCAGGACATTTATGTGATTGTCTGACTTGATTGCACAAATATCTATTCAACGCAGTTTAATGGTTCTACTGTAACTGTCCTTTGTGTCGAAGCGACTGACGGAGATTACGGGCTTCTTGAATTACTTCTGTCTCATGAGTGTCACCATTGGAGAAGACAGCAACAAACTCAACACGATATCTTTAATGCCTCCATAGGCGAACGTTTGGTGTCCGAAGGGTTGGCATCATATTTTTCACAAGAAATCCAACCAGGGCGAGTCAGTCGTAAAGAGTGATTTCGGGAACACACTTCAAATTGCGCCAGTCGAGTCTGTCAAGGAGATACTGCGGACTGGCAAGTACGTCTCTTTTGTTCCCAAAATGACCGTGCAACGGGAGCTACTAAGTGGTGAGTTCGTCCAAATTGAGATTACGGATTTACCTGTTTACAAATGGAACATTTCGATGATATATCGCGAACGCAAACAAATGACTGGTC
Organism: Alicyclobacillus sacchari; assembly: GCF_004366795.1. Lineage (GTDB taxonomy): Bacteria > Bacillota > Bacilli > Alicyclobacillales > Alicyclobacillaceae > Alicyclobacillus > Alicyclobacillus sacchari. The sequence continues at coordinate 1,919 of NZ_SORF01000025.1, read as the reverse complement.
CCGTGAACGCCGTCCTAAATGCGTACTCCTCCTTGAACTCCCCATGACGACAGATAGTTCTGTTGCTTTTGCCCCCGTTACCTGAAGAAGTGAGCGATGTCAATTCGGACATTCACCCCCCTTATCTTTCTACTCTATTTCAGTTCATAATGAAGCTCAGCCATTTGCTTGTATTGCTTTACATCAAGAAGTCGCAATTGATTCTCTTGTTCTCCTGGAATGAACAGTGGAATTCCGTGACCGATAATGGAAGGGGCAATCTGGATGATGAATTCATCCACGAGTTTTTCTTGAAGAAGCGGGTACAACACTGTATAGCGCGGTTTAGATTTGCAGAAAAACGCGGCGGCGATTTTTCCAATTCCACAAGTGCTTGACATGGAGTGGCGAGCATGATAGCCTGTCTGACTTTGCGGCGGAGCGTCCTTCCCGCCTTTATACGCGGGGAATCATGCTCGCAGAGGCTCCATGTCAAGCACGGTTCATAAAACTCGGATGGAACTATTTAACTGGAAACTCTTACGCCGCGTTTTTCTGCATTTTCCTATTGCGAAAAACACCCGCGTGCTCAAGGCATAGATTTAGACAAGGTGAGAGCACAATACAATAACCCTTCGGTGTTTTCACTCGCTGTGACCACAAATGTCATACCGTTAACGATGGATTTGAAGCTGAAGATTATCCTCAATAACACCGATGAGGTGTTTATCACCTCGGATAATCCCGTCATTAGATACAATCAGTTCCTTGAAAAGCGAAAGCCCTTTGGAAGCAATGTTGGATTCGCCGTTAAGGGGCTGGAACTAATGTTGCCGATTAGCCCGAAGATGTTCGCTTTGTTTTACGATTCGTCTGGATATAAAGTTGGTCACAAAAAAGACGATTTGGTTGTTACTGATAACCCAACCGATATCCGTGCACTAAACGTCCTCTCGTGCGCCAATGGCTACAAGAACGTCTATTTTAATCATGACATCAGTCAGCCTGTCATTCGCGATATATATGCTAAAGCTAAGAACTATCGAAATCAGTACAAGGCAACTGCGGATCGATATGACTCTGTTGGTGACAAGATTGACTCTTTGATCCATGTTTATTCCAAAGATGTAAAGACGAACTTGCAACTCAGTTTCATCAGTGAGCAGAAAAGAGCAAAGAAATACGAACTGGGCGATCAGGTGGTTCATGTCAGAAATCAAGCGTGGGTGGACGAAGCAGACAGGCTTTGGGCATTAAGACACGGGGAGAGTTGAAGCGACGTTGTGGATTGCTGTCTCCCATGTGTTTCGAACTCGTCAACGGTCCCTTTGATCCTAACCCTTATGCCCAGCTTTACTATGTAACCAAATAAAAAACCTCTGCTCCAAACAATAAACACCTGCTCCAGAATAAATAAACACCTGATACAAGCCAGAGTGAAGGGTGGAGGAAAAGGGGCAATCCCTTATCCCTCAACCCTTTTCCCTGTTTTTATGCCCGAACTTTATTATCCCAAGAATAAAGTCTTGACAAGGAAAAACAGGGAAAAAATACGGGATGAGGGAAAAGTGTGCGAGATTTTATTATGACTGTTCACAATTGAGGACGGTGGAATGCGGGATGGAGGCGGGAAAAAAGCAGAGGATTTTTTGATGGGAACAGTTGTTGTGACCACATAAAAAACCTCTGCTTCAAACAATAAACTCGTGCTCCAGACATAATAAACACCTGATACAAGCGGGAAAACGGCGTGAGGCAAAACGGAGAAATCCTTGCCCTACAAGCCCTTTTCCCGTCTTTTTTATCAGCCCTTTATTATCCCAAGAATAAAGTTGTGACAGGAAGTGTCAACGCCGGGTTAGTTTTGACCCAGATCGCCGACTTAAATTTGACCCACCTAGCAGCTTGAATCAGGACGTCGTCTTGTCAGTCGGCGCCGT
>NZ_SORF01000024.1 GCF_004366795.1 Alicyclobacillus sacchari | reverse complement strand
GTTCTACCCCACGCGATGACGATGGGGAATTCCTCGTGATTTTTCCGGGGAACCCGAGATGATGATTCCGGGTAATTTCACTCTACGACAAACAATCTGGGCTACGCCAAGCATGACACGAAAAACAAGACGACAGATAACAGTCGCAACGGGCATAGTCGCAAGACTCTTACCTCCGAATACGGTGACGTAGAGATTTCAGTCCCCAGAGACCGCAAGGGTGAATTCGAGCCTGAAATCATTAAAAAGAATCAGACCAACACCGTCGGCATCGAGGAACAGGTCATTGCCTTGTATGCACGGGGTGTCAGCACCAGAGACATTCAGGCCCATCTTCACCAATTGTACGGACTAGACGTATCGCCCACACTCATCTCCAACATCACGGACAAGCTTCCTCCGATGATTAAGGAATGGCAAAGCCGGCCGCTGCAAACCGTGTATGCTGTGGTGTTTCTGGATGCCATTCACTACAAAGTGAAGCAGGAGGGCCAGGTGATAAACAAAGCTGCCTATATGGTTGTGGGCATTGACCTTGAAGGGCAAAAGGACGTGCTTGGCATCTGGATCGGCGAGAACGAGTCTGCGAAGTTTTGGCTGAACGTGCTTAACGAGCTGAAGAGCCGTGGTGTTGAAGATATCCTCATCGCCTGCGTCGACAACCTGAAAGGCTTCAGTGAAGCAATCGCAGCCTGTTATCCCAAGTCCGATATTCAGAAATGCGTCGTTCACCAGATTCGTAATTCGCTCAAGTACGTGTCGTATAAGGACTACAAGCCTATAACAGCGGCACTAAAGCCCATCTACAAAGCCAGCACCGAGGATGCAGCCTTGGCCGAACTGGACAAGTTCGAGGAGATCTGGGGCAGCAAATATCCCCTTGTCGTGCGTTCTTGGCGAAGCAACTGGGATGAACTCGCCACTTTCTTCCGATATCCGATGGAGATGCGCAGGTTGATTTACACAACGAATCTGATTGAAGGCTACCACAGGCAACTTCGTAAGGTGACCAAGGGAAAGAGCATCTTCCCGACGGACGATTCCCTCACTAAGATGCTATTCCTGGCCACGATGGAGGTTACGAAACGCTGGACCATGCGGATTCAGAACTGGGGGCAGATTCTGAGTCAGTTGACGATATACTTTCCGGATCGTATCGAACAGTACGTCCGCTAAGGTCACTCAAAGGAGTTTACACAAAATTATTGACAGACCCCTGGTGGCTGAAGATGATACTCACCGAGACGGAAGTAGCGGCACAACCCAAGTCTCCGACGTATAATAAATACTCCCTGTGCTCCCTATGCACACGCGGTTTCGAATTTCTCGCTCAAGATCCCTACTTTTGTGTCGAATAAATGATATCCACTTCAGTTTGTTTTGTTTTCGCTTCAGCAATAATCCACTCACCGAGTGTTCGATTTAAGATCAACTGTCCAGTCACGTCTCCAGCTAAAACGCCATCTCCTATGGCCAAAGCACTTTCTGAGTCAATATTCGCAAATTTAGGGACAAGCATCTGTATCAAATCGTTCTCTGTAAGGTCCCACAATAATTCGGATGGAGTAACTCGCCCTTCAGCCAACTGGCGCAGGCTACCGGCGAACCCTTTACTTTTTACAACTGGCATAGCCCTCACCATCCGTAACGCCAGTCGATTGTTACTCCGAAGCGCGGGTCAGCAGTCCGTCTGCGATAACGTGCAATGAGTTCGAGTGTTGTGGGCCCTGGCTCACCGTTTCCTATAGGCAAATTATTTACCTTCACCACAGGTACAATTTCTGCGTGTGTACCGGTGAGAAACACCTCGTCAGCATGGATTAACTCGTATGGGGTTATATCTCGTTCTTGTACAGCCATGCCAAGCTCACGAGCAATTTCAATTACATTCTTGCGTGTGATTCCATGGAGGATGCCATTGCTTACTTGTGGAGTAGCCAAGACTCCAGAACTCACAAGAAAAACGTTACAGATTGGCGACTCCGAAACGAACCCACGTGTATCCAAGAAGATCGCATCGTCCGCGCGGTACTGAATTGCCTCCCATTTTGCCTGGATACTATTTAGATAGTTGAGAGATTTAATTTCATGGGAGTAAACCGATTTCCATAGTTTGTTCGCCAGTTTTGTTTATGGCTTCCTGCAACTGCTTCTCCAACTCCTGCTCCCGGGTAGAAGGACCTGACCGAAGCCCTGCTCGTCCACCAGTCAGAAATGCATCACGCCACTTGTCATACAGACTTTGGGCCACACCATGCTGTCGTCAAACTTCGTTGACATCCGCCGGGGGAAGCATCCCTTTCAACCCGATGTTCATTTTCTCGACCACAGTCCACTTACGTCCTGGCATGCGTCAAACGCCTCACTGCGTCTATTCTACCTCACATCATCTGTCTGGGTTGACTCTGGGGCCAGTATAACATCACTTTAAGATTCACTCGAAATGACAAGTCTATACCCAACCCCAGGTTCTGTGATAATGAGGCTTGGCTGTGCGGGGTTATCTTCGATTTTCTTTCTTAGATATCCGATGTATACGCGTAAATAGTGCCCCGCGGTTTCGTAATTGTGTTCCTTCCATACTTGTTGAAATAATTGCCGATGTGTCATGACCCGGCCTGCGTTTGCCGCCAGTGTCTTTAGAAGGTCATATTCTGTCGGAGTGAGCCTAACAGGTTTGCCATTTCGCTCAACAATTCTACGAGCTAAATCAATGGTCAATTGTCCCGTTTTCAGTACTGGTTCGTCTTGTTGGTTTGCGATGTGGCGAAGAGCTACACGAATTCGAGCCATCAATTCACTCATCCCAAATGGTTTGGTGACGTAATCATCCGCACCGTGGTCAAGGGCATACACTTTTCCCTCTTCGTCATCACGTACGGTTACTACAATGATCGGAACGGTAGACCATTCACGTATTTGAGATAATGCTTTCGTGCCGTCCATATCGGGTAGTCCCAAGTCCAGAATGATCAAGTCAGGTCTGATCATCCCTGTCTGTATGATTCCATCTTGTCCCGTTGCCGCTTCTATCGTCGTAAACCCGTGAGCCTGCAAGGTTACGCGCAGCAATTTCCGAATTTGTGGCTCATCATCAACGATTAATATTTTTGCACCCATGATAAAGCTGCCCCTTACTCTAAACTCATCGAGTCGTGTGGAAGTTCCGGCATGTCACTGACAGGAAGTCGAATTGTAACAATTGTACCTACACCCTCTGCACTCCTGGCGAAAATTTCGCCACCGTGTGCTTGAATGATACCTTTACAAATGGCTAATCCAAGACCGGTACCAGGAATGCTTTTCCCAGCATTGGTTCGGTAGAATTTGTCGAAGATCTTGTCCACCTCTTCCGGAGCGATACCTATGCCCTGATCTCGAATCCGCATAGTGAGAACTCCATCGTATTCTAAGACATCAAGACGAATTGGGCTGCCATCGGGTGAATATTTTACAGCGTTGCTAAGAAGATTAACCAGTACCTGTTCGATCAGCACATCGTCCACCGCAATTGCTGGTAAATTACTTTGCAAGTTTAGCTCCACCGCTCGATTTTGTAACGAATCCTGTACCTGACTCAGTGCCACACCGATGATATCTGAGATGTCACACCATTTCTTGTTCAAGCGGAGCATGCCGCTTTCGAGACGAACCATTCCTAGGAGGTTTGTGACGAGGCGGTTCATCCTCATTGCGCCCTCCCGAACGGTCAGCAGCAACTCATATTGGTCTGTGGCAGAAAGAACGCCTGCGCCCTCTATCATTCCTGTAACAGAGCCAATGATTGTGGCTAGTGGCGTACGTAATTCGTGTGAAATGGAATCCAATAGGGCAGTACGCAATCGTTCCGACTCTGCGGTTATATGAGCAAGTTTGGCTTCTTCTTCGAAATGAATGCGTGCGACGAATACTGACGCGAGGCCAGCCAAAGCCTGAACTACTCGAATGAGATTGTTTGCATTCCCAATTCCCGATGGTTGTTTGACAGCGATGCACATTACTCCATGGATCTTCGATTCGGTTTTCAAAGGTACGTATAGCAACGAATTATCTCTGTGAGTATTTGTTCCGTAACCCGTCATTTTCCCATGCTCGTACACCCAACGTAATATTCTCGGTTCAATAATATCTGGGTCATCGGATGACTTAATTCCATGCTGTACTTTTACAGTCAGTTGCCCTGCTGTGTCCGGCAGCACAATTGCGGTAGACAAGCCAAAAGTTCTGGAGGCGTGATGGACAATTTCGTGCAGGACGGCATCTAAGTCCCTCGCTGCGGCTACCTGAGTGCTCAAAGTATACATGGCAGACGTAATGGCTTCACGAGCTTTTGCTTCTTCGAAGCGTTGTCGTAACTGAACTGCCAAGCTAGCGGTAAATATGGCAACTGCCAAATATACAGCGAAAGAAATCAAATACCTCGTATCTCCAACTGTAAAAGCGAATATTGGTGGGATAAAGAAAAAATCAAAGGACATCACTCCTATACCGGCGGCATAAACAGATGGCCACAGTCCCCAGCGGACCGCTGTAACCAGCACTGGTAAAAGGTATAAAAGGGCAATGTTAACAGGGGTAAAAATATATTGGGAATGCCAGAAGATTAAAGTTAACCCAAAGACCATAATCGATGCGATCAAGTATGGCAAAAACAAGTTGAGTTTGTTGTCAGGTCCACTTGTATTTGGGTCAGGAAATAAAGGGATGACATGGGAAGTAAGTACACGCCATTTTGGTCTAAAAGATGTTGTTTGCTTCATGCCGCTAACTCCATTCGATTAGAGGAATGTATAATTTATAACTCTGCCAAGGCCCTTGTGTCCTTCATTTTTATGATTTTTTTACACCTAAACGGCATATCTCAACGGCATTTTGACATGAATTCGACCTACAATCATCTCCGTAACCTCTATGAGTCAAAGTCCTTTTAGGCGGCTCAGTGCGAGATCCACCTCAAACGCATAAGAGGACGTTTTTAGGGGGAACAACAAGGGGGCATTACCAGCCCAGGCTGATCGCGGGACTAACGTTGGGGGGAAGCCGCTAGTGGGTCATGTGTGGGGAATTGGTTTATTCGTGGTATCGTTTGGAATTTTCGTCTGGTTGGTCAAATTATTTGATAAAGCCTGAGTGGAGGGTGTGTATGTGGATTCTTCTGGTGATTTCAGGGTTGTTAATGATATACCTCACATACGTGATTTTTAATCCAGAGAAGTTCTAAGTAATCTAGGAGGTGACACGAGTTGACTTGTTCCGGGACAATTGGGATTCTAGCGGTGGTTGCCTTGATTTTGGCACTCGCGATTCCGCTTGGCGGTTACATTTATCGGGTGTTTACAGGGCAAAAAAGTTTTCTTGAGCCAGTTTACGCCCCCATAGAAAGAGTTATTTACAAGCTTGTAGGGATTAATCCTTCCACTGATATGGATTGGAAAGGCTATGTTAAGGTATGGCTTTTGGTACAGTTCGTGATGGCAATATTTGTTTATTTAATATTCACTTTACAAGGTAGATTACCTCTTAATCCCGACGGTATTAAAGGGATGAGTTGGGACCTTGCCTTTAACACAGCTGCCAGCTTCATTACCAACACCAACTGGCAAAGTTATGCTGGGGAACAGTCTATGTCATACTTGGGTCAAATGGTCGCGATCACCTATTTGCAGTTTACTTCAGCTGCTGCAGGAGTTGTGGCTGTAATTGCCTTTATTCGTGGCATCGTGGCGAACAAAGGGAAGACGTTGGGAAACTTCTGGGTTGATTATATAAAAGTGCATACTCGCATCTTGTTGCCGTTGGCATTTATCTTTGCAGTCGCGTTTGTGGGGTTGGGTCTTCCAGAAACCCTGCAAGGTGCCCAGATAGTCCATACCTTGCAGGGCGGTACGCAGACCATCTCGAGAGGTCCTGTTGCATCACTCGAAGCGATTAAGCAACTTGGAACAAACGGGGGCGGATACTTCAATGCGAATTCTGCTCACCCATATGAAGACCCAAGAGCGATAACAACCGTGCTAGAGATTCTGGCAATGGCGCTGATCCCGGCTGCCTTAATAGCGACGTTCGGGAAGTTTATTGGCGATCGCAAACAAGCAGTGGTTTTATACGTGTTCCTCACGGGCTTGCTCCTGCTTGGCGCGTTTACCATCTATGCTTCAGAAACCTCTGGAAATCCGATTCTCCAGCATGTGTTAGGGATTTCTGGACAAAACATGGAAGGCAAAGAAGTGCGTTTTGGCGAATCTTTGAGCAGTATTTTTACTGCAGTTACTACTGCATTTACCACAGGTGCTGTGAACAATATGCATGACAGCCTCACGCCACTTGGCGGTATGGTACCGATTGTATTTATGATGTTTAACTCTGTATTTGGCGGTATTGGCGTCGGCTTGTTAAACATCTTGATGTTCCTGATTATTGCAGTTTTCCTTTCAGGGTTAATGGTTGGTCGTACACCAGAAATCTTCGGGAAGAAGATTGAAGCTCGAGAAATTAAACTTGCGACCGCGGCCATGTTGGTACATCCGTTTGTGATTCTGGTTCCGACCGCAATTGCGATCGTGACAAGAGCGGGAACTTCATCGATCTTGAATCCTGGGCTACATGGTTTTTCGGAAGTCTTATACGCATTCACATCCGGTGCGGCCAATAATGGTTCAGCATTTGCGGGCTTGAACGGCAATACCGTCTTTTACAACGTGGCGATCGGTCTTGTTATGTTGTTTGGCAGATATGTTTCAATAGTCGCCATGTTCGCGATGGCAGGTTCGCTTGTCAGCAAATCTGTTATGCCTAAAACCGTAGGAACACTGAAGACAAACACATATTCTTTCGGCGCGGTGTTTCTTGCAGTCGTCATTATCGTTGGGGCGCTAACGTTCTTCCCAGCAGTTGCAGTTGGTCCAATTGGTGAACAATTGCAGATGCTTGCGGGTCAAGTTACTCAGTAGCGCGTTCATGTGACGATAAGAAAGGAAGATTCCAAGTGGCAAACAGTAAATCTACAGGCTTATCGGGCGCGATTGTCAATCAGGCAATGTTGGACTCGTTTCGAAAGCTTGACCCTCGCAGCATGGTGAAGAGTCCAGTGATGTTTGTGGTTGAGATCGGTTGTGTCATTACCCTCTTGCTAAGTTTTGATCCAAACTTGTTCGGAGGGCACTATGGCGTTGGCAGTGGAGAACGAGCTTTCAACGTTGTAGTGACTGTGATTTTGTTCATCACTGTTCTCTTCGGTAATTTCGCCGAAGCCATTGCCGAAGGCAGAGGTAAGGCACAGGCAGAGTCATTACGGAAGTCGAAGACTGACCTTACGGCCAACCGTAAGCTTCCGGATGGCACTTACGAAAACGTACCAGCTACGACCTTGCGCCGAGGAGACATCATTCGGGTAGTCGCTGGGGAATCAATTCCAGCAGACGGCGAAGTGATCGAGGGACTGGGTAGTGTAGACGAATCCGCAATTACCGGTGAATCGGCACCTGTGATCCGGGGAGCCGGTGGCGATTTCAGTTCCGTCACTGGTGGAACAAAGCTCCTGTCAGATGAACTGGTGGTTCGTGTTACGGCGGACCCCGGAGAATCGTTTTTAGACAAGATGATCGGTTTGGTGGAAGGAGCTAGCCGACAAAAGACGCCTAACGAATTGGCATTATCTGTTCTTTTAGCGGGGCTGACACTAATTTTCTTAATTGTCGTTGACACGCTTGATCCAATTGCACGTTATGTCGGTGGAAACATTGATATCGCGACGCTTATCGCATTGTTGGTTTGTCTTATCCCAACGACAATTGGCGCTCTATTAAGCGCTATTGGAATCGCCGGGATGGATCGCGTTATCCGTTTCAATGTAATAGCCAAATCCGGTAAAGCGGTCGAGGCTGCCGGAGATGTCAATACGTTGATTCTTGATAAGACGGGTACAATCACGATTGGGAATCGCCTAGCCAGCGAGTTCGTCCCAGTGGGATCACATACTGAAAAGTCTCTGATCGAATTAGCGGTATTGTCGTCTCTGTTCGATGAAACCCCAGAAGGTCGTTCGGTGGTCGAGCTTGGCAAAGAGAAAGGTGTTGCCTATATTCGAGAAGAGTTCATTGAAGCGAAGAATGTTGAGTTTAGTGCCGATACTCGGATGAGCGGCTTGGATATGGCTGATGGCACGGTTGTCCGAAAAGGGGCAGTCGACGCCATACGTCAATTCGTACAGCAAAATGGGGGGATAGTTCCGGATGACTTGGAAGAAAAAACAAACAGAATCGCTGGGGAAGGAGGTACTCCACTCGCAGTCGTTAAAGGAAACGATGTCTACGGATTGATTTACCTGAAGGACATTGTCAAACCGGGAATGCGGGAGCGCTTCGAGGAATTACGCAAGATGGGCATCAAAACGGTGATGTGTACTGGAGATAACCCATTAACGGCTGCAACAATCGCGAAAGAGGCCGGTGTAGATGACTTTATAGCTGAAGCAAAGCCGGAAGATAAAATGCGTCTAATTAAAGAAGAACAGGCACAGGGCAAGTTGGTAGCGATGTCTGGGGACGGTACAAACGACGCTCCGGCCTTGGCTCAGGCAGATGTGGGCCTAGCGATGAATACAGGAACGCCCGCGGCCAAGGAAGCTGGGAATATGGTGGACCTTGATTCTGACCCGACAAAGCTGATTGAGGTTGTTTCTATTGGGAAGCAGTTACTAATTACTCGAGGAGCAATTACGACATTTTCGATTGCAAACGATGTTGCGAAGTACTTCGCAATTGTTCCGGCAATGTTCCTGCTATATGTTCCACAGCTTCAGGCCCTAAACGTCATGCATTTGACTAGCTCGCGCAGTGCCATTTTATCTGCGCTCATTTTTAATGCGATTATCATTCCACTGCTGATACCGCTTGCGATGAAGGGCGTCAGATATCGACCGATGAGTGCTACTTCCATGCTAATACGAAACATTCTCATTTATGGTGTGGGTGGAGTCATCGCGCCCTTCGTTGGAATTAAAGCTATTGACTTAGTAATCACGGCCTTAGGATTGGCACACATCTAAGGAGGGATGAAATGATGATAAATCTATGGCGCTCTCTTCGATTTTTAGTTGTCTCTGTCGCATTATTGGGGCTGATTTACCCCTTAATTGTGACCGGAATTGGGCAGCTTCTGTTTCCGTATCAGGCAAATGGCAGTATGGTTAAGTTGAACGGACGCGTTGTAGGATCTATCTTAATTGCCCAAGCAGTCACGAACCCGGGGTTGTTCCATCCACGCCCCTCTGCAGTCAGTTATTCAGCAAACGGTTCGGGGGGGTCTAATTTGGGGCCTACCACCCCCGCTTTGATCAGGGAGGTAAAAAACAATATTCAAGCAGTAGAACAGCAAAATCCTGGTACGCCAGTTTCTTCGATACCTCCAGATATGGTGGAATCATCTGGGTCGGGATTGGACCCGGATATTTCCATTCAGAATGCCATGATACAGGTGCCGAGAATTTCGAAAGCTACAGGTTTGAGTAGGCGGGATCTCATCACACTCATTAACCAGGACAAACGAGGGCGGTTTCTTGGAATATGGGGGGAACCTATGGTGAATGTGATGCAACTTAACTTGGGAATTGAAAAACTTCTTGGGCGATAAGGGTTATAACGCTTTGCAATTGGTTACTCAAGTGGTTGTAACAGGGACGGTTTCTATGACCGCCCCTATGCGGTTTTGACGTCGGACACGCCGGGGAACGTCTTCTCTAATGGTGCCAACCGTCGAATTGTGCACGTTGGCTTTTGAGAATGAACATTACAGTTAAGCTGTGAGGTGGTAAAACAAGTGACTTCGATAGTACACGGCTTACAGTAAGTGAAGAAGTCTTGCTCGAGCTTGCTACTATCAGATTTTACCGCAAGTAAGATGACTCGGCGTATGCGGCGGATTGTTATAGAAGTCCGTTTAATTGTTAGCAATGCGACAGCTTACAGTTTTATGTCGTTTACGATACTGTGGGGATACAGTTAGTGTACGGTTTTTTTCGCGCGAGTCCTCGTTTGTGGCTTTACATGTACTTAGTTGATTATATCCGAAGGTCTGATGGCAAACGGCGTATGAACCCGTCATGTGGCTTAGATCAAGGAGGAGCTTTGCGGGACGAAGTTCTCTAAGTTCAAAGTGTCGGCGCTGTACAAGCGTCTGTATCCCATTGTCGGGGCGTGGAATAATCCCACCAGAATTTCTGCATCAGCACCTGTACATGCGTGTACGGTCATCCTGGATGTTCTCGATATCCAGGGCTCGACTGCACAAAGACAAGTTTGTCGAGGAGTACGCCGAGTGGGCGCCGGAGACCGTGCAGGCACTGAAGGACGGGGGTGGCGATGTTAGGGCCGCAGTTGCTGCTCCTGAAAGTTGTCGCTGGCAATTGCGTACAACTAACGGCGTGGAGTGAACGAAGAAATCGAGGGCCCAGAGCGCGTCATACTCATCTTCCGCAACCGGAAGTCTGTTGTACGACTGATTGGAGCATTGCTAGGGTATTGACGAGGCAGGGACAACGGGCCGCCTCTACCTAATCATAGGTAGTGGTGGAGAGATGAGTGAAAAAGTCTCAGGCGTGACAAGAAGGTGCCGCACATCACCATTATGAACGGATTGTGAACGTGCTATTAAACTCTTAAAAAGGATTTTACATAGTATTTTGGACTTGCTCACAGAACGCGCGTTTTGATCATAACTTATGTAGCAAACGGGTCGCTTTTAGAAGGTGGGGAGCTCGACATTGAAATCAAGTTCTGGAGAAGTTTTTGGAACAGCACCTGGGCAATTGAAGATATTTATCGGAGCGGCGCCTGGTGTGGGAAAGACCTACACAATGCTGCGCGAGGCCGTTTCCTTAAAGGAACGTGGAATTGACGTTGTGATCGGTTATGTCGATGTTCATGACCGACCAGAAACAGCCGCGCAAATTGATGGGTTAGAGATTCTTCCTAGAAAGATGATTCGATTCCAGCATCGCATTTTTGAAGAAGTCAATCTGGAAACCATTATCGAGCGGGCACCAGCCGTGGTCGTCATCGACGAGTTGGCGCATAGCAACGCGCCTGGCTCTATGTTTCCCAAGCGATATATGGACGTGGAATATTTACTAGATCACGGGATTTCAGTCCTGACGACTGTTAATGTGCAGCATATCGAAGGAATCCACGAGGAGGCTGAGGAAATCACTGGGATAGCGGTGCGTGAACGCATTCCTGAGTCGCTGATCAAAAGGGCTGACGAAGTCTCCGTCATCGACGTGACACCAGAGACGTTACGTCAACGTATGCGGGACGGAAGCATCTACCCTTTAGACATGGTTGATCAAGCGCTGCAAAACTTTTTTCGGAAGTCTAATCTCTCCGGACTTAGGGAATTGGCTTTGCGTGTGGTGGCGGAGGACGTCGATGAACGCTTGGAGCGATCTTATTCAAGGCGTAGGATTCCCGGGCCTGTCGGCGCTAAGGAGGTTATCATGGTTTGTGTCAGTCACTATCCACGTGCAGCCAAGTTGATTCAACGTGGTCATCGTATGGCAAGACGGATGAAGGCCGATTTGTATGTGTTGACGATTTGCAACACCACCGAGGATTTGCTGTCGGATAAAGAGAAGATGAATTTAGAAAAACTGAAAGAACTGGCTGACGAGTATGAAGCTGAATGGATCGTGGAGCCGCGGAGCGACAGGAAGATTGGCGGCATTATCTCCGACGTGGCACAACGGTTAAACGTTACACAGATCGTGATTGGACAACCAGTCTCAAGTCGGACATGGGAGCTATGGAAGGACAATCCCATTCGGTATTTGTTGAGAAATCTTCGTTACACGGACCTTCGGATTGTTGGCTGGCAAGACCCTCCAGGATCTATGTTTAGACTTAAAAGATCGACCAGTGGGTTTTATGACAGTGGTGCAAACCATAGGATCAAAGGGAGACTGACTATTTATGTCGGTGCAGCACCAGGAGTCGGAAAGACCTACAAAATGCTTCAGGATGCACATGACTGGAGAAAACGGGGGTGGGATGTTGTTATCGGCCTAATTGAAACGCACGGGCGTATAGAAACAGCGGAGCAGATCGGGGACTTGGAGGTCATTCCGAAACGACGGATTGAAGTCGAGGGACGTAGCTATGAGGAGATGGACGTTGATGCCATTGTCCGCCGTAAACCATCAATCGTTCTCATTGACGAACTTGCCCATACCAACGTACCAGGGAGTGTCCGCGAGAAACGGTATCAGGACATACAGTACATTCTTGAGCAAGGCATCAATGTGGTGACAGCGGTCAATGTTCAGCATCTGGAAAGTTTACATGACAAGGTCGAACACATAACAGGCGTCAAGGTGAGGGAACGTGTTCCGGACTGGTTTATGAAATTGGCTCGCGAGATTAAGCTGATCGATGTTACACCTGAAACCCTTCAACAGCGCCTGATGGAGGGAAAGATATATTCGCGGGACAAAATCGAGAGTGCGTTGGAAAACTTTTTCCAAAATGCGAATTTGGCTGCACTACGTGAATTGGCTCTATTAGAGGTAGCTGACGATGTCGATCAGCGAATATACAAGGCGAGTAAAGAAAGAACTACTACAGAGTTTGAGCGTATTCTTGTTTGCGTCAACCATCGTCCACATTCTGAGAAGCTGATTCGGCGCGGTTGGCGCATAGCCGACCGTTTGAACGCAGAACTCTGGGTGCTTGTGGTATTGTCCCATGAAGGGATGAGTCCACAAGATGAGCGCGATTTATTAAAGATTCAACGGCTTAGTGAACAGTTTGACGCGCATTTCATCACCAAAACTTCCGCCGACCACAAAGTAGGTGCGACGATTGTGGAGACGGCGCAGGAGCTTCAAGTGACCGAATTAGTTGCTGGACAACCGTTGGCACCCAAAGGACTTATTGCACGAATGAAGATGAACCCACTTGACTATGTTCTGAAAAATGCTGAGTTCGTTGATTTACATATTGTGGCCTACGAGAGAGACTAAAACGAACGTTAGTTATAACTTACACTGTATAAAGCGACGTCTAACATTGTAATGGTCGGATACGCTGAAAAACTGCTCATGCCCGTTGGCGTGCAGGCTATCATGAATTTGGTTATGGCTTTTTTCATTTGCGAGGAATCTCGCACAATGGAGTTGAATCCAGTTGAGTCCAGTACGCTGTGTAAAAAGGGATGGCGCATGTGAGGTATAAAAGATGAGCCATCTCCGTCCTCTCTGGTAGAATGTAGGATTGAGAGAAACCACTCACTAGGAGGGAACGAATATGGCTCAATATCAGATTAACGTGGATGATGAATTTTTGAAAGGTCTGTTTTTGCAGGATGGTGGTGTGGCGAAGCTCGTC
>NZ_SORF01000023.1 GCF_004366795.1 Alicyclobacillus sacchari | reverse complement strand
CGCAGGCCTCTACGTTCGAGAAGGAGGCTCGTGGTCAAGCAGCAGCTACTAAACGCACTTCATGTTGCGTATCCCACTAGCGAGTATAGCAGAAAACGCCATACCCGCTACGCGCTTTTGAGAGTGATGACGACCGCACGTAATGTCAATCGGATAACGGGAGGAGCTGTGGTGCGGTGAACACCGCAGGTGAAGGCTTTGCCCCTTCGTTCCTTATCATCGACCGGCGAAGCGCCTCTTGATGGAGCGACGACGGGACATATTTGATTTGCCGAGGCAAAGCCGTCAAAGGCGGCGCGTCGAAACTCAGCACATTCTACATGTAGGGGCAATTTACACACAAATTCGGACTTCGCCGGCGGCCGTGCACGCCGGCATGCACGTGATATGTGTGCCAAACGACGTTACGAGACATCTTGCCTTTCCTGATGAGTGTAACATTGTCACTGAACTGAATGGGGTCGACTGGAAGGGTTGGATTGATCAAGCACGGTGATAGGCAGGTGACCATGAGAAAGTTTGATGACTACCTCCAATTTCCGGTCGACAATCCGAAACAAAGCGCTGGATAGCACACTGCATGTGCAGGTAAGAAACAGAACGGGATAGGCGGCCGATAGGTAGCCCATTCCTGCCACCATCCCAAGGCCAACCACAGTAAGATGAGGTTTTACGAAGTTGAGCCGGATCGCATTCACAAGAACTTGTCTCGTGGTCAATCGCATGTGCACCATGAGAGGATAGGCGTGTAGCAAAATGCTTAAGGACATAAGCACAGCACAGATGAGACAAATGGCTGCTTCACGGCCGGACGTCAAGCGAAGCCACGCAATTATGCGTGAGTCCCCGTATGCAATTCCCAAAATAAACAAAAACAAAAATCCAACAACGGTGCTCTGCTTCCAATTTTCACAAAATCCCGACCAAAACGTCGAAAGGATGGGGACGTCATCGTCGTAAGCGTACTTTCTGGCCGTAGCAAATAGCCCCCCAGTTGCCGCCGGAATGGTGACAATCGGGATACAAAAGAGGATATAAAGCACATTGAGAATGAAGTAACGGTATATCGACATGCAAAATCTGTAGACGGGAGATCTTGTGTTTATCATTCGCATCCCTTTCCGCTTAACGATTCAGCGCGTAGCACATTGCCCCGAAGGTGAATAGGCATCCCGCCTATTCACCATAGTTCTCCATGAAATCCTCTACCTGCTCGCGACTTGGCATTGAGGGGATACCCCCGTGCTTCGTTGTCACCAATGCACCACACGCATTCGCGACGCGAGCCAGCTGAACCAGCTCATCCATCGTGACGTTCTCCGGCCGTTTATCCAGATCCAATAACGCGCCGAGAAATGCCCCTACAAATCCGTCCCCCGCCCCCGTCGTGTCCACTGTACGCACGCTGTAGCCAGGAACCCATTGTGACCCTTCACGAGAACAACATATGCATCCGTTGGAACCAAGCGTCAGAAGAATGATAGAGCAAGGGTACCGACTCATTAAATCCTGGAGCCCAACGTTCATATCATCACGCTCTGTGATGAACATGAGCTCCTCCGCCGATAGCTTCAAGACATCAACCATATTCAAGACATCCGCAATGACTTGCTTCGCTTCCCGGATACTCGTCCAGAGACGTGGGCGCACGTTTGGATCAAATGTCACGATCGAACCATGCTCCCTAGCCGTCTGAATAGCTTGCCGTGTTGCTGAACGCGCCGGCTCATCTGTCATGGATATCGAGCCAAAGTGGAAAATTCGTGCGTTTTTAATGATGTGATAGTCAATCTCTGAAGCGTTCAACATAAGGTCGGCTCCTGATTTGCGATAAAACGTAAACGATCGCTCTCCCTGTTCATCTAGGTGGACAAAGGCTAGAGTTGTGTTAAATCGCTCCGTCCGCCCGATGCCAAGGGTACCAACACCTCGATTCTCAATCTCGCGATACAGAAAATCCCCAAACTCATCCGCACCAACCATGGAGATTAAACACGTTCGCTTGTGAAATCCTGCAACTGCCGCCAGGACGTTTGCAGGCGCCCCACCTGCATTTTGCTGGAACGCGTGCGAAATCCCTTCTACAGGTGTGAAATCCACGATGAGTTCCCCGAGCGCCACGACGTCGTACAGGTAGTGATCGCCCATCATATCTTCAAATCCCACTTTCGCAAATCACGAACAAAAGCAGTTCCCTTCGCGAACGACTCAATTCCGGTCGATTGTTCGCTGGGATAGATGAGCCCCGTCATAACAGTCTCGCCCTCTCCCAGGAAGACTTCGACCGAACAGCGGTCGACAAAGACACGCAGAGTGAGCGAGCCGTTATCGAGCTTCACCGGGGCTCGTGCGACGCCTTTCGGGCCGATACCGGATTGGTTGCGATCGAAGACAACCGTGCTTTCATTCGAGACATAGTAAATCAACGTTTCCTCCCCATCCCCCACGCGCAGCTTTAAGCCGACCTCCGCCGCGTCTTTCGGTTCCAAGGAAAGCACCAACTCGTAGCTATCTCCACCCACTGGAAGACTAACGGTGCCCTCCAACTCGAAGGCGCGCATGGTGAATGGATTACGTCGATATTGCTCAATCTCCGAGATGGGCTGAAAACAGATACTTCCCCTTCGAATTACGACCTCCCGTGGCAACGTCATTGCTCCCGCCCACCCATGCCGTAATGTATGGGTAGGGTTTTCGCTTCCCCACGCGTTCATCCAAGCAACCACAATCCGCCTTCCGTTCGAGTCAACCGTCGATTGCGGAGCATAGAAGTCAAACCCGTAATCCATGCGACATGCGTATTTCGATATGAAAGTTCCATTCTCAACATCCAAATCTCCAACCATGCAAACTGACGTGTTTGTGTTTTGGTAGACGTCAGGATCGACGTTTTGAGGGGAAACCATGAAGACAAACGAATTTCCACTCGGAAACAGATCTGGACATTCCCAATTGTCTCCTAGCGTTCCGTCACTTTTCGCAAGAATGTTCCGGAATCGCCAATGTATGAGGTCAGCGGATGTGTACAACAGCGCTTGCCCTCTTCCGGCGCCATCATTGGATCCTAGAACCATGAAGTACTCACCGTTGATGAAGTTCACCTTAGGATCTCGAAAATCACGCTTGCTCGCCAAGTTAGGTATATCCTCAGTCCTCACAACTGGGTTCTGCGCAAGTTTGTGAAACGTGATAGCATCATTTGAAACTGCGACGCACTGCTGTTGAACAAAATCGATACCACCCTCACTTGGCTTGGTCACATGTCCCGTGTAAATCAGATATAACTTGCCATCCTTTTCAATCGCGCTACCAGAAAAACACCCATCCTTGTCATATGGCATGTCTGGTGTCAGTGCAATCGGTAGGTATTCCCAGGAAACCAAGTCCGCACTAACTGCGTGCCCCCAGTGCATCGGTCCCCATACTGAATCATAGGGATTATGTTGATAGAATAGATGAAATTTACCGTCGTAGAATATGAAGCCGTTTGGATCATTGATCCACCCGCGCTCACCCATCAGATGGTAATTCAATCGGTATTGCGGGTTCACTTCTCCAACATTCGCTTGTACAGCCGGGATGTTCTGGACCGAACAGTCACTCATGGTGCTACCTCCTATTGTTGATGCAAGGCCTCGTAAAGCGCGTGAGGGCCTCAAATGCGCCGGGCTTGCGCCCGCCCAGTTGTGATAATGGTTCACCTGGAACAGTTAGGAGGCCCTACGGGCCTCCTATTCAGCCATGGACACATCGCACGCCCCATGCCTCTCCTACTCTGTCAACTTCCCTCCAGATTTCACGTATCGATCTAAGGCTGTCTGTAGGATGTTGAGATATTGGCTTAAACCCATCTGTTCAAGCGTCGCCACGTAGTTACTCCACTGCTCATCGGCACCACCCTTAAGCAACCATGTCGCGCGATATTGGTTGACGTAGTTGTCGATATTGGTCTGCAAGGTCGTCAGCTCGCTGTTCTCCTGTGGAGTGAAATAGACCGCCCCAAACGGATAGTGTTCCTTTTCCATATAGGGTGCAAAAATGTTCCTAATTCGCTCAAGACGGAGTTCTGCGCGTGGCTCGGGTTGCACGTACGTATTCAGCCAGTTTGGCAGAATAACTCCCATATTCACGGAAACCTTGGGGCGATACGCGCCGTAGTTATTCAGACTTTTGTAGAAACTCGAAAACACAAGTTCTCCATGTTTGAGATTGAAGATGTCGTCCGTACCGGTGCCTGCTGGCCCCCAATGCATCTGAGAAGCCTCATACGGAGCGTAGACGAGATTGATCCATTTTGCAGTAAGCACTGGATTCGGATCTGACTTCGTCATGACAAAAGCACCAGGTCCCGCCCAGTAAAAGTTGTCAAATCCAACATCCTTCTTGCCCGTCGGTCCAGTCAAAGGGCCAACCAATGTATAATTCTGTTGATACTGTCCAGCCGGCGTCTCATCCCAGTCGATGAAAGCACCCAATTTACCCGAAGCTTCCTTCGCTGCATATTGATTTCCATTCTCTGTTAGGGACTCAGGATCAATCAGCCCCTGTTGGAACCACGTATGGAAATAGTCGATTGCAGCTTTATATTGGGGCTGGGTAGCTGTGAAAATCACCTTTCCGTTGCGAACGACAATGTGCTCGTTATTATCCGGCAATCCAAATCCACCGAATAATTGAGCGATGTCTCCCGCCCACGCCTGCTCGTTATACGCCATAGGGTAAGTAATGCCAAGCTTCGTTTTAAACGCTTCGAGATCCGCGTGCAATTGTGCGAGGGTTGTCGGTACAGGCTGGTGGATCTCAGCTAGATACTTCTTGTTTATGAATAAAAAGTGATGATCTGCAAAAATCGACGTGTGGCCTTGTCCAAATCCCTCTCCTCCAGGCAAACTGTAAATTTGCCCATTGGGCGCCGTCGATATCTCCTTCAATGACGGATATTCCTGAAAAATCTTTTGCACGTTGGGCATGTACTTCAAGTATTGATTCCATGATATGAATGCTCCGTCTTCGCCGTACTGCGCCAACTGCTGCGGAGTAAACCCTGCATTGACAAAGGCGTCAGGAAGGTTGCCGCCTGCAATCAATGTGTTGATATTGCCGCCAACCCAATCGATGTGCACGTTCGTATCTCGTTCCAAGTTGCGGAATATCTCCAAGTTGTTATAATTGGACACATTCGGGTTTGTTGGAATGTACATCGTCAATGTGACCTTATGTTTGGATAACGGCTGAGTTTTAGTGAACGGAAAATCCCACGTTTCCGACGGAGTGGCGGCTGCAGTCGCAGCAGCCTGCTGCCCCACAGTGTTGTTCTCGGTTGGAACACTCCCACATCCCGCAATCACCAATGTTGCCAATGCTGTTGCACCGATGAATGCAATCTTTCTGTTCATCCTATACCCTCCTTAAGACGATCACGCGATGCCGCGCTCGTGCCCCCTAATCAATGCCAAACGAATACATACGCGATACGGTTACGCTTTCATCATGTATCCATACACTGCACGGAACGTCTGCCTGAATCACCCCCTTGATCCGCACACACATCTTAGGTTCATCCCTTTAGCGAACCCACGGTCACCCCTTTGACGAAGTACTTCTGCAAGAACGGATACAGCACAAGCAAGGGGATGGTCGATACGATAATTGCTGTATACTGAATCAATTCGGCCAAATGTTGTTGTGCTGCCATACTTTCAGGACTGCTGGTTATACCAATCGATGACTGATTTTGAACAAGGATTTGGTAGAGCACCAGCTGCAAGGGATATAGCGACGTATTGTTCAGGTAGATCATTGCCGGAAAGTACGAGTTCCACTGTCCAACCACGACCCACAGCGTCATCACCGCAATCATTGGCTTGGAGAGAGGAATGACGATTTGAATCAAGAATCGTATATCTGAACATCCGTCCATTTTGGCGGCTTCGAGCAACTCGTTCGGAATAGACGTCTGGAAGAATGTGCGCGCTACGATGATGTTCCAGGCTCCTACCGCTCCAGGTAGGATGAGGGCCCAAATCGTGTTGACCATCCCAAGTGAACGAACCAGCATATAAGTGGGAATGAGTCCCCCGGAGAACAGAAGCGTAACGGTAAGAATCACCGTAATTACATGTCGCCCCACAAAATCCTTACGGGACAGAGGGTATGCCGCCATAATGGTCAACGGGACGCTGATGGCTACGCTCAGTGCACAATAGAGTAGCGAATTGACAAACCCCCTCCAAATACTTCCTGTCGCAAAAAGTACTTTGTATCCTTCCAGCGTAAAATGCCGCGTCCATAGCCAAACATGACCGAGATTGACCTGTGTCGGATCACTGAACGATGCTATCAAGACGAAGTACAGCGGATACAATACGATTAAACACACAATGAGCAGTAGTCCCAGGTTCACAATGTCAAATACCATGTCTCCCTTGGTGCTTCGTTTAGGCAATTTTCTGATCCATTCCATCAAGGTATCCTCCTCATTCAAGAAACTCCCATCGGTTTAAAAGATGCTTGTTTCCGTGAGACGTTTTGCAATAAAGTTCACAATTATGAGCAGTACGGAGTTAATGACAGAATTGAATAGTCCAACCACGGCCCCAAAAGAGTATTGGGCATTCAACAGTCCCGTCTCGTAAACGTAGGTTGGAATAATTTGAGATGCGCTCAGATTCAGCGGCGTCTGCATCAGGTACGCCTTGTCCGGTCCTACCGCCATGATGTCGCCGATGCTCCAAATCAGCATGATAATCACAATTGGCCGAATCGTTGGAAGGCTGATATGCCAAATTCTTCGCATCCGACTCGCGCCGTCAATCAAAGCCGCATCGAGAAGGTCTGGACTCACACCAGTGAGTGCCGCGAGATACAAAATTGTGCCAAACCCAGCACCTTGCCACACGCCGGAAAAGACGTAAAGCGGGCGGAACCATCGTGGAGAAGCCATGAAGAATATCGGTTTGCCTCCCAGGCTGACAATCAAGTGATTGACTAAACCAGTCTGCGGGTCGACAAAGATGAACAACATGCCCACGATGACAACAGTGGAAATGAAATATGGAGCGTAGAGCACGGTCTGCATGAACCTGCGAATCTTGTCGTTTGCTACTTCGTGCAGCATGATGGCAAGGATGATAGGAACTGGGAAGCCAACAACCAAACCGAATAGCTGAAGCGCAATCGTATTTTTGATTAAAGGCCAAAACTGATAGTTATGAAACCATTGCTGAAAGTTCTGAAATCCAACCCACTGACTGTGCCATATCCCAAGAATAGGATCGAAATTTTGGAATGCCATGAGCAGCCCATACATCGGCACATAATTGAATACAATCACAAATGCTAGGGGAAGAAACATCAACAGATATAATTGCCAATTAACCATGATATTCCTGCTCTTTTTGAATCGAGTCCGTCGTTCTGGCGTGATCGAAGCCACCCGATGTGAAGTTTCCATAATGTCCCCCGTCCCAACTAAATCTTTTACACAAGCCATATGGCGTCTCATGATTCCCTTCCACGTACTTAAACGTGTCGCCCGCCTGAATGTCGGCCATCACTGCTCCCACACACTCCTCCTCTGTCGCCGTAAGCGCTTTAATCCGTGTGCCACAACACGCTTTTATTTGGAATCATAATGTCAACCGGTTGACATGTCAACCGGTTAACATTAAACAAGATTGCTGTTTTTGCACTTGACGAGCCAAGTGGAATCGTCATTTACGCAGGAAATCATGTGAGGACCCGTCTACGTCGTTTCACGCTCTATCAGCTCAACAGCAAACTTGTTGTCAATTTGTATGGGTTCGCCTGCAATCTGACGCAGGATGGTCTCCACAGCACAGGCCGCCATGCGCTGCAGTGGTTGACCCACCGTGCTCAAATATGGTTTCACCAAAGACGTGATTGCAATATTATCGTACCCCACAATTTTTAGTTCCTCAGGTACGGACTTCCCAATTTCAAGGCATCGATTCATGACACAATATGCAACGAGATCACTACTTACGAAGACACCATCCACATCGGGATGCCTATCGAACAAATTTCTCACCGCAGCCTCGGTGTCTTCTCGCCGCACACCCATCGTATCCGTCTCGACAACAACCGTTTCAACGCCGTAGGCACTCGCAGTATGTTGAAACGCCTGGTAACGCTCAACTCCAAACATGTTTGCACGTAAATTCCCGCAGATATGCGCCAGTTTCTTGCACCCCTTGCGGATGAGCAGTTCTGTGGCAATCCTGCCGCCCTCATAGTTGTCCGAACGAATGTATGGGAAATCGAACAGCTTGTAGTCGAATGTCACAATCGGATATTTCAGATTGGAAAATTCGGACACGTTAAGTGGCGTGCTGCCGAGGATGATTCCTTGGACAAGGTTACTCTTCAGCATCTCAACATATTGCTTTTCTTGATCAGGGTCAAAATGTGAATTGCATATTAGAATCTTGTAGCCGTGTTCGTAAGCGCTCGTCTCGACATAACTCGTCAGCTCACCAAAAAACGGATTGGCAACAGTAGGAACGATAAGTCCAATTAAGCGAGAACTATTTTTGTGAAACGACCTCGCCAATTCGTTGGGACGGTAATCGAGTTCTTCCATTGCCAAATACACTTTTCGCCGCGTGGCTTCACTGATATAACCGCGATTGTTGAGGACTCGAGATACCGTTGTGACCGTCACACCAGCCCTCTCAGCAACATCTTTAATTGTGGCCATGAATACCTCCCGCACTCATCGTGTTCATTTCGGAATTAAACCAGTGTTCATAACGACTGTACTACATTCATTAGGGAATAACCAACATCGTACCGACCTATCTACTGCTGCTGTGGCACTTTCAACATTCCTCTCACCCACTCTGTTCCTCGCAAAACAGAGGGTAGATTTCGTAGAGTGGTGTTGACATTTTGTTACCAAAAAAGTCTTGATTCATGGCAGCGCAAAACTGTAGTTTTACGCTGCCATATCCCGCACTTTATGCCACAACCATCTAGTCTACGACCTCTGTTCATAGTTCCATCTATCATCTTGGAAGTGGCCTGCTCCTAATGCGTCTGTCAAATCGTTGTTACAGGTATATCCCCGTTCTTCGTGATAACGCAATTTTAATAACATCCACCCCCAGGGCATCCAGGATCTACTACTACATTTCGAGTCATCGGCACATAGTAATGTTGAGGCACATTCACAATAACACGTCTTTTGATGTTCACAATCGGATGCACATAGGGCACTACACGCGCAACATAGTAATTCCGAACATAATATTGAGGTTGGCACATGATCGGTGAGCAATTCATTGCACGAAACACCTCCAAATCACATAGCGGAACATCATTGATGTATGTTCACAGACACCCATCCACAGAGTTGATTATTAGTGCGCCACGCCAGAACCCCATGATGCGCCGTCACCAGAACCACCATAGTACGGTACAAGGAGAATGAACAACACAAAGATAATCAAGAACACTACCGCCCAACGTGTGTATCCACCAAATGTGTCATTATTCATAGACCCATCCTCCATCAGCTAGAGATACCGATATGGTATGTTCAGGAAAATAAAAAGGAAAGGCGAATGGACATGGTGAGTAATACAATTTTGAACGCATTTGAGCGATTTATTAATCCATATTGCCCGGCTCTCCACGTCTCGACCATCTCAAAGAAAAGCCCTGTGTTTTAGTAGGTCAAAAATTCGGAAAATGGAGGACACGAATTATACCTCACGTGCAGTTCGCCACCATGCGGTCATGTAGATGATTGCAGGACAGATTACCACAGTAAACAAAAAGTACGCAGGTACAGCACGCAAGATAAACTCTGTCACATCAAACAAGTTATGAAACATAAAATTCGATACGGACCAAATGAGCAATGCACATGGGATCACTGTCCATTTTACGTCCTTGGAATGGCACATGTCCTTTATCGCTTCGCAAGTGGATAATTGAAAAGCAGACAGTTTTAATGCCTGAGTGACTACAACCCCCATCACGTATAAGGTATCCAGCCTCTCTACGAATTTTCCTTGCCGAATGGATCTCACAACTTCGAGAACCGGATAGGTGAGATAACGCACGGGTTCACCGAGGACACCTACGGTCAATGTCACAAGGATAACCAAAACCGCCGCACTGATGGCGCTAGCGATTCCGATGTCCATTGGCAGAGTACGAGGGGTTCTCAGCGCAGGAACCCACTGCAGAACCACTGAAAATTCCAATCCATAAGCGAACGTGGGCACGACACTCGCCTGCCAAATGGAAAGCCATCCGGAACTGAACATAGGGTGAAACGGCTGCCACTCGAACGTTCGCACACTCAAACTAAAAAGAAGTGGTGCCACGATTGCCGCTAGGGGTACGATGAACTGATTTACTCGCCCGACTACTTCAATTCCTTGATAGGTGAGGTACGCAGCAACAGCAAAGGCAACTGTACTGATAAAAAACTCAGGTGTATTGGGCAAAACGGAAATAACAACAAAAGCGCTCAACTCACGTCCGACTGTCGCTAACGTTACTACACCATAAATTACGTACCAAATTGCGAACATCTCCCCACCGATCCATCCAAATGCCTGCATGGCCACTTGAATTAAAGACTTATCAGGGAAAAATCGCACATGCATAGCTGCAATCGTTGCACAAAGAAAGCCACCAATACACAAACCCACTCCTGCTGCCCAAGAATCTTGAACGGTAAATTGCGCAATGGTTCCAGGCATTGTGACAATACCTGTCCCCAATATTGTCCAAATAAGTATCAACACGACCTGATATCGTGAAATTTGAACCATGTGCCTAGGCTCCCCCATGTTGAAATTTTCCAATATAGAGCCATGCTGTCGGCTTACCAAATACAAATACAAATGTACGTACGAGATCAAATTGCGGCCACCAATGGAGATCACTTGCCATCGCCAAAAAAATAGCTATGCCGACGAACACTGCCCACGCCACGCGCTCCCTCATACGCCTGGGCATCCAGTGACGAAAATCCATGACGGCACCCACGATCGCCCATAGCACAGCCCACACACTCGTCATCAGCCTCGCCCCGCTTTACTTAATCCGGGTTCCCTGAATTTGAGACAAAAGGTGTCTGAGAAGCAAGTTCTCCATGCAAGATTTGTGGTCGTACATCGAATACCAATGTCGCTTGCTTCCACGTATCATGCAACTGCAAAGAAGCCAGTTTGTCTTTCGAAACCACTTCACCAACGAGCGTCTGAATGCCGTATGAATCGATCCCGGAACTCTTGGACAAGTTCCATGCCTGCCCCAAACGATTCTCTAGGTCATGTTGAATAGCTCGTTCCAGGTGATTAAAAACCTTTGAATTCATGGTGGTTGGTACAGCCCATCGCTCGATTTCACCCGTTCCTCGCCAAATCACCTGAATGACTGGCGTTGGCGTCGCGCGTATCAACTTCAATCGGGTAGTCGTTCGTATCCAGTGAACGGTCACTGGGAAAGAAGGTTGATTCGCAAGCGAAGGCAACACAACCAGTTCCCTTACATCGAACGTCCGACCCAGTAGCCAAGCAATATTTAAAATTTGATTTTGGGGAACGCGATACACATTTCCTTTCCGTGAAATAAAACCCATTCCAGTCACAGTAGGATTGCCTTTGCGAGTTAGGTCAACTTCCACCACGGTGGTCGCGGAGGATGGCGTGAGGAGACGTTTTACCACATGTAATTCATCGCTCGCAAGACATGCGTAGCGGCGAGAGGCTTCGTCCACCAAGTCGCGAATCACCAACGCCGTCGGTTGATTCACGGCCCCTCGCGTTGTTAAAATGTCCTCGGCATTGCCTTGCGTCATTACCCATAACTGACTACGACGCAATTGCCTATTTCGTTCTAACGCATCCACTATATTGTTAAGATCCGACTGAATAGCAGCCTGTGAAAATACCACAACCGCCGTATGTGGTAAATATAACGAATGCGACAATTGACTTTGAATCTGGGAAAATGCCATTTCGAATGTCTTTCCTTCAGCTGAGACAACACGATCCGGACCCTGATTGCCGCTTCCACCCGAATCGGATTGCCCTGATTGAGCAGCTTCCGGGTTGATGACATCGACAGAGATTCGTATTCCATTGCCCACCAGATCAATTCCAATCCCGGTCGAGATGTACAAATGATCGACGTCATTATAGTCACACGCAGTCACCATCCCAGCCACAAGCAGAAGTACCGTACTAAATTTCAAACGCTCACGTAACTTGTACCGACGATCGCCCCTCATTCTCGATTTCAATTCCGCGTCCCCCTAGATTTTCGAGGGCGCACACCCAATCGACTCATGCGCTTAGGTTCAAATTGCCGAGGCTGTGTACGCATCATCCACCAGGGCGCACGAATGACCACGTCCTTCATATCTCCAAGAATGTTCGGCGCAATAGGGGACAGATACGGCACACCGAAGGAGCGTAATGCTGCCAGGCGACCGACTACCGCCAGCCCCAACATGAGAACTCCGTACAAACCAAACAAGCTCGCTGCGATGACAAACGGAAATTGAAGTAATCTCGCTGCCTGCACAAGGCCAAGAGCTGGCAACGTAAATGAGGCAACACCGGTCGCTGACACAATGATCACCATTCCAGGGGATACGAGCCCCGCTCTGACTGCCGCATCTCCGATGACCAAGGTTCCGACAATACTAACCGACTGCCCCACCGCGCGCGGCAAGCGTGTACCCGCTTCACGCAAGGATTCAAAGGCGATCATCATGCCCAGTGCTTCCAACACTGTCGGGAAGGGAATTCCTGAGTGTTGAGCCGCGACGCTCATGATTAGTGGCGTGGGAAGCAAATCCTGGTTGTATGTAAGAAGCGCAACATAGAGTGCCGGCAGCAACACCGATGCCCAGAACATGAGATGACGAAGTAAACGTAAAGGCAATGCCAAGGAGTAATTCATAAGGAGTAATTCATGTAGTAGTCCTCCGGTGAACTGAGAAACATAGAAAACGTCACCGGCATCATCATGCACATCGGGGAACCATCCACAAGAAGCCCTACTCGTCCTTCCAGCAAACCTGCTATTACTCGATCTGGCCGTTCCGTTTCTTCTGTCGTCGGGAATATAGAAAATCTAGGATCGTTAATAAACTCGCGAACCTGATTAATATCGACAACGTGATCCACCACGACGCCCTCCAACCTCCGCCGCACTTCATGTACGAGGGCTTCTTTTGCAATCGCCTTGTGATACAAAATGGCAACCATAGTCTGAGTCGCTGTACCAACTTCGCGGGTCTCTACCTTGAATTCAGAGGTCTTGAACCGCTTACGAAGAAGAGAAAGATTCAGACTCAGGTTGTCGACAAAAGCTTCCTGTGGCCCATTTAGAGTAGGCTCATTTTCCGGACGGTCGATGGATCTAGCTGGAAAATGTGCGACATGCCACGCTTGTGCACGATTTATGCCATCAACGCAGGTTATTGCACAGCCATTCAGCAATGCCTTCGTAGCTTCGGAAACAGTTTCCACAGCATGTGTAGCAACGCCAGGAACAGCGAAGAGACGATGAGGGCGTATTCTTTTGGTTTCAGAAATTAAACGACTTGCAGCCAATATAGCGTCCTGTAATCGAACGTCATCCACAAGGCCGTCTATCCAGATCACCACGACCGCTCGAGTGTCCGACGTAATCGGCTGCACACGCAGATCCGGGCATGGATTAAGTTGTTCTGAAATCTGACGAACTGCTTCCATGGTTTTTATGGAGATCATACCGTTCGAATCACGCATATAACATGAGCTCCTTCTTGACTTCAGTAATGCTGAAGTTCTCGAACACCTTCATAATTCATTGTTCGCAATACCCAACCTTTATATTCCATGTTGTGTATATATAGCTATAGGCATCATTTCTGGTGAACGGTCAAATCATGTTTTATGTAGTTAGCACAATAATACAGATTGGCATTCCGGCACTAACTTTAGATTTTTATAGGTGTAAAACTTCAGTGGAGCAAAGTACACTTTTCTACGTTTCGAGGGCAAGTTACACTTGTCGGGTTTATGGGGGGATCGTGATGTCCTTTCGGTGAGGGCGCTACCTAGCTTATTCAACTGCGGAAAATAGGCCTATGAAACGAACCTCATAGATAAGCAAAGTTCATACGCCTATTGATTTCTTTTCACCGACTTCGTAAAGAAGAACGTAAACGTTGCAAGTAAAATCCCCATGAGATAGACCGCACCAAGAGATGGAACAACTTTCACCGCATTGTTTGACGCACCTACATCATTCCTCGTCTCTGCCGATTGCGCTACCACGAGTGTCCCTCCATCAATACGGTCGAATGACAGTGGTTACTAAACTGCCAAAGTCTCGCGCAAATTCACGTGCCGTCGGTGTATATCCTTCCACCGGATTCGCTCCAAACAGTGGTCCACTCACAACAATACTAAACCGCCCGGTCGTCATGTACGTACCAATCACTTGAAGCTCATTTACAATAAGCAAAAGTGCCGTCACAAAATCGATCGCATCAAGTAGCCTCCGATCTACATCAGATTTCCCTTCAACACCTGACCCTGTAAAATAACCCGACAACGATAGCGAGATATTTCCTGGAGAAATGAACACCCCTCCAACGGTAATCTGCCGCGTGAGTAGCAAAATAGCCGTCCCAATTCCAAAAAACCTATGAATTGACTTCGCTGCATCGAGCTTGGCCTCCTGTCTTCTCACGCCTCACCACCTCATCATCTTGGCATAGCTATAATACGTTCAGGACATGGTACTCGAGTGGGCTATTCGCAAGGAAAATTTCGCCCCGGAAGACACGCCCGGACTGACGTCCGCGCCCATCTTCCGGGGCGTTTCTTACCAAGGCTCATTCAACCATGCATCCCAGTCGATGTCCGAATCGTCCACCTCGTCGAACGCATCCTGCGACGCATCACCCGCGAGCTTTGGCTTCACCATGCCCTCTGGCCAATCGTGGACCTCGACCATGCTCACGTCGAACTGCTTCTTCGACTTCATGCGCAGCACGGCCTCAAGCCCTTCGCGCATCGTCTCGTCGAACACGTACACGTCCGCGCCCGCGACCTGGCCGGTGTTTGGGACTTGGTAGCCGTAGATGTAGTCGCGCCAGTTTCG
>NZ_SORF01000022.1 GCF_004366795.1 Alicyclobacillus sacchari | reverse complement strand
CCACTCGGCCAGCGGACGATTGGAGACTGGAACCATTGCAAAGACCACACCGACGCCTGCCCACACCATGAGCGCCAGGAAGCGCGGTTGGTGCAGAAGCGGAAGCAGAAACCATAGAACGCCGGCCATCGGGGCCATGAGACAGACCCCGATGGAAAAATGCGCGATATGCTTGGTGCGAATGCCAAAGACGAGCGTTTCACCTTCGGTCATGGGGATTGGCGAATGAACTTCAAGCATGGCGACGCCCCCTTAAAAACTCTTGCCGAGGTTATATAGCGCGCCAGCCAAGATCGCACCGCCACCAAGCATGACGCCCGATATCGCCACCCACACGAGATGGCTTTTTGCCTCCTCGCGTCGTTGCGCATGATGGGAACCCGCCATCAGGCCGATGACCGCTTTGTAGAGGTGGAACAAAAAGAGTGCACCGGCAACCGCAAAAATCGCATCATCCAGCCAACCAAGCGCTTGATTGAGCACAGAACTCACGCTCGACGAACTGCTGACGAGGGGATTTGTAATCCCGCTCGTGCTTGCTTCCACCGACATGGCTGTCGAAACCAATAGGGCACTTCCCGCATACAGACTTTTTCCTAATTGAGTGATCCATCGCTTCATGGACATGCGTTCCTCCTATCGCTGAAAAGTCGAATCAATGGACAAAATAACGCCCGGCAGAATCACCGCCGCAAGAAATCCGACGATGGCGTACAATGTGATATGAGCACCCGTACGCTTAATCCGCGCATGACTCCCAATCGAACCTACAATCCATACAAGCGCACCCACCAATACCCCGATTTCCGATAAGAAGTAGACCCAAGCGAAAACGACCTCGATGAGATGGCCAAACCCGCTTGTCACCCGATTCAGCAGCGTCCATGGGTTCACCCGCGCAAAGCCGAGTTGCGTGATCGTTTGCGTCACATTCGACGCCGTGCTTCCCGCCATACCGTCACCTCCCTTCGCTTGGTATGGCCTTGATGGAAAGAGCGTACCGAAAGATACCGAATGGTTCACGCCAACTTTAGGCCAAACGACACCACAAGCCGAGTCAGTCGCGTCTTATAAATGGCGCAAAATTGGCGCGATGATAAAGCTGGACCGTGGTAGCCTGTGTGCATAGCAACTGAGAAGGGAGACGCCAGATATGGAGAGAGTCGAATACGTGGACCGCGTGAAGCACGTGTGGAGCGAGTACCGGACGAACGACGAGGAACTCGCCTTCGCTCTTGGCATCGAGGAAGAAGCTGAATCCGTGGACGTTTCGACGAAGGATGGCGCAACAAACGTCACGGTGTTCACTACGGAGGCTGTCTATCACTTTGGCACGTTCCGCGCGGATTATGTGGGCCATGCGTCGCGCTCGTTGGTGGAGCTACTGAAACACTTCCGAATCAACCTGCCCATTGAGTACGTGGTAGCGCATCAGACGTTCCACATTTACTTAACCGGCGGGAAAATTGTCGCAGGTGAACGCGAGTATACGATAGCACTGCGAAGCGGTGGCTACGAACTTGTCGAACACGTCCAATGGCAGATGTCATCGACAGTGCTCGATACCGTTTTACGATTGGCGAGCGAGTATGAAGTATCTGCGGTTGAGATTGTGGAGAGCTCGGTGGGAGCGTTTTACACACTGTTGTCTCTGGCGAATGAATATCAAGTGGAGCCCGATGTGGTGATATCATTGTTGACCCAGATGATCAAGCAAGATTCGCCTGCCGAGGATAAGTCCACCGAGCAATACTCTGACGAACCAGAAATACTCGTCTGAGAAGCAGTGCTTTTCATCTTCCAATTTGACGCGGCACACGCTGCCAATATGCTTTTCATTTAATGTACCCATCGATATCAGCCCGTGAAGGCATGTGCAGTTCCATCGCACATGCCTTCACTTCTTCATTCAGGCGATACCGGGCTGAATCCAGTCCATGAGCATACTGCATAGATACAGACTAGCACTCAATATCAAAGTTACTGTTGTATTTAGAACTAACACTAACTCTAGCGTTAATATCAGAAACAAGTTTAAGAAAGGCATCAGCAACCGATGCCCTCGAGGTCTTCGAGAGCAATGTGTGTGTAGTTACAAAACAAATGTATCATGTGACAAAATGAGCGTTTTGCAGAATTAACGTTCGCGACGTATTTGGCGCTATATGTAGCGGGATCCATGATAATTAGACGCTATATATGGTGTGTAGGCCGCGCGCAGGAGTCATTCTGCAAAACACTCACTTAACTCCTAGATGATCGAGAAGAAAACTGATGGCGACATTGATGAACGGGGATTTGTCAAGACCGCTCTGGCGAAGGTAACGATTTAACCTTGGTTCCAAGTTTTTATCCAGATACAACGTCGTATGCGTGTAAGTATCTGTCTTCTTGATACGAGTCACGCGCCCGTTGCGAACAGTAATCAAATTCTGAGCTAAAACCTTAAAGTAATTCTCAATATACTGTTGGGCGAAAACAGACGGGTCATCCACACACTTAAAGATGTTTTCATTAACAGCAGAAACCACGTTAGAACCAGAAATGGAACTAACGTCGGAACCAGACTCCGAAGCAACTCCAGCGCTAGTGCTATATTCAGAGTTGACATTGATGTTGGGATTAACTTCGATGTCACGACTGAATGCAGAGTTAGAATTGAATGTCGTATTAGGATTAGCGCCAACACCAGAAACAACGCTAGATGTGATATCAGGATCAGAACCAACATCAAGGTTAGCCTCCGTTTTAGAACTAACAGTAGAATTAGCACCAATGTTAGAAGTCGAGCTGGACGTAATGTTGGCGCTAGCACCAATGATGGACTCGGAATTAGAATCAGTACCAGATACAGAGTTAGTGTTTGTGTCAAGGCTAGAACCAGTATTAACATCAAGATCAACACCAACGCCCGCAGTGGTATTGGAAGTAGAACTAGTCTGGTCGCTCGAATCGGTACGGGCAACAACATCATGCAAAACACTCGATTCGTGATTTTGGCCATCGGGTTGGGCAAAAAAAGCCTCATGGGCAGAACGAGGACGCTCCTTCTTCAATTGACTTCTCAATCTATCTTTACCACTTGCCATCACACCCACTCCTTCGCCACATTAATATACTGAATCGTTTCCTCGCGAAGCGACTCAAACCGAGCACGTTTCACTTCAGGTAGATCTTCCTGCAACAACTTTTCTTCAATGTAGTACAGCCGGTTTTCGAGGGCTCGCAAATAAATCGAGTCATCTCTAAAGTTTGACTCAATTCGTTCCAAAATTTCATAGAGCAAATTTTCGTACTGGGTGAGAGCCGCCTTTTGGTCTTTTCGGCTATCGGTTATTCCGAGGGTTGCAAATTCGGAGATTCTGGCCAGTCTACGGAGAACAGTATCGAAAACTAATGAGCCATAGGCTTCTAGACACTCTTCTAAAATCGAGTCCTGGAGTGTGTATCGATCTGTTAGGCCAACAGCTATCCCAGTCATAACGAGAGCTGGATTCACATTCTTCTTGACGTAAAACAAGGTTTCGAAGAACCTGGTTAGGGCTTGATAAGCATACACCTCAGCTTGTAGTACCGTTATCACGTGGTCGGAGGCCGCAAGGGCCGAAAGGGTCTGCTCGTTTAGACTCGGAGGACAGTCAATCAAGATATAGTCGTACTCATCTCGTACGACATCTAAGGTCTGTTTGAGATACAAAAGAGGAACACCAGGTCTGTTTTCCTCACGTTGAAGTTCATAAATTCTGCGTCCGTAAATAGCTAGCAAATCATCCGCTGGAAGTACATGAATTCCATCGCTGTTCACAACGATATATGGACGTGGGTTTTGATCCTCTACCGCTTCCAAGATGGTCTCGTTCGAGAACGTATACACGCTTCGTTGAAGGAGCAAAGTGCTTACGTTACCCTGTGAGTCCATATCAACTACTAATACGTTTTTGCCGCGTCGATTCAACAGATATGCCAAAATCCCCGTCGTGGTGGTTTTCCCTACCCCACCTTTTTGCAACATGAATGACAGAGTAATTGTCACTTCAACCCCCCCTGGTAGCAAATCTTATATTCATCATATCGAAAAACCAATGTCAATTCCAAAACCCGTCGCAACCTTAGTTCTAACTCCAAATATAGTGCTAAGATAACAGCCTACCTACTTGTGGATAACTTATTGATAACTTGTCGAAACAACTTATTCACAAGTGGATAAGCTGTGTGGTAGAATATCAATCAACACAGAGGAAAACTTCGCTGTTTGTGGAATGAACAACTTATACGTTTTATACGTTAGGCAATAAAAAAGCTTCGATAGGCTTGGGAACCTACCGAAGCTGTCACCAAGCGTTACCGACCAACGCTGGAGACGTTTTCTGCAGTGATTATATCATGCTATGAATCTTAGTGTCTAGAGCTTTGTAGAGCCTTGAGTCTAAAATCTCTAGGACACTATATTTTCTCAGCATAAACGTGTGCAGAGACCAGTTTTCCAGAGATGCGAGAACGCTCCTGGGAACTGGTCTTTTAAGTTTGTACCAAATAGGGGTAAAAATAAGAACCCCTTAGACCTCAGTAGATGGACTTGGTTTGGCGGCCGGGCCATCTACTGACCAAGAGGGTTCCGTTCACGTATATGCTATTTGCGGTATTAGAATAGCATACATCGCAAAAAAAGTGAACGGAAAACCTCTAGTTTCCTATACTCAAAAAATGGATAACGGGGGTTTTTCTATGAGTACACTGTCCACGCAGATCGAACAAATCTGGGGCTCGGAAGTAGTCGAGAACGGTTTCGTGCAAGTTCCGAAGGTTTTGATCCGGTTTCGCCGAAAATTGAATATCGAACACGGCGAAATGTCCTTCCTTACAGCTATTCTCAGCTACAAATTCGGTACTAGCGATCCATTTCCATCCCGCGAAACGCTCGCTGCATTCATGGATGTGTCCTTGCGGCAGATAGATAAATGGAGTGCCAGTCTGCGCAAGAAACGTTTTCTGTTGGTATATTCGGACGGTACCAGGACCAAATACAGCATCCAGCCTCTTATTGAACGTTTGAAAATGATGTGTTCCGCAACTGAACCAGAAGTACAACGAGCTACTTCGCTAACGAATGAACCTGTGGTACAACTTGAAGCAAACAAAGTTGCACTTCCGGTCGAACCGCTTGGACAAGAAGTACAAGATGATGTTGTACCTGAAGTTCGGACAGAATATAGTACCGAATATACTTCTAGGATCTCTAAAGATCCTGATCCTAATCCTAAGAATATAGAGACATGTGCCACGTTGATTGAGTATGAGCCTGAAGTAGAATTCACCGAGTCCGACCAAATACTCTGGGATCACGTACAGAAAGCATTACAGACAAAATTTTCACCAAGTACATTCGCAACTTGGTTCGGCGACACACGCGCATTTGTCAGGAATGGTGTTGTAACGGTATGTTCGTCTATTCCATTTGTGGCGAAGTGGGTGGAAGAACACTATAGAGACCTGCTTTTACAAACGTTCATGAGATTCCAGAACAACATTTTTGAAATTCAGATTAAGACGGCTTAGACACATTCCAAAGGTGTCTACAATCCAATCCTTGCCGCCGCATTCGAACGGAACAGATTGCCGTCGCGTATGTACCGTCGCACCATCATGGGGTTCTTATGCCCGGTCTGCGCCATGATGTCTCGTTCCGACGCACCAGCCATCGCGGCGGACGTGGCCAGACCAGCGCGCAAGCTGTGGCCGGCAAAGCGGCGCTTATCCAAGCCGATGCGCTCGACATACTTTTTCACGATGCGTGCCACGGTTTTATCGGATAGGTGCGTTGTGCCAATTTGACGACCTTTGGTCACGTGCCGAAACAGTGCGCCTGATTCAATGCCGGTTACCTCCAGCCATGCCTGAAGAGCTCGAACCGGGCACGTCTCGATGAAGGACCCGTACGGAATGCCCACTTTTCGTCCTTCGCCAGCTTGGTCCGTTTTGCTGCGGCGCAATGTGATGACAAGGCCTTCCCGGGTGAACTCGATATCCTCGACATTGAGCGAGATCAGTTCCGAGCGTCGGAATGCCCCGGCGAAACCGATGAGCAGAAGTGCGCGATCGCGTAGTCCCATCAGGTCGTTTGGGGCGTGCTGTAACATTCGTCGCAAATCTTCGACCAGGACAGGGGACTTGCCGTTTGGCGCTACGCCAATCGTATTCCGAATGCCACGCCATACGGCCTTCACCGTTTCGTCGGATGTTGGAGACGCATGCCCCCTTGTCTTATGCGCAAGGCCGATGGAGATCATATGTCGTCCAATCGTACTGGCTTTGTAACCCAGGTCGGCCATATCGGACAGATACAACGCTACGACGCGAGGTTCGGCAGGCAAAGAACAGAGCCCTCGCGTTTTGCACCAGCGAGAGAACGACTGCCAATCCGATTGATATGCCTTGATGGTGTTTTTCGCTTTTGAGCGGCGCACATACTCGCTCGCGCTTTCCATCAAGTTGGAGAGTTGCGTATCAACCTTTGTGGATTCGTGGTATATGAGTGATTCGTCCATGGCCGCCGTGCCTCCAGTACGCAATCGACGTTCCGGTCGTTCAGTCCGTGTACTCCGGGACATGCAGTGCTACATTGAGCCGTTGAAAGTCGCGGTTGAACGAAACCACATTGCCGTCGGTGTCCCGGCTCTTGCATGCCAAGTACGCATCGGTGAAATCGACGTCATGCTCAGCGAATAGCATCAATGACTCCGTCAAACGGTCCTTGTCCTCACATGTGACACCTTCGAGAAGCAGGATTTCCGACAGAGCACGCGCCACCACCGAGCGTTCGCGACGGTAGACCGGTCCTGTGAGCGCATGGACGCATTCTGCGAGTACCATCGTGTCGATGTGGACGACGCACTCCCCTTGTTCCGCTTGTTCAAACATCCGTAAGGCGGCATGATACATTCCGTCATGGTCTCGCAAAAGATACCGGAGGATGATGTTTGTATCCGGAAACCATGTTCTCACTGATGGTCACCATCCTTATCTTCCAAGCGCATACCCAACTCCTCTTGCGTTCTCCTGCGTACTTCGCCTAAAGGAATATATCCTGTATCCGTCTGATGAAGATAGCCACCTAACTCGCGAGCCGTCTTTTTCCGAATCGGACGGATCACAATGTCTCCGTTGTCCATGTACTGAAACATCACCTTATCTCCTACCTTGATTCCTTCTTTCTGACGAATCTCCAACGGTATAGTGATTTGATACTTCGATGTAACGGTACTGATATGTATCACAATCGTCGCCTCGTTTCTTACATGAGGTATTGGTATGAATATTATACTTCAATGTGCATTCGTATGAGAGTTTCATACATCGTTCGAACTGTAAGTTTGCGTCCAATAATACTCTATTATCGGACATAAAAGAGTGGCGCAAAATTGGCGTGGTTTGCACGTGTGAGATTCGGTACACTGGTCGTGTAGATTGGTGTTAGGAGTTGGAATCTTGCATCCACATGAACCTGAATTCGAAATCCTTACGCAAGTATGGGAATCTAAATGCCGACTACCAAAGGTGTCGGATTACAGAAGGATATATCGAGAACGGAAGACCGTGTCTCCAGAGCAAGTGATTCAAAAATACGGAACATGGTCAAATGCGCTGGTCGAATTTTTCAATGCGTATTTTGGGCTCCACGGCTATCCGGCCATTCCCGATTATCTGTTGGGGGCATTGGTGTCTCGGGCGAAGGTCGTGCGGGATAAACGGGGTCGATGGTTCATGCGATTCGTTTCAGACGACCAAGCACAAATATCAATCCTTCGCTCGTTTATGCGCCGTTCCAATGTCTATCCGGTGCGAAAAGGGAAGTTGAGCTTGTATGTGCGGTGTTACGACGTCGATCTCATGTATGCGTTTGAACACGCTTGTGCGACCGAGCCTGTGTTTCGGCCGACGGTGGATTTTGTACGCGGTTACATCGACACGCACAGCCACTTTCGCATCGACCCGGCAGGCCGATACCGCCTGACACTCACAGGGCCGCTTGTGCCGGAATGTCACGACTTTCTTGTCGCGCTTGGCGCGAGAAACACGCGCGTGACAAGCATCAAGGCGTCCTATCGGATGAATCTGCACGCGGGGAGCTTGCGGCGCGTTCGCGAGGTGCTGTATCCGCCGGGTTGTGTGTGCAATCCGGAGATACGCCAGAAGATGTTTTCCGTCTAGAAAGAACATCGGCCTGCCGAAGCGTGAATGCTTCTGACAGGCCGACTCGTTAATGCGATTGTTTCCGCATGAGATCTTCGATCTCTTGCTTAGATAGCCCCGTGGTATCTGCGATGTCCTCGATCGCCACACCTTTACGGAGCATATTTTTGGCAATTTCAATTCGACCCTTCATGATGCCTTCTTGAAGCCCCTCATGACGCCCTTCTTCATAAAGTTCCTCTGCCAACTTCGACACCTTCCTCAGCTCCTTTCGAAGTTGTACCCGTTGTTCCTCCGTGAGACCCTGATCGCCTAGGACGAGAATTGCACTCACGACCAAATCTCGTTCGGTCTCATCTGGCACTTGCGGAATGAGTTCCCGCACACGTTCAAAGGTCTTCTCTTGGCTCTCCAAGCGCATGTTGAGCGCGAGGCCCAGCCGTATGCGGTCGCTCGGTTCCCACTGTCCAGCACGCAGGTGACGCTCGACCTCGTTCAGCGCCTGGTCGCCGTCGAGTTGCGATAGGAATACATTCTCGACGCGGTAGAGCGCCGTTCCAATGTCCAGTTCATCCGGCGCGCTCGTGACGCTTGCGTGGTAGAGCACGACCGTGCGAATTCTCACGCGATGCTCGTTTGCCAAGCGGGCGTCGTATTCCAAAAACCGATGCAGCGTCGACTCGCGCTTCGTCTGAAATTCGAGATGAAACAGATCTCTGTTCGCCATACGCCACACGCGATCCATGCGCAGCGTGTTGGCGGGAAGTTCGGTCGCAAAAGGTTCCGCCAGTTCCACACCATGAACACCCAAGACATCCAGGGCGCCGCCGGAGAGGGAACGGGTGAGAACCTTCATGAGCGTATCCTGACCAGGCATGTGTACACTCCTTTGCTTTCAGTATATGGGATTGCCGAAGACTCGACAATCCCGTGACAACTCAACTGGCTTTTTGACGACGATGACGCTCGCGACGTTGTGCAACGCGGCGAACGAATTGTTCCACGAAGGCTTGTTCGTCCTCGTGAAGTGGTCGGTTTCGCTCGCCGCGCGCCTGGCGCAAGACGTCTCCTTGCATTTCGATGGTGCATAGCGGCGTATCCGGGTTGGATACACATCGCATGAGAAACAAGTCCGTTTCACCCATCGCATATCGTTTCGCATACCTACCGACGCAGTGATGGAGGATTTCGCCTTCCTCAAAGAGCTCGTGGACACTGCGTGCCGGTCGGATGACGAAATGGCCATCCGTGTAACCGAGTGGTTCGAGTTCAGGCAATCGCGCTTCAATGAGAGCAGTAAGTCGCTCATCGCGCTTGATGCGCACGGCCTTCATCAGTGTGTCGTGCATCTCGCGGAGATTCGATGGGAATACGTTCCTCGTCGTGTTGAGCGGAATCCCGAGTTCCGTGCAAAACCGCAGGTAGTCGTTCCATTCGATGAGTGTATAACCGATCGAACGGTACCCAACTTTGCGGAGTTGTTTGAAAAGGTACTTTGCGATCTCGACTTCGGACGCGAGCGATGCTCGAGCCTCAATCTCTCTCCAGTGATGAGGGAGCAACAGTTCGCGCAGAATATGGGCTTCTTCCGGTGACACCATCCACCTCAGGCGCCTCCACGTCTGGTAGCTGCGGAGCGATAGCGGCTCGATGATGTCTGCCAGCTTGCGAAAGGCTTGGACATCCGCGCGTGGCATGCGAAGTACTTTCTCCATCGTTCTGCCGCGCCAGTGGATAGCCCCATATGTGCGCCGTCCATCCAATTTCGCCATCACCAATCTTGCGAATCCGAGTTTGGTCAGATACTCGATGCATGGGTATCGACTGGCGAGTTCGAAAAAGGTGAGGAGTGTGTTGTACTGCTCGCAATACGTCTCCCACCCGCTGTACTGAAGAGGTGTTCCAGCTACTGCGGCTCGGATGCTCTCATGTGAGCACCAGATTTCGATGGCGTTCCAACCCATGGCCCCGACGGGCAACGGATGGACGTTCCGGCGCGGTTTCCACTCGCCTGACCAGTCCAAGCGCATCATGGTGCCGCCGCGTCCCGGCACAAACACGTACCGGGCGCGTGGCTGAAAATGCGTCTCAACGTTGTGGTAGTCGCCAGAGTAATCCCGCCAGGCGTAGTACCAGGTCGCGACCACCGTTTGGGCATCGATCATCGACTTCTCGTACCACACGATGTACGCGACGTCGATCAGGTGTGTGCGCCCGCGTCCGCGATGCTTGACCACGCACGTCGATCCGCATTGGAGACACACCGCCTGGTCGTTGTGACGAAAGGCGTCCTTTCCGACACCGAGCGGATACGTTTCCCTGCAATGCGTGCAATATGCCATTTGCACCTTCCCGTCGCGCCAAACAAAGAGGTACCGACTTTGGAGAAACGCGACGTCACGTGCATAGTCGATAAGCGCTTGACTAGGTTGTGTCGGAAAATGCGCGAAGAAGTCGTGGCTCACAGCGCCTCGCCCCCTTCCGCATCGTCGAAGAGCGAAAGTTGCGTCACAGCCGGAGCATGCGAATGTTTGGCTGTTGTCGTGGATTTCGCGGTTGCCGCGCGTGTTGGTGTGGCAATTTGCGCAAGTGGTTGTGGCTCGGGTGGAATGTCAAACGGCTCACCGTCCCAGCAATCGAAGTATCGGAGGACGATGCCGTATCCGTCCGCGTCCGAAATCACGGCCACATTGCCCACGCGCTTGGTTTCCGCATACCGACGCATCGCGTCGAGACTCTTGAGGATGGTCTTGCCTTCGGCAAGTATCCTTTCTGCGTGTTCTGGTTTCTTTTCGAGGTACGCCAACAAGTATTGCCCAATCATTTGAACGTAGGGATGTTTTTCGTTGGCAGCCATCTCCGTCGTAAGTTTCTCAACAGCCTTTTCGTATATATCCATAATCGATTCGCTCCTTTGCCCATCCCCGATGTCACGGGGGATGGGTAAGTGTATCCCCGCGTGATTCGGGTTTGGTGCAAAGGCGATGTGTTATTGCAAATGATGTTGAATGTCAAATAGCTGAATCAGTTTACTCGCTACGAGATCACGGGTTTCGTCTGAGATGTGTCCCAACTCATACCGGATGATTTTTGTCGTTATGCTTACCATCCGATGTAACCGAATCACGGACGAAACCTTCAAGCCTGTTAGTGTGAATGTATCCGTTGCCGCATGTAAGACGATGTCGGTTGGAAGTGGATGCAATGGAACTTGACTGCTGATGAATGCAACCACTACATGGTCATGGGCACTTATTGGTTCGGTGAGACACAGGGCT
Organism: Alicyclobacillus sacchari; assembly: GCF_004366795.1. Classification (GTDB taxonomy): domain Bacteria; phylum Bacillota; class Bacilli; order Alicyclobacillales; family Alicyclobacillaceae; genus Alicyclobacillus; species Alicyclobacillus sacchari. The sequence continues at coordinate 3,869 of NZ_SORF01000022.1, read as the reverse complement.
GGCCTTACTTTGTGCGACTGTAGGTCATCAAATGGAAATGGGAGGAGCACAATTTTATGTTTCATCTTCATAAGGAATCGGCTTCCCATCTTCTACGGTGTATAGATCTTCACTCGGATCGTCCAAGAACTCGAAGGCCGGATTTCGAGCCAAAGCATGTAGCCATGCTTCTTCAGGGATATCCTCTGCAGTTGACAACGCTGATGAAAGGGCAAACTCCTCAATCATTTCTTGCAGAATGGTATCAATCGCACTTAGTTCGCCTTGAAGGAATTGTCTGCTATCTTGCATTTCTCGTAAGTTCAACTGGTTGACCAAAACTTGTCTTCTGGTACGAAGACGGTGTACAAATTCGGATATTTTCTGAGCGGTTGATGGGTCGGACATACGCCATCCCTCCGCCTTCATTGTACAGAACACAAGAAGGGACGTATACATGGACGATCCTCCTGTCGAGTAAATTACATGGCTTTTTTTGAATCATACGATTGATCTTCCAAGGCCTTTAGGATTTGATCCGCCGCCTGCTGTATCCTCGTGCCGCACGCCTTGAGAGCAGCCAGTGCGTCCTTCCCACTCCATCCGGCGATGTAGCTGAACGAGTAGTCCGAGGTGTCGAGCCCAAGTGCTTGCGCAACGACGAATGCGGTGGATTCTGCCTCCAGTTCGATGAATGGTTTTCTCATAGCATCAACAGGACCATTGCTGTGCAATAGCCCGTGTGCCCATTCGTGAATCAGTGTTTTCGCTTTGTGTGCAACGGGTAATGCGTGGACGATCTCAATCTGGTGAGTGAACAAGTTGAATTTCCCATTCGCTCCACCTAGTGATCCCACTTCATCCACGGGGAACGGGCATGCCTGTTGCAGCTTGGTATACAGGTGGCTCTCACCCGTAAGAATTTTTGGACTCTCAACGCTTGGCAACGGCTTGCCATCCGTCTGCGACACATCGAACACGTACACGACGCGGTAGCCGTAGAGGATACGCTTGTTCTCTTCCTCCTGTGGCGTTTCACCGGATTCCTCCTTGGTCGGATCGGCCTTGTTCGTTTGTTTCTTGAGCAACGGCGCGAATATCTCAATGCCGTGCTCGCCTTTTTTGACAAAACGGCCAAGTGCCTTCCATCGATTGTAACCCGCTACCCATGTAGCATTGGGCTGTTGAATCGAAATGAGCAATGTGTTGGCGAAGCTGTACTTATGAAATGTCGCTTGGAACTGAAGAAATTTGCGCCATTCCTCTGTATCGAGAAGTGTTTCCAGTCCTTGCTCCAAGCGCTCCATGGCTACTTTCACCTTTTCGTTCATGTATCGCTTCCCGCATCATCACCAAAGAGGGAGTCCCCTCTGATGATGATGAGGGGACTTCCTCCCTTCCAATGTTCGGTGGGTGCAGCGAGTTTAGGTGAAACGCTCAGCTGACTTGCCGCTGATTCTCCGTCGTCGCAGAAGAGCGAGCAACCGTGGCGATTAGACTTGTCCCGGATTCATCCACGGGACGCAACAGGCACGGATGCATCGATCCATTTAGGCCGATTTCCACCTTTTGCACACCTTCCATCGCTTTGAGCGCCGCAATCCAGTAATGGACATTACACAAAAGTTCCACTGGATCTTTCGTGCCTTGGATCGTCTCCAGGGTTTCCTCGGCGTAACCGTATTGCGTGGACGTGGCTGACACGGTGAGACCGGATGGTGTAAATCGAAACTCGGCTCGTTGCTGATCGGCCTCGGATAAAATTGCCACGCGTTCACATGCCGTAAGCAGCCCTTGACGCTCGATTACGATGCAATGTGCCGTGCGTTCTGGAATCAGTCGAGCGGTATTCGGGTACGTACCTTCAAGGCCTCGAAGCGCCATGTGAAAGGCATCATCTCCCCACGACACCGTGCATGACGAGGTGCCAAGCGTGAAGGTGACTTCTTCATCGTCATCCGATGCAGGCAACGCCGCGGCCAACGTGTCGAGCAAAGCCGCTGGAATGACCAGCTGCCGGTTTTCGCCGGAAACCTCCTCGCAGGGCACAGTGAATTGCGCCAAGCGAAGGGCATCGGTCGCGATGGCCGACAAGTCTCCGTCTACCACGGCCAAGTTCACACCAGTGAGAATCGGGCGCACCAGATTCTTGGCGGCCGCGTAGCTCGTGCGTCGAATCAAGCGGTGGAGATTCGGCGCGAGTACCTGTGCTTGTGTCACCTGTTCATCGGTGTTGCCGTATGGTGTAAAGAGATGCGGATTCAGTCCGGCAAGATCATACTTGGTCTTGCCGAACATCATGACCGTACGCTCTTTCTGGGTTTCCAGCGTGACGGGACCGTTGGCACGTTTGATGATTTCGTGCACTTCTTTAGCCGGAAGTAGACACGAGCCTGATTCGTCGATTTGCACGCTGGTAGAAGTGGCTTCGACGAAGAGCGTGCGCCGAAACGACATGTCTTCGCTGGTCACATAAAAGTCCACACGATCTTGTTCTCGTTTCGCCTCGATGAGGACGTGCTTGAGAACAACCTTGTTCGTCGTATTTGGAACGACGCGTAATAGCTGACGTAACAACTTTTCCAGATCGATATTCGAAAACGTTGCCTTCATACGTGATTCCCTCCTTTAAGTTAAAAAACCAGCCGAGTCCAGAAGGGCGACATTTTCGTCGGCACTTCCAAGACTTCGCCTGGTTGCAGGGTTTGGTCCAAGGAGATGTGGTTGTGTACCGCAATGGCATTTACCACATCCCATGGATTGGCCGGACATTGCTCAGCAAGCGACCACAACGTTTGCCCAGGGGCTACAACGACTTCGATCCAGCCTGTGAGAACGGGCGGTGCGAAGCGAAGCATGAGCAAACTGATCAAGCAGGTCGCGATGGCGAGCCATCCGGCGTATTGTTTGAGTTTTAGCATGCATATCCCTCCGTGGATGAAGTCACCCACGGGACCCGCCGCCCGAGGGTGATGAACCCCCGGTTGGCGGGTGGGGATGGAACCTTTAGAACGTCAGAGCGTCAACATCTTGTCGAGCGTGGTCTTTGTCCCGGTTGGATGCTCCAGAACCATCTCTTCGAGCTTACCCACGAGCAATAAGTCCCACGAACGGTTCCCGCAGTGCTCGCAAACGAGCGTAGGCACACCATCAATGGTGACTCCGTTGTTTGTTTCAAAGGTATCCAAGCGTTCGATTGCCGGCTGTCCGCAGCGGGAGCAACAGGCGGAATGTTCTAGTTCAATCGGTTCTTGGTACGACGCAACCGCGCGTCGAAGCAGTTCTTCCGTATTTCCGTGTGTCCACAGTCGAGCTTTGAGTTCAAGCACGTTCCATACCTCCTCGCCGAGGCGGTGTTTGAACGCGATATCGTTCGCATTGGGGTGGCGCATTCGGATCAGGCTCCTTTCTGCATCACCCATTCTACCCGAACGATGATCACGTGTTGGCATGTTTCCAACACAATCGCACCGTATAGGTCTCATCCCACATGTGCGATGTTTGGGACGGATCATACACGGTTGCGACAGTTAGCCGCTTATTGTGACCATTTGAGACAATAACCAAATGGAGAGGGCGATACACGCCCGGAGCCACTTTCGCGTAGCCCAACCAGAGCCATTTGCTCATCGTCTTCTCTTCGTTGTGGATACAAGTAAAGTGGATACAATCGCCGTTCTCAAAGGCTTGGCTGGATTGCCAGGCTGGAATCGCGCGTTGAAACTCCCGTTCTTCCACGTGAAGAGACCAATCCAACTTGTATCCGATGAAGATGAGATGGCGAAGTTCATCGCCACGTTTCATTGCATGCTTTGTTCCATGCATCCAAGTATTTCGCTTGGCTATACAATCCGAATGGCGGCATGCCATATCCTCACCTCCCGTGGATG
>NZ_SORF01000021.1 GCF_004366795.1 Alicyclobacillus sacchari | reverse complement strand
TCGCGTTCTCAGCCACATTCCGCAGGTTATCATTCACAATGAGTATGAGCAACAGCGTTTCGATCAGATCCAATTGGTGTGGATGAAATTAGAAACCCCTTACAATTCGAGTGTGAAAGCATTGTGCCTGCAGTATTTTACCCAGTTGGACGAAATCTTAGGTACGAATAACCTGAAGAAACTGGTCTCCAGGAACCTTTCGGTCGATGCAATGGTTCCCTACATCGCACAATCCAGCAGGAACGTCGGGTTGGGACTTTTAGTTCTGGATGAATCGCAATTCCTCTCCAAGCGAGGTGGTAGTCAACTCGTTGATTTTCTCGTGTCGCTGATTAACGGCGGATTAAGCATCTTGCTTATAGGCACCCCTTCCTCGTATGCGCTCTTTGAAGGTGAATTTCGTATCGCACGTCGGCTTACAGGTAATAAGGAAATCTTATGGAATGCAATGAAAAACGATAAAACTTTTCGCTTGTTTTTGGAGGGGATCTGGCGTTACCAGTGGTTGAGGAACTATACTCCGCTTTCTGATGAACTGGTTTCGGCAATATTTGAAGAAACACAGGGGATATCGGATTTGGTGATAAAGCTATACCTCTATGCCCAACAGTTCTCTATTGAGCGTGGCTTCGAGGTGATTACTCCCGAAATCATAAGAAGGGTTGCCAAGGATCACTTCAGGCTCATGAAACCCATGCTCGATGCGTTGAAGACGGGTAATCCTTATAAAATTGCCCAATTTGATGATCTGAGAATACTGGATGCGAAGGAACGGGCATCATCACCACATCCCACACCGCCAGTTCAAAAGAGGACGAACGGTGCGAAAAAGGAAACGAAAGCAACGAACCCACCCCCAATTATAGAGAAACCAAAGAGAAACGTTGATTACAGGGATGGAGATTTGAGAAGGTTCTTTCGGGTAGCGAAGCAAGAAAATGTTGCCCCTGAGACTGTTCTGGAGCGTGAGGGATACATTGACGACATGAAAGTGTGGACAGAGGGTGGCAAGCTATGATGAATTTTATCCCGCAAATCTACAGCGACGAATTACTTTATTCCGTCCTCGCGCGATACAAACGCATGTGCGGGATGGTGAGCAGAAGAGCATTTTTGAAAGACGTGTACGGAGAGAGTAAGATGCTTACTTCAATATTCTTCCCGCAGTATCTTGAGAGTCTACGGGAGAATATGCCTCCTTATTCCAAAATTACAGTCAATGAACTGATATGGAATCACACCATGTTCCCGTTCTACACCGCCTTTCTTTCTAAAGAGCGTTCGGACAGTATCCACAGCATGATGGTCGATGGCTGTGGTAAGAGTATCGAGAATATTTTGGGATTCAGCGGCGGGAAGGTGAAGCCATATAGCCGACTTAGGTATTGTTCCAAGTGTTATTCGGAGGATATCGAAGAGTATGGAGAGAGTTTTTGGCGGAGACTTTTTCAAGTTCCAGGTGTGCTGTATTGCCCGAAACATGGGGTATCGCTGAAAAGCACAATCGTGCCATCAACAGAGAAGTATGCAGACTATTGGTGCGCTGACAGTGATATGTGTAGTGCTGACGTTGAGGATGATACATATGACGAACAAATTAAGGAACTGAATCTCCAATACATATGGAACGTGATATTTCTGATGAATAGTGCTTACAAGAAGAAGGAACTGTCCGATGTAGTTCATTTTTACATTGACCGATTGCGGGAGAGGAGGCTTGCTTCGGCGAAAGGCTTCATCCGTATCCAGGATTTCGTAGACGAGTTCCTTCGCTTCTATCCTGCTGACTATCTAAACTTGATGCAAAGTAATGTGGATTTGAATCAGCAGGCGAATTGGTTGAGACTATTCGTTCGGAACAACGCAAAGAATCGTAGCCCGCTACGGCACCTTCTGGTTTTGCAGTTCCTTGGAGTCAGCGCAGACGAGTTTTTTCATGAACAATCTGCAACGGGAAAAATTACGGCACGGGTGAACCACACCCCCTCGTTTGATCTTGAACAGCGGCGAAAAGCATGGTTAAAGATTATCGAGGAGAACCCAGGATTGAATCGAAGTCAACTAAAGGAGATTGGGAAAGGGCTACACACCTGGATATATAAGCACGATAGAGAGTGGTACGACCAGGTAACGCCACGGGTTCGGAAAAGGAAGAAGCGTTCCCCAGTGATTGACTGGGCGAAGAGGGACGAAGAGTGTTTGGCTCTGGCGAAACAAGCAGTTGAATCTATTTTGAATCGGGAAGGAAAACCAATTCGAGTTTTACCCGCAACCATTCGGCAAGAAATTGGTGTAAGGCGATGGTTTGATAATCGGAAGCTTGGGAGAACACGGCAATTTATCCAGCAGGTCACGGAGGACATCAATTCATATCGGATCAGAAAAATCAAATGGGCGATTAGTGAACTTGAAAGTGAGGGGGTGAGCCTGACGGTCTACAAAATCCAGTTGCGGGCAGGATTTGGCGGGGATAACAAAGAAATTGCGAAACTGATTTCCAGAATTGTGGATATCGGGCACTTGTCTCCTTAATTAGCTTTCGTGAACTACATTCCAGATCTAAAATTGGGACGTTAGCACAATGGTTTTCTAACGTTAGTTGTCACTTGTAAGGTTGAGAAGGCGGGGTGAGTGTTGATAGTTATAGGCATACACATTAAATGAGAACAAGGGGTATGAATTTTGATGCTATTTAAAGCGATGGATCTGTTTGTCATGGCGAGGTTGGCTGAAATTGGTGGTGGATATCTTATCTGGCAATGGTTGCGGAACGGGAAACCACTTTGGGTTGGAATACTGGGAGCAGTTATTATGGTTGTGTATGGGGGAGTTGCAACTCGCCAGGAGTTCTCGTTTGGTAAGACTTACGCCGCTTACGGTGGTATCTTTATCGTGATGGCTGTACTTTGGGGCTGGCTTGTCGATAGAAAGATTCCTGATCTGAGCGAATGGATTGGCGCGGGGATTTGCTTGGTTGGGGTATTCGTCATGTTGCTAAAAAGGTGATGTTCGGGCTACGGGAAATCCTGCAGACGGTCTAATCCATTTACTTTAACCTATGGTGCGAGGCTTGGCGGGAGTCAGGTATGCATTGAAATCCCAAGGGTAAAATACCCAAAATGAAATGCGCCTCCTCTGGAATAAGCGAGGCGCATTTGTATTAAGAGGGAACTTAACAACTGCTTTGTCCAACCAGCACAAGCCCTGATCCAGCGTCCGTACTTTGAAAATCTAACGTAACAGCTTGTGTATGCGGAACGACACGGTTTTCGATGGCAACTTTGATGCCATTGACGATTCCGACGATATCATCGTCATGTGGTTCATCGAGTGACAAACCGAGTTTCGGACCACAACAGCCCGCACCAGCAAATATGACTCGTATGCCTTCGGACTGATGTTCTTTTAACAAACCATCGATAAATCTTTTTCCTGCGTCTGTGATCTGCATCATACCGCACTCCCTTCATGTACCCCAATGTTCTCTAAATACCGCTCACACTCCAACGCCGCCATGCACCCTGAACCAGCGGCGGTAATGGCTTGTCGAAACTTGTGATCTTGTACGTCGCCGCAGGCGAAGACACCAGGAATATTGGTTTCGGTTGTCCCAGGTTTCACAACAATGTATCCGAGGTCGTCGGTTTCAATCTGACCGTTCAAAAAGGAGGTATTGGGCTTGTGTCCAATGGCAACAAATATTCCGTCCGTCTCAAGAATCTCTGAAATACCCGTTTCGTTGCGCTGGACTTTCAGCCCCGTCACGCGATTGGCTTCCGATACGACTTCGACAGGCTTGCAATCTAAGCTCCATCTGATTTTGGGATTGTTGCGTGCACGATCCTGCATGATTTTCGATGCACGCAGTTCGTTGCGGCGGTGGACGATGCGAACTTCTGACGCGAATTTCGTCAAGAAGATTGCCTCTTCCATCGCTGAATCTCCACCACCGACCACAATGATTTTCTTCCCTCTAAAGAAGAACCCATCACATGTAGCGCAAGTGCTGACTCCGTGCCCCACGTTTTCGATCTCACCTGGGATACCAAGCATTTTCGCGGAGGCTCCTGTTGAGATGATCAGGGTCTTAGTTTCCAACTCATCCGTTCCATCGACGTGAAGTTTAAATACATCCCCTAAAAGGTCTACTTTGTTTACCCACCCACGAACAAATTCTGCTCCGAACTTTTCTGCTTGCTTCCGCATGTTTTCCATCAGTTCGGGACCTATAATACCATCTGGGAAGCCAGGGAAGTTCTCGACCTCAGTAGTGAGTGTTAGCTGACCACCTGGTTCATTGCCTTCAATGACGAGTGGGTTCAGGTTTGCCCGCGCAAGATATATCGCGGCAGTCAGTCCTGCAGGTCCAGTTCCAACGACAACGACTTGTCGCATGTTTCTCCACTCCCGTTACTTGCTTTTTGAGGGAACGTCAATTTGAATAAAGCTCGGTTGTGCGGGTGGTGCACAGCAAAGGGCAAGGTTATGGCGAGCGTCTTCTGCACTTTCAAGCTCACTGTCCTCTTTCGTATAGAAGATTTCCCATGCGTTTCCGTCAGGGTCATACACCCACACTTTGTCTTGAACGGCGTAACAACAGGTGGTATTCATTTCGTCGATCAACACTAAATTGTTCTGACGTAGGCGTTCGCCCATCGCCAAAACTTCTTCGGTATTGTTGACTTGAAAACCCAAGTGATTGAGTACACCGTTTTTCTCGAATGGACGAACATTTAAGGAAAAGTGAAGGGCTGGTTCATCAAGTTCAAACTTGGCGTAGTTATCCTTGACCTTGGTTGGTTCTGCGCCAAAAAAGGCACGGTAGAACTTCAAGGATGCTTCCAAATCGGTGCAATTCACGGCAACGTGCATGCGTTTAATGGTCATCGGTTGATTTCCTCCTCCAAGAATTTTGCAATGCGCTCTTTAATGGCATCCCGCACTTCATGAAACTTCGCGGTAATTTCCTCTTCAGACCCCGTTGCTTTCGCAGGGTCTTCAAATCCCCAGTGCAAGCGATTGACGTGTGGTGGAGTGACGGGACATTTGTCGTTGGCATCACCACAAAGGGTGATTACATAGTCGGCTTTGTTCAGAATCTCAGGGTCAATTAAATCGGACGTGTGATGGGAGATGTCCACACCCGCATCCTTCATCGCAGAGACGGCTCTTGGATTGAGACCATGTGTTTCAATTCCTGCACTGTAAACCTCAATCTTATCCCCACCGAGATGTCTTGCCCAACCTTCTGCCATTTGGCTTCGGCATGAGTTGCCCGTGCACAAGAAATAAATGAACGGTTTGTTTGTCATGAGAATTCCCTCCGTTTAGGCTGTTGCCTTTTGAAAATATCTCTGTTGGAACTTGAGTGCGACGTTCACCAGTGCAATCATCACAGGCACTTCCACTAAAGGACCGATGACTGCGGCAAAGGCGGCTCCTGAATTGATGCCAAACACACCTACGGCAACAGCGATGGCAAGTTCAAAGTTGTTGCTTGCCGCTGTGAATGATAGGGTACAAGTCACCGAATAGTCGGCTCCAGCACGTTTACCCATGAAGAACGACACCAGGAACATGACAACAAAGTAGATAAGGAGCGGAATCGCAATTCGAACGACGTCCATTGGTAAGCGAAGAATCAAGTTCCCTTTGAGAGAGAACATAACAATGATGGTAAATAACAGTGCAATGAGTGTAATCGGGCTGATTTTTGGTACGAAGTTCTTCTCGTACCACGAACGCCCCTTTGCTTTGACGAAGATGTAACGGGTAATCGCACCCGATAAGAACGGGATGCCTAAGTAGATGAACACACTCTTTGCTACTTCGGCGATGGTAATGTGAATGACAATGCTGTGAAATCCGAGCCATTGCGGAACGATCGTTACGAAAATGTAGGCATAAACTGAATAAAACAGGACTTGAAAGATGGAGTTAAACGCTACGAGACCCGCCGCGTATTCGGCATTGCCTTTAGAAAGATCGTTCCAGACAATGACCATCGCGATACAACGCGCCAGACCAATCATAATCAGACCAACCATGTATTCTGGATATCCACGAAGGAACACCAGGGCAAGAACGAACATTAAAACAGGTCCGATGACCCAGTTTTGGAGGAGAGAAAGCCCTAAGATTTTACCGTTTCGAAACACCTGACCGATCTCTTCATACCGTACCTTCGCAAGTGGCGGATACATCATCAGAATTAAGCCAATGGCAATGGGAATGGATGTGGTTCCGACTTGCAATTGATTTAGTCCGTTTACGAAATGAGGGGCTACATACCCCAAACCAATCCCGATCACCATCGCCGCAAAAATCCAGATAGTGAGGTAACGGTCGAGAAAAGATAACCGCTTAACCAATTGTTTCACACGCCCCTTATTCACACTGTACGAGCATACCTTTTTGTTCCAGTTGCCGTAGTTCTTCGGACAAATCGGGCAGATTCGCAAGAGACAACCCAATTTCATTCAAACGTTCTCTGTTCAAGGAATAAAACACCCACATGCCTTTTCGCGTCTCCTTAACCAGACCCGAAGTCTTCAAACGACTCATGTGTTTCGATATGGCTGGTTGTGAAATCCCGAACATCGGAACAAGTTCACACACACAGCAGTCACGAGTCTGAAGGAGGGCGACAATCTTTAAACGAGTTGGATCGCCGAGAGCCTTCAACGCCTCTGCAAGTTGGTCAAATTCCATATAATCACCTCGGTAAACAATATAACCATACGGTTATGTAGTCTGCAAGTGGTATTCCATCTGTTTTCCACTTCATATTCATGGCAAGCGTAATACTCGGCGAGTGACGATTGTGGAATAGCGATAACCTTGAGGATGGTTGAAATGTAGTAAAGGTAATCGGCATGTTATCAGCCCATTGCAAAATGAGTGGTGTTTTCATATCATTAAGTCATGAAATGATGATGTGAGGTGAGAGATGTGAGCGCGACGATTGACACCGCATTATCCGTCAGAGCCAAGTTTTTTCGCGGATTGGCTGACCCTTCACGTTTGGCATTACTTTTGGCACTTCGGCAAGGGGAGAAAACTGTTAGCACGTTGAGCGCGGAAACAGGTCTTTCACAAAGCAATGTATCTAACCACTTGGCTTGTTTGAAGGATTGTGGACTGGTGCTGAATCGCCAAGAGTGGCGACATGTGTACTACCGTATTGCTGATGAAAAGATATTACATTTGTTGAATGTTGCCGATGAAGTGGTGGCGGATAATGCACAGCGTATTGCTGATTGCGTGAATTACTGCTCAAACGATGAATAAAGGGGGCGAGAATTGTGGCTACTGCTCAAGCTGGTTCGCATACGACATCAGTTCGCAAAGGCGTAAATATCGAAATTGTATCGATCATCTGGATGGTGATTGAAGCTGTAGTGGCAATCGGATCAGGGATTGTTGCACATTCAATTGCACTCACTGCCTTTGGTGCTGATAGCATCATTGAACTTGTCGCGGGCGGTGTATTGTTATGGCGCTTGACCATTGAAGCACGCGGGGCGAGTCTTGCACGGGTAAAACGGGCAGAGAAGACATCTTCATGGGTAGTTGGGATTGCCCTCTTATGTCTGGCGGCTTATATCGTTGTGGTGTCGCTGGTTAAGCTATTTACACACCAAGGAGCAGAAACGAGTTTCACAGGCATCGGTTTGGCGATTGCTTCTGGCATTATCATGCCGTATTTGTCACGGACGAAAAAACGCATTGGATCCGAAATTGGTAGTAAGGCACTTCGTTCAGATGGATCATGTAGTATGGTATGTGCTTATATGTCGTGGATTTTATTGGCGGGTGTGATATTAACGGCATTGCTCGGTTGGTGGTGGATTGACGCTATCGCGGCACTGGCACTTGTGTATTATGTCGTCAAAGAAGGTTGGGAAGCAGTACAAGAAGCGCGTGGTAAAGAGGATGCATGTGGTTGTGGATGTTGCCATGATTGAGTGTTGAAAAAGACGAAGGAACTACCAAACGTGATCGTTGTTATGGCACGGCTGTGCGATACATTATTCCATTATGAATACTAACAACCACGGGTATAAACCCGTGGTTTATTACACAATAGGTTAATTTCATCCGCGTTCTACAGGTAGCCCAGTTTTATTCCAATCAACAAATCCACCGTCAATGGCGATTGCTTTAAAGCCATTCTCTCGAAGGTATTGGGCGGCTCGCTCTCCGCGTGAATTCCCGCGATGATGCATGTTGCAATAAGAGACAATCTGCCGTTCTTTTGGAACTTCAGAGAGCCGATTGGGCAAGTCGTCAATCGGTATGTTGACGGCTCCTGGGACATGTCCTTCGTTGTATTCATCTGACGAACGGACATCAATGACTAAAGGTCGATCATCCGAATTAAGCCTTTCCTGCAAATCAACAGGTTTTATGAATTCAGTCATGGTCTATCCTCCAAACAGTGTATGCGTTTGTTAAAGCGTAAACCAAATCCCAGACAGTTTCGCAAGCAAAAATGTAATGACAATACCTGAGATTGGAGCAATAATCCATCCCTTAACGATATTTGAGATCGCCTTCCACTGAATCGTCCCATTTCCTCGCGCTATGCCTGCGCCCATCATAGCACCAACGAGGGCTTGATTCATTGACGTGAAGAAACCGAAAGCGACTGCTAAGAACACGACAACAGCCTGAACCAACTGCGCCGCACTTGCCATCGAAAGGTCTACATGCACAACGTCGAACGCAACTTTTTTCAACAGGGGCTTACCCCACGTAAGAACACCAATCAATAACCCAATCCCACCGATTAAACCAGCAATCCATACATTGAACAGATGCGTCATGATAAAGACTCCCGTTGCGTTAGATACATCGTTAGCTCCCATGACAAACGAAGCTACCGCGCCGACCGTAACAAGAATCATGCTCAGTGTACGAATGACAGCCATTTGCTTGTCACGCTGACTCGGTTGGAACCCTACAATGCGGTCTAATCCATGAGTGAACAGGTAGCCAAGAAAGAAAGCAATGGGTGGTGCGACTACCCAAATAATTGCCAGCTTCAAGATAGTTAGCCAATGGACTTGAATACCTGCACCCAAAGCCATGCCAACCACGCAAAAAACGAGAATTTGAATCGTGGAAGTGGGGATTTTTATCGCTGTATATATGGTGGTTAACACAAAAGCCGCAATGATAATCACCAGTGCTCCAACAACCGTCACTTTAGATGCACTCACAATGTTCAGCCCCACAGTAGATTCGACACGGTGACTTGCGAACACTGCGCCGATAAGTGCCAGAATAGCCATCAAAACCAGGGCTGGCACGAGCTTAATTGAACCCGACCCATAAGGCATACCCATGCATGCACCTGTATAGTGGGCACCGATACTCCACGCAAATGCGAGAACAATTACTACAAGAATAACCGCTTCAACGGACACCACTTATCCCTCCATATGCTCCCTAATCTTTGATCTCTTTGAACAGTTCGTATGCCTTTTTTCTGGCTTCAACAAGGACTTCTGCTCCAAGCGGTGTCGTGCTGTAGTATTTTCTGATTTTCCCTTCCACAAGCCGATCTTCTCTAAGCAAAAGCCCCTCCTTTTCCATGGTGCGTAACAGGGGGTAGAGCGTACCAGCACTCATGCTATATCCGTGGTGACTAAGCTCTTCCAACATCCACAGTCCGTAAATGGGTTCCATGTTCGCGTGGTGCAAGATGTGAATTTGTATGAACCCCAAGAACAGCTTTCTAAGCACTCGATCCTCGATGATACTCACTCCATTATCGAAATATGATATCGAAGGGCGATATCAATCGTATCATGATTACATCTATTTGTGTCAATCCCATGTTCGGAGTAGCATGCGAAGTCTGTATTTTAAATTAAGATTTGGTGGGTGAGTATGTTTGTGACAAGGGATAATGAACGCCGAATCTAAGCCAACGAAAAATCTCCACCATTTCGATCATTTACTCTATGTATCTAACATATCCCAGTCATCTCCGAGAACCCATCGTAATGCTGACAGCTTTCCGTTTAACATGCCCCATTCGAAGTCAGTCCACGGACCAAGGTTTTCTCTCCCGTATCTTCGTACAACTGCTCTTGCAGATTTTAAGGCACCCTTCCATATCTCTGGATCGACTGTTTCCTGACCCGTTCTTACTCTATATTTCAAACTGAGGTGTCTGTCGTACCATATTTTGTCCAACAGTTCTGTAATAGCACCGCTAATTTCTTCGACGGTTCTACCTTCGCACTCTTCGTCATCGTGTCTCATCATCCGAGCTTCCGTAAACTTATCAAACTTCTCCATCATTGCGAGAAAGGTTTTGTCACGTTCCGCAAAATACGCGAGTTGCTCTTCTGGCGTGATTTCGATATCTAAGAATTCCAACCGAACTCCATAGTTAGACGGGGTATTCAGGATATTTACAATACGCTCCAAATGGTGGACTTCAATCCTGTAGTCCAAGTGGAGCGTCATGAGTTCCTTGCGTTCAGATACGCTTAACTCTTGGTTGGTTACAAACACAAAAGCGTCAGCTTGATTCTTTATTACACCGTCGAAATCTGCTTGAAACTTCGTTTTGATGGCGTTAAAGGATTGCTGTCCTCTGGGAAAATAAACTGCTCCAACCCATTTGAATCCCTCTTTCAAGCAAAGGAAGTCCTTACCTCCGTCTCTGCCCCCTAAAGGGTGTGACGGATCAATCGAACTGAATCCCTCAGATTGAAGTATGTGACCTGACAGCCTCTCTGCCGACTTTTGCCCTTTGACCCATTCCTTGAGTCTATTCTACGTCTCGTCGCCATCTGTTCTTCTTCTATAATTGATTGCCATTCCGAACACCGCCGCTCGTTAGTTTTAGACATTTTCGACGTGTTCGATGTAATTTCCTGTAAAAAACTGTCGAGTCGGACTAAGACCAGTCCAATTCGGAGCAAGCCGCGTGTTATGATTGTCCTATTGGGTTAAAAAGAGGTGATCACCATGAGCAGAATTGTTCAATGCAGAGATTGTGGGGAAATTCTAAACACCGAAGACGTACATGCGGATTTTTCGGCGTGTACCTATTGTGGTTCTACGAACATCGATTATAGACTATCGTTTACCGAAACTCTGTCACTACACGATCAAGTAGAGGGTAAGGTGAAGGTCAAAGGTAGAAAAAAACCCATACGAGAATTTATCAGTGGGGATGAGTTGTTTAAAGTCAAGAAGAAATGGGTTTTCAAGCATAGAATCATCGACCGAGAAAATGATCGTTATTTTGAAAAGGTAGTTGACAAAGAAACTGATGAAGTCATTCACGAATGTGATGAACCCTTATCGGAACATTTCGGTCACGGTTCTGCCAAGTTCAAGAAAGAATAGGAATTCATGGGCGTTGGGGGATAAGTCACCGTGAGACGCATTCCCGACCCGCGCATCAACCCTTATCTGTGTAGTGGAGTGAATTAAACTCCGTTTAGGCGGAAAGGGGATTTAGTTTTCAGTTCCTTGACCCTAACCCCTGTACCCAGTCTTACTATGTAGGTAAATAAAATTCTCTCGCAAACTCGAATAATCATCTGATCCAGCCCAAATAAACACCTGATACAAGCGGGAAAACGGCGTGAGGCAAAACGGAGAAATCCTTGCCCTACAAGCCCTTTTCCCGACTTTAGTGTCAGCCCTTTATTATTCCAAGAATAAAGTTTTGACAGGAAAAAGAAGGGTAAAGGCGAGAAAAAAGGGAACTGCTTGCGAGACTTTATTATCACTGTTCACAATTGAGGACGGTTGAATGCGGGATGGAGGCGGGAAAAAAGCAGAGGATTTTTTGATGGGAACAAGCTCCTGATATCACTCCACATATATCTTCTTTGAGAGCTCAGGCGAATCGTTGCCTGGGCTTTTGTGCGGCGCATTTTGAGCTCAGATAAGCTTTCATCTTGCTCGTGATCAAAATTTGTGACTCGGTAGTGGATAACGGCGGCAAATCCATTGAATTTGTTGAGTGTATAGTTGTAACGATGAGTAGTTGATGGGCGGGCATTGTTGGAACTAAAAATACTGTATAATCAAGGAAGAACGTCAGGACACATCCATCGTTTAGATCTTGAAACGTAGACGTTGGGTGTGCGGACGTAATGAATAAATATGCATTTTCTGTGTGTTGATGTTATTCGGTTAACGAAGCAGTATTTTTCAAGATCACGGACAAACGAAGCAGGAATCTTCAAGAAGCGACTATCCAGAATATACCTCAATCGAACATGTCACGTTTCTTTTGAAGGCTTCGTCTATATTCTTGAACATCGTTAATTGACAACAAGAATTGAAAGGACGGAGAAGTGTTATGAAATATAAGGCAGGACTAACGGGACTTATTGCTTTTGGGGCAGTTTCAGTTCAAGTGTTAATGCCCGTTGTGGCTCATGCAAATACGTCTGTCGAGTATGCTCCAACTTCTATTCAAGTAACAGGACAATCATCCCTAAATCCAAAACATGTTGTGTCGAACGACCCATGGTCGGGCAAGCCAACGAGTTGGCTACCTGTGTATTATTTACAACAGGCATTGAAATCTATCGGTGTTCAAACAACTTGGAATGGAAACACCCTTGATGTTACTTCTACGCCGAGCGGATGGAATGTGAACGTAAGCGGAGCACCTCAAACGGGGACAGCCCCTACGGGACAAATGCAATTTTCCATCAATGGTAATCAGTATGATTTTATTCGTGCACCTAAACTTGTTGCGAAAGACCCTGCCAGTGGTGTAGAGACAACATACGTCCCCGTTTATTATGCCGACTTGTTCTTGCAACAAAGACTTTTAATGGGCGTGGCATGGGATGGGGATACATGGAACATGGCAACGCAAAAAGATATTTCTAAGATACAGATTACTGCCACACCAAGCACAGCGAATGTTGGGCAAGAAGTAACGATTTCAGGCAAATTACTGCTTCAAAATGGAGCGGGTGCCCCAGACGCTCAATTAAGTGTATTGGGACTTCCTAACACAAACAACAAGACAATTTCGACTAACTTGCAAGGTGATTTTTCATTTACAACAACATTCGATAAGTCAGGAACGTATCAAGTGTCAGTTGGTGATGGAAAGGTTAGTTGGCATGTCAATGTAACCGTGAAGTAAAGCGAAATTTTTTAATTTAGTTGGGGAGTAAATGTTTTATAGCAATACCTCCCCGTGTTCAGCTAACGGGGGCGAATCCTGAAGAAGAGTGTGTTGGTCAAACTGCATAGACATAAGGAATGGTGCATATTTGTACCTGCGTCCAGTCGCGCAGAACATCGTATGTCGTGTCACGAGTGGCGTTAAGTGGCCACAATAACATAGTCAGAGGATATGAGAGTTCGTACGTGAGAATCACACTCTCAAAGGCTCTCAAATGCCGTTACGGGCATTTGAGAGCCTTTGATGTTTGAACAACCTTAAGAAGGCATCTTGGTGGCCTCTGTAGGCTCACGAATTAGCTTGCCGTTGGGCACATGGAGGCGTCCAAGGTCGTATTGCTTCTTCGAGAGTGAATTCGTAACCAGGGAAGTACTCGCACATCTCTGAAAGTACCTTTGCTCTGCATAATACTTCCGACGACATCCAATTGGGCATATCGCCGCACATTTTACTTGCTGACCTACCGGAACGAGAGGTAAAGTCTTACAAACGTTTCCGGGAGGGATTGACATGTGCCGTATCGGAAAGCAATTGTTGGCCGAAAATTTGATCGATGACTTTTATGAAGATCACATACGGAATGATGGTGGGGAGCCACTGAACAAGAGCACTCTGGATGAACGATTGAAAGAACTCTTGCCTCCAGACCAACATGACCTGTTATATCGTTGGGAGGCGGAGTGCGCGGAGAATTGTGGTCGCGAACTACGGGAGTTTGCTGGTTTTTGCGCTGGAATTTTGATGTCGAACCCCTGCCATGAAGAAAACAAAGGGGGCTTGGCACGATGACAAAATTCATGATCGTAACATTTGTCATTGGAGTTGGTGCAAGCCTGGGGTTGTTAGTTCTGTTTAATTTGGTGGCATTGGCAACAGGAAAACGAACAGGTGCTTTTGTATCATTCAGTACGGTGACCCGATTGAGTTTTCTGTTTTGGCTCGTTACCATGGTTATAGACGGTTGGATGAGGTTAGGTCTGTGAGGGTAGTCGCCTTGCTCCCTGTTTGTGCTCGGATAGTGGTTCAAATCACTCGGATAGTGGTACCCGCTGTCTATCGGAAATGTTGCTGGATTGCCTTGTGTCCCCGATTCGCGTTGGCGCTAATAGAATAAATAGGTATTACTATATAAAAAGGAGCCGTAGGCCCAATAAGACAGGTTGGATAAAATAGGGTTTCCAATAGAACAGGTAGAATGAAATCAGTACTAACGATCAATACTGATCACTGTACTAAGGACTACAGGCGGTTTTATAAATTGGCCAGCGAGAGAGTTGTTCAGTCCCACCTGACATCAAGAAACAGTAACTTCCCCAAAGTCCTTGGCGCACAAGGATTTTTCTCATTCTGGAGTACCACTTACAGTGCAAATTCCGCCAGAATCCCATCACCGCCTCCAAATGATTTGTGAGTTTGCTCTCAGTTAACGGGAGTTGGATTTCGGTCATTTTTTGTCATACAATTTCAGCAGTGCAACATGACTTCAGTCCAAGATTGGCGAGGATTTATCGGCATTTAGCGGTGTAACTTGATGTGCAAGGCCGTTCGTGATTCATCCGGGGTATAAATTCTTGAGTAAAAGCAAGTCCGACGGATACTTTATGACCGCCGCACACCTGCGGCATATTTTCAGGTGTCCAAAGAGCCAAAACCCCGTCACTTTCAGTGAGTCGGCCCAAATCTGCCGAGCCAGAGGCTTCGAAACGGTATGACATGAGCCTTGTTTTTCCGGTAATTTCGGGCGGAATTTATCTCCCAAATGAGGAACGACTAGTATCACTAGCAGTCGCCGTTTCAGGGGTACAGATAATCACCCACATGGTTGGGTATTGAGGAATCACGGGGTGTCTATGAAGAAGTTCAAGGAACAACGACAGAAACTGTCCTTCTGGATGTCCACAAGCAAGCTGGAAGCGCTAATGAAGCTCTATCAAACCGACAGCATCACGGAAGTGTTCAGTAAGCTGGTCGACGAGAAGCTAGACAGCAACTTCGCAACGCAACAAAGTAATCGCTCAGTCATTACCTCCATCGGGGGTAAGAACAAACTAGCCAGACGAATCATCGAACTGATGCCGGAACATAGCGTGTATGTTGAGCCATTCGGTAACACGGCCAGCATATTGCTCCAAAAGGCTCCCGTTAAGAAGGAAGTCTACAACGACATCCACGAAGATGTGGTCAACTTCTTTACAGTCATTCAGACTGACCCGTTGGCGTTATATCATGCATGCACCAAGTTGCCATACTCCGAAGCAGTCTATAGGGAAATGTTATCCTCTCCCGTCCCTGCCGATGCCGTGGAGAAAGCGGCCAGATTCTACTACTTGAGTCGTGCAGGCTTTCTGGCCACCTCCAGGGGTACAACAGGGTTTCGGACGAATACTTCTGATGGACGCAACTTCGGGAAATTCTATTACAAAGAGTGTGAACGCTTCTATGCAATCTCGAAGCGTCTGCAGTCAGTAGAGTTGCTGAATCGCGATTTCCGCAAGGTCATCAGGGCGTATCGCGACCATGAAGATGCGCTAATCCTAGCAGACCCACCGTATTATGATGGCACAGACTATTACGAGGGTAGCTTTGCGTGGAAAGATCATCGAGACCTCGCGCAGTTGTTGACCAGCATCAGGGGTAAAGCGATGGTGTTGAACAGTCAGAACGAGCGCATTCATGAGTTATATACAGGTTTGGGGTTTGGTTACAAAGTCATTAGGACAAAGTACTCATCTAGGAAATCGGATGTAGATGAAGAGGGGAACAGAACACGCCCAGTAGTGCCGTTACACGTGTACATGAATTTCTAGTAGGGGGTAAGTCACTCGATTGTGAACGTAAGAGAAACCGCTAAAACTGTCGGACAAATTAACGGTTGAAAATGCCCTAATCACTTTTGTAGCAACATTCTAGAGTCACTATTTCAATATACATGATGTGCAAACCAAAATGGGATCAAAATTAAAACAGATGTAACCCACGGAGAGCCGGTAAACCACGCCGCGCTCTCTCTTTTTATGCACTTGTGTGGTGCACTTTGTGATTTTTTGAGATGGACTTAGAAACCCAAAAGCACTTGCAGTTTTTTCGATGCAATCAGTCATTGTAATCCAGCACTTTTTTTATCCGTTTGCGACATTTTTCTGCACTCAAAAATACCTCTAGTAGATCTTCGTTATTACTCAAAAAGGCGGTGTTAAAAATTGGTACAAAACGGTTGGCAATTCCTACTCTAAAAGGTTTTTCCGATGTATTTAGGTCAACGGTCAGCAAGCCGGACAGTAAGGCATTCTTGTTCAATCCGCAAGATGCCAAGCATCAGTTGAACGATGGTCGTTTAATGCGAGATGGTGCTGTGCTCTCGGTTGAGGAATTGCGACGATTAGCAGGTGATTTGACCGTGAACAAGCCCATTGAGGAGAATGTGCTGATTTACGGGTTGCATAGTTACCTCGTTACTAAGGGTCTGCACCTCTACAGCACATTCGAAGTTGAGTCCAGTATGCTGTGTAAAAAGGGATGGCACATTTGAGGTATAAAAGATGAGCCATCTCCGTCCTCTCTGGTAGAATGTGAGATTGAGA
>NZ_SORF01000020.1 GCF_004366795.1 Alicyclobacillus sacchari | reverse complement strand
AACAGGTGCTGAACTTGGAGATGGAGACGGTGGTGTATCACCGTATCGTGAATGCGATGTTCCTCGCGAGCCAGGACGCGGTGGAGGATGTGGTGCCGTCCAGTACGGCGAACGGCCAGCCCATCTTTAACCAGACGGAGGCGGATCAGACCTTCCGGGAGACGCTGGCGAACAACCTCGGACTTGATCCGAACACGCTCCAACCGGTGCCGAATTCGACGTTCCATGTCGCACCGCAGATTGTGGACGAGGAGTTTTACGACTGGAGCAACGCGATCTTCCCGTACCACTACGTCAACAGCGCGTATGGGATTAACGAGACGCTGGATGCCCCTTCGATGGTCGTAGTGGTACAGTTCACGATGCCGAGCTACGCGGCAAACGTGCAGCCTTTCACGGTAATCGTGCCGGTCGTGCAGAGTTATGCTTCCTAGGTCACTGTCATTACTTGCGAATCTTGCGCCGGACCTCTGTTACGATGCCAAGGACATCCACGTCGATATCGCGACAGACAATTGCATCAAATTGCGGGTTGCTGAAGTAGATACAGCAGAGATGCTCGAAGCATCGAACGCGACCGAGGATACCATCTTCCCCCTTGACAGAGACATAACAGATATCTGACAGAGCGGGTTCGTGACTCGTTTTTATGATCAGGATATCTCCGGGAAGGATATGGTCGCCGAGCATGCGTGTATCTTGAGCTTCAATTGCAAAGCCAGTATAACCAGATGATGCTGAAGAGTCGACAAAAAGGAACTCCGTTGCAAATTTCTCGAGGAAAGCGAGATCGTCACCTGCCCGCATCGACTTCAAAATCGGGATACGCACATAATTGCCAAGCACACTGAGCTGCATGGGTTCGATCTCGTTCTCCGAAGAGGAGGTTTCCCCAGTCATGAGGTACTCCGTAGACACGCCATACAACCGGGCAAGCTTGGTGATCGTTTCGAAGTCAGGCTCACGAATACCGGCTTCGTACTTGGCCATCGTGCTAAAATGGACTCCAACCGCTTTGGCGGCGTCCTTTTGCTTGTATCTTGCGCGTTGTCGCGCTAAACGCAGACGCTTTCCCAAAGACTCCTTGTAGTCCAATACGTCTCCCACCACTCATGGGTCATAAGTTCTACTTTGGTTTCAAAGTTACATGACAACTTCCGATTCGGAAAATATATTTGCCCATAAGGATATAAATATTGACATTCCATAAAGGAATACTGGTAAAATCATCTTAGTTGTTATCCGTGGGGAGGTGCTAGATATGAACTCCGTAGTAGAACGAATCGAAAAACTTCGTGCTTCTAGAGGGGTTATGAAACGTCAAATCTCCTTGGTTTGTGGGAAAGACGCAAGCTGGTACTCGAAGATTCTTTCGGGAGAAAGGCGATTGAATATCGACGATCTAGAGAAGATTTCAGAATACTTCGGTGTTCACCCTTGCTATTTCTTTTCGTCAATTGTAGACGAATAGGCATAGATATATATGGTTTTCTGTAAAATCTATACATCATTGCCGCTTCGTCTTCGAATCGTGTCGAACTCAGTCGAGAAGGGGGAGACCCTATGGTCGAATTAGGGCGGGTTCGCAAGGGATGGATTAGTGAGTTCAGCCAATTTCCGAATCGAATCTACGAAACCAAAGTGAGTGGTCATGCAAAGGCGGTATACATCTATCTGTGCCGTCGTGCTGATAGCGAAGGTCAAAGTTTTCCTGGTTATGGAACGATAGCTGAAGAGGTCGGATTCTCGAAGTCTACGATTCAGAGAGCCGTTCGGGAATTGATTGAAGCAGGGTTGTTGCTGAAAGAGTTTCGTGGACGGAAAGAGAGCGGTGAGTTTTTCACAAACTTATACACCATCATTCACCCCGATGACGCGTGTCCTAGGGGTATGGTCTCACAGACTATACCCCCAGAAATCAGGGGGGAGGGTATGGTCACAGAGACCATACGTATGGTCACAGAGACCATACGTATGGTCTGTGGGACCACAGAAGTAGATCCATTAACTATATCCACTAACTTAGATGACGATGAAGATCGCGCGCACGCGCGCATGTTCCACATCGAGGAAGACGAGCGTGATGTTCTTGCCGACCTTCCCGACATGCCAGCAAACATTGCCGTCATTAGTGAGACTCAGGCGGATACATACGAGACTTCCTTGCCTAGTGTAACTTCTCCAAGTGCTTGGACGAGTGATGATGATCCATACATAACCATTGACCAGCGCATGACGATGCACCTGGGACGACCCTACTTCGCCAAAGGCAACGACTATCGCGCGTTAAAGGAACTCACAGCGAGCGGCGTCCCCATGGACTTTATCCTGGCCGGGATTGACTACACTTTCGCCGCGTTCGCCGACCGACGACCGCGGAGCTTCGCGTACTGCGCTGAAGTCATCAAGCAGCGCTGGGCGGCCGAGCTTGCCAAGCGCACGCCGGTCGAGACCGTCAACTGGTCGGAGTATCGGGAAGACTGCGCCAAGCCTCAACCGTCGTCGCATCGGACAAGCCGAACTCGCACATCCCAACCGATACGCAAGGAGCGTGTCCGTGACGAGCGATATGCGGCATTCTATGCGCTCTTTCCAGACGACTGAGGAGGTGGCGTGAGATGGAAGGATATTACACGTACGCCCTTATGAGTCCGACGAGCGAGCATATGATGACGTGTGCATTAGCACCCGACACGTTTGTGGAGGTTCTGCGCGGGGTGTTTGAAGCAATCGGAGTTCGCTTGGATGACCTTGTGCTGCGGATCTACGTACAAGAGGGCGCAGGCGGGTGGCAGCTGGTGCACGGCCGTGTCAAGGACAAGCAGGAGGCACAGCAGACATGTCTTTTGCCTATGCCGCCGGAACCGACGTCCGGTGACCCCCACGCGCATGATGACGCGACGAATCAGGAGATTGGGTATGGGGCGCTGAACTTGTACCGGATACTATGGCAGTCTCGCAAGCGTATCAAAGCGACGAGCTTGAAGACGAAGGTGAAGGTACGGCAATCGCTTCGAGCGTTGGAAGACCAAATGCGGGTGATTGAACAGGCTGTCGAGGGTACGGAATGGTGGGATTTGTTCCGGTTGCGGTATCAGCAGGGCAAGAAGCTCGTGGCCTGCGCGATGGAACTGCACATGTCATCGCGGACGCTGAATCGTGAAATCAGCGACATGGCGGTACACGTGGGGCGGATGCTTGCCACGGTGCTGAAAGAGCGGGAGCTTGCGGAGTTGATGGAGGCCGCCAAGCGCGTGCCAACGATGCCAAGCCGGAAGGGGCGTGTGGTGCGGTTTGAGCAGCGGGCATTGTGGCCCTAAAACAAGTAGGTGCCTTGTCTTGACGCGGGAATACGTTTGCTAGATGATGCTCTCGAAGAGTTGCGTGATCGATTCGTTAGAGTGGCTAGCGGAAACCGTTCGAAGGGTGCATGGCGCGACATGGATTTGAATTTGTGCAAAGAACAGTTCAGTTTTGCATATGTGAATGCCGTTGCAGCAGCTGCGGGGTTTTCGACGGTGCGACCCAGTGTAGACGTTGAGAGCATCGATCTCACGATATGTAGTCAGGATAGGACGGGGCGTTTTCGTTCACCGAAGCTCGATGTGCAACTGAAAAGTACGGCTCAGGACATCCTGTATGAAGAGGTCATAAAGTTCCCTCTCAAGAGAAAGAATTATGACGACCTTATCTTGAAAGACATTTTGGTTCCTAGAATTCTGGTTGTCGTTGTTCTGCCTGATGCCGAGCAAGAATGGTTGTCGCAATCCGAAGATGGTCTTCTTTTGCGACGTTGCGGATATTGGATTTCCTTAAGCGGGAGACCTGAAACAGACAATCAATACTCTGTGATGATTGAGATTCCAAGGAGACAAGTCTTCTCTGTGGAGTCGTTAACCGAAATTATGCGAACTATTGGAAGGGAGGGGAAACTATGAAGGCTTATCTTCGGGATTCGGATATATTGCGAAGAATCCCTCCACGAGAATTGGCCGCGTATTTACGTGCGCAAGGCTGGCATCAAATCAGTCGTATAGGGGATAAGGGCGCCGTGTGGGCGAAAGATGAAGGACGAGATACAGCAGAAATTCTGTTACCCCTAGATCCGTCGCTAGGGGATTATGTACTGCGCATGAGTGAGGCATTGCAAATATTGGAGTCGGTTGAGGGCCGTTCTCAGCTTGAGATTTTGAAGGACATCGAAACCGTGTCGGGTGACTTAATTCGTGTACGGGTGCAACGTAGAGATGTTCATGATGGTACGGTGCCGCTTGAAGAGGGCGTCAAGCTGATTCAAGGAGTGCGGGATTTGCTTGTAGCTGCAGCGAGTGCAGCAGTGTCTCCTAAACCATACTTTCATTCGCGTAGACCGAATCGTGTTACTGAGTACATCCAGAAAGTGCATCTCGGTCAAACGGAACAAGGGAGCTTTGTGGTAACGGCCTTGTCTCGTGTGACACCGGAACTCATGAGAGGTCAGCAGATGCTGTTGTTCGATGATGGGGAGCCTCCGTTTGAGCGCCAAGTCACCATGAAGTTAGCAGACAGCTTGGTGGCAACACGAGAGGCCGCCGAGGTAGCTTCAAGCCTGGGGGTATTTGACGCATTTGAAGAGGGTGTGGAGAGGGGGATTAACGCTAATTTGTGTCAAGCGCTTGAATTCATAGGTGATGAACCTGAAGTCATGCAAGTGGATGTACGGTTTTCATGGGCACCCATACGTCCGATTTCTCGACCGATATCCAGTTACGTGTCGTTCCCATCAGATATGTTGCCGATTATCAAAGAAGCAGGAAGAATGCTTAAAGCCATATCCCCTGTGGAGGATGTAGAACTTCGAGGAGTCGTTGTCAACCTTGCAAGGGAACTCGATGAAGACGCGGGAAGTGTCGTAGTGTACGGTTTTTTAGATGGACAGATTCGCCGGGTTAAGATTCATCTTAGCCATGATCAATATCAACTGGCGATTCAAGCCCATGATCGGAAACAACCTGTGGTGTGCTATGGAGAACTGGTTAGGGAAGGAAATGGTTTTGTACTAAAATCCCCTCGAGGTTTTCGGATCGAGCGAGTTGCTGAAGAGTGATTTGTTTGGGTCTTAGAAACACAAGTAACCGCCCCATCGCGCTCGACTGCCTTGGGGCGGTTACTTTCCGTCAAACAAACATTGGCGAGTGGGACGCACGAGGCAACCATGCCAGGGGAATTCGGAGCTGGCACCTCCGAGTTCCCTATTCAGTTTAAGCATACCATAAGGGAATAATTCTACAATGCCAGACGATGGACATCGCGCAAGGGGAGACGGCGCGGTATACTGGAGGCAAATGAGCACGATGGAGATCGCACGAACCGGAAACGATATTGTGGCGAAACATCTGACCAACGCGTTGGCGGGCGAGGTGCTGTCGGTCATCGGTATTCATAACGCGCGTGTGGTGCGCGCATTGCCGACAGAGTTGCCAAAGGTCGAGGTGCGACAGGAGTTCACGGACATCATGCTGGATCTTGCCGATGGACGATTGCTGCACTTGGAGTTTCAGACCACACGCGAGCCGAATCTGTACCGCTTTGGCACGTACGATTGGGCGATTGCTGAACGGTACAAGCGGCCGATCCGAACGGTGGTGCTGTACACGCGCGACGTGACCGAGGCACCGGAGACGTTGGACGCGGGCAGCATGCACTACACCGTCGAGAATGTGTACCTGGGCCACTTAGACGGGGACGAGGCACTGGAGACCGTGAAGCGCCACCTGTCCGCGCATGAGTGGACGGAGGAAGACCGGGTACGGTTGGCGTTCGCGTTTCACATGCGGTTTGAGCGCCGGACGCGGGATGAAGCGTTTGAGGAGATCGTCGAAGTTGTGCAGCGCGTGCCGGATGTGCACGAGCAGAACTATCTGGCGGCGCTGATTCTCGGCTTCAGCGGGCGCGTGATGGCGGATGAGCAAAAGGAACAGCTAAGGAGGGTGCTGGAGATGACGGATTTGTTGCGTGAGCTGGAGCGGGAGTTTGAGGAGAAGGGAATTCAGAAGGGGTTGCAACAAGGGCTTTTAGAAGGCAAGAGACAAGTTGCACACAATCTGCTGTCAGAAGGCGTACCAACAGAAGTGGTCGAAAAGGCAACGGGGCTATCGCGTGAAGAGTTGGAAGAACTTAAGAAGCATCTGCATTGAAGGTGCTGGAGATGACGGATCTGTTGCGTGAACTGGAGCGGGAGTTTGAGGAGAAGGGAATTCAGAAGGGGTTGCAACAGGGATTGCTCGAAGGCAAACGGGAAGTTGCACATCGTATGCTGGTCAAAGGAGCCAGTGTGCAGGACGTTGTGGAACTTACAGGCTTGGATATCAAGGTCGTGGAGGAAATTCGGCAGAACTTACACTGAAGCTAAAGCGGCCCTCGGAGACTCGGCTGGTCCGGGTCTCTTTTTTGTGTCCGCAAAATCTGGCCTAAAAATGGCGCAAACTCGCATGCCCAGCGTGATACGGTGACTATGATGAGAAGGTTGCAAACTTTGGCGCGAAAGTGGCGCGTTTTGCGTGTTTGGATGCGCTAAAGTCGGCTTGGAAACGGGAAAGGAGGAGATCCAACGTGTGCTAAATTGGTCTTACACTTATTTCATCCAAAGGGAGCGATTCATGATGAGGAAGACCATTGCAGCGATCGTGACGTTGGGGACGGTTTCATCGATGTTGGCGGGAACGGTGTACGCGGCCACAAATACGACCAACGCGCCGAGCACGGGCAACACGGCAAATGCGACGGCGAGCGCGACATCGAACACAACAAGCAACGCGCCGACGAACCCCAACGTGCTCACGCAGAAAAGCGCGGTGTACCAGCTGATTGAGGTGTTCAACACGATCCCGAGCTGGCCGACAGGTCTCCAAAGCATCGATCCTGCCACCCAGAATGCCCAGTGGGATTGGAAATACAAGCCGATTCCACCGTCACAGTGGGTTGGATTGGCGTGTGTATTCCCGGGAGACCCGGAGTCGAAGTACGCGGCCGACTTGGGCATTCAGGTGACGGACCCGAACGGACCGGTCACCGCAGGACAACTGGCGCAGTGGATCGTGGACTGGGAAGTGAAGGCGCGCCACGTGAACATGGCGTGGGAGCCGTCGCAGGACCCGTACACGCTGTTGCAGGACTTCTCGTTCTTCTACGGCACGGACGTGAAGGGGCCGAACAGCGTACTGACCCAGAAGGACATGATGGCGATCCGCAACAACATCGTGGAGGTCAGCCGTGGGTGGCGGCAGTTGGGGTCGAACAGGGTGGAGTTGTTGGCACCGCTTGTTGACGCTGAGTATAGCGTATCTGCGGCATTTAGGGGTCTTGCACGACCGGGATACGAGTTCAAAATGTCTCAATGGCCATCTGTCTATCTCCAATTGATCAAAACTGTGGATTCCCAAAACTACACGTTTCTATCGAATGGAAACGTTGTGTATAGATACACACGCGGTACAGGGTATACCCCAAACATTAATGGGGTGTTCTTGGATTCTAACCAACATGCATACAGTGCTTATTCATTCTCCGATTCCATAGCCGTTAAGGCTTATCAGACAAACAATCCATCTTTACAAGAACAGGCGTTTTACGAGCCAGACTATCAGGTGTTTTCCCCATATGAACATAAGGTGAGTGCTTATGATTCTTCGGTTGGTTTTGTCTCCCCCAAAGTTGGGGAATGGTGTTTTGAATCGGCGACTACTATCACCGATCCCTACAACGCAAGACAAGGTGGATGGGTAGCAAGCGGTTTGACGTTTGAATTTCTGTATTCGAAGGGGAAGTTGCAAAGAGTAGTTCAGTTGCAAGCTGCAGGACTGAATTACCCTTCGGAGGTCATGCAGTATGGATAAAAAGACCAAAATTATTTCGTCCATCACTGCGGGTGGTCTGTTCATTTCGGCTATGCTTGTGAGCTTTTCGCCTGTCGAGGCTGCCATTTCTAACGGAGATTTAGTTCAAGTTAAACTTAATGGAGGTGCGTGGACTAACGGTAACATTCAAGACAATTTCACAGGAACAGGAGACAACATAAGTGTCGGTGGTAATAACGGATCTACGCAAGTTCCTGCGGTGGAAGTAGCCAATCAACAAGCGATGAATGGGTATGGTCCTGGAGATTACATCTTTACTCAAGCTACCGAGATACCAGGGAACGGAGCGAATCCGGTTTGGATTCAACATTTTCTAGGTAACTATGGATTTGTGTTGGAAGATAAATCACAGCCCAGTTCTAAACCTATTTATGGTTACTACGCCGGCTCGGACGTGTACACCCTGTCGGGGTGGTACGCGCAGCCGAATCCGTACAGCAACCCGTACTGGTACGCGCCAGGTCAGTACGTGCACCTGGCGCCGTACGCCAAGCCGTACGTGCGCATCGACAGCGTGCAGAACGGGCAGTCGCTCGTGCCCGGGAGTACGGTCACGGTGACGAATACCAACAACGACCCAAGCGATGACGGGACGGGCAATCCGGACAAAGTGCCTGGTTCGGGCACACCGTCGGGGCTCATCGCGGTGTGGTACTTCAACAACATGGGCACCTACGTGAACGCGGACGTAGGCCACTCGAACGAGGAGGTCGCGACGTATGGGTTCACGCCATGGCAGGACACGTACATCCCGGCTATTGCGCCGACGAGATCGTTTCAGATCACCGTGCCAAGCGGCGCAAGCGGAAGCGGTATGCTCTACTTGTACTACGTCGACGGTATCGACCGCTACTACGAGGCTTCGTATGCCGTGAATACAGCTGCGCCCGTCTCACCGCCGAGCGTGACGATTACAGCAAACCCAACGAGCTTGCCCGCCGGCAAGGGCAGCGTCGTAACGGCGACAGGCAAAAATGTGCCTGCGAATGACTATATCGAACTCAAGGACGTCAGCGGACTGGACACGATAGCGGGTGAGAATACATACAGCGACGGTGTTTACGGGGAAACGTCGCTGAGTCAGACGGTGTACTCTTCAACGCCTGAAACAGCCAAATATCAAGCGGTGATCATCAACGGAAACACAGGGCATGTGGATGCAACGTCGGGCACGGTGTCCGTCACGTGGACAAGCTCCGGCAACACGGGCGGAACAAACGGGAATGGCGGAAACGGTCCGACCATCACGTTGAGCGCGTCGCCGACGTCGCTGGCTACGGGAAAGTATACAGGCGTCACGGCTATCGCGAGTGGAAACACCTCGGGTGACTTTATTGAACTTTCGGATATCTCAGGAGCGGACACATTCGACGGATCGAACACGTTCGAAGATGGCGTAGTGGGTGAGACGGGGTTAAGTGGACCGGCCGTGAGTCAGACACCGCAGACCGTCACGTATCAGGCGAGCATCATCAACGCATCGACGGGGCAGACGGTTGCCATGTCGAATCAGGTGCAGGTGACGTGGAGTAGTGGTTCGACTGGTTCTGGAAACTCCTATTCTCCTGTCAGTATCACATTAAGTGCGAGTCCAACCAGTCTACAGATTAATCAACCCAGTCAGCTCACAGCGACGGTGAATGGCAATACAACAGGAGATTACATTGAGTTTGTCGATATGGGGAACGGCTACACGCTTCAAGGTGCCAATATATATGCAGATCATTTAATTGGAGAGTCGCAATCTGAAGTAAGTGCCATTAGTACGATTGCGCAAACTGGTTCCTATACAGCTGATGTCATTAATGCCAGTACAGGCGCTATCATCGCCCAATCCAATGAGGTGTTGGTGACATGGACGTTGCCGCAGGAGACGATTTATGTGTCGGCTTCGCCAACTCAGCTGAATTCCGGGCAGTCGACAACCATTTCGTATCAAGCTTCAAATTTACAACCAGGCGATAAAGTTGAGTTGAGTGGTGTCGGAGCAAGTCCTCCATTCGAAGAAATGGACACAGCTTCTACAGGATCTTTTACCGATATGCGTAATCCTGCGAATGGACAGTCGGTTACGATCACCTATAGTGCAGAGATTGTAAATGCGGCTGGACAAGTGGTCGCCCATTCGAACTCGGTTGGCGTTACATGGAAGAGCACACCACCTGCAATCACACTAACAGCAGATCGAACATCGAATCAACCGGGAGAATCAGACCATATAACGTATTCCGTGACTGGTACATGGGCACAAGGAGATTACGTCGTCATTCAAGGAACAGGAGGAACGGACGCTTGGAATGTAACTAACGATCCGAACATGTACGATGTGTATACGGAAACCGAAAATCCAGCGTCTGGGCAAACCGTAACCGTGCACTACACGGCCACAGTGTATGACGCGAATGGCGATGCTTTGAGTACCTCCACACTCGATGTGAACTGGGTGAATGCGTGGACAGGCACAATTACGCTGACCGCAAATCCGAAGTATCTGCCAACTGGGCAAAGCACAACACTGACGGCTACGACTTCGGAACCCATTCCGTCGGGGTGGAGCCTAGTCATCATGGACGAGACCACGGGGCAGACGGTTTCGACGTCGGGCACATCGCCGGAAACGGCACAGTATACATCGTTCGATGCCGAGACGGACACTTTCATCGCTTGGTTAAATGATGGATATGAGCAGATTGGAACGGAATCCAACACGCAAACGGTCGTTTGGACTGGATTATCACTTAATGCAAATCCCACCTTGTTACCAGCTGGACAAGCGACAACTTTGACAGTTTCCGGGCAGAATGTCCCGAGCGGAGACTATTTGGTGATTGTGAATGAAAGTACGGGGCAGTTAATCGGCTCCAGTTTGTCAACTCCATATACTGTTCAGGTTACGGAGGGAGAACCACAAACAGATAACTTTGTAGCGTATGTTTCAACTAATAGTGGGACTTCGGGGGAGCTTATGCAAAGCAACACGATGTCGGTAGACTGGTATGGAGTTACTCTAACGGCAACGAAAAACAGGTTATTTGTGAATAATTCCACCACCTTGACGGCAACCGCCTTAAATATGCCATCAGGATATGTATTGGAAATTGAAGATTTATCAACTGGGGGGATTATAGCAACAGGTCAACCAGGGCAAACGGTTGTGAGTTCAGTGCAAACGCGAAACCAGCCCGAAATGGATCAATACGAAGCTGAGGTTGTACAGCCGGGAAATCCTACAGCGCCAAGCATCAACAACAATGGTGGAAGTATTCCTTTCTGGACATTTACACAAATGCCAGGATATATACCATTATCCGCGTTTAATCAAACGGCCATACCAAGTACCAATTATGCAAGGGATATATGGTTCAGTGTGGGAGGTACGGATGTCCCGAATGGTGTTGGATTTTTTCTAGGGTCTTTCTTTCTCTCTAGTTCTCAAGCAGTGACATTCAACATCAATGGGACGGTTGATGACTATGAGCAAGTTTATGTAGATGGCCATGCAATACTCCAAGCAAAATTTGGGGGGAGTGGACAAGAAGATAAGCTGGTTGGTAGTGGAATTCCGGAGTCAACATCGACGACTATACAAATGTCTCCTGGGGAGCATCAAGTTGTCATTGAGGGGTTAAATGACAATGGATTTAGTGGAAGCTTCTTTAATCCTGCGGGCGTAAATTTACAGGTCGTAAGCAACGGTGTAGACGTTTTAGATACTTCAGATGCATCACAGTGGATGTCTACGGGCTACATCAGTCAGTTGCCATCCGGATGGTTTTCGGGGGAAGTAGGAACTTGGTCGTGGGAACAGACGTTGTTGCAGGAAAGTTCGGCACAACCTGTATACCAACAACAAACGTTCACTCTAACGACCCCTGCCGCAAGTGTGTCGGCTACTTCGACACCTGTCTCGGTCACATGGTACAGTTACGATCTTGGACTGTCAGCGACCCCAACCACACTGCGCGCCGGGCAAGCTACGACGCTGACAGCCACCAGCACAACGGGCGGAGGTCCCGGCGATGTGATTGAGATCTACGATGAGACTACAGGCAAGGTTGTCGGCACGAGCACAGCGAATGCGTCAAGCTATTCCGCGACGTGGACAGAAAGCGCACCGACGACAGACACGTTCATCGCGTGGTTTGTGAATCCGTCCGGCGGTCATGACCAGGCGAGCAATATGGTGCAGGTCACGTGGAATCAAGCCAAGCTCACGTTGTCGGATGCGGAGGTCTATCACACGCCTGCTTGGCAGCAGAATCTCGATTCGTACAACAACTACTACACGAACGTCGATCCACAGCCGCAACTCGTGCGGTCGGAGTCGGACTTCTGGGCGGGTGAAGACCTGCTCTTCAAGGTGAAGCCGTCCATCACTGACATTGCCCAAGCCTACGTGTACTTGCCCGCGATCAGCATGAACCCGATGATGCCGCCAGGTTCGCCCGTGAACTGGACGTCGCCGCCGGCAATTGCGCTCACGTACAACCCGTCAGACGGATATTTGGAGGGCGGTATCCCAACGGCATGGGATGAGTGGCTCCAGTACATGCAGGACGGGACGTACACGGTGACGTTCTGGGTGAAGTCGACGGACAATCAGGTTGCGACAGCGCAGGCATCGTTCACCATACGCGATACCTGGGTGAGCGGAAACGACCCCGGAACGTACTTCCATGAACATCAGACCTGGTAGACGAGAGGCCGCCTTCGGGCGGCTTTTTCATGCACCAGATTGGCGTAAAGTTGGCGCAGGTTATTGCGCAGAGATGATAGAGTCATCTTTGGAAGGAGCGAATGTGCAAGATGTGGACAAAACGGTGGACAGGACTTCTTGCCGCTTCAGCGCTCGCGGCGACGATTTCGGGGTGCGGGACGATACCGCATGCGACGTCACAGACATCTTCGAGCTCTATCACCACGCCATCCGTGCATGCGGTGATGGATAGGCTTCCAGGGAATCTCCAAGCGGAGCTGATCGGATTTGACGCGCGCAAGAAGCGAGTTAGCCATTTGCCGATCGCGGTGAAGGGCTCAAATGTGCTGTACATTTCACCGATGGAGCAATATGCGATTCAGCAGTTTCATCAGATTTGGCCACGCATGAAGGTGTATCCCGTGGTGGTATGGACGGGTGTGACCAAGGCGCAAGCGGAGACGATTTGGCGAAAGGAGGGGTATCCGAGCGATCCTCTTCCGTCTGGGCAAACAGAATACGTGTCGCAGACCATTCCGACGCCGGATGCGTATCATCGCGACGGGAAGGCGTGGGTGGAGGTGCCGGGGATTTTGCCTGCTTCACAACTGGAGGATTGGGTGACATTTTTTCATTGAATCTGCGTTTGAATAAGAAATTCTCCTATTGTTTATCGACACATAATGGAGGCTCTGATAGGGTCTGAGCAGGGATTAGGTACAGTGTATGAAAAAGAGACAGGGGGCGGTGCGGGCCGTCCCCTATAATTTTGGCGTGATTCGTGGAATGACGGGCCGTTTTCCTGCCGAGGACCCTGACTGAGGCGCTTGGTGAGATGTCTGGATAGATGAGTTATTCGAGGCGGATGAACTCTTCTAAACGGGGTTCACACCGCCTCGCCCCGCATTTTCGCCTTAGCTTGACTACCGAGTAATTAGAGTTTAAAGAAACGTAGATAATATGAAGACGTATACGTAAACGTTATGTACATATAATATTTATAATATATCTAAATATAAATTATATACACGTATACGTAGACACAATGTAAACTTTTGATATTATAATTATATAACGTTTATGTTTAGTAAACGTATACGTGGTTCTGAAGGGAGAATGAAATGTCGTATGGTCAGACTGGCTGCTGTGGACATTGGCAATGATAGTGTGAAGCCTATCTATGAGGGTGCAAAAGGAGTAGTTTTGCCGAACGTTATTGCTGAAGTACCCGAAGACCGCGGTGTGGTGTCCTTAGAGAGTAGTGTATATGAAGGAATTCACTGTCGAGTGACGAGTCCGTCGCTTGCCAAAAGCGGTGTGTATGCTGTCGGGAATTTGGCTACACGATACCCGTCAAATCAAGAACCAGAACCTGGCGATCTCAAATCAACTAGCGACCAGGCAGTCATCATGCTTTTGGTGGTTCTTGCACTGGATGCCGTACATTACGTGTCGCGCAATGGTAATGGAGTAATTGAAGCTAGGTACGCGTTGGCCACAGGTTTACCGCTGAAGGAAGTGAAACAGCTTGGAGCACAACATGTTTTCCGTGATCGCTTGATGGGCAAAGTGCATGAAGTGGAATTCCTCCAGACTCCACAAATCGGAAAAACTACCGTGCGAATCGAGTTTGAGTCGGTGGATGTGTACAGCGAGGGACAAGCAGCGATGATGCATCTGGTCACCGATGAACATGGTCGTATTCGCAATGAAGAGTTGTTGCAAAAGTCTATTCTTATCAACGACATTGGTGGGCTCTCGACGGATTCAGCAGTCATCGAGCGAGGTGAGCCAGATAACATTAACTCGGATGGCATGAACAGTGGAGTGTCGGAGTATCTGGATCAAATTATTGAACAGGTATATGAACGTTATCACCACCGAATTCGCTCGCGCAGGAATTTAGTCAGAGATGTATTGTTGGCCAAGGATGAGCGAAAAAACCACATCTATGTCGACGGGAAAATGACATCGATTAAGGACGTTGTGGACGATACCCTCATGTCTTGTGCAAGGGCGCAACATGAGCATTTGGAGCGAATGTGGAGAAAAGTATCCGACTTGGAACTCGTGTATCAAATCGGTGGTGGTGCAGCTCTTATACGTCCATATCTGATGCAATTCAACGACAACAGCAAGCGTGTATTCCCACTACGTTGGCAGGAGTCGGCTGAAGAAAGCATTTGGATGATTGTCGAGTCATATTGGAAGATGCTTGTACTCTCCCGTAAAGCTGAAGTTTTTGTAGGGGAAGTGTAAGTCATGCCACGTCGTCCGGATTTTAAGGCGGGGAGTGTTCTGTCCTTCCGCATTCCAGAAAACATCTCTGAAGAGGATCTGGAACATCTAAGCCGTATCGCCAAGCGTTCCACCAGAGGCAGAGCGGGTGCTGTGAGTGAATTTTTTTTCGCTAAGGTCGCGGAGGATCGGATTCAAGAATCACGGAGCGTTACTATTGCGTTGCCTGATGCGACAGATGACGAGTTGAATGTGCTCGATAGTCCGATGTTCAAACGGGCGCTGGTGTTGTTCGCATATCAATTACTAGGCCGTTCGCTGGTATCGATTCCGAATAGCGACGGACGCGAAACTCATACAGAGTTGGCTCGTGAACAAGAGAAACCAAACACGGAATTTCAAGAAGGAACTGTGTTTGAGAATGTGCGGAGCAATACACAGGACATCGACCCCAAAGCTCTGGAATTGCTGAGGAAGCTCAAGGGAACGTGAAAACGTTGTGTATACGTATACTGACTACGTATGCGTTACGTAGACTGTCTGCGTAGTGTAGACGTCGACTTAGGAATACAAATGCGCACTCGGTACAGAACGGGTGCGCATTTTGTTTAACATGGCGTAAAATTGGCGTAATATGACTGATCCCTCCTGTTACGGTAACGGGGAGGAGGGATGACTGTGGCGAAGGGAATGCACCCTGTCACGAAGCTTAATTTGGAGATGATGAAGAATTCGAAAGACCCGTTGGATGTACTTCGGCAATGGCACATTCTCATAAATGCAGTATTTGATACTCTTCTTGATTTGACGGCGGAGGATGACCGGTATCCTGTCACGGAGTATCTGGGTGGTATTGAGGAAGTCAACGCGCGTGTTGAGGAATTTCTGTGGGAAGAAGCAGCGTCACGGCTTGCGCATTACAACCCGGCTTCGAATCTCGTGGAATTCGACCATCTGCCCGAAAATCTCAAACTCAAGCCGATGAAGGGCGGATTTGCAATTCAAAATGTCCCGGTTTGGATGTTGGGACACGGTGCGAAGAAGAAGTTTCATCCGGCCTATCATCGAGACCGTCCGTATGTACGGAGACGTCAGTTGTGGTTTTGGCTCGTTCATAAGCTCAAGATGGACTATCTCACGTACGTGAGGTACTGGGAGAACAGCTTGATTCCGAAGGAACCGCCGCAGTATGCACGAATGCTCGTTCGGTTTGAAACGCCTCCGGAACATTGGATGATCAAAGACTTGGACAAGTATATTCCGTCGATTCACGTGGTCATCAATAGCCTTCGGGATAGCGCACTGATTCGGAGCGACCGTCCTCGCTACTTTTCGTACGCAGTGGAATGGCGTGAATCGATGGACGAAGGGGCTCAGGAGCCTCTGTGCAGTTTCTATGTCTGGACGTCAGCAAACTCGTTTCCTACGTGGGATGAGCCCGAGGTCATTGAGCAGACTGAGTTCCGCATACCGTTAGTGCCGCCAAAAATCACGTCTGAGGATGATTGTCCTGTGTGTGGAAGAAAATTGGCGATTAATCTCGATAACGAAATCTGCACAAAATGGATCTGCAATCATTGTCTCTATGAGCGTAAAAGGAGAAAATAGACATCTTTATCTTGTCACATGCAACACAGATTATCTTGTCATCTGTGATTCTACTGCATGTGAACGTTGCAAGTGACTACGTAGACAAGACAGAAGTAGAGTATTCCAAGGCATTACAACCATTAATCGAAGTCGGAACACGCTTAAGAAAAGTACGAGGGGAGCTTTAGGGACCGGAACCCGTTCAGGGTTTCGGGGTCTAAAGCTCCCAAGCGCGATACGGCACACGGCTTTCGATGAGCGGCTGAACTGGAAGGAGACAACGCAAATGACGAAGCACGGAGAGGCCGAATGGGAGGCGCTAGCGGAAGCGCGGGCGAGCGAAGTAGCACGTGCGATGGTGCGGATGGGCGTCATGACGAACGGACAGATTGCACGATTGCTAGCGATTCACCAAAAGAGCGCACAGAGATTGCTCTTGCGCCGACGGGACATGTTCGAGGTGCAGTACAAGGTGCCGAAGCATGTGACGAGCGGCCGATACGTCGTGCCAGGGAACCGAATCATGTCGTTGTTACGTCTG
>NZ_SORF01000019.1 GCF_004366795.1 Alicyclobacillus sacchari | reverse complement strand
TGCGCCCTTGCATACAAGAACCCTCCCGTGGCTTGATGATGACATTTTCAAGCAGTGGGAGAGCAAATGCTATGTGAGGTTGATTTGACGTTTACGATTCGAGCATGGAAAGAAAATGGGCGGCACCTCGTAGCGCAAAAGATCGGCCGTGAACAGTGGTACGAGAGCTTTGCGACAAGGGTGTATCGGGTCGAGAGGGCGTATAATTTTAACAGAGGCGACCAAGGGAGAACTGACGGATAAACTTTCTTACTCGACCTATAGAGACCGCTTCGGAAACGAGAGACTCGTGAGACAAGGTTGAGGCCGTTCATCCCGCAGATTGAGCAATGGATGCGTGAAGGTCGGTTCAATTGCGTTGCTATAAAGCAGCGTTTACAATTGTGCCGATTAGCGATTATACACAGTTATGATTGAACTTCAACAGAACGAAAAGCACCTTTTGCTCGTGGGGAAATTATGGTTAAGACAATGACTATACTCACCAAGGACACAAGCAAAGTCGCCCCAATCGTCATTAAGCGAACACCAATTAAGCTTGCAACTAGACCTCCAGTAATAGTCATTAAGACAGTCATTACTTGTGTCAGTGGAGATGTAATGTTCAAAACCCGGCCCATGTATTCAGGTGGAATTGAAATTTGATAGAAGGTTGAAAATCCCGCATTTGAAAATGATTGAAATATACCGAGAATAATAAAACCAATTGCTGCAAGGATGAAGGAATGGGAAAATGCATATAGAACAAATCCACAACTGGTAAAAATCGAACCGATACTAATGAGAACTCGTAAAGATAATCTATTAGCCAATATCGTTACAAATATTGCCCCCATTATATATCCAATACCTGCAATAGTAACGAGAAGACTATAGTCGCCAGATGATAGTCCTAGGGCGAGTCTTGCAAAGACTACTTCTTGAGAATCGGTTGCTGCACCAAGCGTTCCAAAAGTAGTAACCAAGGTTAACAAAATGGTGAAGAAAATCCTTTGTTTTAATACTTGGATGGCACTCTTCAAATCAATGAGCCAGATACTGAAGACTCCGTCTTGCTTTTCCGCTGCATTATCCGTTCGTATTTTGACACCTGGCAATATTAATAAGGATAAAGCGGAAAGAACGAAAGTACCTGCATCCAACCAAAGAGCAAGTGAAACTCGTCCAGTCATGTGTACGATAAGGCCCGTTACTGCAGGGCCGATAACTATTGCACCGGATTGAAGCGTTCCATTAATCGCATTCAAACGCTTTCTACGGTGATTAGGCACCAAATATGTTAGATACGGGGCGGCGGCAGCTGAAAAAAAAGAACCAACACCATTGATAAAGAAGAGAGTTGAATAAATAATCCATATACATGAAGTTAAAGCCATGCATGCAATCAGAGCTGCGCGAATGAGTTCGATGGTAATCATAGTTAGGCGTTTGTCACAACGATCTGTAATACTTCCTGCCCACGAACTGACGACCAGTTGGGCAACCGCTGGCAAAATCCACAATATGGATACCGCTGTTGGCGAATGAGTTCTGTTGAGTATCATTATATTGATCCCAATAAGCAACATAAAATCACCGATTTTCGATATACCTCTTGAAGTCAGATATACCGAAAGGTGTAACAGATTCTTGTCGTGCAAAACAATCACCTCTTTTTATCGGTTCTTTGAAAGAATAATCGAGGAATCAATTACGATTTCAACACTATCCGGAGATACATTTAATCTTCGCTCCCATTTTGACAACAGTTCAGCCAATTCATCCATTAATTCTTGAAGTTCGGGCTGAGACAGTTTCAAATAAGCAAACATGCGAGAACCATTGTAATGAACCAAGTTCGTATCATTATTAGAAACGTTTAACTCAAAACTGTCCGCCTTTGAACGATAATACTTTTCAACAACCCCTGATATTTCCTTAGTTTCTACCAATTCAATAAGCCCACCGTAATAAAGTTTCTGTACGTGGTAATGCACATTCCCTGGGGACTCGCCCAACTTGTCGGCTACTTGCTTGGCTGTCATTGCTTCGCTTAACAGTACGTACATAATTTGTGTCCGAATGGAGTTAGACAGTAACTTCATTTGTGCTGGTGTTACGTACATTGATTTCAGTTTATTCATATCCCTCACGTCCATCCTATACTGTAGTTTAATCTAATTCTTAGAACGGGAAAACTAAAAAAACTGTAACTCGATGTTCATCTAGTACACAATTCCAGTGTTTAATTTGGATTGTATTCATGTACTGACAATTATGCTCTAAAATATCAATTGGAAATTTTGCAGTAAAAATTTGCATTGCCAAATTTGATTTATTATTAGTTTTATCAACACCATTTTTCATTAAAGACAATACGATATGAGTTTCACATGAACCCGGATCTGACATCGTATGATAACGTGTTTCCCATTTCGACGATCTCTATGATAACAGGTTGTTGTCTTTTTAATATATACTATACATGTACACATGTGTACATCATACCATATATAGTAGTATTATATATATTTTTTCACAAATACAATAAAAAATCTAGGCTCACGATCAATTTGTGCATGCCGCTAATAACAGCCATGTGCGAAGGTACGCAAGTAGGGAGTGACCGTAAGTTATCATGAACGAGGCTCGGCTCCACGTCACAACCCGTAGGTTAGTTGGCAATACTGGTATTTGTGGAAACACCGATGCCAATCAGAGCTACATTGTGAGGGAGCCGATATTATGAAGGATAGCACAAAGTATATTGGTTTAGACGTTTCAAAGGATTTTATCGCAGTGGCCATTGCAGATGAAGGACGAAATAATCCTAGGTATTTTGGTCAGATTCCCAACAACGAAGAGTCGATTCGTAAGCTGTTCAAAAAATTAGGTGAGGAAGAATGCTGGCTTAATGTCTGCTACGAAGCTGGGCCAACAGGTTACGGGTTGTATAGATTCCTTACTGCGTTAGGGATTGAATGTTGTGTCGTCGCTCCGTCTTTAATCCCGACACGCGCAGGAGACCGAATTAAGACAGATCGTCGGGATGCAATCCGACTCGCTCAACTATACAGGGCTGGTGAACTTACACCAATTTATATCCCAACGGAAGAAGACGAAGCCCTGCGTGATCTCGTCCGTGCTAGAGAAGTAACAAAGGAAGACCAACTAAGGGCGCGTCACCATTTAGCCAAGTTTCTGTTGCGTCACGAAGTTAAAGCACCAAGTCACTTAAAGAAGAAATGGACGAAGATATACCACAAGTGGTTGAATACCGTTAAGTTTGATAATTCGGCTTTGGAAATCGTGTTCCAAGAGTATCTCCATACGTTAGATGAGATTGAACAGCGCCTGGAGCGTCTGGAGAGAGCTATCCATACAGAAGCAATGAGATCTGAACATGCACCGGTCATTGAAGCACTGCAAACACTTCGAGGTGTGAAAGAAATCACCGCTGTGACTCTCGTTGTTGAAGTCGGCACGTTTAAACGCTTTGCGTCTGCCCGAGACTTTATGGGATATACAGGACTAATCCCATCTGAGTATTCAAGCGGAGGAAGTCGATACCAAGGCAAAATTACTAAAACCGGTAACAGTCATGTTCGGCGTGTATTGGTTGAATCAGCCTGGAGCTATCGCCACAAGCCGAACATTTCGGGAGACATCAAGAAACGTCAGCAAGGACAGGATGCGACAGTACAACGCATCGCTTGGAAAGCACAGACGCGACTTCACTCCAAGTATGCACGTATGGCAGCTAAAGGAAAACCACACGGAAAAGTCATTGCTGCTGTTGCTCGAGAACTTGCCGGTTTCATTTGGGCGATTGCGACGAGTGCCGAACAGAGAACAAGTAGTAGTAACAAAGTCGCCTAAACAAAGGGAATCAAGCGTTAGTGTTCAAATGACAGTATTTTTGTTTCAAAGATTGGGCTCGAAGGCAAAAGTGTAAAACCGTAGAGGAGAATTCACGTTTGACGCTTGTGCTAAGCCAATTGAATTGTCTGAACGCACGATGTAAGTTCGTGATAGCTCCTCAAGACGGAGAGATACTCTGTGGTAACCAACCCACGCATATCAGACTGCTCACCGTCGAGAAATTTTTGCCTTCGTGCCGAATCTTTGAGGTAGTTGCTTGACATGGAGCCCCTGCGGCCCTGATAACATACGGACAAGCGGCCACAATGGATCCGTATGGCCAATGAGCCTATCAGGGCCGCCACTCCATATCAAGCAACGCGTTATCGTTAGAGCTCTGTGGCGTAAAGGGGCCGGGAGGTACTTGACAGGCCTCGTTCATATCAGCGTCAAACCAAACTCACATGGTATCTGCTTGAAAATGTCCTAATCAAGTATCGGGAGGGTTCTTGTATGCAAGGGCGCATGTCTCATCAGGAGCACAGTGAACTATGATGTACACGCTCGTCATTCTGGACTGGAATGGATAAGTGAAGTGTTTAATAGTACACTATACACGTACACTATGTATACATACAGTGTTGGTGGTTGATAAACATGTTACAATCCAATCCTCGCCGCAGCATTCGCTCGAAATAAATTTCCATCACGTATATAACGTCGTACCATCATCGGACTTTTATGACCTGTCTGTGCCATGATGTCTCGTTCCGACACACCCGCCATCGCGGCGGATGTCGCAAGGCCTGCGCGCAGGCTGTGGCCAGCATA
The DNA here is from genome assembly GCF_004366795.1 of Alicyclobacillus sacchari. Classification (GTDB taxonomy): domain Bacteria; phylum Bacillota; class Bacilli; order Alicyclobacillales; family Alicyclobacillaceae; genus Alicyclobacillus; species Alicyclobacillus sacchari. The sequence goes on along the minus strand of NZ_SORF01000019.1, from coordinate 13,585 downwards.
ATGGCGCTGTTCGAGGCCAATGAGTCGTACATATCGCTTCACGATGCGGGCCACGGTCTTGTCAGAAAGACGGGCGTTGCGCACATCATGAGTCTTGCTCAATGGTCTAAAGAGGGGACCGGATTCAATCCCTGCCGCCGCTAGCCACGCTTGGAGCGCGCGCACCGGGCAGGTCTCGATAAAGGAGCCGTAGGGGATGGCCACTTTACGACCTTCGCCCTCCTGGTCAGTCTTACTCTTGCGCAACATGATCACTAGCCCCTCACGTACGAATTGGACATCTTCGACGTTCAGAGCCACGATTTCCGAGCGTCGGAATGCACCGGCGAACCCGATCAGCAGAAGTGCACTGTCGCGCAGACCCATGAGGTCGTTCGGCGTGTGTTGAAGCATTCGGCGCAAATCCTCCACTAAAATAGGAAGTTTTCCGTGAGATGCCACGCCAAGTGTATTGCGAATGCCGCGCCATACGGCTCGAACTGTCTCGTCGGCAGTCGGGGAAGTGAGGCCTTTCGTTCGATGAGCAAGTCCAATCGAAATCATATGCCGCCCGATCGTACTGGTTCGATAGCCGTGGTCGGCCATGTCGGATAGGTAGAGCGCGACCGTCTGCGGCTCGGCGGGAAGGGAAGATAGGTGACGTTCGTCGCACCAGGTGCAGAACGAGTGCCAGTCGGCTTGGTAGGCCCGAATCGTATTTCGGGCTTTCGAGTTCAATACATACTTGTGGGCGCTTGCGGATAACTCGGTCAATTCTACATGCATTGCGGAAGATGCATGATTATTCGTGATTTCCTGCATGATGCGATCGCCCCTTCACCCTCATAGGAGGTCTTGAAAAACCGCGTTTGCGATTCGAGCCATCTTGTTGTCGAATGTCGCGACTTCAAAACGGTGATTCCGAGCCAACGCAATGAGATAGGCGTCGGCGAATTCCAAACGATGTTCGACGTAAATGTCCAGACCATCTAATACCGTCATGAGACCTTCACATTGGACCCCTTCATGAGTCAAGACGGGGATCAGGTGAGAAGCAATGAGTTCCTTCGGAAACTGATAGACCTGACCCTCCAGGACGTAACAGCATTCCGCCACAATCATCGGATCAATGACCAACTTAATTTCACCCTGTTCGGCTTTCATGAACAGGTTCGTAGCGGCTGGCGAATGGTGGGGATGGTCGTCAAGTAGAAAACGAAGAATTATGTTGGTGTCTAACAAAACGGATTTCACTTTGCATCACCGCCATCGATTGAAGATGGCGAATCTGTATGCTGTAATTCGCTCATCATTCGATGACCAAGTTCGTCATACGTGATTCGCCTTGCTTCTTCAATCGGGACGTATGGAATTGTTTTGCCTGACGCTCTTGCAAGTGACCCGGCGAGTTGCTGAGCGGACACTTGAGGGACACGGTGAATCACCACTTCCCCATTCGGTTTTTGATGAAAAAGTAGCTTATCGCCTGGTTGAAGACCAAGCGATTCCCGAAGTTCACTTGGTACTGTGATTTGATATTTAGGTGATACTTTGACGATTGACATCATATTTGCGTACCATCTCCCTAATTGGATATTTGCTTTCACATATTATACGTCTTACTAAGTTGTGATTGCACGATGATATTGAGTATAACTGACAACATCAAATTGTAAAATGATGTCCGATAACAATCACTTATCGGACATAAAAAATGGCGCAAAGTTGACCTGGAAACATATCTGTCGATCCGATACACTCAAGGTGCATACGTTGCGAGGAGTTGCTCCAGATGAAACCTTCTGACCCTATATTCGAAATCATTCAACAAACATGGGAAAATAAACATAGATTACCAAAAAAATCGGATTATAGACGTATTGCTCAAAACCAACAAACTGTACCGGTGGAACAAGTGATGCAACATTATGGTACTTGGACGCGGGTACTGGACGACTTCTTCCAAGCGTATTTCACACTGCACGGTTACCCGACCATCCCGGATTATCTTTTCGGCGCACTCGTCTCGCGCGCAAAGGTGGTACGGAATCCGCGCGGACAATGGTTCCTTCGGTTTGTGTCTCACGATACCATACAGATCGAGCTTTTGCGCTCGTTCATGCGTCGTTCGTCCGTGACGCGGGTGAACCGAGGCAAGCCGAGCCTATATCTACGATGTTACGACGTGGAACTGCTTTTTGCGTATGAGCATGCGTGCCAGGTGGAGCCGGTATTTCGACCGACCGTCGATTTTGTTCGGGGATACATCGACACCCATAGTCACTTTCGGAAAGACCCGTCTGGACGGGATCGCCTGACCCTTACTGGGCCACTTGTACCCGGATGTCACGACTTTCTCGTTGCGCTTGGAGCGCGGAATACGAGGGTGAGTCGAGTGAAGGAGTCCTACCGCATGAATGTACATGCAGGGAGTTTGCGACGGATTCGTGAAGCGCTATATCCGCCGGAATGCGTGTGTAATGAGGCGATACGTGCGAGGATTTTCACAGTATAGAATATAAAGGAATCGGCCTGCCCAAGCGTGAATGCTTTTGACAGGCCGACTCGTTAATGCGATTGTTTCCGCATGAGCTCTTCGATCTCTTGCTTAGATAGCCCCGTGGTATCTGCGATGTCTTCAATAGACATGCCCTTACGAAGCATGTTCAGAGCGATTTCCATGCGTTCTTCCATACGACCTACCATGCGACCTTCCTCGCGGCCTTCCTCACGACCTTCTTCACGCCCTTCCTCGTAGATCTCTTCTGCCAGTTTTGACACGTTTCTCAGCTCCTTTCGAAGTTGTGTTCGTTGTTCGTCCGATAGTCCTTGATCTCCGAGTACGAGAATCGCACTCACAACCAAATCTCGTTCAATCTCATCTGAAACTTGTGGAATCAGTTCACGAACCCGGTTGAAGGCCTTATTCTGGTCTTCCAAACGCATGTTGAGCGCAAGTCCCAATCGCATGCGGTCGCCCGGTTCCCATTGTCCAGCACGCAGATGTGCCTCGACTTCATTCAGTGCATGATCACCGTCAAGGTGTCGGAGAAAGACATTCTCGACGCGATACTGCGCTGTGCCGATGTCCAGTTCGTCCGGTGCGCTTGCGACGCGTGCGTGATACAGGACGACGGTGCGAATTTTCGTTTGGTGTTCATTGGCTAAGCGTGCGTCGTATTCCAAAAAACGATGTAGTGTCGATTCACGTTTCGTCTGAAATTCGAGATGAAAAAGTTGGCCGTCTTCCATCCGCCAGACGCGATCCATGCGCAGCGTATTGGCGGGAAGCTCGGTCGGGAAAGGCTCCGCCAGCTCTACGTCGTGGACACCCAGAACGTCCAGGGCGCCGCCGGATAGAGAGCGGGTGAGAGCCTTCATGAGCGTATCTTGACCAGGCATGTGTACACTCCTTCGCTTTCAGTATATGGGATTGCCGATGACTCGACAATCCCGTGATAACTCAACTGGCTTTTTGACGACGATGACGCTCGCGACGTTGTGCAATGCGGCGGACGAATTGATCCACGAAGGCCTGTTCGTCCTTGTAGAGGGTTCGGTTTCGCTCGCCTCGCGCTTGGCGCAAGACGTGGCCTTGCATTTCGATGGTACAAAGCGGTGTATCCGGGGCAGATGCAAGCCGCATTACGAACAGGTCAGTCTCACCTGAAGCGTATTTGGCCGCATAGCTGCCGACACAGTGATGGAGTGCTTGTCCTTCCTCGAAAAGTTCTTGCACACTGCGCGCTGGTCGAATCACAAAGCGCCCGTCCGTGTAGCTGAACGGTTCCAACTCGGCCAAGCGGGCTTGGATTTGTTCGTTGAGCCGCTCGTCGCGTTTGATTTGCACGCGTCGCATCATCTTATCGTGCACATCACGAAGGTTCGACGGGAACACGACGCGCTTGGATGTGAGCGGAATGCCAAGTTCCTCGCAGTGTCGCAAATAGTCGTGCCATTCGATGAGCGCGTACGTGGGCGAATGATACGCCGAGGTGCGCACCTGTTTGAGCAGGTACTTTGCGATCTCCACCTCGGATGCGAGCGTCGTTCGTGCTTCGATCTGACGCCAATAGTGCGGATGACAAAGTTCGCGCACGAGATGCGCATCGGCAGGAGACACGTCCCATCCGCGGCATCGCCACACGTGATAACTGTGGAGCGACAGCGGCTCGATGATGTCTGCCAGCTTGCGAAAGGCTTGGACATCCGCGCGTGGCATGCGAAGTACTTTCTCCATCGTTCTGCCGCGCCAGTGGATAGCCCCATATGTGCGCCGTCCATCCAATTTCGCCATCACCAATCTTGCGAATCCGAGTTTGGTCAGATACTCGATGCATGGGTATCGACTGGCGAGATCGAAAAAGGTGAGGAGTGTGTTGTACTGCTCGCAATACGTCTCCCACCCGCTGTACTGAAGAGGTGTTCCAGCTACTGCGGCTCGGATGCTCTCATGTGAGCACCAGATTTCGATGGCGTTCCAACCCATGGCTCCGACGGGCAACGGATGGACGTTCCGGCGCGGTTTCCACTCGCCTGACCAGTCCAAGCGCATCATGGTGCCGCCCTGTCCCGGTACAAATACGTACCGGGCGCGCGGCTGAAAATGTGTCTCGACGTCGTAGAAATCGCCAGAGTAGTCTCGCCAGGCGTAGTACCAGGTCGCGACCACCGTTTGGGCATCGACCATCGACTTCTCGTACCACACGATGTAGGCGACGTCGATCAGGTGTTTGCGTCCGCGGCCGTGATGCTTGACCACGCACGTCGATCCGCATTGGAGACACACCGTGTGGTCGTTGTGACGGAAGGCGTCCTTGCCCACACCGAGCGGATATGTTTCGCGGCAATGCGTGCAATACGCCATCTGCACCTTCCCGTCGCGCCAAACAAAGAGGTACCGACTTTGGAGGAACGCGACGTCACGTGCATAGTCGATAAGCGCTTGGCTGGGCTGTGCTGGGAAATGCGCGAAGAAGTCGTGGTTCACAGAGCCTCGCCTCCTTCTGCATCGTCGAAGAGCGAAAGCTGCGTTACAACCGGAGTATGAGAATGTTTGGCTGTTGTCGCGGATTTCGTGGTTACCGTGCGTGTCGGTGTGACGATTCGCGCGGGTGGTTGTGGTTCGGGTGGAATGTCAAACGGATCGCCGTCCCAGCAATCGAAGTATTGGAGGACGATGCCGTATCCGTCCGCGTCCGAAATCACGGCCACATTGCCCACGCGCTTGGTTTCCGCATACCGACGCATCGCGTCGAGACTCTTGAGGATGGTCTTGCCTTCGGCAAGTATCCTTTCTGCGTGTTCTGGGTGCTTTTCGAGGTGGGTTAACAAAAAGCGTCCGATTATTTGGACATACGGATGATGCTCGTTGGCGTTCATCTCCAGCGTGATTTTCTCGACAGCCTTTTCGTACATATCGTTTCGCTCCTCTGTCCATCCCCGGCGTCACGGGGGATGGGTGAATGTATCCCCGCGTGACTCGGGTGTGGTGAGAAGGACTAGAGCGCGAACAGCATAATCTGCTCGTCCGTGATTTTCTGCTTGTTCAACCGCTTAGCCTTCTGAACCATGCCCATCTGCTTACGCCAATCGCCGTATGTGAGCGGCGTCTCGGCCTGTGCGGTGGGTGTGGCAGGTGCAAGCACGGGTTCGACATGTGCGTCGTCGTCTTGTACAGACGCGAACAGCGGCAGCACGAACATTTCCGCAACCACAGGTGCTGGAGTTAGAGACTGCTCGGCAGACCGCGACGTTTCGACGGTCTGTTCCGACGCAAGTGTCATCGTCTCAATCGGTTCAGGCACGCCAGCCAAGCGTCGTGTTTCAGACGCAAGGCGTTGCATGGCCTGATGGATCTCGCGCTTGAAGCGTTCCTCCGCCAACAGGATCACCCCGCTTGGAATGTCTTTGTCGGCAAGAGACTTCCACTTTTGCGCCAGATCCTCCACGTTGCCAAGGCAGTTGGCAATGGCGTACGTTGAGGCCGATTTGTCGTCCTGTTCAATGAACTGCGCCACCTCAGACTTGTCAAGCCTTCCCTCTAACAGCATTGCATGACTACGCTTTTGCAGCATGCGCTTGAACTGGATCATCTCGTACGAGCCGTTGTAGACGTAGTAGAACACCTTGCAGGTGCGGTGTTGGCCAATTCTCCATGCTCTGCGGGCCGCTTGACGCATCGTCGCGATCTCGTCGGTGAACTGGTAGAACATCAATGTCGGGAAATCAAGCAGATCAAGGCCCACTTCCACCAGTTTGGCGTTGCAAACCACAACCTGCGTTCCCTTTTCCACGGCGTTCTCCAGCCATTCGACACGATCTTCTGGCGATACGGAGGCGCGCAGAACCTGAACACGAATGCCGTGTTGCTTCAGCACATCGGCAATCCGTTGGTCCTGCTGGACTTCCCCGCTGTAGCGCACATACACCACACAGCGGCGGTTTTGCACCAGTTCAGCTTGAATATCCTCAAGCAAGCGTCTTTCCTTCGCTGACAGTTCTTCAGGCTCGTTCGGAGGAATGAAGGCGATATACTCATCCCCTACGTACATCTCTTGCAGCATGTGAGGTTGATTCGCGGCGTTGACCACGGACGGGATGAATTTCGCGAAGGCGTGTTGGTTGCCGATCGCATATTGCTGTCGCATGCCGTCTTCCAATTCGTTGTGGAACACGCGATAGGCCAAAGCGTGTTGCTCGTCCATGTCTACGAAAATCGGGCGTTCCTCCAATTCCACCAATGGCAGGCCCATGTCGCCAAGCTCCAGAAACACCGTCTTGTCCGCCAAATGGTTGACGAACAGCTTGGGCGACAGACCCGGGATTTCCTTGGGCGGATTGAGGATGACCTTTCGGGATGTCGTTCCGCCTGCATCTGTCACTTCGTCGGCTGCGTACCGTCCGCGCTGCTCCAATGTGCCGTACAGGTGCACGAACTTGTTCAGCGAGCGATGGTCTAATCCGTCCGCCTTCATCTCCTTCGGGCAAATGCGCCACAGAAGATGATAGAGGCTGGAGGCCTTTCCGTCGCTCAGCGTTCCCGTCAGTCCGAGCACGCGCCGACTTGCGCCGACAATTGCACCCATCGCTTCTCCCTGGCCCGAGTTGCTCTTGTATTGATGAAGCTCGTCTACAATGACCAGATCGAAATATCCGCGCAGATAGCGTTGGATGAACCACGCGGGTTGCAGGCGACGGTGTTTGAGGCCGCTGACGGTCTCTCGCTCTGGCACCGCGTCCCGCATGAGGTTCGCGCCGCATTCGGTGCAGTGGTATTCGGTAATGGACTTTTTGAACACGTACCTCGTTCTGCGGCGTTCCTTGCCGTCCACACCAATCGACGTGTACTCTTCAACGCTCGTGGCCAGGTCGTAGAAGCTAAATTTCAACTCAGCCAACTGGTCATCCATGTTGTGGTACTTATTCGCTTCTTTCACCGCGCTCTTGGTGGTTTTCTTCTGAATGCCGTGGCATTCTGGACAGATCCACACGTCTTCCATCATAAACACTGAGTGCGCAGAGTCTCGTTCTCCGAGTGCCACGTGAACGCCTGTGCTATCGGACACGAAAAGCGTCTTTCGAGGTGGTTCGATGTTTGTGCGATCTGCAATGACCATCCGTTCTTTATAAATGAGGGCGGGTGCCTTCGGAGTACCCAGTTTTGCGGTATCACGGGATAACAGAACGAATTCTAACTGTTTTTTACCGTTGTGCTTCTTGTTGTTCCGATACCGAACGACGTCTTTCCAAGACTCCAACACCGTGACCGGTGTATCCGGAAGTGTCTTTCCGATTTCATCCCGAATCCATTTCGGGATCGTGATCCCGGGAACGAGAAGCAAGACCGCGAATCCGTTCTTAGAACGCTTCGCTAAGGCGTTTGCCACAGCGAGACTGATGATGGACTTCCCTGTTCCCATATCGGACGAGACAATCACACCCTTGGATTGTTCTAAGCCGCTGATGATCGCCTGAACGGTGTGCGCTTGTGCCGGGAACGGAACCCGATCCATCTGTGCAACCGCAGGATCAATCGGGCGGTTCAGATCGTGTGCAGGAGTTGCCATGTCCTCAATCGTCGTCGCAAGATGAGGCGCATACGTTTGCAGGTAATCGATAACATGGTACTCGCCCAGTTCGTCCGGTTGCAGCACTTCGTTAAGTGAGGGTGCATCTGTAATCCCTTCGGGGAGATGGATCGCACCGATTCGAAGCAGGTCACTCAGCAAATGCTTGGCCTCGTTCTCAGTCAGGCTCGATGAGACTTCGAATGCCTGTACGTTACGCCAGTCTGGAACGTCTGGATCTGTCCAGACCGACAGACTTTGCACGAAGTTGCGCCTGTTGCACGCCAGCCAGATGATGTCCTTCCATTCCGCAACATACGGCAGGTTGAAGTCACTGGCGAATCGACGAGCGAATAGGTCCGCGATGTCGCCCCCATCCGGCACGATGAGAATGCGGGATTGACCTGGCTCTAACTGCTCGTCTACAGCCGACTTGTGAACGAGGATCGCATGCGTCAGCTTGCCGATCGGACGTGACACAAATCGATATCCATGTTTGTTGGTGAAGATATGATCGAAATCAAAACTCAGTCGATTTCGCTTCAAGTGCAGCCGGCTCCCCTTCATGGTGTGAGCCACAATGGCTCGGGCCGCGCTATCTAGGTCAACCAGTCCTGCGGCGATGAGATCGTCGCCGTGACGTTCAAAGTTCCGTCGGGTCACAATGAAGTGCACCGCCGCTTCCACATAGTTCTTGTCGTCGCGGTAAACGAGTGTCTTCACGAAATGTGCCCCGCATGCACCACGACAGGGGCGAAAGCCCCGGTTTCATGATGCACCGGAGCTTTCGCCTCCTTTGCGTGATGATTTGTGCAGGTTGCGTAATTACTGCAAATCCAAAATGGTTCCGTCGGACTGGATCGTCCGCACCGCGGTCATGTAGGATTCGGAGTCGATGATAGTCTTCGAATCGTCATCGGTGCGAACCACTTCACGATTGACCACCTTGCGTGTCATACCGACGACCATGTGCCTGCTTTCACCGACTCCCACCGCGCCGTTCAGCGCGCCGGCCGCGATGAGCGTGGCCATGTGCGTGCGTCGAAATGGCAGAAGTGGACGACGAAGCGTTGCACCTGTGTCGATAGGCATGAGCATGTTGACTGCCACCTTGAACGCTTCGGACTGTGCCAAATCCAGTCGCAGTTCTGCTTCATCGAGGATGTACCCGCGAAACAGAATCGGGTTTTCAATGTTTTCTGCGATAGGCACCGTCCAATTACGTCCGTCCGGTTCATCCAGATATGGCATGGGAATATCCGCATTCTTGCCATAGGCCAGAAGCTCATTTTTTGCTTGGCGGTCGGTTTGAGACATTTCCTTGGCGCTGCGCAGATTTCGTTCGCGGCGACGGCCGAACACGACAATCTGTTTGAAGGTTTGATATTCCTTCTCATCAAACCGATAGACAGCCAAGTCCGTATAACGGTAAACTAGCGCGTTTACCAACTCTGAACCCAGCGTATATCGTGGAATGATGAACACGAGCACACCGTTTGGGGCGAGATACTTGGACAAATCCCGCAGGAAGATGAGTTCCTTACGGAACGTTTCTCCGCCGAGACCTGAATGAGCATCGTAGGGGGGATTGAGCCACAAAAACTGCATGCTGGCCGGTTCTACTCTTGCCCGTTCATACCCCGTACAGACTACATATGCAAGTCGTTTCTTCGCTTCCTCCGCGCGTCGTCCGTCGAGTTCTATCCCAAACGTCACTGCGTCATGTGGTGCGACCGCTGCAAGTGCCTCGCCTTCTCCACAACATGGATCAAACCAACGCGCGGAGCCCGACGAAACAAGGCGGTTGCCAATCTTTTCCACCATGTTCATTGGCGTGGGATAGTAACCCATTTTCGAGATACCTTCATAGCGCATATTGTCCCCTCGCGTCTGGCGCTTGGAACGAGAGGCGTTCCCTCCATCCCAAACATGCAAGACGGAGGGGGTCACCTCCTTTTTAGATGGCCTTGCGTAGATCCTGCGTTTCTTCCAACGCCATCAAGATGCTGTTCGCCGCCTGCTGTATCCTCGTGCCGCACGCCTTGAGAGCATTCACGGCCTCTTTCCCACTCCATCCGGTGATGTAACCGAACGAGTACTCTGAGGTATCGAGTCCAAGCACTTGGCCAACGACGAATGCGGTGGATTCTGCCTCCAGTTCTATGAGTGGTTTTCTCATAGCATCAACAGGACCATTGCTGTGTAATAGCCCGTGTGCCCATTCGTGAATCAGTGTTTTCGCTTTGTGTGCAACGGGTAATGCGTGGACGATCTCAATCTGGTGAGTGAACAAGTTGAATTTTCCATTCGCTCCACCTAGTGATCCCACTTCATCCACGGGGAACGGGCATGCCTGTTGCAGCTTGGTATACAGGTGGCTCTCACCCGTGAGAATTTTTGGACTTTCAACGCTTGGCAACGGCTTGCCATCCGTCTGCGACACGTCAAACACGTAGACGACGCGGTAGCCGTAGAGGATACGCTTGTTCTCTTCCTCCTGTGGCGTTTCGTCGGATTCCTCTCTGGTCGGATCGGCCTTGTTCGTTTTTTTCTTGAGCAACGGCGCGAATATTTCAATGCCGTGCTCGCCTTTTTTGACAAAACGACCAAGTGCCTTCCATCGATTGTAACCCGCTACCCATGTAGCATTGGGCTGTTGAATCGAAATGAGCAATGTGTTGGCGAAGCTGTACCTATGAAATGTCGCTTGGAACTGAAGAAATTTGCGCCATTCCTCTGTATCGAGAAGTGTTTCCAGTCCTTGTTCCAAGCGCTCCATGGCTGCTTTCACTTTTTCGTTCATGTATCGCGTCCCGCTCGATCACCCAAAGGGGGAGTCCCCTCAGATGATGATAAGGGGACTTCCTCCCTTCCAATGTTCGGTTGGATCAGTTACGGTCAGCTATGCGCGTCAAACGCTTCTGATGGCAGTTTTTCGAACAGTATAGCTGTCCGCAATCGTCATTCCATGCTTCCTGTTTGCTCTCAATTGGACGGTGGCACAGTGTGCATGTCAGGTCGGCCTCTTTATTCATGTCATCCTCCTTGGCTCCTTCACTCGCTGCACTGTGAAGGTGAAACGTTCAGCTGACTTGTCGTTGATTCTCTGTTGTCACAGAAGAACGTGCTACCGTGGCGATTAGACTTGCGCCGGGTTCACCTACAGGGCGTAAGAGGCACGGATGCATCGATCCATTTAGACCGATTTCCACCTCTTGCACACCTTCCATCGCTTTGAGCGCCACAATCCAGTAATGGACATTACACAAAAGTTCCACGGGATCTTTCGTGCCTTGGACGGTCTCCAGGGTCTCTTCGGCATGCCCGTATTGCGTGGACGTGGCTGACACGGTGAGACCGGACGGTGTAAATCGAAACTCGGCTCGTTGCTGATCGGCCTCGGACAAAATTGCCACGCGTTCGCATGCCGTAAGCAGCGCTTGACGCTCGATTACGACGCGATGTGCCGTGTGTTCTGGAATCAGTCGCGCGGTATTGGGATACGTGCCTTCCAAGCCACGAAGCGCCATGTGAAAGGCATCATCTCCCCACGACACCGTGCATGACGAGGTGCCAAGCGTGACGGTGACTTCTTCATCGTCATCCGATGCAGGCAACGCCGCGGCCAACGTGTCGAGCAAAGCCGCGGGAATGACCAGCTGCCGGTTTTCGCCGGAAACCTCCTCGCTGGGCACAGTGAATTGCGCCAAGCGAAGGGCATCGGTCGCGATGGCCGACAAGTCTCCGTCTACCACGGCCAAGTTCACGCCAGTGAGAATCGGGCGCACCAGATTCTTGGCGGCCGCGTAGCTCGTGCGTCGAATCAAGCGGTGGAGATTCGGTGCGAGTACCTGTGTTTGTGTCACCTGTTCATCGGTGTTGCCGTATGGTGTAAAGAGATGCGGATTCAGTCCGGCAAGATCATACTTGGTCTTGCCGAACATGATGACCGTACGGTCTTTCTGAGTCTCCAGCGTGACGGGACCGTTGGCACGTTTGATGATTTCGTGCACTTCTTTAGCCGGAAGTAGACACGAGCCTGATTCGTCGATTTGCACGCTGGTAGAAGTGGCTTCGACGAAGAGCGTGCGCCGAAACGACATGTCTTCGCTGGTCACATAAAAGTCCACACGATCTTGTTCTCGTTTCGCCTCGATGAGGACGTGCTTGAGAACAACTTTATTTGTCGTGTTGGGGACTACGCGTAGCAGTTGGCGTAACACCTTTTCCAGATCCGTATTTGTAAACGTTGCCTTCATGCGTGATTCCCTCCTTCAAATGAAAAAACCAGCCGAGTCCAGAAGGGCGACGTTTTCGTCGGCACTTCCAAGACTTCGCCTGGTTGCAGGGTTTGGTCCGAGGAGATGTGGTTGTGTACTGCAATGGCATTTACCACATCCCATGGATTGGCCGGACATTGCTCAGCAAGCGACCACAACGTTTGCCCAGGGGCTACAACGACTTCGGTCCAGCCTGTGAGAACGGGCGGTGCGAAGCGAAGTATGAGCAAACTGATCAAGCAGGTCGCGATGGCGAGCCATCCGGCGTATTGTTTGAGTTTTAGCATGCATATCCCTCCGTGGATGAAGTTCACCCACGGGACCCGCCGCCCGAGGGTGATGAACCCCCGGTTGGCGGGTGGGGATGGAACCTTTAGAACGTCAGAGCGTCAGCATCTCGTCGAGCGTGGTCTTTGTCCCGGTTGGACGCTCCAGAACCATCTCTTCGAGCTTACCCACGAGCAATAAGTCCCACGAACGGTTCCCGCAGTGCTTGCAAACGAGCGTTGGAACACCGTCAATGGTGACGCCGTTGTTTGTTTCAAAGGTATCCAAGCGTTCGGTTGCCGGCTGTCCGCAGCGGGAGCAACAGGCGGAATGTTCTAGTTCAATCGGTTCCTGGTACGACGCAATCGCGCGTCGAAGCAGTTCTTCCGTATTTCCGTGTGTCCACAGTCGAGCTTTGAGTTCAAGCACGTTCCATACCTCCTTGCCGAGGCGGTGTTTGAACGCGATATCGTACGTATTGGGGTGGCGCATTCGGATCAGTCTCCTTTCTGCATCACCCATTCTACCCGAACGATGATCACGTGTTGGCATGTTTCCAACACAATCGCACCGTATAGGTCTCATCCCACATGTGCGATGTTTGGGACGGATCATACACGGTTGCGACGGTTAGCCGCTTATTTTGACCATTTGAGACAATAACCAAATGGAGAGGGCGATACACGCCTGGAGCCACTTTCGCGTAGCCCAACCAAAGCCACTTAGCCACGGTCTTGCCATGGTTATGGATACAAGTAAAGTGGATACAATCGCCGTTCTCAAAGGCTTGGCTGGATTGCCAGGCAGGAATCGCGCGTTGAAACTCCCGTTCTTCCACGTGAAGAGACCAATCCAACTTGTATCCGATGAAGATGAGATGGCGAAGTTCATCGCTACGTTTCATTGCATGCTTTGTTCCATGCATCCAAGTATTTCGCTTGGCTATACAATCCGAATGGCGGCATGCCATATCCTCACCTCCCGTGGATG
>NZ_SORF01000018.1 GCF_004366795.1 Alicyclobacillus sacchari | reverse complement strand
AACAGGTGCTGAACTTGGAGATGGAGACGGTGGTGTATCACCGTATCGTGAATGCGATGTTCCTCGCGAGCCAGGACGCGGTGGAGGATGTGGTGGCGTCTAGTACGGCGAACGGCCAGCCTATCTTTAACCAGACGGAGGCTGCTCAGACGTTCCAGACGACGCTCGCGAACAACCTCGGACTTGACCCGAACACGCTCCAACCGGTGCCGAATTCGACGTTCCATGTCGCGCCTCGAATTGTGGACGAGGAGTTCTACGACTGGAGCGATACGACATTCCCATACCACTATGTCAACAGCGCGTATGGAATCAACGAGACGCTGGATGTCCCTTCGATGGTCGCGGTGGTACAGTTCACGATGCCGAGCTACGCGGCAAACGTGCAGCCTTTCACGGTAATCGTGCCGGTCGTGCAGAGCTATGCAGGTTCCTGATTGGATGTGATAGACTGGGTACAAGCACCACCTTGGGGGTTCACTCTCTGCCCGTTTCACGGGAGGGGGTGAGGCCATGAGTGTAGCGAGTGCGTTGTCGCTGATGATCCAGTTTGGATCGTTCATCGTCACGTTGCTGACGCTCGTCGTGGCATTGGTTCTTGCCATGAAACGCAAGTAGACCGCCCCCATTGGTTAGCGCCGGTGGGGCGGTCTCTTGCTCGCAAGTGTTTAACTGACGGGCAGGGACACTGCCCAGGCGTCGGTGCCCGAGCGTCGGAGCCGTGAACTCCGGCGCTCTTTTCAGTTTAAGTGTAACACAGGAGATTGATACGTCAATGAAGGCTTTTCATTCAGACCGATGGATGCGGTGTCTAACCTCAACCACAACACCTAAAACTTGTACGTCCTTAGCTGGATAAATCATAGGTTCAATGCAGTGAAGGCACTCACGGCATGCGGCGTGCCCATAGACTTCATTATCTCTGGCATTTACTACACGTTCATCGCCTTCGCTGATCGACGTCCGCGGAGCTTCGCGTATTGCGCGGAGGTCGTGAAGGAGCGCGTTCGTGACGAGCGATATGCGGCATTTTACGTGCTCTTTTCCAGACGACTGATGAATTGGTGAAATATATAAGAATTACATGTACGCCCTTATGGGGACTGATGAGCGCACACGATGGCGCGATGTATCAGGAGATCGGCTCTGCGGCGCTTAACCTGTACCGGATATTATGGTATTCTCTCATGCTCGCAAGTGTATCAAGACGACGAGAATCAAAACGAAGCTGAAGGTGTGATAATTGCTTCGAGCGTTGGAACACCAAATGCGGGTGACTGAACAGGCTGTAGGGCACGGAATGGAGCACGCCATCATTATGGACAGGTTTGGTTTGGCACTTATACAGGAATTGAACAATGTATAACGGATTAGGATCTAATACATGTGTAATGAGTTTTGCTAAGACGGGTGGTGATGGCTGTGAAGATCGAGCAAGAACATGTAAGGGGATATTTGAATTCTGTCATGAAATGTATGGTTGAGCAGTTACAGTTGGACGAGATTAAGGTGCGTGACCGTTTCATGGCTGAAAAGGCATATATCAATGAAATGTTCTTGGACTATGCCGACGTGTATCTTCACGATGATCCGATGCGGATGGCTATGTCTTTTGCTCGGCGTTGGAATCTTATCGCGCCGTCATCCCCAGTTATTATTAGATCAAGTCGCAGTGATGATGTAAATTGACGATACCAAGGAATTCGGAACCGACTTTCCGAATTCCTTTTTTAGTTTACCACTTTGGAGCGTGCGATTGTACAATTGGCAATGGTACAAGCGGCCGAGCCGAACGATGGTACTGTACACGAGCGACGTATTATCGTTTTGTACGATATCCTCTTGTGTGTGGAAACGTTTCCTGATACAATCTCGCCAAGAGGATGAAAACGTTTCCCTATTTCGTCGTAAACGGTGATGCAGTTGGTTACCATCAAGGACGTCGCTAAGCGAGCAGGTGTAGCCGTCTCCACGGTCTCGCGCGTCATCAATCGTAGCGGATACGTCGGAGAAGAGACGCGGCGCAAGGTGCAAAGTGCCATGCGCGAACTCAATTTTCAGCCCAATCGCATTGCTCGTGGGCTGGTCAGTCGGCAGACGTCGACCATTGGCCTTTTGATTCCCGACGTTGCCAACCCATTTTTTGCGGAATTGGCGCGAGGCGTCGAGGACGCGGCGATTGCGCGCGGATATTCGGTGCTGCTGTGTAACTCCGACTGGAATGCGGTGCGTGAGCAGATGTACATGCACTTGCTTCATGGCCGCTGGGTCGATGGTATTGTTGTGGTGGGCAGTCGCAGCGAGGTGGTGGCGATTCGGGAAGCTGCCGATGAGACGCCGATGGTTCTGGTGGATCGCCGCTCGTCGGACTTCGAGTGGGCGGTCTGGACAGACAATCACCTGGGGGCCGTGATGGCCGTGAGGCATCTCTTGGAGATTGGCTGTAGGGACATTATCCATCTTGCGGGGCCAGCTGATTCCCCATCGGCGCAGGAGCGCAGGAGAGGCTATGAGGATGCGATGCGGGCGGCCGGGTTCGCGCCAATTTCCCTGGAGGGGGACTTTCGCTATGCGTCAGGGTTTTCGTTAATTAGCGAACTGATTGCGGCAGGGCGGACACTGGACGCTATTTTCGCGGGCAATGATTTAATGGCCATTGGTGCCATTCAGGCAGCGACCAGGATGGGTGTCGATGTTCCACGAGATCTGGCGATTGTCGGGTATGACAACATTCCATCGGCACACTATGTCAGCCCTTCTCTCACCACGATTGAACAGCCTGCCTATGAGATGGGGAAAACGTCCTTCGAGTTGTTGTACGAGCTGCTGACGAACGAAGAATTGGATTATCAACAACCTATCAAATTTGAACCCAAGCTGATTGTGAGAGAATCCAGCCATCGGCCAATCTGAAACTTAGAGACGTTTGGGTGTCTAGTGTGGAAACGTTACCACATAGGAGGAACAACATGAAACGCAGCGGAGTCCTGCACGGAGAGTTATCGCGTCTGATTGCGGAAGCCGGGCATGGTGATTTGATTGCCATCGCCGACTGTGGCCTCCCCGTCCCACCCCATGTGCCCTTGGTCGATCTCGCGGTCACTCCGGGGGTACCATCATTCGATGATGTGCTGGAGGCGGTGCTCGCCGAACTTGTAGTCGAGGATTTCATAGCGGCCGAGGAGTGGGTCAAGCGAGATCCCGCCCACATGCAGCAGCTGCGGGAGCGTGTCGGGACGAGAGGGACGCTGGTCAGCCACGATAGGCTGAAGAACGCGCTTCAGCGTGCGCGCGCCGTGATACGAACAGGGGAATTCACGCCATACGCCAACGTGATTTTAGTCGCTGGCGTGGCCTTTTGAGAGGGGATGCAACATGTCTCGCCTTGAGATGCGAGCTATTGAGAAGGGGTTCTCCGGCGTTCCGATCCTGCGCAAGGTGGATCTGACCGTTGAAGGCGGGGAGGTTCATGCGCTGCTCGGTGAAAATGGAGCGGGTAAATCCACGTTGATGAAAACGCTCACAGGGATCTATCGAGCGGACTCGGGGGAGATTCTGCTCGATGGAGTTCCCCAGAACTTTCACTCGATTCTCGACTCGCGCAAAGCAGGCATCAACATCATTCATCAGGAGTTGAATCTATTCTCTAACCTGTCCATCGAAGAGAACTTGCTCATCGGCTATGAACAGCCGTTTCGGACGGCAGTCGGCTGGATTCGCTCGCGGAAGCTGCGCGAGCAGACGCGCGAGCTACTGCAGCTCGTCGGGCTTTCGCGCAGCCCGGAGACGCCAGTGTCGGAACTTGGTATCGGCGAACGCCAGCTAGTCGAGATTGCGAAAGCGCTTCAAAGCGACGTGCGCTTTCTGATTATGGACGAACCGACCGCCGCACTGACGGATCAAGAAACGCGGCGCCTGTTCCAGATGATTGACGATCTCAAGCGTCGAGGTGTTGGGATTATCTATATCTCGCATCGGCTTGAGGAACTGTTTGCCATCGCGGATCGCGTAACGGTGCTGCGTGACGGCATGACGGTGGGCACCTATTGCATGCGTGAAGTGGAAGAGGATGTACTCGTCGAGCGCATGGTGGGGCGTAGTGTGGAAAACCGTTACCCGCGCAGCGAGAGTCAGCCGGGCGATGTGATTCTGGAACTGGATCACATCCAGACGCGCCGATTGCATAAGCCGATTTCTCTGACGGTCAGGACAGGGGAGATCGTCGGCATTGGTGGCATGATGGGCGCTGGCCGTACTGAAGTCGCCCGGGCTATCGCCGGTATCGATCGTCTGCTAGGCGGCACAATGCGCCTTAAGGGGCAGTCCGTACAATTCCGGAGTCCGCGTGAAGCCTTGGAGCACGGCGTGGCTCTCGTGACCGAAGACCGGAAAGACGACGGTTTGATTCTTCCATTTGCCGTGCGCCTAAATTTGGCGCTGCCCACATTGGCCGAGCGCCAGCGTCTGGGTTTTGTCGAGCAGCAGCGTGAGCGAGCGTTTGCCGAGGAATGGATCAGGCGGCTCTCAATTCGCGTGCAAGATGCGGATCAGCCGGTGGTCAACCTGAGTGGAGGCAATCAGCAGAAGGTCGTGTTTGCAAAATGGCTGGCGCAGGATCCACAGCTCCTCGTGCTTGACGAGCCGACGCGAGGAGTGGACGTCGGTGCCAAACACGATATTTATCAGCTCATGAACGAGATGAAAGCGCGCGGTAAGGGCATTTTGATGATCTCGTCCGATTTGCCCGAACTTCTTGGCATGAGTGATCGCGTTTACGTGATGCGTGATGGCGCCGTGGTGGGACAATTGATGGGGTCAAACATGGATCAAGAAGTATTTATGGCCTTGGTGGCGCGAAGTCAGGAGGTTGAATCATGAGTTGGTTTCGACGGTATCGTCTGGGTCCGCTCTTGGGGCTCGTCTTGCTTGTCCTTATTTTATCCATAACTTCGCAACAATTTTTGACCGTGAGCAACCTACTGGATGTGTTGCTTCAGACGTCGGTCAACGCGCTGTTGGCGATAGGCATGACCTTTGTCATCCTGACGGCTGGCATTGATCTCTCGGTCGGTTCCACATTGGCGCTCACCTCTGCCCTTGCGGCCGAGTGGATGGTCGGGGGCACGAACCCGTGGTTGGCGGGCATAGCGGCGCTGTGCATCGGCGGGGTGGCGGGAGCCTTCAACGGCGTGCTAGTGGCCTACGCGCGGCTGGCGCCCTTCATCGTCACGTTGGGCACGATGACCCTGTTCCGCGGCTTGACCGAGATTTACACCAATGGGCAGCCGATTTTCAATCTACCCAACTCATTTAATGGTTTGGGTAATGGATCCATACTGAAGATTCCGGTTCCAGTGTGGATTACCATCGTGATGTTTTTCATTGCCTGGGCCGTGTTATCGCGGACGGTGGCAGGGCGGCGCATCTATGCCATTGGCGGCAACGAAAAGGTGGCCTATCTTGCGGGCGTGCGTGCTAAAAGGTATCTGGTCGCGGTGTACGTGGTGAGCGGCATCCTGGCTGCACTTGCAGGTCTGATTCTGACTTCGCGACTTGCGACGGCGGAGCCCACGGCAGGCAATGGCTACGAGCTCGATGCCATCACGGCAGTGGTGCTTGGTGGAACGAGCCTGTTTGGCGGCGAGGGCACCTTGGTGGGGACCATCATCGGCGCGTTGATCCTCGGCGTGATCGACAACGGTCTGAATTTGCTCAATGTCAGCTCGTTTTATCAGGATGCGGTGAAGGGGCTGGTCATCCTCATCGCCATCATGTTGGATCGCAAAAAGTCTGACGGGAGATAAGGTGCTATGGCACCATCTCATAAATTGCACATATTCAAGGGGGTTGTTTGTTATGAAGAAATGGTATGCGACGTTGGTAGCAGGTGCGATTTCGATGGGAGCGGTTGCAGGATGTGGCACTTCCCCAGCGAGTCAATCGAACGCGCAAGCTGCGTTAGGCGGATCCGCGAGTGCGAAAACCATCAAGATCGGCTTTGCCGTGTCGACCCTGAACAATCCGTTCTTTGTCGCGATGTCCAATGGGGTGCAGCAAGAAGCGAAAAAACTCGGCGTGCAAGTGACGGTGCTCAACGGCAACAACGACCCGGCGACGCAGCTCAATCAGGTGGAGGATTTGATTCAGCAGCATGTGAGCGCCATTATCCTGAATCCTGCCGACAGCCAGAGTCTCTCCACTGCCGTGGAACAGGCGAATCGCGCGCACATTCCGGTAGTGACTCTGGACCGCAGCGTTACCAAAGGCAATGTCGCCTGCTTCATCGCCTCCAACAGCGTGGAAGCGGGGAAGATGGCGGCCGATGAATTGATCAAAGCGCTCGGCGGCAAGGGACAGGTTGTAGAACTTCAGGGCGTGATTGGCACCTCGGCCGAGGCTGACCGGGAAAAAGGCTTTGATCAGGAAATCGCGAAGGCCTCGGGCATCAAGGTGGTGGCGCGGCAGACGGCGAGTTTTGACCGCAGCCAGGCCTTGAATGTGATGCAGAACATCCTGCAGGCGCACCCGAATATCCAGGGTGTGTTTGCGCAGAACGACGAAATGGCGCTGGGGGCGTTGAAAGCCATTCAGGCAGCAGGCAAAAAGCATATTAAAATCGTCGGCATTGATGGCGAGAAAGAAGCGGTGGCCGACGTGCATCAGGGATTAATGTATGCTGATATTGCGCAGCAGCCGACGCAGGAAGGCATGCTTGGTGTCGAATACGCGGTGAAGCTGGCGAAGGGTGAGACTGTGCCGAAGCAAGTCAATTCGCCGCTTCACTTGGTGGAGAAAAACACGGCGTTCACGGGTTTCTGATAACGCTGGTCGTATGAGGTGAAATGCGTGGACATCACGGTGGTTGGTAGCTTGAATATGGACATCGTGGCCGTGGTGAACCACATGCCACAGGCTGGTGAGACGGTCAAGGCGGCACAAGCCGCCTTGCACACGGGTGGAAAGGGTGCGAATCAGGCCATCGCGGCCGCGCGCTATGGCGGCCGCGTGTGCATGGTGGGAGCAGTCGGCAATGATACGTTTGCTGGGCCGTTGCGGGAAGCGCTGGAGGCCGCTCATGTGGATGTGGCCGGTGTCATACCCAAGGATGGATCCTCAGGCATGGCGCTCATTACCGTGGAGGCGGACGGTCAGAATCGCATTGTGGTGTGTGACGGCGCCAATGGCCTTTTGACACCGGCGGATGTTGATCACGCCTGTGCAAAGATTCCGTGGCCTATAGGCTCTGCTCTGGTGGTTCAGAACGAGATCCCGCGCGAGACGGTGAGGCAAGCGTTGACCGTTGCCCATCAACGTCAGTGGCGTGTCTTGTGGAATGTTGCACCGGTCGTACCCATGGAAGTAGGTTGGCTTGGCAGGGACGACATTGTCGCCGTGAACGAGTCAGAGGCTTCTCGACTGACGGGTAAGGACGTGGTCGATGTGGAGAGCGCCAGGCTCGCTGCTCAGCGGCTGATGGAGTTTGGACCGGGGATGGTACTCGTGACCCTCGGTGCGCTTGGAAGCGTTGCGGTTTCGCGCGAGTGGGGCACCATGGTCATTCCAGCGCGCGAAGTAATACCGGTGGATACCACAGCCGCAGGGGATACGTTTCTGGGCGTGTTTGCGGCCGACTGGGACGGTGTTTCGTCACCAGAGCCGTCGTTGCAAGTGGCCACGGCCGCGGCTGCGCTTTGCGTTACTCGGTCTGGCGCGCAAAACAGCATTCCGCAGCGCCAAGAGGTCATTACTTTTCTCACATCTTCCGTATGAGTGTGTGAAGTCCACGCAAGGGGTTTGTTGGGGATTCACTCCATGCCCGTTGGACCGGGAGGGATTGGGACTATGACTGTAGCTAGGTACTGGCGTTGATGAAGTTTGGATCGTTTAACGTCATGTTGTGAATGATCGTCAAGGCGTTAGTTCTTACCATAAAACGCAAGAAAACCGCCCTCATTAGGTTCACGCCGATGGGACGGTCTCTTGTTCGCAAGTGTTTAACTGACGGGCAGGGACACTGCCCAGGCGTCGGTGCTGCAGCTCCGGCGCTCTTTTCAGTTTAATTGTAACACAGAGGTGTGATCCTTTGATTGAGTTTTGACCCTATCATTATAATGTATCCTCATCATGAAACCTTTTTAAAGGGGGAAATATCCATGAAGAAAAGTTTTGCTTTGATAAGCTCTGTTGTGGCGGTTTCGACGGTCTTAGCCTTCGGAACAACAGCTTTTGCAGCGACTAAAACTAAATTGATAACCGGAAAGGAAGCAAATCAATCTGTTTTAACGCAAATTGACAGTTTGCAGAAGCAACTTAAGCGCGAACATCGCACGGTTGTTCAAATAAAAGTCGATAACGAACTAACTGTTTATCAAGCAGACGTGAAGAAAGAACAAACTGCTCGTCAAAACATTGAAGCAGCGATTTCAAGCTATGAGAAAGTCGTGAAAGAATACAAGGGGCACGACCATGGGACGATTGTCAAAACGCTTCCAACGGTCACAAAGCTCCTCAATACGGTGAAGAAGGAACTTGAAACGGACCAGACTCTGATTGACCGAGATATTCAAGTGGTCAAACTTGACATTTCCAAGGGTCGTTTGCAAGTAGCTTCCAGTGACCTCATGAAAGCTGAAGCACGTGTCAATCAGTTAACCAATGAATTCAATGTAGCAGCTAAACGATTGAATCATGTGACGACGATGATTAACGCATCTGCAGGTACGACGAGCTCCACTTCGACTTCAGGTACAACAGGGACGAACAGTACAACGGGGACGACATCTTCGTCCACAAGTAATACATCAGGTACATCAAACGCGACAACAACCGCGAATGCAACAGGAAATAGCACTGTGACAACGAGTACGAATTCAACGTCTCTGTCATCGAATACCACAAGTACAACAAACATGGCGACGAATTCGTGATAATACATAGCCAGGGTTTCAATTTTGGAGACCCTGGCTTTATCTACTTTTGAATCGTCTTCTCACCTCGACCACTACACCTATGACATGTACAAGTGTAGCGTCATAGACCATCGGCTCCATGGTCGGGTTGCTTGGCGTCAAAATGCAAATATCGCCTTGGCACTTCACTCGCTTAAGCGTTGCTTCCTCTCCGTTGATTGCCACAACGCAAATATCTTGAGGAGAAAAGTTAGATGTGAACTTGATGATGGCGATATCACCATCAAAGATATAATCACCATTCATGCTGTCGCCGACAACTTCAAGCGCAAACCCCTCATGATTTCCAAGAATATACGAATCAACCAGTATAAATTCCGAGCTGTTGAGAGCCAACATTTCCACTGGTGTTCCTGCTCGAATAGAGCCGAGAACAGGGATAGGTACTTGCCGCTCGTACCAAGTGGAGTCGACAGGTTTTAAGGTGCTGGGTTTGGAAGTAGCCTTATTTGGTTGTTCGCTCAGGACGCCTGCATATAGCAGTAACTCCTCATAAGAAATTTTTAGAGCACTTGCTAACTTTTTCAGGGTATCGGGCTTGGGATTACTTCTTTGATTATTTTCAATCCGCGATATTAATGCCGCGCTTACGCCTGAATATAGTGCTAATTGATTTATCGTCAGATTTCGTTGTTTACGGAGTTCTCGAAGATACTGTCCAAATCGATACACAAATGCACCCACCTGAACCTGTAGTTTAAGTTCAGTGTAGGTGGCACTGTTGACTAAGATAAATAGTTGCTCCTCAAAAATGTTGACAAAAGTCAATGATAGTCATATATTTACTTTTGTCATAGGTAATTAAATCCTAAGGGGGTGAATAAGACCATGATTCATTTAAGAGAGGAATTTATCAAACGCTACCTTCAGGATGTATCTATTCGACAGGTAGCGGAAGATATAGGGGTATCAACTTCAATGATGTATCTTCTCATTCAAAAAAAGAGAAATCCAGGAAATAAGGTAATTTCTAAAATACTCCACTATTATAAACTTCCCTTTGAAGAGGTTTTTTCTACTGAAAGTTGACATCTGTCAATGAATGAGGTGGTAATCGTGCAACAAGAATCTATTCACTTAAAGCGCGTAGTCATCAAAGAAGAGCTTGTTGCGCTCACAGGCGACTATGTTAAGGCGATATTACTTAACCAATTTTTGTACTGGTCGGAGCGAGTAGATGATTTTGATCTATTCATCATGGAAGAGCAGCAACGCGCACGCGATATGGGTGAGGAGTTGAATATTGAACTGCGCCAGGGATGGATTTACAAGAAGGCAGAAGAATTGTCGGAAGAGACCATGCTGCAACTATCGAAAACAGCGATCGGCAATCACCTCAAATCACTTATTGAGGCTGGGTGGATTGAACAACGTCGAAACCCAAGGAACAAAATGGATAAGACGTATCAGTATAGGGTCAACATTGTGAAGGTTCAAAGACATTTAATGCAACTTGGATATTCGTTAGAGGGATATCGGGTACCAATCGATGTTTTTGTCTCTGTTGCGGATGAACTTCGGAGTCCAGAAAATGAACTTCGAAGTCAACTGAATGGACTTCGAAGTGAAGAAAGTGGACTGCGGAGTTTCGAAAGTGAACTTCGGAGTCCATTTCGTGGACAGCAATACCAGAGACTACAGACAGAGATTAAAGATGATGAAGAAGACGAAGATCGCGCGTGCGCACACGCGATCCAAATCGAGGAATCCGAGCGAGACCGACTCACAGATCTGTTGGACTTGCCTGCTGCCATCGCCGTGGCAGAAGAAATCCAGGCGGATACATACGAGACTTCTTTGCCTACCGTAACTCCTCCAAGCGCTTGGACGAATGAGGACGACCCCTACATAACCATCGACCAACGCATGACGATGCACCTGGGACGTCCCTATTTCGCCAAGGGCAACGACTACCGGGCACTCAAGGAACTCACGGCGAGCGGCGTGCCCATGGACTTCATCCTGGCTGGCATTGACTACACTTTCGCCGCGTTCGCCGACCGACGACCGCGGACCTTCGCGTACTGCGCTGAAGTCATCAAGCAGCGCTGGGCGGCCGAGCTTGCCAAGCGCGCGCCGGTCGAGACCGTCAACTGGTCGGAGTATCGGGAAGACTGCGCCAAGCCTCAATCATCGTCGCAACGGACAAGCAGACCACGAACATCCCAATCGATACGCAAGGAGCGTGTCCGTGACGAGCGATACGCGGCATTCTATGCGCTCTTTCCAGACGAATAAGGAGGTGGTGAGAGGTGGAAGGGTACTACACGTACGCACTTATGGGTTCGACGAGTGAGCATATGATGACGTGTGAATTAGCACCCGACACGTTTGTGGAGGTTCTGCGCGGGGTATTGGAGGCAATCGGAGTTCGCTTGGATGACCTTGTGCTGCGGATCTACGTGCAAGAGGGCGCAGGCGGGTGGCAGCTGGTGCACGGTCGCGTCAAGGACAAGCAGGAGGCACAGCAGACATGTCTTTTGCCTATGCCGCCGGAACCGACGTCCGGTGACCCCCACGCGCATGATGACGCGACGAATCAGGAGATTGGGTATGGGGCGCTGAACTTGTACCGGATACTATGGCAGTCTCGCAAGCGTATCAAAGCGACGAGCTTGAAGACGAAGGTGAAGGTACGGCAATCGCTTCGAGCGTTGGAAGACCAAATGCGGGTGATTGAACAGGCCGTGGAGGGTACGGAATGGTGGGATTTGTTCCGGTTGCGGTATCAGCAGGGCAAGAAGCTCGTGGCCTGCGCGATGGAACTGCACATGTCATCGCGGACGCTGAATCGTGAAATCAGCGACATGGCGGTACACGTCGGACGGATGCTTGCCACGGTGCTGAAAGAGCGGGAGCTTGCGGAGTTGATGGAGGCCGCCAAGCGCGTGCCAACGATGCCAAGCCGGATGGGGCGTGTGGTGCGGTTTGAGCAGCGGGCGTTGTGGAACGAGGTGAAAGGGTCGTGAGATGCGAAGGAGGATGAGTCTGGTACATTGAGCGCCCCTGGCGGCTCTAATCAAGGTTCCAGATTTTTAGGTCAGAAAGTCAGTGGCAGCAGATGTACATCTACGGTATACTTTCTCTACAAGATGCTCATACTGCACATGCCAAAGAGGTGAGTGCAGTATGTCAGGGTTAGACGATGGACATACGAAGGAGGGGTCAGAAATGCCACAGACCCTTGCCGAGAAAATTTCCAATTTCAATCAGTCGAATTTTGATGCGTTGTGGGCCAAAGCGCAAAAACTCGAACGGGATGAGAACGGTGTGCTTCTGCTCGATCGAGATAATCCACTTCATCGGGAATGGTATGAAGAAGAGGACTGTTGATGTCGTCTGTTTCTATCGGTGATGTATATTTAGTTTCTGTACGTTATCAGGATGATCCGACCAGTTTCAAGGATCGTCCGGTAGTTGTGGTGGCTATTTCATCGGATTCAGTCATGGTTGTTTGTGCGGCTATCACCAGCGTTGGGCCGCATACTCCTGAGAAGTACTACGATAAATTTAAGTTTGCCATTCAACAGTGGGCAAAAGCAAATCTCACCAAGCCTTCATGGGTCAAAACCCATCCGGCGAACTTGCTTCGATTGCAATCGCAAGACTTAACGAGGCGGATAGGGACTCTACATCCAGATGATCTTTTAGCGCTGATCAATTTTATGATTGAGTCATCAGAGGAATTTTAGTATGACGGGATACAAGGGACTCGGGGTTCATGGCCGGGTCTCTTTTTGTGTCCGCTCAACCTGGCCTAAACTTGGCGCGAAATTGCACGTTCACCGTGCTACGTTGGTGACAGTGGAACGGTCGCACACTTTGGCGCGAAAGTGGCGCGTTCTGCACGTTTGGACGCGCTAAAGTCAGGTTGGAAACGGGCAAGGAGGCGATCCAGCGTGTGCTAAATTGGTCTTGCACTTATTTCATCCAAAGGGAGCGATTCATGATGCGGAAGACCATTGCAGCGATTGTGACGTTGGGGACGGTTTCATCGATGTTGGCGGGCACGGTGTACGCGGCCACAAACACGACGAACGCGACGAGCACGGGCAACACGGCAAATGCGACGGCAAGCGCGACATCGAACACAACAAGCAACGCGCCGACGAACCCCAACGTGCTCACGCAGAAGAGCGCAGTGTACCAGCTGATTGAGGTGTTCAACACGATTCCGAGCTGGCCGAAGGGGTTGCAAGGTGTAGACCCACAAACGCAATCAACTCAGTGGGATTGGAAGTTCAAGCCGATACCGGAGTCGGAGTGGACTGGGTTGGCGTGTGTATTCCCGGGAGACTCGGAGTCGAAGTACGCGGCCGACTTGGGGATTCAGTTGACGAACCCGAACGGACCGGTCACCGCAGGACAACTGGCGCAGTGGATTTTGGATTGGGAAGTGAAGGCGCGCCGCGTGGACATGGCGTGGGAGCCGTCGCAAGACCCGTACACGCTGTTGCAGGACTTCTCGTTCTTCTACGGCACGGACGTGAAGGGGCCGAACAGTATCTTGACCCAGAAGGACATGATGGCGATCCGCAACAACATCGTGGAGGTCAGCCGTGGGTGGCGGCAGTTGGGACGGAATAAGGTCGAGATGTTAGCGCCTTTAGTGGATGCTGAAGACCTTAGCGGCGGATTTTTCTATCTAGCACAAGACCACAGGGATTGGAATGTTGCTGATTGGCCTTCTGTCTACGCAAAAGTGATTCAAATGGTAGACAGCGAGATACTGACTTTTGAACCCAATGGAACGGTTTTGTATAGCTTCAAACGTGACAAAGGATTTGCACCTAGCCTTACTGTAGCTTTTCTAAAGGGTTCAAATCAAAGTTGTTACAGCTATTTCTCAGATTTGACTAGTACAAAGCGCGCGGTGTTGGATAGACCAACTCTACAGCTTATATCGCCGCAGCAGCATCGAGTGAATTTCACCTTTGGAAGTAATGGTTACTGGGGATATATTCAACCGAACGCGAACCAGTTCGCTTTAGAAATATCAGGAGGGATAGCGGACAGTTATACGTCTCCATTCCCTTTAATTAATCAATTATCATATGAATTTGTATTCGGGCATGGAGTTCTAAACAGTGTAACTACCGGAAGTGGACAAATAAATTATCCTACGGAAGTGGAACGATATGGTCAATAGAAAGAAACGAATACTCTTTGTAGGTATAGTTTCTTTAACTTTGCTTTCTATTTGGATAACCTCACAGCAAACTTCGCTGGCAGACATCCAAAACGGAGATCAGATATCGGTTTCCGTAGGTAAAGCGTGGACGAATGGAAACATTCAGACCGGATTTAGCGGTACAGGCGACAACATCGAAATTGGAGGTAATAATTGTTCCACAGCAATATCCGCAATCGAAGTGGCAGACCAGCAAGCTATGAATGGGTATGGACCAGGTGATTATCTATTTACTTCGTCAACAATTATCCCTGGTAATGGGGCTAACCAGGATTGGATTAATCATTTCTTGGTCAATGGTCCCTACGGATTCACCCTTACTGATAACACCAATCCATCAGATTTGTCATCAAGGGTCAAATACTACGCCGGCTCCGACGTCTACACGTTGTCCGGTTGGTACGCGCAGCCGAATCCGTACAGCAACACATACTGGTACGCGCCAGGTCAGTACGTGCACCTGGCGCCGTACGCCAAGCCGTACGTGCGCATAGACAGCGTGCAGAACGGGCAGTCGCTCGTGCCCGGGAGTACGGTCACGGTGACGGATACCAACAACGACCCAAGCGATGATAGCACGGGCAATCCGGACAAAGTGCCTGGTTCGGGCACGCCGTCGGGGCTCATCGCGGTGTGGTACTTCAACAACATGGGCACCTACGTGAACGCGGACGTGGGCCACTCGAACGAGCAGGTCGCGACGTATGGGTTCACGCCATGGCAGGACACGTACATCCCGGCTATTGCGCCGACGAGATCGTTTCAGATCACCGTGCCAAGCGGCGCAAGCGGAAGCGGCATGCTCTACCTGTACTACGTGGATGGCATCGACCGCTATTACGAGGCGTCGTATGCCGTGAAGACGGCCGCGCCCGCCTCACCGCCGAGCGTGACGTTCACGGCAAACCCAACGAGCTTGCCCGCCGGCAAGGGCAGCGTCGTAACGGCGACAGGCAAAAATGTGCCTGCGAATGACTATATCGAGCTCAAGGACGTCAGCGGACTGGACACGATTGCAGGCGAGAATACATACAGCGACGGTGTTTACGGGGAAACGTCGCTGAGTCAGACGGTGTACTCTTCAACGCCTGAAACAGCCAAATATCAAGCGGTGATCATCAACGGAAACACAGGGCATGTGGATGCAACGTCGGGCACGGTGTCCGTCACGTGGACAAGCTCTGGCAACACGGGCGGAACAAACGGGAATGGCGGAAACGGGCCGACCATCACCTTGAGCGCGTCGCCGACGTCGCTGGCGACAGGAAAGTATACTGGCGTCACGGCTATCGCGAGCGGAAATACCTCGGGTGACTTTATTGAAATTTCTGACCTCTCGGGAGCAGGCACGTTCGACGGATCGAACACGTTCGAAGATGGCGTGGTGGGCGAGACGGGGTTAAGTGGACCGGCCGTGAGCCAGACACCGCAGACCGTCACGTATCAGGCGAGCATCATCAACGCGTCGACGGGGCAGACGGTCGCCATGTCGAATCAGGTGCAGGTGACGTGGAATAGTGGTTCGACTGGTTCTGGAAACCCCTATTCTCCTGTCAGTATCACATTAAGTGCGAGTCCAACCAGTCTACAGATTAATCAACCCAGTCAGCTCACAGCGACGGTGAATGGAAATACAACAGGAGATTACATTGAGTTTGTCGATATGGGGAACGGCTACACCCTTCAAGGTGCCAATATATATGCAGATCATTTAATTGGAGAGTCGCAATCTGAAGTAAGTGCCATTAGTACTATTGCGCAAACTGGTTCCTATACAGCTGATGTCATTAATGCCAGTACAGGTGCTATCATCGCGCAATCCAATGAGGTGTTGGTGACATGGACGTTGCCGCAGGAGACGATTTATGTGTCGGCTTCGCCAACTCAGCTGAATTCCGGGCAGTCGACAACCATATCGTATCAAGCTTCAAATTTACAGCCAGGCGATAAAGTTGTGTTGAGTGGTGTTGGAGCAAGTCCTCCATTCGAAGAAATAGACACAGCCTCTACCGGATCTTTTACTGATATGCGTAATCCTGCGAATGGACAGTCGGTCGCGGTCACCTACAGTGCAGAGATTGTGAATGCGGCTGGACAAGTGGTCGCCCATTCGAACTCGGTTGGCGTTACATGGAAGAGCACACCACCTGCAATCACATTAACAGCAGATCGAACATCGAATCAACCGGGAGAATCAGACCATATAACGTATTCCGTGACTGGTACATGGGCACAAGGAGACTATGTCGTCATTCAAGGAACAGGAGGAACGGACGCTTGGAATGTAGCTAACGATCCCAACATGTACGATGTGTATACGGAGACCGAAAATCCAGCATCTGGGCAGACGGTCACCGTGCATTACACAGGCACGGTGTATGACTCAAGTGGCGATGCTTTGAGTACCTCCACACTCGATGTGAACTGGGTGAATGCATGGACGGGCACAATTACGCTGACCGCAAATCCGAAGTATCTGCCAACTGGGCAAAGCACAACGCTGACGGCTACGACTTCGGAACCCATTCCGTCGGGGTGGAGCCTAGTCATCATGGACGAGACCACGGGGCAGACGGTTTCGACGTCGGGCACATCGTCGGAAACGGCACAGTATACATCGTTCGATGCCGAGACCGATACTTTCATCGCTTGGTTGAATGATGGGTATGAGCAGATTGGAACGGAGTCCAACTCGCAAACTGTCGTTTGGACTGGATTATCCCTTAGCGCAAATCCCACCTTGTTACCATCTGGACAAGCGACAACTTTGACAGTTTCCGGGCAGAATGTCCCGAGCGGAGACTATTTGGTGATTGTGAATGAAAGTACAGGGCAGTTAATCGGCTCCAGTTTGTCTACTCCATATACTGTTCAGGTTACGGAGAGTGAACCACAAACAGATAACTTTGTAGCGTATGTTTCAACTAATAGTGGGATTTCGGGGGAGCTTATGCAAAGCAACACGATGTCGGTAGACTGGTATGGGGTTACTCTAACGGCAACGAAGAACAGGTTATTTGTGAATAATTCCACCACCTTGACGGCAACCGCCTTAAATATGCCATCAGGATATGTATTGGAAATTGAAGATTTATCAACTGGGGGGATTATAGCAACAGGTCAACCAGGGCAAATGGTTGTGAGTTCAGTGCAAACACGAAACCAGCCCGAAATGGATCAATACGAAGCTGAGGTTGTACAGCCGGGAAATCCTACAGCGCCAAGCATCAACAACAATGTTGGAAGTATTCCTTTCTGGACATTTACACAAATGCCAGGATATATACCATTATCCGCGTTTAATCAAACAGCCATACCAAGTACCAACTATGCAAGGGATATATGGTTCGCCGTGGGAGGAACGAACGTCCCGAATGGTGTTGGATTTTTTTTAGGGTCCTTCTTTCTCTCTAGTTCTCAAGCTGTGACATTCAACATAAATGGGACGGTTGATGACTATGAGCAGGTTTATGTAGATGGACATGCAATTCTCCAAGCAAAATTTGGGGGTAGTGGACAAGAAGATAAACTGGTTGGTAGTGGAATTCCGGAGTCAACATCGACGACTATACAAATGTCATCTGGGGAGCATCAAGTTGTCATTGAGGGGTTAAATGACAATGGATTTAGTGGAAGCTTCTTTAATCCTGCGGGCGTAAATTTACAGGTTGTAAGCAATGGTGTAGACGTTTTAGATACTTCAGATGCATCACAGTGGATGTCTACGGGCTACATTAGTCAGTTGCCATCCGGATGGTTTTCGGGGGAAGTAGGAACTTGGTCGTGGGAACAGACGTTGTTGCAGGAAAGTTCGGCACAACCTGTATACGAACAACAAACGTTCACTCTAACGACCCCTGCCGCAAATGTGTCGGCTACTTCGACACCTGTCTCGGTCACATGGTACAGTTACGATCTTGGACTGTCAGCGACCCCAACCACACTGCGCGCCGGGCAAGCTACGACGCTTACAGCCACAAGCACCACGGGCGGAGGTCCCGGCGATGTGATAGAGATCTACGATGAGACCACGGGCAAGGTTGTCGGCACGAGCACGCCGAATGCGTCGAGCTATTCCGCGACGTGGACGGAGAGCGCACCGACCACGGATACCTTCATCGCGTGGTTTGTGAATCCATCCGGTGGCCATGACCAGGCGAGCAATACAGTGCAGGTTACGTGGAATCAAGCCAAGCTTACGTTGTCGGACGCAGAGGTCTATCACACGCCCGAGTGGCAACAGAACTTGCAGAACTACAACAACTACTACACGAATGTCGATCCACAGCCGCAACTCGTACGGTCGGAGTCGGACTTCTGGGCGGGTGAAGACCTGCTTTTCAAGGTGAAGCCGTCCATCACGGACATCGCGCAAGCCTACGTGTACTTGCCGGCGATTAGCATGAACCCGATGATGCCGCCGGGTTCACCCATCAATTGGACGTCGCCGCCGCCTATTGCGCTCACGTATAATCCGTCTGACGGGTACTTGGAGGGCGATATCCCAACCGCATGGGATGAGTGGCTCCAGTACATGCAGGACGGGACGTATACGGTGACGTTCTGGGTGAAATCGACGGATAACCAGGTGGCGACCGCACAAGCTTCGTTCACCATACGCGATACGTGGGTGAGCGGAAACGATCCAGGTACGTACTTCCATGAACATCAGACGTGGTGATAGAGGCCGCCTTCGGGCGGCTTTTTCGTGCACCAGATTGGCGTAAAGTTGGCGCGTGTTATTGCGCAGAGATGATAGAGTCATCTTTGGAAGGAGCGGATGTGCAAGATGTGGACAAAACGGTGGACAGGATTTCTTGCCGCTTCAGCGCTCGCGGCGACGATTTCGGGGTGCGGGACGATACCGCATGCGACGTCACAGACATCTTCGAGCTCTATCACCACGCCATCCGTGCATGCGGTGATGGATAGGCTTCCAGGTAATCTCCAAGCGAAGCTGATCGGATTTGACGCGCGCAAGAAGCGAGTTAGCCATTTGCCGATCGCGGTGAAGGGCTCAAATGTGCTGTACATTTCACCGATGGAGCAATATGCGATTCAGCAGTTTCATCAGATTTGGCCACGCCTGAAGGTGTATCCCGTGGTGGTATGGACGGGTGTGACCAAGACGCAAGCGGAGACGATCTGGCGAAAGGAGGGGTATCCGAGCGATCCTCTTCCGTCTGCGCAAACAGAATACGTGCCGCAGACCATTCCCACGCCAGATGCGTATCACCGTGACGGCAAGGCTTGGAAGGAGGTGCCGGGGATTTTGCCCGTATCACAACAGGAGGACTGGGTGACATTTTTTCATTGAATCTGCGTTTGAATAAGAAATTCTCCTATTGTTTATCGACACATGATGGAGGCTCTGATAGGGTCTGAGCAGGGATTAGGTACAGTGTATGAAAAAGAGACAGGGGGCGGTGCGGGCCGTCCCCTATAATTTTGGCGTGATTCGCGGAATGACGGGGCGCTTGCCTATCGAAGAGGTTTCGAGATTTACTTGGGAATCAGACTGAGGAGTGGAGGACGAAGGCACTCTATCATGAGTTGGTGTTTGTTGTCTTAACCCACCCTCGCCCCGCATTTCCGCTTCAGCTTGAATACCGAGTAAAATGAGTTGCCGGACACGCTCAGCGCGCCGGCGTTTGGGTGTTTGCTCAATGACATCGGAGATTTCGCGGTCATATTCGTCGTCATAGGAGAGGACGTATCTGCGAATCGTCATGATTCCTCATGCTCCTGTGCTAAAACGTATTTATAGAGCCCTCTTGCGACGGCCAATTGTGGTTCTAATGCAATTCGAATACTTGGAAGCCAACTCAAAAAGTAGTTGCGAAACGCTTCGCCTGACCCGCCTGCCAGAATGACTCTACCAAAGCTTGAACGATCAGGATACGCATATTGAATGCCCTGTTGCATTCGGTCCCATACCTGTTGCATGGCTCGCTCGCGAAGTACGGTAATGTTCATCCGATGTGCGCCGTACTCAAACCAGAATTCTTGTGCGCCGTCTTGTGCACGCAATTGAGCCTCCAAATCGTACGCAGTTGCGTACACTTTCGGCTCTTCGCGACGGATTTCCTCCAGAATAATTTGATACACATCGTTGAGGCCAGCTGGAATACTAGCTTGCTTCGACAGCTCCAACTGATGAATCTCGCTCAAATCAAGCGTACCAGAGCCACTGTCAATGACCAGTACATCTTGCTTTTCAAGCTCGTCATCTTCCACAAGGCCGTCCTGATCTAGATATGCGTCGAGGAAAACAGCAAAGGGCTGCGGAATGACCTCCAAGCGTTTAATCATGACAACCACTTGCTCGCCATTCTTGGCTCCGGTGATGGGTTCGGAGAACCAGCGTTGCATGATTTCAACGGTGCGCGTGGTGAAGTCCTCTGACGGTGTGCCGCATGCAACGGCGACTTCGATCACCCCGGTTCGTCCGGTGCGTGTCGCTGCGTCGAGTAGTGCCAGTTTCGCTAGTGTCTCAAACTGCCGACTAGCGTAACGCTGTTCGCGGTCATACGCGCCGATCGGGGTGCTGTGCATGACGTAGACATTCTCGTAGCCTAGAACAAAGTGTTCGCCACCAAACGCGAACACGTCTGCTTTGTTGGGTGCCGTCTTGCCGGGTACAGACAACACCTGCCTTGTTAAGTCCACACGCCCATACACCGAGGGCATGGTGTCTTGGACAAGCGTGTCCCCGTCTCGCACGAACAAGCCGATACTTCCGTTTCCGACGTCCAAACCGATGGTCAACATTCCGCATACCTCCGTTGTGCATTCATGCATAATCAAGACACATTATATCACACATGAATGTGCAAACAGGGCGATATTATGCGTAAATGACCATTCAAGCATACTGAGATAACATTCATGCATAAAAGTAAATGGCGTTTGATGAATCAAGTAGTAAATAAGCATCATGTATGGTTACTCAGTATGAATAAAGAGTTTATTGTAACTTGAAGTGGAATCCATGAATAATCAAGTGGCATTCAATATGCACGTGGGCAACGCGGTCAACTTTGGCGTAAAGATGGCGCGTTCCATACGTGAGGTGATGATACGGTCAAGATGAGGAGGGATGAAGCATGGCAAGAGGAATGCATCCTGTCACGAAGCTTAATTTGGAGATGATGAAGAATTCGAAAGACCCGTTGGATGTACTTCGGCAATGGCACATTCTCATAAATGCAGTATTTGATACTCTTCTTGATTTGACGGCGGAGGATGACCGGTATCCTGTCACGGAGTATCTGGGTGGTATTGAGGAAGTCAACGCGCGTGTTGAGGAATTTCTGTGGGAAGAAGCAGCGTCACGGCTTGCGCATTACAACCCGGCTTCGAATCTCGTGGAATTCGACCATCTGCCCGAAAATCTCAAACTCAAGCCGATGAAGGGCGGATTTGCAATTCAAAATGTTCCGGTTTGGATGTTGGGACATGGCGCGATGAAGAAGTTTCATCCGGCCT
Organism: Alicyclobacillus sacchari; assembly: GCF_004366795.1. GTDB lineage: Bacteria > Bacillota > Bacilli > Alicyclobacillales > Alicyclobacillaceae > Alicyclobacillus > Alicyclobacillus sacchari. The sequence continues at coordinate 1,070 of NZ_SORF01000018.1, read as the reverse complement.
ATCATCGAGACCGTCCGTATGTACGGAAACGTCAGTTGTGGTTTTGGCTCATTCATAAGCTCAAGACGGACTATCTCACGTACGTGAGGTACTGGGAGAACAGCCTGATTCCGAAGGAACCGCCGCAATATGCACGAATGCTCGTTCGGTTTGAAACGCCGCCGGAACATTGGATGATCAAAGATTTGGACAAGTATATTCAGTCGATTCACGTGGTCATCAATAGCCTTCGGGATAACGCACTGATTCGGAGCGACCGTCCTCGCTACTTTTCGTACGCAGTGGAATGGCGTGAATCGATGGACGAAGGGGCTCAGGAGCCTCTGTGCAGTTTCTATGTCTGGACGTCAGCAAACTCGTTTCCTACGTGGGATGAGCCCGAGGTCATTGAGCAGACTGAGTTCCGCATACCGTTAGTGCCGCCAAAAGTCACGTCTGAGGATGATTGTCCTGTGTGTGGAAGAAAATTGGTGATTAAGCTCGATAACGAAATCTGCACAAAATGGATCTGCAATCACTGTCTCTATGAGCGGCGAAGACGAAAATGAGGATCTCTACGTGGCTGTTTGCACATTGCATCATTTGATTGTCAGCGATAAAAACGCAAATTTAATTCGCAAACAGTCACCAAGGCGATAAAAAAGTCTTGTCTACCAAGCGATTTCGATGTTTCTCTCGAAGAAAAGGGCTAGGGAGATTATAGCGAGGGGAGCTTTAGAGGCCGGAACCCGTTCAGGGTTTCGGGGGCTAAAGCTCCCAAGCGCGAACAGGCACCTAGCCCGCGATGAACACTCGAACTGGAAGGAGACATGCGGATGACAAAGCGCGGAGCAGCAGAGTGGGAGGCACTGGCAGAGGTTCGGTCGGTCGAACTGGCACGCGCGTTGGTGCGGATGGGCGTGATGATTCACGGGCAGGCGGCGCGTTTGTTACGGATACCGTGGCAGACAGCGAAGGATTTGACGACGCACAGGTGGGACATGTTCGAGGTGCAGTACAAGGTGCCGAAGCATGTGACGAGCGGCCGATACGTCGTGCCAGGGAACCGAATCATGTCGTTGTTACGTCTG
>NZ_SORF01000017.1 GCF_004366795.1 Alicyclobacillus sacchari | reverse complement strand
CGCCTTCGTCACGATGATCCCTCCATGGTCGGATTCTGGGGGGATCATCTCGCACCAGGCACGCTGGCGCTAGGTGTGCACTATTTGACGCTCACGGAAGTCGAGTTCTAGAAAGCCAGGGAAGCGTTCGGAGAATATTCTTCGATGACAGTGCGGGTTTGTACAGAAGAATTTTCGTGCCCTTACACGTAACACAACTTTGTATGTCACACATGGGGATATCTTCGACTGTTCGATGGTAGTGACTGTGGACACGACTGGTCCAGTGTCCGCAGTCGGGACAGTGATTACCTGGTATTAAGTCAATAGAATAGACACCCCAAAACAGAGAAATTGTAAGTTTTAATATTTTGATATAGTTTCTGTTCCCACTCAGCTTGCCTTGGTCATCAATGTTTGGAAATATCTTCTTTCGCATTCAATCGGTGTTCGATAACCGATGGATGAGTGAACTCGCTCCCGGTTGTACCAGATCTCGATGTATTCGAAGATCCGCCGCAGCGCCTGTTCCCTTGTTTTGAACTTTTCCAGATAGACGAGCTCTCGTTTAATAATGCTGTGAAACGATTCGATGCACGCATGATCAAAGCAGTTGCCTTTGCGACTCATGCTACCAATCATCTTGTATTCTCGCAGCTTTTCCTGGTAGTCACGAGAGGCATATTGGCTTCCCACGGTCCGAATGATGCAGCACTGGTTCTGTTGGTCTCTGGCGTTTGTAGGCCTGCTCCAGCGCTCTGATGCACAGCTCTTTTGTCATCCGTGCGTCCGCACACCAGCCCACAATCTTGCGGCTATATAAATCCTCCAAGCTGGCCAGGTAGAGCCATCCCTCATCCGTTGGGATGTATGTGATGTCTGCCATGTACACTTGGTTAGGACGCTCTGCTACGAACGTTTGGTTTAGCACATTCTCCTGCACCGGGTAATTATGGTTCGAATACGTGGTCGCCTTGTACTTGCGAACTGTACGGCTCCGAAGTCCGTTTTCTCGCATGATTTTGGCCACGGTCTTCTGCGCCACACGTTCGCCCTCTTGCCGCAGGATCTGCGTGATTTTAGGACTGCCGTAGAGTCGACAGGATTTCACGAATATCTGATGAATCCGCTTCGTGATTCGATTGCGACGCTTGGAACGCTCGCTCTCAGGGCGCCGACGCCACACATAATACCCGCTCCGAGATACCCCCAATATTTTGCACATCTTCTCAACCGAAAATTTGGAGCGGTGTCTGTGGATGAATTGGTACTTTATTTCCGGTCGTTTGTGAAGATGCGCACAACTTTTTTTAAGATCGCATTCTCCTCTCGCAGTTCACGGATTTCCCGCTCAAGATCCCGTAGGGGCTTCGCTTCCGGCTTGAGGTTCCCGCTTCCGACGAACGGGGTGGAAGGATCCTCCTTGTATTTTGCCACCCAGCCATACAACGTCTTTTGCGAAATACCGAGCTCCCGAGCCACCTGGCTCGCTGGTTTCCCACTCTCCAAAGCCAATTGAACTGCGTGAAGTTTGAATTCCTTGTCGTACTTCTGTGTCATGTGGCTCACCTCGAATCGCCTTATTCTTACATTCTCGATTCGTTGTGTCCACTATTTCATCCTAACACCAACCAGAGGAGGTCGATGAAAGGTGCAAAACAACGAGAGATGAAGTGAAATATCCATGCGATACGGTGAGCTCAGGAAAGTCGCTGGAGAGAAGCTTGTCCATATCTATCACCTCTACGCAAATCGTAGCGTGTTAGATCTGAAAATGCTGTCGAATTAAAGGGGATTTTGAATCCATCACCAAAAACGCGAAAGAACCATTTTACATCCGATGTTGACAGCTACCACGACGGTTGCTCGAAACATAGGGGTGTCGTACCTCACCGCATGGGGCATGTTGCGTAAAGTGCGTAAGGCGATGGTAGATCGTAATGGAAGGTACCAATTGGAGGGCCTTGTACAAAGTGACGATGCGTATTTCGGTGGAGAAAGTCACGGGGACGGAAAGCGTGGGAGGGGCTCGGATCAAGACTAGGTTATCATTTAGAATTGGGTTATGAAATGTAAGGGTGAGTCAAAAAGAAAGAAGATTCGACAACCTATGAGGATTGCTTGCGTCGGCGATAGTCTCGCCAGGAGTATCCTTGATTCGCGGCCGATTGCGCATTGTCGAGAACCCATATCCAAAACTTCTCGAACAGTCGCCGCGGTCAGCTTTTGGCGCCGCAACAGCACTCGGTGAGATCAGCGTGACGAATCGCGGCGCGTTTAACGAATAATTCAAGTTCGCTCCTGAAGCGGCTTGCGAAGGACGTCTTGTCCGAGAAACCAGACATCGTCGTGATCGAAATTGGAGCCAACGACTGCGATTTTCGGTGGAACGAGGTCGCTGAAGCCCCTGATCTCGAGCACACACCTTATGTTCCCCTAAAGTTTTGTGAGCAACATTGAACCCATGGTGGAACAGATTCAAGAGGCAGGTGCGAAACTGCTCCCGTTGACGCTCTTGCCTTTAGATCCAGTTCGCTACTATCGGCATCTGTCCATGCGGTTTGGCACGAGCATCGCGCATTGGATTGCCTGCTGCGTTGGAATCGAATGCTGGCATAACCGATACGACGAAGCGCTGCGCTAAGGTGTGGGAAGGCTCGGGGCTGGCCATATCGATGTGCGCGCCCGCGATGGACAAGTTCAATTGTGGCGATTCATGCCCAGCGACAATGGTATTCACCTTACCGCGACGGGTTATCAGCACGTCTGTTCCATGGTGTTCTCACCCCTCTTCGCGTTGGGGCTCGTGAATCCCGGCACAGTATCGGAAACGGCCGCCGAGCCGCATATCGCCTCGTGAGATGTGCCGGCATAGCGGTTCTCCGAGGCATGACAGCCGAAAGTGGCTACTTGAAGACGATTGGGTACATTTACTTGAATACAAGTATACAATATACTGCCTCTATAACTGCACCTCGCTCTAGGATGTCTACGGAAACTTTGCTCAAGTGACCTCATTCCATGGATAAAAGAGGTGATTTGTGTCAGGAACCTCACAGCGCGGGAGACGCTGTCAACGGGCTCGATTCTCGACAATAAACCGAACCGGACCGGACACACCAGCATCGTGACGTTGTGACTCGGAGGGTTGAAAATGGTCATCGGTATGCTATTTGGAGAAGGGAAGAAGACGCTTGGGGAACAAGCGTACGAAATTATTCGGGAAAATATCCTCGCGTTGCGCCTGAAACCCGGACAGACAGTCTACGAATCGGAATTTTCCACGATGTTGAACACCAGTCGGACGCCGGTTCGCGAAGCCGTTCGCGCGTTGCATATTGAACAGTTGATCGACGTGCTGCCGCAACGCGGTATGAAAATTGCGCTGATTTCGGAACGCAAAGTAGAAGAGACAAGATTCGTCAGGGAGAGCCTTGAAGTCAGCGCCATTTGCAAGATCGTCGACCAATGGGAACCCGTACAGAGAAAATACCAAGACCTATACAGAGCATTGACCAGTAATCTTCAATCTCAGAAGGAAGTCATCCAAAATGGCGATGCCGTACAGTTCTTGCAAGCCGATGAAGCGTTTCACAGACTTCTCCTATCCGCCATTGGCAATGCGACACTCGTTTCGGTCGTGTCCCAGATGAGGGGTCACCTCAATCGCGTTCGCCTCCTGTCGTTGCAGGAAATCCCGTACACGGAAGGACTTGTTCGGGAGCACGAACAACTGTTGGAGGCGTTGCAGTCGAAGGATCGAGATCGAGCCACCTCCATCCTGAGTGCTCACTTGTCGAGAGTGAGTGAGGACATTCAAGTCGTCAAGGACAAATATCCAGACTATTTCACGGATTGAGCCAGTGACATACCACGTTTGGAGCAATCACTTCCGTGTAAGGGAAAGATGAATCGTGCGAATCTCAGACGTGACCGCAACCACAGTGACCTTGCCGCTCGAAGCCCCGTTGCGCCACAGCAACGGCGTGCATTGGGGCAGATTTGTACGGACCATCGTACAAGTGTTTACGGATGAAGGTCTCGTCGGCCTCGGTGAAATGGGCGGAGGAGAAAGCGCCGAAGCCGCGATTCGTGGTCTAAAACAGTACTTAGTCGGTCACGATCCGTTCAAGCTCGAAGAACTTCGGTTTAAAATCGCCAATCCGACAGCGAGCCTCTACAACAATCGCACGCAGATGCTGGCAGGTGTCGAATTCGCCTGTCTGGACCTGATGGGCAAATACTTGAATGTGTCCATTTCCCAGATTCTTGGCGGACGATTGCGGGATCGGATCCCTAACTCCGAGTCCTGCCTCGGCGAAGTTCGGACAATCGATCAACTCGTGCAGCACGCCACAGCGTTGCGAAACGAACACGGCTTTCGCGTCCACAAATTGAAAGGCGGCGTATTTCATCCAGATTATGAATTGGAATGTTATCACGCGCTTGCAAGCACTTTCCCCGAGGATCGGCTTCGCTACGACCCCAATGCCGCCCTCAGCGTCGAAGAGGCGATTCGCTTTGGCAGGAGCATCGAGAGACTGAACAACGACTACTTCGAAGACCCAACCTACGGCTTGAACGGTAATCGTCGAGTGCGCCAAAACGTTCGCATTCCCATCGCGACAAACACCTTCGTCGTCAACTTTGAACAGCTGGCGACGAACACGCTGACGCCAGCCTTCGATGTGATCCTTCTGGACACGACGTTTTGGGGCGGCATTCGCGCCTGTGTCAAAGCGGCGAGCGTGTGTGAGACCTTCCAGTCGTCGATTGGCGTGCACTCTTCAGGAGAACTTGGCATCCAACTCGCCACCATGCTGCACCTCGGTGCCGTGCTCCCCAACTTCACATTCGCTGCAGACTCGCACTACCACCACCTGAGCGACGACATCATCGTCGGCGGCAAGTTGACATATCGCGATGGGTGCATCGACGTACCGACCGGTCCTGGACTGGGCGTTGCGCTCGATCCCGATAAACTCGCCGAATACTCGGAGCTATATCAAAAATTCGGCGGCTATCCGTATGACAGAGATCCGTCCAGAATCGACTGGTTTCCATTGATTCCAAACGATCGCTGAGCAGACCACAAGTAAATCCCAACCTTGGACCAAGACAGGGGGACTCCATATGATTCTAGGCGCGGCTGTACCGCCCGATCACGCCAAGACGCTGTCCGTCAAAGCGGCCGAAATGAGACTGTCGGAGCACGCGACGGACGAAGATCTGCTGGCTCTGCGGGGCCGGTTTGAGGAACTCGGGATCATGAACGCGCAGATCGGCGCGTACTGCAATCTATCGAGTACGGATGAAGCCATTCGCCAGGAGAACATTCAGCACGTCAGGCAGGCCATGCGCGTGGCGCATCTGGCAGGCTGCAAGAACGTCGTCGTCGGAGGCGGGCATCGCGATCCCAGTCGCCCCCGCGAGACGGCGTCGGCGCACATCGACAATTGGACCGATCACGCGTTGGACGTGTTGGCCGACAGTTGCCTGCAAGTATTGGATGGCCTCGACTTCGATGTCCATCTCGTGATTGAAACCTGGGTGATGACACCGGTCAGTTCTGAGCAGCGGGCCCTGCAATTGGCCAACAAAGTGAACCATCCAAAGATGGGCATCCTGTTCGATCCCGTCAATTGCATGAATATCGAACGGTATTTTCAAAACGGCGATTTCATGCGCCGCTTTGTGGAAACCGTCGGCGACAAGATTTTTCTCGTTCATCTGAAAGATACGTTTCTACGTGCGCGGCCGATTACGTATCATATGTCGGAAGTGCCGATTGGCGAGGGCAACCTGGATTACCCAGCGCTGCTTCGGGCAATCGACCCGTTGCCCGTTCCCGTTCTGTTGGAGCACATGTCCAACCCCGACGACTATGGGCCAAAGGTTGAATACATTCGCAACTTGGCCGGCGAACTGGGTATCGACCTATGACCGCCGTATCCTTCGCCATCGTTGGGGGAGGCTTTCGGACCAAATATTTTCTGAACGTCGCGAGAGCGTTGCCGGAATTGTTCGACGTATGCGGCATGGTGGTCCGGGATCGCGAAAAGGGACAAGTGATTGAACGAGATTGGTCCGTTTTGACTTTCCGGACCCTCGGTGAACTGCTCGCGGTTCACACGCCCGATTTCGTCGTTCTCTCCATTCATCCGGCCGCAAACGTGGAGTATGTCGACGATTTGCGGCGAGCGGGCATACCGGCCCTGGTGGAGACACCTCCGGCCGCGGATCTTGAGGGATTGTTGGAATTGCACCGGCTCACCCGGCTTGGCGCACGAATTCAGGTCGCAGAGCAGTACGCGTTCCGCCCGATGCACGCCGCGAGGTTACAGATTGTCCAGTCGGGAAGGTTGGGCGATATCACCCAAGCCACCGTTTCGATTTCTCACGGCTATCACGGAATCAGCTTGCTCCGCAAGTTGCTTGGCGTACGCTTCGAACCCGCGGACATCCGGGGCATGCGATTTGAATCCCCCATGGTGGCCGGTCCGACGCGGGCCGGTCCGCCGATTGAGGAATCCATCGTGATGTCCAAACGGGACATCGCCTGGATTCGGTTTGGCGACAAATTGGGCATTTACGATTTCACCGCCGGTCAGCACCGCTCCTGGATTCGGTCAACCCACTTGTCCGTCCGTGGGGTGCGCGGTGAAATTGACGATCACCGCGTGAATTTGCTGCTGGACCACCGCACACCGCTCCATCTCGATTTGGAACGCGTCAATCGGGGCGAGGAGGAGAATGTCGAGGGCTACTTTTTAAGCGGGATCATCTGCGGGGACCAGTGGGTGTACCGCAATCCGTTCGCCGGCGCGCGCCTCTACGACGATGAAATCGCGGTCGCCGCCTGTATGCGGAAGATGGCGGACTACGCGCGAGGAGGTCCCGATTTTTACAGCCTGGCAGAAGGCGCTCAAGATCACTACTTGGCGATGCTCATCGAGCAGTCCATCCAAAGCGGTGACGAAATCACCTCGACGGTCCAACCATGGGCAGAGGATTAGGGGGGGTTAAGATGGACACCGAGGATTTGTCCCGAATGCTTCAATCGCAGTCTGACGATATCTACGACATTCCGACCAAGGCCAAAGGGCCTGCCGGAAAATTGCCGCTCACTGCGGACATGCTGCGCAATTGGCCGAGCGGAGACCTGTTTGGATTAACCCAAAACGTCGGAATGGGATGGAGTCCGGCCGAGGTGCTCGGCAAGTCCGTGCTGATATTGAGCACGCAGGGAGGCCTGCGCGAGGAAGACGGGACACCAGTCGCCCTCGGATACCATACGGGCCACTGGGAAATTGGCCTGTAGGTCAAGGCGGCGGCAGAAGCGTTTCGCCAACTAGGGGCCATTCCGTACGCCGCCTACGTCAGCGACCCTTGCGATGGCCGATCACAGGGAACAACCGCCATGTTTGATTCTCTGCCATATCGAAACGATGCGGCGTTATTGATGCGGCGCTTGATTCGATCACTGCCGACACGCAGGGCCGTGATGGGCGTCGCCACCTGCGACAAAGGCTTGCCCGCCACCATGATTGCGCTCGCTTCGCTGCGTGAATTGCCAGGAATCATTGTACCAGGGGGTGTGACCTTGCCCTGGAAGACGGCGAAGACGCAGGGAAGATTCAAACGATTGGCGCCCGTTACGCCCATGGCGAGATCGATCTTGAATACGCCTCCGAGGCCGCCTGCAAGGCCTGCGCGTCGCCCGGAGGAGGTTGTCAGTTTCTTGGCACGGCGGCGACTGCGCAAGTGATCGCTGAAGGGCTGGGAATCGCTTTGCCGCATTCCGCGCTCATCCCATCAGGGCAGCCCATCTGGCTGGAAATGGCCCGTCATTCGGCAAGGGCCCTCATGCAGGCCATGCGGCTTGGCTGGGGCATGCAGGACCTCTTGACGGACGCCAGTCTGCGCAACGCGATGGCTTTGCACGTGGCATTCGGCGGATCGACCAACCTGTTGCTGCCCATTCCCGCCGTCGCGCACGCTGCAGGGTTGTCGATCCCGACGGTCGGCGACTGGAAGGAGATCAACCAGCAGGTGCCTCGGTTGGTGAGCGTATTGCCGAACGGCCCTGTCGATCACCCGACGATTCGGGTCTTCCTGGCCGGCGGCGTGCCCGAAGTGATGCTGCATTTGCGAAAGGCGGGGCTGCTCGATCTCTCCGTCAAAACCATCGCGGGGTAGACGCTCGCCGACGTGTTGGACTGGTGGCAGGATTCTGAACGCAGGTACAACGTGAGAAGACGGCTGCGTGAGATGGACGGGAGCGACCCTGACGACGTCATTGTGGCACCGGATATCGCGCGATCTCGCGGGCTGACGTCCACTTTGGTGTTTCCGACGGGCAATCTGGCGCCGAAGGGAGCGGTAATCAAGTCGACCGCGATCGATCCGAGCGTTGTGGACGCGGACGGCGTGTACCGCCACATCGGGCCAGCCAAGGTGTTTACGACCGAGCGGTCGGCTATCGAAGCTATCAAAAACGGATCGATTGAGGCAGGGGACGTGTTGGTACTGACGGGGTGCGGGCCGTCCGGCACTGGGATGGAGGAAACGTACCAACTGACTTCGGCCCTCAAGTACCTGCCTTTTGGCAAGCGTGTCGCACTGGTCACAGACGCCAGATTTTCGGGCGTGTCCGCCGGGGCGTGTATCGGCCACGTTGGACCGGAAGCCCTTGCGGGCGGACCGATTGGGCGCCTGCGGGACGGAGATCTGATTCAAATCGAGATCGATCGCGTGCGACTCGAAGGAACTGTCGATTTCGTGGGCCGCCTAGGCGCGCCTGTCACGCCGGAGGAGGGCGCGGCCGTCCTCGCAAAACGCACACCGTTGGCCGATTTGGCGCCCGATCCCGACCTTCCCGACGACACCCGGCTCTGGGCGGCTCTCCAATCCGTCAGCGGCGGGGCGTGGAAAGGGGTCGTATACGACGTGGATAAGATCATCGAAGTGATTGAAGCGGGGAAGAAAGCCTTGGCGCTTTCACCGCAGGTTGACGCATGACGAAGGGGGTCTCAACGTGGAATCAAAGAATTGGATAGGCGGCGAGTGGTATGCGCCGACATCCGAAACGATGGTGATCAGTTCACCCTCGGATATCTCAGTCGACGTCGGTGTGCTCCACTTTTCGGACGAGTCCGACGTGATTGCCGCAGGCGACGCCGCACGCAAGGCCCTGCCAAGCTGGGCCGATCAATCACCCATGGCGCGGGGCGACATCCTTTACCGGGCTGCCGCGCTGTTGGAGCAACAACTCGAAGAAATCGCCGTGCTTGCAAGTTCTGAAATGGGAAAACCCATCACCGAAATGAAAGGGGAGGTGATGCGCGGCGTCAATCTGCTGAAGTATTACGCAGCCGAAGGCGCGCGAGCGGTCGGCCAAGTCATTCCGGCCAGCCAATCACAGGTCCTCCAATACACGAGCCGTGTTCCACTCGGCGTGGTCGCCATCATCACACCGTGGAATTTTCCGGTCGCCATCCCGATTTGGAAAATCGCGCCCGCCCTCATCTGCGGCAACACGGTCATTTGGAAACCCGCGGAGAATGCGTCGCTGTCGGCGACGCGAATCGCGCAGGTGTTCGCTGACGCTGGCGTGCCGGCCGGTGTGCTGAATGTCGTGATCGGCAGGGGGCCAGAGCTCGGCGGCGCGCTGTTTGAGAAGACAACCCTTGACGGTGTGGGCTTTACGGGTTCGACGAATACAGGCATGCACGTCGCCGCCATGGCTGCGGCGCGCAACATCAAATACCAGACGGAAATGGGCGGGAAGAACGCCGCAGTGGTTCTGGCGGATGCGGATCTGTCCGTGGCGGTACCCGCCATCTTGAGCGGCGCATTCCGATCCGCCGGGCAGAAATGCACAGCGACCAGCCGCGTGATCGTCGAAGCGACGATATACGACGCGTTTCTGACCGCTTTGACGGACCAATTGAAAGACGTCTACACCGGCTTCGCGCTCGATCCACGCTCGTACCTGGGCCCGGTGGCATCCAGGCAACAGTTCGAAAAAGTGCAGTCCTACGTGAAACTGGCGGAGACCAACGCCAAACGCGTGCACAGAGATCATCTCAACGCCGAAGCGGAAGGCTATTACGTCCAGCCGCTCGTGATCGAAGGCGTTGACAGAGACAGCCCATTGGTGACGGACGAGATCTTTGGCCCCGTCATGGCGCTGCTTCCCGCGAGCGGCTTCGATGAAGCGGTCCAGTTGAGCAATCAGACCGTCTATGGTCTGAGCGCATCCGTATTCACGCAGAACATCCATCACGCCTTGCGCTTTCTGAATGAGTCAGAGGCAGGCATGGTCCGCGTGAATCTGGAGTTCGCAGGCGTCGAGTATCAAGCGCCATTCGGCGGCATGAAAGCTTCCAGTTCCCATTCCCGCGAGCAGGGACAAGCCGCGCTGGATTTCTACACGCAGACGAAGACCTGCGCAATCTATTACGGATGATGAGGGCCACAGATGAAAACCATCCGATTTCTGCACCCAGACGATGATCGCGTCCACCTAGGCATACTCGAGGGAGACGCCGTGTACAGCGTGACCAAGCGCGTCCCAGCGTGGACCGAGCCGATTGCGATGTGGCATGCGCTTCGCGCGCTCGACCTGTCACCGGCGGAAGCCGGGAAGAGACTGGCGACCGGAGCTTGCCTGTCGTTTGCCGATCTCGAGCGACAAGGTCGCCTGTTGCCTCCCGTCGCCGCGCCGGAGGTGTGGGCGTCAGGGGTGACGTACGAGCGCAGCCTCGACGCGCGCAACGCGGAGACACAGGTGAAGGACAGCGTCTACGACAGGGTATACACCGCGGAGCGGCCGGAATTGTTCTTCAAAGCGACCCGCGACCGATTGGTCGCACCAGGAAAACCGTTGCGACTGCGATCCGATTCCTAGTGGATGGTGCCTGAGCCTGAATTGACGCTTGTTATCGCTGCGGACGGCTCGATCATCGGTTGGACCATCGGCGACGTTTTCAGTTCGCGCGACATCGAAGGTGAGAATCCACTGTATCTGCCGCAGGCGAAGCTGTTTGCACAAAGCTGTTCACTAGGTCCGGCGCTGCTGTGGAACGAAAGGGAAGAGCATCCGGAAAATTGGGACATTCAATTGATCCATTCGGCGGGACGGCGAGATCGCGTACAACGGAATTGTGTCGCTGTCGCAATTTCGTCGGAGCTTCACCGAACTGATCTCCTACCTGTTGCGGGACAACGTCATTCAGGACGGCACAGCGTTGATGACCGGCACAGGGACCGTCCCGCCAGACGAATTTTCGCTGACGGCAGGGGAACGTGATTGAAATCGCGATTGGCGATATCGGAGTGCTGTGAAACCCGGTCGAGGGATGAGCGGGAAACGACGCGCTGGATCGTACCATCCGACTCGCTCGGCATACCCGTACTGGTGAATTTATCGAAATTCTTCTTGAAGACGCGTCTTGATTTATGTCTCTGCGTTCATCTATAATCGTTGTATACAAGTATATAAGTATACAAACGAGACACGCATCCATGAAAGCGTATTCGTAATCTGCTTGTTCTATTAGGTATTCAAGGGGGATTTCCTATGCGGAAACATGCCAAGCGCGCACTTCTGGGCGCGGCGATGGGATTAGGTTCTTCGTTTGCTCTAGTCGCTTGTACGACGATGCCGCAAGGTGTTAATACGTCCAACGGCAGTGCAGAAGTCAAGCCCGGCGGTACATCGACAGCAAGTGCAACACACGCAAACACTGCACACGAAAACGCGAGCATCAGCCCCGTTACCATCAGCCTCTCGTTGGGCCTCATCACCAGCAATCCGCAAGGTCAAAAGAAGATGGTCAACGACATGATTGCGAAATTTGAAAAGCAAAATCCCGGTATCAAAGTGACTTGGTCCACATGGGACTCCGCGTCTCAGGAAGATACCGACATTGAGACCATGACCGCGACTGGGCAAGGACCTACGATCATGGACGTCGGGCCCATTCCTACGGCCTATGCCACGCACGGCTTTCATGTACTGTCGGCAGCGGACTGGAAGGCGATTGGCGGCAAATCTCGATATTTCGCAAAACAGTTGACCATGTCAGGCCCGTCCGCAAGCCAGGAGATCGGAATCCCATGGGAGATCAATCCGTTTGCGCTCGTTTACAACAAGAAGATGTTTCAAGAAGCTGGAATCAAGTCTCCACCGACGACCTGGACACAGTTCGTCAAGGATGCTCAAAAGCTCACGAAACCGTCCAAAGACCAATGGGGCACTGGCATCGATCCTGCGGATTCGATCGACCCGTGGCACATCAACTGGGTCATGGCGAAGCAACTCGGCGGCGACTTCCTGAATTCCAACTACACCAAAGCCACCCTCAATTCAAAACCCGTACAGACAGCGCTTAGTTTCTGGTTTGACTGGGTGAACAAATTCAAGATTGCGTCTCCGAATGACTTGGATTACAAGTCGACAGACCTCGTGAGCGCGTTCCAGAATCAAAAGATTGCGATGCTGCCCATGCAAAGCTATGCGTTCGTGCCTTCGTTGAACGCGTCGGCCGTGAAGAACGATTGGGCGTATGCGCCGATGCCGACGATTCCTTACGGAATGTCAAAACTCCCAAAAGGCGGAACGCCTGTGCAAACGTTTACATCTGGCGATTTTCTGGTGATCCCGACCTACGTTCAAGGGGCTCAGTATCAAGCGGCGTTGAAGTGGATCAACTTCTTCACAAGCGTTCCACAACAACGGGAAATCTTCAATTCCATCGGCTACCTTCCGGTGAACGTCGACGCATATAAGAACTATAAGCCGCTTGAAACACCGACCATCAGCATGTTGGAACAAGCGGAAAATCACGCGTATCCCTACCCGTTTAGTGGCAACTGGGGCAATGTGGAGGTGGCGTTCGGCGGGGCAGCCAACCAGATTGCGGATGAGATTGCGACGAAGACCTACAAGAACGGAGACATCGCTTCGGCGCTGAATGCGGCGAACGAGCAAATTCAAAATACGCTCCAATAATCAGAGCGCAAATTTCATGAGGAGGGTCGATTCTATGCGTGGAGAGGGTGTCCAGGTAGACTTCGCGGAAACGACAGCCACGTCCACAGGCGCCAAGGCATCCCGCAAGCGAAGATCCGCAAATCGAATGCCGATGTGGATGCTCTTTCCCACTCTGTTTTTGCTGTTGCTCATTATCGTCGTTCCGTTCTTGATCGCGGTTTACACAAGTCTGATTGACCTGAACCAGTACACGTTGATTCACTGGGTCCGTGCTCCGTTCGTCGGACTGGGAAACTTTATCGACGCGCTCAAGCAGGGCAGTGCACTCGGCGCGTCCGCGCTGCGAAGCGTGTGGGTCAGTGTCTCGTTTTCTCTCGTGACGACCGCGATCATTACGCCGGTTGGCGTCATGGCGGCACTCATGGTCAATAAACCATTTCGAGGTCGAAAGTGGATTCGAGCGCTGTTTCTGTTGCCGTACGTACTGCCTGTGTTTGTCATCGCGCTCGTCTGGAGACTCCTGTTTCTCAACGGCACAGGGCTCATCGATCAAGTCCTGTCCTGGCTCCACATCGCCAACAAGAGTACGTACTGGCTGATTGGCCCTCACACGTTTTGGGCCATGGTCATCGCCGACGCGTGGGGGTCGTGGCCATTTATCTACCTGATGGTGCTGGCAGCGCTTCAAAGCATTTCGACAGATCAGTATGAATCCGCGTATATGGACGGCGCCGGCCCCGTCAGAAGCTTCTTTTCGATTACGGTGCCCAATATTCGCTCCATCCTTGGTTTGGCCGTCTTGCTCTCGACGCTCAACCACTTCAACAATTTCACCTTGCCGTTCATCATGTTTGGCACGCCTCCGTCACCCCAGGCGGACGTACTGCCGTTAAACGTGTACATCACGTCGTTCCAAACCTTTAATTTTGGCCTGGGTGCGGCTATGTCCATCATCACGCTGATCATCATGATGATTCCAGCCATCTTTTACATCCGAATGCTGAAAATAGGGGAGGGGGCGACACGATGACACAAAGCAAAACCTGGGTGCGGATTCGCTTTGCCGGTATCGTGATTTTGGGATTAATCATCATCATCCCATTTCTCTACATGGTCATCATGTCGCTTACGCCTGAC
Organism: Alicyclobacillus sacchari; assembly: GCF_004366795.1. Classification (GTDB taxonomy): domain Bacteria; phylum Bacillota; class Bacilli; order Alicyclobacillales; family Alicyclobacillaceae; genus Alicyclobacillus; species Alicyclobacillus sacchari. Next base: position 23,063 of record NZ_SORF01000017.1, on the reverse strand, counting down.
AGCGAGGTGGGGGACGGAACGCTCTTTCCGTCACACTGGGCATGGGGCAACTATGTGACGATGTGGTCCAATATCGGCCTCGGCCAGTATCTGATGAACAGTGTGATCATTTCGGCCGCAACTGGATTTTTGGCCACCGTCATCGCATTTGGTGCGGCTTATGTGATCTCGCGTTTTAAATTTCGAGGAAGAAAGGTACTTCTCTATTCCCTCATCACCATGCAAACCGTGCCGCAAGTCATGATGCTTCTGCCGCTGTTCATCGTGATCGTCTTCATCCAACAAGCGTTTGGCATCCGGCTGGTCGGCCAATATTACACCATCGTCACCACCTATCTCACATTTGCCCTGCCATTTGCCTGTTGGCTGCTCATCTCCTATTTCGAGAACATTCCCATCGATTTGGAAGAGGCGGCCCAGGTTGATGGAGCCACCAGGCTGCAATTGCTGTTTCGCGTAGTGCTGCCGTTGATGCTGCCAGGCATGGTGGTTGCCTTTGTCTTTTCGTTCTTGCTGTCTTGGGGAGATGTGCTGTTTGCGAGCGTATTGACATCGAATACGACGAGAACTATTGGCGTTGGTTTACAGGCATTCTTGTCGGCGGGAGACGCTGGCGGCGGCGTGTATTGGGGCCAACTGATGGCTGCGAGCCTGACAAGCGGCATTCCCATTGTCGTAATCTTTTTACTGCTTCAACGCTACATCCTTGGCGGACTGACAAGCGGCGCCGTGAAGAGTTGATCAGTCATTCGTACAACGGATGATATTTGGAAGGAGACGAGAATGATGATGAACGTCGCTGTTATAGGAACTGGATCAATTTCCAGTAAACATATCGAAGGATACATGAGTTTTCCGAATCGGTGCCAGATTGTAGCGGTCTGCGATATTTATGTGGACAAAGCGGAAAAGTCGATTGAAGACTACCATGTGAATGCTTCCGCGGTTGCAGACTACAAACAGTTGTTGAACAACCCAGATATCGATTTGGTCTCCATTTGTACGCCGCCTTCGACGCATGCTGAAATCGCGATCGACTTCTTAAAAGCGGGTAAACACGTTCTCGTTGAAAAGCCTATGGCCGCGTCACTCGCGGAATGCGACGCCATGATTGCGGCAGCGAACGAAAGCGGGCGCATCTTATCGGTTATCGCCCAGAATCGGTTCCGCACCCCCTGGATGAAGTTGAAGCAGGTACTCGATGAGAACGTGGCGGGGAAGATTCTCCACGCACAGGTGGATTCGTTTTGGTGGCGCGGTCACAGCTACTACGATCTGTGGTGGAGAGGAACGTGGGAGAGCGAAGGCGGCGGCTGCACATTGAACCACGCTGTACACCACATCGACGCGTTGCAGTGGATGATGGGTATGCCTTCGGAAGTTCAGGCGGTCATGAGCAATGTGGCCCACGACAATGCGGAAGTGGAAGACATTTCGATTGCTCTGTTGCGCTTTCCTGGAGGAAGCGTCGGGCAAATCACCAGTTCTGTCGTCCATCACGGTCAACAACAGCAGTTGGTATTTCAGTGTGAACACGCCAAAGTATCGGCGCCTTGGGATCTTTATGCCTCGATTTCGCAGGAAAATGGATTTCCTGAACGCAACGAAAAACTGGAAGCGGAGATTCAGTCATTTTACGACAGTTTGCCGGACAGCCAGTACGAACACCATGTCGGTCAAATCGACGATGTACTGACGGCGCTTGAACACGGGCGCAAAGTGTTCATCGACGGCCATGAAGGCCGAAAGACGTTGGAACTCATCGTGGCGATCTATAAATCCGCAGTGACAGGTCAACGAGTGACATTGCCACTCAGCGAGACGGATCCGTTCTACACAAAGGCCGGACTGATGGCCTCGGTCCCTCACTTCTATGAAAAGACCGCGTCTGTGGAGAGATTTGAGAAGAACGTCATTACCACGACAGGGCATGAATGAACCGCCTTGCACATAAGGGAGGAAACCGCGTGTCTACTCGGGATGGTATGAACTATGCTCCACAAGGTAAACCCAATCCGGTTTGTGAGAAGGGTGAGTTTCGCTTCGCGGCGATTGGGTTGGACCACGGCCATATTTACGGCATGTGTAACGGCCTCATCGAAGCCGGCGGGGAGTTGGTTTGGGTCTACGATCCCGACGAAGCAAAAGTGAACGCCTTTCGTACAAAGTATCCTGACGTCAAAGTCGCTCGCTCGGAAGACCAGGTTCTTGACGACTCGTCGATCCATACGATCGCTGGGGCAAAAATCCCCTCCGCTCGGGCCGATTTGGGCATTCGCGTGATGAAACATGGGAAGGACTACTTCACGGACAAAGCCCCGCTGACGACACTGGAACAGTTGCAACAGGTGCGCGAAACGGTTGCACAGACGGGGCGACGATACAACGTGTACTACAGTGAAAGGTTGCACGTCGAATGCGCGGTGTTTGCCGGCCAATTGGTTCAAGACGGCGCCATTGGGCGGGTTGTGCAAGTGATTGGCATGGGACCTCACCGAATGAACCTGTCGAGCCGCCCGGACTGGTTCTTTCGACGCAGCCGCTACGGCGGGATTTTATGTGACATCGGCAGTCACCAAATTGAGCAGTTTCTCTTTTTCACAGGCGCACGGGACGCGACGCTGATCTCGAGCAAGATCGCGAACTATAACCACAAGCAGTACCCCGAATTTGAAGACTTTGGTGATGCCACTTTCATCGCGGACAACGGTGCCACGAACTATTTCAGAGTGGATTGGTTTACTCCGGACGGCTTGGGCACATGGGGTGATGGGCGAACATTCCTGCTCGGCACCAAAGGGTACATCGAGCTGAGGAAGTATATCGATGTTGGCCGCGATCCCTCCGGAAGCCATCTCTATCTCGTCAACGACGAAGGCGAATTCCATATTCCAGTCGAAGGCAAAGTCGGCTATCCCTTCTTCGGGCAACTCATTCTCGATTGCCTCAATCGGACTGAACACGCGATGACTCAGGAGCACGCGCTGAAAGCTGCGGAGCTGAGCGTGCTGGCGCAGATGAACGCCACGGTCGTCGAATCATAACAGCCTTATCTTCCTCGTATGGATCCATTCTGGCAGGGACGGTATTCCCTGCCAGAGACCCTCCTCGAAACCACAAAATATCCGGCACTAAATAGACTTTACGAATTCGAATAGTGGGTATTAACCTCAAGATAATTTCAAACCGCCGAGCGGACAGCCGAAGGTTTACAAGACGCTCTCAAGATAAAGATACAACGCCTGAAATCACCGTGAAAGGGCTGTCTGTTGACCAGAAGAATCCCACTCTTTGTACAAGTGATGGTTGCCGTATGTGCCAGCATTCTCGTGTCACTTTTGAGCAAATCTGTTGGCGTTCATCTGAAGGTACTTGGGGATGCGTTCATGCGTCTTAACATACATCTCAATTCTTCTAAAGTTTCTATTGAAAAGTGGAGAGTAGGTGGTAGAATGGTGGCATAGAACAAGTGTTCGGGTATGGATGTCATGAATCTGCTTGAGTTTCAAGAACAATTCTCTACGGTACGTGCGTGTGAGGAACGTGTGTTTGTGCTGCGTTGGCCAGATGGCTTCGTTTGCCCGAAGTGCGGTAGCACGGAATATTGCGAAGTCGCCTGCTCATCAAGGAAAGATGCGGAGGATCGTCTACCCTTATTCCAGTGCAAGAACTGCTCGAAGCAAACTTCCATCACAGTGGGAGATCTCTTTCATAAGACGAAGACCGACTTGCGCAAGCGGTTTCTGAAAGTGTACCTGGTGGCGAATGACAAGCGAGGCGTTGCTGCCACGACGATTGCTCGAAACATAGGGGTGTCGTACCCCACCGCATGGGGCATGTTGCGTAAAATGCGTAAGGCGATGGTAAATCGTAATGGGTGGTACCAATTGGAAGGTCTCGTACAAATTGACGATGCGTATGTCGGTGGAGAAAGTCACGGGGACGGAAAGCGTGGGAGGGGCTCGGATCAAGACCCGGTGATTGTTGCGGTACAGATGGAGCGTGGGAAACCGAAGTACATCACAATGGCGCTGATGCCGAATCTCACGAAGGAAACGGTGGCTCCTGTTCTATCCGAACGGCTGAAGCCCAATTGTGTCTGGGACACTGATGGAAGTATGACGCTTGTAGCCTGTGCTAAGGAGTTGGAGCCGATATACTTGCCCCAAAGTCATCCCAGACAGAAGGGATGGGTTAAGATGAAGTAGAGGTGTTTGTGATGCCGGGACGTAAGTGGACAGTGGACGAAAAGACGAACATTGTGCTCGAGGGCATGATGCCCGGTGCGAACATTAGCGAAGTATGTCGGCGGCATGGCGTGGCCCAGAGTCTGTATTACAGGTGGCGTGAAGCGTTCCTGGCTGGTGGGCGGGCTGGACTTCAGTCCGGACCCTCTACGAGGGAGCAGGAGCTGGAGAAAGAGTTGCAGGAGGGTCGGGCTAAGATCGGTGAACTTACGATGCAGGTGGATGTGTTGCGAAAAAAATCGAATTGGGGCCGGAAGTAAATAGCCGTTCTTTGGTCTGTCGGCTCGCCAAAGGAGGGTTTCCGGTCCCTGTGATTGGAAAAGCGTTAGGGCTGAATCGGACGTACTGTTACAGCCTATTGAAGCCGCCTGTGCCAAAGCCGAAGCGGCCTCCTGTGGATAAGAACGCTGTGGTCAAACAGTGGATTCGGAAACTGTGTGAAGAATTCCCCACGTACGGATACCGGCGAATCCAAGTCATGCTGCGTCGCCGATGCAACTTGCGGGTGAACCATAAACGGGTGTATCGACTGATGAAGGAAATGGGGTTTCTGGTGAAAACCTCGAAACGGGGCGCTTCACGAGCGAAACGGCGAGGGAAGATACCGGTCACCCGGTCCAACGAGCATTTCCAGTGCGACATGACGAAGGTGTGGTGTGGGAAAGACGGATGGGGATATCTGTTTGCCGTGATTGACGCTTATGACCGGGAGATTGTGGGGTACTCGTTTTCCCGGTTCTGCCGTACGGAGGACTTGCTGAATGCTGTAGATATGGCGCTGAATTATCGTTTCCCAAGCGGCGTTCAAGGTGCCGGTTTGACGCTTCGAACGGACAATGGCTGCCAGATGACGAGTCGACGGTTCATCCAAGCGATGAGGGCCTGCCAAATCAACCACGAGCGGACGGGGTACAACAACCCTGATGATGACGGATACATCGAGCGATTCTTCCGGTCGTTGAAGGAGGAGGAAGTCTGGCTGCAGGAATACAGCAGCTTTGCCGAGGCGAAAGCGGCGATTGAGTCGTACATTCACTTTTACAACACGGACCGACCACACTCCGCACTGGGTTATCGCTCGCCGTTGGAATTCAGAAATTGGAAAATGAAACGGAACGCGGCGTGAGACGGTTTTGTCTGAATTGCAAGTTTCCCATTGCTCTCTTAAAAGCCATCCCATCTGTCTTGACAAAGTCGGGTTCACTACGCCGATGTCCCATATAGTCACCAAGTCGGACGCACCTGAAGCACATGAGACATTCGAATGGATAAACAAGGTTATTAGCCTAGCGAAGCGCTTCATAGACGGTACCTACCACGAACGGATCGTGTATAAGCAATGGTATCTTGAGGAGTTCGTGTATCGGTTCAACCGCACGATATTCGGAAATCGTCTGCTAGACAGACTGTTGCTTGCCTGTGTACAGGCAGAACCACCACCCAATGTTTAGGAAGTTGCCTCGAAAGTAGGGCTCCAACCCAGTTCACTGAGGAGACTTGATGTGTATATTTTGGTTTTCGATTTTCACATTGATGGCCAACCAGCACCGCGTTATGTGTTTACAGATCCAGTGGCGATCCATGTCGCGGTCGAGCAGCGAGACGTCCCCAAGATATTGCGCGAAGTGGAGGCGGCGACACGTGATGGCTTGTACGCAGCTGGCTTTGTGACCTATGAAGCCGCGCCAGCGTTCGATCCGGCCTACCAGGTGCACGCACCTGCCAAAGGGGGACTGCCACTTGCGTGGTTCGCGGTTTTCGATCGCGCCGTTGACCCCGCGATACTGCAGCATCATCGAAGCGGTGAGTTTCAGGTGGGACAATGGCACGTACGAACGCCTCGCGAGCAGTATGAAGCTGCTGTGCGAGAGATTCATGAAGCCATTGCATCCGGTAACACGTACCAGGTGAATTATAGCGTTCGCCTACAGGCTTCGTTCGCGGGTGATGACTTCGCATTCTACGAAAAGTTGAGATGGTCCCAGCGGGCGCCATACACAGCGTACATACGAAGTGATGATTGGTCAATCTTGTCCATATCGCCCGAATTGTTTTTTGAGCGGAACGGTTCCGGTATCATGACGCGCCCCATGAAAGGAACCGTAAAACGCGGGCGTACGTTGACCGAGGACGCCGAGCTGGCTCGCTGGTTGCAGAATTCGGAGAAAAATCGCGCCGAGAATGTCATGATTGTCGATCTGCTTCGCAATGACCTCGGGCGCGTTGCTGTACCTGGTACGGTGCAGGTACCTTCGCTGTTCGACGTTGAAACATATCCAACCGTGCTACAAATGACCTCGACTATCGTGGCCCAGTTGCGAGATGATGTCGATCTCGCTGCCATCTTTGCGGCTCTCTTTCCTTGCGGGTCCATCACTGGCGCTCCCAAAATCAGCACCATGTCGCGGATCGCGCAGTTAGAAACGGACCCTCGCGGCGTGTACTGTGGGAGTGTTGGACTTTTGCTGCCGCGTGATCGTGCCATATTTAACGTCGCGATTCGGACGATTGAAATGGATCGCACAAGCGGTGCAGCCATCTACGGGGCAGGCGGTGGCATCACATGGGATTCACAAGCAGTGGACGAATACGAGGAACTACATGCCAAGGCTCAAATATTAGAGGATGCTGAGCGGGATTTTGCTCTGCTTGAGACCTTGCGACTAGACTCCGGGGAATACGCACTCTATAGTTACCATCTTCAGCGCTTGTCGGACTCCGCTCGGTATTTTCAGATTCCCGTCGATCACGCCGAGGTTGCGTCCGTATTGTCGAATTGCGTTCGGCAGCGGCCAACTGGTGCATGGCGTGTTCGGCTGCTTGTGGACAGATCGGGAAAGGTCGATGCTGAGATAGGCACTGAGCCGCTGCCGCCATGTGCCTGGAGTCCGTCCGATGCAGCGGCCAAAACGGTGATGCCGATAGCGCTCGCACCGATGCCAGTGTCCTCAGAGGAACGCTGGTTATATCACAAGACGACGCGCCGCGAGTTTTACGATGCCATTCGTTCACAATTAGGCAACGCCTTCGATGCTTTACTGTACAACGAGGCGCATGAGGTGACAGAGTTTACTTTCGCCAACCTTGTCTATGAGTTGCGAGGACGTCTGTATACACCTCCGGTTTCCTGTGGGTTATTGCCAGGCACTTTGCGCGCATGCTTGCTGCAGGAGGGACGTGTTGTGGAACGCAGTTTGCACATGTCCGAGATGAAAACCGTAGATCGACTGTGGTGGATCAACAGTGTGCGTGGATGGGTTCCGGTTCAACTCACCGGGTTAAGTACATATCAACAAACGCGGGCCACAGGTTCACGTGTTGGTGGGTAATGCTGTGTCGATGCAGCAAGCGGTTGTACACAGTGAAGTCCCGGTATTCGATCCGCCCGACTTCTAACAGTTCGCGTATCAAAGCGACATCTTCATAAAGGCGTCCGTTGGCAAACGAAAGGATGGGAAAACCACCCACCGTTTTTAACGTCGATGTCCGATATACGCGCGGTCCAAGCGGGAACCGGCATAGAGCGAGTTGCTTGGTCGTTTGTAATGGCCCACCTTTCTGTAGGCCTGTCACCCGATAAGCACCGCGGGAATCGATTCGCCAGTTGCGCATGTTTCCGTACAACATGTCGATCTCGCCGTCCAGGTTCGATAGGTGGCTGCGAATGGTGCGCACGGCGCCCGGATCTAACCAGTCATCTGCGTCGAGTTCGAGAATGAAATCCGTTTGTATCTGTTGAAGTGCGACGTTCGCAGCACGAGCCTTGCCCACGTTCTGTGGCAGGCTGACGAGCGATGCGCAACACACTCGCTCCGAAAAAGCCTGAAGAAGGGTTTGTGAACCGTCCGACGATCCATCGTCAACCAGCCAAACTTCGGCGAGATCATCAATTTGCGCTTCGATGGAAGCTAGAGCCATGGACACGTGCGGCCGCATGTTGTGGTTGACAAGCGCGATCGCGACGGTTGGCCAAACGGAGTTCCGTGAGCGGGGAGCCTGCGCCAATTGGAAACGATAGTCCTGCAGGAGTCGGTCGCAGCGAGCAGAGCTAAGGGATCGGCTCGCAAGTATACACGTTTCGTTGTTTAGCACCGATTCGGCCCAGGCGCAAAGCGCAGATACCGGATCGACCCGAAGTAGATAAGCTGCTCGTTTCCAGCACGCCAAAAGCGCGTCTCCCCGAATTGCCAGCACGCGGCTGCCCATGCCATCGTCGTGACGAATCGTCACGACTCGATGCGCTTGCGCCGCAAACCATTCAAATGTTGCTCCTTCTGCGAGCCGCTCACCAGCGCATAACAACACATACATCGTATTGTGATCAATGGTGCGCGCGAACTCTTCCAGCGACCAGGCAGCCGTGCCGAGTCTGCCAGTCACCTGTGGCAATTTTGCCGTGTTGTCCAACATGACGAGCGATATGTCTTCGCCCCGCCAGCCATGACGCAACATGGAATGCACTGTAGGTTGCCAAATTGGGATAGATGCCGACGTGAATACGATTGCACGATACATACGCTCACTCCTACTGTATAAGTCGCCGGGGGCAAGGGCCACCCGGCGACTGCGGTTTACAGAATGCGGATGAAGTCGACAGCGGACAGGGCAATGTAAGTGGTCAAAAGATTGGAGCCGTATCCGTACCCACCAGTTCCAAGCTCGACGACGGCGAGAATTTCGTTTCCAGCGAAGCTGATAACGGCTTCCATCAAGTTATTGCCCAGAGCAATTTCCACCGTTTGTCCAAGCAGTTGATTCAGCGTATTCACAAATGTAGACTGCAAGTTCATACAATCCCCTCCTCATCCAAAGCTCAGCTTAAGCCTGCTGGATAGATTGGATCCGGCTAAGCGGAATCAGCACCATACTGCCGGACGGTTCGACTAACGAAGCAAAGTCCGATTGCAGCGAGGTCAGTGTGCCAGTCAGGGTGTCAAACGGTGTCGTGATCGTGACTGGCTGGTCAAGGAACTTTTGCAGGACGCCGATCACAGTCGTCGGCCGCGACGTCGTGTTTGACAACGTGCTTGTCAGACTTGCAAGCAGGTTTTCAAGAGAGGTCAGTATGCTGTTGAGCGTGTTGGTCAAGGTCGAGGTGGCGGTTGTTAAACCGTTTTGATTCAACGTTTGTGTCACGTTGGTCAATGCTTCCTCGACCGCCTGAATCAGAACCTGCGCACGCTCAGCGGCAGTTTGGCCAGGCAAACGAAGTTGTGCCATGCCCATCATCCTTTCTTCGAGTTTGTACCAGTTGTATGGGTGTGTCCATTCATATTCCACGTATAAGTAACTATAGAGATAAAAATTGGATAACCAGTGCGTGGAGACATCCCCATTGGGGAGACGCTCCTGACTTACCAGATGTACGTCTGAGGCAAAATAGGATGTAACATCATACAAGGAATGGTAAGCAAAATACATGCTGTTTGACATGAGTTCTCTTTACGGGAGGTGGACCATGCGTATGCGCGTCCTCATGGTTTTGGATGAATGGAACCTTGGTGGCACGGAAACACACGTCTTATCGATTGCAAAGATGCTTCTGCGCCTGCATGTGAACGTTGTGGTGGCAGCTTCGGATGGTCCGTTGCTGGCGCGAGTCCGAGATCTTCATATCCCGAACGTGCGTTTGCCTAAGCCCGCTTGGTCGACGTTGACGGTGCCTGCGGACAGCTATCGGCAAGAGACCATGTCCATTTTGCGCGGTGTGATGACTCAGGAACATGTCGATCTCGTTCATGCTCACCAACTGCCGTCCGGTTTGGCGGCCTTGGCCGTTGCACAGGAACGAGGAATTCCGTTTGTGTATACCGTGCATGGCACGTATGAGGATCCAGAGCAGCTTGCACCCATCCTTTCAGGCGCTGCTGGCATCGTCGTGGTCAGTCCACCGCTTGAAGCCTTACTTCGCAGTTGGGGGTATGAACCCATCATCATCCCCAACGGAGTCGATCTGGATGAATTTCACCCGCTCGATGCAAGTGGTCTGCGGAGCACATTTGGCCTGCCTGACGACGCGTTTATCTGGTTATATACTGGGAGAATCGCTTGGGAGAAAGCGCAAATCGCCAAGACTTTCCTTCTTGCCGCTGTCGGTGTGCGCAAGATATTTCGGAACGTTCACGCGTTGGTGGTCGGCAGCGGTGCTCGCCAAGTTGAATTGGAGCGTTTTGCGGCCAAGTTTAACGCAAGGAAGCACCAGCCTTGGATTCATGTGCTGGGTGGATATGATGAAATGAATAAATTGTACTGTTTGGCGGATGCCGTGGTGGGGACAGGTCGGGTCGCGCTTGAAGCTATGGCTGCAGGCAAGCCGGTGATTGCAGCGGGATCGCACGGTTTTGTCGGCCTCATCGAGCCCGCGCGTTTTGAACTTGCCTGGAACATGTATTTTGGCGATCACGAAGCCGTTGAACCGGCTACGCGATCCGCCCTAACCCGGGCCATGAAGCAAGTGACAGCCATGCGGGGTGCTCTTCCTGTAGTTGGAAACTCGGGTCGAGAGTGGGTTGCCGAGCGTTTCGCGCTTGAGAAGACGTGTGAGCCGCTGATTGCGTTGTATGAGCGGGTGGGGGGAAACGCCACCCGCAGCTAATACTTGTACCAATGAGCGAGATCGGAAATCATCTCGTGGTAGGAGGGGACGTTCGGGCGAAAATCCGAGCGCGTATTTTGTAGCGTTCGATCGACCCTGGGTTCCGCAACAGGGATGATCTCGCGGTCGGATTGGTGCCAAGTCTGCTGAAACAAGCGCAGCAGTTCGTATTTGGAGATGGGGTGTGGCCCTGTCAAATGGACGAGCCCTGCAACTGGGCGCGTCAGCGCCCAGTCGACGGCTTTGGCGAGTTGCAGTGTGGTCACACCGTTCCAAATTGCGTTTCGATAGCCAGGAACCGCCCCATGTTGTCGCAAGAACCACGCGAGCAACCCTGTTCCGTCTCTTTTCTGCTCGGGCCCGACGATGGAGGTACGGATCGTGAGATGACGGTCGTCGATAATCTCCCCTAGTGCTTTGGTCCTTCCATACATCGTGTATCCGTCTGGCACATCGCGTTCCGTGTACATGCCTTTTGAACCGTCAAACACGCAGTCTGTGCTAATGTGAATAAGGCGACAGTTGTAGGTGTTACAGATTGTTACTAATTCATGCGGAAACAGTGAATTGATATGAATCGCTGTCGCACTGTCCCGATTCGCGACAGCCGGCAGTATTCCTATCGCATTCACGACGACGTCTGGGCGAACCGCTTCAAAAAGCGCATGTACGCGCGGGGTGTCGCGCACATCCAGACGTATCATGGGGTTGTTGGAAAGATCCGCCCACTGCGGGCGGGTGTGCCAGACAGTCCCAACGGTCTCATGAATACCGCATCTGTAGAAGTATTCATACATCACATGCCCAGCCATCCCACCCGCTCCTAGGATGAGAATCTTCACGGCAAGAAACCTCCTCGTTGCAACAGTGCACGAATACCCTCTCGAGACAACAATTGCATATTGGATTCATAGCTTGGCATCGCGAGCGGATCGAGGTGTCCATACTTGTCGAGGAGAGCGGTACTTGGTTCCATTGGCAGCACGACGAAGTAGCGGTCGTCCAGTCTCTGCGTGCGCGGAGCTTCCTGTCGTGAGACGAGTACCTCGTGTAATTTCTCCCCGGGCCGAATCCCGATTTCCTCAATGACAGGGGTCTGTTGACCGTAATACTCTGCGATCACGCATGCCAGATCGATCATCCGGCAAGATTTCATGCGCATCACAAACGTTTCCCCTCCCACTGACAGCGCCGTGGCGTGGATGAGGAGATCGATGGCGTCTTCGATGGTGAGAAAGAAACGTGTCATATCGCGTGACGTTAACGTGATGGGACGGCCAGTTTGGATCTGACGGACGAACAGTGGTACAACACTGCCGTTGCTGCCCAAAACGTTGCCGCCCCGAATGCAGACAAAACGCGTGTGGTGGTTTGCCGCGTTGGCTTGCAGCATGAGTTTCTCGCCAAGCGCTTTGGTCATGCCATACAGGTTGATAGGCTCGACAGCCTTGTCCGTCGAAACGTCGATCACCTTTTTCACACCGCATTCGATACTGGCTTGGATGACGTTTTGCGTGCCGAGAATGTTTGTCTTCATCGCCTCGCGCGGGTGACGTTCGCAGACAGGGACGTGCTTGAGCGCTGCGAGGTGGAACACGTAATCCGCACCCGCACAAACTTTGCGTACCGCATCGGGATCGCGAACATCGCCGATGAAAAATTGAAGGTGGTCCGTGTCGGCAAATGCACGTTCCATTTCGACCTGGGAAAACTCATTGCGCGAGAGAATGCGAATCGCTTGTGGGCGATAGGTCAACAGGGTGCGTGTCAGTTGCTTTCCCCACGAACCGGTACCTCCGGTGATGACCACGGTTTGACCTTCAAACATAACTAAGCCCCCCTGTCAACCACTGAACCACTTTTCTTGATACATTGGGGTCGCAATATCCTTCGGGACAAACCCAGTCGCGGGACGACCTTGTCATGTGTTCGACACACGCAGTGATGTGATTTGGGTCGTGGCCGGCGACGACATTGCTTCCGCAGAGAACGGTTTCCGGGCGTTCGGTACTGCGCCGAATGGTTACCGCCGGCACATGCAGGATGCAACATTCCTCCTGGACTGTTCCGCTGTCGGTCAGTACACACCAAGCTTGTTTCTGCAGTTGCACAAAGTCGAAGAGTCCAAGTGGGTCCAGCACGATGAAACGCGGATCGGCGAGTGGTATGTGAAAGTACTGCAGGCGGTCGCGCGTATGCGGATGCAGGCTGATTACGATCGGCACGTCGAAGCGATTGGCCACACGTTGGAGCGCATCGACGATGGCCTGCAAGCGGTCAGCGCGATCGACATTTTCCGCTCTATGCACGGTGACAACGCAGTAGCGGTGTGGCTCTAGTCCTAGCCGATCCACGATGTCACTGGCATCGATCTGTGGGCCATATGTTTGCAACACTTCATAAATCGGGTTACCGGAAATCCAGATCCGCTGTGGGGCGATGCCTTCGCGCAGCAGAGTGTCACGGCTCATGGCGGTGTATGGCAGGTTGAATGACGCGATCGCGTCGATCACACGCCGATTGATTTCCTCTGGAACCGTGCGGTCGTAGCAGCGGTTTCCGGCTTCCATGTGGTAAACCGGAATGCCAAAACGCTCAGCGATGATGGCGCACAATGCGGTATTCGTATCTCCCAGGACGAGCACAGCGTCTGGTCGGTGGGTCAGGAGGACCGTTTCAAACGCACGGAACATGTGCCCCAGTTGATTGCCAACCGTCCCTTTGTCCGCACCGAGACAGATGTCGGGTCGCCGCAGATCAAGTTGCTCAAAGAAAATATCAGACAGGAAACGCTGATGATTTTGACCGCTAAACACGAGCACATGGTCATGCGTGGCCTCATCAAGCCTTCGCACGATCAGGCTAAGTCGGATGATCTCGGGTCTCGTGCCGCATAAGGTGAGAATTTTCATGAGCTTCCCCCTTCGGAAAGAAATGTATCTCCTTTAGAGTTATGCTGGTTTGGAAGGTATGACATGGATTTCCATACCCTTCAACTGGTATTGGAACAATGGTCTACGCTACATGAGGACAACCGCCTTTTCGGTATCTTGCCAATTGGCGTACGTTGGAAGGAGACAAGGGGGGTGAACCTATGTATCAACGGATACCAGGTTTGGTGAGCGTGGTCATTCCGGTGTATAATGCTTTGCCTTATCTCGAGGATTGTCTGGACAGTCTGCTTGCGCAAACCTACCGTTCGCTGGAGATTATTGTCGTCGATGACTGCTCCACGGACGATTGCCCGGGGTGGGTGGCAACGTGGCAAGCAAGGCACGGAAAGCAATTATCCGCCAAAGCATTCGTGTACCTGCGTTTGCCGCGCAACGTCAAGCAACCTGGAAGTGCAACGTGTGGCATGTTTTTGGCACAGGGCGAGTTTATCGCGTGTCAGGCTGCAGATGACATTTCATCGCCCAACCGGATCGAACAACAGGTCGCTTATATGCGAGCAAATCCAGACGTCGACCTGGTAGGAACCAACTACGCGACATTTGTAGGGGATCCAGCAATGTCAACGCCTGTGTTTTCCGGATGGTTGCGTTTTGGCCGCGAGGAAATTCGTGAAGCCTATGCGTGCGGTATGCATTGTGTTTGTGATGGAACGGTTTTAATGCGAGGAACGGCCTTTGATGCCATCGGCGGGTGGACGAGGGCGTTCGGAGCCGCGTCGGATTTTGAATTCATCGCAAGGTATGTCACGCGCGGCGCGATCGTCGAAAACATCCCAGAGATTCTCTATTACTACCGCTTACATGACGGACAGACGACACAACGCCTGGCCCGTGGGGGAAATTGGTAAAAGGAGGGGCGTCATCATCCCGGATTCGCCTATTCGACCACTGTGTGCTACCATACTTGTTCATTGGAGACGTCCATCATTGGGGTGATAGCGTTGGTCGAAATTCAAATTGGAAACGTGGATGATGGCAAACCGGTACATAAGTGGTTGCGCTTGCTCCTGCCGGGTATGCCGCTTTCGGGAATTTATAAATGTATTCGCACAGGCCGCGTTAAGGTCAATGGTAAGCGTGCAAAACAGGAGACCGTTCTCGCCGAGGGTGATGTGGTCCATTTGTACATGGCCGAGGGCGACTTTGCGAACCTAAGCAGACCAAAGAGGCCAAAATATGCCGGGATCAGCAAGGATATCGAGGTTTTGTATGAGGATGCCGAAATTCTTGTCGTGAATAAACCTGTGGGTGTCCTCGTCCATGCTGCGGAAGGGGAATATGCCTCGACACTGCAGGCCCGCGTCGAGGCCTATGTATATGCCAAGAGACCTTCCCGTGCAGGAGAGGCATTTCACCCCGCGCCAGTGCACCGGCTCGACCGCAATACGAGCGGTCTCATCGTCTTTGCCAAGACGTCGCGTGCCGCCAGGCGGTGGTCACAAGCATTCCAAAGTGGGGATGTCATCAAGGAGTATTGGGCCCTTGTCGAAGGCGCGGTGCGGCGACCGGGATCAGTCGCAGCCGCCTTGACGCGCGAAGGCGCGGTCACCCGTGTCGATGACGACGGTGGGAAACGCAGTGCGACCCATTACGAGCCACTTGCACAGAGCAGTGGCACAACATTGTTGCGAGTGCGACTCGAAACCGGGCGTACCCACCAAATTCGAGCGCACCTGGCGCATATTGGTCATCCGCTTGTTGGAGACATCAAGTACGGTGCACGCCCGATGCGTGGTGAGTCATTCTTCTTACATGCCGCACATTTGCAGTTGCCCAACCAACTTGACCTATTTGCGCCCATCCCGCCTCGTTTCGAGCGCAAGCTGGAGGGTTTGGGGTACGACGTGACGCGTTTGCGGACACATTAACGCATCATCAACTGCGGTGTTTGGAGATGGCCTCCGGCACCGGGACAGGACGGCGGGTTTGTGGATCCACGGTCACGATGACAAATTGGGCTTCACTTACGAGATAGCCGTTTGTACCTGTGATGCGCTGCCGCATGCGGAAGCTGGTTCGTCCCACTTCGCTCAACCACGTGGTGATCAAGAGCTGCTCATTCTGGTGCGCGGGTTGTCGATAATCGATCTCGGCTCGCGCCACCACGGTGATGACGCCCATATGGTAAAGCGTTTCATACGGCAGCTGATGCTGCTCGTACCAGTCTTCTCGTCCCCACTCGTAGTACTCTACATACTTCGCGTTATTGACATGACCATTGACATCGATTTCAGTGCATCGAACTGTGGTGGTGATTTGTGTAATACCCATGTGCAACGAACCCCATTCAACCAGATCGTCAGCATACATTGCAACGGGCTGGGAGAGTGTAAGCATATCAGACGCCGACAAGGAGTGGTCAGATTGCTTCACCTCCATTCTATCATGCGTGCCCACACAGGAATATGGCGATCGCTGTTGATGGGCGTGGCGCTGGCAAGCAGTTGGCCGGCTACGGCATCGGCGGCTGAGCCTAGCCACCCACAGTCATCGTTGTATCCCTTGTACAAGTTGTACGGTGCCCAATACGATGTCGATTGGGCCGTACTCGCGGCCATTGATCGGTATGCCGAGTTGACCAAGACAAAGGCTTCTAAACAGGACGCGCCATACTACGGTTTTTCATTTTATCCCGCGGCTTGGGCTGGCATTGCGAATCCTAATGCGGATGATATATTCGCGCCAGAAATTCAATTGTTCGGTGGTTTGGGGCAAGACGCAAATGGAGACATGCTGGCTCTGCCATTCGATCCGGCGGATCGAATTAAATCCTTGGCTCACTGGCTGGATATGGAGTCGGGTGAGGACGAAGAGATCGCCATCTGGAACTTATTTCAGGATCCTGTTGCCATGGACCGGATCGACGGTTTTGCGCGACTGTTTCGCGCCTTCGGGTTGAGCCCTTCTGGATCCTGCTTTCCCATTGACAAACGGTATAATTATACCGTTAAGCATACGTTTGGAGCAGGGCGAAGCTATGGCGGCCGCCGCATGCACGAGGGCGTTGACATCTTTGCCAGCTATGGAACACCTGTGCTGGCTTGCAGTTACGGCTATGTCGAACTCATGGGTTGGAATCGTTTTGGAGGCTGGCGGATCGGAATTCGCGACGCCAATAACATGTACTACTACTATGCGCATCTCTCTTCGTTCCAGAAAGGGCTGCATCAAGGCGACCTCGTGCGCCCAGGCCAAGTAATTGGCTATGTCGGAAGCAGCGGTTATGGCCCGCCTGGGACGTCAGGGAAGTTCCCACCTCATCTGCATTTTGGCATATATAAGGACACCGGTCAGCACGAATGGGCGTTCAGTCCGTCGGGATATTTGAGTCAGTGGGAGCGGCAAAAGCAGCGCGTGACGCGCGAAACAGTCCGCGAAACAGTCTTAGAACGCAAAAGTTGAACCATGATGTCGTTTCCGTTCGACAGCAGTCCCGAATTTTCGCTGAATGTGGTATTGTATTCGATGGACAGTCGAATGGAGAGCACGACTTGACAGATGGAACGGGTACAGCGTGAGCTCGCGCCAGATCGAGTCGCCCCTGTACCCGTTTTCTTTACGTCGATAAGCTCCTACCTTGGGGTGACAGAGGAAAGAACCCAAGACTGCACGATTGTCGAAAGCCGTAATAGCCGATCTCGCCCTACGTCTGGCGGTCAAAGGTGTACCCATCGGTGCGTGGTATCTTTCCATACATGGAAGCAGAACTTTTGAGCGTACAGGGCCGTCTATTTGAACGTGTCTGGGAGCGCCTGCGTGAAAATGTGCCTGTACTGCGCAGAAGTTTCTGTGGGAGATCGTGAGATTCTCTATGGTTCGTCGCACCTGGGGGTTAGATGTCGAACGAGACAGAATGGGCGAAGTAGGCTCCGGTTCCAGCGGGTGCTGGACGACAGTGGACAACCTATGTTGAGGTGGGAGTTGAAGTTCATGTTAGACCAGGTCTACCTGGCATCGGAAGATGGACCGTCTTCCCAACCGTTTGGTGCGCGGATTGCCAAATGGTGTACATACTTGCTCGTCGCGTTTCCAATTGTCGATTACACTTTGCGGCTCTCTTTTATTCATCCAATTGGATCAATTTGGGACAAAGTGGTGCTTTTGCTGCTGGCCGTCGTGGCGTTCAACCGAGTATTGCGCGGACACCGCCCACCGGCATTCGGGTGGTCCAAATATGCAGGGTGGTACATTCTGTACCTGGTCGCCTTGTTTTTTGCAGGGCTTGGGAGTCCTGGTGTCGCTTTTGACGGCTTTCGAGCTGATATTTACTATATGTTGTTTGGATTACTCATGCCCTTTGTGATCGAGCCGCGGGATGCGAAGAAATATCTATACGCCGCCGCAACCGTGGCAATATTGATTGGCGTCCATGGTGTGGTTCAGTATCTGCTTGCTCCACCGATTCCTCCAGGTTGGGTCGATGTTGGCGAACATGTTCGCACGCGTGTGTTTTCGGTTCTCAAATCTCCCAACGAACTCGGTGCGTATATGGAGATGATGACTCCAATTGTATTCGGACTTTGTCTTGGTGAGCGAAATCGGGCGCGGCGGATTGTGTATGCCCTGGGTGGCATCTGCTGCCTGCTCACGCTGTTGTTGACGTACACGCGTGGCGCCTGGATGGGACTTGGCATCGCGCTGGTCTTGGTGGCGATTGCGTACGAACGCCGGCTGCTCATCGTGATCGTCGTACTGGGTGTCATCGGATTCTTTCTACCGCCGATTCATCATCGCATCATGGATTTGTTTTCGCCTGTGTACTACATTAAGTCTTCGCAAGGTGGCCGCTTGATTCGCTGGCAAACGGCGTTTGATCAAATGGCAGGAAATCCTTTGTTTGGTGTGGGTCTCGGTCGCTACGGCGGCGCTGTCGCCTCCGATCACGGCTTTTCGATTTACTCCGATAATTACTATGCGAAGATTCTCGGTGAATCAGGGCTGGTAGGATTGGTGTTGTTCTTGGCGATGCATGTTCGCATTGTTGTCGAGATCATCAATCAAACAGTACGCAAGGCCACTGCGCGGGACCGCTATCTTGCACTTGGCGGACTTATCGGCGTAACGGCCTTGTTGGTTCATGATGTAGTGGAAAACGTGTTTGAGTATGCCCCGAATTTCTTGAATTACTTCCTCATGCTGAGTTTGCTCCTCTTATGGGGCCGCACCCTAGAACGACAGGAGGAGAAGCATGAATAAATCGAAGTCGCTTCCTGGGATTATCGTCCGTTGGATTTGGTTTGTCTTCTGGGCACTGTTTGTGAATGCTATCTATGTATGGGTGTTACGGCCGTTAGTGGATGACCTTGCCCTGTACGGTGTACTTCTGGTCGCCGCCATCGGTGTCGTGTGGCTCACAACCATTGATAGGACGTTACGTCGGTCGTGGGTATCGTACACGCTCTTTGTCCTAATGCTGGCACAGGGGTTTGCAACACTTTCATTTGGCAGTACAGCAAAGTTGATCGCAGTCACCGTTGTCATGGTCCTTGGCTTGTGGATCATGGCCATTTGGTTCGGTCGAACACGACCTTGGGCGTCGTTGCTGGGCGGGATCGCGGTGATTCTGTCTCAATTGTGGTTGCCGCTCAACGACTGGGCGTTTTTACCGCATTTCCGGGTGCTCGATGATTCGCACGTCAATTTGCAGGCTCAAAATTCGCCGGAAGCTCCCATGGCTATCGTTCCGACAAATGGGAGTGATGCAATCATCACCATCGATGGCTACGTGCCATCGTCGACCGAACTCGAGCAGATGGCTCTGTCGGCGACCGATTCACCCGATGCTCTCTTCAACGTTTTGCAGACGGCGGACGGTGAGTATCAAATCATCGAGCTTAAGGACGTAAACGGAAAGCTTAAAAAGGTCAATCCGACGCCTGCCGAATTGGCGGAGGTCAATCCGATGGATCTTGTTCGCGCCTTCTTTCCATACGAAAAGGCGAACTGGTATGTCAGTAATGGACGCATTTACGAGTATTTGACCCCATATTTGACGGATTCCGAAGCCGTGCAGGCAGCGCTTGACCCGGCGGCTTATCCCGCTTCATTCCAGGCCATTGCGAATCAAGCGGCTGCCGCGGAAACGACAAATTGGGACGACTGCCTCGCTCAATTGGGCGTTGCGCCGCATCGCTCGGGTGTGTATGTGCAGAATGATCAATTGTTAGGCACCGATGCTGGACATGCCATTTCAATCCCAGTCAAGGCTAGTAGTGTCGTGGGGATTGGTCATTTTACCAGCAGTCGCTCCGATCAAGTCTTGCTGGTTGGCAACAACGCTCTGCATATCGTCGACTTGCAAACGGGGAGCGTTGTTGCGACGTATCGAGGCACCGTAGACAGTCCCGTGCCGAACGACATTGAAATTGGTCCGATTACCAAGGGCGGTCGGGATGCGGTTTTTGTGAACGCCTCCCCGGCGTACATCTTAACGGTGGGAGCAAATGGACAGTGGCAACGCGTATACACCGCGACCAGCCCGACATTCCGATTTGAAACGGTGTTGTCAGATGGACAAGGAGCTCCGGAGATTGTCACAAACGACCCGTCGATGATACGCAACTCGCCAATTCGTTACTTTTCAGCGTACCGTTTCATTCCGGGAGCGAATGGGCACGGGCAGCTTGTTCGCGACTGGCGTGTGTTCCGCACGAACGTCGTCAATGTGACGCCGCTTCGCTTGTCGGCATCAGCTCCCAATGCGCTTGCGCTTGATATTTACGGAACGGGTGACTACTTGGTTATCGCCCGCTCACACTGGCCTCTTTTACAGTTGTCGTGTGTCGCCTTGGCGCTGATATTTATAGGCGGATGGTTGTACAGACCTTCGCGTCGTAAAGAGGGGGAACGCCGATGAAAGGCAGGTTGGCAACGCTCGCTGGTACTGTTGTTTTTTGTGCCTCCCTTCTGGCCGGTTGTGCACCCGGCGTTCAAAAGGCGTCAATTGCTTCCGGAACGGCGACAACCATCGTGAAACCTTCGGTCTCTTGGACACCGCTTGTAGCAGCGCTGCAGAAGAGTGAACAAGCGCAGGAGTATAAACTGCTTACGACAGTAACCATACAGAACGCGAACTTGAAGACCAGTTTCACGGAGTATGGAACCCTTCAAATGCCCAACATGGCTAATATTCAGGTGCATGAAAACAACTTCAATATCGGGCTATATCAACAAGGGCAGGTTGCATATCAACAGGACGGGACTGTGTGGTCGAAAACGGAACCTGTCGCGAATCTAGATGCTTACCAAGGTTATGGTGACATTATCCGTACGGCAATCCGGGATCGCCTTCAACTGGCGCAAATGGACAGAACCTATGTGGTGGATGAGTATTGTGATGTCTACCGCGTGATCGTTCCCAACGGCATTGCTGGTTTGCCAGGATTTCTCCAGCAAGCGCCAGGATCGTCGATCACCTCCATCGCTAGTCATAGCAGCCCAGTTGAGTATATCTTCTATGTGGGTGAATCGAGCGGGTACATTCGGCAGATTCAAACACAGTCGGTGAATGTTGTCGATGCTGTTGGTTCCTTGTCGATCCAGACGTCCACTATATTTTCGGATATCGACAACCCGCAATTGGCGCAGGTCCAAATTCCTTCTTCACTGGTTGGTCAATTGGAACATGGGGTTGAATAGTTGCCAAATTCGGTGATGTGGCGTACAATAGTTTCATGACCTATCGCTGAGTTCCGTTTTTGGGAAGCGGAGGACCCATGTATGTGGGGTGAATCGGGGCCGAAGGCCTCGTAGGGTTTCCTACACCCGAACCCGTCAGCTAACTCCGTAAGCGTTGTAGGAAGATCAAGCGTGATCCAAAAGGAACTTGGCTGAGGATCAAATTCAGTCAAGGAGCTGGTCGAGATGGTCGTGAAGCCAGAATTGCCACAGTATGTCCGGGATATGGAGATTCAGCTTGCGTTGAAACATTTGGGACGCAAGGAGGATAGAGTCCGTATCGGCCGGACTGGGCAAGCTGAAAAGCAAACCCTACGTTGACGTGTGATACGCATAGCGCCGCGGGTGTGACCCGCGGCGCTTTTCATGTAGCGCCTTTGCCGTTTGTGATAGAAGGTGAGAAAGCGCGCACTAGTTCCGCAGTGAAAGGGTTAGCAGGGCATCGGGCCGATATACTCAGATTGAGGTCGGATCAAGCGATTGTTCTCCGCCTGTTCCAGGATGTGCGCCGTCCACCCTACGCACCGGCTCGCCGAAAACGATGCGGTGAACAATGTATTAGGTATGCCTACCGCCCCTAGGATCGCGGCGGCCCAGTACTCCACGTTCGTGTAGAGGTGGCGGCCTGGCTTATATTCTTCGAGTAGACGGATCGCTAGGTCCTCTACTTGGACGGCGAGGTCAAACGAGGGATCTCCGAATTGAAGAGACTCCACCACCGATCGCAAGGCGACCGCACGCGGATCTCGTGTCTTGTAGACACGATGCCCGAATCCCATCAATCTCCGACCCGCCTCAAGCTCCCGCCGAAGCCACGGTTCTGCATGCTCGGTGGCCCCGATCTGCTCCAACATAACCCTGACTTCCAAAGGCGCCCCGCCGTGCAGGGGACCCTTCATTGCACCTAGTGCAGCGCACAATGCCGACGCCATGTCAGATCGAGTAGAGGTAACGACGCGCGCTGCAAAGGTTGAAGCATTTAAACCGTGCTCCATGGTGATCACCATGTACGCTTCGAGAGCACGGGCAATCGCTGGATCAGGCCGCTTCCCGGTTAGCATGTAGAGATAGTTGGCCACATGCGACAACTCGGGATCCGGTTCGATGGGCGCACGCCCAGACTGTAGTGCCCATCGGTATGCGATAACAGTGGGCAACATTGCAGTGAACATCATGGCATCTTCCACCGTCGGCGGCCATTCCTGACTCGGCCTGCAGGCTGAGACGGCGGTCCGGAGCACGCTCATCATATCCTGGTCGGGATCGAGCTTCTCGAGGACACGTCGCACGGATTCTGGCAGAACACGGCACGAAATCAAATGCAATCTGGTCTTCTCGAGTTGCTGGTGTGATGGAAGAGCGCCGTGCCAGAGCAGATAGGCTACCTCCTCAAACGTTTGTGATTCTGCTAATTCTCCTGCGAAATAGCCGCGGTTGTTAACGCCGGACTATAATTGACCCAGGTTCGCCGGAATGAAAATGACCCACCTCAGTTGAATATCTCTCTTCAGACCTAGCCGGGTTCAGAAGGGAGAGTATCCATGCTGAAAGGTGGATCACTAATGAGCGTACAAGATTTGTTGACGCAGG
>NZ_SORF01000016.1:7222-37902 GCF_004366795.1 Alicyclobacillus sacchari | reverse complement strand
TCTCAATCTCACATTCTACCAGAGAGGACGGAGATGGCTCATCTTTTATACCTCAAATGTGCCATCCCTTTTTACACAGCATACTGGACTCAACTAGGTCGTCCATAGAATATAATCAGAAATCATTATGATAAAACCGAACCGAAAAGTTGTTCTTGAAACTTTTTGTATATAGTGGAGGTTTTCAAGCAGAACAACTTTTTGGTTCCTCATAATTTATCTCTGATTTTCTGAATACGAGCAATGGGTTATATCTCCACATGATATGAGTATCAATGTCTAAGGTTACAGTTCCAATTTCTAAGGAAAAAGAAGCTCAAAAGATGACTCTTCAGGCACACGAAGCTCCTGCGGCGAGGATGCCATCTTGGTAGCTTGCGGAGTTTGGGCGTAATGGGTTTCAACTGTGCCCTGCGGCACTAAGGAACGCAAACCACTGCCAAAATGGAACTTTTCTTGATAGCGAAGGTCTGGTTGTGCCGCACCCAAAACGCAATGGTAGTTTGCCCGAAACTCACCACCTCAAGTAAAATGCCAACAATGTGGTTATCCGAAACCCGCGAACTACTTTATCAATGTACGCAGTGACAATTTCAGTAACGAGTTACCCATTGCGGCAATGGCAAATTATTCTACGAAAAATGAAGAAACCTCCATTCACACGACAGAGCTTTGTGGCAGTATCGTTAGCCACTGTGAAAGCCGCAACCTTGCCATGGTGCCAATCATAAGCTGTAAATGAAAACTGGTGAGGGAGCAGACTACCATGTAGCTCCTACTGTCATGAAGATTCTATACAACTCAAAGGATGAAACATCTCATCAGGGAAAACCACCATTTGCAGATGAATTGAAACTTTGAACACCACGCCATAAACATTGGTGTGGAAAATTCCCTGGTAAAGAAGACGAACGCCCTTTCAGATACGTCAATGATGGCAATTAGATTATTCGAGAACGTAGGTTTTCGGGAACAACAGCTAACGAAAGGGACGGTATTCAACCGCCCCGCGCATCGTCACAGCTTCTCCTATACCGTGACCAATTCTCTTGTATCTTCTCCGAGCCTTGAATGCTGATCCGATTTTGCCTGACTACCGCCGCCCTGCATCTGAAATCGCAAACGTTGCCCTTCATTCGTAATATCGTGTTCCACAAGGAACGACTTTAATTCTCTCAGCCGATGTGAAAAAGCCGATTTACTGTATCCGATTTGGAGGCGAAGTTCCTGTTTCCGAACGCTGTCTACGCCTGCCGCCTTGTATTTCAGGATGAGTGCTTTCAACTTCGCAACCCTACTCTTGTCGTTTTGCCCCTCATCACCTACTTTGCATTTGGTCGTTCCACCTTCCCACTGCTCCCTAACGTATTTAATGCCTGGTAACTGCTTTCTGACGATGCCCACCGCTTCCTCGTTCGAGCAGAACAAGTAAATCTCTGACTTCTGACTGTTGTCTCGGTTGATGCGTTTGACGGCTTGAAATAACTCTGCGGCAATGGTGCTGTTCCGAATGGCTTCTACCTCAACATCTCGAAACAACTCGATGTTCCGAAACGACTTGTCCTTATCCAAGGCATGAAAGAAGTATGCCATCAGAGCGTAAGTTCCATAATCAAAATTCGGCGTTTTGACGATGACGCAGGTGTCGAAAGTTCGCCAATCATTCCGCCCCAGCAGGTTCCCGTGGTACTCCACGCTGATCTCTACACCCAGCTTTCGTGATATATCCGCCAGCGTCTCTTCCCTTTCACCCTCGTCACGGTAATGGCTGGTGATAGCCGCTTCGAGCTTTGGTTTGTTCTCCTTATCTACAACAAAGAGAACGCCCTTTCGCCCATACAAGTCTACCGTCTTAACCACCTGGTCGAACAAGGCTGGATTATCTTTTAGTCCTTTCTTGCCTGTATTGACGAGATAGTGGTGAAGCGCAGAACGGGAATAGTCATGAACCTTGGGCTGGTGCTTCACGACAAACCTCTTTGACAATTGATACGGATAGAAAAAATCTGCGTTCGCGTCCAAGATGATGTTGTTTTTCAATCTAACGTAATCATAGCTATCATCGTAAGTGTAAAACGCACCGTTATAGTAGTACACTTCGTGGCGAAAGAGTTGCCGAAACTTCAACAGGAGTTCCCTGCAATCCTTCACCCTTGGCGACTTCACGAGTTTATTGATCTCGACCCTGTACTTCCTGTACTCCTCGGACTGAAACGTCGTCCATATCATATGTCCATGCTCCTCTGCGGCGGGAACACGGAGCCTTCTCAACTCGTCGCGGAACATATCCAACATCTCATCGAGGATTCCCGATTCGATATTCACGCTATAGCTGTATAAAGTGGACAACTCACGTCGGGAAATTACAATCTCGTCCATTAAGTTGGGATACTCATCAATGAGCAGAATATCCCTTCCCCTGATGAGTTCTTCATGTTCGCCCTTGCAAACTTGGGCATACATTCGCGTGGTTATCACCAACACTTGAGGTTCAATTACGCTTTGCCTTTTCTTGCCTGTCCTCAAGTCCTCTCCCTCGACAGCCAGGGCAACAGGTTTGCCAGCAGTTTCGTTGATTGCGTTGGCGGTAGCATCCAACAAACCATCTTTTTTAAATGGTTGAACCCACAGAACTCGATAAGGATGCGTACGAGTCATTTCGCCAATAAATCTCTGGGCGTGTATCGTTTTCCCCAATCCTGGCTCGTGGTCAAATACAACGAAACGCTCTGCATCCCATGTGTCAGGGTTCATGATCTGCTCCCGAAGTTCCGTAAAGTAGTCTCTTTTCAATTGCATGAAAGCCATTTTCCCCTTTCGCCTGTTGTGCTTACCGCTTGATGACTTGCTGTTTGGGCACAACACAAAAAGCTGGTTGTTCGTGTTAGGTGTGCCCGCGATCTTTCCAGCCCAAGAGACTACTGAACAGACTTGTCCCTGGGTTCACATGAAAGACCTATATAAAAACGAGCACCCCACCACGCAACCAGCCTTGCTGTCTGCTATGGGGAAAACGGCGGCATCCTGCCGATATCGAAACCTGACTATGAAGTTTGTCCAAAACGTGTTTCTATCTTATCTCTGTCATCTCATATTGTCAACTATATGATACCATTTACCCCAGTCAACCCCAATAACGTTTTCTTCTTAACGAAATTGACCCGTCACCTTCACTTTAACCCTGTCTTTCTCCTAATGCGACTTTTCGCCCCAGTTCGCCCTCCACATTCGACATCATAGTGCGACTCGTGGTGAATTATTCGCCCCAAGTCTGTATAGCATATGAGGTCAATCAAAACACAAAGAAAGGGGAAGAACTTTATGTACGCAATCGCCGTGGATACTGGGAAGAGTTTTTCGAAGAGTATCAGCTACAAGGAACAAGGGTTCATTAAGCAACGGTTCCGCACGCTCATGCAAGAGGGAACTCATTTTTCTGGAGTCGAGGTATCTGGGGGCACTTATCGCGTGGAGTTTGAGGACAAACAGTATCTTATTGGGAGTATGTGCTCAGAGTTGAATGCGGACTATGCCTCCGCGTCCAAACACTCTCTTACCCACAAATTGGCGGTTTACACGTCGATAGCCCTGATGTTGGAAAAACTCAGTGTGGAACGAGTCGGTATTCCGCAAGTCGCTGTGGCACTAAATACTCCGCTTCATATCTTCAAAAACGAAAAACTAAAAGCCGCCTATCACGAATTTATCCTGAATGACCAAAAGCCCATTTCCTTGCGCGTGAATGGACAAGCCTGGGTGTTTCGGATCAACCAACTGGTGTTATTGCCTGAATCCCTCGGTCCAATCTATTCTCACCTGGATGAATATCGTAATAATAGAGTTACGGTGATCGACATCGGTTCGATGAACGCATCCTTTTCGACTTTCGACAGGTTGATCCCGAAGATTGACAGTATGGTGATCTCGAATCTTGGCGTAAACCTCCTCCGAGGACATGTCCAGGAGACGCTATCCACCCAATTCGGAGCCACCATCACTATGGACGAGAGCGAAGCCATTCTACGAGAACAAGTCTACTCCATCAATGGTACAGTCATGCCTGAAAGCGAGAAAATAATTCGTGATTTGATGATGAACCATGTCCGAGACATCATCAACTATGGAAGATCACAAGGGCTATCGTTCACTACGCCTGTTTTTTGCGGCGGAGGCAGTCTTATGTTAAAGGATGCTATCTTAGCCCAGTACCCTCATGCCCAGATCGATGACAACGGGAGCTACTCTAATGTGATGAGTTACTGGAAGTTACTCGAAGCCAGAGGCTTAACTTCTCATGTCTAAACGGAAAATCTCGATCTCCATCAGAGATCCAGTCGTGTATGAGTTTTTGAGGGCAAAGGCAAATACAGGGATTAGTGCATATGTTTGTGACCTGATTCGTCGGGATATGAACCGCCCCAAAGATGAAGACCTGGACAAGAAGGTCGAAGAAATCGTAAGGCGATTGTTGAAAAACGCCAATGGGATCACTCTTCAATCCCGCGATTCCCCAAGGAAGGACTCATTATCTCACGAAGATAGGGAGCTTCTCAAATCACTGTTCTGATAATGGAGGAGAGCCGACTCAGGCTCTCTTTCACGCCCCAGCCTGCACATCCAGTCAACTTTGCGCGGTTTTCTCCAATATGTAGCCTACTTTCCGTAATTTCAGGCACCTGAAGTCTCGATTTTAGACTCGCCAGCGATAGACGCACACACTCAAACCCGTTAAAATCCTAACCCCAATCAACGTACCCACTTTTCAAGTGGCTTCAACAGCCGCCGAACAATATAGTTTGCAGACCAGTCATCCTGCCCTGCCTCCGTGACCTTGGCTTCCTTTTATGCGGATATGCCTTGAGATATGGGGACCCGCCTATTTTACTCTTTGAGCTAAATCAAATGCCGTCCCTTGTCACGAGCGCATGTGTTACAATTTTCATGTGTTTCCACGATGGTTCCGAGGAGGATGGTTTCATGGCTGAAGATGAGTTATTTA
Source organism: Alicyclobacillus sacchari (assembly GCF_004366795.1). Lineage (GTDB taxonomy): Bacteria > Bacillota > Bacilli > Alicyclobacillales > Alicyclobacillaceae > Alicyclobacillus > Alicyclobacillus sacchari. The sequence goes on along the minus strand of NZ_SORF01000016.1, from coordinate 32,903 downwards.
AATTCGAGGAAGGGCTAACTCAACTTTGCAGAGAAGTGCGTCCTCTCGACGATATTACGGTTTGGGTTGAGCAAGTAAACGATCCGCCGCTCGCAAGCTACATCATCCATTTCAACCGAAATGACAACGGAAGCGTGGTCAACACCGAGATTGTCTCCATTTCGAGGCTTGACATTGAAGATAAATCAGCAGGTCAGAAAATACTTGCCGCAATTAACAAAGTTTGAACCTCCATATGCTCAAAGACGGACGATGATGATTCCGTGAAGCACCTACTGATGACACAACCCGCGCTTTCGTTGTGTTTGAAACACGATTAACCCGATTCCCACTCGAACATGTGATATGAGAGCCAGTAATGGCTCTCTTCTTGCTGAAGAAATCGACTCCAGCGAACTTTTCCTTGATATCCCTCAGTTTCGCGTACTACTGGTCATCCGCCTCGTCCAGCACCCGCCGCAACGCATCCCTCGATTGTTCTGGCAACAATTCGACGAAATGCCGCAAACCCATCGAATACAACAAACACACCGCCAGCCGATCCCGCTCGATGCCGTCCTCATGAAACGGAATACCGCCCCATAGTTCCCAAAGATGGTCGTTAGACGTTGCCATGTTCCAGGCTGGTATGTCCACTATCTGTGGTTTTTCAGACGGATACATGTCATAAAACGCCATCCAGTCCTGGGCTGTGATATTTTCTCCTTGTGCATATCTGCGGTGTAACTCGTCGTTCATCTGTGCATTCACCTCATTTACAGTTGGCAAGAGTTTCAGGGCATTGAACTGGGGAACCACGGAAAACCTTATACACCAGCCCTCAACATCGTCCACTCGCTTTGTATCACCTTAATAAAAATCCCAGGATTTGTACGACTATTTACCCTGTCCGTGCCTACTCACCGTATTCTTAGCCCGCTCATATAGTCATGCCGTTATACTCCACACATCATGAATGCCGAATCCCTTACATAACTTTGCCCTGTCCTTTCCCGCTCTTCAACTTTTCAAGGCAATTTTGACATATACACGTTTTCTCTGACCCCGTTGATGGGATTTTGTTGAATATCTCCTTGGGGAAGAACTCGCGGTCACACTAACACGTACCGTGCGGTTTGCCAGCAACATTGCCGCAGTCATTATCCCCTCCACAAATGGGGCATACTTTCCCGTTCATCGTTGTGCTCACCCATCCCATCCATGTGGCTAATCGTCAGGATTCACGATTGCGAAATGTAGATGTTCTTCCCACTTTCCATTGATGAGGACGTTCTTCTTGGAAAGACCTTCTTTTTCGAATCCCGACTTCTCAAGAACTCGTATTGATCCTTCGTTGTGCGGCATTACGCCAGCTTCAATGCGGTGGAGCTTTAGAACTCGAAACGCATAGTCAACTACGAGACGAACGGCTTCCGTTGTATATCCACGCCCATTGTACGCCTTGTCCAACGAGTACCCTAACCAACAGGATTGTTATGGACCTCTCATTACTTCGGTTAATGAGACTATGCCAATCAAGGCATCCGTACTGGTTAAAAACACGCCAAATACATACTCTGCATCTTGCTCCATTTTCGCGATACTGGACTTGATGGAGTTAACCTGATACTCGGTAGTGTAAAAGTCCTCGCTTCGTGTCGTCAGGTAAGTCTCAAAGAAGGCGCGATTTCGCAAGTTTAGTTCCAGCTTTGCAGTGGCATCCGATTCCTCCAAAAACCTGAGATAAATGTCGGTTCCAACCAACTTCATCAGGTATTTCACTCCCTACTGCCGTATCACTCAAAAAACTGCATGTGTGGCTTTGTTTCTCGATAGTAATCCAGGCGATCTTGCAGAGTCCCAGTATGAAACTCAAACTTGTGACCATCTGGGTCGGTGAAGTAAACGGATTGCTTGTCGCGTTCGTCGCGCATCCGTCCAGGCAGGATATTTACCCCTAATTCCTGTAGTTTCTGAACAACTGAATCAAATTCGTCGGAACTGATAGAGAAAGCGATGTGTGTATACGATTTGTGAATCTCATTTCTCGGAATGTCCTCTTCAACGTTCAACGCTAACCACATTCCGTTCAAATCAAAGTACGCCAACTTCCTCCCTCGAACCAATAATTTAGCCCCAAACACATCCTGGTAAAACTTGATTGACCTCTCAAGATCCGAGACGGAAAACAGAAGATGATTGATACCACCAAACTTCACATTTATTCACCTCAGACTTTCATTCATTAGTGATAAAGTGTTCTAATTGTAGGGACTAAGCGGCATCCTCAGTTCAGTTATTGACATCCCGTTGTCATCGATGCTTTCAACGATAATCTCGTGTATTGTGGTCTCAAATGTCTCATTAAATCCCTCTGTGTCTTGTAAAGCAAGGTAAAAACCCCTTTTGTTGATGATTCGACCAACCGTTAGGTGTGGAATGTATGTGAGAGAACGATTAAGATACTGTCGCAGTATGCCCGTGTACAATTTGTCATGTAGCTGAATGATTTCATCGTTCCCGACCTTCACATTTAAGAACAAATACTCTTCATCGGCACCAGTGACACCGCGCATCACGATATTAAATGGCTTCAGTCCAGCAATGGACTCTTTCAAATGAGCTTGAAGTTCATCGGCTGTAATGGTGCTTTCGAATGGAAATACCAATGTCACATGCGGTGGAATGAGATTGGAAAGGGGGTCATACTTGGCTCTCAAGGCGTTGATAGGTTTTGAATTCGGAAACTCAGGGAATAGATGAATTGCCCTCATCACACTGAATCACCCCTCTTCGAGTCGTTTATCTTTGTACCCCTGCAACGCTAAGTCCTCAATTTTCACGACGAGACTCTCTTTCCCTTGGATATATGACCCGATGTCATTTGGGAATGCTTGCGCCAATTTTCGCTTCAACTCTCCGTACTCTCTCGCTTCGTTGGGATGCTTTCTCAAATAGTCGCGAAATGCCAGGTGCCGCCGAATATGAAGGCTTCCAACTTGGAAGACGTGCACATGATGCGTGCGATTGTCTCCGCCCTTCTGAAAGTACCTTCGTCCAGGTATCCCGTTCTCACCCTTCGGCTCATACCCGATGTCTCGCATTAGCTGATTGTATTCATCAACCAATGAAATGTCACGTACCACTGGCATGATGTCGATGATTGGTTTGGCATCTAAACCTGGAACCGCTGTGCTTCCAATGTGATAAATAGCGACGAATTGAACCCCAAAGACATGACGGAGTTTCTCCACTTCTTCTTCGTACATCCGAACCCAGTCCCCGCTATAGGGCGTTACCTCGACACGTCTCATAAGCCACTTCCCCTTTTCGCGGAACAAATCTCCCATCGCGAACAGGACTTCCAGAATGTCTTCTACTCGTCTTTCCCTACTGTCTTGTTTGTTTTATGGTTCCTGAGCTTTCAAGCCAAAAATCCTGTGTCGTTTTCTGGGGTGATGTTCTTCTGAAACAGAATGCGGTCTTGACTCCTACCAGCATAATCAACTCCAACGGAAGCAGTAAATCCCATTCGTGTGTGAAACGCCACAGACCCCTCATTTGCTGGAGACGTGATACACCGAACGATATTACAACCCATATCCTGAACCACATCAAAGAATTTCTGATACAATTGTCGGGCTAACCCACTCTTTCTGAGTTCAGGATTTACACCGACAAAGTGAATGTAAGCTTCGTTTGGATGTGTTTGCGATACGAATCCAATCAGAAAAGCCGATAACATACCGTCGTTTTCGACTATGAAGCTGGTTGGTTGAAAATGCTCGAAAAACAACCTCGGTAAGAGATGGGTCATCTGGCGACCACCCCACCAATCATCCAATACTTCAATCACTTTGTAGTAGTCGTCAACCTCAACATTTCGTATGTTCACGGAGGCATCTCCCTTATCCCTGGTAGCTTGAAGCTCCTAACTGCGACTCATGAGCGGTTCAAGAACTTACTGTCTTGTGGTTACGCCCTACCTACTGCCGCTTTCATGATTTCATTCGCAACAACCACCTCTGTCCCTGCCAGACCCACGGAACAAAACAGGGTTATATCATCTTGACCCTTTCTCCCAGGCATTTTCCCTGTAACAACGTCACTAAGCTGTATAATCCGTTCCTCATCGGGCGTACCGCTATTGGTAGCGCAAATGACAATATCCGCTCCCTGTATGCAACTTTTTGGCGAATCGACAGCCACGACCTCTATGTCCAGCTTTTTTGCCATTTCTGCCGCAAATGCCTCTCTATTTTCATGGTTGCGACTGAAGACTCGAACACGTTGAATATCCCTGACAGCAACAGCCGCCTCCAACTGTGTCCGCGCCTGCATGCCTGTACCAATCACCGCGACGTGTTCGGCATCCTTCCGAGCCATGGCTTTGATTGCGACCCCACCAATCGCTCCAGTACGAACAGCACCAAGCAGATTCCCAATCACTATGCCCTTAAACACCCCTGTATCTGAATCAAACACACAAACCAATTGCTGATGCCCATCCAAATCGTTCGCGTAGGTGTCGTAGACGCGGAATCCGATTACCTTTTCCATGGCAGTTGTGGCACCCGCAGTAAACACCAAGTCCCCCTGTTTCGATTCCAGCCGAAATCGCGGAGGAGAAACAAGCGTTCCATTTGCCCGTTCCGCAAAGGTGCGTTCGATTGCGCTTACTATCGACTTCATGGAAGCAAGCTTCTCAACGTCCTGGTCTGTAAGGACATGATACAAGCGAAGTCACCCCTTCAGGCGCGAAAGTTGTCTTTCAAGTTTCGAATCCCTTCTATTATCCCAAGCTCTTCCCTGCTCTTCTACCACTCATTGCGAACGAACTCGAATTCCCGAACTCCTTGAAATGCATGTCGGATGTCATGCATAACTCCGAGAACGCGGAGTCGCGCACCTTCGTAGTCACCGTACTCCCCTTCGTCGCCGATGATGGTGAGAAGGGACATGTAAAGGGTGTCAAGATCCTTATAATCACCAGCTATCGAGAGTCCAGTGAAGTTCAGTGTATTGGTGATGGTTAGCATGAGTGTTCACCGTCCGAGTTAATAGAGTAAAATACAGGGTTACTCAGGGCGAAGAGTCATGACCCCCCGTTCGCCAATACCTTGTAAATGATGCGTGACGATGGTTTCGTCTGACCAGAATCCAATTGGAGCATCGGCAGGCTTTGGCTTTTTTACGTCACTTTCTACCATCTGTCTGTATACCGTGTCCGAATAGTAATTCAAACACCCGTCTTGACTGACACTCTCCAGTCGAAAGAGTTCCGTGATGGGTTCGCCGATGATTGTCAAATCTAAGTAATCATCCGAGACCCCTGCGGTTGAGTAGTACATCACTTCCCCATGATGCAAAGCACATTTCGAGTTTATCTCTAAGTCTTTAAGCGTCAGAATTGCCTCACGGCAGAAATTCTCTGCTCGCCTTAAATAGTGATGCAAATTTCCATTCTGAATGAAGGGTGCTCCAAAGATTGCGATGATGCCATCACCAATAATCTTTTCAACAACACCGTCGTACTTGTAAATTAAGGGAATCACGTTGGCATAGTACACATCTAAAACTGCGGCAATCTCATCTGCACTCATGTCCTTCGTCTGTTTAGAGAACCCCGATATATCGATGAAGGTCAGAACGATTTCGTATTTTCTCCTCTGGTCAAACTCGCGAGCAAACTCAGGATTCAAATACACCCTTTGATAGTCGAAGCTGTCTGTTACGGCGACAGTTCCTAATGACTTCTGGGTGTATCTAACTTTCCGTCCCGTCCCGTATTTTCTGAGCAACTTATCATTTTCATTTATATTGGGCATGTCTCTCTCCCCCTTCAGCCCCAAAACCAGAACAAAGCCGATATCCCCACAAACACTAATACAGTCCATACGCTCCAATTGAACAACCTGAATTTACGCATGACGATTTTAGAATTAACCACAATTTGATCGGCTAACTGTCCTTCCCATTCATTAAGCTGGCAATTAAATTGATTCTGCAGTGCTTCCTTATACTGACTTTCTTCATACTTTGAGATGTGACCAAAGAAGAGGAGGTTATCATGCTGTGCTGGTCCAGCTTTTCTGCGGAAAAACTTGTTGGAGTTCGTGATGGAAGAGAATGAAAAAAGTGAGATAAGTACACTCAACCCGATTCCCACAACAAACGTAGCAATTGGCACTTTTATCGTTGCCGAAACCGAGCTATTTGTCAGCAAACTGATCAAGCCAAAGAGTGCCGCAGTGTCAAAGGTGATGAGGGCTATGTGTTTTGCTTCCGCAAATTTGAGCCAATCGTTGACTTTGTCAAATAGATATTTAAGCTCTTCCTTCATTGCCTCATCACCCTTCGGCATTGTAGGCATCTTGAATCTCGGTCCAAATGATGTCAGCCGTGTAGCATGGAATTTGTTTGTCTCCGACTGTAACCTGTACGGGTTTCCATAAGTTCTCCGTGATATCCTTGGAGCTATTGGGGTTGCGCCTTTTGTACTCATCGAACACCTTTTCCGTGATGAGTATAGCCTTGTAGCCGTCCTTATTCGCCTGATCTGTGAGTTTCGACGCTTGGTTTGCAGGTCGTCCTAACCACACCAGATCCTTGTAATTTCCATGGTCCTCGGTTCGACTGATTGTTCCTACTTTGGTCACAAGCATTGAGCCGTAATCGATTCCTATCCCGCATTCGATTGTATTATTGTAACGTTTCCTGAAATAAGGCTTTATAACATAGGACATTATTGAATTCATCAAGTATGCCGTATTCACGGCATTCGTAAAACAATCCTTTCCGTTTTTCTCTCTGTCATAAACCACCATCACACGATCCCCAACTATTCCCCTCACATGCCCACCATGGTATCTTGCCGCTCGAATCATCTCTTCAACAAAGGATGAATAGAGTTTCCCTGTTGTACCCTTCTGATGCTTGTCGGATAAACTCGTAGAACGGCGAATGTCGATATACAACACCGTAGATTCCAGAACATAACCAACGTTGTCAAAGGTGAGCGATTTGTCATTCACCGATGGAACAGTGGTGACATCAATCAATTCAAAATCCTCCGCAAAACGGTCAGATACCCGTTGCTTGCTCTCTTCGTAGTATTCCTTTAACCCCATTCAAACCCCTCCCCACGTGAAAGTGACCAGGTTCGCGCCAAAAAACTGCTTGTCCACTGCATCAGTTCACGCCTACAAATCACGAACTATTTCTTCGTCCAGGATGGCTTTACGCTTCTCCCAGTCGGGCATCAATGCACTCAGAAAACCATAAAATCGCTCATTATGGTTCTTATGAAGAAAGTGGGTCAATTCGTGTAAAATGACGTACTCTATGCAGTACTTCGGAGCCTTGATCAACTCGAAATTAAGAAGAATGGCGTGGGAGTCCCTTAAGCACGACCCCCACCTTGCCTTCATGGTGCGAATCTGAATTTCTGGCTTTGGAATGTCGTATTTTTGTAGTGACAAGTACACCTTCTCCAGAGACTCGGAAAAGACACCATTAGCCTGTTCCCTCATCCACTGGTCAAAGAGATTCCTCTTCCTGACGGTATCGGTCACGTTCTTTACCCTCAGATAAATGAAGCCACCATCAAGCATTACTCCCTCATCTTGTGCCTCTTCAACACGCAACCGATACTGCTTTCCGAGGAATTGAAATGACTCACCGCTGACAAATTCCCGTTTCCGTTCACTTTCTGGTTGCACATCCTTGAAATAGTGAACGTTTTTCATAATCCAAGGTCCTTTTTGTTTTACGAAATCCAGAATAAACTCAAGAGGTACGCTCGGATTGGCTGAGACTGCAACGGTCATGTCTGGCTTGATGTGGAGGTTCACGTTTTTGACGTTTTTCCTCTCCAACGTGAACCTGATCACCTGATCCCCATACTCAACCTGATGATGCTCCACACCATTTGGCTTGTTAGTATCGTCGTAAGGCAACGGTTTTCACACTTTCGATAATTTTGTCGATCTGGTCAAAATCAAGATCAAAGTGATGCTCTGCCGCGAAATCATAGAGCAAGTCGTCCAATTCTTGGGCGATTCGATTATGCACCTCAATGTTGTCATGCCAGTCAACTTTGCTATGGCTTTCAATGATTTGGTCAATTTTAAGTGCCAACTCACCCAGTAATTCCTGCTTGTCGTTCACGTCATTGGATTCTTGGAACACCTCCAGTACAACGCCGTAGAAAGCTTGGGCATTGACATTACTTCGTAGGTTAGAGGGATAACTAACGCCCGAAGTGCCTTTGCGAAAGTCCCTCATGATATCCTGCATTCTTGACCAGTATTCAGCTTCACTAATCCGCTGTTCTTTATAGGCTTTGATGGTTTCTTCGATGCGCTGTGAGAATTTCTTGTAATAAACTGGGTTCTCATCCCACTTGGCGTTAATCCGTTTGGACAACCTGGTTCGGATGGCATCTGCCCTCGCCCTGGGCGATTTGAGACGCTTCAATTCTTCCTCAAAGCCCTTCTCATCCATAATGTCCACGGGGTTTGTGATGCGAATGATTTCCTCCGCCGAGATATAGTTATCCATGAGCATCTGCATCTTGGCTTCATATTCTTTATGATCGATGGTATCGCTGTAGCGGAGCTTCACGCTCTTTCTGAGTTCCTGGTAGAACTTTAAGTCACGTTTGTATCGATTGAGTTCGTCCGCGCCGAGAGCGTTATAAATGGCTTCGGACTCCAATGCGATACCAAGATTCCGCCCGAACGAACTTAACACGGAATAGAAGTGCTGTCGCAGTTCATCATTTGCAAGCAGAACCTCGTACTCTTCTACATCGTTCTTGTTCTTCACTGGAATGAAGATATTCACAAGCTCCGTATAGTAGTGGCGCAGATCCCCGATAATCGTGATGACATCATAAATGGCACCTTTCAAGTCTTTGGGGTCGAAATTCTCCAATCCCGCTCCAGCATACATTTCCATCGCTTCGTCCAGCTTAGTCAACAACCCGCGATAGTCGATAATCAAACCGTAGTCTTTTCCTTCATACAACCTGTTTGCTCTTGCGATGGCTTGTAGAAGATTATGCTCCTTGAGAGGTTTATCCACGTACAAGACGCAGACATTTGGCGCATCAAAGCCAGTAAGGAGCTTATCTACGACGATTAACAGATCAAGCTCATCCCCGTTTACGAACTCATCCTTGATGCTATCTTCGTAATTGTCCTCGTCGCCATACTTGTCCATCATCTTCTTCCAGAACTGCTGAACCTTGTCCTCCGATGCTTCATCGACTTCACTGTAACCTTCACGCTGATCGGGAGGTGAAATGACAACAGCACAGTTCAAATCACCGAGTTCTTCAAAGGCTTCTAAATAGCGAATGGCTTCGAGCTTGCTGTTTGTGGCTAACATCGCAGTATAGTGGATGTCCTTCGTTTTGTAGTGCTTTAGAAAGTGCTCGTTGATATCAAACGCGATCAACTTAATCCGCTGATCCGATGACGCAATCCGTTCAAACTGCGACCACTTTTTCATGACCTCTTCTTTTTGCTTGTCGTTCAAGTGACGGGTGATCATATCCAGACGGAGGTCGATGGCTTTTCGGTTAACCGTCTGATCAACCATCTTCCCTTCGTACAGCAAAGGAGCGATGATCTTGTCTCTAACGCCGTCTGCCATGGTATATGGGCGGAACATTTTCCCGAATTTCACGATGGTATTTTTCTCTTTCCGTAACAAAGGTGTCCCTGTAAAGCCTAAATAGCAGGCGTTCGGGAACACCTGTTTCATTTTGATGTGCAACTCACCATACTGCGTCCGATGGGACTCATCGACGAGTACGAACACATCCCTGGACAGGATCTTTTGCTGTTGCCCTGATGCGGTATCAAACTTGTGGACAAGTGTGGTAACGATATCCGCGCTGTTATCGTTGATCAGGCTGACCAGGTGTTTTCCAGTCGTCGCACGACTTGCCTTAAGCCTGGAATGATTGAAAGTGCGATGGATTTGTTTGTCCAGGTTCTTTCGATCAGTAACCAATATCACCTTCGGGTTATATTGGGTCAATTCAGACAGGATGTACTTCGCCAGCATCACCATGGTCAGGCTCTTTCCAACACCTTGTGTGTGCCAAATCACTCCACCTTGACGATTCCCATTTTCATCTGTCTCGTGAAGAATGGTGTCAATGATCTCTTTAATGACGAAATACTGCTGATACCTTGCGATCTTCTTGACATCCTTATCATAGACGATGAAATATTTCGTCAGTTCCAGTAACCGTTCAGGATGGAACAACGAGATGATGTTCTTGTCCTGCGTTGTAGGAAGGCGATCATGAACCGTTCGGCTCAGTTGTTCCTGGAGCCACGCTTCGTCTTGTTCCTGCCATACAGTCCAAAATTTCTTCGGAGTAGCACATGTTGCATATTGGGTTTCATTCTTGTTGGTGGACATGATAATCTGAACAAACTTAAATAGTTGTGGGGCATAATCCTTACCGTGATTGCGAAGCATCTGGCTGATTCCCTGATCCATCGAGATGGAAGCCTTTTTGCACTCTATCACGGCAAACGGAATCCCATTGACGAACAATACAATGTCAGGTCGAATTGTCTCTCGTCCATCCATTCGTTCTACGGAGAATTCCTCAACGACATGAAATACGTTGTTATCCCAATGTTCCCAATCGATGTACTGCAGGGAAAAAGACTTTTTGGAGCCATCGGGGAGATTCTCCGAGTAACTCCTCCCCAACATCAGCGACTCATAAATCTTCTCGTTGGTTCTGACGAGTCCGTCCGTCAACGGTTCATCTAAATCACGAATCGCCTGTTGAATGTTCTTCTCGCTAAACTTGTAGGTAACACTCTTGTACTCGTAGGAGTTCTTTCGGAGTTGCTGTTCCAGAATTTCGCGTAAGATAACTTGATGCAAGTTACCTCGCATCTTTTCTGCTTCTTTAGCGGACAGATACGTGTATTTCAGTCCTCGTAAAACTTCAATTGCTGGTATCTGACTGATATTCTCTTCATTGAAATCCTCTGCCGATGGCATCTTACCATCCTCCTATGTGTTGCACAGAGTAATTCTTAGACCCGAACCTCTCCCGACAAGAGCAGGTCCATCAAGCCTCTCTTTTGTTGCTTAAGTAACTCTAATTTCGTCTCAAGGCACGAAACCTCGTTATCTGCTAACGTCAGAATCTCAGCAATTTTCTTCTGTTCATCTAAGGGAGGTACAATTACATCAAGGTTCAAAAAGTCACGTTTGCTCATAACACGATTTCGTCCTGCTCCGCCAGGCGAGATATTCTGCAACAAATACTTAAAGTGAGGTTGCATGATGTAATACTTGTAGAATTGTGGAACCGCTCTGGATTTGAACTCGTAAGTCGGAAACCTGTGCGAAACCAATTTCCCATCATCGGACTTAGTTGCAACGCAAACTGCGTGTTCCCATGCAAAGGTTATGTTGACAATCAAGTCATTTTCTTTGACAACATATAGCTTATCCATGGATACCGTATCTGGGTTTTCGATGTATTCGTGGAAAGAACCCTTTGCATGGCTCCGTATCCCTAATCTCCAATACCCCATGCTTGGCTTCTCAACTTCTCTGCTGACAGGTTTAACAACGTCACTTAACTTCATTACACTCCAATCAGAGGGAACAAGCCCTAAGGGCGTAGATCTGTATCCATGATGCGTAACTCCGCGAGCAGTCATAGTTACTCGTCGAGTTAAGTTATCCGTATCCGACTTTACAGCTTCGTTCCATCGGAGTTTTCCAGTTAGCAATTCATGCGACAAACCCTTGTAATAAGCTTTTTTCTGCTGAATTAGCTTTTCTGTCAACTCTATGCCCCTATTCCAAGTAGCAAGCACTTCAGCAATCTTTTCCTGTTCGTCATAAGGCGGTAGGAAGACCAAAAATTTACCGAGATCATCTTGACCAATAGTGGTCATCGTTGTGGTTTTTGCCTGCCTCATAAAGTACGACCTGGCATAGCTTGATGAACAAAATTCCCGCAGGAATTCTGGAACAACCCTGCTTGTGTCGGGACGAATCCGCATGATATGGTCGTCAAACACCATCACATTTTTGTCATCAAGATTTATGTTGCATTGAGCAATCCCCTCTAACTTTAGAGAAGAGCGCGTAAAGAAGATATCGCCAACCTCAACTCTATACTTCGAAATCTCGCTGTCAGAGAGTTCTAACAAACCAAGCTGACTTGTATCAATGCATGAACCACTATATAGGTTGACCACGTTGATTAGTTTGACACCTTTGCCGCTTTTTTCAGGATCATTAAAAACTCCATTCCTGATACCATCCACGGACAAATTACTCAACTGGTCGATCTGCCAGTCTGAAGGAATGCGGAATTGCCGATTAAACCGACCTGTATTTAAGCTCACAGTCTCACCTACAATCCAAGCTTCTGCAAGTATTTACTCATCTGTTCTTCTATTTGTGCCAGTTCATTCTTGATACTCGAAATGCTGTTTTTCACTGTGTTCATATCCACTCGTTCTTCTTCCTCAAACGTATCCACATATCGCGGAATGTTGAGATTATACTCATTTTCTTTAATCTCATCGACTGAAGCGACATAGGAATATCTGTCCTCAACCTTAAACGCATCGTAGGTTTCGACGATTTTCCTAATATCGGACTCCCTTAATTGATTTTGATTTTTGCCCTTCTCGTAATGATTTTCTCCCGACGCATCAATGAACAAGACATCACGTCTGCTTCGGTTCTTCTTGAAAACCATCACACAAGCAGGTATGTTTGTTCCGAAAAACAACCCTTCTGGCAAGCCAATCACTGCATCAAGCAGGTTCAGATCAATGATCTGTTTACGAATTCTCGCCTCACTTGCCCCTCTGAACAGCACACCATGAGGGAGAATTACCGCCATCCGTCCATTTTCCGCCAGAGAGTAAAGCATGTGTTGGACAAAGGCATAATCCCCCTTTGAACTTGGCGGAACCCCCCATTCGAATCTACGATACGGGTCGAGACTTGCCTCCATCTTAAACGGTTTGTCGTCATCAGCTTTGTCAGCACTAAAACCCATTGCCCACTTATCAAGGGAAAAAGGAGGATTTGCGACAATCACCTGAAACTTCATTAGCTTACCATCTTCCAGATGAAGCGGGTTCGACAACGTATCTCCCCACAGGATCTTCGCATCGTCAATACCGTGAAGGTACATATTCATCAACGCCAATGAGTGGGTCTGACCATTGCGCTCCTGCCCGTAGACAGCCACTTTCCGATTCGGTACTTGATTAACTACGCGAATCAAGAGCGAACCCGATCCGCACGTCGGGTCGTAAATGCGATCATTCTCCTGTGGCTTAACTAATCTCGCTAACAGTTCGCTGACCATAGATGGAGTAAAGAATTCCCCGCCTTTCTTTCCAGCATCAGAGGCGAACCGCTCAATCATGTACTGATACGAGTTGCCGATAATATCATCGTGACCGACAACAGAGGGTCTCAGATCGAGTTTGTTGAAATCCTCCAGGAGAGTCTTGAGCATGGCGTTACGTTCTTTCGGTTTGCCCAAAATCGCTTCTGAATTGAAGTCGATGTTCCTGAACACGCCACGCAATTTACCTGTGTTCTCATTCTCCAGGTGCTCTAATGCCTTGTTGATAATCATGCCAATTTCAGAGTTATTTCTTTGCGAGTAAAGATAGTCAAATGTCGAAATCTCGTCCAAGACGAACCGCTCGCGCGACATCGCCCTCTTGATCCGTTCCTCGTCACCCCTGTAACGGTTCTTGTACTCATCCAACCTCTCTTTATAGGTGTCACTGAGATACTTCACGAACAACATGACAAGGATGTAGTCTTTGTAGATACTGGAATCAATCTTGCCCCTGAAGGTGTCACAGGCTTGCCAAAGAATGTTGTTAATCTTACCTTGAATATTCTCTTGCTGGTCTGCCATGGAAATCCTCCTCAACGTATGTTCGCAATCGTATAAGTCAATAACGTATTGAGTTTCTGTTTCTCCGCAATCAATTGTTGGTAAAGCCCTATTTCCTTTTGGTGCAAAGCATTAAGTTCAATAATCATGCGCTGTTTCTCAATCGGCACACGAGGGATATCCACCTGTGCAAGAGCACTTTTGTTGGTGGTGGGGATGTTCGTCCCCGTCTGGTGTCGGAGCAGTCCATTTTTCACACGTTCGGTATTCAGATACCAGGCTATAAAAGCGGGTACGATACCACTTGACTCTAAACGAATCACGGCAAAGTACGACGGTATCAGTAGCCCCTCATGTTTGTCTTGTATGTAAACCGCCGTATACGGATGGCTCAACCGAACCAATATGTCACCAACCTGAGTGAAATGGTCGTCATCCAACTCGTCGTTGCTTTGAAACAACTCGAACGGCTCATCGGAGAATGTTCCGTCAAGATTGATGTTCTTCAGCGTGACCAACCGATATTGTGCTTTAACATCGTAGTCCACTTCCGCTTTTTTTCTGGTCAACACCAGCCCTGTCTTAATCCCTGCAACTTGACCAAGCTTCATTCCCACCCTCCTCCCTTGTTAAATACACCATTTATCATTTTCGATGTCGTCGTCAAATAAACCATATAACATTATTTCTTGGTGGTCAAGTATAATTTACCAACCTTACGAGTGAATCAACATATAGGGAGGAGGAAGAGCCGAGGAGGGTGGGCAGTATTTGCACAAACAGGCATCTGAGGCTGGTGTTTTATGTATTGGCGTTGGTTTCCCAACGCCTTTGCCCTCGTTCCCTGCGTTATCACGCCATCTGATTCTCATACTGCAGGATGTCGAACAACGGATAGCTAATGTGTTTGATCATCCTGTTGAAAATCTGTACCAATTCATCCACTGTGGCTTCCACCGTGTCAAACGCTTTGAAATAGCACCCGATGGTATTGTCTTGCGCCTTGATCCTTTCATCGATCTTTTCCCGCAACAACCACGGTTTTGCCGCGAACAGATGAAATAACTCGGTGTTCGATTCGTCAAATCGCAACTCCGCAAATGCCTGGTTTCTTCTGTTCCTTGCTGAGATGTAGAACTGTATGCCTGTACGCCCACCGCCAAGGATAATTGTGGCGTTATCCTCGACGAAGTGCTTTTCTCGTTGCAATGTCAGGAAATTGGGCACAGCCTCCCGCAACCGAAAAAGCAGGTATCGATTCACGTCTACACGCTTCGTGAAGTCGAATTCTTGGCTGTTTGGAACGGGCTTCGGGCTAAGTTGCTTGTATAGCGGATGTTCAATGGTTTTGACGACCCGAAGTAGATTCGGAACCTCGCCCAACAACCCCAGGGAGCCGTAAATCTTCAACTTGTGCATGGAGTTGAGCTTCTCAAGTGGCTCCATGAGCTGATCGTTGATCCGAACCAACAGCAGTTTAATTGGTTTCTCACAGCTACCTACTTGTTGCTCCAATTCGCGAACGTGCTTGACCTGGAAACCAAGTGTAAGATAAAGCAACATTCCTTCATCCATTGTATCGATCAGATTCAGGAGCCGTTCCTGATGATAACCAGCCGTTTTACCCAACCAAACTTCGGTAATGATTGGAACTCCCATCGCCCTGTCGTAACCTAACAAGTCCAGTTTGTAGCCTTGCCAGTATGATTCGAGTAACAGATCGGTCAACCCACGACCAACCACATCCTCCAGAATAGATTTGTGTTCCTTCAGATACAGTGAAAAAATGAACTCGCGTTCGCTTCCTTTTAGACTCATAACATCAGCCTCCTGTAATCATCCTGTAGAAAGAGAGAGAACCCGAATTGAAGAGTTCTCTCTGCCTGGTTCACGGTCATTCCCGAATCAGTCTAAGGAACTCCCGAACCTTTTCGATGATCACGATGCTGTCCCGCACCTTGTTCTTTCCGTCGAGGTCGCTACTCATCACAGTTTGCAACAATTCAGCGAGACTGTCCTTCATGGGTTGAGTCGCTTGAATACCATTGCAGATGGTGTAATGGTGTGTGAGCACAAGCTCGATTACATCTTTTTCTCTTTGTTCCTCTTCGGTCATCTCCATGAGTTCTTGAGGTGAGACCCCAAGAGCAGGAGCCAATTTGTAGATAATTGGCACGCTGGGAGCTTTTCTGTGATTCTTCTCAAGTCGGTTGATGTAACTCGGTGACACCCCCGTCATACGTTCCAAGTCCTTGAGTGAGAGATTGAGTTGCTTTCGCAAGTACCGAATCCTCGCCCCTACTGAATCGGGAATTTCACGCTTGCCATGATCGTCTCTCAAATCTGTTCGCCTCCTGCAATGTTTCCCGCAAAGGGAATCCTGGTGTATTGGTGAATCCCTTTTTTATAGTTTTGAGGCTCTCGAATTATTCAATGGTAAAGTTGCAAGAAGGGCGGAGTTTTCAGGGAAAGTGAAGTCAGGACAGAAATGCGTTTTGCGAAGGATGATAGAAACGGGACCCAGAATGCAGGGTATTCGACTGCAAAGGACTATCTCAAAGTTAATACGTCGTTCCAGCGGACAAAACATAGCTTTATCCATAAACCCGAACATAAACAGCCGTATAACCTGAACCTGATATGTTTACATAAATGAAACCATAAACTTCTACATTTGCTGAACATCAAACCGTTCCATGGGACGGTTGCCCAACGCTGAAGGGCTGTCACAAACCGCACGGGGGGGGGGGGGAAAGTCGAGACTGCATCCACCGTTCAGGGGCGTATGGGACGTTGGGTTCAGTCTACTTTGGCTCACACTCATGATGGCGAAGCTACTCATTCGGGGTTCTTACGATGGCTGTCTACTCCACAAGTCACGGGATTACTGAGCGTGCCACGGAGTTGCAGTCTCTCTTGTGGTGTTTGCAAACCTGCATACTTGCGGTTAAGTACGTTGCTGTTGCCTAATTCCATTCTCCCACCGCGAAGGCGTTGATTGATACACGATTTTGTCCTTCATCGCAAGCAAACCAAACAGGTCGAAGCAGGCACCTTTGCACAAGGAGTCACCCTTAGCGTTTTGTGGGCTTTTAGACCTCCGCCCACCAAAATGTTGCCATCGACTCCACGCTCTCCCGTCAATGCTCTCATGTCCCAGTGCACTGATTGAGACACATCTTTTCCCTTATCTCAGGTATCAATACCGCCGCAGTTTCACTACCTTCGGCACTGGAGATGACCCCCTTACACTTGCCTGCCCTTCCACTTTCGAAGAAACCTCGATGGTTCGATCCCTCTGCCCCCAGTAATTTCCTATACGTTTTTCATACATATGTAGGTTTATGTTTTCCGTATGTTGTTTGGGTCGATCTCCGCTATTGCCACAAGGAATTTCAGACTTTGTGTTCGTACTCACCGAAAGGCAGGCAGTGAAGGAAAAGTTGAACGAGGAGATGGGTTCGACGGGATAAACAAACATTTCAAGTTCCAAAACAGTAAGCAAAAATGGTTACAGATATTTAATCGTAAACATAAGGCTGGATTGCAAGCTCAGAATCAAATAGAATCTGGTTTGTTGGGGGTGATTCCAGTCGGATACAAAGTGAACGCCGTACCCACCGTTGCGCCATTCGGTACGTTGATTATAATCTGGGTGCCTCTCGGAAATAGCCTACCTCATCCGTACAAGGTGATAGTATGGATGATTGGTTCTGTTTATCTGCTTGCCTGGGTCGGATCCGCCTTTTATCTCGCGTTTAAATATCCGAGACTCAGCATAGCGGATAGTGAACTGATATTCGGTGACAAGACGTATACAGCAGAAGACGTAAGGAAAATTCGGGTGCTTGAGCGGAGTTCCACGTTCTTATTGTATTTCAAAGAACGCAAATACCCGCTTTCGATTTCGTTCAGTCTTGCGGATACGGACAAAGTGATTCAGGAACTTCGTGGCTGGGCATGGCGAAATAGGGTGACTCTGGAGTTGACATCGCAACGGCGGAAAAGGTGATGTTTGGTACACGGGCTTCGGGTCTGAGGGCGCATCAATCCCCTACATTGGATACCTCAGATTAGATTCCAAACAAAACGTACATCTGCTGTCTGAGCCGCGAACCCCTACTCCGTGACTTCCCGCCTGTGCTCGCTACCCATTCACCACCATCCACGGGGAGTGAGGATTGTATTCAGAAAGTGGGCGGTGTATGGAGGGGTTATCTCAAATCCCTTGCCATTTTTGCTGTTTTACTTCTATCTCTTTCACGTTTTCTCCTATAGGTTTACAAACACCCCCATACCCCTCCCAAAGCTGGATAAGAAGCACACGATTCCCCCCGTCCTGTGGATGCGATGTACCTTGAGATATTGATAGTGGCGGTCGTGCAGGCAATCGCCGTATGGGTGCAGTAGGCGGATTAGGACGGATGCTCCATGGTGATGAAGGAACTGCTCCCTTTCATCACCCTAATCACCCTGGATACTGCAACATCACCGCGAATCTGTAGAAAGCCTGGTCTTGGTCGGCAAACAGCGTTCGCATGAGGTCAGAGTTGCTTCCGACAAACGCAAAGCTCACATGGGACTGGAATTGAAAATGGGCACGGAGCCGCTTCAGCAAGAGGTCGTCAATCTTGTGGATCACCTGAAATTCGTGGAACCAAACAACCAACCTCGCTTTCGATTGTTCTGGGATGCGTTGCAGGAGGCTTACGCTTTCGTCCAGGAGTTCAAGAGGGCTTTCTTTAACACTCTGCACATATGGTATGTCCACAACGTCTTTGATTTTGGCACGGATCTCAGGTCGGGACAGACTGTCTATGAAGTCGTTTAGGGAGGAGTTCGGTAAGGCGCTAATGCCAATACGTAATTGAAGAACCGTCTGCAACAATAGAAGCGTCAATTCCTCAATCGTTGAGACGTTAGACAGGTCTATCTCAGCCGTATAGCATCCCCGCGCTTCCAGCCTGCTCAAAACACCGCGCGCCAATAAGGTGCTACTATGATGAGGAAGCGTGAATGTGACACTGCAACCATCATATAGCCGCTCTTCAAGCTCCCGTACAAAACGGTCATATTGAGCAGGCGGTGCGGGCGCAATGCCCTCGTGAGGGTTCGTCATATCGTCATCCATATGTCGTATTCACCCCCAATCGCATTTTTCGCAATTTAAAAGTGCGAATAAGGACTGCAATATATCGCCATAACAGTTTGGATGGGTCAAGCTTCTTAAACATTTGCCTCCGTTTGTTCAAGAGCAATTCCTATGAGACCCCCTTGTTAATCGCCATCTTCGGATGTAACCGTTAGTCCATTACGTAATAATAGAGCAACGGTCACGCCCACCCCTTCCTTCTTCATACCAGAAAAAGACCCATCGTATATCAAATCACTTCCGCAGGAGGGGCTATTTTTCTTAAGAATGGCTGTTGTTGCCCCAATAGTCTGTGCAACGTTTAGTGCTCGGTAAGCCCCGTCAATAAACTCCTGTGTGACGTCATTCCCCTCACTATCGATAACCTTGGCATTTCCATCAAGTACATCAAATCCATCTCCGCCTACAATCTCTGCAGGATTCCTTGGAGTCGGGAGTCCTCCGAATTGCTCAGGGCAGACAGGCACTGCTTGACGACTTTGAACTAAATTCTCGACTTTTGAATGTAAAGCAGATTGATTATCGTATCTACACTTACAACCGACCAAACAGGCACTCACGATTTTCATGATGAATGTCCTCTCTTACTGCAAAATTAGACATATACTAACTACTTCGAAGGAAATTTATCGTATCCTCTTTTGTCACTAACCTGCCCGTTTCTGCAATAAGCGTACCACGCATAAAACACATTTGACATACACCATCCATACACACGCCTCGCAACGTCGGAATTCACCCTATCTTACTTGTCCCCACCAACTTTAGATTATCGCCATCACCCTTCCCCTGGTCATTTCCACCAGTTGATCGGGCGTTAAATCAAATACTGCCTTCGGATGTCCTACCGCCGCCAGATGGTGTTGTATTGAAAGAGGTCTTCGTCAATGATGGTGGTGATGGTCTCCTTGTGACCGAGCGGTGGAACCCCGCCTATGACAAACCCTGTGCGTTCACGGACGAAATTCGCATCAGCTTTTAGCAAGGTATCCGTTTAGCTGATTAGAAAGGGATTTCTCATGGACGCGATTGACCCCACTGGCAACCACTAATAAGGGGCTGTCCGAGTTCTTCAAACGAAAGATGATGGATTTTGCAATCTGCGCCACTTCACAACCGATGGCATCTGCGGCTTCCTGGGCGGTTCGTGTGCTGTCAGGTAATTCCACCACCTTGTTGGTGTACCCCAACTCGGAGAACTTGCTCTGTACTCGCTCTGAACTATCCTTCAATGGGTTCGCCATGTCAGTTCGCTCCCAACATCAAAATAATGCACTCAACCTGAATATTCGCTGTAGATGTTCGGCTCTGCCCCGTTTAATCCCTACACCCGTGTATTCTGCCTTTAATCCTGCTCTTCTCGCTCTTTCATCCAGTTATTCCTCAGAATCTCCTCCGTCCGTTCTTCTCTTGCCGCTTTCAAGTCCAAAACGAAGTCACCATTATCTTCAGGCTTATCAAAAAATCCATAGAGTTCATTGGCAGTGAGGAGCTTCACAACTTCCCCTGCTATTCGCTTTTCATACATGGATTTATCCCCTTTTCCCAGGGAAGGCGGGCAAAGAAACGCCTACTCCCTGCTCATAGTCCCCTGATATGACAAAAAAGGCGGCATCTCGCCACCCTCGGACAAATCTTTTTTCAGCCCCACTTCAATCCAACGGCAGGGGATCTCCGCTTCTATTGCTCCCAGATGATTCAACCTGGGTTCCTACGCTTAACGGTGGTAGGTCACACGGCTTTTTATAAAGTGGTAGAGATTTTCCAAGAGAGCGAAAAAACCTCCATCCCTTTTTCTCCTGGTCTCTATCTCGCGCCTGTGCACCATATTCTCGGTTTAAACTCTCCGTGGTACGCAGGGAGCCTTGCAACTGGAGCATAGCATATGGGTGGGATGAAAGAAAGAGGTTCGGGCGGAGGATTTCAAGGGACGGAATTCGTATCAGGTTCCAAAGACACAAACAAAACGGTTTATGAAAATGGAAACGTTTATGTATCCATAACTTGCGACATTTATGTATACGTTTCATTAACCCTATCCAACCACCCCCCCATCTTTTACCTGTACGACTCCCCGCCCTCGAACACCGTCCGACATTTTTTCGGCTGACCAAATCGTGGCATCGTGATAAATTGGGATCAAACCAAAAATGGAGTGATTCCATGCCTCGTACAATCGAACTTGGCGAAGATACACTGGCGATTCGTTTATCGGTCTTGACGAGTATCGCGTCGTTTAAGCGCAAAATCGTGATTCCGTACAAGTTCATTGCAAGAGTGGAGACCGTCGCACCGAACTTACAATCGCTCATTCGGTTAGGTGGTACTTCCATCGGAGATATTCAGGAAGGACACTTCTGGCACGGAGAGGATTGGTACTTCCTGTCTTATGAACATCCTGACAAGGTTATTTCACTCACGTTGAACGATTACTACATCGGGGATCGCCTTTATAAAGTCATCGTTGTCGGTGTGGACAGCCCACAAGACATGAAGGCTCTGATTGAAGCAAAGCTTGACAAAAAAATTGATAGAAACTGAACCTTTGTTTAAAGGTATATGTAATCTGAAATGGAGCACGAAATGTTTCATTAACCTGAACCATAAATGTTTACATTTGTCGAATACCTATCAGCCCATATCATCTATTTTCCCGTATCTGTACCCCGTCATATCTACCGCATCCTCAGGCGCTTCCCGACTGGGAAAAAGCAAGTTATTGAGGGTCAAGGAGGTGATAGTTTCAGAGGAAACAAATCAAATTCCAGAACAACAAACGAAAATGTTTACGAAACTTTAAACTTAAATGTATACATTTACACAACCTCTTCTTTTTTGAACCACCTCAGTTTTTGTCCTCCTGCGCTTTCAAGATAGCGTTGTTATCCTCGATAACTTTTCCGAAGTGCCGTGTCTTGTGCTTTTCGATGTAATCCACCACACATCCAAGTGAACTATGCCCACCACTCCCTGTTTCCCCGCTATCCTCAGCAACGCTACGTAACGTGGAGGCAACAGCCTCGATGTCGTCTTCGAGTAAAACACGGAGCACATATGGGAAATGGGGTCGAGTGTTTGGGGCATTGAAGTAGCGCGAGAAGTCATTCATGTAGTCCTTTGCATATTCCATCAGTTGATTCGCCAGATTGAGTCGAAGCTCTTCCACCGTCGCTCCATCCGCCACGATTAACTCGATTTTGCAAATAGAACCTGCGAAACGTCCATCTTCATCAACCTCATATTCGTAATTCAGGGGATAGGCGGTGAGTAACTCCAGCATCTGCCCCAGGGATATGGCGATGATGACATCTCCATCCCGTTTTACAGCCTGTGGCTTGCCACCAACTACCGCATCGATAAAATCGTCAAAATTCGACACAACGTCCGTCTTAGTCACTACGCCTTGCAGTAGCATCGGCCATCACCCTCCAATCCCTTCGGACTTGCTCATTCGCCTGGGAACTTTAGTATCGTCGCGAACCGATAAAATGCCTGGTGTCGGTCTGCAAACAGAGTTCGCATCAAGTTGGGATCGCTTCCAACAAACGCATAGGTAACATGGGACTGATATTGGAAGAGAGCACGGAGTCGCTTCAGCAAGAGATTGTCAATCTTGTGGATCACCTGAAACTCGTGAAACCATACAACCAGCCGCGTGTCCGATTCTTCTGGAATGCGTTGTAGGAGACTCACACCTTCATCCAACAGTGCGAGAGGGCTTTCTGTAAGCTTCTGCAAATATGGTACGTCCACAAGGTCTCGGAGTTTGGCATTGATCTCAGGTCGCGACAGATACTCCGACAAGCCGTCCATGGATTTGTCCGAAAAGACTC
This sequence comes from Alicyclobacillus sacchari, assembly GCF_004366795.1. Taxonomy (GTDB): domain Bacteria; phylum Bacillota; class Bacilli; order Alicyclobacillales; family Alicyclobacillaceae; genus Alicyclobacillus; species Alicyclobacillus sacchari. Next base: position 10,006 of record NZ_SORF01000016.1, on the reverse strand, counting down.
TGACCCCTGTGCGTAATTGGAGAACTCCATGGAACAGTTGAATCGCCAGTTCTTCGATAGTGGATATATCAGACAGGTCTATCTGCAATGTATAGCATCCGCGTTCTTGCAACCCTTGTGATATGGCGTGCACCAGACTGGTTCCCACATGATGCGGAACCGTAAACGTTACACTGCAACCGTCAAACAGGCGTTCCACGATTTCGCGGACGAATTCACTTCTTCTGACTTTCTTTGAGGGTACAGATTCGTCGCACTTGGAACCCTCGTCCATAACATCGCCCCGCCTAACAAACGTCCTCTTATGCCTTGCCGTCGTTTGTCTTTCGCAACTGAAAAATCCAGAAGAATGCGGCGTTGCAGTATACCGCATTTTCATATTTTTCAGTTTGGACGCCCCATGGTTCCCGCACATTCACCCACGATAGCGCAAGAAGATTCTACGATCTTCCGTAACGTCATCCGTCAACCTATAGCATAAGGAGTAATTTTGCCGACGATTTCATACCCTGCTCCGTCCCTTGTAGCTCGCTCAAGTATCTACTCATTATCTCCAAGGGGCGCGTATTTTGCGTAGAAGTAGTCCCAGTATTCCATAACTTTTTCAGTACCAAACTCGAGTTCTAAAATATACCGAACCAATCCAGTCTTAGAGTGGAAATAACCTCGTTTCGCTCGTTCCAAGTAGTCATTCAATTCAGGTGCCTCTCCATTAACAATTTTACGTGCAGTATCTACGTCATGCTCAATCGCCTGGTTAACATTTTTCTCTAAAACAGTCTTCAATTCGTGAGTTGTTCTAATTCCCATGAAAAGCACTTGTTCGAGCAACTCGGAATAATCTTCTGGACTATCCTCGTTCCTTTGGGGCAAATATTCATTTGTTAGCAGTCGTAGAGTATCGACGTTTAATTGGCTCTGCTCCAAGCTAATCTGTTGCAGATACTGCTCACGTTCATGTAGTAATCTCTCATACTCGGTGTCCACAATCTCTAACAACGCGGCGATACGGGTCATCGATCTCCGTAATTCTCTCGGTACGTCTTGTTCGTGCTTGTATTGAAGAGAATGCGAAGCCGCCGCCCATGTGTGTTGAGACATTGTTCTTAGTTGAACTTCGGCGGAAAGTCCCTTGAATCGAACGTTTGTGGGAACATCTGTCCAATGGTCAGGCAGAGACACCAGCAAATGAACAGAACCGTATCCAAATTGACTTTCGTCAAGTCGTGACGAAGTATCCTCCACCTGAGTCACGACAAGTGACTGTGAAATCGAATCCAGAACAGGTTTAATGTCACTTGAAAACATCACAACGATACGTAGACCTACTAAATCTGAAATCTGATCAAGAGAGAATTCAGTAATATTTCTCCTTTGGTACTTTTCAACAATCGAATCCCATGTCTTTACACGAAAATGAATTGGTACCGCCAGCTTCACTCCTTGATTATCAACCAATTGAGAGAGTTCTCGTGAAAGAAACAGACAAAAGTCTTCGTACACTGAACGCATTCCATCGTAGGCTTCTTTGGCGGTTTCTAATAACAATGAATAGCACCTCGTTCCACTTATGCGATACCATGATTTGAACCACTGATCCAGCTACAACCTTGGACCACTAAATCGCTGGCTGGATTTCCCGATGAGGGAATTCTATCAGCTTACCCATAGAACCTTCATCTCCCATACAGAAACCAATGTCAGTAACCGCCAGGCAACGTATGACATGTACTCCCCTTTACCCCTGCATTTTCCTATTAGGGCAGACGGAGGATGGGCATCTAAGCCTGCTATGACTCCGTGCACTTGTATCAAAAAGGCGGCTCTCCGCCGCCCGTTGTCTCTCTTGAAATCCTACCTGTGCGGTATGGATTCTGTTCTTTTTTCAGTCCCCACTTGATGGCAGAGAGTCGCACGACTTTTTAAACGGGATTAGGATCAAGAACCGCCCTTTGCCCTCATTACTCATCACATAACTCTCATCCATACCTGTGCGCCATATTCTCAGTTTAACCTCTCCGTGACGCGCGGGGAGCCATGCAACTTGAGCATAGCAGATGGATAGCGTTGGATCAATCGGATTTGGTGAAGGAATTCGGGCAGAGGATTTCGAGGAAGAAATATATATCATCTTCCAAAAACACAAACACAACCGTTTATGATAATGGAAATGTTTATGTATCCATAACCTGCGACATTTATGTATACACTTCATTAACCTTGTTCAACTCAACCCCATCTTCTGCCCTTACCGCTCTCCGCCCTCGAACATCCTCAGACATAAAAACGGCTGAGCAAATCGTGACATCGTGATAAATTGGGTTCAAACTGAAAATGGAGTGATTCCATGCCTCGTAAAATCGAACTTGGCGAAGATGCACTGACGATTCGTTTATCGGGAATGACAAGTATTGCGGCGCTTAAGCGTAAAATCGTAATTCCCTACAAGTTCATTGCAAGAGTGGATACCGCCGCTCCAAACTTACAATCGCTCATTCGGTTAGGTGGTACTTCCATCGGAGATATTCAGGAAGGACACTTCTGGCACGGAGAGGATTGGTACTTCCTGTCTTATGAGCATCCTGACAAGGTTATTTCCCTCACATTGAACGACTACTATATCGGGGATCGCCTTTATAAAGTCATCGTTGTCGGTGTGGACAGCCCACAAGACATGAAGGCTCTGATTGAAGCAAAGCTTGACAAAAAAATTGATAGAAACTGAACCTTTGTTTAAAGGTATATGTAATCTGAAATGGAGCACGAAATGTTTCATTAACCTAT
>NZ_SORF01000016.1:0-7126 GCF_004366795.1 Alicyclobacillus sacchari | reverse complement strand
GATTGAAGCAAAGCTTGACAAAAAAATTGATAGAAACTGAACCTTTGTTTAAAGGTATATGTAATCTGAAATGGAGCACGAAATGTTTCATTAACCTATTACAGAAATGTAAACATCAGTTGAAACATAAGCTATTCCGTACCCATCCGTGCCTGCATCAATCTTGGCATAGGTTGAACAGGAGTCGCTGGGCTTGTGTGGAAGTGGTAAAGAACGGGGCTTTAGCATGCAGGGTACGGCAGGGACAATAAAAGGTGATGCCGATGTATCGAATGGTTTTGCTGACGATTCTCTGGATATTAACAGTTCTGTTACTGCTGTTCTCGTTTATCAGCTTTGCTGGTGTGGTGGCTCGGATACCCGCTCTCATCAGTCTGGTGATTGCCGTTGGAGTTAGCCTTTATCGGAAACGAAGTACCTCCTGGTTGTGGACAGTAACCTGGATCATCGGAATCCTCGTAGCCCTGAGTCCCGTTTATTCGACTGTCACAGCGCATGGAACTTCGGCAAGCTCGTCGATACAGGCGACAGCACGTCACCATGCCTAAGACTTGCAGGGTAGATAGGCTCGGTGGTGAATAACGGAACGCAGTCGATAGCAAAACGTTACTTGCTTTACACAGTATAGCTTTGGGAAGGAGTCGATTCCGTTGATGCTCTTCGTGTTGGCGATAGCATTCCTGCTTTTATTCTTAAGCGGTATATTTCAGCTATTTCAGGCTTTGTGGGAATTGAGAGTCGGAAGCAATAGGAACGCATTTGTTGGTAAGGGCATGCTGGGGGTTGGGCTGATAGCGATCTCATTTTTAGTGCCGTATCTCGTAATGTTCATGTCATCTGTTCAACATGTCCAACAGGCAAACCTGCCGTAGTTTCTGTTCTCACTATGTCACTAAATGGCGACAAGAGCTTTTCGTGGCTAATCGTCTTCAACACCAAGGACACGTTAGCGACAGAAGAACAAGGTGGGGAGTAATGATGCGAGAAATTTGGGCTTTGTCTATGGTTGGTTGTCTTGCAGTCACGGGTTGCTCGATTATGGCAAAGCCTTCGCCAAATCCGAATGATTATAAGGTGTCGTTTTCGATTGACAACAGTGTACCCTTCCTTACATCTCCAAAGGGGCAACATCAAACCCAGTTTAACGTCGATGTGTCGAAGTGGAATCAGGACTATAATAAACAGAAATGTGAAGTGTTCCTGATCGTGACCGACAAATCCGCGCCCGTTGTTGACCTGGAAACTGACAACGCCAACAACTTTGCTTATGGTGGCTGGTACAATCTGAACGCCGAAAACCCTACATTGAAATCACTTAGCTTACAGCCGATAACAACTCAACGTGTACCAAACAATTGGTTCAACGTCGTGAATGGAACCCAAGCATCAGCCAGATTTATCGCGCGCACCGATAGCCCAGTGAATCCAAAGGACTGGCGATTCGTAATTATGGCGATTCAAGGTGACGGAGGCAAGGTCAAGGTGCTGTGGACGAAAGAGGTTGCACCGACATAAATGCCGTTGGGGTCAGGTCATGGAAGTTGAAAATTTTCCGCGTTTATCTCATACAGGGAGATCATGTCTGGTATTCGTGAACGACTGCCACACGTGATTCCTTTCCGTAGAGGCATTTGTCAGCAACGCGAAGACTGGAAATCCAATCAACCCTATCCCGTTCAGGGGAGTTCGCTGTCGAAGATCGCGCCCATCAATTCAAGAATAATATACTAATCATTTAATCCCTTTCCATCGAGAATCTTCTGCATACATTTTTCTATTCGTGACTCACGAGTTTTGGATTGCTTGGGTGCCAAAAAATAAAGAATGTATACTCTTTGCCGTCCTGGTGTCAATGCCTCAAAAGCGGTTTTCAAGTCAGGCATTTCATCCATTTTCTTTCGAAATTCTTCAGGTATTGGCTCTGGATTCTTTTTAATATTCGGTTTCTCCCCAGATTTCTCGACTTCAATGGCTTCGTTTATATATTCTTTCAAAATGGGTTCCATCTTCACGATATCTTGAACATCAGTAAACCGAATCTGACGACCCACCTGCGTATTCTCTCCAGGTTTAATTAGAATACCGTAGGCATCCTTTAACAAGAAACCTTTCATAAAGTTCAATGAACAGTATTCTTTAAAAGCACTCATCATAACGACGTTTCGCTTCTGGTATGTGTAACAAGGCTGTGACCACTTTAATTCTTCTGTTAGCCCACAATCAAGGAGGATCGCTCTCAATTTCTTCAATTCGTCCTCCCAATTATGGACTTTGCAGTTTGGAGTGCCTCCCAATTTGCAACGCATGCACCCCTCCGTGAGATATACATCAACTTTAGGATTCATCGTTTTGGATGTCATTAAGGTACCCTCTTTTACACCTTCATCAAACCACATCTTATCGGATCAGCCCATCCGTTGCCATTGAGTAACGGCATTTATATCCGTTTGTATAATAATCGCGGTAGTGAGTGTATATAAATCAGCACGCCAAACACAAACGAGGGGAGCTACTATCCTCCCCCTCGTCCCGTGAACCATTTCTCAATCTATCCGCTCATTCGCCCTGCTCTTGAACCGTTTCCACGCTCACCGCTACCTCGTCACTGGCATTCGGCACTTCATCGCGGACTTTCACATTAAAATGCTTCTCGAACTCCTCTGTCATGATACTCAGTCGCTTCTGCACATTTTCCTTTTTCGCGCTTCCTGAACTGCACGCTTCGACATACGATTCAGGCGGAGCCTCCAAAAAACCTCTCGCCCATTCCCCAAACGTCTCCGCTGGAATCTCTATCCCCTTATGTTGCATGTCGAGCGTCAACTTGAAGAGCATAGGGATATGCACTTTCCGCAAGAGCTTTTCTTTCTCGCTGGGGAAGGCTTCATTCAGGTAGAAACAGACGTTATTGAACTGCGACTTGAATCGATTACGCTGATGGTCATCACGTAGCTTCTCAACAAACTCTTTCATTTCCTTCTTGCTAAATCCCGTTGCAGGATCGTTGAGTAAAGCGAGGATTTGCAGAACCAACTCTTGATCCACAAAGTGATTTCTCGCCGCTTTTGACAGATTCACCTTATCCGTGAAGAATGGAACTTTCGCCAGGCTCTCCACAAACTCTAATGCTGACTTGCCGAGCATCGCCCTGGTTGTCTCAATGGGGCGAAGCGGAACACCATTGTTGAGTCGGCAGAAGATATCTTCTATCTCCGACTGACTGATTTCTTCTACCACATCGATTTCAAATTGGTAATCCTGAATTCTCTGCTGAAACTCCTTGGGCAACTGCTTAAATGTCAATCCCTCTACATCCATGTCATCCACCTTGGGCTTTGGTGTTTGCGCGAAAGAGAGCGCAAATTCGTCATTGAGAAAAGCAAAAATGCTGGACAGGCGTTGCTTACCGTCCAGAAGGTAAAATACGTTCTCGTCCTTGGTGGCGAATAGATTCGGAATCGGATAACCAGCCAGAACACTGTGGATAAACATCGACTGGCGTTTCACGTCCCAGATGTTCCCCTTTCTTTGTATCGCCAAATCAAAGGACAGCTTTTTCCCCTTATACATCCGTTGCAGTTGCGAAACCTTGTGTTTGACTTTCGATGCCTTCATCACCGTCACTCCCTGGCGAAATCATGGTTCTGTTGTACCCTCACGATGAAAGGGCACAAACAATACAGTTACGTTCTCAACATTTTTCATCGACATTATAACGTAAAAGGTCAGGCACAAGGGAGATTTTATCGGGAGAATTCGGGGAAATGTAGCTTTAGTTCTCACGGATGGATGTTAGACGCGCCGCGTAGGTTGCATCGTGGAGGAAGTGTTAAACCGTACTCGTAAAGCGGGTAGCAGGTAGCCCACCACCTGATTTATTGGTATCACCTGGGTCACGTAAAAGTTGTTCCAGGTCGTTCGCAGAATTAAATCAGGCGCAGATTATGATGAGATGAACCGAAAAGTTGTTCTCGTATCTTTTAATATATAGTGGCGGTTCTCAGCCAGAACAACTTTTTGGTTCTCCATAATTAGCTCTGATTTTCTGAATGCGTGTAACGGGTTATATTTCCACACGATATTTGGTCTCAATATCTAAGGTTACACTTCAAATTTCTAAGGAAAAGACGCTCAAGAGATGACTCATTAGGTACGCGAAGCTCTTGTGACAGGATGCTATTCTTGAGCTTGTGGAACCTGGGCGCATGGGTTTCAACATGTGCCCTGCGGCACAGGGAAAATGCGATTCTGTGGCTACGATTCAACCTTTTCTGGATAGTGGAAGTCTGATCATGTTGCAACCAAAATGCAGGAGTCTTCATGAAGGATGGGCATCTCATCCCAATGATGCGACCAAGGTGGATGTCGATATTCCAAAAGACTACGTTAATCAACGGGAATGAGGTTTCTGCGGTAAGGGATAACAACTTCGTCGCAACACCGCTACTCGGTGGCTATGGCAACGCTCCCAAAGATCGCCCATTAAAATAGGTGAGGATTTTCACAAAGCTACGGCATACCGCAACGATACTTGACCTTGATAACAATTGTCACTTAAATGGAGCAACCAAGCCTTCAACGTAACGAGATCGAACGCCCCGTATTTACCTGAAACCCCTCTTTCACCCGTTCAGCCACAGCCTATTCCGTTTCCGCGTCATCGAAAGCTCCTTTTGGAAGTATGCCCTCAGGTATTTCATTGTCATCATCTTCGTCGGTAAGTTCAACCGTCCGACCGAAGAAACTCCAACCTTTGCCCTCCAACCATTCAATGAACGCATCCGTAAATTCATCTTCAGATACCGTGGTGTATACATTTCCGATGATGCGAATTATGTTCATGTCTGCTGGGCGTTCGAGCATCCATTTCTTCTCGCTGTCTGGTTTTGTTCCGCTTTTTTCATTTGTCATGGTGTCACCCTCCTGGCGAGGAAATATTAGGAAAAATACTGGGCAAAGGTGACTACTCCCTTACCCCCCCCGAATCCTTGGACAATTAACACATCAATCCAATAGCCTATGACAAACGCTCCTGACCCACTCATGCTGATGGCTCCAACAACCCCAGACATCGATCATCCATTCGCGAATCATGGCATCACGCTTGTCCCCAGGCGGTTCGTGCAAAACGTCCATGACAGTCATGGAGTACGATTGCTGAGATGGCTGTAAAGTGTCCTATGGGTGTTTCAAGCGCGCCAATAGTGTATGAACGCGCTGAACTTGTCTTCCGTTGTATCCACGTTCAATGGCATAATACAGACCAATCAATGCGAACACAGTGGTGAAGATTTTCATACCATTGCCTGAATGCTGGGCGGCGTAGACATCCACAACATGCTGATGGATGAAATCATCCCCTGTATGACTCAACGTGTACGCGGTCAGTTCACTGTATTGCTCATAACACTTCGCCGATGCGTTGTAACTATACCCCAGCAAAATCTGCTGTTTTGGTAGTGTCACTCCGCACCCTGGACAATCAATCAACACACCTCCTTGATTCCCCCTGTCGTTATCATCCCGTTCAATTTAAGACATCGCACTGTCTCCGAATTCAACGAGAAGCTCATACGCCCATATCCAACACTCAGATCAAATTGATTAGTTTTGCGTCATCTGTATCGATCAGAAAGCTTCTTAATATAAACCATGTCTTCATTAAATGCCTCTTTAGTAGCCCGAATATGCTGAGTTTCAGCAGGTTGACTGTGGCCCGTCATCCAACGGCAAGCCTTTTCAAATAATGCATTGACTGTAGCTAATTCTTCGATGAAATCCCCCTTGATTCCAGTCACCCTGGTAAACTTTATATTTGGCTCATACCGCTGTATCACGGAGTTGAAGAAGCCTTCTTCCACAATTAGCTCGCACCAAGTTCGGATGTCCGAATATGCCTTTTTTAAAGACTCCTCCAATACATCTCCCACGCAAGCCTTTGAATTTATCCTTTGCTCTTGGTCCTTTAGCTTTTTCGTTATTTCCCTGAGCGTCTCCAACTTTCCACTAAAGGTCTCAGACACAATTCCCTTGTTGGAGTTGTCGAACTCATCCACTTTGAAAAACTTATTTTCATTGTTCCTTGTTTTGGCACAAGCGTTATACAAGTAATAGTAAAACATTATGTTGTGCGTGAAAACCAAGACCTGCCTGTCCAATGACAATTGGTAAATCAGTTTTGCAATCAACTCTGAGCGTTTGTAATCCAATGAGGTAACAGGATCATCAAACAGAACGGGATTCAAATTCCTCCGCATGGTCAAATCTGTTGCAAATTCCACAAGCGCAATCGCCTTTTGCTCACCTTCACTCATGATGTCCGAAACCTTATATTCCTCGGACACCACATATTTCTTTCTAACCGTTTGCCCCTTTTGCGAATTGAGTTTTATATTCACATTTGTTACTCGAAGCTCCTGCGCGAAACGATCAAAGGTTTCAATATAACTGCTTTGGATAATTTCTTTGAACGCCTCTCCTTGTTTTTGTGTCAATGAATTTGTAGAAAATTTCTTACTCGTCTTTGTATACTCTGTTATCAAATCTCGCAATCTGAACCATTCTTCCAAGAGCGGCATTGAGACATGTAGTTTTTCATTCCGCTCTACCACCATTCTTGAAGCCTTACGCGAAGCGATGATTTCACCTATCTCTGACTCGCTTTTTTGCAGATTTCCGATGCGCTCATTTATCAGTGAGATTTCTTGCGTAATTTCTTGTGTCAAACCTGTAACGTCCAATACTACCGCGTCTGGTACATGAGATTTCTTCGTAAGGTGATCGATGAATATTTCCTTGTTACGGTTTATTAACTGAATTGACGCTTTTAGCCGTTCTATGAATTTCTCATTTTCAAACAAAGCCAACTCATCTTCAGCCAACGATATGACTACTTTTGTTAAATCATTTCGTTGTAACTCCTTGTCAATGGAAGCCTGGGCGTGCTTTGTACTGTTGCTGACATGATCAAAGTAGCTTCCCACCAATTTCACACTGCCGAAATCATAGGGACGACCGCAAAAAATACATGGGTAACCGTCAAACCGAACACACCTTGACGTTCAGTCCCGGGGAGGTGGATGGACAGTCACCGTTCGATTCACGAGATCATTCACCATTCCCGTTC
>NZ_SORF01000015.1 GCF_004366795.1 Alicyclobacillus sacchari | reverse complement strand
CTCGTTCTCCGAGTATATCTTCTCCCCCGGCTTTACCTTCCCACTGCGGATCCACTCTTTAATTTGTTCCTTGACCACCACGTATTTGGCTGGCGTGCTCATCATGTATCACCAATTCCTATATAAGATCCGTACAAGTCCATCGGTTCATTGTATCTTGTGTGAGTCCGCACGGCAAATGGGACGTCCACCATCAGAATGAACGCCCCGAGAACCTACGCCGCTCACAGCCTGTCCTGCAGCCCTTTCATCGAGAGGCCGATCCGCCCGCGGGCTGCGTCAATTTGTACCACTCTTACACGCACAACATCGCCGACAGAGACCACATCAAGCGGGTGTTTCACGAATCGATCGGCAAGCTCCGAAATATGAACCAGTCCGTCATGCTTTAGCCCAATATCGACAAATGCCCCGAAATCGACCACGTTACGCACGGTTCCGTTTAACTCCATACCCACCGACAGATCCTCCATGCGCATGACGTCGGTGCGCAGGATGGGCGGTGGCACATCTTCACGCGGATCGCGGCCAGGACGCTCCAGAGCGTCAAGGATGTCTCGCAATGTGGGTACACCCGTCCCGAGTTCCTCTGCTAAATCGCTTTGCGACAGTTGCCGTGCCCCCGCGATCAGCGCCCGACGCTTGGATGTCTCGCGCAAATCGTCCGCATTCGCCCCCAGTTTTGCCAACAAGCGCTCCACGACGCCGTACGACTCAGGGTGAATCGGCGTTGCATCCAGCACCTCATCCCCGTCCATCACTCGCAGAAAACCGAGGCACTGTTCCAGCGTTTTTGGTCCTAACCGCGGGACCTTGGCCAGCTGCTTGCGGTTGCGGATACGCCCGTTTTCCTCCCGAAACTGCACGATGTTGCGCGCCGTTGTGCGATTCAACCCGGCGACATAAGACAACAGGCTCGACGAAGCCGTATTGACGTCAACACCGACCTCATTGACCACCGTTTCGACGACCGCGCCAAGCTGTTCGCCGAGCCGGGCTTGCGAGACATCGTGTTGGTATTGGCCAACACCAATCGACTTCGGATCGATCTTGACCAACTCTGCGAGGGGATCCTGTAAACGGCGGGCTATTGAAATCGCACTGCGCTCGGCGACGTCGAGGTCAGGGAACTCCTCGCCCGCCAATTCCGACGCAGAATACACACTTGCCCCCGCTTCCGACACCATAACGTAGGCAATTTGCCAATGATCCGGCTGCGCATGCCACGTACGAATACAATCTGCGACAAACGCTTCCGTTTCGCGCGACGCGGTGCCATTGCCGATGGCGATCACGTCAATTCGATGCCGCTCGACGAACGAAAGGAGGATTTTTTGCGCCTCTTCCACTCGATTTTGCGGCGGCGTCGGATAGATGACAGCGACCTCCAGCAATTTCCCTGTATCGTCGACCGCCGCCAATTTGCAGCCCGTCCGGTAAGCGGGATCGACCCCGAGAACTCGCTTTCCGCGCAGAGGCGGCTGCAACAGAAGACTGCGCAAATTCGCCCCGAATATCCCGATGGCATGCTCCTCTGCCCGCGCCTGCAGTTCAGCCCGCACCTCTCGTTCCACGGCAGGCTGAATCAACCGCTTATATGCGTCCAGTGCCGCGCGCGCCAGCAGCCCGGCAGCCGTAGCAGTATCCGGCTTGTCCGATCCGGCATAGCGACGATACAACCGAGCGACAACGTCGGCTTCCGGCGCCGTGATCGACACATGCAAGGCTCCTTCGCGCTCGCCCCGTTCCATGGCCAATATGCGGTGCGGCGGCACACCGGAAAGTGGCTCTTCGTAGCGGTAATACTGCTCGTACACCGTTTCTGCTGTTTCATCGGCTGCCGCGCTGACGATTTTGCCGTGTCGCAACGTGGCCGTGCGGATAAAACGGCGGTTATTGGCATCGTCTGAAATGGCCTCTGCCAGGATGTCCAACGCCCCCTGCACGGCTGCGTCAGCCGACTCGACGCCTGCCTCATCGTTCACATAGGACTGCGCTTCTTCCATCACCCTCGCCAAGGGCGTCGTCCGATCCGCTTCCTGGAGCCAGACCGCGAGCGGCCCCAATCCCCGTTCGCGAGCGATGGAGGCGCGTGTTCGCCGCTTCGGCCGGTAAGGGCGATAGATGTCATCGATCTCGGTGAGCGTTTGCGCCGCTTGAATGGCCTGCCGCAATTGGCTAGCCTGGGGTTCATTTTCCAGCGCACCTTGCTCCGCGAGGAGCCGTAGCACGTCCTGGCGCCGCGTTTCCAGATGTTTGGCTTGTTCATACTCGCGCGCGATCGATCGCAACTCATTTTCGTCGAGCTCGCGAGTCATTTCCTTTCGATAACGAGCTATAAATGGAATGGTGTTGCCTTCATCCAGCAGGCGAAGCGCCGCTTCCACCCGGATTTCCGCAATGCCAGTCTTATCGGATATCAATCGTATGTAGTTTGGTGTTTCTAACCCTTGCTCCAACTTGCCAGTCTCCTTCACAGTTCGCTATGAAGAGTCTACCGAAAAACGCGTATCGTTCAAACGTCACATAGTTCCCGGAAGATCGTGCATCACCAAGCCGAAAACGCATTCGCACCCCCCAGTTTTTTGATGTATTATGATCATTAGACTTTTTCATAGAGGTGCCATGATGGCTTTCGCCAAAGTTCGAGGAAACGCCCGCAGTTGTGTGTTGGCGGAACCGTTATTCGTCATCCCATACAATATGTACACAACATACGCATCTGTCTACATGCTTGATCTTCATGTGTCTGATGCTGGACTTGGGATCGTGACCACCATCAACCTCATCCTGCAAATGATGTCCGCTTTTGTCAGCGGATATCTGACTGATCGCATGGGCAGACGCAAAGCCCTTTGGTTGTATGACATTGTCAGTTGGTCATTCGCCACATTGGTCTGGGCAGTGTCCCAAAACATCTGGTGGTTCTTGCTCGCGGCAGTACTCAACGGTTTTCAGCGAATACCTGCAACCGCTTGGTACTGCTTGTTGGTCGAAGACACCCCTGTCGACAAACGAACCTGGGTATTTACGGGTCTCCAAATTGTCAGTGTTGTAGGCGGCCTGTTTGCGCCCATCGGCGGTATTCTAGTCAATCACTTTTCACTGGTACCTGCAACCAGAGTCATGTACTTGTTTGCATGTCTCAGCATGTCGGTCATGATCTATGTCCGTCATATCGGTCTTCGCGAGACTGACATCGGATTGCGCAAGATGACAGAGCGCCATACGTTCGATGCCCACAGCGAATGGCACAGTTACATGAACGTCGTCCGCCAAATCATGAAAAGTCGCAGGCTTTTGCTGCTATTTGCGGTCTATGTGCTGTGGAATATTCAAACCACCATTCGCACGACATTCGTATCGGTGTACCAAATCGATTATCTCCATATTCCCGCCTCGCTGATTTCGCTGTTCCCGGCGATTTCATCGCTGGCCATGATGGCCCTGTTGTTGACCGCTGTTCCGCGTTTTCGTGAGGAACATGCGGCCCGTTGGATGAATGCAGGCTTCGTGCTCATCGGGCTTGCGAATCTCGTGCTCATCTTGATGCCTCAAGGTAACTTTGCATGGGCCGTCGTGAGCACGGTTCTTGCGGCGATTGGCACGATTCTTGCCAATCCGTTCGTCGAGTCTGTCGTGGCAAATGCGATGGATGATGAACAACGGGCAACCATGCTCTCGGTGCTGAACGTCATGATCCTTGCCTGCACGTCTCCTGCAGGCGTGATCGGCGGGTATACGTATGGGATAAATCCGCAAATCCCCATTGACTTGGTGATTGCGACGTTTGTGATCAGCATCGTACTTGTATGGATGGCCAATCGCCGGCAAGCGACAGATAGGACGAACGGCTACAACGTAGATATCGGAAGCGGTGCGTAAGTATGCGCAGTGTGTTTGACTTGCACAGCTGAAGCTGAATGCGAGAATATGAAAAGCGCGGTCCACTTCGGAAAAAACGCCTTCCTTGGCACATCGCCAGGGAAGGCGTTTTTGGTTGATGATTACCGGAACACGCGCATTCGTTTTTCCACGGGCTTTACTTCCTTTGCGCGTGGCTCTTGCGTTGGCGTTCCAAAAGGCATTTGCGCGATCATCCGCCATGTCTCTGGAAGCTCCCACTCTGCCTTGGCGCGTTCTTCGACCATGTTATAGTGCTGCAAGCTCGCTCCCAGACCCTCGGCTTCCAGTGCAACCCAAACGGCATACTGGTGCATTCCGTTGGTTTGTTCGGACCAAACTGGGAAAAGCTCTTGATTCATCGGAAACTTCTGCTGGAATTCTTCCACCACGGCTTGATCCTCGAAGAACAAAACGGTTCCGTAACCGTTGCGAAAACTCTGCAACCGTGCTTGTGCCGTTTGAAATTTCTCAGAAGGCATGATGGCTTTGACAACTTCTTCGGCAATCTCCCAGAATTTCTGGTGATGCTTACCAAGCAACAAAACCAACCGTGTGCTCTGCGAATTGTACGCGGAAGGCATATATTTTACGATATCAGCCACAATCTGTTCAATCTTTGCGTCAGGAATTGGTGAAGAATTGCCGATGCCGTATATGGATCGCCTCTCCCGCAATGCTGTTAAAAAGTCTTGATTGGCTGTCGCTGTCGTCATGTTGATCATTCCCCCATCCTGTCAAAAATCGACGCCAAAAAGGACTGTCCAACGGCCATAGACCACCGTTATTATATCCGATGTGCATACACACATGCCGACCATCGCCGAGGAAGTGTGATAACTTGGATTTGTTTCACTTTTGGATTGACCTGGTTTGTGTCGTGCTACCACTACTGGTGTTAGACGCCTGGCATCTGCGCAGTGCGTTGCCACCAACGCGTACGTATCAATCCCCGTACGTCGCTGGCCCACTGTTCGTAACTTCGGCCATTGCTAGCAACTATTTCAGTTTCCACCTAGGTCCATCGATCATGGTCAATTTCAGTATTGTTCCACTCACATTTAACTTCTTTCTCCTGAGCCCGCTGTGGTCGTTGTTCTGGATGCTTGTGTACATCGTTGTGCAGACGGCTGTCGGCGTCTACATAATTGGTCACGGACACATCTCATCGCACTCTGTAGGGAACTTGGTCCACATTCTCCCGAAATCTCTTGCCATCGTGATCGTGTACGTTGGGCTGATGATGTTGTGTTCGTACGCGACGCGGTCAAAAAACCCCTATCGGCGCAGCTATTGGTTTGCACTTGTGCTATTTTTGTATGCCAGCTTGGATTACGCCATTGTACAGCACGACAGCGACTTGATTGGCTTTCACGTCGGGATGTACATCACGTATGTGCTGGGCTTTATCGCACTGTGGTTAATCTGCGTTCGTTTCGTATTTGCAGTGCAAGCTATCGACGCCACCAAATCTGCCGCGAAGACGCAAGAGCAATATGAACTCATTGGCCAGTTGGCGGCCTCCATGGCACATGAAATTCGCAATCCGATCACGGTCGTTCGCGGCTTCGCCCAACTGATGGCGCATCATCCCGAGACCTCGGAGACACATCGAACGTATCTGGAGACCATCATGGCCGAACTGGATCAAGCAGACGCCATGATCGCCAGCTACCTGCAACTCTCGCAAATGGGTAGCGACGAAGAAAAATCACAGATATCCCTTAAAGCTGTCGTCGATCACGCGTGTAACTTGTTGGGGCCGTACGCACAGTCGCACGCCGTCATGCTCCACAGCGATTGCGACGAGCGTGCCGTCGTGTTGGCGGATCGCGATGGTTTGTTGCAGTGTGCCATTCATCTCATCAAAAACGCCATCGAATCGCACGATCGCGCAGGGAACGTCGACGTGTCCACGCGATGCGAGGGCAAGTGGATCATCTGGCGTGTCGCGGACGATGGCCGTGGCATGGACGCCAAAACCTTGAAGCGGATTGGGCAACCGCATTACACGACGAGATCGCGTGGAACCGGTTTGGGGCTGACCTTCGTATATAAAATGGTGCACGAACTCGGTGGAACAATTGAAGTCACGAGCGAAATAAATCGCGGTACGACATTTGTTGTCCGTATTCCCAGAGCCCATTCTGCTGCCACTCGCGGTGCGACGCGTGGCATAGCCCCGGCACAACCGTAAGCGACGGCCTCGCCGGAAGATCCTGTCGCGACAACGCCCTTGCGTCCTTCACATCCGCTCGTCATCTTCGCGATGGGAGATGTCGCGCTGAGTGCCCTGATGAAATCGGAGGTTCATGTCAAGGACATGCGCGGGCGAGTGCATACATGGCGCGATCAAATCCTCATCGCGACGTATCACCCGCTCGCAGTTCGCAGGCGGCCCATGTGGAGGCCTATTGGCGGGGAGATTGGGGATTGCTGCGACAGTTACAACAGCGGTAATGGCAAGTGGCCTGGAGCCAGCCTTATCTTGCCGTCCAACCGCCATCCACGACTAAGACCGTGCCATTGACTAAGCCAGCCGCGTCGGAGGCGAGGTACAAAACCGCGCCAGCCACATCTTCAATGGTGCCGACCCGTGCGACGGGAATGCGCGAAACCACCGATTCGCGAAACTCCGGTTGATCAAGCCGCTCCGCGGTCCCTGGCGTGTAGATGAATGTCGGCGCGATCGCATTGACGGTGATGCCGTGCGGCGCCCACTCGAGCGCAAGGACCTTCGTCAGCATGTTGACGCCGCCCTTGGATGCCGAGTACACCGCATGCCGTTCAATACCAACGATGCCCGCCTGTGAACTCATCTGAATGATGCGCCCCTTGTTCTGCCGCATCATCAACTTCGCGGCCTCTTGACTACAGAAAAAGACGCCCTTCATATTGACCGCCATCATCTCGTCCCAATCTTCCTCCGTGACGTCGATGGCGTCATGGTTGTACCCGAGCCCAGCATTGTTGACGAGCACGTCGAGCCTCCCGTACTTGCCGTCGATCACGCTGAATGCCCGGCGGATGTTGGCGACGGATCGCACATCCAACAATAGCGGCTCAATGACGCCTGCGCGGTCGCCTCCTTCGCTTGCAAGCGATTCGAGCGCATTTGCGTCGCGACCAGCGGCGATGACCGTCGCTCCGGCGGCTGCAAGATGGCGAGCCAGCCCTCGCCCAATCCCGCGCGACGCCCCCGTGACGAGCGCAATTTTACCATCTAATCGGAAGTTCAGTGACTCCACCCATCATCCCTCTTTCCACGAAAACAACGCTGCGAAACGCAATGACGCGTTCGCAGCGCTGTTCAACATGATACTTTATTGTACCGGTTCTGGCTCTCGTTCAACATCCGGATGCGAATCGATATCGTCAAATTCGTCGTCACTGATGTCGTCGAGGGGCGAAGCCGGATCACCGTCCGTTCGCTCGTCCTCTTCATGCGGCGTGGATTCCTCATCTGGCGTTGACGCAACCGCACCCTCTCCAGGCAAGCTGTTTTCGCCAACCGCGTCGACCGCATCACCTTGTGGTTGCGGCGTCTCACCGGGCAGTGATGGTGTCGCCTGGATCCCCGCTTGGGGAGATCCGCCACCCGCACCAGCCGCGGCTTGTGCCGCTTCCGGAGCCTTGACGCGGCGAATGAAAAATGCGAGTACGAAGGCGAGCAGTGAACCCATCGTCGCCCACCAGAAGGCGTCGTTAATACCTTGAATGGTCGACTGCTGCATGGCGAGCTCGTACAACACTTCATGTGCGACCTGTGTCGCAGCAACGGTCGAATCATGTAACTGCAGTGTGAAGTATTGTACAAGCTCGTGGAAGAACCCACTCACGGACGGATTGTTGTTCGTCATGACGTTCTGATACTCCGCATAGTGCACCTTCGTGCGATCCGTCATAACGGTCACCAATACCGCCGTGCCAATGGACGACGCAACCGTTCGTGCGGTGTTGGATGCCGACGTGCCGTGTCTATACAAGTGTCTTGGCAACTGATTCATACCTGCCGTTTGTACGGTCATGGCAAGCATTGACATACCAAACATGCGCAACGTGTAGAGCAGCATGACGTGACCATAGGTCGTCTGGGCATTGAGTTTCGTGAACTCGTACGTTGCCACCGTCGTGATCGCAAGCCCAAGCACGGCAAGCGGGCGAGCGCCGATACGGTCGAAAACGGCACCGGAGACAGGCGCCATCACACCCATTAAAATTGCGCCTGGCAACATCAGGAGGCCTGATTGCAGGGCCGTAAAACCACGAATGTTTTGCAAGTAAATCGGCGTCAGAATCATGCCGCCAAACATCGCCATGTTGATGACACAACCGACGACGGTAGTTAAGGAAAACGTTCCGTACCTGAAGACGCGCAAATCGAGCATGGGCTCTTTACAGGTCAACTCGCGAATCACGAAGACAATAAGGAACACGCAACCGATGATGAGCGAGATATCGACGGTCGAGTTGCCCCAACCTTTGTTCCCCGCTTCACTCAGCCCATAAAGCAAGCTGACAAATGCGATCAGCGACGTAATCAAGCCGATCCCTTCAAATTTCGGACGAACCGGCCTCGATACGTTCTTGAGCACAAAAATCGCAATCACCATGTCGAGCAGGCCCAAGGGGATGACGACCCAGAACAGCAGGCGCCAAGACCAGTGCATAATCATCCAACCGGAAAGCGTAGGGCCAATCGCCGGTGCAAAAAACATGGCAATTGCCATCGTCCCCATCGCTTTACCGCGTTGTTCAGCCGGATAGAGTTCCAAGATGACGGTCATGAGCAGTGGCATCATCACCGCCGATCCCGATGCTTGAACAATACGTCCAACAATCATCATGGAAAACACCGGAGCGATGGAACACAAGAACGATCCCGCGACGAACAGGGACATGGCGGAAATGAACAGTTGTCTCGTCGTAAACGTCCCCATCAAAAACGCAGTGATGGGAATCAATACGCCATTGGTCAACATGTACGCAGTCGATAACCACTGCGCTGTGGTTGCATTGACATTAAACGCCGACATCAAATGCGGCAAGGCTACGTTCAACAAGGTCTGGTTGAGAATGGCGACAAAGGCGCCGAATATGAGAGTTGCGAGAATAGAACCCCGGTGCGGATGGCCATGCGCCGCCTCCTGCGGCGGGGCGCCAGCTGCACCGGGCGAGGCGGCGATGACCGCCTGGTTCGCGGTCGGTTGCAGCGTGTCGTTCGACATTAAGCTCACCTCTTACTTATGAATGCGAACCGTCGCGCTCATTCCCGGGACCAATCCACTGCCAGCCGTCGTCCCAAGCGAGATGG
Organism: Alicyclobacillus sacchari; assembly: GCF_004366795.1. GTDB lineage: Bacteria > Bacillota > Bacilli > Alicyclobacillales > Alicyclobacillaceae > Alicyclobacillus > Alicyclobacillus sacchari. Next base: position 46,191 of record NZ_SORF01000015.1, on the reverse strand, counting down.
TCACCGGTACAACTTGTGTCACTGGCGTGTAGTCAGCCGTCGTGCTTTGCGATGGCAAAAGCGAGAACGTACCCGCTGTCGCATCGCCAATTTGCGTTACCGTGCCGTTGATGGAACCCGCCTTACCGGCGACATACACGTCGACCTGCTGGCCAACCTTCACCTTGTCGATCAGCGTCTCTTTGACATTCGCAACGACGTCGAGGTGACTCATGTCATATGCATAGGCAAGCGGCGTACCAGCTGCGACAATTTGATTGTTGACGGCATCATCTTGGGCAATCGTTCCTGCTGCAGGCATCGTGACAGGGATATCGACCACCTTGTTCCCTTCCTGAGTCTGCACTTCAGCTACCTGTTGTCCGCTTGTGAAATTCGTGCCAACGTTACCTTGCCAATTGATCAACTTGCCGGTAGCAGGTGCTGCAACGGTGATTTGTGTGCCACTGATTTGCGCATCGTCCGTCTTCAAATACAATGTCGACTGGTTGTAGAAGTAGTAGCCCGTGATGGCCGCCGCAACCAAAACGACGAATAGAATGATGTTAAAGACGATGACCTTCCGAAAACTGTTTGCTGGGTTCATACGCTTCCTCCTCGTATCTGCGATCCGACGTTGCCTTTGCGGCTGTTTTTCGATCGCTATCTTTTTAGAGAGTGTACTATTTAACCACTATGTATATTTAATATATTTAGGTGTATGAGTCAAGGGGCAGTTGTGGAAATTGTTTCAGTTGTTTGTCCGTGCCGTGTTACAATGTATATGAATGCCATTGCTATGGATGAGGGGCGTGTCTGGGGTGGGCGATACGGTTGTGTTTAAACAGTGCGCATCCTGTCGAACCACAAATCGAATTCGTGTCGAAATCGGCCTCACCTGTCGCTGCGGCAAGTGTGGATCTCCGATAGCACTGACTCACTACGAAGTGCTCGGTATCACATCGGCCGCTTCGGCAAACGAGATCAAAGCTGCTTATCGACGCGCAGCGAAGACTTGGCATCCAGATGTACACCCAGATCGAGCGTTTGCTGAACGGCAATTTCGGAAAATTGCGCAGGCGTTCTCCATATTGAGCGATCCAATCATGCGCGAACAGTATGACTTGTCACTTGCCGCATCGGCAGGTGACGCAAACTGTACTTCGAATAAGGGCAACAAAACAAAGGATGCAAAGGCGAAAGGGACGGCCAAAAAGCCAAAGGAATACCGACAGACACGGGCTCAGGGGCAGAGGCAGGCGGATGATCGCGGCAAGCCGGAAGGCCCCATCTGGCGACGCTATAGCTTTGGCGGCAGGCAGATGCCCTCGCAGGCGCAAAGGAGCTGGCTTGGCTATGCATTTGCCGGAGTTGGTGCTTTTACGACTTTGACCATCAGTGGGGCCATTTTTACAGGGCTATTTGGATCGAAATTGGCGCTCGTGGTACTATTGGGACTCGCCATGGTTGGCGCACTGCAGCTTCTCTATCTGCTGACGAAGCTTGGTGTCGATTCCGAAGCCTGACCTGGCTCTCCACACCGACCGGAAGGGAGCATCCCTCATGCTGCAAAGCGGCAATACCATCCTGATCACAGGCGGTGCGTCGGGCATCGGCCTAGCGTTTGCCGAGCGCTTTTTAGAAGCCGGAAACCAGGTCATCGTTTGCGGCCGCCGCGCCGAAAAGCTGGAAGAAGCGAAAGCGAAGTTTCCGGCACTTCATACTCGTGTCTGTGACGTAGCGAATGAACAAGACCGTCTAGAGCTTTGCGACTGGCTTGTCCGTGAATTCCCGAACCTGAATGCTTTGATCAACAACGCTGGAATTCAACAGTGGGTCAACGTGTTGCGTGCGGACGACGACTGGGCACACTTCCATCAGGAAATCGCCATTAATTTCGATGCCCCGATTCATCTGACCCTGCGCCTTCTCCCACACTTGGTAAAGCAGCCGCATGGGGCCATCGTCAATGTGTCGTCTGGATTGGCATTGGCGCCCGCAACTTGGGCCCCCATCTACAGTGCGACGAAAGCAGCGCTGCACTCGTTCACGCAAAGCCTGCGTTTGCAACTCGAAGGCACCAATGTGGACGTGATCGAAATCCTGCCTCCCGCCGTCAATACCGATCTCGGCGGCCCAGGGCTACATACGTTTGGTGCGCCGCTCAACGAGTTTGTAGATGGCGTCTTCGCGTCACTCGAGCGCGGCGAGATCGAAATCGGGTACGGAGATTCCGAGCGGCGATTGCACGCCTCCCGCGAGGAACTGGCAGAGGCGGCACAACAGATGTGGATGGGATTCCGCAAGCGCAATCCGGAGTTTTGATGAATCGGCGTAGCGGCGTTCTCTCGCTGCGGGCTGGGGAGCCAGCCCGCCCCGCTGGCGTCAAGCTTGCTTGACTCGTGTACCCATGTCGCCGCCTGTTTTCACTTGCCGTACGGATCGCCAAGCGACTAAATCGCCCTTGACGGTACCAATGATGGTGCGGACAAAGACCACTGCAAAACATACCCACAGTACGGCGAGTTGTGCGACTCCCGCCACTGCAAAAAACGAGTGCCCCAGGAGATGATCAAGCGCGTAGGTCCCACTCGTAAAACTCCCAATCGGGAATACGTAACTCCACCACCCCAGGTGAAATGGCAGCCCATCTCCCCGCGGGGTCAAGTGCAAAAGCGTGTGCAGTGAGGACATGAGAATCCACCAGAGGCCAATTCCCCACATCGCCATCGCAAAGACGGCAGCCAGTACATGCAATGTGTTCGCATAAGCCCCAAACAAATGACTCGCTACGGTGGGCAGGCCGCACATCGTGCCCATGGACATGCCTATCGGACCAATTTCCACCCACAGACTTGGTGCCTCCTGACCACTGAGTCGACGATGGTACACCAGCCGTGCATAAACCAAGGTGCTTGTCAACATAAACAGAAAAAATGTCACGCCAAACATCGCAACAATAACGGCTATCATCGCGAACTGTTTCTCCGTACCACCCACGTAAGGAACGAGGTTTGTGCCGGTCGCTGCTGCCACAATCGGTGGTACCAACGGAATGAGCCAAGACGCAACGGTCTCGTCGCGTTCAACTCGGTGTTCGGTAAACAATAGGTACGGAATGACGATGACCGTAAATAGCGAAGCCACGGTGCCTGCCAACCAGATGCACATACTGATGTGAATCGCCAGCACACGCGGCACGAGATGTGTTCCGATGATAAAGTAATCGTTGCCGAGCACGTTGATACCCATGGCAAACGCGCCGTAAAAAAGCGCTCTACCGGGATGGTGGAAATCGTCCACCGCGGTTTTCGTTGCCATCAGCCAGCGCAACAGCCACATGACAAATGCGAGGATGAACACGATGTTTAACATGACAAACAGGATGACTCCTACCACATGCTGCAACGGGATCTCCACTGGGGATGTGTACGTCAAAGCGGCTACAATACCGATACCCATCACGGTTGTAAACCAGTTTAACCCGAATTGACGAATGATGTGCTTCATAAGTCCCCCTCCTATTTCAACCTCCTTTATGGTATGACCTGTTTACCATTAGGTAAAATACATAATATCAATATAGGTAATAAGCGATTTATTATGATGGCATCGCAAGGAGGGCGGTTGTGTGGATTGGCAACTCACTGTTTTTGTCACAGTCGTCGAAGAACAAAGCTTCACGCGTGCCGCCGAGAAGCTGCATATCAGCCAGCCGGCCATCAGCCAGCACATACAAACACTAGAGCAGCGGCTGGACGTGCGCCTGCTCGATCGTGAACGGCGACGAGTTCGCTTGAACCCTGCCGGCGAGATCGTATATCGACATGCAAAGGAAATCCTCGCTCTGTACGACCGCATGGAGCGCATGCTCGAACAGGCCCAAGAGGAGCCGTCCGGCGCATTGCGTGTCGGCGCCAGCCTCACATACGGAGAATATGTACTCCCGCATGTGATTGCCTCGTTTCGCCAACGGTACCCAAGGATTCAGCCCATCGTCGAGATCGCAAACACGCAAACCATTGCCCATCGCGTTGCGGTACGCGATCTTGACATCGGCGTGGTGGAGGGCCGTGACGTCGTCCACGACGACGTGGAACTGACGCCTTTTGCCGAGGACGAGTTGGTCATTGTATGCGCCAAGAATGCGCCGTGGCCGCCGGAAGGTGATGTCACTCCGGCCGATCTCGCGGCGGCCAACTGGATGATTCGCGAACCCGGCTCAGGCACGCGGGAATTTGTCGATCAACTCTTTTTGCGCCTCGGTATCGCTCCCACGTCTGTCACCGAGTACAACAGCACGCAAATCATTAAAGAATCTGTGGAGGCCGGACTCGGCATTGCACTACTGTCGCGCTGGGTCGTTCGCAAAGAGCTGGCATGGGGAACGCTGCGCATCGTACCGGCAATCCACCAACCGATCACCCGCTGGTTTTCGATCGTTACGCGGCGATCCGAATTTGAAACACGCGCGACCTTGTTGTTCCGGGAATTTTTACAGAGTGGGCAGATATCCACCTAGGCTGGAATCCTACACAGGTGTCCCTGCACCGACCATAGGGTAAGTGTATCAGCCTACCTGGTGGTGATGGCATGGACAACAAAGTTGCAAACCAATCGCGCGGCGAAAGGCACTTAAGACGGGCACTCTCGTCACGTCACGTGCAGATGCTCGCCTTTGGCGGCGTTATTGGCGTCGGATTGTTTTATGGTGCCACGGTGTCCGTACGACTCGCCGGTCCTTCCGTGATTCTCGATTTCTTGCTTTGCGGCATCATGGTGGCTATTGTCATGCGCGCTCTCGGCGAGATGACCGTTGCCGATCCGTCGGCCGGATCGTTCGCGATGCTTGCCAAGCGTCGATGGGGTGATCGACTCGGCTTTCTCACGGCAGGCATGTGGTGGTTTTACTGGGTAGCGACGGTGATGTCGGAGCTGGCCGCCATCGGCAAGTTGATTCAATTTTGGGCGCCGAGCGTTCCAGCCTGGTTGCCTGGGCTGATTGCACTCGTGCTATTTACATTGTCGAATTTGCTGATTGTACGGATGTTTGGCGAGATCGAATACTGGTTCGCCGTGCTTAAAGCGTTGGCCATCGCCGTTTTTATGGTATTTGGCTTACTGATGATGGCCACTCCCTGGCTGCATGCAGGCAGTCCACTCGGCGTCGCGAATCTGTATGCACATGGAGGCTTTCTGCCAAACGGATGGCTAGGCGCAGTCATGGCCTTGTCCCTTGTGGTGCAGGCCTACAGCGGCATTGAGACACTTGGTGTGGAAGCCGCGGAGACGGCCAACCCGAAACACACGTTGCAGCGCGCGTTTCGCAGTGTGACTTGGCGGGTCCTCGTCGTCTACATCGGGTCCATGTTCGTCATGCTTTGTGCGTTCCCTTGGACCTACCTCATTCACCATAACGGCAGTCCGTATGCCCTGATGTTTGCACGCGCCGGCATCCCTATCGCGGCAGGCCTCGTCAACTTGATCATTGTGTGTTCTGGCTTGTCTTCCTGCAATACCGGCCTTTATGGCGGTAGCCGCATGTTGTACGCCATGGCCCGGCAAGGACAACTCGCGGATGGATTGGCTCGCTTGAACCGCAGGGACGTGCCACATGTGGCTGTATGGATTACATCGCTCGCGATTGCGGCTGGCATCCTGGTTACGTATCTGAACCCCAACCACGCCTATGTCTGGATTACCAGCGCCTCCGCGTTCGCATCCCTGTGGACCTGGTTTATCATCCTGCTGTTGCACGTCACCGGGCGTAAAACGGCCATGATGGGCGAAGCAGCCGCGCGTTCCACGGCATCGCACACGCCAATTCTGTCGTACGTCGGCATGGTTCTGCTCATCGGTACATTTGTGTTCATTGTCCTGTCGCCTCTCACACGCATATCGGTCTTTTCCGGAGTCGTGTTTCTGTTGATTGTGTGGATATACGCACTTGTGCGGTTTCGCGGCAAACGAAACGATCGCGATGAGCCCACACGGTAACATAGCCGCGTAAAGGCCGAACACTGCGCGGCGGCTCCCCCGCCCCCCGCTGTCTGTGCAGGCCTCACGCGTAACTCCAGGCTTATTCATCCGGCACAGAGGCATAGCCCCCGCTGTGCCCTTTTGTCTCAGCGCGATCGCATTGCAAGTTGGTATACATCGCCGAGGACTGGGTATTCTAGCCTTCGAATTGGAGATTTCCAAATTCACGTAAAATGGGGGCTTGGACATGGATACTCTGAGCGCAACGTACACATATCTGAACCAGTGCCGGCAGACGGCTCAGCAGTTGATGCAGCAAACCCAACAAGCGTCGATGCAGTATCAACAAATGATGCAACAAGAACTACAAAACGCCCAAACGCTCGAACAGTTGGCACAACGAGAACACCAAGCCGCACAAATGATCCAACAGGCGTTACAGGGACACCAGATGGTCATGCAACAACTACAACACATTCAGCAAATGTGCGACCGCTTGGGTGCGGAAGTACAATCTGCATACCAAGGCTCTCTCTCCACGCCGACTTACGGCCATATGTACACGCCGAATCATTCTGTGTTCCATCAGTGATTTGTAAAGCGGCTGCCCACTTGTCTTTGAGCAGCCGCTCCAGCCGTGAATTTTGGCACAACTGCTGCGCGGGTAAACCTTGTGCCAACGATCGCAACTCTATGCTTTGAAATGGTTGAAAACAGCTAAAAACTGCCCTCCGAGGCTGTCATCAACTTTTGATCATTGACAATCCTGCGCATTTGACGAAACATCTTGATAAGGCTTTCACACCGTCTTTGAAACAGGAGGGCACATATGCAAGAGCGCTTCGTTCGTTTTCTACATAATTACACATGGTCAACGGCCGTGAATCAACTCCCTAAGGCCACACGCGAAGACTGGGTTCAATCCTCCATCTGTCTGAATTATGGGGAGATTGTCCGCTTGTCCGGCAAATTGAGCAAAGAATCGCTTCGCCCCTAGTACTTCTAGACAAAAACGTATGGAATGATGCCATTCCTCTATACTCCTCCTGAGTGTCTTCGATAGGCATATCCCACTTGCCAAGAGCAAGGCGGCAAGACTGGTAGGTCGTTGAAGGGGCCCGTCGCCCTTCTCTCGTCCAAAATTAAAGTGCGGTTCGTAAGTTTGAAGAGAGCCGCCTCGAGGACCTCCCATGGGTAGTCAACGCTTTGTCCGAATCTACTTATGATCCGGTTCGCTACGCCAGCCGCCATTACGGCAAGCCTTTTACATTCTACTTCTCTGTTTACGGATATCTTCCAAGCAACAGCGCAGGGAACCGCAGCATTTACTAGGTCTGTGATTCAAGGCATGACTCTGATTCCTGTATTGTATATCGCGAATCGTACGTATGGCTTCCACGGGGTGGTGTGGTCACTCGTGATTGCGGATGCCGTCGCGTTCCTTGTTGGAGCTATCATGCTCTATGTTCTACGAAGAAAACGGCAACCGGATTTGAATAACCTGGTACCGTAAAAATATGAATCCACGCCTTATCAGGAAAGTGAAAAAACCACCATCACTTATGATACGGTTCCCCTCGCATAATCCGAATCCCACGATATAACTGCTCGAGCAGCACCACTCGGGCCAGCTGATGCGGCAGCGTGATCGGCCCAAAACTCCACCGCATCGCCGCAAGTTTTCGCAAGCGTTCATGCACACCACACGATCCACCAATCACAAACGCCAATCGCCCATAACCCTGCTCCTGTAGATCGGCGTACGCCTGACTCCATGCTTCCGACGAAAACTGTTTCCCCTCGATGTCAAGGACGATCACGCCGTCGCGCGGCCGCAACAGCCTCTCAATGCGATCCGCCTCCCGCGCCAAGGCCTGCTGCCTGTCCGCCTCGCTGAGCCGCTCCGGCACAGGCTCATCCTGAACTTCGTGCATCGTCAGCTCGACATATGCCGAAAGGCGCTTCTCATATTCGCGAAGCGCCTCCAGCCAGTACCGTTCTTTCAGTTTCCCCACCGCGATCACGGCAACCTGCATGTTCCTCTCGTCCTCTTCTTACGGAGAGCCCACATCTCCCGTCGTCAATTGCGTGTCCATCGAGCCAATCTTCACTCGCATCGTCAATAGGCGCGAGTCCCGGTACACCTTCAACGTCACCGTATCCCCAGGCTTCGTCTGGAACACCTGCGTCCGCAGATCTGCCATCGTGCGAATCGTTGCGGCATTCAAGCCGACGATCACGTCGTTGGATCGCAACCCAGCTGCACGCGTCTCCGGAGAGGTGACTTTCTTCACCCAAACACCGTAATCCACCGGCACGTCCGGCCACATCTGCTGCGGCAATGAGGTCAACGAATACGCCTCAATTCCAAGAGCAGGGTGAATCGCGTGTCCAGTTTGCATGAGTTGCTTGGCCACAACTTTGACTTCGTTCGACGGGATGGCAAAGCCCATACCCTCAAAATTTTGCGCAACAATTTTGCTGCTATTAATACCCATCACATCGCCATGAATATCAACCAAAGGCCCGCCGCTATTGCCTGGATTGATGGCAGCGTCCGTTTGTATCACCGTCTGATAATCCAAGGTCTGTTGAGTTGCCTCATCCTGTACCGGCATAATGCGCGACTTCGCACTTACAATACCGCTTGTCACCGTGTCCGCAAAGTCCAGTCCTAACGGGGTGCCGATGGCGATGGCTGGTTCCCCCGCTTCAATTTTATCGGAATCAGCGAAGTTAATGGGATCGACGCCTTTGAACACATTCGCCGGGACCTTCAAAACCGCGAGATCCGTGTACGGATCTGTGCCCACGACCTCAGCATTATAGTGTTTACCCGAATCACGGACAATGTCCACTTTCGCGGCACCTTCAACCACATGATTGTTGGTGACCAGATACGCCAACTTGTCGTCCTTATAAAACATGACACCAGTTCCAATGCCGGTAGCCTGCAGTTTTGATTGCTGGGAGAAAAAGTTGGAGACCAGTTGATAATTCTCGACTCCAACCACATTCGGTTCTACTTTACGAACTGCTTGTGTGACATCGCTTGAAATTTGAATCATCATGGGCTGCTCAACCAAACGTGTCGCAATGGGCTTCGACGCAGCCACATGATGACTTTGTGCAGAAACGCGTGTCAACCCAATCGTCAAAGCGGATCCTGAAAGTGCCGACAAGGCGACCGCTGTCATCCAGCGAGCCACAGTCCCTGATCGTAACCTCCTTGAACGGCGCGTTTGCCCTCTGTCCTGGTTCCCGTTCACCTCAACACCCCTCCTGCCGGCCTGCGCGGTTTGAGCCAAAACCATACCACGCGATAATCAGGGATTATTTTGGGCGTTGAGGCATGGGATCATACCCTTGCCCGGGAAATTTCCGTTAAGGCCGTTGCCTCTTGGCGACTTGTACGTTTAAGCTTAAGGACCTCAGCCAGTCTTGGCCTCGCGTCGATCACGATTTGTTCCACGGTCAATTCGGCGAGATCGGGTAAGTTATTGTCGGCACTTAAGTGAGCCAGATAGACCTCAACAGGCGATTCAGGGAGAATGTCGATTAGAGCGTAACCTGCATCGACGTTGGACAAGTGCCCTTTGTCACCAAGAATCCTCCGTTTAAGGTGCCATGGGTATCTGCCGGCTCGCAGCATATCCGTATCGTGATTGCTCTCAAACACATATGCGTCACAGTTTTGCAGAAGCGCTTTTTGGCGATCGCTGACATATCCAAGATCGGTCACGACGGCAAGACTGGCGTCTGGCGTATCAAAGCGAAACGCCACGGGTTGTTCCGCATCGTGCGAGATGGCAAAAGGAGTGACTTGGATGTCGCCAACGGTGAACGACTGTTCTTCACGGATCGCATGAAAACGCGACTCGTCATCGAGTTTTGCCTTGTCTGGGAGGCTTGCGTATGTACCCTCAGTCATGTAGATCGAGGCATGGCTTCTCTTGCATACCTGCGTCAAACCGCGGACATGGTCATCGTGCTCGTGCGTGACCAAAATGGCCGTTAAATCAGACATTTCCCGAGCACAAGCAGCTTGCAACCGCATCTGCAACTGCTTGCCGCTGATGCCTGCATCGAGCAGAATCTTGGTTTCGCCGTACTCAATATAGACGGCGTTCCCATTGCTTCCGCTCGCAAGTACTGAAAAGCGCACGAATGGAACCTCCTTAGGTGATTACGTTTCGGTTCTCTCATCCAGAATCATTAAAACGCGGTCGCCATTTCGACCTCGCCCGTAAATGCATTGACGTAATAGGTTCCGGCCGTCGTCACAATGCGCCAAACCGGAAACCAGTAGCTTTGCAGTACCTGTTGGTTGCCTGACGCGACCTGGACCTTACGCGCGTACCCGAGATCGACCCTGACAACCGTGCTGCTCGTAGCGGTGTCGGTCTTGTCGACTGCCTCAGCCAAACTGTCCAAGGCATCTAACGCACTGATCACAGGCTTTGGCGAACTGTTCGCCACAACATGTTCGACCAGCGTCTGGCTGTATGCCATCAATAGACCTTTTGACTCTGTGCTAACAATGGCGGCATCGAAAATCGGGTAGTTGTCCACCATCTCATAATATACCGCGTGATTTGGGTCCGACGAGATGGGATCGGCTGTGTATTCGCTGCCCCGATATACGTAGGAAAGCACCGTGTGTGTCGGCGTAATCTGCATTGGACTTTGATATTCGACCGTCCAGTTGCCTTCTGCCGTTACGGTAATGCTACCTTGGTTGGTCGTCACGCCAACATTGCCTGTGTAGGTCCACTTGCCCTTTGGATTTGGGAATGCAGCCTGAACCAACGCACTTAATCTGGGGTTGGCGAGATCCGCCTGGAAAGTCACAAGATTGGGTTGCCCGCTTGGCACCTGAGTGTCCAAACTGAAACCATGATTAGCCAACAACGTCTTTGTATTTGCGAGCAAGTCTGCGGGGGATTCTGCATAATCGCTAGCCAACTGCTTTGACTCATACAACTGCCAGCCCAGGACAGCATCCAGAACGATAAACAACGCGATCAGCCACGATTTTGCAACCTCCCAGTTCACGCCAACCCCTCCGCAATGACGGTTCCGTTCACGGCATCCAAGACCCAGACGTCGCCGCTGCTATTGGTCACATAGTAAGCCGGTTCGAGCTCTATCTCACCTGCAGGCATACCTTGGCGCGCAGGAATATAACCAAGTTCCACGTGAAACGTGTGTACACTAACCCGTGATCCAAGCCTCTCTAGGGATGACGCCAGTTGACTTTGGCCGATCACGCCAACCTGTGTTGTTTTCACGACCGTGCCGAGTGTCCACAACGGGCGATCAAACTCCAGTACGTGTCCGCTCGCAATATCGAGATTATAATCAGCCGCATTGTCGAGAATGGGATAACCATCGACAAACTGCGCAAATGACAGTGTTGGCCCATTCAAATTGACGGTCAACATCCCCAGCAGATCAAAGCCGATAAGGTTTTCGGGACCTCCCCCGTGCGCGTGCAAGAAATCGATAGCGGTAAGATAATCTTCCGTATGTAGGCCGGAGGCTCCTGCATTCGGGTCCTCATATTCCAACTCGTCCACACCCTTGTCGATTTGTACAGCCCGGCTTCCATCGGTCCAGAGTGTCGTTGAAGCGTTTTCTTGTATTTTGGTGATGGCTTGTGGATTGAGGAAAAACGACTGAATGAGCGGTAGCACTTGTGGTTCCGTAGAACTGTACACAATACGTTGCATATGGCCGTTTTCGGGAACCATACTTTCTCCCTCAAAGTCGCTCCATACGCTGTATGGTGCCGATCCTGCCTCGCTTTGCGCCGCGCTCTCGATTGACTGCACGGACAGGGGCGTTTGCTCGACGAAATTTTGCGTCTGTCCTCCTGCATCGGTTCCCATCAATGCAATGTTGCACGTGCGCCAACCGGGCATAGCGTAGATCACGATGGTGCGGCACTGCCAACCGACCAACTCTTGTCCTAGTCCATCCAGCCACGCCTTGCCGATGGCTCCATCGAGCGGAATGCCGAACTGAAATGCAACGCGCAAGCTCATCCTACTGGGCATGTCGACGGTCGCAACCGGGTGCGTGGGCCGAACGGTGAGCAATTGCTCGGTCCAAAACGAATACGCGCTGCTGCCGGGCCGGATCACGGTATACCTATTGCCAGTCTTCACATCAATCTCATATGGCCGGATCGTTTCCGTTAAACTTGGCGTCGCTGCGATGGGCAAAGAATGTGGCTGGGCCAGACCAATCTCCGTCCCTTCTTGAAGATTGTCTGACCACAGCAAATAGCTCAAGACCATACTGCTTGCCACAAGCAGGACGAGAGTCGCTGTTTTCGCCGTTCGCAGAGCGGATCGCAGCATCATACGATTGCCTCCTCTGCGCGGCGCAACGATACGTATACTGTGGTTCCGCGGTTGGGTTCACTGACAATGCGAATTTCTCCACCCATGCGCTCAACCATCTCGCGGGCAAGTGCAAGACCAAGGCCTGTCCCGCCGCGCCGCCGGCTGCGCCCTTTTTCGACCCTATAGAATCGTTCGAATACATGAGGCAAATCTTCAGCGGGAATCCCAATACCATTGTCCGACACAGCAAACGTGACGAATTCTCCAGCCACCTTCACCCGAACCTCGATCTCGCCGCCAGGCGCCGTGTATTTCAGCGCGTTGGAAATCAAATTGTCGAGAACCCGATTGACCATATCGGCATCCCCATACACCGCCAGTGACGGTTCGGTTGCGTGCACTCGATACGTCAGTTGCTGGCGCGATGCTTGCAGCGCAAATCGCTGTGCCACGCCGGCAAGCAAGGGCTGGACGTGCAGCAGCTTTAGTGCAAACGCCCTCGGGCCACCGCGATCCAGCCCGGACAGTTGCAGCAAATCTCGTGTGAGCCGTACCATGCGATCCGTCTCCTCTGCGATCACGCCGAGAAACTCCTGCCTGGTTGCATGTTCGTCATCATCGAGATCGCGCAGAACTTCGATGTATGACTTCACGGTAGTCAACGGTGTGCGCAATTCGTGCGAAACGTTGCTGACAAAATCGCGGCGCGCTTGATCGAGCTGCTCCTGCTCGGTGACATCGCGGACGACGGCAACGAATCCATCGATTTGACCGCGCCGTTGAATGCTCGTGAGGATGACATGAAAAATGGCGTTGCCGACGACACGCACTTGGCGGACACCGGATGACACATCCGCATTCGCCATTTCGTCGAGCTGCAAAAGCGCGAGTGCTTCGTCCTCTTCGCTCGCAGCAGTCCGCAGCATTTGTCGGGCCGCCCGATTCATCATCAAGACCTTGCACGACGAATCGAGCACAATGACACCCTCGCCCATCGACGTAATGACAGCGCGCAGCCGCTCCTGCTCCAGTCGATTGCTGGCAAGCGCTTCATCAAGTTCATCCGCAAGGTGGTTGATGGAGGCAACGAGTTCACCAAACTCGTCGTTCCCACTCGCCACCAACCGCTGGGAGAAGTCGCCCTTCGCCATGATTTGGGCCTGCTGCGTCACTTCCAACACAGGGCGCGTGAGTGCGCGCGCGACGACCATCCCCAGGATCACGGTAAGTACCAGGACACCCATCGATCCGGTGTAAAAGATGCTGGTCGCCTGATGAATCGTCTCATACGTGGGTTGGATGGATAAGACATATTCGAGGATGCCAAGGTATGATCCATGCAGCTCGATTGGGACTGCAATCGCCAGCAGATGGCTTTTTGAAACCGGATCGTACCGTACCGATTGGGCATTCGAGTGATGTAACAAAGCCTCGGTTGCGACAGAGTCGATCCGCTTTTGCCCGATTAACGCCCCGCCTGCGGTTGTATACATGACATAGCCGTCCTCGTTCAGGACATAAACGGTTCCATTCAAAAATTGCGGAACCGATTGCAAGACGGTCGTGATGGACGTGCCAACACTTTTGGCATCGCTCTGAATTTGGGGTGCCACCAATGTCGCCATGAGCTGAGCTTGGTTTTTGGCAGCCGCAGCTTGGTTGTGAATCAGCGACGACGTCAAGGCTCGTACAAAGTACGCACCAATCAGTTCGACCGCAAACAGGATGAGCAAGGTGTACACCAGCACAAGTTTGACGCGCAGACTCCGCCAGCGCATTTACTCGTTCCTCACATAGTAACCGACGCCGCGTCGCGTCATGACATAGCGCGGCTGACTCGGGTCAGGTTCGAGTTTTTCGCGGAGGCGGCGGATCGTGACGTCGACCGCTCGTGTGTCCCCGACGTAATCGATGCCCCATACTTGGTCGACCAGCTGTTCGCGAGTAAAAACGCGCCCAGGATGCGCCGCAAGCAGTGCGAGCACTTGGAACTCACGGTGAGTCAACGAAATGGGCTGTCCATCCTTCGTCACGCTGTACTCTCCGAGATCGACGACCACATCCTGCACCACGTATCGCTCGCTTGCCTTACCATCGTTCAGCACATCGCCAGCCCGCCGCAAGTTTGCCTTGACACGCGCAAGCAACTCTCGCGTGCTAAACGGCTTTGTCACATAATCATCTGCGCCAAGCTCCAAACCGAGCACCTTGTCAACCTCGTCATCCTTAGCCGTCAACATGATGACCGGTACACCGGAAGTTTGACGCACAGTGCGCAATACATCGAAACCGTCTAACTCTGGCAACATCACGTCGAGCAATACTAAATCCGGCGCATGTGCCCGCCAGAGATCGACTGCCTCCCGCCCGTCGTACGCACATGTCACGCGGTAGCCGCTGCGTTCGAGTGCAAAACGCAGAATGTTGGCAATGGGCTCCTCGTCCTCGACGACCAAAATGTGCTGCACATGCTGCCCTCCTCCCGACGGTGTTCAGTGGCTCACCCAGATGATTTGTGGGTGGGTCAATATCGGCGCATACTGTCCCAGCTTGTATAGCAACACCGCATATGGATCAGGGATCGCACCGCCGCCCACATCCGGCGCGTACAGGCCGAGATCGAACACGGGCGGTCCAAACCACCACGGCTTAACTGTGACATATGCGCGTATGTGCGGCGGCAAAACAGACGCCGCATAGCTTGGAATGTCATACACGTACGCGAAACGCGCCCAAAATGCGAACAATAGCAGCAGTACGAGCGCGATCGCCGTGCGCGTCCAGAATTGCAGACTGCGCAAGGCCCGCCACGCCTTCACGCGACGCAAGCGCGCCCGTCTGCGGCGGCGGCGGCGCTTTTGCTGCTTCAGCATCATTTCGCGGCGCTCTTTCCGCGTCAGTGTCCGCGGCGCTCCAAGCCCTGCTAGTTGTTCCGAATCATCGTTGTTCATGGTCCGCTGTGCGCTTTCTCCAGATTGACAAACTTGTTGTAGTTTTTGAGGAATACCAACTCGACCTTGCCAGTTGGGCCGTTACGCTGCTTCGCGATAATAACCTCGACGATGTTTTGACGCTCTGTCTCCGGGTCATAGTAATCATCGCGATAGAGAAACGCGACAATATCCGCGTCCTGCTCGATGGACCCAGATTCGCGAATATCCGAGAGCATCGGGCGTTTGTCCTGACGCTGCTCGACCGAACGACTGAGCTGCGCGAGCGCCACAATGGGGACTTCCAGCTCACGGGCGAGTTGCTTAAGAGATCGGGAAATATCCGAGATCTCTTGCTGACGGTTTTCGCCAGAAGAACGACGGCCGTGAATCAACTGCAAATAATCGATCACGACGAAACCAAGCCCATGCTCCATCTTCAATCTGCGCAACTTGCTGCGCATATCCGGCACGGTGATCCCCGGCGAATCGTCGATGTAAATCGGCGAATTTCCCAAAGTGGTCACACCCATGGACAGCTTCGGCCAATCCTCGTCATCCAGCGTTCCGTTGCGCAACTTGTGACCGTCAATGTATGCCTCAGCACAAAGCATACGTTGCACGAGCTGGTCCTTTGACATTTCGAGAGAGAAAATCGCAACCGGCAATCCGCTTCGCACCGCCACATTCTGCGCGATGTTCAGAGCAAACGCCGTCTTACCGACAGAAGGACGAGCCGCAACAATGATGAGGTCTGACTTTTGGAAGCCACTTGTCATCCTATCGAGCTCACTGTAACCCGTTGGAACGCCTGTGATGTTGCCTTCGCTCTCATATAGCTGCTCGATCCGCTCGAACGTCGTCTGTAGTACGTCGGAGATGTGTGTGAAATCCCGAGTGCGTTGAAACTGTCCAAGTTCGAGTATCACACGTTCTGCATCAGCTAAAACGTCTGCCGCTGGCGCTTCCTGCGCATAGCCGGCTTCTGCAATTTGCGTGGCAGCCGCAATAATTCTGCGCATGAGAGCCTTCTCGCGCACAATTTCTGCGTATTGAACGACATGCAACGCGGTCGGCATCGCAGCGGCGAGATCGGCGAGGTATTCCGCACCCCCTACGGCATCGAGGGCATCGTCGCGCGTACGCAAGGCGGCCGCCACGGTGACCACATCGACTGGATTCCCCGCATCGTAGACATCGCGCATCGCCCGGAATATAGACTGGTGAGCCGCTCGATAAAAATCGTCCGGCTCAAGTATTTCAAGCGCCTCTGCGACAGCGTCCGGCGAAATTAGCATCGCGCCAAGGACAGCCTGCTCCGCCTCAACTTGCTGCGGTGGCATGCGAAGTCCTGTGTCCGCAGCTGTCGATTGCCAGACGGCACCCTCACTCGCCATGGCCATCCGTCATTCCGCCTCGACGTAGACGAGCACCTGAACGTGAACCTCCGGATGGAGCTTAACGGTCACACGGTGCCCTCCCAAGGACTTAATGGGTTCACCGAGGCTGATTTTGCGCTTGTCGACGCTAAAGCCATGCTGTTTCATCGCATCGGCAATATGTTTGCTCGTAATGGCTCCAAACAGGCGTCCACCTTCACCGGCCTGCGTCTTCACGACAATCTTTTGATTCTCTAGCTGTGCGCCCAAATGCTTTGCGTCAGCCAATTCCTGTGCCTTGTGGCGCCTGTCCTTCTCGCGTTTCTGCTCCAACTCCCGCAAGGCAGCAGGCGTAGCCTCCTCCGCCAACCCGCGTGGAAACAGAAAGTTGCGGGCGTACCCTTCGCTCACATCTTTGATCTCGCCTTGTTTACCTTGACCTTTAACATCTTGTAAAAGGATCACTTTCATCGTACCGACCCCCGATCAAAATCCATCGTATCGCCGCTTAGATACGGGCGCAAATGCAAAACCGACCAACATCGGTCACCTTCGGATCGGACAGGCATGTCCCGCCAACCACGTATTAGATCAGATGCGACCGCGGAGATGGCGCACGACGTCCGCCATTTCCTCACGTCGTGGGTTGTCTACAGACGGCGCATCCTGAAAGGCCGCTATGACTTCGCGATCGATCCGATGCGGTGCGATGCCCATTTGCACACCAAGCAGGTATGCGAAACCGACGACGCCAGCTAACGCTTCGGTCAAAAGTGTCTGGTTGCCCGATTGGACACTGCGTAAAACCTCAACCGCCTGCTGCACCAACTCAATTCGATCATGCTCCACAGCTTGCAGCTTCCTCGTCAAGTTTGTCTCCGCTTCCATACCAGTCACCGCGCTACCTCCCAATTGGTGCACTCGGCAAATCCTATATCTTAACGCATTCCACAAGTTCACGGATAAGTCCTGCTGCAGCGAGATGAAGAAAGGCCGCCCGAAATTGCGGGCAATCCGCAATCCCGAACGGCCATTCGCCGTATCTAGACAGCTCACTCTGTTGTGTATGGCATCAACGCAATCTGGCGAGCCCGCTTAATAGCGACCGTCACCTGGCGCTGATGGCGCGCGCAGTTTCCAGAAATGCGCCGCGGGAGGATTTTACCACGCTCCGTCAAGAACTTGCTCAAACGGCCTACGTCTTTGTAGTCTGCGTAGTCAATCTTATCGACGCAGTACTGACATACCTTGCGGCGCTTTCCACCACGACCTTTACGCGGCATTCCACTCACTCCTCGTCGTTTTCTCCAGCAGCCTTACGCCTGTCCCACACAGCCGTGCGAGAAATTGTCTGGCCCTGGGCTCAGAAATCAGAAAGGCAAGTCATCTTCCGAAATATCGATGGTTTGGCTGTCATCCGCAAACGGATCATCTTCGTAAAGAGGAGGCGCTGAACTCCGATCAGGACGTGGTCTGTTCATTGGTGTAGTGCCACCGCCGAAGCCAGCAGTTGACTGGCCAGTATCCGATCCGCGATCCAAAAAGCGAACCGTCTCCGCGACCACTTCCGCGACGCGAACTTTTTGACCTTCCCGATTGTCGTAGGTCCGAATCTGAAGGCGGCCATCCACCGCCGCCAATCTGCCTTTTTGCAGATACTGCGCGACAATCTCGGCCTGCTTCTGCCACACGACAATGTTGATAAAATCAGTCTGGCGCTCGCCGGTCTGCCCTGAACGCATCCGATCCACCGCCAGCGTAAACGACGCAACTGCCGTTCCGCTGTTTGTGTAGCGCAGTTCTGGATCCGCCGTCAACCGTCCAATCAAAATGACCCGGTTCAGCATCGTTTTCCCCTCCGCGAATTACTCACCTACGCGGACCGTCAAATAACGAACGACATTTTCGTCGATGCGCATGACTCGTTCGAGCTCTTTGGACACATCTGTGCCCGCCGTGTATTTGAACAACACGTAGTAGCCCTCACGGTTGCCTTCGATTTCGTACGCCAAACGACGCTTGCCGATCTCCTGAAGTTCGTCGATTTGACCGCCTTGTTCAGAGATGAGCGTTTGATATTTCTGAACCAACCCAGAGGTCTGCTCAGCCTCCAACGTTGGATTCACAATGAACATCGTTTCGTACTGACGCATACCGTGACACCTCCTTCTGGTCTGATGGCCCCTTGCGGAGCAAGGATGTTGGCAGCATAGATCATGCACCGATTGTCTATGCTATCACGAACATCCAAACTTCACAAGCAAAATTCATCAGACGTTAAAGCGAAAGTGCATCACGTCGCCATCTTCCACAACATAATCCTTGCCTTCCAAACGAATCTTGCCCTGCTCTCGGGCAGCCTGATAACCGCCAGCGGCAATCAAATCTTCATAAGCGACCACCTCAGCCCGGATAAAGCCGCGCTCGAAATCGCTGTGAATGACGCCAGCCGCCTGTGGAGCCTTGGTTCCGGCGCGAATCGTCCACGCCCGAACCTCAGGTTCGCCAGCTGTAAAGTACGTCCGCAGCCCAAGCAATTGGTAGGCCTTGCGGATCAGCCTATCCAAGCCAGCCTCGGCGAGGCCGAGATCGGACAAAAAGGCATCTCGATCTTCTCCCTCGAGTTCAGCAATCTCCGATTCCAACTGTGCACAGACAACCACTGCCTGTGCCCCTTCGGCCTCTGCCCTTGATTCAACCGCTTTTACGTACGGATTGCCAGAACTGTCGGAAGCATCTTCTTCCCCCACGTTGGCCACATACAGAACCGGCTTGCGCGTCAATAAATGAAGATCCCGTAGCAGTATTTGCTCTTCGTCGTTGAGTTCAACGGTTCTGGCTGCTTGTCCCGCTTCCAGAGAAGCCGCCAAACGTTCGAGGGCTTCCGCTTCCATCTTGAAGCGCTTATCGCCACTCTTCATATTCTTCTTGGTGCGCTCCAAACGTTTTTGGACAGTGTCCAGGTCAGCCAGAATCAACTCGAGATCAATAGTCTCGATGTCCCGGATGGGATCAACAGAACCAGACACATGCGTGATGTCGCCATTCTCAAAGCAACGAACAACATGAACAATGGCGTCGACTTCACGAATGTGGCCGAGAAACCGGTTCCCAAGCCCCTCACCCTGACTTGCCCCTTTGACCAAACCTGCAATATCGACAAACTCAAAGGCTGTCGGTACGATCCGCTTCGGATGTACGATTTTCGCTAACCCTTGCAGCCTCGGATCCGGTACTTCCACGACACCGACATTCGGATCAATTGTACAAAAAGGATAGTTTGCGGCCTCTGCCCCAGCCTTCGTGATAGCATTAAACAAAGTCGACTTGCCGACATTTGGCAAGCCCACAATTCCAGCCTGTAGTGGCATGTTGACACCTCGCCGTGTTCTTTGCAGGATAAGTATAGACGGTTGTCCCCAACTGGCAAAGCACAATTGGAGATTCATAAACGTCCGGTACGCGTAATCAAAAAAATTTTTGTCAATACAGTCGTAACCCGGACATTTACCTGGATAGAGAATCTCCACGTAGGAATACTAATCCACTGAGGAGGTGATTGCGAATGCTGCGTCGACTTTTGCGTCGATTGAGGGTCCGCAAGCTCTCACCGAAAGCATTGGCCATCGAAACTGGACCCTCCGCTCGTGCGAACCGGACAAGACCCCGTTATCATGCGTCGTAATTCCTACAGCTACACTCACTGACCGGTATTTGCCGGTGCGATTGCGGAGAGCTCTCGTCTGGAGGGCTCTTCTTCTTGAACGCGAGCAATACTGCAAAAACAATCGTACTGGGCACTTTGGCTTCCGAAATCGGCTTTTCGTGTATCCGTGAAGTCGTTCGCAGTCACGCCCTGTCCCGACCAACCAATTTCAAGGCGCACTGACTTCGCATGTCCGGCTGCTTGCACGCGAGCAATCGCCTGAATCCGAGCCCGCTCATTTTCCACATAGACGACGTCGCCATCGGCAATCCCCTGTTCATGCGCGATCGCAAGTCCAATCTCGACGATTGGATATTCCTTACGGGCTTCCGGGAACGTCTCGCGCTGCGACAACTGCCATTTGCGAGGATGGATGGTCAGGAGAACATACGGATACGCCTCAGTTCCCCTTTGCAGCTTGTCGATCTCGATACGTGCGACAGGGTGATGCCCATCCGCAATCGCCAAACTCGATACAAACTCAAACTTCCCGCTTGGTGTAGCAAATTTGCGATCCGCCCAGGCAACAGGCGGCACATCTAATTTGACAAAGCCATGCTCTTTCAATGCCTCAATTTTCTCCTGTGGCCACTTGGACAACGCCATGTCGATCCACGCCTCCACACTCCCCGCCATGATATCGGGCCTGCCAAGCGCACTAGCGAGATCGGCGAAGATCTGCCAATCTGGCTTCGCTTCCCCTTTTGGCTCAACGACGGGTCGGACATAGCTCACGTAGTCATGCCACATCGTCGTGTAGGCGACATCCTCTTCTTCCAGTACATTCGTACACGGCAGGACATAGTCAGCCATTTCCGCCGTCTTCGTCATGAACGTATCGATGACAACCTTGCAACGTATGGACGCGAACGCCTTGCGGAACAGTGCCGAATCAGGCACCTGCAACGCCGGATTCGTGCGTGTGACAAATACGACGCGAATCGGCGGATCGGCAGAGAGAATGTCAGTTGCCTGTGTGGTCCGCTCAAACGCGCGAACGTCGGCTCGACTACGCCCTGTCAACGCCTCTTCGTCAAAAAAGAGGGCAAGTTGACGCTGTGCATAACTCACACCTCCGCCCGGTATGCCGACATGACCCGTGGCAGCAGCCAGGGCGTCGATGGCGCGCACCGTCTGTCCACCTTGCGCATAACGTTGCATGCCAATGCCAAGAATGGTCGCCACAGGTCGTTTACGCCCGTATAGCTCAGCCAACCAGTAGATGTCCTCGATCGGCACATCGGTCAGCGAAGCAACCATCTGGGGATCGTAGACATCGAGTTCGGTAGCAATCTCTTCCCAGCCAAGCGCGGCCTCGCGGATAAATTCGTGATCGAGCCAGTCGCGGTCGCGGCAGATGCGAAGCACGGCAAGAGCTAAAAGACCGTCCGTCCCTGGGCGCGGATAGATACACTTATCTGCACGGCGGCCGAGGTCCTGTGCCAGCGGACTGATGACCACCAATTGAGCCCCACGTGCTTGGGCTGTCTTGATGAACGGAGTCATGTGCACATTGGTGTTAGCCACATTGCGTCCCCAGACGACGATGGCCTGTGCATGTTCCGCTGTATCCTCAGGAGCATGACTGTTTGCGCGGCCGAAATCGTACGTTTGTGCTGTAAGCCCCGCATCCCAGCACAAGCTCCCGACCGTCTCGGTACAACCCCCAAGTCCGTAAAAAAAGCGCTGATTCAAATTCTTCAGCAGCGTTCCAGAACCCCAGTCATAGCAGTGGAATATACCATGATGCCCCACTTCATCAAGCGTCGTATGAACGTGCTGAGCGATTTCGGCGATCGCTTGCTCCCAGGAGATTTGAACAAACCCATCACCCACTCGTTTGAGTGGATGCAATACCCGGTTCTCGCTGTTACGCCGTACGCTCAGTTGCCTACCACGGTTGCACAAAGCACCCTTTGTAATCGGGTGCTCTGGATTGCCATCGAGCTTAATATTGCCCGTTTCATCGACCTCGGCAAGAATACTGCAACCATCATAACAGTCCATCGGACATGCTGTTTTGACTTTCATCGTTGGCCTCCTCCCCCTTCTTGATCACACTGCGAACCAACCGCTCAAAGCGCGCTCTTGGAATCAACACGCTGTGACCGCACCTTTGACATTTGATGCGAATATCCATGCCCAGCCGGATGATTTGCCACATGTTTTCTCCGCACGCATGTGGCTTTTTCATCTTTACTATGTCGTTTAGGCCAAACGAGATCGGCATGATATCGCCCCCTGATCATTCGGTCGCCAACTCCCCCGTGCCATGTTGGTAGCCACCTTCAGCTTCCGTTTGCTGTAGCCTATCAAGAGCTTCCTTAATCCGTTCCTGTGCTTCGCGTTGAACGGACGCATTTTTCGTCGGCGCACAGATGGCTGTAGCCCGGACAACCACATTCGAGTTGGACATTTCTTGAACCCCAAGCACATGGATATCACCAGTCAGAACATCTGGCTGCTCCCGCTTCATCGCACTGAGCACGCACTCCATGACTGATTTCACTTGATTGACGTCCGTGTCGTACGGAACCGTGATATCGATCACCGCCGTGGAATGGGTTCGCGAAAAATTGGTGATCATCGCAATCTGTCCGTTTGGAATCACCTGCACTTCTCCCGTCCACGCCTGAACGCGAGTCAAGCGAACACCAATGGATACAACCGTCCCCGTGAATCCATTGATTTGAACCGTATCGCCCACAGCATACTGATCTTCAAATAAGATAAACAGCCCCGTGATCACGTCTTTGACGAGACTCTGGGCTCCAAACCCAACGGCTACACCGACAATACCTGCACCGGCGAGGATCGCCGAGACGTTGACATGAAAAACCGCCAATATCTGCACAACAAGTACGAAATACACGGTATAACGAATCACGTTGGCAAATAGTGATTCCATAGTTGCCTTTCGCCGCAATTCCATGCGCGTATGCATAGCGAGCATACGCTTCATGATGCGGATACCTGCACGGATGACGAGCCTTGCGAGCAAGTAAAACACGGCGATTTTTACGACGTCCCAGATGACCACTTCCACGCTCGGCATGTCGCTGAACGCCTTGTCCTGAATATGTTTCCAGAACGACTGCAATCGTCCACCCCCCTGTCCCGCATTATGCTCATGATATCATAACGCGCAGTCCGGGTATGGCACGCAGAATCATATCCAACCCTTGATAACTCAACGACCGGATTGCATGCTCCGCAACTGGCTGAAACGGCTGAATCCAGTCCAACGTCACCAGCAGGGACAATGTGGTGGCTGCGATCCATAATCCAGCAAACATCCCAGCAAGATTCCGGAACATTCGCTCGCCCACAACGTATTGAACATGTTCCGGCTCGTCCCAAACCGCTTCTGCAAGTGAATCAGCGGCAACAAACACCATAAAGACTGCCCAAGCCATCAGAATAGTGACCAAGGTGTGTAATACCTGCAGGCTTAGCCATCGTGAATATGTTGACGCGTCCACACCGGAAGTGGGAACAGGCGGTACGATGTGTTGCATCCACCCAACGGCGTGTGTGTTCAAGGATATCTCCCGTAAGAGCCACGAAAATGCAGCCCCCGTTTGAATGAATGTCCGTACAAACCATGGTGTGAGATGCAAAGCCACATACATAGAGGTCAAAATGGCCGCCATGTACAAAAGCGCCCGCTCGGCTGACTTCGTTCGAATCCACAACCAAACCCAGCAGACCTCTACGAATAGACACAGGTCAATCACGCTTGTCTCCCCTAATTTACAGGAATCTTGGACAGGTATAGTTGATGCTACGCCAACGTATACTGGGAATATTCCATGCTAGGGGGATATCCCGTGAACAATCGGCAGATAGAGACTCCTGCAGTTGAAACCGGGGACGTGATCGGTCGCGTTTCCTTGGACGACACCTTCGCGGCACAGAAACTCGAGAGACATTTGGATGGCATTCTTGATTCCGTCCGGTCACAGCGCATTGTAATTGTCTGTGTGGGTACAGACCGTTCAACCGGTGATGCGTTTGGTCCCATCATCGGTTCTCGCCTTTGTCATAACCTCCTCATTCCCAACGTCGACGTGTTAGGCACGCTGGACGAGCCAGTGCACGCCGTCAATTTGAGTGCAACTCTGGACAAAATCGAGACAATCTATAGCGAACGCCCGTTTATCATCGCGATAGACGCCTGTCTTGGCAAGTTCGATCACGTTGGCCAAATCGCCATCGAACGTGGCCCTTTACGCCCCGGGGCTGGCGTCAAAAAAGTGTTGCCAGAGTTCGGAGATCTGACAATCACAGGAATTGTGAATGTCAGTGGCTTTATGGAGTACTTCGTGCTGCAGAACACGCGCCTCGGAATTGTCATGCGCATGTCGGATATCGTGGCACAGGCGTTGTCGTCGAGCCTGCAAACATGGCAACGATCGACGGCAATGCGAGTGGGGATGTGAACCAACTGCCTGTTCACATCCCCACGAAATAGCACCACGCTAGTCCCGATGTATCATCATGAAATTCTTGCAGGCTGACGCTCTAAAGTGCCCATCGCACCGGATATCACGCTTTGCTCTTCCTCCGTCAGAAGATACGGAGACTCCCCTGCTTCAATTGGCTTTCCGTACGTTACGGAATCTTCTCGACCATAAATGGATGTCAGGACAACACCATCCCCTTCATCGTCGAGGAACGCAACCGAATAGCTCAGATCGCTGCCCACTTCCGAAAATGCGTTATACCGACGAATCACAGGAGTTGACACTTTTTTGTTCAGCGCTTTCTCTAACTGTGAAATATGTGCCTTTGCGGCGCTCAGCTGCTCTTGCAAAGACTGAACTGCATCCTTGGTTTCTGTAAATACCTGCTCCAAGTCCGCGGCTGAGCTGATCTCCCGTAATCGATTGAATTTCCGGAGTAAACTTGATGCTCGTGCCAAACTGGACACTGCAAGGATAAAACAAATGATGGCCACTGCACCGCTCGCTAACGCGATATCCAGGGTGTACGGCTGTAGAGAAGCTAAGCTCATTGTGGCGTGTCGTCCTTTCGCAAAAGGATACATACGGGATGTATTGCAGAGAACCCCGAATACGCGAACGGTTGTAGTATAGCGTGATCGCCATTCCTTCCGTCATCCAATCATTGGTTGCATCATCCAGACCATGCTGGGCTAGAATATCACAAAATGCCATGGAATACGTGTACCACTTCTTTGCAAACTGGCGCCAGCACAATCGCTGGCAACATGTTTCCGACAGCAATTTTGGCTAGGCCACTGATATTCAGCCCGATAGCGACAATCAACAAGCCTCCTGTCGCTGTCACCGTGTCGATAAACATTGGTGTGTTCAACACGTTACCGACCAAGTGCGAAACAAACGCAATGGTACCTTGGTACAAAAAAACCGGAATGGCTGACAGACCAACACCTAGTCCGAGTGTGGAGGACAGCACAACTGCCATAAATCCATCTAGCATCGACTTGGCAAGCAAAGTCCTATGTTCACCTTGAATGCCATCCTGGATGGCACCGACAATCGCCATGGATCCGATGCAATACAATAGAGTAGATGAAATAAAACCTTCCGCGATGGGGCCACGATAGATCCGTGTCACCACACGTTCCAATCGATGTGCAATCTTGTTCAGCACGCCCTCTATATTCAGCAACTCTCCCAGGATTGTTCCAGCGACGATGGAGATAATGATCAACAGGATGTCGGACATATCACTCAGAGCCATGCTAAGGCCAATGACGATCACACAGAGTGCAAGTCCCTTTGTTACCGTGTCGCGCATTCGGTCCGGAATTCGTGGAAGCATCATCCCGATCGCCGTTCCTAGAATGATGGATAATGCGTCCACGACGGTTCCGAACAGAAACATACGTTCACCTCATCTAAAATCGTGCTTAGCTGACATCCAAGTTCATGGTGCATGCAGAAGCATCAAATCCATTATGCGTTTCAAATCTTCATCCGAGAAATACTCGATCTCAATTTTGCCACGCTTTTTCCCTGGTTGGATACGAACCGACGTACCAAGATACGCTTGTACCTGTTCCTGATACCGTCTAAATTCGGCTGGCAAATTGTTCGACTTGGTTTCACGTGAAACTTTCTTCTTAGGTTCGTAAATCACCGTTTCTAATTTACGAACACTCCAATCTTCTCGCACGGCTTGCTCAGCCAAACTTAGCTGTACATCGCTGTCTTCGACAGAAAGCAAGGCGCGTGCGTGCCCCATCGACAAGGTTCCACGTGAAACCATATCTTGAATCTCACTCGGCAACTGCAATAAACGCAGCATATTTGTAATATGACTGCGACTCTGCCCAACTCGCTTCGCCAATTCATCTTGGGTTAGATCACACTTCTCGATCAAATTGGCGTAAGCGTCTGCAATTTCGATGGGATTCAAGTCTTCTCGTTGTAAGTTCTCAATTAACGCAATCTCCATCAGAAGGACATCGCTAAAATCACGCACAACCGCAGGCACGACCTGAAGTCCGGCAAGCTTAGCCGCTCGAAAACGCCGTTCACCTGCGACGATATCAAACCCCTTAATTTCACTCTTCCGCACGATCAGTGGTTGAATAATCCCGTGCTCACGGATCGAATTCGACAGTTCTTGAAGCTTCTCCTCATTGAACGTACGCCGAGGTTGGTATGGATTTGGCCTTAAATCGCGGATGTCGACAGATACGACCTTATCTTCGTCGGATACACTCAACTGCGGAATCAAAGCATCGAGCCCACGCCCCAAACCGCGTTTAGTCACGCCCGATCACTTCCTTCGCCAACTCCATGTAGGATTCGGCTCCACGTGACTTCGGATCATAGTGAATAATAGGTCTCCCGTGACTTGGTGCTTCACTCAAACGTACATTTCGCGGAATGATGGTCTTGTAGACCTTGTCGCGGAAGAACTTCTTCACGTCCTCAATAACCTGCAATCCCAAGTTGGTCCGCGCATCCAACATCGTCAAAACGACACCCTCAACTTCAAGTGAAGTATTCAGGTGTTTCTGCACCAAACGTACGGTATTGAGGAGCTGACTCAATCCCTCCAGAGCGTAGTACTCGCACTGAATCGGAATCATGACAGAGTCCGCAGCCGTTAAGGCATTCACAGTTAGAAGACCCAGTGATGGCGGACAATCGATCACGATATAGTCATATTGATTACGCATGGTTTGAATTGCCCGCCGCAAGCGAACTTCACGCGAGATGGTCGGTACCAACTCAATTTCCGCACCGGCAAGCTGAATGGTAGCAGGCAGAAGCGACAAATTCTCCAACCCTGACGGCATAATCGCATCCGCCATCGCGACGTCGTTGATGATGACATCGTACACACAGTACTTCACATCCGCCTTGTTGATGCCCACACCGGACGTGGTGTTGCCCTGCGGATCGATGTCAATGAGCAAGACGCGCTGATTCAGTGTTGCTAAACACGCGCCAAGGTTGACTGCAGTTGTCGTCTTCCCCACGCCACCTTTTTGATTTGCAATGGCGATCACACGGGCGTTGGACACAAACAGTCCTCCTTACAAATACGTGGGTGACCATAACGTCACGGACTTTTATCATTCTACTTCAAAACCTGGTGGATGTGGCGAAAAAGTATGGAGAAAACAACGCATTCTAGCATACACCCAGGGGAGGAAGATTGCGAATCAGCGGCCTGTACGGCCGCTTTCACGCAAATTGAAGATATAAGGTTATTATTACCAAAACAAAAGAGTGTCTACTCGTCATACTGATTTTGGTACACGAATGGTAAATTGGTAGAATGCTTCTTCATCAGACTCTTCACACATGACATCAAGACCCGTCTGCTGTATCATTTCCAGTGACTGCCGGATGGTATTGACCGCCAAACGCACATCCTTTGATAATGCGCGTCGACGTGACTTCGACCGCTTACCACCCGCTGCTTCAAGCGAGGTGAGCTTAGCCTTTACGCGCTCCTCCATCTGCTTGACGTTCCAACCTTTTTCCACGCACTCATGCAACAGTTCAATCTGCATCTCTTCACTTGGCAATGCGAGTAAAGCCCGGGCATGTCGCTCCGTGATCTGCTTGGTCAACAAAGCCTGTTGTACCGTCTCCGGCAAGTGCAACAGTCGTAATTTATT
This sequence comes from Alicyclobacillus sacchari, assembly GCF_004366795.1. Taxonomy (GTDB): domain Bacteria; phylum Bacillota; class Bacilli; order Alicyclobacillales; family Alicyclobacillaceae; genus Alicyclobacillus; species Alicyclobacillus sacchari. Next base: position 17,737 of record NZ_SORF01000015.1, on the reverse strand, counting down.
TGCAATGGTGGACTGACCCTTGCCCAAACGCTGAGCGAGGCTTTCCTGCGTCAAGCCGTGCAACTCCAGTAACTGCTGATAAGCCACCGCTTCTTCAATAGGTGTTAGCCCTTCGCGTTGTAAATTTTCGATCAACGCCGCTGAAGCCGTTTGCGCATCGTTCATGTCGCGTACAATCGCCGGAATCGATGACCAGCCGAGGTGACGAACCGCACGCAAACGGCGCTCCCCCGCGATCAACTCATACACATTCCCCTTTTTCCGGACGACAATCGGCTGAATGACGCCGTGTGTGTGAATCGTCTTCGCCAACTCTTCAATCGCTTCTTGATTAAAGATGGTACGTGGCTGATATGGATTCGACACAATGTTTTGAACAGGGATATCCACTACCTGCGTCTGTGCATTCGCGCTGCTGGAATCGCGCAGACTGATGAATCGTCCCCAAGATTCCCTCATGATGACCCCTCAATTCCGATCAACGAACGAGTATCGACACTAATTGTCGAATTCACCATATAAGCTTCGGATTCCTTCATGGTGACAAACGTTCTCATATATTTACAAAACTTGAACCGAATTGACACGTTTCGACACACCACGTCTGCAGGATGTCACAGCGGCTGCTTAGTCGGTATACCTGCTCTCCGCGGATAGGCCTTCGGCACAGGCTGCATCTGTATAAAAGGAGCTAAAGCTCGGCTCCCTAGGCCGTGGGGCAACTCATATGTCAGGGGCTCAAGTAGACGACAATGTAATGTGGGCGCGGCACGTTTGGCATCGTCGAACTCTTCGTGTACAAACGAAGGCCCTTTATAACAGATGCCCACGCCACCAGACTTCAAAAAAGGAGCCATGTACTCCATCAGCACATTCGCACGTGCAACCGCCCTTGCCAGAGCCACATCAAACGCACCCCGCAGAGCCGAATCGCGTCCCATATCCTCGGATCTACCATGAATGCACGCAACGTTATTCAGGCCGAGATCAGAACAGACCGCTTGCAAAAAATGAATACGCTTTTGAAGCGCATCACATAGAACAAACGACATATTTGGATAGGCAATTGCCAACGGAATTCCAGGAAAGCCAGCACCCGACCCGATGTCGATGGCACGCGCCCCTCGCCTCACCATCTCCTGCCACAAAGGCAGATTCGAGACGGCGAGGCTATCGTAAAAGTGCTTAATATATACTTCATCCCTATCGACAATACCGGTCAAGTTGATACGCTCATTCCAGTCGACAAGCATTGCATAATAGCGAGCGAACTGACTCAACTGTAATTCACTCAACTCAATTGGCCAAAGAGGCCCTTCCGTTTCATGAACCATGCATCATGCGTCCTTCGTATGATTCAAGATAGACGAGCAGGATAGAAATATCCGCCGGCGTTACGCCAGGTATGCGCGAGGCCTGCCCCACTGTCCGAGGTCGAATACGCGACAATTTCTCTCGCGCTTCCATAGCCAGTCCACGGATCGTTTGATAGTCAATCTCGTCTGGCAACACGCGATTCTCAAGCCGCTTCTGACGCTCGATGACTTGGGCCTGCTTTTGAATATATCCAGCGTATTTCATTTCGATCTCGACTTGTTCCTGTATCTCAGGATCCAACTCAACGCCGCCCGTTGGATCCATCATCTTCACCTGCTCGTAACTCAATTCCGGTCGCTTGAGCAATTGAGCAAGTGTTGCCCCATCTTCCAACGGTTGCGAACCACATTCCAGCAACTTCGGATTGGCTTCCGCCGGCTTGACCCGCGTTCTCGACAAACGCTGCAATTCCTGCGAAATACCTTCTTTCTTACGCATCATCCGACTATAAGCCTTTTCTGGCAGAAGCCCAACCTGATAACCAATCTCCATCAGCCGAAGATCCGCATTATCATGTCTGAGCAAAAGCCTGTACTCGGCCCGCGAAGTCAAGAGCCGATACGGCTCATTGGTACCCTTGGTGACAAGATCGTCAATCATGACCGCGATATAGGCGTCTGATCGCGACAACACGACAGGTTCTTCACCCCGCACCTTGCGAGCGGCGTTGATACCCGCCATAATGCCCTGGCCAGCAGCCTCTTCATACCCAGATGTGCCGTTGATTTGCCCCGCCGTAAACAGACCTGCAACGCGCTTGGTCTCCAACGATGGCCAAAGTTGCGTTGGCACAATGGCGTCGTACTCGATCGCGTAACCCGGCCGCAGCATCTCTGCCTTTTCAAGGCCAGGAATACTGTGCAATAACTTGATCTGCACATCTTCAGGCAGACTCGTCGATAGGCCCTGTACATACCATTCGCACGTATTGGGACCTTCTGGCTCCAAGAAAATCTGGTGACTCGGTCTATCGCGGAAACGCACAACTTTATCCTCAATGGACGGACAATAGCGGGGTCCCGTTCCCTTAATTTCGCCGCTATACATCGGTGCGCGATCGAGGTTTTCCAAAATAATAGAATGCCCTGTTTCCGTAGTGCCAGTCAGCCAACACGGCACCTGATCGCGAATCGGAGTGTCTGGATCAAACGAAAAGTGCTTGGGAACTGGATCCCCGGGTTGTGCAATTAATTTGCTAAAATCAATTGAATTTCGATTGATCCGCGGCGGCGTGCCGGTCTTGAAACGGACCAGTTGAAAACCGAGATCGAGCAACGAATCGGATAATTTCACCGCTGGCATTTGTCCATTCGGACCGCTTTCATACGAGACATCCCCGATAAAAATACGCCCGCGCAAGTACGTTCCTGTTGTCAACACGACCGCCTTCGCGTGAAACTCCTGCCCGCTTTTGGTGACAACACCATATACGGCACCATTTTGCGTCAACAACTCTTCGACCAAAGCCTGCTTCAGATCAAGGTTCTCTGTCCGTTCCAAAGTCCATTTCATGTTCAACGCATAATACGCCTTGTCCGCCTGTGCGCGCAACGCTTGCACCGCAGGCCCCTTCCCCGTATTCAACATCCGCATCTGAATATAGGTCGCATCCGTGTTGCGAGCCATTTGGCCGCCAAGCGCATCGATTTCGCGAACGACAATCCCCTTCGCAGGCCCGCCAATCGACGGATTGCAAGGCATGTACGCGATGGTATCCAAGTTGATCGTGAGTAAAAGCGTCTTGCACCCCATCCGTGCCGACGCCAACGCCGCTTCACAGCCAGCATGGCCTGCTCCAATGACGATCACGTCATACTCACCAGCAAAGAACCGCATCTGTTTCACCTCTTTCTGAAATTGAAACCTTGTTCTATTTACCTAGACAAAATCGTGAAAAAATCTCGTCCAAAAGATCTTCTCCCGCCTCTTCGCCAATCGCGTAACCAAGCTGGGCATAGGCCGATTGAAGCGCAACGGCAATCAAGTCGAGCGTAGCACCTGCGGCAGCCGAATCCATAGCGGAGGACAAATCCTGCTTTGCCAATTGCAACAACTGCGTCTGACGTGCATTTGCCATATAACTGGCGTCCATATCCATTGCGATTTCCTGTTCGATGACGTCGATCACGCGATCCGCAAGTGCATCAATGCCCTCTCCCGTCTTCGCTGAAAGGTAGACGACACCCCGAGCAACCAATCCTTCAATCCATGCTTGCGTATCCCGCCGCACTCCCTGGTCCGCCTTGTTGACCACGACAATTCGCCGCATTTTGGCCGTCTCCCGTTCGAGTGCCCAATCGTCGTCCGTCAGTGGTTGACTTCCGTCGTAAACCAGAAGAACCAACTCCGCGTCGGCCATCGATTGGCGTGATCGAACAACGCCGATCTGCTCGACGACATCCTCTGTTTCCCGGATGCCCGCTGTATCCATCAGCCTGAGCGGAATGCCGCGCAAATTGATATATTCCTCGAGCACATCGCGCGTCGTCCCTGGAATATCCGTTACAATCGCACGTTCCCTTTGCAGCAGCGCGTTTAACAGCGACGACTTACCCACATTCGGACGACCGACGATGGCCGTCGCTACACCTTCGCGCAACACCCGCCCAAGCGCTGCCGAGGCAATCAATTGATCGATACGCCCCAACAGTTGTTCGCCGACAGTCAACACCTGCTGGCAAGCCACGTCCTCCACATCGTGTTCGGGATAGTCGATCGTCACCTCTACATGCGCTTGCAAGGCCAACAATTCCTTGCGAATAGAGCGCACCTCGTCACCAAAGCGGCCCTCCACCTGTCGCAACGCCATCTTGCCGGCGAACTCTGTCTTCGCCCTGATTAGGTCGATCACGGCTTCGGCTTGCGACAGGTCCATCCGCCCATTGAGAAATGCACGTTTCGTAAACTCCCCCGGCTCCGCCATGCGGGCACCTGCCGCGAGACATGCCGCAAGCACCGATTGCAACACATGCACGCCCCCGTGCACCTGCAACTCAAGAACATCCTCGCCCGTATAACTGTGGGGTCCAGGCATCCATAGCACGATCGCCTCATCAAGCGGATCATCCGAACCCGGCTGCACAACGTGCCCATAGCGCATTGTGCGTCGAGCCAAACGGAGCGGCCGTCCAGAAGGGGTTCGCACCAACTTCTCACCGATGGATTGTGCCATCTCACCGCTCACTCGGACAATGCCAACACTGCCCTCTCCGATTGCCGTAGCGATAGCCGCGATGGTATCCTCCTGCACACCCTCACCTCCAACAGATCGTAACAAGAAACCCCACTTCGCAGCGGGGTCACGCAAGAGTCGTTCAGTTCTATCCGATGGGTACCAACTGTCCCTTCGTCCGCTTAATCGACAAAATGGTTCCGCTTAGGGGCCACCTTCACCCGCCGATACGGTTCTTGACCTTCGCTTAACGTGGTGACATCTTCTCGCCCTTGCAAATACGTGTGAACCCATTTGCGATCCGCCGACGGCATCGCTTCTAACGACACTGGCCGTCCCAAGCGAACAGCTCGCTCCGCCGCCTGGTCAGCTATTCGACGCAAGTTATCCTTACGTCGCTGTCTATATCCTCCGGCATCGACTGCAAATTTGACAACGGAATGGGCATTGCGGTTTGCAACAACATTGACCAAGTACTGCATGGAATCAAGCGTCGACCCGTGACGTCCAATCACAATTGGCAATGCATCTTCTCCACATGAAATGGACAAGGGCACTGCGCCCTCCTCTGTCAATTGCTCATCGGCTGAAACACCTGCGGAAATCCCCATCTTTTCGAGCAACCCATGCAAGAACTCCTTGGCCATATCGAGCGGAGTATCAATGACGCGAACTTCCACTTCGGCATCTTTGCCACCAATAAAACCAAACAGCCCCTTCACTGGCTCAGAAATCACACGAATCTCCGCCTGCGACCTCGAGACGCCAAGGCGCACAAGCGCCGACGTAACCGCCTCTTCAACCGTCCGTCCGGTTGCGACCACTTTTTTCATCTAGGCCACTCCCTCAGTCAACACGTTACACGCAGCCCTCAAGTATCCCTCAGTCCACCGTCTCTGTATCGGAACGCGCAGTCGAGTCATCCTGTTGATCAGCCTGTTTAGGAGCACTTGATTTACGCTTTTCCGATTTACCCCCGCTTGCCGAAACAGGTTTCGACTTGTCCTTCCGATCACCACTTGCCTTAGCAGAAGATCCGCGGCCGGAAGCTCTCGATCCCGTCGAGACCTTCGTAGATCTTTGATTCGCTTTCACAGGTGCCGCTACTTCAGCAGTCGTTCCTGCTGTGGCCAAATTGCCCTTTGCAGTTGGACGGGTGATGAAAAAGTATGTTTGAATCGCCGTGATTAGGTTTGTGTAAATCCAGTACAACACAAGTCCACCGGGTAAACGCGCACCGATGAAGAAAATCATGACAGGCATCACGAACAACATGGCACGCTGCTGCGCAGGCTGGTTACGCATGGTCAACCACGACGATAGCAGCGTCGACAAGCCTGCCAAAATAGGCAAAACGTAATAAGGATCATGCTGTCCTAAACGAAAGATCCCAAGAAACGTGCTCTCACGCATGTTGGGATTGCCGAGAATAGCGCCGTAAAACGCGTATAAAAACGGAAGCTGGATGAGCATGGGGAAACAACCCGCAAGCGGATTGGCACCTGTCTCTTGGTACAGCTTCATGGTTTCTTCTTGAATCTTCTGGTTGTCTCCCTTGTACTTGGAACGAATCTTCTGAATCTGCGGCTGCAACTCCATCATGACACGCTGATACCGAAGTTGCCGAATAAACAGCGGCAGGATGATCAAACGAACGATGACCGTCATGATCAAGATGGCGATCCCGTAGTTATTGCCGAGATGCCGGGCAAAGAAATCCATCAAGTCTGAAATGCCATGAAGAATTGTACCCCATACATTATGTGGCCAATGGCCCGGCTTGCTTGGGTACATACCGCACCCTGTCAGGGCAAGCACTACCACCGCACTGAGTAAAAACGTCCATTTTCTCTGCGTGCGTTTCGACTTCAACCAGATATCCCCCTACTTCGTCTGCGGAACTTCGTCAACGCCGCCTGGATGCCATGGACCGCATTTAACCAATCGGCGAATCGCGAGCCAACTACCGTAGACAGGCCCGAATCTCACAAGAGCTTGTACAGCGTATTCAGAACACGATGGTGTAAACCGACAAGTTGGAAGCGTCATCGGTGAAATGAACAATTGATATGCACGAATCAGCTTGATCAGAAACCATCGCATCCGCACTCATCTCCGGTCACATCATATCACGATTTTGGACTTATGGAGGAGCTTCGACACATCTTGATACAAAATTTGAAAATCCGCACCTGCGGCGTCCGTACGGCAAACCACTACAATATCAATGGACTTGTCTTTCAACTCTGGCAGCCACGTTTGGAAAACCGCCCGCAACACCCGTTTTAGACGGTTGCGAACCACCGCATTGCCCACTTTTTTACTGATGGAGAAACCAACACGTACACGACCTTCACGATTGTCGCAATAATACAATACGAGCCTCGCTGTCGCAAACGACTTCCCGCGCCGAAACACACGGCGAAAATCTCGGTTTTCTTTTAAACGAAACTGGCTCTGCAAACCCAGTCCTCCAGTCCCGGTACATTCATCAAAAAAGGCCACGAAACGTGGCCCTTACGCTGATAGAACTTTACGGCCCTTGGCGCGGCGTGCGGCCAAGACGCGACGACCGTTCTTTGTCGACATCCGCTTACGAAATCCGTGGTTCTTTTTGCGTTTCCGTACATTCGGTTGATAGGTCGGCTTCATCAGGACACCTCCCTTTTCAGGCAAAAGACAGACGTTAGGTACAATACACAATGATACTCCACTTGTCAATCGAGGGTCCATCCACCTATCCACATGTGGATAACATTGAACACAACCTTATTTTTTCTCCCAACCTCCTACATCATCCACAGCCGAACACACATTTCCACAGCCCCACTACATTTCGACACTAGTGACTATGGATTGTGTGGAAAAGATACATTTCGACATTGCTCGACGCCGAATTTATCTGCTATGATAAGCCCTATCGTTATCCACAGACGCTGTGTATGATTCGCTTATATCCACAGCTTTATCCACAGATTGTGGATAACCTTTCCCACACCCTATTTATATGTTGATAGATTCGCAGATAATATCCACAGGAAGCCTCGTTGAAGGGCTGCCGTCTCATGTCATTCCTCGACTCCCGGGTGCTGTGGATAACTTTTTCTTTCATCACTAGGGGGCTTCTTGTCTTATGAGTGCAGGCTTAGACGCGACGTACCTCGATACCCTCTGGGATCAGGTGCTGATCATGCTCAAGGAGCGCTTATCCGGCCCAACATTCAACATCTGGTTTGAAGAAACGAAGATTATACGGCTGGATGAAGAAGCGCGTACTTTATATGTCCTTGTGCCGTCTACCTTCGTACGAAACTGGATAGAACAGCGCTATACAACGATGATCCAAAACCTCATTATTGCGCTGACCGAGCAGGAATACCGGATTCGATTCGTCACACCTTCTAAAGAAGAGGAAACCGCCGCCACGTTGGAGGTACCGGTGGATCGTCAACCTGTGCCTACCGCTGGACAAACGTCGGCCGAAGAGGACGGAGATACCACCGCGTCGCTCATCCCTCGTTATACCTTCGAGACCTTCGTCATCGGCGCCAGTAACCGTTTTGCCCATGCAGCCTGCTTAGCGGTCTCAGAACGCCCGGCGCAAGCTTATAACCCGTTGTTTATCTATGGCGGTGTCGGCCTGGGCAAGACGCACTTAATGCACGCGATTGGACACTACGTCAAAGAGCACAATCCACCAGCCAAGGTTCGCTACCTTTCATCCGAGAGGTTCACCAACGAATTCATCACGGCGATTCGCGACGGCAGTACGGAAAGTTTTCGAAGCAAGTATCGATCCATAGATGTACTACTTATTGACGATATTCAGTTTCTCGCGAACAAAGAACAAACCCAGGAAGAGTTCTTTCACACGTTCAACAGCCTTCATGAAGCGGGCAAACAAATCGTCATCAGCAGCGATCGCCCTCCCCGTGAAATCCCGACGCTGGAAGACCGGTTGCGATCGCGCTTTGAATGGGGGCTCATCACCGATATCCAGCCGCCTGATCTAGAGACCAGAATTGCAATCTTACAGCGAAAGGCAAAGTCCGACGGACTCGATATCTCCGAGAATGTACTCGCGTACATCGCAGATCAGATTGACTCCAACATCCGCGAGCTGGAGGGCGCACTGATACGCGTCGTCGCCTATTCGTCATTGGTCAATGAAGACGTAACGCCGGAACTTGCGCAGGTCGCGCTGAAAGACATTATTCAACCGAATCGGCCACGCGCCGTCACGGTCAACCAAGTACAAAAAGTCATCAGTGATCACTTCGGCTTGCGCATCGACGACTTGCGCGGCAAAAAGCGCACGCGCAATATTGCGTTTCCGCGCCAAATCGCCATGTATTTGACACGCGAATTAACCGATATGTCGTTGCCGCGAATTGGAGAGGCGTTTGGTGGGCGCGATCACACAACCGTCATGCATGCTTGCGATCGCGTCGCGGAGGAATTGGAGAAAGATGTGGATTTACGAGCAACGATTGATCGACTGGCTGAAGCCATCCGAACCCTGATGTGAAGATATACACACCTATGCACATGTGGACAACGCGAACCCTACACTTATCCACATGCTTATCAACAGGCTGTGTATGATATATTTCTTCATGATCCGACACTTATCCACATATTCACCGCACCTATGACTATGAATACGATCTTGTTAAAGATCTAAATCTACTCATTCTAAATCAAGAAAACGAGACACCTAAGGCTCATCTTCGGCCTCAGGAAGGAGTCGACGTGCATGCGTTTCGCCATATCCAAAACAGCATTGGCTCTTGCTATACAAACTGTTTCGAAGGCGGTTGCGGTTCGTACCCCAAAACAGGCATTGGCGGGAATCTTGCTTGAAGTGAGTGAAAACGAGCTCGTTGCAACGGCATATGACTTGCAACTAGCGATCCAAATGCGAATCCCAAGTGATGATCATAACCAGTTGATCGTTGCCGATCCGGGTTCCATCGTTCTACCAGCACGTTACTTCAGCGACATCGTTCGCAAACTTCCGGATACACAGATCTCTATGCACGTCGCCAGCAACTATATGACCGAAATTTCATCTGGAAATGTGCAGTTCCACCTGCACGGCATTGATGCCGATGAGTTTCCTGAACTACCTAAGTTTCTTGGTATCACAGGGGCTCAAATCCCTTCATCAATGCTTGCACGATTGATTGAGACTACGGCATTTGCCACGGCAACGTCCGAAGTTCGCCCGATTTTGACAGGGATTTCGATTACCTGTAAAAATGACGAGCTCACCTTTGTCGCGACAGACGGTTTGCGCTTGGCCAAACATCGCGTTGTCCAAGCCAATCTCCCGAACTGGGAAGCTGTCATACCGGGGAAATCCCTGATTGAACTGGCCAAGATTTTGCCAGATAACGACGATCCAGTCGACATCTACCTAACACCCAGCCATAGCTTGTTCGTATGCGGGCAAACGAGTTTCTATACACGATTGCTCGAAGGCACATACCCGGATACGTCTCGCTTGATCCCCACGTCGGCCAAAACTGAAGTGATCGTATCAAGCGATGAAATGCTTGGCGCCATCGACCGAGCCGCCTTGATTGCGCGCGATCGCGATAACAACATGGTTCGTCTAGAAATGGAGCAGGAATCCATCACTGTCTCATCAAGCTCACCGGAGATCGGCAATGTCTTGGAGACCGTTCAAGTCTTGCAGAAGCAAGGGGATAACTTGCAAATCGCATTCAATGCCCGCTATGTTATGGACGCGTTGCGAGCCCTCAATGCGGCGGAAGTCAACATTCGGTTTAACGGTCCGACACAAGCATTTGTCATCGAAAAGACGGGCGATTCATCGATCCTCCAGCTGATCTCGCCAGTGTTGTGGAGGTAACTATGGAAATTCGCATTGAACATGGCTACATCACATTGGGGCAGCTTTTAAAACGCCTTGATATCGTGTCTTCGGGTGGAGAGGTCAAAGCGTATCTCGCGGAGCGGAAGGTTCATGTCAACGGTGAAGCCGAGCAGCGCCGCGGACGCAAATTAGTTCCTGGGGACGTTCTTGTGATTGACTCGCAGACGTATCGATTGGTCGGAGATGAGCATGCGGCTCCATAATCTCTCGTTGCATAACTTTCGCAACTATGAAGAGCAATTGCTCGCATTAGGACCAGAAGTCAATGTGTTCTGCGGGGAGAATGGACAAGGCAAGACAAACGCACTCGAGGCAATGTTGCTGCTCGCCGTTGGCAAGTCCCATCGTACCAGTAAGGACAAAGACATGGTTCGTTGGACAGCCGATAAGGCCGTGATCACAGGAGACATTGTGTGCCATTCGGGTTCTCGTTCGCTCCGCCTTGAGCTTGGCGGAAACGGCCGCAAAGCGTACATCAATCGCCTTCAGTTAGGGAAAATGACCGATTTTATCGGTCATTTTCAGGTTGTGCTGTTTGCACCGGAAGATCTCCAATTGGTCAAGGCAGGTCCGCGCGAGCGCAGGCGCTTTCTTGACGTGGAACTTGGGCAAACCCAACCTCTGTACCTGCACCATCTAACCCATTACAACCGAACTCTTGCCCAGCGCAACAAGCTTTTAAAAGACGGTGCGAGTGATCCAACTCTTTACATGTCATTTGACGCACAGCTTGCTCATCATGGTGCTCATGTCCTGCAACGACGGTTGCGTTTTCTAGAAGAGCTACAACGGTATGCAAAGCAGATTTACGATGAAATTTCCGAAGGACGTGAACAGTTCACTTTCCGCTATGCAAGTTCGATTGGCGAGGTGCAAGCGGGCCATTCTATCGACGAGATCGCGGAACGAATCGAGCGGGCGCTTCTCGGCAAGCACTCGACAGACTTAAGGATGGGATATACAACCGTTGGGCCGCATCGGGACGACTTGCGTCTCTATCTAAACGGCCAGGATGTCCAGAGTTTTGCAAGCCAGGGGCAGCAGCGCACGATCGCGCTCGCTCTCCGCTTGGCCGAAATTGACTTTATGTACCAGGAGCTCGGCGAGTATCCGGTGCTGCTCTTGGACGACGTGTTATCCGAGTTGGACGATAGACGACAGAGAAATTTGGTCTTGTCCATGAGCCGAAAGGTACAGACGATGATTACAACGACGAGCCTATACCACTTGGAGCGCGAGCTTGCAGACGGTGCCCGGCTCTTCCGAGTCGCTTCTGGTATAATAAGCTGTGATAACGTCTGAATGAGCAAAAACTCGGTGATTCTGTAAAGATGAACATCCGAGAGGCTTTGCTCTGTCTTGACGTGAGTGTGGAGGGAACCTAGTTGTCAGAACAAGTGTACGACGAGTCGCAAATAGAGGTCCTGGAAGGCTTGCAGGCTGTGCGGAAACGCCCTGGTATGTACATCGGATCGACCAGTGTCAAAGGCCTGCACCATCTGGTCTGGGAAATTGTCGACAACGCCGTCGACGAAGCACTGGCGGGGCGATGCACGAGGATCGTCGTCCAGGTTCACCCGGATAATAGCGTCAGTGTCATAGACAACGGCGCCGGGTTTCCCGTCGGGATTCACGCCAAGACAGGGCGGCCCGCGGTGGAAACGGCCTTAACTGTCCTACACGCAGGTGGCAAGTTTGGCGGTGCCGGATATAAAGTATCAGGTGGTTTGCACGGTGTCGGTGCATCCGTTGTGAACGCTTTGTCTGAATGGCTGAAAGTTGAAGTCCATCGGGACGGCAAGATTCACGTACAAGAATACGAGCGCGGGACTCCGCTGTACGACTTAAAGATTGTCGGGGAGACGAATCGAACAGGCACAACTGTCACGTTCCGGCCGGATCCAGAGATTTTCACGGAAACGACGGAGTTTTCAGCGGAGACGCTGCAAAATCGCTTACGGGAACTGGCGTTTTTAAACGCCGGGCTCGAGATTGTGCTCGAGGATGAGCGCGAGGGCGGGAAGCGTTTCGAGTACCACTACGAAGGTGGTGTCAAAGAGTTCGTTCTCTATCTGAACCACTCAAAGGACGTCTTGTTTCCTGAGCCGATTTACGTACAGGGCGTGAAAGAAGAGGTCACGGTCGAGATTGCATTGCAGTATAACGACGGCTACAGTTCGACCTTGTACTCGTTTGCAAACAACATCAACACCGGCGAGGGTGGTACCCACGAAGCCGGTTTTAAGAGCGCACTGACCCGTATTATCAACGATTATGGTCGTCGCAATAACCTCGTTAAAGGCAGTGACGGCAGTCTGACAGGCGATGACGTCCGCGAAGGGCTTACAGCCGTTGTCAGTGTGAAAGTTCCGGAGCCACAATTTGAGGGACAAACCAAGACAAAGCTGGGTAACAGCGAAGTCCGCGGGATCGTCGAAAGTCTGTTCGGAGAGCGGCTACAAATCTTCCTCGAGGAGAATCCGTCTGTGGCTCGCAGGATTCTCGAAAAGTGTGTGCTTGCCGCACGTGCCCGAGAGGCAGCTAAACGGGCTCGCGAACTTACTCGCAACAAAAAGATGGAAGTCACGAGTTTGCCTGGAAAGTTGACGGATTGCGTTTCAAAGGACCCAGAAGTCTCGGAATTGTATCTCGTCGAGGGTGATTCGGCCGGGGGATCGGCAAAGGGTGGGCGAGATCCGCAAACACAAGCCATCTTGCCGCTGCGGGGGAAGATTATCAACGTCGAAAAGGCCCGCTTGGACAAGGTGTTGTCCAACGAAGAAATCAGGGCCATTATTACCGCATGTGGCACCGGTATCGGCGACGAGTTTGATTTGAGCAAAGCCCGTTATCACAAAATCGTCATTATGACAGATGCCGATCACGACGGCAGCCATATTCGCATCCTGCTGTTGACGTTGTTCTATCGCTTTATGCGGCCGCTCATCGATGCCGGCTATATCTATATCGCACAACCGCCACTCTACAAGATTGAGAAGGGCAAAGTGATTCGCTACGCCTACTCCGATGCGCAACTGGAGCAAGCGTTGCAAGAAATGGGCAGACAGGGCGTGAAGTTGCAGCGGTACAAGGGCCTCGGGGAAATGAATGCCGACCAACTCTGGGAAACGACGATGGACCCAGAGTCTCGTACATTGCTGCAAGTCACGATGGAAGACGCGATGGACGCCGACATGATCTTTAGCACCTTGATGGGCGACAAGGTCGAACCACGCCGAGATTTCATTGCAGAGCACGCGCGTTATGTGCGGAACCTCGACGTGTGACGGCAGTCCGCCAGGGGAACCCAGACGGGAAAATTCCGATGAGGGGTGAATGACATGGCAGAACAGAATAGTTCTCGCGGCGTCCTACCGATCGATATCAGCCAGGAGTTGCGGAACTCGTTTATGGATTACGCAATGAGCGTCATCGTTGCTCGGGCAATTCCCGATGTTCGCGATGGCCTCAAGCCTGTTCACAGGCGGATTTTATATGCGATGTACGATGCCGGCATGACGCCGGACAAGCCATACAAAAAGTCGTCGCGCATCGTCGGCGACGTTCTTGGTAAATTTCACCCGCATGGCGATACGGCCGTGTACGACGCATTGGTGCGTCTCGCACAGGACTTTTCGACGCGATATCCGCTGGTCGATGGCCATGGTAACTTCGGCTCCATCGACGGTGACTCAGCCGCCGCCATGCGTTATACAGAATCTCGTATGTCTGCGATCGCGCTGGAGTTGCTGCGCGATATCAACAAAGAGACGGTCGATTTTATCCCGAACTACGACGAGCAGGAGCAGGAACCCGTCGTTTTGCCTTCGCGGTTTCCAAATTTGCTTGTTAACGGATCGAGTGGGATCGCCGTTGGTATGGCGACCAACATTCCGCCGCACAATTTGCGTGAGGTCATCGATGGGGTCATCATGCTTATCGACAGGCCCGAGGCAACGGTGGATGACCTGATGAAGGTGATTAAAGGTCCAGACTTTCCCACGGGCGGCTTGATTCTCGGCCGTGATGGGATCCGCAAAGCGTATGAGACAGGGCGGGGGTCCATCACGGTTCGTGCCGTCACGCATTTTGAAGAGATGTCTGCGGGCAAAACGCGAATTGTCGTCACGGAGATTCCATACCAGCAGAATAAAGCCCGAATCGTCGAGAAGATTGCGGAACTGGTGCGCGACAAGAAGGTCGATGGTATTACCGATTTGCGCGACGAAAGTGACCGCAAGGGCATGCGTGTCGTGATCGAGTTGCGCCGTGACGTGCGCCCACAGGTTGTGCTGAACAATCTCTTCAAACACACGAGTTTGCAGGCGAGCTTCGGTGTCATCAACTTGGCCTTGGTGAACGGCGAACCAAAGATTCTAACGCTTCGGGAGACATTGGTTCATTATCTCAATCACCAACGCGAAGTTGTACGTCGGCGTACGCAGTACGACTTGAACAAGGCGGAAGCACGGGCCCACATCCTCGAAGGTTTGCGGATTGCCCTTGATCACCTTGATGCCGTCATCGCACTCATTCGCGCGTCGCAGACGGTCGATGAAGCGCGCGAAGGGTTGATGACTTCATT
The DNA here is from genome assembly GCF_004366795.1 of Alicyclobacillus sacchari. Taxonomy (GTDB): domain Bacteria; phylum Bacillota; class Bacilli; order Alicyclobacillales; family Alicyclobacillaceae; genus Alicyclobacillus; species Alicyclobacillus sacchari. The sequence goes on along the minus strand of NZ_SORF01000015.1, from coordinate 2,701 downwards.
CGGTCTGTCCGAGGAACAGGCACAAGCGATTCTCGACATGCGCTTGCAACGGTTGACAGGTTTGGAGCGGGAGAAAATTGAGCAGGAATATGCAGAGTTGATGGAGCGCATTCGCTATTTGCGCTCGATCCTTGCCGACGAGTCACTGCTCTTGGGTGTCATCCGCAACGAATTGCTGGAGATTCGGGATAAGTATGGTGATGATCGGAAGTCGAAGATCATCGCGGCAGAGGGCGAGATTAACGAGGAAGACTTGATTCCCGTACATGACGTCGTGATCGCCATTACGCATCGCGGCTACATTAAAAGGATTCCGCTTTCGACGTACCACAGTCAGAAACGCGGGGGCCGTGGCATGTCGCTGATGGGAACGCGCGATGAGGACTTCGTCGAGGGGTTACACGTCACGTCGACGCACGATTACCTCTTGTTTTTCACGAATCGTGGGCGCATGTACGCGATTAAGGCCTATGACGTACCTGAGTTCAGCAGGCAGGCGCGCGGTATTCCTATCGTGAATTTGCTGAACGTCGAGCAAGACGAGAAAATCAACGCCGTGATTCCGGTAAAATCGTTGGACCCGTCCGAGATTGACGGGATCAATCTCGTCTTTGCCACCCGGCAGGGAATTGTCAAAAAGACGCCGCTAAGCGAGTATTCCAACATCCGCAAGAATGGCTTGATTGCGATCAATCTTCGCGATGACGACGATGTGGTCGGAGTTAAGTTGACAGACGGATCGAAGGAAATCATGATGGTGACTCGCCTGGGCCTGGCGATCCGTTTCCCCGAGACCGATGTACGTCCGATGGGGCGTGCCGCTACGGGTGTCAAAGGCATTTCGCTGGGCGCGAAGGACGAGGTGATCGCAATGGACATTGCAGAAGACGATCACGATGTCCTTGTGGTCACGTCCCGCGGTTACGGCAAGCGTACGCCGGTGCAGGAGTATCGTGCCCAGTCCAGAGGCGGCAAAGGGATTAAGACCATCAATTGCACGCCAAAGAACGGGCAGGCGATTGAAATGTGCATGGTGACGGCGGATGACGACTTGATGATCATCTCGCAATCGGGCGTCGCAATACGTATTCATGTGCGCGACATTTCTACGCAGAGCAGGAATACACAAGGCGTGCGATTGATTAACGTAGACGAGGGACAGGAAGTGGCTTCCGTCAGCCGTGTGATTGGGGACGACGACACTGACGAAGCCGATTCACAAAGTTGAGTGAGTGTTGTCGCAGTGGGCGGTTCTACATACCGCCCACTGGAGATCGTGGTTCCAGTTTGCTACGATGAGGATCCGAGGAGGAGACGCCGATGACCAACGTGCTTTGGACGTTTCTAGTTCATACAGGAGCCATGTACCTTGCGTTTGCGGTCTTTGTAGGGCTTTGCTTTATCGTGGTGAACGCACTCGTTAAGGAATAACGAAATATGTTTTGGCTGCCGGTTACTGCGGCGGATCGGGAAATGAGGGAAAAGAATGTTCCGGAAGTTGACCGCGTGCGATCACGACCGGGTGTTGCCGTTCTTGACGCGCAGACCGTCGCAGAATCTGTTTCTGCTTGGTGATATCGAGGCACACGGATATGATGTGCCCTTTCAGGAAGTGTGGGGGTACATCGACGATAGGGGCGATGTGCGCACCGTGCTCCTACGCTACTTTGGCAGCTTTATTTACTCAACAGAAACGGGAGAAGGCTCCGAGGAAGCTGTGCGCATTCTTTCGGCAAACACTGCATGGACGTTGCTTCAGGGAGATTCGCTGTCGCTTGCGACGTTTCGGAAGCAAGCTGGGTACATACCAAGTCGCACGCGAGAGTTTCACTTTGCAGAACGCAAACCTGGTGCGCCCCGTCCACACATCGATACGTCGCTGGTGCAAGAGGCGACACTCGATCACGTTGATGCGCTGTTACAGTTGCGGCGTACCATCGTGGAGTTTGCGGATAGTACAACGACGCGAGAAAGTCTCAGACAGTCCATTCAGTCGCGTACAGGACTCCACTATTTTGTTCCCGGCGAAGCGGGAGAACTCGCATCGGCCGCTTCAACTGTCGCTGAGAATTCGCTTTCGGCAATGGTTGTAGGTGTATGTACAAGGCCTTTGTACCGTGGACAAGGATATGCCACGCAGTGCGTGGCTAAAATCTGCGAAACGTACGACGAACGCGGGAAGAGGCTTTGTTTGTTCTATGATAATCCCAAAGCGGGCGAGATTTATTATCGCCTTGGATTTCAGGAAATTGGGGGCTGGACACAGTTCTATCGCTGAACTGGTGGACAGTCCCCTTTAACTTTTATTTTGATATATTGACACTTGTATCAAAAGGTGTTAACATCCTTTTCGCCGCTGATTCAGCGGCCTTCATCTTGCAGAGTTACGCGTCTTCAGGTTCACTTCAGATGATGGCTTTGCACCAACATCTTCTAGTGGACAAACGTGAGACTGCGTAGTATAGTAGTCGATGCCGCTTCGGACGGCGCAGTTTGCGACGCCAAGCAGCACAGTCGGTAAGAAGCTGTTTCTCGCCAGCGAGTGAGCGATGCAAAACTTACCGATTGACGATGAAGTGTAAGCTGTGATATATTGATTGGGCTGCCTCGAACGGCAGCGTCGCTCCTTGAAAACTAAACACACACCACGCCAGTTTATCTGTCTCGCGTATGCGGGATAGTGAGATTTCATTGAGAGTTT
>NZ_SORF01000014.1 GCF_004366795.1 Alicyclobacillus sacchari | reverse complement strand
CGCCTTCGTCACGATGATCCCTCCATGGTCGGATTCTGGGGGGATCATCTCGCACCAGGCACGCTGGCGCTAGGTGTGCACTATTTGACGCTCACATTGAGCAAGCCCAGAGAAAGATGAACAACCTCCTCGCAACGATTCAAATGACCGGCCCTTCAACAACCTTGGCTGAAGCGTTTAAGACCGTTGAAGCCGAGAAGGAGCGGTTGGAACGTAAGAAGGCGGCTTTGCTGGTCGAAGTACAGCCCATCCGTCCCATTACCGAATTGGAGTTGCGGACTTTGCTCGAAGACTTCTCTAACGTGATGCAAGCGGGGACGAACAAGCAGCGTCGTGAGATGATACGTGCTTTCGTGTCACATATGATCTTTGATCCGGAAACCCGCCAGATACAGGTTTATTTCTGGCCGAGCCCCTTGATGGGCCCGGATCCTTACATGAAAAGAGCGAAGCACATTTTTCTGTGCTTCGCCCGGATTTCGGATGGTGGAGGCGACGGGAATCGAACCCGCGTCCGAAGATCTCGCTACATGCACATCTACGGGCGTAGACCGTCTACTGATGTCCCTGCCACCCGCGGACGATCACGCTGGTGTACAGGCGAGTTCGCTATGGTTTCGCCGATGCCCCGCGAACATAGGCACCGACTAGCCTGCTCAGGTGACGTTACACGGCGCGCACAGGCAACGCGTCATGTAACGGTCTCGTGCGATTAGGCAGCGAGAGCGATCTTGCTTTGTGAGGTAAAGCGATTAGCTTTGCCAGTTAAACTTAGACCTGCGTGATTAACGTGTGCGCAGCCCCACGGCCCGCCGTCCATGCTCGAACAATCCCCGTCGAATCCAAAACGCCCCCGCGTTTTGGGATTGTATCGCTAATCGCCGAGAGTGTTCTTGCCGAACTGACGTATATCAGTCTAACACCAACCACAGTTTCTGACAACCGTAGAATGCTGTTGATCTGTCCAATCGCATCCGGACTGTCCAGACAGAAGCTGTTTGGTCACCAACATCCAAGTCATCCACGTTGACGATCCCGCAGTGCTCGCTCGATTTCGCGGTTGGCATCGCGTTTCTTCATCGTCTCGCGCTTATCGTGGAGCTTCTTGCCTTTGGCGAGTCCCAGTTCCACCTTGGCAAATCCGTTCTTCAGATAAATCTTTGTCGGCACGAGCGTAACTCCGCGTTCGCGAACAGCTCCGAACAGATAATTGATCTCCTTGCGATGGAGCAAGCACTTGCGGGTTCGCAACGGATCGTGATTAAATCGATTGCCTTGCTCATAAGGGGCGATGTGCATGTTGTGAATAAACACCTCGCCCTTTTCGACTCGCGCGTACGCATCGCGCAAGCTGACCGAACCTTTACGCATGGACTTAATCTCTGTGCCGGTGAGCACAAGGCCAGCCTCGAACGTCTCCTCGATGAAATAATCGTGGTACGCTTTTCGATTTTGCGCAAGAATTTTTCCCTCACCGGACTTTGCCATACGTGTCACTCCAGAGCCGCTTCAATGATATAGCGTAGAGTTCATCATAACACGGCTCACAAGAGCGAGCAAGGCAATCCGCATCCGATAGATGCATGTGCAGCCCTTGGACCCAAACTCACCTTCGCCCGCGCTTGCCTCCCGGTTTACCCTTGGCCCGTTTCGGTTTGCCTCTGCCAGCTGCAGGTGCGCCCGTCCCCACCAGTGCCTTCCCCGATTTCGCACGCTTTGGACGATCCGCCACCTCCGCGGCCACCCGGTCTCCCTGCTTGCGCCCGCCAGTCTTGCGCGTCGCCTTCCGACCGCCCGCCTGCTCATCTCGGGCCGGCCACGTGCGATAACCCCCGGTCCTGCGCTCACCGCGCCTATGGCCGTCGCCTCCTCCCGTTTCCCGATCCCACTTCGCGAACCGATCCGCCGCGCTCTGCCGCTGGCGTTTGCCACGACTTCCCTCTGCTTCACGAAGCGCACGTGCATCCGGAAACTCCGCATCCCACTCGTCATAGGGCATATCTGGGGGCGAAGCCGCATGTCGAACGTCGATGATTGGATCTTCATGATCCGCGCTTGGCACCGCGTCCCGACGGCGTCCGGCACGGTCTGTGCCGCCGCGCACTGTTCGCCCACTCAGCTTATCTCGCCGGTTACGCCCACCCATACCGCGATCGCGCTGGCCCCTGCCTTTCTCACCGGACATCGATTCGCGGCGGCGAATACTCTCGCGACGCTCCTTGGGCGACAGATCCTCGTCATAGATGATGGCGTCGCCACCTTCGCCGCCCACAAACGTCGCTTCGCGCAAATGCGCGACAAGGCCAAAGTCAATGCGCAACTCTTCCTTGCTGGCACGCGCCACCACAACCCGGACCGGATCGCCAATCCGAAACACGCGACGCGTTCGCTCCCCGATAAGCGCCATCTGCCGTTCATTGAGGACGTAATAATCGTCATCAAGGGCACTGATGTGAATCAGGCCTTCGACGCCGTTGTCGAGCTGCACAAACAAACCGAATTGCGTCGCGCTCGTGATGATGCCATCGAACTCCTCGTCGATATGCGCCTGCATGTATTCGACCATCTTGAGCTGATCGACTTCACGCTCCGCATCTTGTGCGATCCGCTCGCGTTCGCTCGACTGACGGCTCGCTTCCGCGACAAACTCGCGCAGCGTCTCTTCGCGCTCTGGAGACAAACCGCCACTCAGCACTTCGCGCATGATACGGTGGATGGTCAAGTCTGGATAACGCCGAATTGGCGAAGTGAAGTGCGTATAGTATTCCGCCGCCAAACCAAAGTGACCTGTGCATTCCGGCCGGTATTTCGCCTGCTGCATCGATCGGAGCATCACCGTGGAAATCATGCGGGCCTCACGTGTACCTTCCACTTCACTCAGAACTTCCTGCAGTGCCCGAGGGTGCACTTTACTGCCGCCTGCACCCTTGAGGTGATACCCAAAGTTGTGCAAAAACGCGTTCAAGTCCAGCATCTTAGCCGCATCGGGTTCCTCGTGAATCCGATACACGAACGGCACACCCATCCAATGAAAATGCTCCGCGACCGTTTCATTGGCCGCCAACATAAATTCCTCGATCAGCCGCTCTGCAATTGAGCGTTGGCGGGGCACAATGTCGACAGGCTCGCCGAGATCGTTCACTTTCACATAAATTTCGTCGAAGTCAAAGTCCACAGCCCCGCGGCGCATGCGCTTTTCGCGCAGGATCAGCGCCAACTGTTCCATCAGCTCGAACATCGGCACGAGCGCTTCGTATTTGCGGCGCAGTTCTGGATCGCGCTCAACCAAAATCCGACGCACGTTGTTATACGTCATGCGCGCGGCCGTCCGGATGACGCTTGGAAAGATGTCGTGATGAACGATGCGGCCCTGCCCGTCGATCTCCATGACACACGACATCGTCAGCCTATCCACTTGCGGATTGAGCGAGCAGATGTTGTTCGACAAGCGCTGTGGCAACATGGGAATGACGCGATCGACGAGATACACGCTTGTCCCTCGCCGAAACGCCTCTTTGTCGATCGCGCTGCCCTCTTTCACGTAATAGCCGACGTCGGCGATATGCACGCCGAGCTCGTAATGGCCGTTTGCCAGTACTTTTACGTGGACCGCGTCATCCAAGTCCTTCGCGTCGTCGCCGTCGATGGTGACGATGACTTCGTCGCGCAAGTCGCGTCGCTTGGCAATTTCCGCGGGATCGATTTCGATAGGTATCTCCTCCGCCGCACGCAACACCTGCTCGGGAAATTGCTCAGGCAGCCCGTACTTGCGGATGACCGACAGGATATCGACACCTGGCTCGTCGGGGTGGCCGAGCACCTCGACAACGCGGCCCACCGGTCCGTGCGTGGCGGAAGGATACGACGTCAACTCGACGACCACAACGTAGCCGTCGTGTGCGCCGTGCACATCCTCTTTCGGCACAAAGATATCGTCGGCGAAGCGTTTGTCGAGCGGTGTCACGAACGCATGCGACGCATATAAGGCAATTTTCCCGACGATGCGCTCATGGGCGCGATCCACCACTTTGACGATCACGCCTTCGCGATGAGCACCTGTTTTGCCACGAGTATCGCGCACCCGCGCCAAAACCTTGTCGCCACTCATGGCGCCATTCAATTCTGTAGCCGGGATGTAGATGTCCGTTTCCGACTCCTGCTCTGGAATGACAAAGCCAAATCCGCGAGCCTTCATCTGCAATCGCCCGACAATCAGGTTCATCTGCTCGGGCAAGGCGTAGCGGTTATTCTTTGTGCGCATGATGTCGCCGTTGTCTTCCATCTCGTTTAGCAGCTTCAAGAAGTCCCGAAACTCCGACGCCCGCTCGACGTCGAAGACTTCACACAATTCTTGCGCGGTCAGCGGCGAATAGATATCGCTGGCCATATAATCGAGCAGTTGTTCTCTCTGCAAGGGAACTCACTCCATCGTCAGACTCGCCTGAGCGCGAACCGATACGTAATGTCTGTACTAGTATGGACACAAATAGGCGAGATCGCCACCCCTTGCCGTAGAAAGTTTTACCGTACGCGATCAGTCATTTGCTGCGGCCTTGGCTTCAGAAAATAGGAACAGACAAACAAACCTGCGGCCAGCGCGACCAGCAGCCAAAACGACTGATGATAACTTCCTGTTGCGTCCTCGATAGCTCCTGCAAGCATCGGAACGACGCCGGACATGATATAGCCGCCGCACTGCATCATGGCCGTCCAACGGCTGGCCTCATCGCCCGTCGAAGCCTCGTCGAGCGGCAGAATGAGGAGAATGGGAAAGAGGCCGCCGAGGCCGATTCCCAAAAAGACATCGGCTATCCAAGGGCCGATCATGGCAAGTGGCATTGCACACAGCGCCAAACCGATGATCGAAAACACTGCACAAGCCATCAGCCAAGGTGTTCGCTTGTTGCTGCGGTGCACGAGCATCGGGATGACGAGGCTCGAGAACATCTGGATGATGGAGAACGTCGTGAGCACCACGCCCGCTCCGGCAGCCGAATACCCTGTTTGCTCTGCCTGCGGCGCCAACCAGGTCGTGACTGAGTAATATATGCCAGACTGCAAGCCGAACGCAATCAGCAGAAGCCAAGCCCGCCCGACGTTCCATGGCAGCTTTCCCTTGGCCTGCTCCTCATCGCGAAAACCGCGATCCGCGACGAGCACAGGCACCCAGATCACCAGTCCGAGTGCGGCGAGCACGGTCCACGTCCCCAAGGATGCCTGCCAAGAGTGGAGCGTTGATACCAGCGGGATCGACAAACCGGCACTGACGGTGGCACCTACACCGATACCGACCGAGTAAATCCCGATGATGGCCGCCGCACGGTCAGGAAAATGTTCTTTGATAAAACCGGACAGCAAAGGGCCGATGACGGCGATGCCCACCCCGGCGAGAAATGCGGAAATCAACAACAGGGGCGAAGCGTGCACGAAGAAACGAAGCAAAGTCGCCAAGCCGATGAGTGCCATACAAGCAAAGATCGCCCGATCAATACCCATTCTGTCGCCAACCGTACTTGTGAGCGGCGCAAAAACCCCCATGCAAAAAACCGGGATGGCGGTCAGCAGACTTGCGGTCAAGGAATTCATGTGCAAGGCGTGCTGAATTTGCGTCATCAGCGGGCCTATCGACGTGATGGGCGGACGCAGGTCAAGCGATAAGATAAAAATCGCGATGATTAAGAATCCTTGTTTCTTTCCCAACTCTATCACTCCGATCATAGCTCGCACCGTCGCGCGAAAAAGGGGCCCGCCCTCTGTCATCACATAGGATGTACAGCGAGCAGCCCCTTGTACATACAAAATCCCGTTTCGACTGATCAGTGAATATTGTAGTGGTAAAAGGCCGCAATCAGCATCGTCACCAAGAACAACAGAATGGCCAATACGACCGTCACCTTGCCAAGAAACGAATCGAGTCCCTTGGCCCGACGGTTTGAGGTTTGATTCGATCCGCCGGTGATGACACCCGACAACCCCGCACTTCTACCCGATTGGAGCAGGATGACAAGGACGAGCAACGCGCACAACGCCACGAGGACGATTTTCGCTGCTAACATCATCTGCTTGTCACCTCCGCTCCACGTTGTTTTCCAGTCTTAGTCTAGCACGCTTGTCAAGCGTGCAAAAACGCTGCTTTACCCGCGTACTGCGCAGCACCACCAAGTTCTTCCTCGATCCGCAGCAATTGGTTGTACTTGGCCACGCGGTCGGTGCGGCTAGGTGCGCCGGTCTTAATTTGGCCCGCGTTGGTTGCAACAGCGATGTCGGCGATGGTTGTGTCCTCGCTCTCGCCGGAGCGGTGCGAGATGATGGACGTATAACGAGCGCGCTTCGCCATCTCAATAGCCGCAAACGTCTCCGTCAAAGTGCCAATCTGGTTGACCTTGACGAGAATCGAGTTGCCCACGCCCTGTGCAATGCCTTGCTGTAGACGCTGCACGTTCGTCACGAACAGATCGTCGCCAACCAGTTGCAACTTGTTGCCGAGCGCCTTCGTCAACTTCGCCCAGCCGCCCCAGTCGTCTTCAGACAAGCCATCCTCGATGGACACGATTGGGTACTTGCCGAGAAGAGCCTCATAGTAGGCAATCAACTCGTCTGCCGAACGGGTAACACCTTCGCCTTCAAAATGATACAAGCCGTCTTTGTACAACTCGGTCGACGCGACATCGAGTGCGATGGAAGCCTGTTCGCCGGGCTTGTAACCAGCCTTCTCGATGGCCTCGACGATGATTTGAATCGCTTCTTCGTTCGTCTTCAGGTTGGGTGCAAAGCCGCCCTCGTCACCGACGGTCGTCGCCAAGCCCTTATCGGCGAGCACTTTCTTCAAGTTATGGAAGATCTCAGCGCCCATGCGCAGAGCCTCGCGGAACGTCTCAGCTCCGTGCGGGACGACCATGAACTCTTGGATATCGACCGTGTTGTCCGCATGCTTTCCGCCATTCAAGATGTTCATCATCGGTGTCGGCAACGTGCGCGCATAGAAGCCTCCGAGATAGCGGTACAGCGGCACGCCGAGTTCAGCAGCCGCAGCCTTCGCGACAGCCATAGATACAGTCAAAATTGCATTCGCGCCAAGTTTGCCCTTGTTTGGCGTGCCATCAAGACCAATCAACAAATCGTCGATCGCGACTTGATCCAATGCTTCCTCGCCGATGAGTTCCGGCGTGATCACTTCGTTGACATTCTTGACCGCATTCAAGACGCCCTTGCCTAAATAGCGCCCCTTGTCACCATCGCGCAACTCGACAGCCTCATGCGCCCCCGTCGAAGCGCCGGACGGAACGATGGCACGACCAATCGCGCCGCTTTCCAGTTCAACTTCTACTTCGACCGTCGGGTTGCCGCGCGAATCGAGCACCTCACGGGCATGTACGTCAAAAATCTCGGACATTCCGATCCACTCCTTGTCATGTCAATTTCCGCGCGAGTCATATTCCCCGCGCAGGGCTTACCAATGTCAACCGGGCGGACATATCCGCCCGCGCTGCACCAATCCGCTTGGCCAAGAAAACGTGATTTACTTGACGATCAGCGACTTACCTGTCATGGCCTGAGGTTGCTCCACCCCCAATAAATCGAGCAGCGTCGGCGCCAAATCGGCCAGAATGCCATCCGAACGCAGCTCTACCCCTGGTAAGGTGACGATGCATGGCACCGGGTTCGTCGTATGCGTTGTACAAACTTCATGCGTATCCGGAAACACCATGATATCCGCATTGCCGTGATCAGCCGTAACGATGGCCACACCATTGACGGCAGCGATGGCATCCAACACTGTCTTCAGACATTCGTCGACCGCTTCGCAGGCCTTGATCGCCGCTTCGAGCGATCCTGTATGGCCAACCATATCCGGGTTCGCAAAGTTCAAGATCATCGTGTCGATCTCGCCGGATCGCATCCGCTTGGCTGCCGCTTCTGCCACCTCGTACGCACTCATCTCCGGTTTGAGGTCGTAGGTTGCGACTTTCGGCGACGGAATGAGAATCCGCTCTTCACCTGGAAACTCCGCCTCGCGGCCGCCAGAGAAGAAGAATGTCACATGCGGGAACTTCTCCGTTTCGGCAATGCGCAACTGCGTCAGTCCCGCCCGCGACACCACCTCGCCATAGGTGTCGTGCGGACTGTCCGGCGGAAAGGCGATCTCGCCGCCGACCGTATCGCTGTACTTGGTCATCGAAACAAAGTGCACAGACGGCGGATTCGCGCCGCGATCGAAACCGCTAAACTCGCGGTCTGTAAATGCCTGCGACAACTGAATCGCGCGATCCGGCCGGAAGTTGAAGAAGATGAGCGAATCGCCGTCTTCCACCTTGGCGACAGGCTCGCCTTGCGCATCCACATGGACGATCGGCAGGACGAATTCGTCGGTGACATCGTTGGCGTAACTCTGTTCCACCGCTTCTGCGAGACGCGTCGCTTTCTCGCCTTCCCCATGCACCATCGCGTGATACGCTTTGGCGACGCGCTCCCAGCGCCGATCCCGATCCATCGCATAATAGCGGCCGACGACGGTTGCAATTTGCCCAACGCGAAGATCGGCCATCAGCGACTCCACTTGCCGGATGAAGCCAGCGCCAGTCTTTGGCGACGTGTCACGGCCGTCCAGAAACGCATGGACGGCAACCTTTTGGACGTTTAGGCCGGCGGCCATGCGCAATAGCGCCAGCAGATGATTCACGTGGCTGTGGACACCGCCATCGGAGACCAGGCCGCAAAGATGCAGGGTCTTGTTCTTGCGAACAGCAGCATTCATCGCCCGCTTCAACACGTCGTTTTGATAAAAGTCGCCCTCGCGAATGGCTTTCGTGATTTTGGTCAAGTCCTGGTACAGCACACGTCCGGCACCAATGTTCGAGTGACCGACCTCAGAATTGCCAAACTGGCCGTCCGGCAGCCCAACCGCTTCACCACTCGCCTGCAGTTGCGTATGAGGGTATGTCTGCCAAAGATGATCAAACGTTGGGGTCTTTGCAAGATACACCGCATTGCCTTCATGCACCGGGTTGAGACCGAAACCATCCAGAATAATCAGGGCCACCGGGCCTCTGCCACTTGGACGGGACCGGTGTGCAAACGTCGCGTCCGCCATCAGACAACCTCCTTGAGCGCTTGCGCCATCTCAATGAACGAGGTCGGATCTAAGCTGGCACCCCCGACCAACGCGCCATCGATGTCCGCCTCACGAACGAACGACGCAACATTGTCAGGCTTCACACTGCCACCGTAAAGAATGCGCACCGAAGCCGCCGCATCTTCGCCAAACAAATCCGCAACGAGCGCGCGAATTTCGCTCGCGACATACTGCGCATCCTCAGGCGTCGCCGTCTTGCCCGATCCAATCGCCCAGACGGGCTCGTAGGCAATCACGGCTCCGACAACCTGATCGGCCGAAAGTCCATCTAGCCCTTTCTGCACCTGGCCTGTAACGACTTCCTTCGTAATGCCGTCCTGCTTTTGCGAGGAATTCTCGCCGACACACAAAACAGGAACCATACCAGCCTCTACAATGGCGCGAACCTTGTGGTTGACCATCTGATCCGATTCATTGAATAGCATGCGGCGCTCAGAGTGTCCAGCCAGGACGTATCGCGTCCCGAATTCGGCAAGCATACCCGGCGCGATTTCGCCCGTGTAGGCCCCCTCCTTTTCCGGATACACATTCTGTGCCCCGATGCTCACGTTCGCCGGTAACATCACGCGCAAAACATGAAGAGCCGTATACGGCGCGCAGATGGCGTATTCGATCCCGTCGGCAAGCTTTGCCGAGTGCTGCCCCAGCGATTCTGCGAACGACCGCGCTTCGGCGACCGTCTTGTACATTTTCCAATTGCCCATAAGCAGTGGTGTTCTTGCCATGGACGTGCCCCCTTCCTCAATTGGCCGAAGTCACTTCTCTTCGATGACCGCAACCCCTGGCAACAGCTTGCCTTCGAGAAACTCAAGAGATGCGCCGCCACCCGTCGACACGTGCGACATCTTTACCGCAACACCTGCTTGCTCGACAGCTGCGACAGAATCTCCACCGCCGACGATGGTTGTCGCGTTTGCTTCGGTCATCGCTTCCGCAATGGCGAACGTGCCCTTAGCAAATGCCGGCATCTCGAACACACCCATCGGCCCGTTCCAAATGACTGTCTTTGCGTCACGGATTTCCGCCTGATACTGCTCCACCGTCTCCGGGCCAATGTCGAGCGCCATCTCATCAGCTTGCACCGCATCGACCTTGCGCACCGCATATTCAGCATCTGCAGCGAACGCCTTCGCGGCTACGACGTCAACCGGAAGCAACAGACGGCTGTTATGTTGTTTGGCAAGCTCAAGTAGGCGAGCTGCCGTCTCTTTCGCGTCCGCCTCGACGAGCGACTTGCCCATATCGTAACCCTGCACGGCGAGGAAGGTGTTTGCCATACCACCGCCAATGAGCAGCGCATCGACTTTCGGAAGCAGATTTTCGATCACGCTGATTTTATCCGACACCTTGGCACCGCCAATGATGGCGACAAATGGCCGTTCCGGATTGGCCAACGCCTTGCCCATGACGCCAACTTCCTTTTCCATCAAAAAGCCTGCGACACACGGCAAGTAATCCGCGATGCCCGCCGTCGATGCGTGTGCGCGGTGCGCAGTTCCAAATGCGTCGTTGACGAACACATCGCCAAGCTTCGCCAGCTCTTTGGCCAGGTCTGGGTCGTTCTTCTCTTCGCCCGGATAAAACCGCACATTCTCCAAAACGAGAATGTCGCCATCGGACAAAGCTGCAACGGCTTGTTCCGCCGTCTCGCCAATCGCATCTTGACAGAACGATACGCGTTTGCCCGGCAAAAGCGATTGCAGATGATGCGCGACCCGAGCCAAAGAATACTTCTCGTTGCGCTCGCCTTTGGGCCGCCCAAGATGGCTCATGAGGACGACTCGAGCGCCGTGGTCAGACAGATATGTAATCGTCGGCAATGCAGCGCGAATACGCGTGTCGTCCGTGATTTCGCCTCCATCGTTCATCGGGACGTTGAAGTCGACACGAACCAGCGCACGCTTACCATGCCATGTGACGTCTTCAATTGTTCGTTTTGGCACGAAAAGACCTCCCATCTCCTGCTTGTCTATCTACACGGGTGTTGTGTTCACAAGTTGTATTGTACCAGACCACTTCCTGTGCAAAAAGTGTTTTGCCTGTTTCGATGAATTCTGTGCAGGCAAAAGGGCAGTCCGGACTATCGGCCAGGCTCGCTGAATATGAATGACAAAAGCGAGATCGCATCGGAGGTGGCGGCACATGACCATCGGAATCATCGGCACCGGCCACATGGGCGGCATGTTGGCAAGGGCGTTCGCGGAGACGTCCGGCGAGACCGTTTACGTATATAACCGATCGCGCGCGAAGGCTGAGGCCGTGGCGGCGAGCTGTCCGCAGATCGTCGTTTGTGACACGATACAGCAAATCGCCGCGCTCTCCGACGCGGTCTTCGTCTGTACAAAAGCCATCGACGGCGAACGCGTCGCCGAACAAGTGGGGCCACACCTTACGGCGGAACAACTGTTGCTCACGACCATCAGCACGGTCGATCTCGCCAGCTGGCAGAGGCTGACCAAAGCCACGCCCATCAAAATTGTGCCAAGTCTGACGCAATCGGTACACAAGGGTGTCGTGCTCATCACCTACCCAGACAACGTGGAGCGCGCAGTGCAACAGGCGATCGAATGCAAGCTTTCACGTATCGGCCAGCCCTACGTGGTGCGCGACGCGGATGTCCGCGTCTGCTCAGACCTCACGAGCTGCGGCCCTGCGTTCTTCGCTTTTCTCTGTCAAGCATGGGCGACGGCGGCCAGCCGCATCAGCGGTATCCCCTATGCCGAAACGGAGTCACTCGTGACCAACACACTGATTGGGTTAGCGGCTTTGCTCGAGCAGGGTGCGGACTTCGGTCAGGTCCTTGAACAAATTTGCGTGCCAGGCGGTGTCACGGAAGCTGGTCTGAAAACGCTCGGCGGAGCCGAAGAGATGTTCGCCAACCTCCATAAGACGACTGCCCGACACACCCATCCCGGCCGGACGGTTGAGCCACTGCCGGCCCGCGACGGCCGTTAAACCGAAAAGCCGATCGAGTTTCACGGCGAATTCTGACAACCTTTGTCGAATAGGCATGAATTCCACACGATACGCTTGTCAAAAAATTGAACGGAAAGCATAATGTTTTCAAAACATTTGTTGACACGAGCGTGCGATCCAAAAAGGTGGTAACTTACGGTGAGCTATGCTTCGGCCAGTATCAGAGTAGATGACTTCGCATTGAACACGCACATGTTGCAGACGTCCGAGCGGGCTTGTACGGACGACGGAAACAGGCGTCCCTGTGTCCTTGACTTCGAGCGCAGACTTGTAGAGCATGAAGCGTTTTGTAGCGTCGTGCGTGACTTTGTCGCAGGCTTCCCATTTCCCGAGCCACTCGTCTGCCTGATTCTTGATGCGGATCGCGTCATCCTCGACCGGGTTGTGAATCAAGGCGCGCGCATCCCAGCGTCCATCGACGAACGGCTTGATTCGCTGGCACCGGGCAACCTGTTCCCCGGCATGATCGGATGCCTGGACGTTGAGCGAGGTCCGCAGCGGAGCGAAGCCGCATTGTTGCACGAGCATCCCTGGCGGGATGGCTGGCACTTGGCAATGGCAACCGTATCGGATGCGAGCAGTTCGGTAAATCGGGACATTGTGCTGTTGGTCAAAACGACCGCACCGAGCATGCTCGTCAAGCAGACGGCCAATGCCATGGCCTACAGCATTGCACAAATATGGACAAGCCTGCAGAGCCAGCCGCCTGTTGATCGCGGACGTTCCCTTATCGACCGCCTGCGAACGAAGCTCCAGGAGTTCGAAAAGGTGTCGGCCTTGGCGCAGCTCAGCGCCGGGATTGCCCACGAGATTCGCAATCCACTGACGACCGCCCGCGGTTTTTTGCAGTTGTTTGGCGAGCGCTGCCAGCAGACGGATAAAGCCTATTTGCAATTGACAATTCGCGAGTTAGATCGAATTCAGGAATTGCTCGAGGATTTCATGGGGCTGTCGCGGCCAGATAACGAGTGGCCACAGTCTATCGATGTCTGCCACCTGCTGCAATCCGTATGCCACTTTCTCCAGCCAGAGGCCAGTTTGTGCGGCGTCGAACTCACCTGTTCGGTGCCCGCCGGTGCCGTGTTTGCCACACTTCGGCCAGGCCGCATCAAACAGGTGTTGATCAATCTGGTCCAAAACGCGGTACACGCCTGTGAGGGCCGCGTGAACGGCGCAGTCAACCTGAGGCTGGCAGACTCCGGCGCAGACATTGACATCTCGATCATCGACAACGGTTGCGGAATTGCAGATATGCGCCAGCTGTTCCGTCCGTTCCACACGACCAAGCCATCTGGCACAGGTCTTGGCATGTTTGTCAGCAAACACATTGTTGAGGCGCACCGCGGTCACATCACCGTCAACTCCGAAGTCGACCGGGGAACCGTGGTCTCCATCCACCTACCGAAGGCGCAACCTGTTACTTGACCTCGCGAGACAGCGTTACAAAAAAAGGGGCACGCCTGAACATTTGCTGCCCCTTAGCCATCGTCCTTTAGAGCACCTTCCCGAGTTCCTCCACCAGTTGTTCAAATTGCGTTAATGCTTGACGCACCGGTTCGGGCGAAGTCATATCCACTCCGGCCTTGCGCAACAACTCGATGGACGTGTCCGAACTGCCCGCAGACAGGAAGTCTACGTATGCCGCGACGGCAGGTTGACCCTCGCTGAGGATTTTGCGCGAAAGCGCGATCGCAGCCGAGATGCCTGTCGCGTACTTGTAGACATAAAACGCTGAATAGAAATGTGGAATGCGCATCCAACCATGAGCGGTACGGTCGGTGACGTTCACCGCGTTTCCGTAATATTTCACGTTGAGCTGGTAAAAGGTCTCGTCGAGCCAATCGGCTGTCAATGCCCCACCCTGCTCAGCGTGATCGTGCGTCATCTTCTCAAACTCGGCAAACAATGTCTGTGTCAGCAGCGTGCCGCGAATGGTTTCAAGCTGCTGATTGAGGAGATAAGCGCGTTTCGCAGGCTCCGCAATGATGCGCCCGAGATAGTCATACAGAATCGCTTCGTTGCACGTCGAAGCGACTTCGGCGACGAACAAGGTGTAATCGCTGTAGACGTATGGCTGCGTCTTGCGCGAAAAATAGCTGTGCATGGAGTGACCCAGCTCATGTGCAAGCGTGAACATATCCTGCACGGTGTCGGTGTGGTTCAACAGAATGTACGGATGCGTGCCGTACGTGCCCCAGGAATAGCCACCTGAACGCTTACCGCGCGTCTCATAGACGTCGACCCAGCGACTGTTCAGCCCGCGCGTGGCTGCCTCAAGGTATGTGTCGCCAAAGACTTTGACGGCGTCCAGCACGGTGGCCTTCGCCTCGTCATAAGGGATTTTCCAATCGATGTCCGCAACAAGGGGCACAAACAAGTCCCACATCTGCAACTGGTCGACCCCGAGAACCCGCTTACGCAGTTGTAAATACTTAGTCAACGCAGGCAGCGATTCCTCGACGGCTTGAATGAGGTTGTCATAGACGGCGACAGGGATGTTGTCCGCGTCGAGCGACGCCACGCGAGCCGATGGGAAGTTTCGGATGCGAGCGTTGACGACGTTTCGCTTGACATTTGCTGCATACACCGCCGCAATGGTGTTGCGATGCCGCTTGTACGTGTCATAAACCGCCGTAAACGCCCGTTCGCGCACGTCCCGATCTTTTCGCTCCAAGAGCTCGTGATACATCGCGTGTGTGATTTCGACAGACTGCCCGTTCTCGTCCGCAATCGTCGGAAATACCATATCGGCGTTGTTGTACATTTCAAAGATGTCAGAGGGCGCGCCAAGCACCTCACCGAATTGCGCAAGCAGCTGTTCCGCCTCCGGGGATAGAACGTGATCGCGCTGACGCGTGATTTCCTCAAGGGCAAATCGATACACTTGCAGTTCCGGCGTCGCATCGACAAACGCCTGCAGCTGATTGGCGTCCACACTTAAAATCTCCGGCACGAAAAACGACGTCGCGGCGTTTGCCTGAACGAGAAGCGACGTGGCCTGGTTGAATAGAGTCTGCGCCGCTCCGTTGGCTGTGTCTTCGTCCAGCTTCATCTTCGCATACACATACAACTTCCCAGCAACCATGCCGATCTCATCGTGATGTTTCAGCCCAGCCAGGAGATCTGCCGCGGATCGGCCAAGTGTGCCCTGGCGCCCGACAAACGCTTGGACCAACGCCTGCAGACGCTGTGCATCCTGCTGCCAATCCGCTTCCGCCGCATATATATCTTCCAGATTCCACCGATATGCGGGATCGATCTCGCTGCGTGGCTTCCCGCGAACTTCACTGGCCCGTAGGCTCTCTCCAACATCCCGAACGTTCTTGTCCGAATTCGCTTGTGTACTCATACATCCGCCTCCTTCATACGCGTGTAAACCATTTGCTTTGCTCCAAACGCGCCAGGCAGCAACGAACCGACCGTCGTTCGCAACACGTCGCCCTGCAAATTGGCAAGCACGACAGGTGTTTCCGGCGGGCAAAACTCTGCCAGCACCTGGCGACAGGCGCCACATGGTGAAACTGGTTCGGGCGCGTCTGCAACCACTGCGATTTCCGCGATGCGCGGTCGTTCTCCCGCTTCCCCGTTGGCGACGAGAGCCGTAAACATCGCGGTACGCTCGGCGCAATTTGTCAACCCATAGGACGCGTTTTCAATGTTTGCCCCCTGGATAATCCGCCCATCCGCAAGCCGTAATGCCGCACCCACGGCAAAACCGGAGTAAGGCACATATGCGGTATTGCGAGCCGCTTGGGCCGCCGCGAGTAAATCTTCGTCGACGTCCCCGGTGCCGGCTTGGATGCGCCCCAGCAAGAGCGGTAAGGGGTCTACAGGTTTCTCCACAATTTGAATGACTTGCGCCAATTCATCGATACAAGCCTGCGCCGACGGTTGATCGACCGCGTGCACCGTAAAGACAGCTTCTCCGGCCCCGACCGCATCGCCGATCTTCTTGTGGAGGACGATGCCAACAGCGGGATGGATGATGTCATCCTTTTTCGCCCGGCCTGCTCCAAGACGCATTGCGGCCGAACCAAACGCCAGCGCCGGCAGCTCCTTGACGAAACCGTCGCAGGGTGCAGTCCATGCTCGTTGCACAGGGGCGTGCGGTAAACGCGCCGGATCGTCCACCACCGCGGCGTCACCGCCTTGCGCCGCAATCCACGACCGCAACTTGGCCAAGGCGCGCCCGTCGACGATGACTGCCTGTAACATCTCCTGTGCCTGTTTCACATGATCCGCTGCCCCAGCGAGCACGGCCATTTCGGAGGCCAGAGCGAGGCAGACTGCAGTCAGATCCTGTGGCCCTTCGCCCTGTAAAACGCGAATGGCCTCCGCGATCTCGAGGGCGTTGCCGATGGCTTGCCCTAAAGGCTGCTCCATGCTGGACAAGACCGCCACTGTTCGCCGCCCGGCGCGATTCCCGATCTCGACCATTGCGCGCGCCAAGCGCTTCGCATCGGCCAAAGTTTTCATAAACGCACCGTCGCCCACTTTGACGTCGAGAACGATGGCATCCGCACCACTGGCCAGCTTCTTGCTCATCACAGAACTCGCGATGAGTGGTAGTGACTCGACCGTTGCAGTCACATCGCGCAATGCGTAGATGCGCTTGTCGGCCGGCGCCAGTTCCGCCGTCTGCCCCGCCAGAGCCACGCCAATTCGCTGCACCTGAGCGACCATCTCCGGGATCGACAAGTCGGTGCGAAATCCAGGAATCGACTCGAGTTTGTCGATGGTGCCGCCCGTGTGCCCAAGGCCTCGTCCCGACATTTTGATCATCGGCACGCCAATCGCGGCAAGCAGTGGCGCAATGACGATGGTGGTCTTATCGCCAACCCCGCCTGTACTGTGTTTGTCGACTTTGATACCAGGGATCAGCGACAGGTCGAGGGTTTCGCCAGATTGCGCGAGACATGCTGTAAATGCGCTCAACTCGGTATCGCTCATGCCGTGTAGCGCGACCGCCATGAGCCAGGCGCTCATTTGGTAGTCCGGAATCTCGCCGGCAAGATACCCTGTCACCAGGAATGCGAGTTCCTCGTCCGACAAGGCCAAGCCTCTACGCTTTTTGTCAATCAAATCCACGGTTCGCATTGCGTGAGCTCCTCCATCCGCCGTACCTTCTCACGAAAACTTGAACAACATCCTACCATAACAATCCAACGTTTGCGATGGCTCGAAATTCGCCATTCCCTGCAGGATTCATGGTACAGTAAACTCGTTGCGGAAAATGGTCGAAACACGACAGATGGACGGAGTGCAAAACGGTGAGCGAACGGAAGTTGACCCTATACAGCTTTGTCTACCGCGGGGCGTCGTCCGCCCTAACGTTTATCAACAGCGCCATTGCGGCTCGCTACCTGCCGACGGCAAGTCGCGGTGAGTTCCAGTTATCGACCACCATCGCGACCCTTGGCCAGTCCTTCTCCGGCGGCTACACGAACTACTTTTCCTACGCATTGCCTCGACGGCCGGAAGATAAGGCGCGCATTGTGCAGATGGGCAACCTGGTCATGTACTCATTCAGCATCCTCGTGTGGGTTGCGGCGACCCTGGTCACCTGGTTGACCCATCCGTCGTTGACCGTCATGTTTGCGCTCTTTGGGATGCCGCTCACGTTTCTCTTCGGGTACAGCTCAAAACTGCTCAACTCACTCGGTGAAATCTCCTGGTTGAACCGCGCAAACATTGCCCAGGCGGTGGTCTTTCTCGTTTGTTACCTGCTCTTTATTTGTTTTCAGCCCCACCTGGCCCATGCTCTACGGCTTCTCTGGACGTTTCGCATCTGGCTGTTGTCATGGATCGTATGTGTCGCGATGACGCTGTTTGTCGCCTATCGCGCACTGGGATTTCGGGAGGTCCTGAAGTGGCGTTGGTCAAGTGTGGAATGGCGAGGCCTATACAGTTATGGGACGGCGTCGTCGCTCGCCATTGTCACGGGTTACATCAATTACCGAACCGACTTTTGGATGCTGCTGACGACCCACAGTGCAACGATCATCTCGATTTATGGCGTGGCTGTGGCGGCGGCAGAAATCCTCAACACATTGACACAGACCATCTCGACCATGGTCTTTCACCGCGTCACCGCCGCGACAACCGACGACGCAGGCGCCATCACCGAGCGGGCTTCCCGCCAGACCTTGATCACGTCGACACTCGGCGCCATCGCATTGGCCGTGGGCATGCCTGTACTCGTGCTGATCTACAGTTGGAACAAGTACGGCCATGCCATCGGACCATTCTATGTACTGCTGCCAGGCCTCGTCCTGAAGGCGACAGCAAACGTGATTTCACAGTACTTCACCAATGCCCAGGGCAAGCCCTTGACACTGATGTGGGTCAATCTCTGCGTGATCGCGGCAAACGCCTTGATCTGCCTTGGTCTCATCCCGCTGTTTGGCATGTATGGGGCTTCCGTTGCGTCGACTATTTCATACGTCTTCGAACTGGCACTCTACGTGTATTGGTACCACCGGATCGCCAAGCGGGACAGCCGTGACTTGTGGCAATTGCGCCGCGAAGACTTCGCACCATATCGCGACATGGCACTCGCCTTACGCCGCCGCGTGTTGCACCGGGCATGACCAGTGCAACCGCGTGACGGCCATTACAGCGTGCCGCCAAAAGACAGATAGATGAGAATCAGATTGAGTACGACGATCACGACCGCACACACGACGGCGAGCACGCTGGTCAAGCGACGATTGACGAGCCTGCCCATGATGGCTGGCTTACTCGTGAAGTGTACGAGTGCAATGATGGGCATCGGCAACACGACGCTCAAAATGACCTGGCTCAAGACGAGTGTCTGTGTCGGGTTCACGCCGAGCGCCACGATGACGACCGTCGGCAACATGGTAACGACGCGCCGCACCCAGAGAGGAATGGAGAACCCGACAAACCCTTGCATGATGACCTGGCCAGCCATCGTGCCGACGGCAGAACTTGAAAATCCAGAAGCGAGCAACGACACAAGAAAGACGGCGGCGGCGGCCGAACCGAGCAATGGCGTCAACGTCTTATACGCCGTCCCGATGTCCGCGATACCAGAATGACCTGTGCCATGGAACACCGACGCCGCCATGAACATCATCGACAAGTTGACGAAACCGGCAAGCGACATGGCGATGATGACCTCTTTCGTGTTAAAGCGGGCAATCTTCTGCTTCTCATCGGCATTGCGCGCGACGATTCGATGCTGTGTCAAGCCAGAGTGCAGATATACCGCGTGCGGCATCACCGTCGCGCCAATCACACCGACACAGAGCAGAATGGCATTTTGGTTGCCGAGCCACGGCACAAAGCTGTGATAGGCGATGGCCCCCCAGTTGGGCCGTGCAAACGCCGTTTCGATGACGTAACAGAGCGCGATCACGACCACAAAAGCGGTGATAAACTTCTCGAGCGGCCGAAATCCAAAACGTTCAAGCATGAGAATCAAATACGTCACAACGCCCGTTAAAAGCGTGCCAATGATCATCGGAATATGGAACAACAGATTGAGGCCAAGTGTTGCGCCCAAAAATTCAGCAATATCCGTGGCCATGGCCGCCACCTCTGAAAATCCCCACATCACATAGGTGAGCCATCCTGGAAAATGGTCTCTGCACATCTGCGGCAGACTCTTGCCTGTTGCAATGCCGAGCTTTGCCGACATGTTCTGAATCAACATGGCCATTAAGTTTGCCAGAATGACGACCCACAGCAGTTTGTAGCCGAATTCGGAACCGCTCTGTATATTGGTCGCATAATTGCCGGGATCCACGTAGGCGACGGCGGCGACAAACGCCGGCCCCAAAAATGGAAGCAGCGCCCGCAACCCCCGCCGGCGCTCGTCCAGAGATGCCCGAGCTGCGGCAACCGCCTTGCTCTCCCGCTCCACATGCGAAGTCGATACACTCACGGAAATTCCTCCTTCTCCCGACTGGGTCTCATGAACTACGTTTGTTGTATATGTGCAACAGTTTTAGTCTCGGGAAACTTTATAGTGATATTATATACCCTTGCGCGGAAAATGTGCCGCATCATTTTGGAAATGGATAAAATTTTTTCACGAGGGAAACTATTTGTCTTTTCCGAACATGAAAGGAAGACAGCAGGGCAAACGAGCGATGTCGTTTGCCCTGCGGGATCGAACGGATTGCGATCAATGCGTGTCAAACGAAGACCGGATCTTTCAAATCCTCAAGCTTCACGAGAGACTCTTCGGCAACATCCTTGTGCAGACTGTTTCCGTGGGCGTCCATGGTGACAATGGCCGCGAAGCCCTCAACTTCCAGATGCCACATGGCCTCTGGCACGCCGAATTGCTCGAGAAAATCGACGCCATTGACGCGCTTGACGCACTTCGCATAGTACTGTGCCGCACCGCCAATCGCGTTGAGATAAACAGCACCAGACTTTTTGAGCCCCTGCAAGGTCTTTTCACCCATGCCACCTTTGCCAATGACGGCACGAATGCCGAACTTCTCGATGATATCCGCCTGATATGGCTCCTCGCGCGAGCTCGTGGTTGGGCCCGCCGCCTTGACGTGCCACGTGCCATCGTCGTCCTTCAACATCACGGGACCACAGTGGTACAAGACACCGCCGTTCAGATCGACAGGTGCATCGTGTTTCATCAGGTATTTGTGGATTTCGTCGCGCCCAGTGTGCATTTCACCTCGAATGAGTACGACATCCCCGACCTTTAGCTTGCGAATTTGCTCCTCGCTGATCGGTGCTTCCAAAACGATGGCACTGTCGGTCGCAAACGCGTGAGTCGGCCGTTCCATTTTTTCCTCATTGTCCTTATAGAGCCAGTGCCGAATCTCGCCTGTTGCCGGATCGAGCACGACGCCTAAGCGGCGAAATGCCCAACAGTTATAGGCGACAGAAACGTAGAAGCTCGCCGGAATGCGGTTGCGCACACCGACTTTGCAGCCCAGCAACGTCACCTTTCCGCCAAAGCCCATCGTGCCAATCTCAAGCTGATTTGCCTTATCTAAAATGTATTGTTCCAACTCGGCCAGTTGTGGATTCGGATTGACATCATCAAGCGATCGGAACAATTGCTCTTTGGCCAACTCGTAGCCAGTTGTCCGATCCCCGCCGATACCAACGCCGATAAAACCGGCACTGCAACCCTGACCCTGTGCTTGGTAGACCGCATGCAGAATACACTTGCGAATGCCATCGAGATCGCGCCCGGCACGTCCCAGTCCAGGGAGTTCCGTCGGCAAGGCGTACTGAATGTTTTTGTTCTCACAGCCGCCGCCTTTGAGGATCAACTTCACCTCGACCTCGTCGCGCTCCCATTGATGAAAATGAACCACAGGTGTCCCTTCGCCGAGGTTGTCCCCCGTGTTCTTACCTGTCAGCGGATCGACCGAATTCGGGCGCAACTTCCCGAGCCTGGTCGCTTCGCGCACCGCGGCTTCGATCTCGCGTTCAAACGCAATCTGATTGAATCCAACGGGGCAATGCACAATGAACGTAGGCATGCCCGTATCCTGACAGATGGGTTGGACATCTTCCTCCGCCGAGACGATGTTGTCGACGATGGTGTTGAGTGCAATGGACGCGCGAGTGCCTAGTTCTTCTTCGAGCTGCGCTCGTTTGATAGCCCGGCGAACGTCTGGGGGCAAGTTGGTTGAAGTCTCTGTAATCAATGCAAGCAAGCTTTCAAACGCTTTCGTGGTCACCAGAAATATCCCCTTTCGCAAACGGCGCGAACCTTATCTCCACCCACAAGTATATCACTTGCGGATAGAGACAGTGGGATCGCCCGTGCACAAAAATGGATATTCTTGCGTTATGCGCGGTTGGGCAGTGGCACATCCCTGCGAATCAAGTCGGCCCAAGTCTCGCGCTGGACGACGAGCTCAGCACTGCCGTCCCGAACAAAGACGACAGCAGGCTTGGGGATCCGGTTGTAGTGGCTGGCCATCGAATAGGTATATGCACCCGTGGCAAACACGGCAAGGATGTCCCCTGCTTGCGGATTGGGCAAAGCCGCATCCCAAATCAGCATATCTCCACTCTCACAGCACTTCCCCGCAATCGACCAGGTAGCTTCCGGCGCGGCGTCGGCACGGTTGGCATAGATCGCATGATATTTCGCGCCATATAGAGCCAAGCGCGGATTGTCCGTCA
Source organism: Alicyclobacillus sacchari (assembly GCF_004366795.1). GTDB lineage: Bacteria > Bacillota > Bacilli > Alicyclobacillales > Alicyclobacillaceae > Alicyclobacillus > Alicyclobacillus sacchari. Next base: position 36,271 of record NZ_SORF01000014.1, on the reverse strand, counting down.
TCCCACCATCGATCGCGAGATAATTGCGAACGCCAGGAATTTGCTTCTGGCTGCCCACTCGATACAACGTCACCCCCGCTGGGCCGGCAATGCTCCGTCCCGGCTCAATCCAAATTGTGGGGATTTGCATATTCCGGCTGCCAAATGCCGTTTTGACGGCTTTGATCACAGCCGCCAAGGTCTCGGTGGTCGGTGGTGCATCTTCGTCGGTATACTGAATGCCAAAACCGCCGCCAACATTGAGCACTTGAAACGGTAGTCCGAGCTGTAACAGCCCGTACTGATAAACCTCTGCCAGACGCTCAATCATCAATTGGAATCCTTCGATATCGAAGATTTGCGAGCCGATGTGCGCGTGCACGCCGACACAGCGCAGAAATGGCAAATCGGTCAACTGGCGAAGTGCCATTTGCGCCTGCCCGCTCGCGAGATCGAACCCAAATTTACTGTCCTGGCGGCCTGTCGCAATAAAGTCGTGGGTATGGGCTTCAACGCCAGGTGCCACGCGGATCAAGACGTCGATCTCGCGCCCGTACTCGCGCGTGAGCTCATCAAGCAAACTCAGTTCGTAAAAATTGTCGACGATGATGGCACCGATTTCCGATTCGAGCGCATACCGAAGTTCGTCGACGGTCTTGTTGTTGCCATGCATGTGAATCGCCTTCGCGGGCACGCCCGCCGTCAACGCCGTGTGCAACTCGCCGCCGGACACGACGTCGATGCCGCACCCTTCGTCATACACCAGTTGGCACATGGCCAACGTGCAAAACGCTTTGCTCGCATACGAAATTTGATATGGGACGTCAGCCTGTCGAAAGACGTTGTGGAACGCACGTATGGTGCGCCGTATGACGTTCTCGTCGTAGACGATAAGCGGCGTCCCGTAACTGTTCACCAATTCGACGGCGTCACAGCCGCCGATACGCAGGTGATGCGCGGCGTCGATCTCGACGTGCGCATCGACCCGAGTCGGTATCGTGATCATGTCCTGAGCCACAATCTCCACTCCTGTTCACGATGTCGTGTTTCTCTATCTGATCCCCCGCTGCGGTCCAGAAACCTGCATAAAGATTCAGATATAAGTATAGTCGCATCTCTGCGCAACCGCCATAGCCAAGTCGTGCTATCCGAGGATTCCCATTGCATACAAACGAACGGTCTCGATCACGCTAAGCATGTACGGCTTCGAAAGTAGTTGGGGGGATGTATCCATGCGTTGGAACGCGATCGATTGGATCGCTTGGGCGCTCATCATCATCGGGGGCCTGAACTGGGGACTCATCGGCTTTGCGAACCTGAACGTGGTTGACGCGCTGTTTGGAACCACCACTCTGTCGCGCTTCGTCTATGGCGTGGTAGGCCTGGGAGCACTGTGGCAATTATTCTCGGTGCTTGCGAAGAGCCAAACGCCGAGAGCCTAACCACCACCTTGCAGTAAGCCACATAAGGGCTGTTCCAACACGGGCGTTGGAACAGCCCTTTCACTTCGGCGGCCCTGTGGCTTCGCTTAGTAACTCGCCGAAGACGAAGTCGTGGAAGATGGATTCTCCAATTGAGTCAAGACGCTCGAATAGCTGGGATCTAAAATGTCAACCTTGTCCGACTTTACGAGCTGAGCGACCAACTGCGGCTCGCTCTCCGCGTTCTGTTGCTTGATGTCCTGAACAATGGTGGCACGTTCCTCCGCCAGTGTCGGCGTATGCGGCGGGTTCACAGCGGTGCACTGGATCAGCTCATAACTGCCGCTTACCTCAATGGGTTGACTCACTTGCCCCTTGTCCAACTTGAAGGCGGCCGTCGCGATGGCAGGTTGCGACGCCGCGAGTTCTGCCTGCGAGAATGTCCCCATCGCGCCGCCCTTCGACTTGGTCGACGAGTCGGTCGAATACTGCTTGGCGAGTTCCGCAAACGACTTGCCCTGGCTCAATTCGGTTTCGATCTGCTCAGCCTTCGCCTTCGTCGGCACGACAATATCGGACAACGCACGCGTTTCTGGCACCGTAAAAGAGGCCTTGTTCTGCTTGTAGTAATTTTGAATTTCTTCGTCTGTCACGTTGACTTTGGATTCAGCCAGCTTCTGCTCCAGCACCGAAACCCGGATTTGATCAAGCAATTGTGCCTTCGTCATGTGGTTCTGAGCCAGAACCGACGCCAATTCAGAATCCGAGGTAATGCCATTTTGAGCCTCCAACGCAGCCAATTGCTGATTGACTTCCGATTGCGAAACCGTAATCTTCTTGTTCGCAGCCGCGTCTTCAATCAATTGGTTGGAGATAAGCTCTTCAAGCATGGATGCTCCTGCATACGCCTGCGTCTCCGCCAGCAACGCCGAACGTGTGATAGGTTTCCCCCCTACCATCGCCACCACCGAGCCGGACCCATGAAAGATATATGTGCCAAACCAGACGCCACCGACGATTACCGCACCAGCGGCCGCACCGATGACTGGAGAAATCCACTTCCTTGTGTTATTCATCTACGTCCTCCTCAGACTGACCATTCATCGCCAATACTGTAACAAACCTTGTTCCAAATTTGCTTGAAGCTTGTCCTATCTGAAAGCTCCAAAATTCAAGTAACTGCGTTTCGACAGGCGATAGCGGCCCATGCAACATACGTGGACTCTGCATAGGGTGTACAGAGGAGGGAGACGTATGAGGCGAATGAGACTGGAACGGCTGCGCTGGCTGCCCATGCTTTTGCGCGCATATTACGAGGCAGAACGCACAGTGAAAGCACAACCGAATGAACAAACCGTCATGGCTAATCCTGACAAAAACAATCGTCGCCAATCGCTTCGTCAGCCAGCAACCGCACGAAAAAACAAAGTAAGCGAAGCATCGACAGTTCGAAAGCCGCCATCCAAACCGCCAGTGCGCCCTTCTCGCAAGCCGACGGTAGCGCCCAATACGACTGCCCAACTGTACAGGGAACTGAAAGAGGCAAATCGGCGACTGGAGGAACTCGCCGCCATGCAGCGACAACTGGAGAGCATTGGCGCTGCTATGGAGGATGTGAATCGGAAGATAGAGGCTCTCCGAACCGAGGCGGATAACCCGGAAAGAGTCAACGCAAAGCCGCTTAACTCTCCCGAACAGTCTCCGCCCCGTCCGCCCCAGACGTGGTTCTGAACGACTATGCCAGCATATCGCGCGGTTCAATCTCGCGCAAGATGTGCTTTTGTACTTTCCCCGTCGCGTTGACTGGAAGCGATCGCGCGATCACGATTTGCGACGGGCACTTGTACTTCGCCAAATGGGTTGCGCAGAGTTCATGTAAACTCTCGCGCAAGGCCTCCGCCTGCACCCGATCCGGATCCTGCGGCACGACCCAAGCGACGACGCGCTCCCCATACATCGCGTCAGGCAACCCTACGACGGCCGATCTCGCCACGTCCTCATGCGCATTCAGCACGTCCTCAATTTCACGCGGACTGAGCTTTTCTCCAGCTCGATTGATAATTTCCTTCGCGCGACCGGTGATATACACATACCCATCCTCGTCCTGATAACCGAGATCGCCCGTGTATATCCATCCCTCGCCGTAGCCTTCGTCAGGTGAAGGTGCGAGCCCTACATATGCCTCAATCACGTTGTTGCCGCGGATCGCAATCTCGCCCAATTCATAGGCCGGCAAGGGCCGGTGCTCCGCATCGACAATTCTCAGCGACAGACCGTAAGGCCTACCGACCGATCCGGATTTGCGGCTGCCAGGGGGAAGAGGATTGACGCAAATTTGCCCTGCGGCCTCCGTCATCCCATATGACTCAATGACAGGAACATCGTACATCGCCTCAATTCGCGCTCCAATGGCTGGCGTCAGCGGTGCTGATGCGGATCGGAAAAAGCGCAGGCTCTTTGCCGCTTCCTTCTGTACGCTCAGCTTCGTAAGAATCGAGAGAATGGTTGGCACACACGACACCCAGGTGACGCCGTGACGCTGAATATCCCCCCAGAACGACGACGCGTGAAACTTGTCACACATCACCACGCGGCCACCTGACACGAGTGTCGAGAGGAGTACAATCACCTGTGCGTTGATATGAAACAGCGGCAGAATGCAATAAGCTACATCTCGTTCCGTCAATGCGTGACTGCCGATCACGTTGTTTGCGGCCGCGAATAAATGCCGATGCTTCAGCAACACACCTTTGGGTTTGCCGGTGGTGCCAGACGTGAACATGAGGACAGCCGGTGTATCATCCGAGGGCGCCTCAGCTTGGCTTTCGATGGGCTGCATTTTTTGTGAATACCAAGATTGAACCAAAAGCTGAGATAGACGGTCTGTATGATTGACTTCGCACTGTACGAAGCCGGAGGCTTCGAGTTCGCCAGCCCAGGCGTCGCTCGTGTCCTTTACAACAAGCGCCGCCTGCGCTGCGAACCGCTCCATGACGCGGGACAACTCGGCAGCAGGGGTCTCCGGATTGACCGGTACGATCACTGCACCGTGATACAGACAAGCGAGATAGGCCACGACAAACGCATACGAGTTCGGCACGGCAACCATCACTTGTGCTCCAGGGACAACGCCTATCCGCAATAGGGCTGCTCTGGCCGCCTCGACGTCAGCCTTGAGTTGATGGCCGTCGTGCCAACGGCCTACGTCAAAAATTCGTGGCGCGCCGCCGTTTTGCAGCGCCTGATCCAAAGCTCGTAGTAGTCTTGACATGGTGTAACACCTCGTTCGATTTGCCTGGGGCAAATGTGAATTCAGTGGATCTTACCGGATTACACCGGGCACACAGTCGAAGTCGGATCAAACGGCGTTCGATACCGTTCGGCTCTTTTGCACGCGCGGCCAATTCGCCTTTTCGCCGACGATGTATCCGATATACGGAATCTTGCCGATGCAATACGCCGCCAGGCCCGACAATACATACGTCATGGCAATCCACAGCGGGAGCAACGCAAAATGTACGCCCAGCGGCCCATGCACAAGCTGACTCAACTTGTCGACAAAGTGCAGCGCGATGGGATGGATCAAGAAGATCCCAAAGCTCACGCCCCCAAAGAAGCGAATCACCTTGCTCAGCGCACGCATATTCGGCTCTTTGCTCACGCTATGCCACTTTAAGCCGATCAACCAGAGAACGAGTGCGACAACGAAACTGTATGGCACCATGATCGGCTGCAAGGTGTCGAGAACGCGCTGACCGACGAGATCAAATACAAAACGATTGAGAAAGTAGAATCCGAACAGCGCGAGCCAAAAGCCACAGAGTACCGACACAACCATGCGCGTATGGCCGAGCGCCCAGACCTTGATCTTGGTGTAGTGAATTGCCATCAGTGCGCCCGCCACAAACCAGAATTCATACGTGAAAATAATGCGATCCCGATAGCGGACGAGATCTCCAAGCCAAGTGGGTAGCTGATAAATATTGATAAATTGCAGTGACGCCTGATTCCAAACCATAATACCGACTTCAATCGCAAAACTGAATGCGAAAATCCATAGATGGAAACGCTCGTAGCGCCGCATAAAGCGCACCATCAAAGGAAACAGGACGTACAGCTGCATGGACACCAGCAAAAAGTACATGAAGAACTGATTCGCTGTCAGCAATCCGCCCACAAACTCATGCGTCAAATAAGAACGCGTCCATTGAAACTTGGTCAGATACGTGCCCTCGAACAGAATGTAAATCGTGGTCCACGCGACATACGGAATAGCAATCAGGAGCAGTCGCTTCCGCCAAAAGGACAAGACCGAAAACGAACGGTCGTAATATGTGTAAAACAAGACGAGGCCGGTGATGAACATAAAGGCTTCACGGGTAAAGTGAAACGTCATGATGAGAATGCCGGACGCAATATTCAAGCCTGAATTCGCTGACGTTGTGACGTTAAACCCAGACAAGATATGCACACAGATAACGCCCAAAATAATACAAGCACGCATCAGATCTATTTCATATAGATGTGGCTTTTTCAGATAAACCCCCTCCTTCCGCCTGCCGACACGTGTGACAAATCGAGTATATGGAATGGACATTGAATTGCCGTTGAAAAACCTCAAAGTTTTATCAAAAGCAATACACCAAGTTTACATGCGATCCACGTCCACATGCCACAATACAATGTGCGGGCAAGGACAATTGACATCTTCAAAGCAAACTTTCGACTCAAAAGAACAATTTTAATCCGAATTTGAGACAGTTGTGTCAATCTAACGCTTAGGATAGGTAACCTAAGCGCGAACCCCTTGCGCAGGAGGCACCAGAGTATGAAGATTCCGTTTCGGAAATGGGCATTGACCAGCGGCCTAATCGCCTTTGCGATACTGACCCCCATGCATCTTGTGCATGCTGCCGAACCAGTGACGCCGGAGCATGCGCCGGCATCCCTCCCATCAGCGCCTTCCGAATCGAATACAACGGTACCTGCTGACGCCGATAACCCCCAGGACGTACGCGTCCTCGTCATCGGATCGTCTGTCGCTCGAGGATGGAAGGATAACCCCCAAGAAGGAGGCTACCTTCAACGCGCGTTTGACGCCATGTCCGTACTGACACCAACGACCTACCAGGTCATCGACAAGGCGGAACCAGGCCGCGGGGTTCTGACCATCCGCGATTCATACGTCGACTGGCTCGACACCTACCAGCCTGATTTCGTCGTGATCGCATGGGGTGGACTCGATGACTTGGCGCAAAAAACACCGTTGCCCGTATACGACGATCAGATTCGCTGGCAAATTAGCGAGGCACTTGCGCACCACGCAGGCGTGATGCTCGTCACGACACCTGTCTCAAAAGCCTCCTATACGACGTATCGCGTTGCACAACAAAATCTAATGAACAGCGAGATCACAGTCGCGGAGGGCTTCCACAGTCCAAACGTGTACGTATTTAACGTATTCGATCAAATGAAGCGGTATCTGTCGGCTCACCACGAGAGCATCGTGCCGTACATGGGCGACGGTTGGCACCCTAACGCAAGCGGCCATGCCTTGGCTGCCCAATTGCTCGTCCGCGACATGATGTCCAAGTTCCCCGTTTCGTCCCCTGTCTTCATTCCATCGAAAAGCGCACAGACGACAACCGCGTAAATCGTACAACATTTTGTGCCGAAAACGAAGATCGATTTCCGACCAGCGCGGTATAATAGATGGAAATTTGACAGATGGGACGAAACCAATGAAGCATAAGCACGCAGCACGCTTCACGGCCTCCACAGCTATGCTGGTAGGACTTGTCTGCGCGTCGTTGACCGGTTGTGGTACTTCGCAACAGGCTGCACCCTCGACACATGTACATACGACGCCAGCGACAACGTCCAACCCAAAACCAGCGTTCACAGGTCCAACTGCGCAGCCCGTAACCGTGATGGCGGTGGGCGGATCGGTCGCGCATGGATGGGACGACAAAACAGGCGGCGGTTATCTGGCCCGAGCGTTCCAAACATTGTCCGACGAAGGCCCTGTCTCCTTTGCATTTGTGAATAAATCCATTGAAGGCGACGGCCCGACGCAGATGGCTCCCAAATATCCTGGCTTCCTCTCGGCAGTGCGACCGCGCGTGGTCGTCATATCGTGGGGGATGCTGGACGACATTGCCAACAAAACGCCCATACCAGCTTTTCAAAAGGCTATTCAAGAGGAAATTCAGCTTGCTCTGCAGGCCCATGCAGATGTGATTGTCGTGACGCCGCCGCCGACGGGGGCTTCCTATGGACATGACATCGCATCCGAGGCCAACTTGATTCACATCGAGGTTTCGATCGCCAAGAGCTTTCACAGCCAGCATGTATATGTGTTCGATCTATTTGCACAGATGAAGCAGTACATCGCCTCACACCACCAATCGATTGATCAATACAGCGCAGACGCCTGGCATCCCAACACACTTGGCCATGAACTTGCTGGCGAGTTACTGGCAAGCGATTTGGCAACTCAATTTGTCAAAAGTGAAAAGTCAAGTGCGGCGAGCTCCCAGTAAAAAGGCGGCCATCGGTTCTATGCATGAACCGATTGGGCCGCCCCGGCTTCTTTCGCCGATTGCACCATCGTGTAACGCGAGAGCATGTCGATCCCGCCGCTTCCCACCCAATCCGGAAACTGCTCATGCAGTGGGCCGTCTTTGCATAGGTGGAGCCACGCATCTACACACGCCGGATCGAACGCAAGCCCCCGATTGTCCGCGAGATAGGAAATCGCTTCCTGATGCGTCCAGGCGCGACGGTACGATCTCGCCGACGTCAGGGCGTCATACACATCGACCACCGCCGTAATCCGCGCGAACAACGGAATCTCTTCCCCCGCCAAACCGTCCGGATAGCCCCCGCCATCCCATCGTTCGTGATGATGCCGAATGACCTGAAGTTCCTCCTCCCGAAACGCCAGCTTCGCGCACATGCTGTGACCAATCTCCGGATGTTGACGAATGATGAGCATCTCTTCAGGCTCTAGGCGATCCGGCTTGTTCAAAACACCATCCGGTATGGCAATTTTGCCAACATCGTGCACAAGGCCGGCTCGATACACCGCTTTGCGCCCTTGCGAATCCACGTTCAACGATTCGGCCAGGCGCAGCGCGTAAAACGCAACGCGCAAGCTATGGCCGGCTGTATAGGCGTCTTTCGATTCGATGGCGACCACCAAGCTCAATACGGATTCCGGAACCGTGACGTCAATCCCGATCATCGATACTCGACGCGCTCGCTTCGATTCGTACATGCGTGCATCAGCCACGCGAAATAGCGCCTGGAGTTCCGTCCCGTCGGCAGGTCCGGCCGCGACGCCCACGCTCAGCTCGACAAGCGGATCGCCTGGTTTGGCCGCCACGGCCAGCTGCGCCTCCGCCCTACGCACAGATTCGACAAGCATGGACGGATTTACCTCACGCATGTCGACAACCACCCATTCGTCTCCGCCGACGCGAAACAGTCTCGCCGATCCTGGAAGGGTTTGTCCTAACGCTTCGGCAAGCGCCTGCAGAATTTGATCTCCTTTGAAGTGCCCATATTTATCGTTGATGAGCTTAAAGTTGTCGAGATCGATCACGGCCACGCAGCCGGCAAACGGAGCATCGGCAGAATGACTGCACAGCCACTCCCATGCGTAGCGGTTCTCCGCCCCGGTTAATCCGTCTGTCGTCAGGGACTTCTGCAACTTCTCGATTCTTGTGTACCTTGCGACCGCAGCGAAGCTGGAAAGCTGAAGCACGGCCGCGAGGGCAATACCAATGGCGCGCAAATCCTGCGGTATCAGGGAGACCATCAGGATCATCAGGTATGTACTGAAATATCCCCAGTGCAACTCGCGAACCACTTTGTCAATCTGTTCCCATAGCGTACGCCCTTCTCGCAGTGCTACGATAACGGCCGATATCAAGCGATTGACAGCGAGATGAACAGCGAGGGCTAGCAACGCAGCTAAGGCCTGGCCACACATGATCTGGTGCAAGGCTACATCCAACCGCCAGTAGACCTGCGCAGCAACATAGAGACCGAGGCCGACATGCGCGTACGTCTGTGGGTACTTCCACCACCTTGCCCGCTCACGCGCTGTGATCAACGTCAGGCTCGGCAACGCGACAAGCGCCGTGAACACGGGGTCGGCCATAAAAATACTCAGCATCAAAAACGGAAGTCCTGGGCGCCACGATGCACCACTCGGCATTTTCACGACCCATGGCGCAATCAACATCGATATGATCATCAATTCGAAATAGGCCACGGGATCCGCCATGCGGTGAATGTGCAACGCATCGATGATATTGTCTAAGATGAGCACATTGCCGACGATTACAATGGCAACCATGAACCAGAACAAAGGTCGTCGGCGGCGACCGAAGTCGTGCATGCCCAGCCCTCCCAGCGAGCGGCCGGATAGTCCACAAAACCGCATTTCAACTTGACTTGTTCCCGAATTATATGATAGATAAGCAACTTTGCCAATGGCGGTGCCCATTTTACGCGGGCGTGTGGTATTGTAGTTGTAAACGCTATCATCTGAACATTCAACCTTGGTTCTCCATGGGAAAGGAAGTGCGTTCATGCCCTCAACATTTATGTCTGGCGTCAACCTTGGGGGATGGATCTCGCAATACTGGCAAGCAAGCAAAGAGCATTTTGATACCTTCATCCGCGAAGAGGACATCACGCGTATTGCGTCCTGGGGCATGGATCACGTGCGCTTGCCCCTCGACTACCCGGTTATTGAAAGCGATCTGCATCCAGGCATCTACCTTGAAGAAGGCCTACACTATATTGACAATTGCTTGGAATGGTGTCAAAAACATGGGTTGGGCCTCGTGCTCGACTTGCATCGAGCCCCCGGCTACAGCTTTGGAACCCTTGACACGAATACGCTGTTTGACGATGAATCGGATCAACAACGATTTATCGCTATTTGGGAAATGCTCACAAAACGGTATCGAGGCACGCGGGATCAACTGTGGTTTGAACTGATGAATGAAGTGGTCGATGCCACGAGTGAGCGCTGGAATCGATTGGCGCACCGAACCATTCGTGCCATTCGCGAGATCGATCCCGAACGTATCATTGTGTATGGCGGCAATCACTACAACTCCATTGACGAACTGCGCCATATCGAGCTCGTGCCAAACGACAACCGCATTGTCTACACCTTCCATTTCTATAAGCCGCACTTATTTACACACCAAAAGGCAAGCTGGTCGGAAGCCGCGAAGTTATACAACCAGACCATCAACTATCCGGGTCGCTTTCCGGGTCTGGCTGAATTTCTCGACAGCCATCCCGAATTCGGAGGTGGCGAAAACGACTTGGCGGGCACGTTCATGGACAAGGCGTTGTTGCAGCATTATCTGCAACCGGCTGTAGAGTTTATGGAACGATCCGGCCATCAGCTTTACTGTGGAGAATATGGCGTGATCGACGAGGCGCCTTTGACCAGTCGCATCGGTTGGCACCGGGATATCGTCGAGTTACTCAGAAACTTGGGGATTGGCAGGGCTTGCTGGTCTTATAAGGAAATGAACTTTGGTTTAGTCAACAAGGCAGGGCGCGTGGTGTATCCTGAATTGGTACGAATCGTCAGTGCTCATTGAACATCCAGGCCCGGTGAGGATCACCGGGCCTGTGTGTATTCGGGCAGGTTCACATCCAAAGCTTGCGCAAGCGCCATAAAGTCGTCCCAGACCTCCCGAGAAATCGGAATCCCTTCTGCGCGCCGACGCTGCTTGGTGAGAAATCGCCGTTCTCCAGGGACATATATCCGTTCACTGCCTTCTGCCAAGGGAATATCGTGCACATCGTCGATCAGTGTCTGTATGCGTTCCAAAAAAACCCCTTGACCGACAAAGTGTTCAGGATGAATCGCCAAGTAAAAGAATCCGTTTCCAGGAGGCTCATCATCCGTCCCAAACATGGATCCCACGTCATCCCCAACGCGTGCACCCGATAATACCCCTGCCAATACTTCGATCATCATCGCAAGAGCATAGCCTTTTGCACCTGCCATCGGCAAAAGGGAACCCGCCAAGGCTGCCTTGGGATCAACGGTGGCACGTCCTTCACAGTCCACCGCCCAGCCCTCCGGAATTGCTTCACCGCGCCGCGCCGCCTGAATGATATGACCGCGGGCCACGACGCTTGTCGCGAGATCGATGGAAAGCGAGTATTCGGCATTCGTCGGAGCCGCGAATGCAATGGGATTGGTCCCAAAAAACGGCTTACGTCCACCCGTGGGTGGAACAGCGGGATACGTGTTACAACAGCAGAGCCCTATCACTCCATAATGTGTCGCCCATTCTGCGTACAGAGAGAGTGCTCCCACGTGGTTTCCCCGATACACCGCCACGGCACCCAGACCTGCCTTGCGCGCGAGATCGACCGCGAAATTGGCGGCCTGTTTCGCGCTGACACAGCCAAGGGCATTGTCGCCATCAAGGATGGCAGTCACCGGCCCTGTTCGTTTCCATACCATCTGCGGTCGAGGATTGATTTTACCGCGTTGTAACCCCTCGATGTAGGCTTTGAGGCGCATGGTGCCATGCGTGCTCAACCCCTGCAAATCAGCTTCAACCATCGCTGTGGCTGCCCAATCCGCATCGTCTTGTACAACGCCAACTGCCGAAAAACACGCGCGAGCAAAGTGCCGCAACGCAATCGGCGACACGGACAACTGCAACCTGCATCATCTCCTGTGCCACATCGGCTCATTGCTCGACCGCTTTGGCCAGCAGTGACGCATAAAAGGCGGCTCCCTGTGGGTTCAAGTGCACCCCGTCCTCATAAAAGTATGCGCTATGCCCCGCACTCGCCTGATACCAATCGACCAACTCCGTATGCGGAAACGTCTGCGCAACCTGCGCCAACGTTTGATTGACCACGTTTTGCCAAGGTCGGGGAACGCGTGTATTCACCAGAATAATGCGTTTCACTGGGCCAAGCGACTGCAGCAACGAGACGAGTTGTGATTTGCTAAACGGACCATTGGTGCCTAACTCGATAATGACGATATCGCCCAGTTCACCTTTAGCCTTGAGCTGTGCAACCGCCTCCGGCGCTTGATACATCTGCCTGCCCACCATGCCGTCGCACACGATACCTGGAAGTAACTTCTGCAAATACGGAGTAGCATCGACCATGACGGAATCGCCGATCGCGCTGACACCGACACCGCTTTCTGTTTTTGGAGCTTTTGCCGAAATCGGCTGCGCCTTTTCATGTCCGGTGGTATCGACCGTGGTTTTCTCAATCGCTGTGCCTGCTCCTGTGCTACTATGCGGAGCACGATTGATAGCTTTCCCCGAACCGCTCGCGCCATTCCCGACGGTAGATTTCACCGGGTGCGTTCCATCTGTATCCGTTTGCGGTCCGCCTTGGTGATCCAGTTCACGCACATCATTACCCAAAGTCGCGACAACCGTTGGGGCATATGCCGTCATGCCTGCGCAAAAGAGCACGACGACGGCCGCAGCACTCCCTGCAAACGCCCATCTGCCAGGATGACGTCGACGTACACGCACTGTTCTATCCGGCGCACCGACATGTTTGCGCCTGCCGAGACGGCGGATCGGCTCTTCCAACAGCCGCCACGACAAAGCCGCGATCACGATGCTCGCCAAAACCTGCGCCGCGGCTCGACCACCGTTAAACTGGTTCGCATCCATCAGCGGAGTGGTCAATACGATGATCGGAAAGTGCCACAAATAGATACCATAGGAACGAACACCGAGCCAGCGTAACGGCTGCATACCGAACAAACGGCCCAAACGCGTATCCGGATGGGCGAGACAGGCCACGAGAACGGCCGTCGCTATGGACAGGAGGAACAATCCGCCGCGATACAAAAAATTCTCGTACTCATTGGTCTGCCAAATCATCCATAGGATGCAGAGCAAAGCCAGAAAGCCAACAACGTCGAGCCAGCGCCGCACCGACACCGTAAGACCGCGCGAAAATTGACTACTTGGCCAGACAAATGCCACAGATGCACCTATCAGCAGGCCGAACGCCCTCGTATCGGTGCCATAGTAAACGCGGCTGGGATCGAGGCCAGGCTGGTACAAGATACCCATCCAGAGAGCGGACACGAGCGCAAGTGCCAACGTCGCAATGAGCATACTACCGCGCCGACGCAAAAATCGTAGACCGAGTATCAGCACAAGTGGCCATATCAAGTAAAACTGCTCTTCAACCGCCAGCGACCACAGGTGGCCGAGCGGTGTCTGACGCCCAAAGCTGGCGAAGTAGGATACCTTATGAAAGATAAACCACCAATTGCTCACGTAGCAAATCGACGCAATTGCATCCTGCCGAAATTGCGTGAACTGCGTTCGATCCTCGAACCACACCCAAGCCATGACGGCCACGAGCATGGAGAACATGGCCGGCAACAATCGTCTCGCGCGGCGCAACCAAAAGTCCCCGAGCAGAATTCGTCCATTTCGCTTCCATTGTGCAATTAATAAATCCGTAATTAGATAGCCCGACAAGACAAAAAAGACTTGCACACCCAACAGACCGCCGGGGGCCCAGCTGAGATTTAGATGGTACGCAATAACAGCGAGCACTGCGAGTGCCCGCAAGCCGTCGAGACCTGGCATATAGCGGCCGTTGCCACCCATTGGCTTCGGCATGTCGAAACTCCCCCTGTCGGCGCTGTTCGTGTCGAATTCCCTCTAAGATTATACCTAGCTGACGATTCTCGTGGGCTTGATGTTTCATGGAAATTCTATGGACAAATCCTTTACCTTTCAATTTCGATCCGATTGGTTTCTCAATCACCCCTTTGGGCGAAAAATGACAGCAGCCAAAAATGCAAAGACGATCGCGGCTGAAACACCGGCGCTCGTTAACTCAAATATGCCAGTGATGACCCCAAGCAGACCATGCACTTTGCCTTCCGCAATGGCTCCTTGCACTAACGCGTTACCAAACGAGGTAATGGGCACCGTCGCACCAGCGCCAGCAAATCGGACAAGCGGCTCGTATAGGTTAAATCCACTAACGACGGCTCCCGCGACGACGAGTGAGGAAACGACATTGGCTGGTGGCAACTTGACGACGTCCATAAGAAATTGTCCAATCAAACAAATAAACCCACCCACAAGAAATGCCCACAAATAAATCATGATTTTCTCCCCTCGCCACGTTCCATTGCTGCCGCATGTGCAATACAAGGAATCGTCTCCTTCTGCTGGTATGAAATCGGCGATAACAATGCGCCAGTTGCCACCATGAGCACCCTGTTCACCCTCCCCTCACGCAATTGGCGCTGAACATAACCGTACGCAACAGAGGCGGAACACCCACACCCACTGCCGCCAGACCATACATCTGGTATATCTCCATAGACCATCATGCCTGCGTCTTTGAACCGATCTCGCGGAACCGGTACATCATGTTGTTCACAAAGATCAAGCAGAATGCGGTGGCCCACTTTCCCCAAATCTCCGGTGATAATCAAGTCATAGTAGTCGTACGCGAGATCGAAGTCGCGAAAATGACTCACCAATGTGTCGAACGCGGCAGGCGCCATGGCCGCCCCCATGTTAAACGGGTCGGTTAGCCCCATATCGATCACGCGCCCGACCGTAGCCCGGGTCACGATAGGATGATTGCCCGAACCGTCGTTCGCCGTAACAATCGCCGCCCCACCCGCCGTCACCGTCCACTGGGCGGTGGGAGGCTTTTGTGCGCCATATTCGGTCGGGTAACGATAATGCTTCTCGGCAGCCGCATTGTGGCTAACCGTACCTGTCATCACGTATCGGGCGGAATCGGCGTCAATCATAAGAGAGGCCAACGCCAGCCCCTCCATAGACGTCGAGCAAGCGCCAAAAATACCCAAGTAGGGCATCGACAATGTGCGTGCTGCAAAGGAGGATGAGATAATTTGATTCATCAGATCCCCTGCAATAAAAAATGTGATGTTGTCTTTGGATAGTCCCGCTTTTTCAATTGCCTTTGCACATGTCTCATCGAGCAACATGCGCTCCGCCTGCTCCCAGCTTTTTTGTTGCATCCGCAGATCGCTATGCAAAAGATCAAACTCGTCCGCTAGCGGTCCTCTCCCCTCCATAGGTCCACCGATCACGGCTGTGGACAAAATCATGGGGTTGCTTGGAAATGCCCAACTCTGATATCCAACAAGCATGGTTTACCTCCCTATGACTAAAAGCGTCCGAATGAGTCCGATGAAAAACGCGGAGACGACGCCCCAAACAATGACGGATCCGGCCAGCTTGAACATGTTCCCAGCTACGCCCAGCACGTAGCCCTCTGTGCGGTATTCCATCGCAGCAGAGACCATCGAGTTTGCAAATCCGGTCACCGGCACAGCCGTCCCTGCTCCTGCCCAGCGGGCAAACTTGTCAAACGCGCCCACTCCCGTGGCCAGGGCGGTCAATGCAATCAGTACGGCCACAGTCGGATTCGCAGCGTCCTTTTGGCTAAACCCGAACACATGCACAAACAGATCCTGTATTGCTTGTCCCAATACGCAAATCAAGCCGCCTACGAGAAACGCCACGGCGAAATTGCGCAAAATCGGTCGCGCGGGTTCACGCGCTTTGGCAAACTGCTGATATCGCTGCATCGTGGGTGTGGCTTTTTTCAATTTTTGATTTGCCATCGCCGTCCCCCCTAGCGAGTCAGGTATGGCCCAACCTGGTCAATCACTTGCTGTATGCGTTTGGCAGCTTCCGTATACATGCGTTTTGCCCGCGCGTCGTTGGTCGCAAGTGCAAACGACTCCAGATCAGCCTGCGCTTTTTTCAGCGCGATGTTCGTCAGCGGCATGGTCTGCGGTTCAGGGATTTTTAGTTTATCCTCGTATACATCGATATACAGTTGGCCGGTGGCATCTACCTGCGCCAAAAAGACGTTTTCAACGGCAACCCCTTGCTTGTCTAACTCCGCCTTCAGCCATGCCCGATTAAATCCGATCGTCGCCAACGCCTCATCCATAATTTCTCCGTCCATAATCACGGCTTGAGGCTCGACTTCCGGTGGTACCTGCCACCCCATCCGTTTCGGTGTCAATGGCTGCTGTTCGGACTTCAACAAGACGTTAACCGTACCATTTGACTCCATGAGTGCAAATTCGACGTCCGCAACTTTGAACACATTTTTGCTTCGAAGATGCTCAAGCAACTCGTCCGTGGACATACGCTCTTTCTTGAGGTTGTCCTCTAAAATTTTTCCGTCCCGAATTAAAACCCGCGCATGACCTTCCAGAAAATCACGAGCCGATTTACTTTTTAATGCCACCCAACTAAGCGCAATAGGCAGGATCGTATAAACCGCCATTGGCAATAGGCCGTGATACAAAGGAGAATCCAGCTCGTCAGGAATAATCGACGCCATGTCGCCAATGGCGATACCGACTATGTATTCAAAAAATGTAATTTGCGACAGCTGACGCTTTCCAATCAGTCTTGCAAATACAAACATGGCACAAAACGATATGAGCGTCCGAATAATGATGTGAACCCATTCCGGCACTTCGATAACCCCTTTGAGCCAGGAGGCAATGCCTCCTGGCTACATTTGCGTTGTATTTTTGCGATTTTAGAAACCTTTGTACGTCGGCTCTTCCTTTTCGAGCTGGCCCACGCGCTGCTGCAGCTGATCCACAACCGACTGCGTCGTTTGCGCAGCCTGCGTATAGACCTGTTTTGCCTGCTTGTTTTGGGTCGCGAGGGCAAACGATTCAAGATTCGCTTGCGCACTCTTCAAACTCGCCAACGTCGTCTTGACCTGCTGTGCAATGGTCATTGGCAAATCACCTCCATGCGTGATGAGTGTAATGTTCCGTCCGCGTCGTGCCCATATGCGACAGGGTGCGTGGAAATTCGTGTATACCGCGCGACGAAGCCGCTCATACTTGCCATGAGCACCATGAGGAGGATACACATGGAACGTACGCGACTTGGCGCGCTTTTGTTTGGTATGGGACTCACGGGTATGCTGGACGGCATTGTATTTCACCAACTATTGCAATGGCACAGTACATACATGTGGACAAACCGGCATGATCAGATCGTCAGTGATGGGTTGTTACATGTTGTAACCACGGCCTTGATGGTGGCGGGTACCTTCGTCCTCTGGCAGGATGGGGCGAGCGATAAAACCCTGCGCAACCGTCGGTTTTGGGGCGCCCTCCTACTCGGAGGCGGGGTTTTCAATCTGCTTGAGGGAGTCATTGATCATCACATTCTGCAAATTCATCATGTTCGGCCCGGCCCAATGCAAATTCAGTATGACATCGCGTTCGATCTCGTCGCCTGTTTGTTGCTCATTCTCGGCATCGGGCTCTTGCGCATGCACAGCCTGACAACCGATTGACTAACGGATTTTTGTTTACGTTGATTTGTGCCTGTTTATTTGCTATGATGCGTTTGCATTCAAGTTTCAAAACATTCTTTAGCATTTTGCGTTATGATGAAGGATGAAAGCGTTATCCCAAATCAGCAGCAAACATTCGAAATGTACGACAAGGCCCTTTTCTCTCTGGTCTTTTAGATGTTTTGTGAGTTGCTTGGAGGGTTGCTCGATGAAAGTCAGCTTGTTTATCACTTGTGTCGTCGACAGCGTCTTTCCAAACGTCGGTGTTTCATTGACCCGCATACTGCAGGAATGCGGCTGTGATGTCTCATTCCCGCCTCAACAGACATGCTGTGGGCAGCCTGCATTCAACAGCGGATACACGGATGAAGCTCGAGACGTCGGCATGACACTCCTGCGCGCATTCCGGGACAGCGATGTCGTTGTGAGTCCATCCGGTTCCTGTGTCGGTATGATCCATCACTACTATCCCCAGTTGTTTGCCAACGATCCGCAACTACATCAGGCTGCTGTGGACTTGGCAAACAAAACCTACGAGTTCTCGCAATTTATGGTCAAGCAATTGCAGATCACGGATCTGGGGGCCCGTTTTCCGCATCGGGTGACATATCACCCATCCTGCCACGGATCGCGGCTGCTTGGCGTCAAGGATGAGCCCATGCAGTTACTGCAAGGCGTGCACGACATCGAGATCGTCGAGCTCCCCTACGCGACGGATTGCTGTGGCTTCGGGGGGACGTTTGCCGTGAAAATGGGTGAAATTTCAGGCGCGATGGTCGACGAAAAGGCAGAAAACGTTGCAAGGACCGATGCAGAAGTCTTGGTTGGCACGGACATGGGATGCCTGATGAACATTGGCGGCCGACTGCGCCGCACCAATCGTGCAGTGCGCGTGATGCACCTGGCAGAACTCCTGATGGAAGGCATGCAACTTGGAAAGGCGGTGAACGCATGAGCACCCCTCACAGCTCATCCAACGTGCACGATCGCGCGCAGCAGGCGCTGGCGGACGACTTCTTGCGGAAAGCCGTACATTTTACGACAGATCGCCTGCGCAACAAAAAGCAAGCCGTGACTGGCGAATTTGGTAACTGGGAAGCATGGCGCGAGCGCGGACAACAGATCCGCCAACACACCATCGCCCATCTCGACTATTACCTGGATCAATTCGCCAGACATTTGGAAGCGCACGGCGCACACGTTCACTTCGCCGCTACCGGTGAAGAAGCGAGCTACATCGTGCGGGAGATCGCCGCTGCGAAAAGCGCCAAGCGCGCCGTAAAATCCAAGTCCATGGTGACCGAGGAAATCCATCTAAACCACCACCTCGAGGAGATGGGCGTCCAAGTCGTCGAGACCGATCTCGGTGAGTACATCATCCAACTGGCCGGAGAGACGCCGTCTCACATTATCATCCCGGCCATTCACAAAAACCGCGAACAAATCCGCGACCTGTTTGAGGCCGAAAGCGGTGAACAACTCACGACCGAAACGCGTGATCTTGCGGCTTTCGCCCGCAGAAGACTGCGGCAAGAGTACTTGACTGCCGACATCGGAATCACGGGCTGCAACTTCGGCATTGCGGAAACCGGTTCGATAGCGCTGTTTACAAACGAAGGCAACGCCGATCTCGTGATGAACATGCCGAAGACCCACATCGTCCTCATGGGCATGGAACGGGTTCTACCCACGATGTCCGATCTCGAGGTGTTCGCGCACCTTTTGCCTAAAAGCGCGACAGGCCAAAACGTGATTACGTACATGTCTATTGTCACCGGCCCGCGGCGCGACAACGAGGCTGACGGTGCAGAAGAGATGCATGTGATCATTCTTGACAATGGCCGGTCACGCCAACTTGGCGATCCAGATTTTCAAGCCATTCTCCATTGCATTCGATGTGGTGCCTGCCTGAACGTTTGCCCAGTCTATCGCCAGATTGGCGGGCATGCCTACGGATCGGTTTACCCGGGTCCTATCGGCGCTGTACTTTCCCCACTCTTAAACGACGGCGAAACGTATCAAGACCTGCCATACGCGTCAAGTCTTTGCGGGGCTTGCTACGAGGCATGCCCGGTGAAGATTCCACTACATGACATGCTGGTACGCGAGCGCCAGCGATTGGTGGCGACAGGCCATGTGAAACCAGCGGAAAAAGCAGCGTTCCGGGCATTTCGGCAAGTGTTCGGGAACGCCGGACGCTATCAGACGACGATCCGGATCGCGAGAAGGCTGCAATTCCCCCTCGCACATGATGGCTACATCCGGGCCAAGATTGGCCCCGTAGCCGGATGGACGACGAGCCGCGACTTTCCTGCCCTGCCTAAACGCACTTTCCGCGAACTTTGGCCCGAGCTTGTGAGAAAGGGGAATGGGCGTGGATAAAACAACATTTCTCGAACGAATTGCCAAACCACTCGGACGTGTGCCTGGCGATCCGCCTTCACCTCGAACGGCCATCGGCGTACCTGCATGTTGGACGGATCGGCCATCTACACAGGCGTCTCGAACTGCGTCATTTATCGAGAAATTCACAGGGCTTGCGGGCGAGATCGAACAATATGCGAGCGTTCACGAACTTCGCGCGGGACTTGAACGTGTGCTGAACGACATTGGGTCCGATAAAATCGGTGCGTGGGGTAAGCGAGCGCCTTGGCCGATCGATGTGGAGGATGTACTTGAACATTGGCATGCTTTACGTTGGGAAGAGCAAACCGATAGACGCGCATTTGACCATATCCATGTCGGCATCACCGGTTGCTCGTGCGCCATCGCCGACACCGGGACAATCGTCATAGCCAGCGGGCCACAGTCAGGCCGGACCGTCCACCAGATCCCGCTTATCCACGTCGTCATACTCCGCGAGTCACAACTGGTACAAAGCCTTGGCGATGCATTACAGCGACTGGTACAAGCGCATGGGCAGGGTGAGATTGCCGCATCGAATCACTTTATCAGCGGTGCCAGCAGGTCATCGGACATCGAAAACGACCAGACTATCGGCGTGCATGGACCGGCACGCGTGATGGCACTCATGTTAACGGATCTGGAATGACGGGCGAGGCAACTGGTATTGAGCCAGCCCGCGTAACGTATAGACTCCTGTCCTATCAATCCGGCTGTGGGCTGTCTGCCACTTACACTAAAAAAACGCGGTGCAACGGAACGCCGCGTTTTTCTTAAATTGTTTATATGACAGAAGATGCGTACATAACTGCATACATGTAACCGCACCAAACACCGACGTTCACAGGGCCCGGACGACCTTCACGCCAAGCTGTTCAAATGCAGCAACAGCCACTTCGCTCGTATCACCGTCCGTAATCAACCAGTCAATCTCCCGTAAATCTGCAACATGTGTAAAGTCCTGCACCTGGATCTTGCTGTGATCCGCCAGCACAACGACGGTATCGGCAATATCTATCATTTTGCGCTTGACGAGCGCCTGCAACGCGTTTGACTCCGTGAAGCCATGCTGAGTGTGTATTCCCTTACACGACAGAAACGCTTTGTTGACATGAAACTTGGATAGCGAATCCTCAGCCATGGGACCAACATAAGACAAAGAACTCGAGCGTAAAATTCCCCCGGTAGATATCACCTCAACTTTGTCCTTCCCGGACATCTCCAAGGCAATTTTCACCGAGTTTGTTAAAACGGTCAACGGCATATCCGGAATGATGCTGGCAAGATGCAGCGCCGTAGTACTTGCATCCAAAATCACACGATCTCCGGGCTCGATGTATCTGACAGCAAGTCTCGCGATCATTTCTTTCTCAGGTACATGCTCAGATTCGCGAATCAGATAGGACGTCTCGCTCGGCGTTTCTTCATCAATTTTAACGGCTCCGCCGTGACTTCTTCGAAGCTTGCCTTCTTCTTCGAGCATATGAAGATCCCGCCGAACAGTCTCCTCTGTAACATCGAATAGTTGACTCAATTCTTTAACGCGAATGCTGCCACGTGTGTTTAGGTATTGTAAGATCGCCCGATGACGCTCCGCCGGTAACATTTTGTACGATTCACTTCCTCATGTGAGCAAGGAGGGAGTTTATCCAGTTCTCTCCTTGCTCACAACTTCTGTTTTACATACTATCTTAGACTTGTGAATCGAGGTCAGGCAAACCGCCCATACTCTGCAGATCTATCTGTACAAACAAGAGCATACCAGGTTCCTCGTAACAATCAGTAGTTTGCTTTATCAGTCGACGCCTTAGTAAAGACAGTTGGATTTCCGAGCAATACCGTATGATCTTGAACCTTAAAGGTTCCTAGACCACCAGCTTTAAATTCGCCTGAGGTCGGCATCGTCCCGTCAGCGAGAGCACGTGCAACGTACATCGTAAGTTCACCCAATTCAGGAACATTCCACAGCACAAATTGTTGAACCGTGCCGTCGTTAACATACTGCTTCATCTGAATCGGATCCGCCAATCCAGTTACATAAATTTTACCCTTCAATCCTAATTTCTCTACAGCCTCGGCAGCTGCCGGAACTCCAACCGAGTCCGGAGAAATAATGGCCTTCATGTTAGGATAGGCCTTTATCATATTTTCGGCAGCTGTCAGGCCAACATCAGGCTGTTCCTGGTCGTACTGGATCGTCACAATGTGCAGATTCGGGTATTTACTCGCAATGACCTTTTTCATCACCGCAATCCATGAGTTCTGATTCGGGTTAGTCGGGGTAGACGAGAGTATACCGACTTGCACATTCTTTTGTCCTTTAAAGTGATTTGCAGTAATTTCAACCAACGTAGACCCAATCCCTTCAGCGGTGGCTTGATCCACGAAGTACTGACGTGCCGAAGGAATTACATCGGAATCCCACGTGATGACTTTGACCCCTCGCTGCATCGCAGCTTTCAATGCCGGAGCTAGAGAAGTAGGATCGTTCGCAGAAACTGCGATAACATTATAACCCTGTGCAACGTAACTATTAATCATAGACACTTGGTCGGAGGCACTAGCAGTCGTAGGTCCATTGTACGTGAGACTGATATGCAGTCTATTTGCCACCAACTGAGCACCCTGATCGGCACCGGTAAAGTAGGGTATGCCAATTTCCTTTGGTATCAGAGCTACCTTGATCTGCTTTTGTGTTGTGCTGGCATTGCCTATCTGGCCTGCCTTCGTTGACTGCGTCAACTGAGATGGTGAGCCGCACCCTGCGACGGCCATAGAAATAGCCACCGCACTGAGCAATCCGGCTCCGATCTTCTTCACGTCTCTCATGAATATTCCCCTTTTCTCACTTCAATTCTGTAGACGCCTTCACAGGCGTCCATCTATGACTACTCCCGCCCAGTGCTCACCAAGCCTAAGTCGCTCATGCGATCTTTTTTAATGCGACGGGTTCGGCGGGAGAATAGTCCACTCATCTGCTGTATACCGACGGCTGCAATCAGAATTAGTCCGGTAACAATGGATTGTTCTACGGAAGAAACATTCAACATATTTAGTCCTTGTTGCAGCATGCCAAGGATAAAAGCACCTACAACGACGCCGAAAATGGTGCCGGAGCCACCAAAGACATTCACTCCCCCGACCAGGCAGGCAGTGATTACGGTGAGCTCGTAATTGAGACCCATGTCACCGCGAACAGAAGCGAAGTAGGATCCCATTAATACGGCAGCCACGCCAGACATGCAACCGGAGATCACATACGTGTATGTCTTCACATGCTGTACACGCACACCACTATAAAGCGCTGCGGCTTCATTGTTCCCTATAAAATAGACACGCCTACCGTAATTCGTTCGCTGAAGAACGAATCCAAACACCAATGCCAGGAAACTAAAGACAAGCAACTGAACCGGCATGATCCTGAATAGACTGCCCGTGCCTAAGAACAAGTAACTCTGAGGGAAACCGTAAATAGACCCATCCCCTTGACCCGCAAGAACCATTGCCAACGAACCGTAAATAAATAATGTCGCTAAAGTTGCGATTAGCGGTTGTATACCTGTTCGAACAATGATTTGTCCATTGATAAACCCCAACAGGGCGCCAAGCACCAATGCTAGAATAGCTGCTATCCAAATATTGAGACCATGTTGCCAGAACAGTCCCATCGATACTCCACACAAACTCATCATAGAGCCGACTGAAAGATCAATCCCTCCAGTAATGATGACGAACGTCATGCTCAGAGCCATGACACCAACCGCCATAAAGTTGTTAGTCGATGACATCAAGTTTTCGAAGTTAAGAAAACCAGGAGCTACAGCCGAAAACACTATCATCTCCACCAGGAAGACTCCAAATACTGTGGCCGACCACAGAGATCCTCTACGTTTCATGAAACCACCCTTCCCTTTGGAGCCGCGCGCTTGGTAACCGCTGAGTCCGAGATGACTGCAACTAGAATGATGAATCCTTCTGCCGCCTCATTCCACACGGCTGGTAAGTGGAAAAAGACCAGAGCCTCTGAGATAATGCCCAATAAAATGGCACCTAAGACAGCTCCGAGCGCCGTACCTTTACCACCAAATACGTTGGTACCACCAATCACAGCAGCAGCGATGGCTTCCAAGTTGAGATCAGAACCTGTAGTTGGAGTCGCAAATCCGTTGTATGCAAGGTAGAGAATTCCTGCAATTGCTGCCAAAACGCCCGTGATTGCGTATGGAATAAAAATAATTCTTCTCTCCTGAACCCCTGCCAATCGTGCTGCCGTTACATTATTCCCTACTGCATACACGTAACGGCCCGTAATTGTCCGTTGCAGAAACATTGACATAAAAACCAAACACATCAACAGAATGAATACTGGCCCAGGCAGAAACCAAATCTTAAAGTTACCGATCGAAGACAACGAGCTAGGGAGATTTTGAATCCACTGTCCGTTTGTCACCGTATACATAAGTCCTGAATATACACTCAATGTTCCTAGGGTAACGATAATTGGAGGTAGCTTTACAAGACTTACCATGATGCCATTCACACAACCTGCCAATAGCCCTAGAGCCAGCCCTATGGCAAGACTCACCCATACGGGTATTCCTGACAAAATGAGGGTTCCTACGGCCAACGTGACCAGCCCCATTGTTGAACCTACAGATAAATCGATTCCCTTGGTTATGATGACAGCGCATTCACCCAAAGCAAGTATCCCTATGGTTACAGTATTTAACAAGACATTAATAAGATTACTCGGTGCGAGAAAACTAGGACTTGTTATCATAAGTACTAGTAGCATTACAGTCATGAAGCCCACCAACGTAGCTTCACGCCTTCTCAATACTCTTTGCCAACTTTGATGAATAGTCCTCACCCGATTCACCCCACAGTCCTTCGTCGTTTACGGTGACACCAAGGAAACGCCCGTAGCGTAGCGCATAATACTCTGCTCCGATGCTTCATCGCGACTCAGACAACCTGCTAGTCTCCCTTCGCGCATAACCAAAATACGATTTGCGAGTGTTAGGATTTCAGGCAGATCCGAAGATATGACAAGGACCGCCACTCCATCGTTCGCGAGTTCACGTATGACACGATATATCTCGCCTTTGGCTCCGACGTCTACACCTCGAGTTGGCTCATCTAAAATCATCAGTTTCGGCTTGCGTGCCAACCACTTACCAAATACGACCTTTTGCTGATTCCCTCCTGATAGTTCAGAAACCGTCTGCTCTGTTGAACTCGCCTTAATGCGAAGACTCTCCTTGAGTTGACGCGCCAAATTACTCTCGTCTTCAAATCTAGAAATTCCCCACTTAGACGTACGGGGCAAACTAGGCAGTGTTATGTTTCGATGAATAGACATCGACAGCGCAACCCCGTGCTTATGTCGATCCTCTGGAACGTACACAATGCCATGGTCAATCGCGCTCTGCACGTTTCGAATGGTCAGACTTTGCCCTTCTAGATACACCTCTCCGCTATCCGCCGGCGCTATGCCGAAAAGTGCTTCAGCCACGTTTGTTCTTCCAGCACCAATTAGTCCCGCAAGTCCAACTATTTCACCTGAAAAAATCTCGAAGTTAACATCCTGAAAATAAGGTGGTTTGTTAAAACTACGAACTTTCAATAAAGGGGATGATGCTTGTCGTATATACGGTCTGGATAACGAGAGATCCACTTTCCGGCCAACCATTAAGTTTACCAACTGTTCGTCTGTCAGCTCCGATGTTAATCTTTGTGCTACCATCTGCCCATCTCTCATAACAGTCACACGAGAACACAGTTCAAAGACCTCATGCAATCGATGCGATACAAAAAGAACTGCTGTCCCTTGGCTCATTAAGCGTTTAACAATCGAAAATAGAGTTTGCGTTTCATGTAGCGATAATGTAGCTGTTGGTTCATCTAAAATGAGAACTTTCACATCATGGATTAGTGATTTGGCAATCTCAACCATCTGTTGCTCTGCGATAGTTAATCTTGCGGCACTTTCTCGAACATCCATCTGGATTCCAAGTCTTTGAAACACAGCTTCGCATCTAGCGTTCATCTCGGACATCCTAACCCAACGAATTGGACCTATATGACGATGTGGGTGAAACCCCATAAATACGTTTTCGGCAACACTCAATTCAGGCATAAGAGCAGGTTCCTGATGGACGGTAAAAATTCCTAGCTGATGCGCATGTGCTGGATTGGCAATGGTAACCTCTCTTCCATCAAACTTGATGACCCCAGAGTCCGGTTGATGTACACCCGACAGCACCTTAATAACTGTAGACTTTCCGGCACCATTCTCGCCAACTAATGCGTGCGCCTCTCCGGCGTTTAGCGAAATGTCTATGCCCTTAACCACAGTCACTCCCGAAAAGCTTTTCATAAGCCCAGTGGCAGACACTACCTCAGGCACACTACCACACTCCGATCACTCAAATTAACCACACCGCCTGCTGTATCCGCTTTCAACATTGATTATACACATAAAACACCAACTGTAAATACGAATACGGAACTAAAACATATGAAATAGACATAAACAGTCATTCTGAGCGTTTGTTTCGATCGACGCAAAGTATCGATGGTTAGTTGAAGCAATCGTATGGACTAAAGCTATGTTGCACAAACCGTAAAGAGCAAGTTTCGAGATACCGATATTGGTAATCCGAAACTTGCCTTACGAATTATTGCGAAAACCCCATGGTCGTAAATAATGCCAAGGCTTTCTGGCTTGTATCCATCCTAGAGTGTTGCACTACAACTGGAACTGTTGATTCAATCTCCATGGCATAGGGAACTCCACGTGGTATAGACTCACCATCATCATTTTCCACAGCATCCAAACGCACATGCACCGTTCTCTTGGCTGGACAATTGAAGCGAAAACCCATTATCGGACTTCGATCCTCAAAATAGACTGTCAAATGTAACATGGCAGCTTGCTCTGTGGTATTCAGTACGCAAAGTGACTCATGACTCTCAAGTTGCCCTGTGCTGAAAGATGGCAAATAGCCATCAGCGATGTACCATCTGCACATGTCGGCCATTCTTGATACCCCCTATTGGATTGCTAAACATTCATTTACTGCTGGTGTGAATTGATGTATTGGTCCTTAAGTAGGTCTCGTGAGATGCTGCCAAGCGTTCAGCCTCAATTTCCTCCAGTGATTTTCCTTCCGTATGGGGCGCAAACGTAACGCCAATTAGCCCACTCACGGCGAGCATACAAGTTAGAATCAATGCTAGCTTGTGAAACCCGACTGCAGTTAGGATTGGTACGAAAAAGCTCCAGAGACCCAAGCCAATGCGGACCACGGCAAACATCAAACCTTGTGCAGTGCTACGTATACGAGTTGGAAAAAGCTCTCCTGACCACAACTGGAAGAATGGTTGCTGGCCAAACCCAAATGCAATTCCATACAAGACAATGTTGGCTAAAGCAATGGTCGTGTTTAAGTGAAAGAACACAAATAACAAAAACGCAGTCACCTGGAACACGGAGGAAATGGCAAATAACCCACGGCGATTCACTCGATCATTCAGTGGCATAAAGACAAAAATCGTGGCCAAGACCGTGAGAAGAAAGTTAAAACACTGCAATTCTACACTCGTCGCCTGCGTTTCGGATCCTACCGTGCGCAGGATAAATGGAAGGAAAAAACCGTTGGTTCCAGCGACGAGGTTCCATATCCCATACATGAGAATACAAAACACGAAAGCACCCACATTCGCCCGTGAGGCAAACACTTCCTGTATCCCATGGCGTTTCCCTTGCATACCCTTATTTGATTCACGTTCGCGTTGCACGGCAACCCTCCATCGCTCCGACTCGACAACGCCTCGGCGCATGGCCCATGTCACCATTGCAAGGACCAACAGGTGTAGAAACAGTAGGCGTATACCTAACAAACCTAGATTTGATAGAGCTAAAGCCAAAAGCAGAGTGATGACAGGTCCAAGGTTCCATAACACTTGCGCAAATCCGCTCATCTTGCCACGTGAACGCTTTGGAGCCAACTCTGCAATCAGTGTCCACGAAGCCGGGACATCTGCCCCAACCGCGAGGCCTACGAGCACGTAGCCCACAAACAACATCCACATCTTTACTGCAAAAATGATCCATAATATACCAAATGCATAGACAAGTAAATCCCAAGCGTATATCTTCTTACGACCGTACACGTCACAAATACGCCCGCCAATCAAGGCTCCAACTCCAGCAGAAATAGCATTCGAACTAAACGCGCCAAGCATACCGATGAGCCCATTGCTCATGTGAAAATGGGCAGCCCACAGACTCAACCCAGAACCACCAGCAACAATGGAACCGGCATCGATGTAGTTAGCCATGGAAGCTACAGCTGTCCATTTCCATTGCTCACGAGTCGCAACTTCCTCACGCTCTAATTGATCTGATGCTTTCGCCGTCAACCCGCTTCCTCCTTTTGTATTGCAAGACAACGATTTCGCAAACTCCTCTTGTACACGCTTTCACCCGGATCGACATGGGCCATTGTCGCGATGGATTACCATCCGCTACCTCCGACACCGCGCTCGCAGATCTTCTCGGCATATCCGCTCTCGTAATATGCACGCATGGGATCCATCGGCAATCCCCGTTCTTCGCGCATCCGGCACACAAGCGGAGTTACATCAAACTCAAAGGCGGTACGCACAGCATGTTCAGCACCCAACACGTCGTTCTTGGCCTGTAAGTCCTGTAACTCCTCATGTTGAATCAGCAAAGCCTTTGCAAACTGCGTTTGAATGTTGCACACCGAGCGAATCATGGCGGGAATCTTAGGCTCGATCACGTGGCTCTGATCGATCATGTATGCGATTTCATAGGCTGTACGTGCCACCAATCCATCCGTATCGCGCTCGGCATCGAGAATTTGATAGAAAATCAGGAACAGCTCATAGGGATTCATCGCACCGACAATCAAGTCATCATCTGCATACTTACGGCTGTTGAAATGAAACCCGCCAAGCTTGCCCTCATCAAGCAAATAGGCAACGATATGCTCAACATTCGTACCCGGCGCATGGTGTCCGATGTCCACCAAAACCTGCGCCTGTCCCCCTAATTGGTTGGCGGCTTGGAGAGCCATACCCCAATCGGCGAGATCCGTATGATAGAAACCTGGTTCAAAAAACTTGTATTCGATAAGCATACGCATCCCAGGATCGAGTGCGGCGTACACTTCGGTGAGGGCCTCCTGCAACCAGCGCTTGCGTCGACGAATGTGTCCCTGCCCCGGATAATTCGTGCCATCGGCAAACCACAGGCTTAATGCACTGGACCCCACCTCACGCATGACGTCAACGCACTCCAACATATGACGGATCGCCTTGTTGCGAATAACGGCATCCGCATTCGTTGCACTACCGAGCATATAATCGTCGTCCTGGAACAGGTTTGGATTGACAGCGCCGATGCGCAGGCCGCGCTGCAGGGCGTAATCGCGCAGATACTGGTAATCATCCACTTTATCCCACGGAATGTGAATGGCGACCGATGGGCATGCACCAGTCAACTGGTGAACAACAGCCGCATCGTCAATCTTTTCGTAGGGATTGCGCGGTACGCCCTCTTTCTGAAACACCTTGAAACGCGTTCCCGAGTCGCCGTATCCCCACGAAGGCGTCTCCACGGCAAGCGCGGACAGCCGCCGTACGGCAGCGTCCACGTCGATTCCCCGATCTCGCTGTTGAATCTCGAACAGGGTGTAAGCTTCGTCACTCCATGCTTTCATTTAACATCCCCCTTTGCGCATCAACGTGGAAATGCAGCAGCCACACCGCCATCGATGGTTAACATGCAGCCGGTCGTCTTGGCGGATCGATTGGAAGCAAAGAATAAGATCCCTTCCGCAATGTCATCGGTGGTGATGTTCACGTGTAGAATCGTGCGTTTGCGGTAGTGTTCTTCAAGCTGTTCCGGATCAATGCCGTATGCTCTCGCGCGCTCATCGCGCCAAGCGGAATTCCAAATATTCGATCCCTGCAGCACTGCATCCGGCAGCACCGTGTTCACACGAATGCCGTGCTCGCCGCCCTCCACCGCGAGGCAGCGCGCCAAATGATTTTCCATCGCCTTCGCCGCGCTGTACGCCGCCGCGTCCTTACCCGCATAGACTGCATTCTTAGATGTCACAAAGACGATGGAGCCGCCGCGCCCCTGTTCGACCATACAACGGAATGCTTCACGCGACGTCAAAAAGTATCCTGTTCCCAAAACACTGACATTGCGGTTCCAATCGTCTAGCGTCGTTTCCACGATGGGCGACGAGCTGGCCAGACCTGCATTCGAAACGAAGATGTCAATCCCGCCGTATGCCAGCACAGCTTCCCGGAATGAGCGAAGAACGGCCGCTTCATTCGTGACATCAAGCGACACGCCGACAGCAGTGCCTTCGCCAAACTGTGCGTTCAGTTCGCGAGCTAGCCGATCCGCCGCGTCTACAGCGAGATCGGCAACAACAATATGCGCCCCCTCGGCTGCCATACGCCGCGCAGAAGCGCTGCCGATACCGCCGGCCCCGCCGGTGATGTACACAACTTTGCGAGCGAGCTCCTTCTCTGGTGGCGCAAGAGTCAACTTATACAGTTCGAGTGGCCAATACTCGACATCGAAGGATTCTTTCTCATCGAGTGACACAAAGTTTCCCAACGCTGTCGCACCGCGCATAACAGCGACCGCACGCCGGTACAAAGCCACCGCCACGTTCGCCATCTTCTTGTTCTTGCCGGTGCCAATCACGCCCAATCCCGGAACAAGGATGACGCGCGGAAACGGATCGTGCATGGGTACATCGAAATCGACATTGCGTTCATAATAGGCGCAATACTCAGCGCGGTACGAAAGCAATCCTGTCCGCAACTTTTCTTTAAGAGCATCCACACCCTCCATCCCGGGATTCCAGTCGATGAAAAGCGGCTTGCGCTTCGTATGAACGAGGTGATCCGGACACGCGGCACCTATCTGCGACAGCGTTGGCGCGACGTGACTGCCTACAAACGACAAGAAGTCGGCGCTGTCGTCGAAGGTAAGTACAGCACCTTGCAACTCTGTGACAATACCACGGACCCATGGTAAAACTTCTGCTGCGACCGCCTGCCGTTGTTCCGCTGGCAAGGCCGCAACTTGCACGCCACCGAAGACGCGATCGCGATCGATGTGCCGTTCAATGTAGTCTGCCGCCTCTTGGATGATCCGCAGCGTGTTCTGGTAACACTCGTCGGACGTATGGCCCCATGTGATGAGCCCGTGTTTCTCCATCAAGACCAATTCACAATTGGGATGGTTGCGAACAGTTTCGCCGATCAACTTCGATAGAGTGAATCCAGGGCGAATATATGGCACCCAAACGGCGCGATCGCCGAAAAGCTCCTTCGCTATCTCTCGGCCATTGTCGCAGCAACAGATGGCAATGATGCTGTCCGGGTGTGTGTGATCCACGTGTGGAAACGGGACGAACGCGTGTAACAAGGTCTCGATCGACGAACGTGGATGTTTGCTGTCCATCATGCAGTGTGTCAAATAGTCGACCATTTCCTCGTCACTCATCGCGTCGCGCTCCATGAGTGGCAAAATGTCCTCAAGGCGCAGTGCCGTAAAATTTTTGTCCGTCGCATCGGCGAGATCGGAACCGCTGCCTTTGACCCACATCACCGGTACATCACGCCCAAGGTGATCCTTCATCGTCGTCTTCGCCGACGTGTTGCCTCCCCCCCAGTTACACACGCTACGATCCGACGCCAAACGGCGAGATCGATCGACGAGTTCCTGCAAAACAGTAGAATCCTGAGTCGCAAGCATTTGCCGTCCTCCTTTACATTCTTTAGATAGCCTTTCTGGAAGCCGCCTGGCGGCGGACAACTTGTTGGAACGCAGAATACTTCTCTTGCCACACCTCGGCACTTTGCGGAACATACAAAGCAGTGGCGACGGAACGCAAGACGACCTCTCTGGCTTCGGAGACCGACTTACATTCACCAAGTGCAACCAGCTGTAACATCACATTCCCCAGCGCACTCGCCTCCACCGGGCCCGTGATGACGGGACATCCTGTCGCGTTCGCAGCAAACTGCGACAGCAACTGGTTCTGCGATCCGCCTCCGACGATGTGCACACGAGAAAAGGTACACCCCGTCACCTCTTGAAGTTCTAACAACACGGTGCGGTATTTGAAGGCCAGGGATTCTAGCACGCCTCGTACAAGTTCCCCTAGTTCAGCTGGGGGCCGTTGACCTGTCTGCACACAGATTTCATGAATCGTGCGCACCATCGAGGCGGGATGTAACAGAAGCGGATCGTCAGGATCCAAGACAAACGGGAACGGCCGGGCCCGTTCTGCTAATTGCAGCAGTGTATGAATGTCTGCCACCTGACCACCGGCTTGCACCTCACGCTGAATCTCCTGAATAAGCCAGAGACCCATAACATTCTTCAAGAAGCGATAATTGCCGATACCGCCCTCATTCGAGAAGTTGTAGTGCTCCGCCAATGGAGTTGTAATTGGACGTTGTACGACTGTGCCGACTAATGACCACGTACCCGAACTGATATAGAGATAGGGATCAGCGTGATCAGGAACGGCTGCAACAGCTGAAGCCGTATCGTGCGAAGCCACGTGCACTACCTTCGCATCGCATAGGTTTTCATGCATACCGCGCTGCATAGGTGCCAACCTCGACAAGACACTGCCAGGTTGTGCGATGGTTGGCAGGATCGTTGTGGGTAATCCCAGTTCTTGTAGCAGGTCATTCATCCAAGAGCGCGTTTGGACTCGGATCATCTGGGTGGTCGTCGCATTCGTCCATTCGGCACGCATCTCGCCCGTCAACATATAGTTCAGTAAGTCAGGTAACAACAAGAGGGTAGCGGCGCGATCGAACACGTTTGGTTCTTCCATTTGAATCCCGTAAAGTTGAAAAAGGGTGTTGAACGGAAGGATTTGAATGCCCGTCTCCTGAAACAGACGATGAATGCCAATTCGCTCCACAACAGCCTTCATTGCTTGCGCATGGCGCTCGTCGCGGTAATGACGAGGGTGGTCGATCAGGCTACCGAATCGATCGATAAGCCCGAAATCAACCGCCCAACTGTCAATGCCGACGGCTGATACCACACCAACGTGCGTGGCACTGCGTACCAATCCCTTGAGCATTCTTTCGAAGATAAACTGAATGTTCGTGTGCAACCATCTTCCGCTCGTCACGGGGAGAGTGGAAAAACGCTCATGTTCGGTGAGTGTCAAAGCGCGGCCGTCATACTGACCAACCATCATACGCCCACTGGAGGCTCCCAGATCAACAGCAACCAAATTCAGCATAGGATCACCTCCTCGCGCCTCACTGGTTTGAAAGTGCTATCACAACATGATTATACATCAACAACCTACATTTTTGTGTATTTGTTTTTGTTTATGTTTGAATACAGGGTGATTTGTGGGCGAGGGAACCACAGGCACAGCCGTTTACATCGAACGCCAAACTGATGACACGACTACTATCCACCATGAGCCGAACGATCGCGGCGCTGGAGCCACTGTGTAAACTTGAAGTTGCAAAGAACCATGAGCAATAAAACGGGGTAGCACATTGCGGAGTACCACAGTTTCCAGTGATGATAATAAAAAAACTTCGACTTCAGTGCGGCTATCTCGTAACCGAGACAAAACGCAATCCAGCCCACAATGTAGAGCAGCCTATACCATTTCCTCGCTTTGTACGGATAGTAGTTCAAGAAAACCGCATTGATCGGGGGATATAGAAATATTGGAAGGAAGCCAGACCATTGATATCCTGGAGAAAAGTAGCCGAACAGGTTTAACTTCAGATCCAAGATCATATCGGACAGGCATTCGGTCACCAATGAAAACAACGAGACGGACCAAATTTGAAGTCCTGAGATATGTTTTGGCATGAATATGGCAACGGCGTAAAACACTATGAGGGAGACCACAAGCAGGGTCATCGGTCAGCATCCTTGCCTTATGAGATTGTCCAAATACCGTTGTAGCTCATTGTTCAAGGTCCCCTTTATGTCCCATTTCAATTCAATCATATTCCTGTTTCCCCGTTTCAGGTGCTCGATAAGATGTCTTTTGATACGGCTGCTGTCAGCAGACCACGGGAAACCCAATTCCGAACTTCACTTTCTCATCTTTTTGAGCACGGAGCGGAATGAGCATCGTGCTCTCAGGTAAATGGCTATATCATGGACTCGCCAAACACCCCAGCAGAAGCTGTACATGTCGTGAGAGTGGAGGGCGCCGACTGCATGCAGTGCAGTTGGCTTTGGAGAGTGGGAAGCCGGCGAGCCAGGTAGCTCAGGAACTGGGCGTATCGCAAAAGACGTTGTATGGCTGGATGGCGAAGTACAAGGAGGATCCCTCTACCCCGCTCGTCTGTAGCGGAAACCTCAAGCCTGAGACGAAGGCCTTGCGGGACCTGGAGCGGAAAATCCGTGAACTGCGAGAGGAAAATGCGATCTTAAAAGCTGTGCGCATCTTCACAAGCGACGGAAGTAAGATACCAATTCATCCACAGATACAGATCCAAATTTCCGGTTCAGAAGATGTGCAAAATATTGGGCGTGTCTCGAAGCTGGTATTATGCATCGCTCAGGCGTCCTGAGAGTGAGCGTTCCAAGCTGTGTATGGTCAAATAAAAATGGAGGTTCTGGTCAACGAAAAATCCCTGGTCTTATCAACGGGAAGTCCCTGCTGATGGCATCATGAATTCATTGATCGGATCTGGAAAATCATCCAGTCGATCCCGTTTATGTACTTCAATTCTTACAATCCTCCTTGTAGTCCGACAAGGAGGAGAAGGGATGACGACGAGTATGGAGCAGATCCATCGGATCAAAGAGCTGCAGTCGCAGCAGAAAGGAGCGTACCAGATTTACACAAATTAGGTATCGATCCGAAAACCGTGTGTAGGTACATGATGCAGGAAAGAATTTTCTCCCGAAGCTCCTGTACACGCGGACAGGCCGTCGAAGCTCGCCCCCTACAAAGCGACGATTGAAGCGTGGCTGCTTGCGGATTCTCAGAATCGGTACAAGCAGCGACACGCCGGAAAGCGCGTGTAAGACCGCTTGGTGAAGTTGTATCCGGATCTTAACTGCTCCTACCCAACGGTAAACCGGTATGTCCGTGCGTACCGTGAGCGCCAGCAAATGAGCCGTACCGGATTCCTTGAACTGGAATGTCTGACCAGAGAGGCGCAGGCCGACTTTGGAGAATGCAACATGTTCATCAACGGGCTGCGCTGCATGTCGAAGTACCTCGCCGTATCGTTACAGCAACGCAGGGTTTGTCCAGTACTTTCGTGGTGAGATCGCGGAGTGCCTTTACCAGGGGTTACCGTACATTTTCTTCCACATCGAGGGCGTCCCGCCTCGACTGGTCATTGATAACGCGACGGCAGCAGGACGGAGAATCGGCGATTTCGTGCGGTTGACGCAGTTGTTCAAGCGATTTCAGGCGCACTTCGGGTTCCACGTGACGTTCTGTAATCCGAGCAGCGAGCATGAGAAAGGAAACGTAGCGAACAAGGTCGGCTATGCTCGGCGGAACTTCTTTGTCATACAAGCGCAGTCACCCCTTCTGGCGCGAAAGTTGCCTTTTCAAGTTTCGTGTCCCTTCTATTATCCCAAGCTCTTCCCCGCTCTTCTACCACTCTATCTCTTCGGGATATTCCTCCACCAAGCTGATGTCCTCCACCAAGCTGATGTCCTCCACCAAGCTGATGTCCTCCACCAAGCTGATGTCCTCCACCAAGCTGATGTCCTCCACCGAACAATTGTGCTCCCGCGCCATTGCCCTGACTTTGTTCCACCATGCGCTTGACTATCGTCGAAAGAGCCTTAGCCAGCTCATCCTTATCCCCGATCTTCAGATAACGAATGTTGAGCAAATCTGTTAACGCCGGACTATAATTGACCCAGGTTCGCCGGAATGAAAATGACCCACCTCAGTTGAATATCTCTCTTCAGACCTAGCCGGGTTCAGAAGGGAGAGTATCCATGCTGAAAGGTGGATCACTAATGAGCGTACAAGATTTGTTGACGCAGG
>NZ_SORF01000013.1 GCF_004366795.1 Alicyclobacillus sacchari | reverse complement strand
CGGGCGCAGATATCTCGATATGGAGGCGTATTGGGCATGGAGAGAACAGCAAGCATCATTCGCACAAACTGCAAAGGTGCACACGCTACGGGGATTACGGGAGGAGCTGTGGTGAGGTGAACACCGCAGGTGAAGGCTTTGCCCCTTCGTTCCTTATCATCGACCGGCGAAGCGCCTCTTGATGGAGCGACGACGGGACATATTTGATTTGCCGAGGCAAAGCCGTCAAAGGCGGCACGTCGAAACTCAGCACATTCTACATGTAGGGGCAATTTACACACAAATTCGGACTTGACCCATTTTTGATCGGGCATGGTCGATAAATCCTTGATTTGTCGGGCTTTTTCGCGTCTAACCCCTTCCGAACTTTACCCTGTCTTTTTCCCCCGCCAATCGCTCTCAGGCATTAAAAAACACGGGCGAATCCAGGCTTTTGACCCGAATCCACCCGTGCTCTACGGAACAACTTATTTTACTCAGGGAAGAACTTATTTTGCGGAGGGAAGAACCTCATTTTGCGAAGATAACATAACTCCAAGCAGTCCTCGGCCTTACTCGACCGTCACACTCTTAGCCAAATTACGTGGCTTGTCGACGTCATTTCCGCGAGCCACTGCCGAATAGTAGGCGAGTAACTGGAGTGGAATCACAGCTGCCATCGGCGCAAGCGCAGGTAGCGTCTTCGGCAGATAAATGACTTCATCAACCGCTTTCTCCAAGTCCTCGTTGCCTACCCAAGTGAGCGCCAGCACGAACGCCCCACGCGCTTTCACCTCAACGATGTTGCTCACCGTCTTCTCATATAAATCAGGCTGCATCGCGATCGCGACGACGGGCACGCCATCCGTAATCAACGCCAGTGTGCCGTGCTTGAGTTCGCCAGCTGCGTAGGCCTCGGCGTGAATATAGGAGATTTCCTTCAGCTTGAGCGCACCTTCAAGCGATACCGCATAATCGATGCCCCGGCCAATGAAGAATGTGTCGTGCGCATGCGCATAACGCTGCGCAAACGACTCAATTTGCGGCGCTGTGTCGAGCACTGCTTCCACGATCTGCGGCAGGTTATCCAAAGCCGTGATCATTTCGCGCGCCGCTGCATCCCCCAACTCGCCGCGTACCTGGCCAAAATGCACCGCGAGCAGGTACAAAGCGGCAAGCTGCGTCGTGTATGCCTTGGTCGATGCAACCGCGATTTCCGGCCCAGCCCATGTGACGATCACGCTATCCGCTTCGCGCGCCGCCGAACTGCCGACGACGTTCGTGATGGCCAGCACAGGCAAGCCACGCTTCTTCATTTCACGCATCGCCGCAAGCGTGTCGGCCGTCTCACCCGACTGTGTGATCGCAATGATGAGTGTGTTCTCCGTCGCGATTGGATTTGCATACCGATACTCCGATGCGATCTCGACGTCAACCGGAATGCGGGCAAACTGTTCGATCGCAACTTTGCCGACGAGGCCCGCGTGCCACGATGTCCCGCACGCGACAATGTGAATGCGATCCATGTTGCGTATTTGCTCCTCGTCGAGTCCCAGTTCCGACAACGTCACCCGACTCAGATCCTCCGCCACTCGGCCACGCAACGTGTCGCGCACCGCCTTCGGCTGTTCATGAATCTCTTTCAGCATAAAGTGCGGATAGCCTCCGCGCTCGGCGCTTACCGCGTCCCACGTGACGCGATACACCTCTTTGCTGACAGGTTCACCGTCCAACGTAAAGCACTCGACGCCTTCGCGCCGAAGGATAGCCATTTCTCCGTCTTCCATTACGTAAATGTCGCGCGTGTATTCGAGAATCGCTGGGATATCGGAGGCGACAAAGTTCTCGTTGCTGCCAAGGCCAATGATCATCGGGCTTGCCTTGCGGATCGCGACAATCTCATCAGGGTGGTCTTTCGCGATCACGACGAGTGCATACGCACCGCGAATACGTTTGCCGACAGCGATCATCGTCTGAAAAAGATCGCCGTTATACATTTCTTCAATCAGGTGTGCCACGACTTCCGTATCCGTCTCAGAGCGAAATTCGTGACCAGCTGCTAGCAATTCTTCCCGTAAAGACAGGTAGTTTTCAACGATGCCATTGTGCACAATCGCGAACCTGCCACTGCAGTCCTGGTGCGGATGTGCATTTTCGTCCGAAGGTTTGCCGTGCGTCGCCCAACGCGTGTGCCCAATTGCCGCCTGGCCAACGACAGGGCTGTTGGCGAGCTTCGCTTCCAGATTCGCAAGCCGCCCGACAGACTTCACGACCTTGATATTGCCGTTGTCAATGGCTGCAACGCCCGCAGAATCATAACCGCGATACTCGAGTTTCGCCAACCCCCCGACGACGACATCTTTCACGTTCCTCGGGCCGATATAGCCGACAATCCCACACATGAATAGTCATATCCTCCTTAGCCGATCTGCCCGCCCTTGTCGCATCGGTCACCCGATGGTTTTCAGGCTTCGCTTGCGGCGTGATCGGAAAACGCCGGGAGGCACCCGCCGAATGGTTCGCCAACCTCCTCCGCGTCAACTGCCCCCGCGCACGCGCGGACACAGTCCAGGCGCTGATTCAGCATGCTCCTGCGTGCAAGATTCACAGGTGCATACAACACTTTACTCGCCTAACTCCAATGTGCTACTTGCCGTCTCCACATTCCCCCTTTCAGGGTAAAGGGATGCGGAGGGCCGCTGCCCAGCCCCCACGGACAAATTCAAACGCCAAGCTCTGCTTGGACGACTTTGACGATCTCGCCGCAGACTTTGCGCAGCAGTTTATCATCCGGCCCTTCCACCATAACGCGCACCAACTGTTCCGTTCCAGACTCGCGCACCAAGACGCGCCCGCTCTCGCCCAGCGCCTCTTCTGCCGCCCGCAAGGCCCTCTGAATCGCTTCGTTCTCGCGCCAAGCGCGCTTGTCACGAACTTGAACGTTCTCCAACAACTGTGGGTAGCGTTTCATCACCTGACGCAACTGCGAGAGTGGCTGTTGCGATTCGACCATGACCTGCACCAATTGCACGGCCGTCAAAATGCCGTCGCCGGTCGTCGTGTGATTGAGAAAAATAATATGGCCGCTCTGTTCGCCACCAAGCACCGCGTTGTCTTCGCGCATGCGTTCCATGACATAGCGATCGCCAACTGCCGTGCGGAGCACTTCAATACCTTCGCCTTCCATCGCCTTGACGAAGCCTAGATTGCTCATCACAGTTGCGACCAGCTTGTTCCCTTGAAGAAGGCCCTTTGCCTTCATCGCACGTGCGCAGATAGCCATAATAAAATCGCCATCGATCACTTCGCCACTCGCATCGACTGCAATCAGTCTGTCTGCATCTCCATCAAATGACAGCCCGACATCTGCGCCGTGCGCGAGAACGGCCCGCTGGACAATATGCGGATGCGTCGATCCGCAGCCCACGTTGATGTTAACACCATCAGGCGTCGCATGAATCACGGTCACGGTGGCGCCTAACCTGCGAAACACTTCTGGCGCGATGGCCGAAGCTGCTCCGTTCGCGCAGTCGAGAACGATGTGCAAACCATCGAAGCGCACCTGAACCGTGCTTAGCAAAAAGCGAATATAGGTTTCCACGGCTGGTTCATCGTACATGCGGCCAATCTTGTCGCCCGTTGGCCGCGGCAAATCCCGGGCACCATCCTCCAACAACTGCTCGATCCGATCCTCCGTCTCATCGAGCAACTTGAAGCCGTCGCCCCCGAAAAATTTGATACCGTTGTCGGCCACCGGGTTGTGCGAAGCTGAAATCATGACACCGGCATCCGCACGCAGATGTTTGGTCAAGTAGGCCACGCCGGGCGTACTGATCACACCAAGGCGCAGTGCATCAACACCCATGGATAGAATACCGCTGACCAAGGCTGTTTCAAGCATATCGCCGGAAATGCGAGTGTCCTTGCCAACGACGATCCGCGCTCCAGGCCGGCGGCTGGTCAAAACATATGCGCCCGCGCGGCCAAGGCGAAACGCGAGCTCTGGTGTCAACTCGCTATTCGCAACGCCACGGACGCCATCTGTGCCAAACAAACGTCCCAACGACCATACGCTCCTCTCTCATGACCTCAACATTGTGCCATAGAACGGTTGGCCTGCAAAGACTCACTGTATGGCAACCTCTACCGAGCGAGCCGACAAGCTCACGACTTCGACATATCCCGGCACATGCATTTGTATCGGCAGCGACACGGTTCCAGACTTCGCCTTGCTCACGTCGACATAGGCATAGACCTGTGTGGGATTTTGCGCGATCGCGTGTAAGACGCTCTCCGGGCCGCTGAGCACCGCATCGACGGTGGTTGGTCCAGTCAACGACGCCTGATTGCCACCTTGCACTCGAATGGGGAGGTTCTGCAACGGCAGCGTGATGGACGGCTCCACTTGCACGACGGCGGTCACCGAACTCGGAGAGACACTGGTCATACCTTGCATCAGCGGAATGGGTACAGATACGGTCGCAGTGTGCGATAGATTGTTGACATCGACTGGCACGCTTAACCCGCCTTTCGGAAGCTGAGCGGACGACAGCCCCACTTCTGTCACCTGTGTCGTCGCGAGCGTCACTCCAGCCACCGCATAGCCTGGCGCAGGCGTCCCGGTGACAACAGGAGTGAGATCAACCGCTTGGGTCGACGCGGCAATGGGCACAGTCACCGAAATGGAAACAGGGTCCACACTGACCGACTGTACCACGCGCCCAGACGCATCCACGGGTTCCAGCTGAACCACTTTCGTCGTCGTTTGACTCAGACCACTGACGTCGATCGTGCCGACAAGATGTGCAACGGATTGCACCGCTGATGCAGCGCCGCTGATATCCGCCGTGATCGTACCCGGATCGAATCGGCCAAGCGTATAGCCTGATTGGGGCGTGCCGATGATCTGCAATGATACCGATCGCTGCACGGTTTGCTTCTGTTCCAGGACGACGGTCACAGTCGCTGGGGAAATGCTGTACGAGCGAATGCCGTTAGGCATGTCGATAGCGGCTACGTGCAAAGTTTCCGTGCCCGGTCCGAGTCCTTGGGCATTGGCTACCAATTGTGCTCTCAGCATATCCGCAGGAAGTGAAGGCACCCGGAGTAAACTGGTCGTCACCCGTACCGTCGCAGTGGGCTGCGGTGAAGTAACAACCATATTGTTGCTTGTTTCAATGTGGATCGAAAGCGGATAGGTCTGCGTGACACCACCCTTATCTTGGTTCGATCCACCTTGCGGCGCATGCACCGCCAGCCATAAAATGCATGCGAGTACAAGTGCAAGGATGCGAAGTGCGGTGGTATTTCGCAAAAACCGGTCCATCATCGCGACTCCGCCTTTCTGCTCCAAAACGAAAGCGCACTGTTCCGCCGCGGCACGAGCAGCTCTGTCAACAACTCCTTCAAGGCGCCTTCATCCAAGTGACTGTGTAGGACGCCGTCGACACCCACCGAAACGCCTCCCGTTTCCTCCGAGACAATCACGGCCACACCATCCGATTGCTCGGTGATACCAATGCCAGCGCGATGGCGTGTACCAAGCTGCTTGTCCAGCGAACGGTTTTCCGTCAACGGCAAAAAGCACCCCGCCGCCACAATCTGCATGCCGCGAACAATCACTGCTCCATCGTGCAAAGGCGTGTTTGGAATAAACAGATTGATGAGAAGTTCAGAACTGAGACGCGCCTCAAGCGTCGTACCCGTCTCAATATATTCGTTCAAACCGGTCTGCCGCTCGATGACCATGAGCGCACCCGTCCTCGTCTTGGCCAGAACTTGCGCCGCTTTGACAATCTCATTCACGGTCTGCACCATGTGGTCATTATCCTGCTGCAACAAATTGAGGTTCCACAGACCGCCGCGCCCGAGTTGTTCGAGCGCGCGGCGAAGCTCAGGCTGAAAGACGACCGGGATCGCAAACAGGCCGATCTCGATGATTTTATTCAGCAGCCAATTGGATGCGGAGAGATTGAGAAGACTGCTCACCATCGTCACAACCATGACGATGATCACGCCTTTGAGCAGTTGCACCGCTCGCGTACCGCGGATCAGCAACAGGAGATAGTAGATCATAAAGGCGACAAAGACGATGTCAATCACGTCTTTAAACCCGAAACCGCGGATTGCCGAGAGCCATGCGTCCATAACCATCCACCCAACGATCGGGGATTCTCCTACCCATTGTTTCCTACAAGCAGGAGCGAGTCAAGTCCATTCCCGATTTGAGTCAAGCGCGCCGTGTTTGCCGGTTCAGGCGCCGTCGCTGTGCCTTCGCCCGCGCTCGTGCCCGAGCGCGTTGCAATGCTCGATAAAACGCCTGATACAGCGCGTGGTGACCGGCATCCGTTGGATGAATTGGATTGCGGAAGAGGCGAATGTCGCGGAATAGCCCATTTCGATAGTTCTCCACATAATCGGACTCGCGGCCGCGGAATGACTTTTGCGATTCCACCAATACCAATCCGTTGCGCGCAGCGACCGTGCGCAACATGTCGTTGTACTGATTTGTGATCTGTTCCGCCAGCGCGAAGTTGGGAAACGGATTATACAACGTGGCGAGCGCGAAGGTATTGTACGAGCGGTTCGCACACTCGACGATTTCCTCGATTTCCTCGCGCGATCGCTCACAGACCTGGGCGATTCGGTCCGCGTTGCCGGTCAACAAGAACGGAGCCGACTTTAACAAATCATTTCCGCCAATCATCAACGTGACGATCTCGGCCTCATCGAAGATGCACGCCGGCAACTCACGCAGGGAACGGTTCAACTGACGCGATGTCCATCCAGGCTTCGCCTGCACGTGCAAGGTCGCACGCACGTTTCGTGCAAACTGTTTCTGCAGGAGTTTCGCGAAACTGTGCTCGGGCGTCGTGGCGCCGTATCCATATGTAATGGAATCTCCGAGCGCAAGCATGAGCATTGGTAACCCCCCCAGCATCGTGTACTGATGTAAGCTATGGGCTTAAGCTCGAAGTGGTCACAAGAGTCGCCCAGAAAATACGCTCCTTCATGCGCACATCAATCCCTTCAGCAGAGGTCATCCTATGCCAGTTGCTGCCCGCCCCGTCCTGTAGGAGCAACGCAGTATACCCATTGCGATGTGTGCAAACACTTTCCACAGAATTAAAGGAGGTTGAACTGCAGATGAAATCCATTCGACGCTGGCTGATGAGCGCCGTGGCGGCGTGCCTTATCGTGTGTGGCTGCGGTGTCGGCACCCAGGTTTCTGCGGCAACACAGCCGAATCAACCGAAGGCCATCTACAAAGTGGATACAAAAGAGAAGGTTGTCGCTTTAACCTTTGATATCTCATGGGGTAACAAGGTACCGGATCCTGTCCTGGACGTTCTCAAAAAGCAGAATGTCAAGAAAGCGACATTCTTTCTGAGCGGCCCTTGGACACTCCATCACCCCGACATTGCGAAGAAAATCAAGGACATGGGATACGAGATTGGAAACCACGGCAACTTGCATAAGGACTTCTCCAATTACCCCGACAGCTGGATTCGCGAGCAAGTCGCGTTATCCGAAAAGTCGATCTACCAAGTGACTGGCGTTAAGACCAAGCTGATTCGCACGCCAAACGGCGATTTCAATCCACGCGTTTTGCGTTGCCTCAACAACATGGGATATACGGTGATTCAGTGGAACACCGACTCGCTTGACTGGAAAAACCCAGGCGTGCAGAACATCGTCAATCGCGTGACCAAGCGCGCTGTCCCTGGAGATATTATTTTGATGCATGCAAGTGACTCGTCCAAGCAGATTGTCGAGGCACTTCCGCAAATCATCGCGCAACTGCGCAGCCAGGGTTACCAGTTCGTCACCGTTTCAGAATTGTTGGC
Source organism: Alicyclobacillus sacchari (assembly GCF_004366795.1). Lineage (GTDB taxonomy): Bacteria > Bacillota > Bacilli > Alicyclobacillales > Alicyclobacillaceae > Alicyclobacillus > Alicyclobacillus sacchari. The sequence continues at coordinate 53,542 of NZ_SORF01000013.1, read as the reverse complement.
TGGGGCAAAGGTCTCGTCGAACGTCCGCTGATCAGACAGAATTCATGGATAGCCCGGCGATGCACGTCACATACTGACTGTACAAACCTGTCGCGGGGAGGGGCTGCCGTGAGCGGAAAAGCTGTGCGCTTGGCCGGAATCGGGCTGTGCGCCCTGATTGCAACTGGATGCGGTATCACCAATGCGGGCGCCGACGTCAGTGGTGCAGCTGATGGCGGCGGCAACTATAGTCAAACCAAACAGATGGTCGTCGATATTCTGAACTCCAAAGAAGGCCAACAAGCGCTTCTCGATACATTGAAAAATCCCGAGTTCAAAAACCAGTTGATCGCTTCACCAGACGATGTCAAGCAAGCACTGACCCAGTTCATTCAGTCTCAGCAGAGCCAAACGTTTTTGACGGAAGCTGCTAAAGATCCTACATTTGCGGCGGCGCTTGCAAAAGCCGCTCAACCGGAATTGAAATCCACGGTACAGAACTTGATGAAAGATCCGAGCTTCCAACAAGACATGCTGGTGCTGTTGCAATCGGATGATTTTACTAAAAACCTGCAGACGATGATGCAAGGACCGCAATTTCGATCCGATTTGCAAAAGGTCATCCTGCAAACGATGACGTCGCCGACGTTTCAGGTACAGTTTCAGGAGACCGTACAGCAAGCAGTGCAAAAGGCTATGCAAGCCGGACAAGCGACGGCTGGAGGCGGAGGCGGTAGTGAACAGAATAAATCCGGATCGGAGAAAAGCAGTGAGGGCGAATCGTCTGGAAGTTGAGAATGTGACAAACGGCCGTTTTCGAGAGCAAACATGCCCTCGTGACGGCCGTTTGTGTTGCTGGCATTCCTCCCAGCTTACGATCGAGCCTGCTGCGTTTGCTTGATGCCCATCGCTTCCGCGACGCGGCCTGCAAGCTTGTCGAAGACTTGTCCTTGCAACGAGTCCGACTCAAAAACACCTGTTTTTTGGACGTCGAGATTGGCAATCGGGATCTCGCCTAGCAGCGTTGTGTTCAGTTGCGACGCAACGCGTTCACCGCCGCCCCGTCCAAAGATGTACGCCGGATCTCCGCACGAATCACAGACGTAATAAGCCATATTCTCAACGACACCTATGACCTCATGGTTGGTACGCACACCCATTAGCCCGGCCCGCACCGCGACCTCTGCAGCGGCAGCCTGCGGGGTCGTTACAATCAACTGCTTGCTGTTAGGTAAGAGCGTATGAATGTCGAGTGCGACATCGCCTGTTCCTGGCGGCAAATCGAGCAGGACGAGGTCCACGTCCCCCCAGTGGACCTGGCCAAAAAAGCTGCGCAGTGTCTTCCCGAGCATTGGACCGCGCCATACGACGGGCGTGTCTTTGGGGACAAAGAATTGCATCGAAATCACCTTTACACCCTCAACCTGCACCGGCATGATCAAATCCTCAATCGTGGCTGGCTTCTGATCCTGGATGCCAAAGATGGCAGGGATACTAAAGCCGTAAATGTCCGCGTCGATGAGTGCTACCCGCACGCCGCGCCGCGCCAAAGCGACAGCGAGATTCGCGGTCACCGTCGACTTGCCGACACCGCCCTTGCCGGACGCGATCGCGAGAAACTGCGTGCCCCCCCCTTGCAAAAGTGGCGGTAACGACGCCTGCCCGGTAGCTGTGCCAGCGGCTTGACCAACGCTACGAACCTTGGCTGCAAACGCCGCACGTTGTGCATCTGTCATGTGGCTGATGCGAACGTCGACCTGTTCGACCCCCGTGAGCGTCAAAAGCCGCTTTTTCACTTCGTCCTCGATGACATGACTTAGCGGGCAGCCGCGAATGGTTAACAATATTTCAACACTCACCCGACCGCCGTCGATCTCGACAGCCTGTACCATATCCAACTCGACAATGCTTCTATGAACCTCGGGATCCTGCACATCCCGGAGCGCCTCGATCACTTGCTCACGCGTAACCACTCGTGCGACAACCTCCCACTATGCTTGCGCACTACCGAATTCAACACCATCAGTGTACATCATCACGCGGGTGAAACCAAACGTGCGCTTACCACTTCGTAAGCCTCCTTACCACCGATCGCAAGCCAAGAGACGACATATCGCGGTCTTCCCTCGTCCTCACCGACAAACCAAGCGGAATATCCAGGAGGAAGCTTATACGGAGGATTGGTCAAAGGGTATTTCGGCACGGTCCTCGGTGAATCTCCAGAAATGGCAAGTATGGGCAGGAGATCACCCTGCCAGCTCGTAATGGTGACATGCGAGAGTACATGATTGGAGAGATTTTCGACGCGGTATACCGGCCTCCCGTTCCACGTCCAGCCAGTCGCGGATAATTGGAGCGCGGATACGGCGTCCTCGCTCAGAAGAGTTCGTTGGGCTGAATGGGGGCGTTCCACCACATCGGCGGCAAGCGGACCCATCAGGCGGATCGCGGTCCAGAACAACGCGATGAGGATTAGCCAGCGCAACCAGGGCTTTGCTCTACGCCGACGCGCCACATCCCCGCCCCCTTTGACCCTCTACGACTCCTGAGGCGTCTTGCCTACGGATGGATCGCTAAAATACCGAACCAATGCCTGATACATCGCAAATGCTACTTTATCCTGGTACGAACGCGTGCGCATCGCCATGGCCTCCTGCGGGTTTGTGAGGAAACCAATTTCCGCCAGCACCGTTGGGCCGCCGATCCGCTTCAATAGATATAAAGAGCGGTTCGATTCGATCTCCCGTTTGGTCGGTAACAATTCCTCACGGAATTCGTCTTGCATGAGACTCGCGAGCGTCTTCGCGTGATCGTTGGTCGCAAAATAAAGCACTTGCGCACCGTGCCAGTCCGCCGCTGGTGCAGCATTGCAGTGGATCGAGACAAACGCGTCGATCTTCTGTTTTCGTACCACGTTCATGCGCCCTCGCAAGTCGCCCAGATGGCGCCTTCGATTTGCGCGGTCCTCATCCGTGGCGAGATCGACATCGGTAGTCCGCGTGGGTACCACGATCGCGCCCGCCTCGTGCAGGTACGCAATCAAACGTTGTGCGACCGCCAAGGTGATGTCCTTTTCCTGCAGCCCATCCACCCCACGGGCGCCCGAGTCTTTACCCCCATGCCCAGCATCCACCACGATGATCTTCCCGGCAATACCTGAGGGAGCCGTTTCACTGTTGACAGTATGCGCATGTTTGTGAAACCATGCACTCGCCTGCGTCATCGGCACTACCGCAGACGCGGAGATCATGCACGCCATCGCGCCAATCAGCACTGGCAGATGTCTTTGTTTATTGAACATCCTTGTACTCCCTTCGTCAGACATGGTCGCTTTGCTCAGTTTGTGCAGACAAACTCAAAACCATGAACGATAAGGGAACGAAAAAAGCTGCCTGCACGTATTTCATGCAGACAGCTCATAGCCCAATACCATGCAATTAGCGCTTAGAGAACTGCGGCGCCCGACGAGCGGCCTTCAGGCCATATTTCTTACGTTCCTTCATGCGTGCGTCGCGCGTCAACAGCCCCGCCTTCTTCAAGGTTGGACGCAACTCCGGATCTACCTTCAACAACGCGCGCGCGATGCCGTGACGAATGGCGCCAGCCTGTCCCGAGATACCGCCACCGTAAACGTTGGCGTAAACATCATACTGACTGAGCGTCTCCGTCAACAACAGCGGCTGCTTGACAATCAACTTGAGCGTCTCGAGACCAAAATACTCATCCATCGAACGCTTGTTTACCACGATATTGCCGTCGCCCGGGAGAAGACGTACGCGAGCGACAGACGTCTTACGGCGTCCAGTTGCCATGTATTGCAAACGTGCCAAGGTTCTGTCCCTCCTTTATTCCTTCGTACCGGGTACGAGTGGAATCGGTTGCTGAGCTGCATGCGGATGCTCTGGACCCGCATAGACCTTCAGCTTCTTCAACTGAGCGCGGCCAAGGGAGTTGTGCGGCAGCATACCGCGAACAGCGTAATACAACACGCGCTCTGGGTATTTCTGTAGCATGTCCTGAGCTGTTGTCACTTTCAACCCACCTGGATAGCCAGAGTGGCGATAGTACTTCTTGTCTTGCAACTTCTTACCGGTAAACTCGACCTTGTCCGCGTTGATGACGACTACGAAATCTCCCGTATCAACGTGCGGTGTAAATTCAGGTTTATGCTTGCCGCGCAGAATGGACGCGATATGTGTAGCCAAACGGCCCACGCGCCAACCAGCGGCGTCAATGACATACCACTTGCGCTCAACCGCGCCAGGCTTTGCCATGTACGTCGTACGCATTCAGATTCCCTCCGGATCCTCAATTTGACCAACTGGCGTAACGGGGGAGTCAGTGGGTCAAATATACCTGCACAATTTTATTACAAATCTGCTCTTGGATCAACAACTTTTCCGCCATACTCTGGCGGATATTCTACGTTCCAAAGACACAAGCCGTGTGGAGGTGCCGTCTCCCCCGCTTGGCTGCGATCCTTCGCCGCGAGGATCGCCGGTATCCGATCCGCAACCTCGCGTCCCTCGCCCACCTTCACGAGCGTGCCCACGATGATCCGAACCATGTACTGCAAAAAACCGTTTCCTTCGACTTCAATCGCCAATTGGTCGTCTGCCCCAGCAAGGTCGATCCGGTAGATGGTCCGCACCTTGTCTTCCTGTGAAGCTGAACTTGCACAAAACGACGAGAAATCGTGGCGCCCCACCAAGTGCGCCGCCGCCTCTCGCATAGCCGAAAGCGACAATTCCCCGGGAACATGCCAACTGAAACGATACAAAAACAAATTGGGCATCGCACCTCGATACAACGTGTAGCGATACGTTTTACGGACGACGGAAAATCGAGCGTGAAAGTCATTGTCCACCTGATCTGCCCACAGTGGCATCACATCCGCCGGCAAGCGCCTCCGCAACACATGCACCATCCGCTCTGCGGGAGGCCCGTACGGTACATCAAAATGAACGACTTGCGCCCGCGCATGTACGCCCTTATCCGTGCGCCCAGACCCATACACCTCAATGGGCGTGCCAAGCATTCGTGTCAACGTTTCCTCAAGCGTTCCTTGCACCGTTCGAAGACCATCCTGACGGGCAAAGCCGTGAAAACCGGCGCCATCATATGCGATGACGAGGCGAATCCGGTTCCCACGGCTATCACGAATGCTATCGGTCATCAAACGAGTTCGATGACGACCATCGGCGCAGCATCGCCGCGGCGAGGCCCGATCTTGACGATACGCGTGTACCCACCGTTCCGATCCTGGTAACGCTGTGCGATATCGCTGAACAGTTTCTGGATAGCGTCCGGGCCTTCTCCGTTCAGCCCCAACGATTCGCGACGCACATACTGCGCAACCAAACGACGCGCGTGAAGATCTCCACGCTTCGCGAGCGTGATCATCTTCTCCGCGATGGACCGAAGCTCCTTGGCCTTCGCTTCCGTCGTCTGAATCCGCTCGTACAGCACGAGATCCGTCACCAAGCTGCGGAACAGAGCCTTCCGGCTCGACGATGTACGATTTAACTTGCGGTAAGCCATTCCGTTATCCCTCCTTCAATCGTCATCCGTCATCGATCGCGAGCGCAGTCAGTCTTCTTGACGCAGACTCAAACCTAAGCCCTCGAGCTTCTCAATGACTTCCTCGAGCGATTTACGCCCGAGATTTCTCACTTTCATCATCTCTTCTTCGGACTTGGCACACAGTTCAGCAACCGTGTTGATACCAGCCCGCTTCAGGCAGTTGTAAGAACGCACCGACAGGTCGAGTTCCTCAATTGGCATATCAAGGACGCGATCGTTCTGGGCGCTCTCTTTCTCAACCATCATGTCAGTGTCCTTACCACGATCCGTCAGTCCGACGAAAAGCATCAAGTGATCCGTCAGGATTTTCGCACCGACGCTCACCGCCTCGTCGGGCGCGACGCTGCCATCCGTCCACACTTCAAGCGTCAGCTTGTCGTAGTCGGTGACCTGACCCACGCGCGTATTCTCGACAGAGAAGTTGACGCGTGAGATTGGCGAGTACAGCGAGTCGATTGGAATCAGTCCAATTTCCTGTTCTTCCGGCTTGTTGCGATGCGCTGGCACGTATCCACGACCACGGCCGGCACGCAATTCCATGTACACGCGCGCCCCCTCCGTCAAGGTCGCGATATGCAAATCCGGATTCATGATGTCCACATCCGAATCGGCTCGAATGTCCGCAGCAGTGATAACCCCAGGGCGATCGGCGTCGATGACAAGGATCTTCTCTTCGTCGGAATGAATTTTCAGCGAGAGCCGTTTGAGATTGAGAATGATTTCCGTGACATCCTCGACCACACCAGGAATCGTCGCGAACTCGTGAAGGACGCCCTCAATCTTGACGGATCGCACCGCAGCCCCCGGGATGGAGGACAACAGGATGCGCCGCAGTGAATTGCCGAACGTCGTGCCGTAGCCGCGCTCCAGCGGTTCGCATACGAACTTGCCGTAGTCTTCGGTTTGTTCCACAATCTCGATTCGCGGCTTCTCTATTTCAATCATTCCTAATCCTCCTTGGGAGTGGTACTAGTCGACGCTCGGAGCTGACCGGAAGCTGGTCAGCCTGCGCTAAGGGTTACCGCGAATAGTACTCGACGATCATCTGCTCGGCGACCGGCGTGTCGATCTCTTCGCGCTCCGGCTTGCGCAAAACCTTACCGCTCAACTTCTCAACGTCGAGTTGCAGCCATGCCGGGATGGTGCGGTTGCCGATGCTCTCCACCAGTTCCTTGATGCGGCCGTTGTCGCGGCTCTTTTCGCGAATAGCGATCACGTCACCTTCGCGCGCGAGGAACGACGGAATATCGACGCGACGCCCGTTCACTTCGATATGACCATGGCGTACGATCTGACGAGCTTCAGCGCGCGAAGCCGCGAAGCCCAGCCGATAGACGACGTTGTCCAGACGGCTTTCCAACAAGGACAACAACGTCTCACCGGTAACCCCACGACGGCGTGCAGCCTCTTCGTAGTAACGCTCAAACTGGCTTTCCAATACTCCGTAGTAACGGCGAGCCTTTTGCTTCTCGCGCAGCTGGCTGCCATACTCCGAGTTGCGCTTGCGACCTTGTCCATGTTGTCCAGGTGCGTACGGCCGCTTATCGATGGCACACTTTTCACTGAAGCAGCGCTCACCTTTCAGGTACAACTTAATACCCTCGCGGCGGCACAGACGGCACACTGGCCCTGTATATCTTGCCATTCTAGGATTGACACCTCCAATTTCTTGTATACCCGTATCACATAAAACGGCGTGACAAAGCACACCGTAAGAGTTTAACTGTGCCCGAACGGTACACAGGCCCCGGGAGTCCTACACTCGCCGATTAGACACGGCGGCGCTTTGGCGGGCGGCAACCGTTGTGCGGAATCGGTGTGACATCGCGGATACCCGCAACTTCCAAGCCCGCTGCTTGCAGTGCGCGAATCGCAGCCTCACGCCCAGCACCGGGCCCCTTGACCATGACCTCCACCGTTTTCATACCATGTTCCATCGCCGTGCGCGCAGCGGCTTCCGCAGCCATTTGCGCGGCATACGGTGTGCTCTTACGCGAGCCCTTAAAACCGACATTGCCAGCTGACGACCAAGAAATCACAGCACCGCTGGGATCCGTGATGCTGACAATCGTATTGTTGAACGTCGAACGGATATGCGCGACGCCAGCCTCCACATTTTTTCGATCACGACGACGCGGACGCGCTGTGGAGCCCGCCCCACGACGTTGCTTCACTTTCGCCAACAATTACACCCCCTGAAAGATTACTTCTTCTTACCTGCGACGGTACGGCGCGGACCCTTGCGTGTACGAGCATTGGTCTTCGTGCGCTGCCCGCGAACCGGCAAACCACGACGATGACGAATGCCACGATAGCAGCCAATTTCGGTCAGGCGCTTGATGTTCAGCGCGATTTCACGGCGGAGATCGCCCTCAACCTTGTGCGAACGTTCAATTTCATCGCGCAACCGCACGACTTCTTCTTCCGTAAGGTCCTTCACTCGACGGTTCGGATCAATACCGGTCGTCGCCAAAATCTGATTGGCGGTCGTCCGGCCGATGCCAAAAATATAGGTCAATCCGACTTCGACGCGCTTGTCGCGCGGCAAATCGACACCGGCAATACGTGCCATGTAAAGACTCCACCTCCACGTTTGAACTACAGATACATTGTCTTTGGACAAGCCAAAGGCAGACTTTATGGAAACACGAAGACAGTCCCTCTGCACCATCGACAGACGGGCGACAGGCGCACCTCCGGACGTGTACACAAGGAAACAGCCGCGCTGCCTTCGTGATAACACCTAGGAAACGCGATATGTTCTAACAGCACATCTATCAAAAAGCACCGTGCGACAAACCAACGCCTCAGCCTTGGCGTTGTTTGTGCTTCGGATTCTCGCAAATCACCATGACATTGCCTTTACGACGAATCACTTTGCACTTCTCGCACATGGGCTTGACAGAAGGACGCACCTTCATCTGAAACCCTCCTTCACTTGGGGTATCATACCGCATATCAGCGTCGAATGCCAGTCTACGATTACTTGTAGCGGTAGGTAATCCTACCACGCGTCAGATCGTAAGGAGAAAGTTCGACCGTTACGCGATCCCCAGGCAAGATCTTGATATAGTGCATCCGGATCTTCCCGGACACGTGGGCCAGCACTTTATGCCCATTCTCCAATTCAACGCGGAACATCGCGTTTGGCAACGGCTCAATCACCGTGCCCTCGACTTCGATTACATCATCCTTCGCCATGGAACGCCCCTCCTTGATCACGTTGGTTCGCTGCTGCCAGACGTTCTTCCAGAAACATTCTGACCGTGTGACGCAACAACGCATTCGTCACTTTGCCATCGATGCGAAGTTTTTCTTCGACTTCGCTGGCGATGTGCGACAATCGCCGTACGTGGAGGACATTCTTCTTCTTCGGTCTATCGGCACGGCGAACACTTCCGTCCGCGACGAGAATAAAACGATCCTCCAAGTGTCCGATAACCACCGCCACGAGTCCGGCGTCGCGCCCCTGCATCACTTCGACGAGAGAACCAAGAGGCGGCAATTCCCGAGGTACGCTCATCGCTTGAACCCTCACCTCTTGAATGGAGCCAACGCTGCGACAACGTCGGCGTGCACCTTGTCAATCGGCTGCTCGCCGTCGATCTGCCGCAACAAACCCCGCTGATCGTAATACTCGATGAGCGGTGCGGTTTGCTTGAATTGTTCCAGTCTCGTCGCCACCGCTTCTTCTGTGTCGTCTGCACGTTGATACAGCTCACCGCCACACTTGTCGCAGACACCAGCAACCTTCGGCGGTTGAAAGACCGTATGGTACGTCGCACCACACGACTTGCATATGCGGCGCCCGGTCAAACGTTCCTTCAATACGCCAGAATCCACGTGAATGTAGAGCACGACGTCCAATGGGCGATTCAGTTCGCGCAACATCGCGTCCAAGGCACGAGCCTGTTCGAGCGTACGTGGAAATCCGTCGAGCAAAAAACCATCCGCAGCATCCGGTTCTTGCAGACGTTCACGCACGACCGCGATCGTCGTCTCATCTGGCACGAGCCGCCCAGAATCCAGATATGCCTTTAGCTCCAAGCCCAACGGACTACCCGAGGCCACGGTTTTGCGGAACATATCACCAGTCGAAATATGCGGAATGCCATACTCTGACTGAATCCGTTCTGCCTGCGTGCCCTTACCTGCGCCCGGGAGACCCACTAAAATGACCTGCACAAACATCTCCTCCTTGGAATGAGCGATTCAACGCCAACCACCGCCCTGGACAGCGTTCTTCTCACGATTCCCGCAAAAAGCCTCGATACTGGCGCTGCAACAATTGCCCTTCCATCTGCTGCATCGTCTGCAACGCTACGCCGACCAAGATAATCAGCGACGTTCCCTGGATGTTGTAATCGGTCAAGTTGATGGCCCCCAGCAGCAAGAAAGGCAGGATGGAGATTACGCCCAAAAACACCGAACCAAAAACAGTGATTCGATTGATGACCTTGACGATATACATCTCCGTATCGCGCCCCGGACGCACACCCGGAATGAACCCCGCATGCTTCTGCAATTGCTCGGCCAATTGCTGCGGATTGATTTGCACATGCGTGTAGAAGAACGAAAACACGATGATTAAGAGGACTTCCAGAGCCATGTACCAGGCAGTCTGCGGACTGAGGTAGCGAAGGATGAAAGCCGCCCAATGATGCGATTGAAAATACGAGGCTATCGTATATGGCAAAATGAGCAGCGAAACAGCGAAGATTACGGGAATCACGCCGGCTGCAATCACCTTGATGGGAATGTAGGACTGCTGGCCGCTATACACCGTCCGTCCAACAACTCGCTTCGCATACTGGATCGGTACCTTCCGCTCAGCCTGCTGTACCAACACGATGAGCCCAAAGATCACCACGATACCTGCAATCAGGAGCACCGTCTTCAGGATCGCAAGAAACAGGTGATTCGACTGCCCCATGAACCAGCTCGAGTATACCTCCTGCCCGAGGGTCGAGAAGCGCGACAGAATACCGACGAAAATCAGAAGTGAGATGCCGTTGCCTACGCCCTTTTCGGTGATCATTTCACCGAACCACATCAGTAACGTATCACCGGCGGTCAACGTCACAACGATCACGATATACGACCAAACATTGTTCGCACTTGGCAGAAGCAGGCCAGAACGAGCAAACATGTAGGTAAACCCAATCGCCTGTAAGCAGCCCAAGCCGACGGTGAGATACCGCGTCACTTGTGTCAACCGTTGACGGCCCGACTCACCTTCCTTTTGCCACTCCTCGAAACGAGGAATGACGCCGGACTGCAGCAATTGGACGATGATCGACGCCGTAATGTACGGCGTCACACTCATCGCGAAAATCGAGAAGCGATAAAAAGCGCCCCCGGAAAACATGTTTAACAAACTGAACAATGCATTATTGCCCTGTCCAGCATTCAAGGCACTGACATTCATACCGGGTACCGGAATGTAGGTGCCAATCCGATAAACGGCAAGAACCATCAGCGTAAACAAAATCCGATTGCGAAGGTGCTTGAGGCGCCACAGATTCGCAATGGCCTGCAACACGTCAAATCACCTCGACGGTTCCGCCTGCGGCTTCAATCTTCTCCTTCGCCGCAGCCGAAAACGCGTGCGCCTTCACCGTCAACTTCACCTGCAACTCACCGGTGCCAAGAACCTTCAAACCGTCCAAAGACTCGCGGATCAAACGCTGCTCGAGCAACAATTCGGGTGTTACCACCGTATCTGCCGGGAAGTCATTCAAGGCCTCCACGTTCACCGTCGCATATACCTTGGCAAAGCGGCTATTGTTAAATCCGCGCTTCGGAAGGCGGCGGAACAACGGCGTCTGCCCACCTTCAAAGCCGATGCGAACGCCACCGCCGGAACGGGCCCATTGACCCTTATGACCACGTGTAGACGTCTTACCATGACCGGAACTCGTCCCACGGCCCACGCGTTTCTTGCTGCGCCGTGCCCCCGGCTGCGCCTTCAACTCGTGCAACTGCATCTACGTACACCTCCTTCGCGATTTACGCGTCTTGCTCGACCACATCGACCAGATGGCTGATGCGGTTAATCATGCCACGGATGACCGGGGTGTCCTCGCGGACCACCGTCTGCTGCAGCTTGCGCAATCCCAGCGCAGCTGCGGTCTTGCGCTGATTCTCTGGGCGCCCAAAGGGGCTTTTCTTCAGCGTGATCGCCAGCTTTTTTGCCACGTTGTACGCCTCCTTATCCCAGAATCTCTTCCAACGACTTACCGCGCAAACGTGCCACTTCGTCAGCACGCTTCAACTGCTTCAACGCATCGAGCGTCGCATGCACCATGTTGATGGGGTTGTTCGACCCAAGCGACTTTGTCACGATGTCCTTAATCCCTGCCAATTCCAATACCGCGCGCGCAGGGCCGCCGGCAATTACACCGCTCCCAGTCGGAGCTGGCTTGATGAGTACCTGGCCTGCACCAAAACGCCCCAAAGCCTCATGTGGAATTGTGGTGCGCTTCATAGGGACGTGAATCAAATGCTTCTTTGCGTCGTCGATTGCCTTGCGGATGGCATCAGGAACTTCCTGCGCCTTACCCAGTCCGGCACCGACGTAGCCATTGCCGTCACCGACGACGACCAACGCGGAGAACGAGAAACGACGACCACCCTTGACGACCTTCGCAACGCGATTCACATGAACCACGCGCTCGGTGAGTTCGAGCTGATTCGGATCTATGCGCACGTGAACACCTTCCTCTCTAAATTAGAACTCGAGACCTGCCTCACGCGCCGCATCAGCCAACGCCTGAATGCGCCCGTGATAGAGATAACCGCCGCGATCGAACACAACTGCCTTGTATCCCTTCGCAAGCGAACGTTCCGCAATCAACTGTCCAACCTTGCGAGCCGCTTCCACGTTGCCGCCGTTGCCTTCGTAGCCCTTTTCCGCCGTCGAAGCGCTCGTCAACGTGCGGCCAGTCGTATCGTCGATCAACTGCACATAAATGTGCTTGTTCGAACGATAGACATTCAACCGCGGACGCTCCGGCGTGCCGGAAACGCGCGCACGCACACGAACATGGCGCCGCTTGCGCGCTTCGTTGCGATTCACCTTCGTAATCACCAAGATTCACTCCTTTGCCCGCTCGATCACGATTCTTACTTCTTACCAGTCTTACCGACCTTACGGCGCACGTTCTCGCCCTCGTAACGAATCCCTTTGCCCTTATACGGCTCGGGCGGACGCAACTCGCGCACCTTAGCGGCGTACGAACCCACCAATTCTTTGTCGATGCCGCGGACAACCAACTTGGTTTGCGCAGGAACCTCAACCTCAATGCCAGGCACATCAGGCAACTCTACCGGATGCGAGAAACCAAGAGACAATGTCACCTTGTTACCCGCCTTGTTGGCACGATAACCGACGCCGACCAACTCCAGATTCTTGGCAAACCCGTTCGTGACGCCTTCTACCATGTTCGCCACGACACTGCGCGTCGTACCATGCAAGGCCTTGTGCTTCTTCTCATCAGATGGACGTTCCACAACGATGACGCCATCGTTGACGACCAACTTCATATCAGGATGCAATTGGCGCTCAAGCTGCCCTTTCGGACCCTTCACGACCAAGTGCGTGCCGTTTACAGTCACCTCGACCCCAGCCGGAACCGGGATCGGCTTACGCCCTGTACGGGACATTTAGTACACCTCCAATCGAAGAGAACTTACCAAACGTAGCAAAGAACTTCGCCGCCGACGCCCTGCTTGCGAGCTTCGCGATCGGTCATGATGCCCTTTGAAGTCGAAAGAATCGCGACGCCTAGACCACCCAGTACGCGCGGAATGTTGTCGTGGCCAACATACACGCGCAACCCTGGCTTGCTGATCCGCTTGAGCCCCGTGATCACGCGCTCCTGACCTTTGCCATACTTCAAGAACAGGCGGATGGTACCCTGCGGGCCGTCCTGCACGAACTCCGCGTCGCGGACGTAACCCTCATTCTTCAAAATCTCAGCGATCGCGCGCTTCATGTTCGACGCAGGGATTTCCACCTTTTCATGCCGTACCTGATTCGCGTTACGGATGCGAGTGAGCATATCCGCAATCGGATCGGATGTCATCATCTGTACAAAACCTCCTTCCGAACAAATTACCAGCTTGCCTTCTTGACGCCCGGAAGCTGCCCTTTATAGGCCAACTCGCGGAAGCAAATGCGGCAAATTCCGAACTTGCGATACACCGAGTGCGGACGTCCGCACACGCGGCAACGAGTATAGGCACGCGTGCTGAACTTCGGTTTCCGCTGCGCCTTGATAATCATCGACTTCTTTGCCACGGTCTCGACCTCCTCGTCAAAGACTTTTACTTCCGGAATGGCATGCCCATTTCGGTGAGCAGCGCACGAGCTTCTTCATCTGTATTTGCCGTCGTGACGACGACAACTTCCATTCCGCGAACCTTGTCAATCTTGTCGTAATCAATCTCAGGGAAAATCAGCTGTTCCCGCAAGCCCAACGTGTAGTTGCCACGGCCGTCAAAAGCTTTCGGCGAAACCCCACGAAAGTCACGAACGCGGGGAAGCGCAACGTTCATCAGCTTGTCGAGGAAATGGTACATCCGCTCTCCGCGCAACGTCACTTTTACGCCAATCGGCATACCCTGACGAAGGCGAAAGCCAGCAATAGACTTCTTCGCACGGGTAACCACGGGCCGTTGCCCGGCGATTGCCTGCAGATCCTCAATCGCTGCGTCGATTACCTTTGGGTTCTGCGTCGCTTCGCCGAGACCCATGTTGATGACAACCTTCTCGACGCGCGGAACTTGCATCGCGTTTTCATACTGAAATTCCTTCATTAGCGCGGGCACTACCTGCGCTCGGTACATGTCTTGCAATCGAGTCAACGACAAAACCTCCCTTCACCTGGCTACTCAGTCGAGAACTTCGCCAGACTTTTTCGAGTAACGCACTTTGCGTCCATCTTCCAGGAACTTATATCCGATACGCGTAGGCTGACCCGTCTTCGGGTCCGCAAGCGCGACGTTCGAAACGTGAATCGGCGCTTCCTTCTCGATAATGCCGCCCTCTGGATGTGCCGGGCTTGGCTTCGAGTGCCGCTTCACGATGTTTACACCCTCGACGATCACACGGCCTTCACTCGGAAACACCTTCAAAATGCGGCCGCTCTTCGCCTTATCCTTACCAGCGATGACGACAACCTTGTCTCCGGTCTTCACTCGCAACTTCGACATGTTGACACCTCCCGCGTTCAAATCCCACATCCTCAGAGCACTTCAGGCGCCAAGGAGATAATCTTCATAAAATCGCGATCGCGCAATTCGCGCGCAACAGGTCCAAAGATACGCGTACCACGCGGACTCTTGTCTTCGCGAATGATAACGGCCGCATTCTCGTCAAAGCGAATGTGCGACCCGTCATTGCGGCGAAGACCCCGTTTGCTCCGAACGATAACAGCCTTAACGACGTCACCCTTCTTGACAACGCCGCCGGGTGTTGCACTCTTAACAGACGCAACGATGATATCACCGATGTTCGCCGTCTTCCGATTCGAGCCACCAAGCACGCGGAAGCACATAATTTCCTTCGCACCAGAATTGTCTGCTACGGTCAAACGCGTTTGCGGTTGAATCATCCTGGGTTTCCTCCTTTCCGACTAACGCAACTCAGATGATAACAGCCTTTTCAACGATCTCGACCAGGCGCCAGCGCTTATCCTTGCTGAGCGGACGAGTCTCCATGATACGCACAACGTCACCGATCTTCGCTTCGTTGTTTTCGTCGTGAGCCTTAAACTTCTTCGTCCGGCGAACCGTCTTGTTGTACAAGCGGTGCTTTACGTTCTCCTCAACAGCAACCACAATCGTCTTATCCATCTTGTCACTGACGACCTTGCCGACGCGCTCCTTGCGCTCATTGCGTTCCATGAAACTACCTCCTTTCCGGATTAACCAATGCCAAGTTCACGCTGACGCAAAATCGTCTTTGCACGCGCGATGTCCTTACGCACCTGGCGAATACGCATCGGGTTTTCCAGTTGCCCCGTTGCCAGTTGGAAGCGGAGGTTGAACAGCTCGTCCTTTAGCCCCTCAATGCGGGACGCGAGTTCTTCGCTGCTCAGTTCCCGCAACTCAGTTGCCTTCATTTGCGTCACCACCCACTTCTTCACGAGTCACAAACTTCGACTTGATCGGGAGCTTCATTGCCGCAAGCCGCATCGCCTCACGCGCGATCTCTTCGCTGACACCAGCTACTTCGAACATCACGCGACCGGGTTTCACCACGGCAACCCACTTCTCCGGAGAGCCCTTACCGCTACCCATACGAGTTTCCGCAGGCTTTTGCGTAACAGGCTTGCTCGGGAAGATTTTGATCCACACCTTACCACCACGGCGCATATACCGGGTCATCGCAATACGAGCCGCTTCGATCTGACGGTTTGTGATCCACGCAGGCTCGAGCGCGACCAGGCCGTACTGGCCGAACGTCACTTCATTGCCGCCCTTGGAATGACCCTTCATGCGGCCGCGAAACTCTTTTCTATGCTTTACGCGCTTTGGCATCAACATGGTTTACCGACCTCCTTGAACAGCGTCCTCTGCGGTTTCCGCAGAATGATTCTTCCGCTGCGGAAGTACTTCACCGCGGTAGATCCAGACCTTAACGCCGATTCGGCCGTACGTGGTATGCGCCTCAGCCAAGGCATAATCGATATCCGCACGCAACGTGTGGAGCGGCACCGTGCCTTCCGAATAGCCCTCTGTACGGGCGATTTCAGCGCCACCCAAACGACCCGAAACCTGCACACGCACACCTTTCGCGCCTGAACGCATCGAGCGCTGGATTGCCTGCTTCATCGCGCGACGGAACGAAACGCGACGTTCCAATTGCTGTGCGATGCCTTCGGCAACCAATTTCGCCGACAGATCGGGCGACTTAATCTCCGAGATGGAAATATGGACGCGTTTGCCAGTCAAAGCATTCAACTGGTTACGCAGTGCATCGACTTCTGCGCCGCCCTTACCGATAACCATACCCGGCTTCGCCGTATGAACCGTCACATTGATGCGATTGGCAGCACGCTCGATATCAATCGATGCAACCGCAGCATCCTTGAGGCGGCGTGAAACATAGTTCCGAATCTTTAAGTCCTCAACCAACAGGTCCTGGTAGTCTTTCTTGTTCGCGAACCACTTTGCCTCCCAATCGCGGATGATGCCAATTCGGAGACCAACGGGGTTAACCTTTTGACCCATGCAGCAAATCCCTCCCTTACTTTTCCGCGACGACGACCGTCACGTGACTCGTGCGCTTAAAAATGCTGAATGCTCGACCCTGTGCACGGGGCCGGAACCGTTTCAACGTCGGACCTTCATCTACGTAAATCTCTTTTACGTACAATCGGTCGACGTTCATATTGTGATTGTTCTCCGCGTTCGCAATCGCAGAGCGCAGCACCTTTTCAACGACCGGCGAACCGGCACGAGGGGTGAATTTTAAAATCGCGAGCGCTTCTTGAACACCTTTGCCGCGAACCAAATCCACCACTAGGCGCATCTTGCGCGGAGCGATGCGAATGTACTTCGCAACAGCACGCGTTTGCGTTGCCTCCATCCTGCTACCTCCTCCACGAGACTGGCGCCGACGAGCACCCAACTGCGACGACGCCTATATCAGGTATTCCAAAACCGTTTAGCGCGAGCGGGACGATTTCTCATCACCAGCATGGCCTTTAAACGTCCGTGTCGGGACGAATTCGCCCAACTTGTGACCGACCATATCCTCAGTGACGTACACCGGAACGTGCTTTCTCCCATCGTGTACCGCGAACGTATGTCCGACGAATTGAGGGAAAATGGTAGAACGCCGCGACCAGGTCTTAATAACCTTCTTCTCGCCCGACTCATTCAACGCCTCCACCTTTTTCATGAGGTGGTCATCGCAGAACGGCCCTTTCTTCAATGAACGACCCAACGTCAGTCGCCTCCCTTCTTCACACAACCCAAGTTCTACACTGATTACTTCGTACGACGACGAACGATATACTTATCGGTCGGATGATTCTTCTTACGCGTCTTCTTGCCAAGAGTCGGTTTGCCCCACGGGGACATCGGCGACTTGCGACCAATCGGAGCGCGACCCTCGCCACCGCCGTGCGGGTGGTCAACCGGGTTCATGACAGAACCACGAACGGTCGGACGACGGTTCAACCAGCGACTACGGCCAGCCTTGCCGATATTGATGTTCTCGTGATCGAGATTACCCACCTGACCGACGGTTGCCCGGCACTCCACACGAACCCTGCGAACTTCACCGGAAGCAAGACGAACCTGTGCATAATCGCCTTCCTTCGCCATCAGCTGTGCAGATGCACCCGCAGCGCGAGCTAACTGCCCGCCCTTGCCAGGCTTCAACTCGATATTGTGAATAACTGTTCCGACCGGAA
The DNA here is from genome assembly GCF_004366795.1 of Alicyclobacillus sacchari. Classification (GTDB taxonomy): domain Bacteria; phylum Bacillota; class Bacilli; order Alicyclobacillales; family Alicyclobacillaceae; genus Alicyclobacillus; species Alicyclobacillus sacchari. The sequence continues at coordinate 35,552 of NZ_SORF01000013.1, read as the reverse complement.
TCGACGACAGCGGCAACGCGTTACCAACCCGAATATCTGCGTTTTCACCGCTGACAATCACGTCGCCAACCTTCAATCCGTGCGGTGCAATAATATACCGCTTCTCGCCGTCACGATAATGAAGCAGAGCAATGCGAGCCGAACGGTTTGGATCGTATTCAATCGTTGCTACCTTTGCCGGCACGCCATCCTTGTTGCGCTTGAAGTCAATCAGGCGGTACTGGCGCTTGTGGCCGCCGCCTTGGTGACGAACGGTGATTTTACCCTGATTGTTGCGCCCCGCACGTTTTTTCAGCGGAACCAGCAACGACTTCTCCGGCTTGTCGGTCGTGATCTCTTCGAACGTCGAGACCGACATAAAGCGGCGTCCAGGAGAAGTCGGACGATACTTCTTAATCGCCATATCGACGACCTCCTTCGTTTATAGCGTTCGAGGCTGTCCGATCACGACTCACCAAAGAAATTGATCGGCTTCGAATCCGGTGCAAGTTTGACGATAGCCTTCTTGCGATCCTGTGTGCGGCCGACATACTTGCCAACGCGCTTCACTTTGCCAGTTTGGTTCAGCGTATTGACCGAAACCACCTTGACGTCAAACAACTTTTCAATCGCTTTGCGAATTTCAACCTTGTTCGCACGGCGATCGACCTCAAACACGTACTTGTTCTCTTCCATGAGCTCGGTGGAGCGTTCGGTGATCACCGGACGTTTAATCAAATCCCGCGGATCCATCAGGCGAACACCTCCTCTACCTTCGCAACTGCATCCTTTGTCAAGACGAGGTGATCGTGACGAAGCAGCTCATACACATTGATACCAGCCGCCTCCATATACTTCACACCAGGGATATTGCGTGAAGACAGGTAGATCGGTTCCTTCTTCTCGCCATCGACAATCAGCGCCTTGCCAACGTTCAAGTTTTTCAGCACAGAGACCATTTCCTTCGTCTTCGGCTGATTCAACTGCAACTCGTCAAGAACGATGATCTTACCTTCGGCCACCTTTGACGATAGCGCGCTGTACAGCGCAAGACGGCGAACCTTCTTCGGTACAGAGAACGCATAGGAGCGAGGTGTAGGCCCGAATACCACGCCGCCACCCTTCCATTGCGGAGCGCGAATGCTACCCTGGCGTGCACGACCCGTCCCTTTTTGCCGCCACGGTTTCCGACCGCCACCTGACACTGCCGCACGATTCTTAACCTTGTGCGTACCAGCACGGCGTGCAGCCAGATACTGCAACACAACTTGGTGCATCAAATCGAGCCGGACAGGCGCCCCAAAAATCTTGTCGCTCAATTGCAACTCGGAAACCTGTTGACCGGCCGTATTCAAAACTGCCACTGTCGGCATGACTCTGCCTCCCTTCGAACACAAATCATCACTTTTGTTGCGCCTTGACGGCGGAACGAACGGTTACAAACGAATTTTTCGGTCCAGGAACCGAGCCTTTGATCAACAAAACGTTCTTTTCCACGTCGACGCGGACGACCTCCAAGTTTTGCACCGTCACGCGCTCGCCGCCCATCCGACCAGCCATGGTCTGACCCTTGAACGTACGGTTAGCGGCAATCGAACCCAACGAACCAACTCCGCGGTGATACTTCGAACCGTGTGCCATAGGACCGCGATGCTGATTGTGACGCTTAATCGGACCGGCATAGCCTTTGCCCTTTGAGACGCCAATCACATCAACCACATCACCGACAGCGAAGACATCGGCCTTCAACTGCTGACCCACCTCGTACTCAGCCAAGTTCACACCGCGAAACTCACGCACAAAACGCTTCGGCGCAGTACCCGCCTTCTCAGCGTGTCCCTTTTCAGCTTTCGTCGCACGATTGGGCTTTTGGTCGGCAAAGCCCACCTGAATTGCTTCATAGCCATCGACAGCTTGTTCGCGCTTTTGCAACACGACACACGGACCAGCCTCAATGACTGTAATCGGCACAACTTGACCGTCTTCCGTAAAGACTTGCGTCATGCCGAGCTTGCGCCCGAGAATCCCCTTCAAAGTGTGCACCTCCTCAAACACATACAATACAACGGCACCTGGCGTGCCGTATCCCGATTACAACTTGATCTCGATGTCGACACCAGACGGCAGGTCAAGACGCATCAACGAGTCGACCGTCTGCGGCGTCGGTTGATGGATATCGATCAAGCGTTTATGTGTACGAATCTCGAATTGTTCACGCGAATCCTTATATTTGTGCGGTGCGCGCAAAATCGTGTACACCTCGCGCTCCGTCGGAAGCGGAATCGGCCCAGCTACCTTAGCCCCGGAACGCTTCGCCGTATCGACAATGCGTTCAGCTGATTGATCTAAAATCGTGTGATCATACGCCTTCAATCGAATCCGAATCTTTTGCTTCGCCATATGTTTTCCCTCCTTTTCGCCCAATTCGTTGGACATACTCCGCGGAAATTCCCCCATCGGTATCCCATATGGCTTATGGACACATAGGCAACCTTCCGCCTCATCGCTATTTGAGACCAACGTCCGATATTATACTAGACCAACTTCTACGTGGCAAGGCTTTTCACGAAATAGCTGACTGAGCCATAAAACAAGGCGGTCTCTTCGGACCGCCTTGTTCAACGATGCACTTTCGTGAAATCCAATTACTTAATGACGGAAGCGACGACGCCGGCGCCAACCGTGCGGCCACCCTCGCGAATCGAGAAACGGGTTCCTTCTTCGACCGCGATCGGAGCGATCAATTCGACCGTCATCGAAACGTTGTCGCCAGGCATGACCATTTCGGTACCTTCCGGCAGTTGGACAACCCCGGTAACGTCCGTGGTACGGAAATAGAACTGCGGACGATAACCATTGAAGAACGGCGTATGACGGCCGCCTTCTTCCTTCGTCAGGACGTACACCTCAGCGGTGAACTGGGTGTGCGGGTTGATGCTGCCAGGCTTGCAGACCACCTGACCGCGCTCGATGTCCTTACGCTCCACGCCACGCAACAGAGCGCCGATGTTGTCACCAGCTTCTGCTTGATCGAGGAGCTTACGGAACATCTCGATACCCGTCGCGACCGTCTTGCGGCGCTCCTCACGCAGGCCGACAATTTCAACTTCGTCGCCAACCTTCAGCGTACCGCGTTCAACACGGCCCGTAGCAACAGTACCGCGACCCGTGATCGTGAACACGTCTTCGACCGGCATCAAGAACGGCTTCGTCGTGTCGCGCTCCGGCGTCGGGATGTAGCTGTCGACAGCGTCCATGAGCTCTTCAATCTTCTTGACGTATTCCGGATCGCCTTCGAGAGCCTTGAGCGCCGAACCGCGGATTACCGGAATGTCGTCGCCAGGGAATTCGTACTCGCTGAGCAGTTCACGAACTTCCATCTCGACGAGTTCGAGCAACTCCTCGTCGTCGACCATGTCGCACTTGTTCAAGAAGACAACCAAGTACGGTACGCCGACCTGACGAGAGAGCAGGATGTGCTCACGCGTTTGTGGCATCGGGCCGTCAGCAGCGGACACAACCAGAATGGCGCCGTCCATCTGTGCAGCACCGGTGATCATGTTCTTGACATAGTCCGCGTGTCCTGGGCAATCGACGTGTGCATAGTGACGATTGTCGGTCTCGTATTCAACGTGAGCCGTGTTGATGGTGATACCGCGCTCACGCTCTTCCGGAGCCTTGTCGATTTCGTCATACTTCTGGGCCTTCGCCTTTCCCTTGGAAGCCTGCACGGAAGTAATGGCCGCCGTCAAGGTCGTCTTACCGTGGTCGACGTGACCGATGGTACCAATATTGACGTGCGGTTTGCTGCGATCAAATTTTTCCTTTCCCACCAGAGATCACTCCTTATTCGCCTTTGCTCTTCTTAATGATGCCCTCAGCAACACTCTTCGGCACTTCTTCGTAGGCAGCGAGTTCCATCGAGTAGGTACCGCGGCCTTGTGTACGTGAGCGAAGCGAGGTCGAATAACCAAACATCTCTGACAGCGGAACAAATCCGCGTACGATGCTTGCGTTATTGCGCGTATCCATACCTTCGACACGACCACGGCGCGAGTTGATGTCACCCAAGATGTCACCCATATACTCCTCAGGGACGGTAACCTCGACGCGCATGATAGGCTCCAGCAGAACCGGCGCAGCCTTTTCGGCACCTGCCTTTAAAGCCATCGATCCAGCGATCTTGAACGCCATTTCGCTCGAGTCGACATCGTGATACGAGCCATCGTACAGCGTCGCCTTGACATCGACGAGCGGATAGCCAGCCAGCACGCCGTTGCGCATAGCCTCGTGGATACCCTCTTCGACCGCCGGAATGTATTCCTTCGGAATCACACCACCGACAATCTTGTTTTCGAAGACAAAGCCCTGTCCACGTTCCAGCGGTTCGAAGATGACCTTGACGTGACCGTATTGACCGCGTCCGCCAGACTGACGAACAAACTTGCCTTCCTGGTCCACGCGCTTGGTAATGGTCTCACGGTAAGCAACCTGTGGCATACCCACGTTGCACTCGACCTTGAACTCGCGCTGCATACGATCAACGATAACCTCAAGGTGCAACTCACCCATGCCCTGAATAATGGTTTGTCCAGTTTCAGGATCGGTGTACGTCTTGAACGTCGGATCCTCTTCCGCCAACTTCGACAACGCGATACCCATCTTGTCCTGGTCAGCCTTCGTCTTCGGTTCGATCGAAACCGAAATAACCGGTTCCGGGAACTCCATCGACTCGAGGAGCACAACATTCTTTTCGTCGCACAAGGTATCGCCGGTCGTCGTGTCCTTGAGACCGACGGCGGCTGCAATGTCACCTGCATACACGCGCGAGATTTCTTCGCGGTGGTTTGCGTGCATCTGCAAGATACGGCCAATTCGCTCGCGCTTGCCCTTCGTCGAGTTCAAAACGTACGATCCGCTCTCCAAAATACCGGAGTACACGCGGAAGAACGCGAGTTTACCGACGAACGGGTCCGTCATGATCTTGAACGCCAGAGCCGAGAACGGCTCCTCGTCAGAAGAGTGACGTTCAATCTCCTCGCCATCCGGTGTCACACCTTTGATGGCTGGCACGTCGGTCGGAGCCGGGAGATAATCCACGACCGCGTCCAACATGAGCTGAACACCTTTGTTCCGGTAGGAAGAACCGCACAGAACAGGGAAGAGTTGAACCTTACATGTACCCTCGCGCAAGCCGGCCTTGATCTCCTCGACCGTGAGCTCTTCGCCTTCGAGGTACTTCATCATCAACTCTTCGTTGACTTCAGCAACCGCCTCAATCAACTCTGCCCGCTTTTCTTCCGCAAGATCCTTCAATTCCTCCGGAATCTCGGTGTTTTGCGCCTGCGTGCCAAGGTCGTCCGTGTAGATGATGGCCTTCATTTCAACCAGGTCAATCATGCCTTGGAACTCGTCCTCAGCACCAATTGGCAACTGGATAGGCACCGCTTTCGCGCCAAGACGCTCCTTCATTTGATCGACGCAAGCGAGGAAGTCGGCACCAATGATGTCCATCTTGTTGACATAGGCAATACGCGGGACGTGATACTTGTCCGCCTGCCGCCACACCGTCTCGGATTGGGGCTCGACGCCACCCTTGGCGTCGAACACCGCACAGGCACCATCAAGCACACGCAAAGACCGCTCCACTTCAACCGTGAAGTCCACGTGGCCGGGTGTGTCGATGATATTAATGCGATGCCCTTTCCACTGAGCGGTGGTAGCGGCGGACGTGATGGTGATACCGCGTTCCTGCTCCTGCACCATCCAGTCCATCGTAGCCGCACCGTCGTGAACTTCGCCAATTTTGTGGACACGGCCAGTATAGAACAGAATGCGCTCGGTTGTCGTGGTTTTACCGGCATCGATATGTGCGATAATACCGATGTTCCTCGTTTTTTCGAGCGGGAATTCGCGTGCCATCGCGCCGCCTCCTTCCTATTAAAGGATAGTCATTACCAGCGGTAATGCGCGAACGCTTTGTTCGCTTCCGCCATACGGTGCGTATCTTCGCGCTTACGCACCGCGCCGCCGGTATTATTAGCTGCATCAAGGAGCTCGTTTGCAAGCTTCTCCTCCATGGTCTTCTCGCTGCGCATACGCGAGTAGTTGACCAACCAGCGGAGGCCAAGCGTAATCCGGCGGTCGTTGCGAACTTCAACAGGAACCTGATAGTTCGAACCACCGACGCGACGAGCCTTGACTTCCAATACGGGCATCACATTCCGCATCGCGGTCTCGAATACTTCCATAGGATCTTTCCCAGACCGCTCGCGGATCAAATCGAACGCACCGTAGACGATACGCTGTGAAACACCCTTTTTACCGTCCAGCATTACCTTGTTGATCAAACGCGTGACCAACTTATTTCCGTAAATCGGGTCCGGAAGCACATCGCGCTTCGGAACCGGGCCTTTTCTCGGCACTGAATACCCTCCTTCCGCACATCCGAATCCCATACGTTATCGCTCGATCACGACTTCGCCTTCGGGCGCTTCGCGCCGTACTTAGAGCGACCTTGCATGCGGTCTTTTACGCCCGCTGTATCAAGGGCACCGCGAACAATGTGATAACGCACACCCGGCAAGTCCTTCACACGTCCACCGCGAACCAACACGACGGAGTGCTCTTGCAGGTTGTGCCCGATGCCCGGGATATAAGCCGTTACTTCGATGGTGTTCGTCAGGCGAACACGCGCATATTTGCGCAGTGCCGAGTTCGGCTTCTTCGGGGTCATCGTACCAACACGCGTGCACACACCGCGCTTTTGCGGAGACGGCAGGTCGGTCAGCGTCTTTTCATGGCTGTTATAGCCCTTTTGCAACGCAGGCGCCGTCGACTTTTTCTCAATGTCCTTGCGACCCTTGCGCACCAATTGGTTGATTGTCGGCATATCTGCACCTCCTCTCACTGTTTAACGTTCCATCCCGTGTCCGTTGCAAGCTCACAGAGCCTGGTGATTCATCGATACGCAAACAAAAATCCACAGACGTCACACCAAACTAGACAGCGTCACTCAGCTAGAATACTCGCCGTGGCTGCCCCAACCTCAATACCACAAGCTTTGCCCAACTGCCGCATCGTGTCGACCCACTCGATAGAAACTCCGAGTTTGGACGCCAATTGAACGACAGGCTCCGTCACACGAGGCTCTGCATCCTTTGCAATAAACACACAGAGAACTCGTCCTGAAGGCTGCTTGAGAGCTTTCAGCGTTTGGTTCGTGCCTATGGTCTTCCTTTTCGCTTGGCGTATGTCGTCAATGGACACCGCACGATCCTCCTTGGTGGAAAACATCGTGCTGACGCACACTACGGAATTCTATCACCGAGATTTCCGGGCTGTCAACCAAATCACCGGTGACAGCCCAAATTTCCCAGAACTCTTATTCCACCGTCTCGAGAGCTTGATGTTCCTCTTCATTTACACTGGCTACCGTATCCACCGCCGCCTCTGCCGCAGAAATGGGCGCCACCTGCCGATAGCGAGCCATACCTGTGCCGGCAGGAATGAGCTTGCCAATGATCACGTTCTCCTTCAGACCCAACAGCCTGTCGACCTTGCCCTTGATTGCCGCTTCGGTCAAGACGCGTGTCGTCTCCTGGAAGGAAGCAGCCGACAAGAACGAGTCAGTTTCCAACGAAGCCTTGGTGATGCCAAGCAATGCCGGGCGTGCGACGGCAGGCTCGCGATCGGACAACAAAGCTTCACGGTTGGCAGCTTCATAATCGAACAGATCCACATACGTTCCAGGCAACAGCTCGGTGTCCCCTGCGTCGAGGATGCGAACTTTGCGCAACATCTGGCGAATCATCACTTCGATGTGCTTGTCGTTAATATCGACACCTTGCAGGCGATAGACGCGCTGCACCTCGCGCAACAGGTAATTCTGAACCCCTTGCAGACCCTTGACGCGCAACATCTCCTTCGGGTCAACCGATCCTTCGGTCAGTTCCTCACCCGCCTCCAGCACTTGGCCAACCGACACGCGAATGCGCGAGCCATACGGGATCTGATAAGTCTTGGTCTCACTCTCACCGGTCAGTTCGATCTCGCGCTTGTCTTTGCCCTCGCGAATATCGGTAATCGTGCCGTCAAACTCGGCAATGACCGCCTGCCCCTTCGGATTGCGAGCCTCAAACAACTCCTGTACGCGCGGCAGACCTTGTGTAATATCGTCACCAGCGACGCCGCCCGTATGGAACGTACGCATCGTCAGCTGCGTACCCGGTTCACCAATCGACTGTGCAGCAATGATACCCACCGCTTCGCCGATTTCGACCATCTTACCCGTCGCCAAGTTGCGCCCGTAGCATTGGATACAGACGCCGTGGCGCGTGCGGCAAGTCAGGACGGATCGAATATACATTTCTTTAATCCCGGCCGCGACAATCCTGTCCGCTGCTTCCTCGTCGATCATTTCATTCTTGCCGACAATCTTCTCGCCTGTCTCAGGGTGGAAGACGTCTTGGAAAGAAACGCGTCCTTCGAGGCGATCGCGCAGGTCTTCAATGACCTCCCGGCCGTCGCGAATTTCGGCAACGCGCAGCCCCTTGTCCGTGCCGCAATCGTGCTCGCGGACAATGGTATCCTGAGCGACGTCGACCAAGCGGCGGGTCAAATAGCCAGAGTCAGCCGTACGCAACGCCGTGTCTGCCAAGCCTTTCCGTGCGCCGTGTGTCGAAATGAAGTATTCCAACACGGACAGGCCTTCACGGAAGTTGGACTTAATCGCCAACTGAATGATTTCGCCGGATGGATTCGCCATCAAGCCGCGCATACCCGCCAACTGCGTGATCTGCGAGTTACTGCCGCGGGCACCTGATGTCGCCATCATGTAGATCGGATTAAACTGATCCATGCTGTCCATCAGGGTCGAGGAGATTTTCTCCTTCGCCTCAGACCAGATTTGGCTAAACGTAATGTACTGCTCTTCTTCAGTGATCAGACCGCGTCGGTATTGTTGCTTGAGCTTGTGTTCCCTCGCTTCTGCCTCTGCGACGACGCGATGCTTCTCTTCGGGCACGATGATGTCACTGACGGCAATCGTAATGCCGGCCTTCGTGGAATAGTTGAAGCCAAGACGCTTCACACGATCCAGAATTTCCGCCGTCATGGTCGTGCCGTAGCGCCGGAAGCACTCCGCCAGGATGTTGCCGAGATCCTTCTTGATAACCGCCTTAGGTACCTTGCGTTGTGCGATCGCGTCCATCGGATTGACGCCCTTGTCATAGATGAACGTATCGTCCGCCGGGCCTTCCAGCAAGTTCGACTTCGCAGCCGAGTTCAAGTACGGGAAGTCCGCCGGGAAAATACTGTTGAAAATCAATTTCCCTGGCGTCGTGATGAGCAAGGCACTCTGCTGACGGTCTGTAAAACTTGTCTTATGCAGCGCCTTAGCCGGAATCACAATCCGCGTTTGCAACGTGATCAACCGCTGATGAAGTGCGTACTCCATCTCGGATATCGACGAATAAACCGTACCCTCGCCCTGCGCGCCTTCGCGCTCAATGGTTAGGTAGTAAGGGCCAAGGACCATATCCTGCGTCGGCGTAACGACGGGCTTGCCGTCCTTCGGATTCAGAATATTGTGGGCTGCCAGCATCAGCAAACGCGCTTCTGCCTGCGCCTCTGCGGACAGCGGCACGTGAACAGCCATTTGGTCGCCGTCAAAGTCCGCGTTGTATGCCGTACATACGAGCGGGTGCAACTTAATCGCACGCCCTTCGACCAAGGTCGGTTCGAAGGCCTGAATGCCAAGGCGGTGCAAGGTCGGAGCACGGTTCAACAAGACCGGGTGCTGCTTGATCACGTCCTCGACGACATCCCAAACCTCATCCGAGACGCGCTCCACCTTGCGCTTCGCACTTTTAATGTTGTGCGCCAGACCGCGAGCAACGAGCTCCTTCATGACAAATGGCTTGAACAGTTCCAAAGCCATTTCCTTCGGCAAACCACACTGATACATGCGCAACTCGGGACCCACGACGATAACCGAACGACCCGAGTAGTCGACGCGCTTGCCTAACAAGTTCTGCCGGAAACGCCCTTGCTTGCCTTTCAACATGTGCGAAAGACTCTTCAACGGACGGTTGCCAGGACCGGTCACCGGACGGCCGCGGCGCCCGTTGTCAATGAGAGCATCGACCGCCTCTTGTAACATGCGCTTCTCATTTTGCACGATGATGTCTGGGGCACCGAGATCGAGCAGTCTTTTCAAACGATTGTTACGGTTAATCACGCGCCGATACAGGTCGTTCAAATCGGACGTTGCGAAACGGCCGCCGTCCAGTTGAACCATTGGTCGTAAATCAGGCGGAATGACCGGAAGCGCCTCGAGAATCATCCAGCTCGGTTTGTTGCCCGACTGCCGAAACGCTTCGACCACTTCAAGCCGCTTGATGGCGCGATTGCGCCGTTGGCCCTGAGCGGTGCGCAATTCTTCGCGCAAAAGCTCCACTTCGCGGTCGAGATCGATCTCTTGCAAAAGCGTGCGAATAGCTTCCGCTCCCATGCCCGCTTGGAACGCGAAACCGTACTTTTCGCGATACGAACGGTATTCCTTTTCCGAGAGCAACTGCTTTTTTTCAAGCGGTGTGTCACCCGGATCTGTCACGACATACGATGCGAAGTAGATGACTTCCTCAAGCGCGCGAGGAGACATGTCGAGGACAAGTCCCATCCTGCTTGGAATGCCTTTGAAGTACCAAATGTGCGATACCGGTGCCGCCAACTCAATGTGACCCATGCGCTCGCGCCGCACCTTGGCACGCGTTACCTCGACACCACAGCGATCACACACAACACCTTTGTAGCGGATACGCTTGTATTTCCCGCAGTGACACTCCCAGTCGCGCGTGGGGCCAAAGATCTTTTCACAGAACAGGCCCTCTTTTTCCGGACGGAGCGTCCGGTAGTTGATGGTCTCCGGTTTTTTCACTTCGCCGTGCGACCACGAGCGGATCTTTTCCGGCGATGCGAGGCCGATTTTCATGAACTCAAAGTTGTTCACATCCAGCAAATCGTGCACCCTCCAATCGTAGCGCCTGCTTCAACGGACACCTTCTGATCAATCGCCGACTTCGTTGTATTCGAGATTCAAATTGAGCTTTTCCGAGCCGTCGTCGTCCTCGTCGATCTCCTTCATCTCGATTTCCCGCTCGTCGCCACTGAGGATTTTCACGTCCATACCAAGGCTCTGCAACTCTTTGATCAAAACCTTGAACGACTCCGGCACACCCGGTTCCGGTACGTTTTCGCCCTTCACGATGGCTTCGTATGTCTTCACGCGACCGACCACGTCGTCGGACTTGACCGTGAGAATCTCCTGCAAGGTGTATGCAGCGCCATACGCTTCGAGCGCCCATACCTCCATCTCGCCGAACCGTTGGCCGCCAAACTGCGCCTTCCCGCCCAACGGCTGCTGTGTAACCAAGGAATACGGGCCGGTCGAGCGCGCGTGAATCTTATCGTCGACCAGGTGATGCAATTTCAACATGTAGACGTAACCCACCGTGACGCGGTTCTCAAACGGCTCGCCACTGCGGCCGTCGTACAGAACTTGCTTGCCGTCCTCGGGCAACCCAGCTTCTTTCAGCGTCGCAAACACATCTTCTGGGTGCGCACCGTCAAAGACCGGCGTCGCCATTTTCAGTCCGAGCACTTTTGCAGCCATACCCAAGTGGGTCTCAAGCACCTGTCCGATATTCATACGAGACGGCACGCCGAGCGGATTCAGTACGATTTCGACCGGCGTTCCATCCTCGAGGAACGGCATGTCTTCCTCCGGCAGAATGCGTGCGACGACACCCTTGTTACCATGCCGACCAGCCATTTTGTCGCCTTCGGAAATCTTGCGCTTCTGCGCGATGTAGACCCGTACTAACTCATTGACGCCAGCGGGCAACTCATCCCCGTTCTCACGGGTAAACACCTTGACGTCCACCACAATTCCGGCACCACCGTGCGGAACGCGAAGTGACGTATCGCGCACCTCACGCGCCTTCTCACCAAAGATGGCATGCAACAGACGCTCTTCCGCAGTCAGCTCCGTCACGCCTTTGGGCGTCACCTTACCGACCAGGATATCGCCCGTCCGGATTTCCGCACCGATGCGGATAATACCGCGCTCATCGAGGTTTTTCAGAGCATCTTCGCCGACATTCGGGATGTCACGCGTAATCTCCTCTGGTCCCAGCTTCGTATCCCGCGCCTCGATTTCGTACTCCTCGATGTGAATCGACGTATAGACGTCTTCCTTCACCATCTTCTCGGACAGCAGGATGGCGTCTTCGTAGTTGTAGCCCTCCCACGTCATGAATGCGACAAGCACGTTGCGGCCTAAGGCCAGTTCACCTTTCTGGGTGGCCGGGCCGTCCGCCAGGATATCGCCAACCCTGACCCGCTGTCCCTCGCGTACAATGGGCCGCTGGTTGATGCATGTGTTTTGGTTCGATCTCGCAAACTTAATTAACCGGTACTTGGCGAGATCGCCCTTCACGATCTTGCCGTCGACTTCCGCTTCCTGACGAACCCAAACCTCACGGGCTGTAGCTCGCTCAACCACGCCGTTATGGCGCGAGACGACGCAAACACCAGAGTCTTTCGCCGCTTGATGTTCCATGCCCGTGCCAACGTACGGGGAATCGGTCACCAACAGCGGAACCGCCTGCCGCTGCATGTTCGATCCCATCAAAGCACGGTTGGCGTCGTCGTTTTCGAGGAACGGGATCAGAGCCGTTGCAACTGATACAACCTGTTTCGGCGACACGTCCATATAATCAATGCGATCGCGATTGACCGTGATCACGTCTTCGCGGGATCGAACCGTGATTTCTTCCGATGCGAGGCGACCATCCTCGGTCAACGGCTCGTTGGCCTGTGCGATGACGTAATTCTCTTCTTCATCGGCCGTCAAATAGTCGATTTGATCGGTGACGACGCCCGTTTCCGGGTCCACTCGCCGATACGGTGTTTCGATGAACCCATACTCATTGATCCGGGCATACGTCGACAACGAGTTGATGAGACCGATGTTCGGGCCTTCCGGCGTCTCAATCGGACACATCCGGCCGTAGTGTGAGTAGTGAACGTCACGAACTTCGAAACCAGCGCGCTCACGCGTCAGACCGCCCGGTCCCAGAGCCGAAAGACGACGCTTATGGGTCAATTCCGCCAGCGGGTTCGTCTGATCCATAAATTGCGACAACTGGCTGGAACCGAAGAACTCCTTAATAGCGGCGATCACTGGGCGAATGTTGATCAGAGCCTGCGGCGTGATGGCACTGGCATCTTGAATCGACATCCGTTCACGGACAACCCGTTCCATACGGGACAAACCGATGCGGAATTGGTTCTGTAACAGTTCGCCCACAGAGCGCAATCGACGATTGCCTAAGTGGTCAATGTCGTCCGTCGTGCCAACCCCGCGCAACAAGTTGAAGAAATACGACACAGCCGCAAGAATGTCGGACGGCGTGATGTACTTCACGTCGGACGGCAATTCACCATTGCTGATCACGTGCAGTACCCGACCATCCTCAGAAGGACTAAAAATCTTGATCATTTGCAGAGGCACAACTTCATCCTCAAGCAAATCGCGCGTAGCACGAATCGTGAAACGCCCAACATTGCCGTTCAGATGCGGAATGACGCGATCCAATGTCCGTCGGTCGAGCACCGCCCCGGCTTCCGCAATAATCTCGCCAGTATCTGCGTCGACGAGAGTCTCAGCCAGCCGTTGGTTTAAAAGCCGATTTTTCAAGTGCAGTTTCTTGTTGATTTTATACCGACCGACACTCGCCAAATCGTAACGCTTCGGATCAAAGAATCGCGAAGCCAACAACGCCCGGGCGTTTTCTACCGTCGGTGGCTCACCAGGACGCAGACGCTCGTAGATTTCTACCAAAGCACGCTCCGTCGAATCGGTCGTATCCTTATCGAGAGTGTTCTGCAGGAACTCATCCTCGCCCAACAGGTCGATGATTTCGTGATCAGAAGAAAGACCGAGCGCGCGCAACAGCACCGTGATCGGCAACTTGCGAGTGCGATCAATCCTTACGTAGACAACGTCCTTTGCATCGGTTTCAAACTCCAACCACGCACCTCGGTTTGGAATTACCGTAGCAGCGAACGTACGTTTGCCATTTTTGTCGATCTTACTGCTATAATAGACACTAGGCGAACGAACCAACTGACTGACGATGACGCGTTCAGCACCGTTGATGATGAACGTGCCCGTATCTGTCATTAGTGGAAAGTCGCCAAGGAACACTTCTTGTTCCTTCACTTCCCCGGTCTCTTTATTCAGCAAACGCACTTTGACACGAAGCGGTGCGGCATACGTGACATCGCGTTCTTTCGACTCTTCGACGTCATATTTCGGCTCGCCGAGACTGTAGTCGATGAATTCGAGTACCAGATTGCCCGTGAAGTCCTGAATCGGCGAAATGTCGGCAAACATTTCACGGAGTCCTTCACGCAAGAACCATTCATACGATTTTTGCTGGATTTCAATCAGGTTGGGCAGATCGAGGACTTCACGAATGCGCGAGTAGCTGCGACGCTCCGCCCATCCGTACTTGACCATATGTCCCTGCAAAACCGTCACCCCTCAAGCGGATTTGTTGGACGATGCGATACTTTGTGAGGCTTAAAGAAGATGAGGCCTGTTGACTCTCGGACTGGCGCCCACAGACGACGAAGAGACGACCGCTGACACACCACTGACACACATCGCAGGCAGACTCCAGCAACGGAGCCCACGCCGACCACGAGTGACGGTGCGTGCAGAATCTTTTCTTTACACATCGCCATACTAGACGTTCATGGACACGTCGGTTCGTATTCACCTATTCCCAAAAACCATGGACTTTATTCAATAAAGAGGTGAGCATCCGTCCAATCATCACAGTTTGCATTGGATAAGGTTATCACAAACATGCATCTTGATCAATCTTTTTCTGCACAGAAAATGAAATACCCAGATTTTTTATAGACAGTTTCGACCGAACCGTAGTGTCTCTGCAACTCCTCGAACGTGGAAGGCGCTCCGTGTTTCTTCTGAATCACAATCCACAGCTTGCCACCATGTCGCAAGGCACGATGGGACTCTTCATACAATCGATAGATAACCGCCTTCCCTGCGCGAATCGGAGGATTGAGGAGCACGTGATCATAGACTGAATCCATCTCCTCCGGAATACCGTCGTGAACGATGGCGATTGGCTTCTTGGCCAACCCTGCCGTGTTGCGTATTGCGAGATCGATGGCGCGCTCATTGATGTCGATGAGCGTCCACTCGACAAGTGGGTACGCCCTGCCCAACACAGCCGTCACCACACCGTACCCCGCCCCCAGATCAAGCGCGGAAGTCGCACCAGTCAAGTCGACCGTCTCGATCAATCTTCGGGTCGCTTCGTCGAGTCCACCCTTGGCAAACACCCCGCGGTCCGTAACCAAATCGATGGAGACCCCGCGTACATCGACGCGGATTTTGCGCTCATCACTAGCAACCGATGGCCTTTGACTATAGTAATGTTCCGTCACGTTCACACCCCCGGACAACAAAAAGGGTGCCCAAGCAACGGGCACCCTTGCGAATAACAAACTTACTTGATTTCGACGGAAGCGCCAGCTTCTTCGAGCTTCGCTTTGATGCTTTCCGCCTCTTCCTTCGAAACCTTCTCTTTGAGCGGCTTCGGAGCGTTGTCGACGAGATCCTTCGCTTCCTTCAAGCCGAGACCGGTCAGCTCGCGAACAACCTTGATGACACCAATCTTCGACGCACCAGCGTTTGCAAGGATGACATCAAACTCGGTTTGCTCAGCTGCACCGCCGTCAGCACCAGCCGCAGCCCCAGCAATCGCAACAGGAGCTGCCGCGGTAACGCCAAACTCTTCTTCGATAGCCTTGACCAATTCGTTCAATTCGAGCACCGTCATATTTTTAACGGCTTCCAAAATTTCTGCTGTCGTCAATGAAATAACCTCCTTAGATATACCTTCTCAGCTGGCCTGGCCAGTCTATTCGTATGACACCGCGGATACTTGACACCCATCACTCAGCGGGAGCAGCTTCCGCTTCAGGCGCTGCACCGGCGCCGCCATTCTTCTCGGCGACCTGCGAAACGACGTACGCAAGATTGCGCATCGGCGCTTGCAAAACGCTGAGCAACATCGAGAGCAAACCCTCACGCGAAGGCAACTTCGCAATTTCCGCGAGTTCCGCCCCCGAAACGATCCGCCCTTCGACAACTCCGCCCTTGAGTTCCAAAGCTTTGTGCTCACGGGAGAATTCGTGCAGAATCTTCGCGGGCGTTACAGCGTCCTCGTAACCAAACGCAATGGCCGTCGGGCCAGACAAAAACTCATCTAACCCTTCGAGATTGACCTGCTTCGCAGCGCGACTGGTCATCGTATTCTTAATCACCGCATATTCCACGCCAGCGGCGCGCAGGCGAGTACGGAGCTCCGTATCCTCCGCGACATTCAAACCGCGGTAATCCGCAAGAACTACGCTCTTGCTGCGCTCCAGACGTTCCGCAACACTTTGAACCAGCTGTTCTTTTTCTGCGCGTACAGCCAAACCGTCCACCTCCTCCAACGGATACACGAAAGGCGCCTCGACAGCACGAGGCGCCCGTCAGCCACAAAGGCTATCTGCAACACCTCGGCAGGCAACTTTCACCTTGGGCCAAACCAAGGACCTGCTGTCTACGGTCGTATTTCGCTTGTATGAAATGCTTTATTCGCCAGCTACTGCACGCTGTGTATTGACGCGAATGCCAGGCCCCATCGTCGATGAAACCGTGATACCACGAACATATACACCCTTGGCACCCGAGGGCTTCGCCTTAATCAAGGCGCCAATCAAGGCGCGGAAGTTACCAGCCAATTGGTCAACCTCAAACGAGGCCTTACCAATCGGGCAGTGGATAATTCCAGCCTTATCCAACCGATATTCGATCTTACCGGCTTTGATCTCGTTGACCGCACGGGCAACCTCAAAAGTCACCGTTCCCGTTTTCGGGTTCGGCATCAAACCACGAGGACCGAGGATACGGCCCAAACGACTGACAGATGCCATCATATCAGGCGTTGCCACGACCACATCAAAGTCGAACCAACCCTGCGAAACCCTCTGGATCAGATCCTCGTCACCGACGTAATCCGCGCCGGCTTCGGTCGCTTCGCGAGCCTTATCACCTTTCGCAAAGACCAATACGCGTGCCGTCTTACCGGTACCATGCGGAAGCACGACTGCGCCACGCACCTGCTGATCCTGCTTCTTCGGATCCACACCCAGACGGACAGCGACTTCCACGGTCTCGTCGAACTTCGCCTTCGCTGTTTGTTTTACCAACGAGAAAGCTTCGTCGACATCGTACAATTTATCGCGCTCCACGAGCTTCGCCAACTCTTGGGCACGTTTGCTCAACTTCGCCATCGTTTCACCTCCATGTGGTATTCGGTTTTACAACCTCCCACGATCTGCCGCCCATCAGTCGGTAATCGTGATGCCCATGCTGCGGGCCGTACCTTCGACCATCCGCATCGCCGCTTCGATCGACGACGCATTCAAGTCGGGCATCTTCTGTTCGGCGATTTCCCGCACCTTGTCGCGACTCAACGTCGCAACCTTATTGCGGTTGGGTTCAGCCGAACCAGACTCGATACCGGCAGCCTTTTTCAGCAGGACAGCAGCAGGCGGAGTCTTGAGGTCAAACGTGTACGAACGATCTTCGTAGACGTATAGCACCACCGGGATAATCAGACCAACCTGATCCGCAGTGCGAGCGTTGAATTCCTTACAAAACCCCATAATGTTGCCAACTTGCGCTTGGCCAAGCGCAGGACCTACCGGCGGCGCAGGTGTTGCTTTTCCGGCTGGAATTTGCAATTTCACAACCTTGATGACCTTCTTCGGCAACACAGCCACCTCCTTCACTTCAGAATGTGGTGTTTCGGGCCAAGCCCTCCCACTTGATACCATCTATACGACTCGCATTGCGAGCCACAGAAAGTGGATGGCGAACCACCCAACTTGCTGCCATTGTCATGTGAGGTGCTCGACTTGCGTATAATCGACCTCGAGCGGCGTCTCCCGCCCAAACATCGATACCAGCACCTTCAATTTCTGGTGTTCGGGCTCAACCTCTTCGACGGTACCCACCATATCGGCAAACGGCCCTTCGACAAGGCGAACAACTTCACCCACGTCAAACGAGACGGTTGGACGCGGTTGACCTACGCCCATCGACTTCAGAATTGCCTGCACCTCATGCGGCATGAGCGGAACGGGCTTAGAACCAGCGCCAGTCGAACCGACGAAACCAGTTACACCCGGCGTATTGCGAACAACATACCAAGAGTCGTCCGTCATGATCATTTCGACCAAGACGTAACCCGGGTACGTTTTACGTTGCACCACGCGCTTTTTGCCATTCTTGACCTCAAGCTCTTCTTCCGTCGGCACAAGAATCGTAAAGATACGATCCTCCATACCCATCGTTTGCACGCGGCTCTCCAAGTTGCTTTTGACCTTGTTTTCGTAGCCGGAATACGTGTGGATGACGTACCAGTTCTTTTCGAGGTTTTCCATTAGCACAGGCCTTCGGCCCGGACACCCCCAAGATGCCTTAATCTACACCGATTACCGACATCAGGCGCGCAACGCCAATGTCGAATCCCCAAATCAACAACCCCAGAATGGCGCATACCAAAAGCGAGGCAGTCGTATATACGACAACGTCCCGGCGTTTAGGCCAGCGGACGCGCCGCAATTCGCGAAACGATTCCGCAAAAAAGGCGATAAAACCGGATCTCTTTTGCTCGTTCACTTCCACCAACGTATCGTTTGGCTTTGCCACGTTCGGATGCTCCTTCTATCGCCGTTCGCTCAACCACATGGAATTAGCGGGTTTCACGGTGCGTCGTGTGCGAATTGCAGGTCGGACAATACTTCTTCAGTTCGATCCGGTCTGGATCATTCTTTTTGTTCTTCATCGTCGTGTAGTTCCTCTGTTTGCAATCTGTGCAAGCAAGGGTGATAATCTCGCGCATCCCAAGCACCTCCCCGAACAGCGAAACGAATTGGCGACACAAAAACAGAAGAACCCCCGAAACCGGGGACTCATACCTGCATCACATTAGCATATCACATTGCGAACCGTCAAGTATTTCTCAAGTTTGCGTTTGACGCGCTGCAGTGCATTGTCGATGGATTTTACATGCCTCGCCAAGTCGACGGCAATCTCCTGATACGATCTCCCATCCAAGTAAAGCATCAGGACCTTTCTTTCTAAATCACTCAACAACTCTGACATCTTATCTTCAATATCGTCAAACTCTTCCTGGTTTATAATCAACTCTTCCGGATCAGCCACTCTTACCGTACAAATCACGTCGAGCAAAGTTCTATCTGAATCCTCGTCGTAAATCGGCTTGTCAAGCGATACGTACGAATTGAGAGGAATGTGCTTCTGTCTCGTCGCAGTTTTAATAGCGGTAATAATCTGGCGCGTAATGCAAAGTTCGGCGAACGCCTTGAACGAGGAAAGCTTGTCCCCGCGGAAGTCGCGGATGGACTTGTAAAGCCCAATCATACCTTCTTGAACGATATCTTCACGATCCGCACCAATAAGGAAGTAGGATCTCGCTTTTGCCCGGACAAAGTTCTTATATTTCTGGATAAGATACTCGAGCGCGTCGGTGTCACCTTGACGAACCGCTTCTACCAGTTCTTCGTCGGTCTGCTCTTCGTATAGCGTTACATCGGCGTCCAACTGTGTCGGCTGTGTCGACAAACTGTATCACCCCGAGCCTCGTGAATGACGCCATTATACATTATGTAATCTACCAGAATCAATTGTGGCCAGGCAGAAAAATGTGCGTTCTGACGGCGATCTTCAGCCTTCGTCACTACGTTCTTCGCCATTTGTCGAGCTGTTTCGCCACGTCCGTCCGCAGCGTATCCGCAAGCGTATGGCGCATTTTGGCGTTTTCCTGCTGCGTTTGTCGATTGATATAATCTTGCATTCTATCGATCCGCCGCAGTAACTCATTGGCAGAAATGCGCAAGGCCCCTCCACCGAAAGAAACTTGCTGTTCCGCCGCGTCGGACGTCGCAACCGTAATTTCGCGATAATCGTCGCGCATGTCATAGACCAACCGTTCAATTCGCGCATCGGCCGTTTCACCGGCGTCCGTGTAGACGACACGAATGCCACCCCGTTCTTCAAGACCTCCCAGTCCCTCTCGCTGGTGAGCGTCGTACACCAAAACCACATCCTCATCGTAGATGGCCCGGTACTGGCTCAAAAGGTCTTCCATGTCCCGCCGCGCTTGTTCAAGATCGACAATATGTGCTAAGGCCCGGCCCGCTCGCCGCGCGATCACGTTATATCCGTCGACGATCAGACAGCGCTGACCTTTGCGCTTACGTGCGCTGGCGGACGACTTCATAAAGCATGACCCCCGCCGCGACCGATGCATTGAGGCTTTGCACCTGTCCAAGAATCGGGATCGAGACAAGAAAGTCACACGTTTCGCGGACCAACCGATGCATTCCTTCGCCTTCAGAACCAATGACCACAACCGTGGGTCCTGTGTAGTCCACGCTCGTCAGAGAAGTCTTCGCCTCAACATCGGCGCCTACAACCCAGTAGCCGCGTTCCTTCAAGTCGTTCAGAGCCTGAACGAGATTCGCCACGCGCGCGACGGGCAGGTATTCAAGCGCGCCTGCTGCCGCCTTGGCCACAGTCTCAGTCAGCGGGCTCGCCCGATGTTTGCCAATCACGACACCCTGACTGCCCGCAGCCTCAGCGGTACGCACGATGGCGCCAAGATTGTGAGGATCCGTGACGCCGTCAATGGCCACCACCAAAGGCGCCTGCCCCGTACTGCGGGACATCACTGTGTCGAGATCGACATACGCGTACGGAGCGACATATGCAGCAACGCCTTGGTGGTGATCCCCTGCAATGGTATCGAGGCGCGATCGTGGAACAAAGTGCACGAGCACACCCTGCTCCCGAGCTCGCGCAACAACATGTTGCAGGCCCTCCGCACCTTCAGCAATGAGCACCTTGTTCACAGGACGCCCTTCTGCCAGTGCCGTCGCCACGGGATGACGCCCTTTGATCAACGCGGTTCCTGGTTCCTCGAGTTCTGATGCGCTCCGTGCAAGTTGTTGCGGGCGCCGCCCTTTGCTTCGATTCATCGTCATCCACTCCCTCGCCGTTCGATCTCGTCCAAATGGGCCAGCGCCAACGCCGCTAATTCCTGCAACCGTGCAACTTGGCCTGTCGCGTGCAAATAGCCAATCAAAGCTTCAAAACCGGTGCTGTAGCGATAGACGATAACGTCGACATTGCGCCGCACGTGCGCCGACTTCTGGTTCCGTCCGCGACGGACAATCTCCAATTCCGCCTCGTTCAACACCGACTCCAGCATTTTCAAGGCCTCGGCTTGTGCCGCGGCGGCGACATAGCGAGTACAACGCACATGCAAATCGCGCGGTTTGCGAACGCCCGCGTTCAAACAATGATTGCGCGCATAGATCTCCCAAATTGCGTCACCGATGAACGCCAGTCCAAGTGGCGAAATATCCTCGGCTCGCCACAACTGTTTCATGACTCAAAGCTCCAGCGCGTCCCTTGCGGCGTATCTTCGAGAAGAATGCCACGGTGCTTCAGGATATCCCGAATCTCGTCGGCTCTTGCAAAATCCCGGCGTGCACGCGCAGCCTGCCGCTCCTGAATCAATGCCTCAACCTCAGCTTCGATCTGTGCCTCCCGCTGCTCCGGAATGCCAAGGACATCGAGGAGTTCCACAATCAGATTGCGATACGCCTGTAAATCGGCCATCGTCAGTCGTTCTGACTCGAGACGGGTGTTGATGAGGCGCACGCCGTCAAAAATTGCAGAAATTGCATCGGCTGTATTAAAGTCATCATCCATTGCCGCTACAAACGCCGAGCGAATCTCTGCGCAGTCCCCGCTTGCAGTTGCCCCTGGCGCCGCGCCCGTGACGGGCGCCACGTCCGCCCGTTCGGACAGTGCGGCGAGATGGTGATCCATACTGCGCAACAGGCGATCGATCCGCCCTAACCCTTGCTCCGCCTGGGTCAAGGCTTCTTCCGTATAGTTGAGCGGATGCCTGTAGTGAGCGCTGAGAAGGAAGAAACGCACACTGCGGCCGTCACGGCGAGCCAACAAATCGCGAGTCATAATGAAATTGCCTGTCGACTTGGACATCTTTTCGCCATTGATGTTCAGTGTGCCATTATGCAGCCAGTAGCGCGCGAATACCTTGTTTGAATGAGCCTCACTTTGGGCGATCTCGTTCTCATGATGTGGGAAAATAAGGTCTCTGCCGCCGGCATGAATGTCAATTTGTTCGCCGAGATACAGCAGATTCATCACTGAGCACTCGATGTGCCACCCGGGACGTCCTGAGCCCCATGGACTCTGCCAAAACTCCTCACCGGGTTTGGCCGCCTTCCACAGGGCGAAATCAGTCGGATCGTCCTTCTCGTCCTGGACGTCAATCCGAAAGCCGGCGCGCATGTCGTCAGGCGACTGGTGTGACAGTTTCCCGTACTCCGGAAACGATGAAGTGTCAAAGTAGACGCTGCCATTGCGTTCGTAGGCGTGCCCGTCGCGAATCAGATCCTCAATAAACTGAATGATCTCCGGAATGCATTCCGTCACTCGTGGGTGGACGGTTGCCGGACGGATGAAAAGCATTTCTGCATCCGCAAAGTAATCCGCAATATTCTGTTTCGCCAACTCGCGCGGACTGATGCCAAGTTCATGGGCCCGCTGAATGATGCGATCATCGACGTCCGTGAAGTTCTGGACGAAACGAACATCGTAACCCCGATACTCCAAATATCGGCGAATTGTGTCAAAAGCCACGAACATGCGGGCATTACCTAAATGAAAGTAGTTATATACGGTTGGACCGCAGGCATAGAATCTCACCTTGCCAGGTTCGATGGTCTGCAGGGGTTCCTTTTCCCCACTCATACTGTTGTAAAGAACGATACTCACTCTCGTCCACCCTTTCCCAACCGATTCCTAGCAGGCGAGCGCTGCGCTCAGCCTCTCGATGACAATCTCGCGGGACAACAGCGCGATCGTCTTCTGAAGATCCGGCCCGTGAAGTTCCCCGGTCAATGCCGCGCGCACAGGCATGAACAGCTGCCGGCCTTTGACGCCCAGTTCGGCTTGCACTCGCTTAAAGCGCTCGCGACTGGATTCGGGCGTCCAATCCCCCTCAGACGCTCGGCTATAGGCCAAGTAAGCCTCGACGACGGACCGTGCAGACGGATCGCGCAACAATGTCTGTGCCTCATCGTCCCACTCGACCTGCCGCTGAAAAAACGTCTTGCTGAGCTCAATAAAATCATGCGCACAGCGCATTCCATCCTGATATAGCGATACGACGTCCTCCAACCAAGCGCCACTCGCATGTGGAGGGAGTTCAATGCCTGCCCGCTCCAACTGGTCGCCAACCATTTGAGCGGCTTGTGCAATCGGTAAAGCCTTAAAGTACTGGTTGGCCATCCAATTGAGTTTTTCGACATCAAAAACGGCGCCCGATTTTCCAACGCGATCGAGATCGAACAACTGACAGAGTTCGTCGACCGTAAACAATTCCTGTTCGCCACCGGGTGACCAGCCGAGCAAAGCGAGGAAGTTGATTAACGCTTCAGGCAGGTAGCCTAGAGACTCATATGTCGAAATGGGCAGTACATGAGGATCCCGCTTGCTCAATTTTTTGCGCTGTTCATCCAGAACGATGGGTAAATGAGCAAAAACGGGTGGATCGAAGCCGAATGCCTCGTAGACGAGCAACTGCCTAGGCGTGTTGGACAGGTGCTCTTCCGCCCGAATGACATGTGTGATGCGCATCTCGACATCGTCGATAACTACTTGGAAGTTGTACGTCGGTATACCGTTTGATTTGACAATGACGAAGTCACCGATATCATCCGATTGGAATGAGACGTCGCCGCGAATCATGTCGTGCACCACCAGCTCGCGGCCAGGTTCGACGGTGAAACGAATGCTAAACGGCTCGCCACTTGCCATTCTAGCCTTGCGCTCTGCCTCAGATAGATGAAGGCAATGCCCACTGTAGCGCGGGACCTTTCCTTCTCGTTCCGCCAGCTCACGCTCTGCGGCAAGATCGGCGTCCGTGCAGAAACAGGGGTAGGCCTTGCCGGTGGCCAGTAGCCGATCGACATACTGCCGATAGATATCGAGCCGCTCCATACAGCGATATGGAGCATAGGGACCCCCGACATCAAACCCTTCGTCCCACTTGATTCCGAGCCAGCGGAAGCCATCAAGGAATTGTACGTCCGCCCCCGCAACATTCCGATTCGTATCCGTGTCCTCAAGACGCAGGATAAACTCGCCACCGTGATGGCGCGCAAACAAGAAGTTAAACAGTGCTGTGCGTACACTGCCAATATGTAAATGACCCGTGGGACTTGGAGCAAACCGTACCCGTACAGTCATCTTGCCACCTCCCCAGCGTGTTCATCAGCCTTGACCAACAATGCGACAGCCTGTGCTGCAATGCCTTCACCGCGCCCGACAAATCCAAGTTTCTCCGTGGTCGTCGCTTTGATAGATACCTGCCTAACGTCGACCCCGCAGACCCGTGCAATGTTTTCCCGCATGGCAGTCACGTGCGGCAACAACTTCGGCTTCTCCGCAAGCACCATGACATCGACATTACCAAGACGATAACCTTCCTTGGTGATAAGTTCGATCACGTGCGCCATCAAGTCCATACTGTCCGCTCCACGATACGTCTCATCGCTAGGGGGAAAATGGACGCCGATATCACCCAAGGCAAGGGCGCCCAACATCGCATCCATCACCGCGTGGGCGATCACATCTGCATCCGAGTGCCCAACCAAGCCAAACGGCGCCCCGATGCGCACTCCGCCAAGCACCAGCGGCCTATCTGGCCCGATGGGATGCACGTCATATCCGAATCCGATCCGCATGGTTTTCCAGACTCCCCCACAACCGATTTGCCAGCCATTCTGCATAGGCAAGATCCGCTGGCGTCGTCACCTTCCCGTTATACCCGCTCGATTCGATGGCTGCAACCGGAATCCCACGAGCCTCCATCACCGCACTGTCATCCGTAGGTGACGCAATGAACCCATCACCAAAATACGCCTGCTGAATCCAGTCCCCGCGAATCGCTTGTGGCGTCTCCGCCATAAACAGCTTGTCCCGCGAGATAGTGCGTTCGACGCGCTGCCCTTCCACCCACTTTACCGTATCTCGGCACGGTTTGCCGAGTACCGCGCCACCATGTTCTGCAGCTGCCGAAAACACACGAGCCACATCTTCAGCTTGTACAAACGGCCGCGCTCCATCGTGAACAGCCACGACAGTTTCCCGAATGTCAACGCCTGTCTCGTCCCCCCAAGCAACAAGGGCACGTATGCCTGCCGTCACAGAATCATGGCGCGTCATCCCTCCTTGCACAAAGGAAATGCGCACGTCACGGCCGCGGGCAGCCCACTCTTCACGCATTCGCTCCATGTCTGCCTCACCCGTAACCACAACGACGCGCTGCGCACCCCCCGCCAGCATGGCCTGTGCAGAGCGCAACCACATAGGCATTCCTGCGAGATCGAGAAATTGCTTCTTGAATCCCATGCGCCGGCCTTCACCGGCGGCAACAACGATTGCGAGATACATCCTTGCTTCCTACCTTCCGCCTTGGAATACCAGGTCCAAGCATGGAAAAGCCGAGGAACACCGGCTCTCGCCAAGTACCCCTCGCCTTTTCCGAACTGCATGTTGTGAATTTGCATTTGGTCCCATCAGAGAGCCTTCTCGAGCAACTTGGGCTTCGCGAAAATCATTCGGCCTGCCGACGTTTGCAGCACACTCGTCACCAATACAGTCACTCTGCCGCCGATATATTCGCGACCGCCTTCAATCACAATCATGGTGCCGTCATCTAAATACGCCACGCCTTGATTGTATTCCTTGCCGTCCTTGATCACCTGTACATGCAATTCTTCGCCAGGCAACACGACAGGCTTCAGGGCGTTTGCGAGATCATTGATGTTGAGGACGGGCACGCCCTGCAACTCGCAGACCTTATTCAAGTTAAAATCGTTGGTCATCACCTTGCCATGCATTTGCTTTGCAAGCCGAACCAGTTTGGAATCCACTTCCTGAATGTCGTCGAAATCGATCTCCACGATCTGAACCGTAGCTTTCGATTCCTTTTGAATTCGATTGAGCACATCAAGACCACGGCGTCCTCGGTTGCGCTTGAGCACGTCCGATGAATCCGCAATATGCTGCAACTCCTCCAGCACAAACGAAGCGATGATCAATGTCCCGTCGACGAAACCCGTGTCCACCAAGTCGGCAATTCGACCATCAATGATCACAGACGTATCGAGCAGCTTGGCATCGCCCGGTCGCAGTGCGCCCTTTTTCTCACGAGCTTCGCCGCGTTCTTTAAGCGACAAGCGCCCAGAAAACAGATTGAAAAGCTCTTCGCGTTTGGTAAAACCAATACGCAGTCCCAGATATGCAAAAAAGACGGCCACGAAAAACTGAACAGCAACACCAACCACTGGTATGGAGCGAATCTCGGGCGAAAACAAATAGGCCACGACGAGACCAATAACCATACCGATGGTGCCACCGAGAATATCGGCAAGCGGAGCGCTTTTCAACCGCTCCTCCAACCAGCGCAACAGCGCTGAGACATAGCCTGCCAATGAAATGGTCGCAACCAAGAGCAGCGCCCCGCCGATGGCTGCCCCGAACCAGTTGGACGTCAACAACGAATGATGTAGATGAAATACGCGAATGAATAAGTCCGGACAAAGCTGATAACCTAAAACAACTCCCAAGACGATAAAAAACAGATGGACGACCTTCTTCATCATGGCGGCGTCACCTCCTACCGTTAGTATGCACTTCCTTTATCCAAGCCTAATCAAAATTGAAGCAAAAACGATGGAAAGGATCATGAGAGCATGACGGTAGTTTTGCAAATATTGGGGTACTACTTTCAGTGTACCATTGCCCCACTAACTCGTCAAAAGCCGATTCACAATGCTGATCCTCTTCGAACATGCCCTTTATTCCTCTGATCTCGTCGCCACATCTGCCGGCGTTGAGCGCCGTCTGGCGGTCAGCAGCCTATAACGAACGGCCCGCATGACACCATACAATGCATAGAGACCGAGAATGCCGAACGCTAACCAATCGGTGCGCACGATGTGACACCGTATCAGTACAAAAATCGCCACGGCGAACAAGGGCACCAGCACAAATACGGACTTCGGATACGATACCCGCTTGAAATTCGGGTAGCGAACAGAACTCACCATTAGCAGCGACAAAATGAACATACCTGCGGGCAGAATCACCTGAGCGGGATGCAGAACCGGCTTCATCAAGGCCATGGTGGCAAGCACGCCACCTGCAGCCGTAATGGGAAGCCCAACGAAATAATGACGCGCCTTCGTCTGCGTGTTGAAGCGCGCCAGGCGCAAGGCTCCACAAATCGGAAAGACAACAGCCAGGAAATCGCCCAACAAGCCCAGTTGCCGAAGCTGTACCTGGTACATGACCACGACCGGCGCGACGCCGAATGTAATCATGTCGGATAAAGAATCAAGTTGTTTACCAAACTCACTTTCGGCATGGAGCCAACGAGCCGCTCTGCCATCCAGACCATCGAGCAACATGCCCAAGACAACGAGAAGTGCCGCTTCGTCCAATCGCCCATGTAAAGCAACCAGCGCAGCGGCAACACCAACCACGAGATTGAGCAACGTCAACGCGTTTGGAATCGCGCGAATGAACAACCGAAGACGCCTCCCATGATGTCAAATCTGCCGTTCAATCAAAACTTGTTCCTGAATGCGGCTGAGTCCGTTGCGGATCATGCGCGCACGAACCGGACCCACCCCCTCCACTTTGTCAAGTTCAGCGATACTGGCCTTCAATATGTCCGAAAGGACGCCAAAATGCTCAACAAGGTTCTCAATGACCGGCTGCGGCAGCCTACTGATTTTGTTCAGGACTCGATAGCCGCGCGACGAAACGGTTTCTTCTAGCTGATTTGCACTTGGCGGATAGCCAAGTGCGCGAGCCATTAGGTTGCCATCGAGCAATTCTTCGGCCGACATGCTATGGATTTGCGACATTATTTGATGTGGTGTGTGTGTCGATTCAGGGCTCACGAAATCTTTGAGAAGAAGGTAAGCCTGCTCGTCGAGATTGGCGACCAACTCTTCAAGCTGCATGCTGACAAGGCGTCCCTCGCTCCCGAGTTCAATGATATAGCGGCGAATTTCGGCCGTAACACGCAACACAGTTTCAAATCGCTGCAGAACCGTCGTCACCTCGTCCAGCGTGACAGCCTCTTCGAATTCCAATGCGGTGAGATCCGTCAACTCCTGCTCCAGCACCGTTTTATACTTCTCCAAGGTTTGTAAGGCCTGGTTGGCTTTGGTCAATATAACGCCAATGTCCCGTAGGACGTATTTAAAATTGCCTTGATACAACGTAATGACATTTCTCCGCTGCGAAATGCAGATGACCAAATGCCCGCTCTGCCGCGCGACGCGCTCGGCCGTACGGTGGCGCGTGCCCGTTTCTGAGGTCGGAATCGTGTGATCCGGATTCAAATTCGTATTGGCATAATGCACTCGCCGTGCGTCCTCGCTGATGATGATGGCCCCATCCATCTTCGCCAATTCGTAGAGATGAGACGGCGTCAGTTCGCACTGAATCGAGAACCCTCCGTCCATGATCGACAGGACTGTGTCCGAGGCGCCGACGACGATGAGCCCTCCCGTCTTTGCTCGAAGAATGTTCTCAATCCCCTCGCGCAACACGGTACCAGGTGCCACCATACGGAGAATTTTATTAATTGCAGCTTCCCGTTTCGCGTCTTCTTTCACAATGTCACCTCAAAAGGCCTTCTGTATTGCGTCTTGAACCGATTGGACAGGAACAACTTCGAGCCCCGCAACTGAATCTGCAATCGTCTGCGCGGCGGGTACAAAGCAACGTTCAAACCCTAGCTTCCGAGCCTCGCGAAGCCGTTCCGAAAGTCTTGTCACGGCTCTTACTTCCGCCGTCAGCCCGATCTCGCCAATATACAGGTCGCCGTGCGCCAACGGTCTGTCGCGGTGACTTGACACAAGTGCCAAAGCAATGCCGAGATCGACCGCAGGTTCATCGACGCGAACGCCGCCGGCGACATTGACATAGGCATCTGAAGCACCAACTTGAAGACCAAGCCGCCGCTCCAATACGGCAAGTAACATATTCACGCGCTGCAGATCTGCCCCTGTCGTCATGCGGCGCGGTGTTCCGAAACTGGTAGGCGCGACCAAGGCCTGCACTTCGAGCAACAAAGGGCGCCTTCCCTCCATCGCTGCGACGACGGCGGATCCAGGCGCCATCACTCGTCTCTCCGACAGGAACAGGAGCGATGGATTGGCGACTTCGCGCAGGCCGTCATCCCGCATTTCAAAGACGGCCAACTCATTGGTCGAACCAAACCGATTCTTCACAGCGCGCAATACTCTATACATATGATGGCGCTCGCCTTCAAAGTATAAAACGGCGTCGACCATGTGCTCCAACATGCGCGGCCCGGCGATGGCACCGTCTTTGGTGACGTGGCCAACGATAAACGTAGCGATATTCTGCGATTTCGCAAAACGCAGCAAAACACCCGTGCATTCGCGCACTTGCGCGACACTGCCAGGGGCCGAAGTCAGCCCTGGCCGAAAAACTGTCTGTATCGAGTCCACAATCAAAAAATCAGGATGTAATTGCCCTGCAGATTCGATGGCGAGATCAAGATCTGTCTCCGCAAGCACAAAGAGATCATCATGAACCGTCCCCAGCCGCTCGGCCCGCAGCCGAATCTGAGTGGCACTTTCCTCGCCGGATATATACAAAACGCGTCTGCCGGAACGGGCGATGGCGTGAGACACCTGAAGCAGCAACGTCGACTTACCAATGCCCGGATCGCCGCCAATCAGGACAAGCGATCCGGGCACAACACCGCCGCCAAGGACATAGTCACATTCCTGAACTCCCGTCTGAAAGCGACGCTCACCTTGGGCCGGGATCGATAAAATCGGCAACGCTTGGCTCCGGCCAGAACTTCCAGACAACCGATTCGGCGACGTCGTCGTGACTTCTTCGACAAGCGTGTTCCATTCGCCGCAAGCAGGGCACCGCCCCATCCACTTGATCTCCACATGACCGCAGGACTGGCACACGTACTGTGTTTTCGTCTTCGGCAATCCCTTCCCGCCTTCCTGGTTCCTCACCAAACATGATACAGAACTCTGGCGATTCGTCCATGGCGGATGGGGAAATGGCCCGTTGCCTCGGTCGTTTAATGCACGAAAACAGCCGCCCACATACCACGAAGGATTCGGGCGGCTGCGTTCATGCAGCCTGTTATACGCCTACAGGTTGCTGATTTACCTGTTCGATGCGCAAGTGATCGCCATCGAGGCCTAATACGACGCTGTCGCCTTTCTGAATTTGGCCGGACAACAAAGCTTCAGACAACCGGTCCTCGATATGGCGGACGATAGCCCGCTGCAACGGGCGGGCACCATATTGCGGATCAAAGCCTTCTTTGGCCAGAAACTGCTTCGCCTCGTCTGTCAACGTGAATTCGATCTCCTGCTCCTTCAAGCGACGCTGGAGATTGCGCACCATCATGTCGACGATCCGCCCAATGTGGTCTTCATCGAGCGAGTGGAAGACGATGATTTCGTCAATGCGATTGAGAAATTCAGGACGAAACGTCTTCTTCAAGTCCTGCAAAACCTTGTCTTTCATATCTACATAACGGCTGCTTTCGTCGCGCTTGAAGCCGACACTGCCACCCTTGCGCAACTCCTCGGCACCGACGTTCGATGTCATGATGATGACCGTGTTCCGGAAATCGACCGTCCTGCCCTTACCGTCCGTCAAGCGCCCGTCATCCAACACCTGCAACAAGATGTTGAATACCTCCGGATGCGCCTTTTCGATCTCGTCGAGCAATACGACCGAATACGGCTTACGGCGCACCTTTTCGGTGAGTTGACCGCCCTCTTCATAACCGACATATCCCGGAGGCGAACCCACAAGACGCGACGTCGTGTGACGCTCCATGAACTCTGACATATCAATGCGGATCAACGCATCTTCGTCGCCAAACATCGATTCCGCCAACGCCCGCGCCAACTCTGTCTTACCCACGCCGGTTGGACCGAGGAAAATGAAAGAACCGATTGGACGCTTCGGATCCTTTAAGCCAGCTCGGGCGCGCCTGATGGCACGCGATACGGCTTGCACAGCCTCATCTTGACCAATGACGCGTTCGTGCAACAGTTGTTCCATGTTCAAAAGCCGCTCCGATTCCTCTTGGGCCAACTGCTTCACCGGTATACCCGTCCACGCTGCTACCACGTGTGCGATGTCGTCTGCGGTAACCCGAACGTCATCATGTTGTTGTGTCTGTTGCCAGCGCTCCTTGAGCTGTTCGAGCTCTTGCTTGATTTTTTGCTCCTGATCGCGCAGGCTAGCCGCTTGTTCGAACTCCTGGCTCTGCACGGCGGCATCCTTTTCACTGCGAACCTTCTCCAGCTTTTGTTCGAGCTCTTTCAGGTTCGGCGGCGCAGTGTGCGTCCGCAGACGTACGCGGGAACCAGCTTCGTCAATTAGGTCGATGGCCTTGTCTGGCAAGAAGCGATCCGAAATATAACGATCCGACATCCGAACGGCAGCTTCTAAAGCTTCATCGGTAATCTTTACGCGATGGTGTGCCTCGTAGCGATCTCGCAGCCCACGCAAGATCTCCAACGCCTCTTCTGGAGAAGGCTGATCGACTGTGATCGGCTGAAAACGACGCTCGAGAGCTGCATCCTTTTCAATGTGTTTGCGATACTCATCGAGTGTTGTCGCACCGATGCACTGGAGTTCACCACGCGCTAAGGCTGGCTTTAGGATATTGGAAGCGTCGATGGCGCCCTCCGCACCGCCTGCACCGATTAGCGTGTGCAACTCGTCGATGAACAAAATGATGTTACCAGCCTGCCGAATTTCATCCATGATTTTCTTCAAGCGATCTTCAAACTCACCACGGTACTTCGTCCCTGCGACGACAGTCCCCATATCGAGCACCATGACGCGTTTATTGCGCAGCGTCTCGGGAATGTCGCCGGCTACGATGCGCTGTGCCAATCCTTCGGCGATAGCGGTCTTACCGACCCCGGGTTCGCCAATCAGAACAGGATTGTTTTTCGTGCGACGCGACAACACCTGAATGACACGTTCGATCTCGTTGGCTCGACCAATCACCGGATCGAGCTTGCCATCGCGTGCCATCTGCGTTAAATCGCGAGCGAGGCTGTCAAGTGTCGGCGTACCGACGGAACTGTCTTTGTCACCGGCGAGATCGACGGCATCGCCACCCAGGAGTTGCAGCACCTGTTGACGTGCCTTATTCAAGCTGACGTTCATATTGGCCAAAACGCGTGCCGCGACACCTTCGCCCTCCCGGATGAGTCCCAGTAAAATATGCTCGGTGCCGACATACGAATGGTTGAGTTTACGGGCCTCGTCAATGGATAGCTCAATCACCTTTTTCGCGCGCGGCGTGTACGTCATGGCGCTGACCTGGCCCTGCCCTTTACCGATGATCCGCTCCACTTCTTGCTGCACCTTGTCCGCTTGGACTCCCAACATTTGCAAAGCACGCGCGGCGATACCTTCACCTTCGCGGACAAGCCCGAGCAGAATATGCTCAGTACCGACTCCTGGGTGATTGAGTCTTGTCGCTTCTTCCTGCGCCAACGCCAACACTTTTTGCGCTCGCTCCGTAAACCTTGCGTACATTATCGATGCACCTCCGAGTCGTCCAAACGTAACCTTTCGCGAATCAGCGCAGCCCTGCGAATGTCTCGCTCAGTGGCCGCGAGCTCACGATGATAATATTTTTGTAAAAATGCAGGCTGTGTCATAACCATCAACTCTTTCAAAATTCCGGCGGACACGCCCTGGATAATGCCCAAATCAATGCCTAACCGGACGTCCGACAACCGTTCCATGGTTTCCTTCGTATCAATCCGACGAGCGTATGCCAGGATGCCAAAGGAACGACTGACTCTGTCCTCGAGCTGTATCCGATTCCTTGCTAACAAGGCCTTTCGAGCGTTGCGCTCATGTTCAATCAACTGATAAACGACGCTTTGTAAATTCGCCACAATCTCTTCCTCAGTCTCGCCGAGGGTAATTTGGTTTGATACCTGGTACAGATTCCCGTACGATTCGGAACCTTCCCCATATATTCCTCGCACCGCCAAGCCGACCTGCGAAACAGCCGTTAACATTCGGTTGATGCTGCCCGTCAGCGCCAGCCCCGGCAGGTGCATCATCACTGACGCTCGAATCCCCGTTCCGACGTTCGTGGGACACGCCGTCAAATACCCATATTGGTCGTGATAGGCGTAAGTCAGATGTTGCTCTAAAGCATCGTCAATGGCACTGGCCATCCGCCAACCGTCCAACAACCGCAGTCCGGGTAAAATACACTGAATTCGCAGGTGATCCTCCTCGTTCACCATAATGCTGACGAGTTCATCATCCCGGATCGCCATCGCCCCGTGCTTCTCTTGCTGTGCAAGGTCGGGACTAATCAGATGCTTTTCGACGAACACTTGCCGGTCTAACGGTGATAAATCGCGACAACGAACCATTTCGTACTTCCCCAGTTGTTGCATCGCCGAAGACTGTACGGCTTGTTCCATCATCTGCACAATCTCATCCGCGTGGCTGTCAGTCTGGAGTATTGGAAATGGATAACCCTGCACATTCCGAGCAACGCGGATACGACTGGTCAGCACAATATCGTCTTCGGGACCGCCTTCCCTCATCCACTTGCTGACTGCCCTCTGCAAAAAGTCGCCGAGTGACATACCACTTCCTCCTTATTCCGACGTCTGCTCCAACATGCGAATTTGATCGCGCAACTCTGCAGCCCGTTCAAACTGTTCCTGAGCGACAGCCTGCTGTAATTCACGTCGCAACGCGTCTAATTGCCGCAGTCTCTTCATCTTCTCCCCAGATTTCACGGGCACCTTACCCGTATGGCGATTTCCGGTTTGAATTCGCCGTAAAAGGGGCTCCAGTCTGGCTGCAAAACTGTCGTAACAGTCCGGACAACCGAACCTCCCGACTTGCGTGAACTGATTATAAGTCATTCCACACGTCCCGCAGCGTGGTTGAACCTGTGCCTGCACCGGTGCAAACCCGGGTGATGAATCCATGTTGAGAAGCCCACTAAGTAATTTGTTAAAATCAAACGCATTGCCCGCGAGGAATGGATTCATGACTTCACCTTGCTCTTTCGCACACACCTCGCACAGGTGGTAACCCGTCTTTTCACCATTGATGATCTTTGTCACGTGTACCGTCGCCGGTCGCTCGTGGCAGCGTTCACACAACACAACCGAACACCTCGTTTCCTCAATCCCGATGAGCAGCAATCACCTGTAACGCACCATACAAGAGCTTGGCCCGTAACTGATCCCGCAATGGAAGGTCAACCGCAAGCACCTCACGACGCAACATATTCTGCAGCATCTGCGCTTCCCTACGCGTGATCCAGTTCTCACGGTACAGGCGCTCAAGTAGAGCCTCACTCGTCGCCTGATTAATCTGGTCACCAAGTGAACGCAGTACCTCCAGCACCAAGTGCTCCCTATCCAACTTCACCCGTCGAATGCGAATGTAACCTCCACCACCGCGTTTGGACTCCACGATATATCCGTGATCGATGGTGAACCGAGTGCTGATGACATAGTTAATTTGAGACGGAACACAGTGAAACTGCTCCGCCAGTTCACTGCGTTGGATCTCGACCATATCGAGGCCACTTTCCTCTAAAATACGTTTCAGATACTGTTCGATGATATCCGAGATGTTATTTGGCATTGGCCGCAACTCCCATCTGTCTGGCAGCACCGCCCTTTAACGTATTTCTGACTTTGACTTTTCTTGACCATATTATACAGAAGCGAAGGACAAATGCAACGTTCATTCGCGTAGTCTAAACAATTTGCGATTTGGACATGTGGCCCTTCGCCCACGCCTGTCGTGCGACGCTTCGGTTTGCATGGAATTTGGGCGGTTTGCGCATGGAACAAAACAGAGCCAGGCCTTCTGGCCTGACTCTGTTCTCTCTTGCCTGGCAACGACCTACCTTCCCAGTCCCTCTCGAGACAAGTATTCTCGGCGCTGGAGGTCTTCACGTCCGTGTTCGGGATGGGTACGGGTGTTTCCCCTCCGCTATGGTCACCAGACCTATATTTTGTTTCGCCTCGCTTCGTTTGTTCCTCGCTCACACGGCTTCGGCCTTCGGCCTGCAGATGTGTTCACTCGGTCCAAACTCCGCTTCCATTCCTTATGTACCTTGTGACTGCTATGAAATGACCTTGCCTGCGGGTGAAGCCCTCGACCGATTCGTATCTGTCCGCTC
>NZ_SORF01000012.1 GCF_004366795.1 Alicyclobacillus sacchari | reverse complement strand
AAACTCTCAATGAAATCTCACTATCCCGCATACGCGAGACAGATAAACTGGCGTGGTGTGTGTTTAGTTTTCAAGGAGCGACGCTGCCGTTCGAGGCAGCCCAATCAATATATCACAGCTTACACTTCATCGTCAACCGGTAAGTTTTGCATCGCTCACACACTGGCGAGAAACAGCTTCTTACCGACTGTGCTGCTTGGCGTCGCAAACTGCGCCGTCCGAAGCGGCATCGACTACTATACTACGCGAGATTGCGGCTGTCTAGTGTATTTTTATGGAATTGACTGTTGCGTAAATTACAGAAGAACAAGTCCTGCGTCTTTGCCAATAGTCTTTTCCCGTCGCGACAATGTACTGCTTTCGTTTACAGACAAGAACTTCGAGAACTCGGCAAGTTGGCACGCCTCATCTCTTAGATGAGTATGCACAACACTGTTGAGTCTTGTGACATCGAGCATCACGACTTCCAATCCTGAGTTAGCATTCCGTACATGATGTGATCTACGGTAATGGTCATATAACCATTCAGCCTGTCGCCTACACCCTTCGTTTTGGAATCCCAATCGTTCGGGTATCGCCCTGCTTTCCGGATTTTTACGGGCAATCCGTATCTCCACTCGGTCCAGCCCAAGTGCTTAAAAAGGGACATCAATATCATCGTGCATCGTGCGACACGAAATGGGTCATTTACTCCTTGTACTCCTTGAAACCATTCACCAAGCCAATACCCGACGCTTGTCAAGCGGTGCGTCCATTTGATGCAGTGCAAACGAAACACCCCTGCGAATTCGCCACGCTACCAAATTCCCAACTGCCCACCATCATTCGCAGCATACTGCTGCAAACCGGTTCGGATGAAATTTTCTATCTCCTGAACTGGACGTGTCCCATCCACAAAAGGTAACCGTGCTCGGAGAACATTGCGGCAGTCATCTAATTGCAGTGATCTAAATTAAAGCAAATAAGGGTCTGCATCTCGAACTTCGAACAATCTGATTTGTGCCCTCGTTGACCTTGGAACCAATCAATCTAATCTCCCTTTACTTGGTCCAAATCTAACCCCAGTATCTTCGACTCATCGTGGAGTCGCAATACGCTGCGGCAAATCGGCCTCGAATTGCGTCATCTCCGTGTGAATACCATAGTACGTTGCACTACTGATTGCTCTAAGTTCATTCGCCGCAAAATCACTCGGGTCCTATCAGCATTACAATACCAAGGGCCCTTAGCCATCCCAAACGGATACGAACCACGGGCGAGGAATCTTGATTCATAATGTACGAACTCGCAATACGAAATTCGAACGCGCCTTCTGCTGAGGGTTACTTGCGGACTGACTTGTATTGGGTGCGCTCGTATCGAAAGAGACTCTTATGAAGCACCAACATCCCAATTGGCGTGCTATCTGCAAATCGTGCCTACTGAATGTCAACCCCAAGCCATACGCATAACCCGGTGTGCGAAGGCCAAAATATCCATACACACCCAGAGCGCGTCGATGAATTACTGATACGTCATACTCGCATGAGTCGTCACCTTTGACAGAAAAGCCAAATGAAAAAATATCCGTATTTCAGACGCTTGACTTGCTCCGCAATACGTGTTAGATTACCCAGTGCGCAACGATAACAGGTTGACGCGAGCCATTAGCTCAGTTGGCAGAGCACCTGACTTTTAATCAGGGTGTCGCTGGTTCGAATCCAGCATGGCTCACCATGCCACCTTGGCTCAGGGGTAGAGCGGCTCACTCGTAATGAGCAGGTCGTCGGTTCGAATCCGACAGGTGGCTCCATAGTGAGGGCAATCAACGTATTGCCCTCTAAATTCAATAGTAGTTGTTGGGGAATAGCCAAGCGGTAAGGCAACGGTTTTTGGTACCGTCATGCGAAGGTTCGAATCCTTCTTCCCCAGCCATGTGTGCCCTTAGCTCAGCCGGATAGAGCGTTTGACTACGAATCAAAAGGTCGGGAGTTCGAATCTCTCAGGGCACGCCATCATCGGAGCATAGCGCAGCTTGGTAGCGCGCCTGCCTTGGGAGCAGGAGGTCGTGGGTTCGAATCCCGCTGCTCCGACCAGTTTTTCAGTAGCACCACAAGCTGAAAAGTCAATATGAGATTACCCGGAGTGGCGGAATTGGCAGACGCACACGACTCAAAATCGTGCGGGAAACCGTGCCGGTTCGAGTCCGGCCTCCGGGATTCGTGGGGGTATAGCTCAGCTGGGAGAGCACCTGCCTTGCAAGCAGGGGGTCGTCGGTTCGAATCCGTCTACCTCCACCACTTTCCTCGATAGCTCAGCGGTAGAGCATCCGGCTGTTAACCGGAGGGTCGTAGGTTCGAATCCTACTCGGGGAGCCAGGCACGCTCCCATAGCTCAGTTGGCAGAGCGCATCCATGGTAAGGATGAGGTCACCAGTTCAAGCCTGGTTGGGAGCTCCATATGGCCCCATGGTCAAGTGGTTAAGACACCGCCCTTTCACGGCGGTAACGCGGGTTCGAATCCCGCTGGGGTCACCATGAAAATTTGCCACTTGACGAAGCTCGTAGGTTGTGCGTAAAATTGATAAGCGTGTGCGGAAGTGGCTCAGGGGTAGAGCATCGCCTTGCCAAGGCGAGGGTCGCGGGTTCGAATCCCGTCTTCCGCTCCATGATATCTTGCTTTAGCTCGCCGGGTATACGCTCTGGCGAGCGGAGCAAGGAGCAAAATGATTCACAAGCCTGCGGGTGTAGTTTAATGGTAGAACATCAGCTTCCCAAGCTGAGAGCGAGGGTTCGATTCCCTTCACCCGCTCCATGCGGCTGTAGCTCAGAGGGAGAGCACCACCTTGACACGGTGGGGGCCACAGGTTCGATTCCTGTCAGCCGCACCAACTGTAAAGGAAACCATCAACTTGGTTCTGACAGTAAGGCCCTATCGTCTAATGGTTTAGGACGCCGCCCTCTCACGGCGGTAATAGGGGTTCGAATCCCCTTAGGGTCACCATTACTTGGAGTGATGGCCGAGTAGGTCGAAGGCGCTCGCCTGCTAAGCGAGTATACGGTCAAAAGCCGTATCGAGGGTTCGAATCCCTCTCACTCCGCCATGGAACTGTGGTGTAGAGGCCTAACATGCCTGCCTGTCACGCAGGAGATCGCGGGTTCGAATCCCGTCAGTTCCGCCATTTGCGCCCATAGCTCAGTCGGCTAGAGCGCACGACTGATAATCGTGAGGTCGGTGGTTCGAATCCACCTGGGCGCACCATGTGTAAAAGACGACCGTCTATATAAGACGTTCGTCTTTTCTTATATTGTCCCCGTTGTCCTGCTACCTGCATACCAACTTCGGCCTTCCCTCACACCACTTCTCCTCGCCGATCTTCTTCCAGGAACGGACGATCGCGCTCAAATATCACACTTTAGTGACTTGTTCATTTTGTATCCGCATTCGCTGCTAACTCATGATTGCTTCAGAGTTCATTCGGGTGTAGGATAAATCCTTGTATTCATCTAAGATTTTAAGTTATAAGGAGGGAGACATGTGCAAGAGGGCCTAAAACGCGCTTTGCGTACACCGGAAGTACTGTTTATCGGTATGAACGGTGTCATCGGTGGTGGAATCTTTTTATTGCCAGGTCAAGTGGCATCATTGGCTGGACGCCAGGCGACATGGGCATATCTCATTGCTGGCGTTGTCGCAATCCTGATTGGGCTTTGCTTCGCGGAAGCCAGCAGTATGTTCAGTGAAACAGGCGGGTCCTATATGTACGCAGAGAGAGCCATGGGTCAAACTGTTGCGGCCAGCGTCGGTTGGATGAGTTGGTTGACGCTAATCGTCGGCTGGGCGGCACTTTCAAATGGCCTCATGGGCTATGTGACGTCTCTCGTCCCCGGTCTCGCACCATTCAAAGACGTAATCACAGCGGGCGTCATTGCTGCCTTGTGCTTGGTCAACTCGCTTGGTGTCCGAAAGGGCTCTTGGGCGGTCGTCTTCTTCTCTGTGGTCAAGCTCATACCGCTGATATTGCTTGTTGCGATGGGATTTATCCTTTACACAGGACACACAGGAAACGTCTCTGATGTGCCCATGAGCGCGCCGCAAATTGGCAAGGCTGTGCTCGTGCTCATCTATGCCTATGGCGGATTTGAAATGGCAACCGTCCAACAGGGTGAGATGGTCCATCCGCGCAAGTCTGCAGTTATTGGCGTCATTGGAACATTGGTGGGCGTCACCTTATTCTATCTTCTCATTCAAGAAGCTGCCGGGCGACTTGATCCGGCACTGGCTGCGTCAACCACTCCGCTCGCGGACGCCGGTCGCGCTATGTTTGTTGGTGGCGCCACCGTGATGACCATTGGCGCGGTTTTGTCTATTCTTGGGACCAAGAGTGGTGTCGCATTAGCGGCGCCGCGTATCCTGTATGCCTTATCGCTTCGGCGCGGGTTGCCCAGAGCACTGGCAACCACTTCGTCGCGCTTTCAGACGCCTATCGTGTCCATCTGGATCACGGGTGTAATTGTGATCGCATTGAGTGTCACGGGGACATTCGAGCATCTGCTTCTGCTCAACGTAGCCGCACGCCTATATGAATATCTCGCCGTGTGCATCGCCGTGATCTTGTTGCGCTTTCGCGCGAAGGAAGATAAACGCGCCTTTCGCTTGCCCTTTGGTGTCACCATTCCATGTGTTGCAGCGGCACTGTGCATTTGGTTGCTAAGTCAGGAATCTGCAAGCCAACTGCTGCTGGCACTGGCTGCCTTAGTGGTTGGAATGATTTTATATGGGATCAGCCGGCGTGCCCAGGCAATGGCGAAAGCAGCGGAGCTCAAGCACAATTCGTCGCGCAGCGCGTAAGGATTTACGCTAGTTAAAAGTCTTTGCTATGTACGGGTGAAAAGGGCCATCTCCCTCCTCACCCTCTTCTCATAAGAACAGCGTTTCGCCTTCTCAATCCAGATTTCACAGCCATCATGATAACGGCCACCAGTGGAATGGCGACAAACGTGACCACAAAATAGACGGGTACCGTATACGCAATAAATTGTTGGACATCACCTGCGCTGCGAAACAAAACGGTAGCGCCAGTCCATACCAGCAATCCTCCTGCAAGTGTTGTAACGCGATGTGAAGACAGCCCAAATACGTCTTTCAAACCTGAACACCAAGCGTAATGAAAAACAGCTAATTTCACGAATACGGTGGATACGACCGCGATCACGTACAGCGTATCGAGCCGTTCAAGAAACCGCCCAACGCGAATATTGCGAACAGCCTCCAGGACGGGATAACTCAAATAGTGTGTAGACGGTCCCACCACCCCGATCGTGAGTACCGTCACAAGGGTTAAAGCAACTGTGGAAACAACAGCCGCCACAGCGACGTCTCGAGCCGCAGTGTTTGCGTTCTTTAAGAACATGAGGAATTGAAGCGCGATCATAAGTTCCAGGGCATAGTCCAAATCAGACACAATACCTCCGCGCAGCACAGGTCCCCACCCGTCAACCAGAACGGGGCGCAGTTCATGGATGTCCATGTGCTGCATGGAGAGAAAAAACAAAATGGGAGCAATAAGCATCACAAGCAGTGTAATGAGTTCAGCGTCGCGCATCACAACTTCCACGCCCAAGTAGACTGCATACGCGACGGCAAGCATGGCAAACGCACCCATCACATATTCAGGCGTTTTAGGCAGAATGGTGACCCCGACAAAGACCTCGGCTTCGCGTAGAACCGTACAGTTCGTAATATACAAACATATAAGAAACCAAATTCCTAGTGCTCGCCCGATCCAAGGTCCACATGCTTCCAACAGAGCCGAAGTTAAGGTTCGGCAAGGGAACATACGACTGAATAGCAACGTCACCGCTACAACGATGCCCCCGCCTACCACAAACAGCATTGTGCTGATCCACGCATCGCGTACAGTGAACTGTGCAACAGCCGACGGAATTGTCACAATACCAGTGCCCAGAATACACCAGACCATTGCAATCACGAGTTGGGAACGAGATATTTGAACCCTGGTCATGACGCACCAACTTCCCTATCTTAGGATCCGTAAACCAATCATTCTGATCTACAAATAGTGTAAAGCCGTACAAACACCCCCAAGGCCCTCCACTACACGTCTGTATCTAACACGCTTCCCTTGTTGGTGATCACCGTTTGACGGCCATAGCCTTCTTCACAACGATTCCAGCCACAGCGAGTAGCGGAGTCAGCAGAAGTGTGCAGACTGCGTACGTGGGGCCTGTATAAAAAATGAATTGTTGCACGTCATTTGCATTTTCGAACAACACATTGGCACCCCCCCATACCAGCAACGCGCCGGAAAGCGTAGTGACCCGATGCGAGGACAAATGAAATAGATCTTTCATGCCCGTACACCATGCATAGTGGGATACCGTCATTTTCACGAAAATCGTCGATATCACAGCGATCACGTACAGCGTATCGAGTCGCTCAAGAAACCGCCCCACGCGAACATTGCGAACAGCCTCGAGAACGGGATAACTCAAATAGTGAGTGGCAGGACCGACCACGCCTATCGTCACGGCTGTCACGATAGTCAATACCAACGTAATGATGAGGGTGGCAATACTGACATCTTTGGCGGCTAACTTACCCCGCCGCAAGAACGGGATGAATTGCAGAACGATCACCATTTCCAATGCGTATACCAATATCGAAACCACTCCCCCACGCAAAACAGGCGTCCATCCATCCGCGAGGACGGGCATCATTTCGTGGATGTCTATATGTTGCATGGATAAAACAAACAGAATCGGAGCAATCAGCATGACGAGAGGTGTAATGAACTCGACATCCCGCATGACGACTTCCACTCCCATATAAACGGCATACGCAACGGCCACCATGGCAAAGGCACCTATCATGACTTCCGGCGTTTTCGGCAAAATTGTAGTGCCGACGAATACTTCTGCTTCACGGACAACTGTGCAATTCGTGATATACAGTCCTGCCATAAACCAAATTCCTATAAGGCGCCCTAGCCAAGGTCCCCATGCATCCATTAAAGCGTTCGTCAATGTTCGGTTCGGAAAGTACCGTGTGAAGAGCGACGTCAGTAAGGCCACCAACGTGCCACCCACCGAAAAGAGCA
This sequence comes from Alicyclobacillus sacchari, assembly GCF_004366795.1. Classification (GTDB taxonomy): domain Bacteria; phylum Bacillota; class Bacilli; order Alicyclobacillales; family Alicyclobacillaceae; genus Alicyclobacillus; species Alicyclobacillus sacchari. Next base: position 66,621 of record NZ_SORF01000012.1, on the reverse strand, counting down.
AAGCGCATATCCAGGCATCACGAACCGTGAACTGTGCAATCGCCGTTGGAATCGCGACGATGCCTGTTCCGATCACGCACCAGACGAGGGCAAAAACCAGCTGCACCCGCGAGATTTGGACCTTTGCCATGACTCACCGACCCTCTACAGAACTTGATACAGCCACTCAGTGGCAGGACGGAACAAAGCGTCAACAGGCGCCAGAACATGAACTCCAGTCAACAGATGTGTATCAAAACTAACAGCCATCAACAGCGCCGCACTCACAAACAACGTGTAAAGAGTCCTTTCCCGGCGTGAAGCGGTGCGTAATGATCGCCATTCAATTGCAATGATTGAAGCGGATGAAAGAAGAGCCAACCAAGTCAAGGTGCCACCTCCGAATGTATCTCTCCGTTGCGGGAAGCGGTCGACTCTGGTGTATTCAACGCCAAGCTGGCACGCACAATCTGCACGTTCGCGTGACACTCCACATGAATTTTCGGAAACAGGGATTGCCACTTGTCACTGATTTGCCGAATAACAGGGATTCTGCAGAAACACGCGCTTCCCGAATTGGGAGGCATCCACATCGTCCTGTTGTAATTTTGCAATGGTGGTTTGCATGCTGCGCTGAATATACGCGGCCGCCATCCGGTTCAAGTCCTTGAACGTCTTCTCGTCAAGTTTTTCGCGGGGACATATCTGCTCAACTTCTGCTCGCGCATGTACCTGAAGCTGTACGTTCAAATCCCGCTGTCCTGGTTGTGCCTGAAACTTCGTATTTGAACCGAGGATTCGAATCGTCGTTCCCGCACCATCTTCACCCGCACAAGGGAGATGGATGGACACCTGCCGAGTACTTCCTAGCAACCATCCTAGCCCCTGCATCTCGTCGACGTTCAACGTATCGACCAAACGCCCGCCTCGAAACACCGCCACGCCCTGAAGCGCCGGCCTACCCACACTCTGCAAGCTAATGAGCGCCATCACCGGTGATTGTGATGGAGATAGATATTCCTCCATAATCTGCTGTTGCTCAGATTGCACAAAACGCAATTGAGTGGAGGACTGTTCCACAAGTTCACGAATTCCAAGTGCATTAAGCGGTTCGGGATCTACGGAAGCCGATAGCACATCGCTGGCGGCGTTCGGGGTCACGAGGAATAACTGATTTCGTCGAAACGCTCGATCACGTTCGAAGAAATCCAAGGCTCGATCGATGCCATTTCGGGCATATGACTCACCAAATAAAACCAGCATGTTCTGTGCTAAATACACAGAATGGGGAATTTCGCGCTCAAACTTGCCCATCGCATCTTCAATCGAAGCCCCCGTTTCTTGTCGCACAATGACCGGTTGCTTTCCCCCGCTGGTACTCGATCCATCCTGCCCCGATGATGGTGCGCTGGACGGATTCACAAACTCAGCAGTTACGTTGATCAAGTGATCCTCTGTTTCGTCGACGCCTATGGCCAAAACGAGGTTCATATCATCCACTTCTTGTATGTCATAGCATCCGGGCAAACACAGAGAACTAATACCGACCAGAAACAGCGCAAAGGCCTTTGGCGGCCACGAACCTAGCACTCGTTTCATGATTCGTTCAAATCCCATCCCAATGCCTTCCGTTGCTTGGGCAGCGGTGTCCGGTTGCTCGTTTCATTCACCGTTTCCATGTGTTCGGGCCGGCGCTTCATCGCAAACCAAGGCGCTCGAATAAACATATCCTTCATATCGGACCAACTGAAAGGTGCAACCGGTGCCATATACGGAACACCAAAAGAGCGAAGTGAAACCAGATGAGTGATGAGGATGAGCGCGAGGATTAAGATCCCGACCAGACCACTGACACCTGCAGCTATCACAAAGGCAAACTGGATGAGGCGACTCGAGTTCACGAATCCGTAGGCTGGCAATGCAAACGAAGCAACCCCTGTACCCGCGACCACAATGACCATACCCGGTGAAACCAGTCCGGCGCGAACCGCCGCATCACCGACGATAAGCGTACCCACGATACTCACAGACTGGCCCACCGCTCTTGGCAAGCGTGTGCCGGCCTCGCGCAAGACTTCGAAAACGACAAGCATGAGCAAGGCCTCTATGATGGTTGGGAATGGAATGCCGCGATGTTGAGCCGCTACAGTTACCAGTAATGGCGTGGGGAGCAAGTCTTGATTATAGGATAGGAGCGCGACATACAGTCCAGGTAATAACAAAGACGACCAATACGCGACATGGCGCAACATGCGAATGAAGAGTGTCAATGTGTAGTGGAAATAGTAATCATCGACAGCGACCAAAAAGTGAATAAACTGCGCCGGAACGAGCAAGCAATTGGGAGCGCCCTCCACCAGAATGGCAATTCTGCCTTGCAACAAGTTCCCACACACTCGATCCGGACGTTCTGTTTCTTCGGTAGTAGGAAACAATGTAAATGGGGCGTCGCTGATCAATTCGCGTATCTTGTTGATATCGCCCACGCCATCGATCGAAATGCGGCGGATGCGCTGTAAGGCCTCTTCCACCAATGTCGGCTTTGCAATACCTTCGACATAGACGACTGCAACTGTAGAGTTGGTATATTCACCCACACGTACCGATTCAACTTTCATACGTGGAGTGCGGATTCTCTTTCGTAACAGTGCAAGATTCATTTCGATCTGCTCAACAAAAGCTTCTTGCGGCCCTTCCAGCGTTGGTTCATTCTCCGCCTTTTGAATTGCACGCCCTGGTGCATGGCTTACGTCGAGCGCCAGAGCGTGCGGCCGGCCACATAGCCACAGGACAACCTGCCCGTCCGCCAAGGCAGTATTCCATTGCCGTCGCGTTGAAATCTCATGTACGGTTACAGTATGTAAAATGGAAACGACATCACTTAGTTGCAAGCGGCGCTTCGATACGCGCGCCAACGGTTGTAAGATGCCTGTCTCAAGGCGAATCAGATCAACAAGCCCTCGCAGCCAAAACAATAAAATGCGCTCACCGCATATCTCGATTTCACGCGTCTGTAAATCGCTGCAACGATCCCATTCTGACTCCAGCCACTGTTGCATGAACTCCGGGCGCTCCGGGATTGGCTCCTGTCCCTCTGTTGCGGAAATGTCCTCTCGCAGCTCCCTTTCGCAATCCAAGATCCGTCGCTCGCCGCCATTCCTCCGGAATCGTTTGAACAATGGGATTCACACCTCTCAAACGCATATCGTCGCAGGCTATCGTCTGCAAATTTTCCATACACAATACACAATATCTACAAAGTGTCGATGTTTTTTCCATGCACAAGAAACAAAAAAGCAGGCACCCCCACTTGCCATGGGTTGCCTGCTGCCGTTACCTTCGCACAATTTATAATGATTTTCCACATCCCACAGACCGCCCCATACATCCTTAGCGGAGCAAATCATGTAGAATCAGATACAACGCGTGTGCCCATCCGAGTGGTGTGTTCTCATTCGGTACACCTTGCGCGGACAGATATAACTCAGGAATGCGTACATCCGGCGTCATCACGCGCTCAGTCCACTCCAAATATCGCCGCGCCTCATCCTGGTTCCCGAGCGTCGCATGACATAGTCCCAACCACGGCAGACCCATGCACCATTCGGCCTCCCGCCCACTATCGGCGTAATACCGATCTCCAGCGTAGCGAATTACACCGCGATCGCGTAATAAATTCTGCTCCACCCGCCGGACGATCTCGGACGCCATGTCGCCGGGCAACAGCCGATATGGATAGACGAGACTCAATTGCGCCAAGTCACAGTCATGTGTGGCACTTTCATGCGGTAAGATGCGCCATAACGCAATCATGCCATCACGGATCATATCGATTTCGATCTCGAAAAATGGTTTTATTGCGAGCAATCCGGCGACGCACGCACCAATACTGCTCGCGTGCAGCTCGACTTCTTCCTCCCACATACCGTTGTCCGCGTTGCACCAAAAGGCAAGCGTTTTCAGATAACGAATCAGCAAGCGCACGATGCGCACGTCCACATCGTCCCGCAACATCCTCCGATGATGCCGCAAACCCAGGCCAAGTCCGTACAGAAATATCCCAATGGCATCATTTTGGGCGTTTCCCCACGGTTCATGAATTTCTTCCAACGTGTCCGCTGTATACCTGGGGTGTATATATTGGTAAACTGCTTCCGGCTGGTGATCGGCGTGAAACGCCAGTTTCCACTCATATTTACGCCAAATGTCGAGAATACGATGGTAAATCTGCTCGTACTCCGAATCGTCTTTTCCCAATTTCGATAAAGAAATATAACAATTGTCCCGAATCCAAATGTAATGATAGGTGTTCGATGGGCTGGCTAGGTAAAGACCGTTCTGTCTACGCAAACTGTCCAGGCCTTGCTGTACACGTTCTCGCATAAAGAACGCCCTCCCTTCCCCATTACACTAATCACTTTGGCAGGAGGGCGTTCCCTATTTAGGCGCTTGTCACGGTTTCGCGGCTAGGCCACACGGCGCTCAACTTTGCACGAGTTCAACAGGCACTTGTACCTCGGCGGGCAAATTGATGCGCACTTTGCCCTGCAGCATGTCAATTTGTGATTGATAGTACTGTTGCAGCGTGCCAACGTCGGACCAATAACCGTCTGCTGCGTATCCATACAGGGGGACACCTGTTTTAAGCAGCATCGGAAAAAGATCTTTACCGAAATCAAACGGCCGATCATCGGGAACATAATCCAAAATTTCAGGTTCCAGAATGTAGATTCCCGTATTGATCCAGTATGCTTTCCCCTGGATAAATGTTTTAGGTTTCTCGATGAATTGGGTGATTTGCCCTTCCTCATCCGTGGTAACAACACCATATCCCAATGGACAGGCGACCTGCTTTAAGAGAATGGTCACGGGAGCACGGCGTTTCTGATGCACCGAGATGGCTTTCGTCAAATCAAAGTCGGTTAACCCGTCACCGCTCATGACCAGAAATGTACCGCCTACATGAGCGCGCAAGGGTTTGATTCCCCCCGCCGTGCCAAGCGGCCGAACCTCCTCCTGATAATCGATCCGCACTCCCCATTTCGATCCGTCCCCAAAATGGGAGCGGATGTGTGCCGCCAAATAACACACAGTGATCGTGATGTCCCGAATCTCGTGGGCTGCCAGAAGTTCGACGACGTATTCCATCATCGGTCGGTCCAACAGTTGCAACATCGGTTTGGGCATACGCCTTGTCAAAGGCTGCAATCTCGTTCCCTGGCCGCCTGCCATAATCACTGCGCGCATCGTCATACCCCTTTGCTGATCAACTCAGAATCTCGTGATGTGGCAATATACACATGCAGAAATGACGCTATGACTCGCGTATGCGGTTGCATTTTTGGACATCCCTAAATTTTTTGTCACTTCACCTCGGACACTTGTCTCTCTGTGTGTGAGACAACCTCTCGATAGACGTCCAAGGTGGATTGTGCAATAGACCGCCAGTCAAAGCGAACCAAATCATCGCGAGCGACCATCCGCAGTCGCTGACGCAAATCCGGATCGCCGAGCAAACGGCACACTTGTTGTGCGATGGAATGAGGATCACCTGGGTAGACCTTCAGTCCGTTCCGATCGTGGTCGACGATATCAGCCAGGCCTCCCACGTCGGACACGACAAGCGGTGCCCCCGCCGCCATGGCTTCCAGCGCGACAATCCCGAATGGTTCGTACAAACTGGGGACGACAACCGCAGAGGCGTTTTGTAACAGCTCATTGCGCTCTGCATCGTCCACATATCCTGCAAAGTCGATGTGGGGTTCAAGATTCATCCTGTGGCATTGCTCTTGCAGTTCCTCCAGCATCGGCCCTTGCCCGACAATGACGAACCGAGTGTGCGGGAATTCGCGCAAAATAGCCGGTGCGGCTTCAAGCAAATGCTGTACACCCTTTTCGCGCACGAGGCGTCCGACAAAGACAACCGTGTCATCGCTTCCGTCCCCGTTTTCGCGCCCTCGATTCGCCCGATCCGCCGCCACCGCCGGAACCTCAATTCCGTTTGGCAAGATGCGCATCTTATCTGCCGGCAGCGCAAATAGCCGCTTTACCTCGCTTTGCATGTACGAACTGCAGACAATCACGCGCGCCGCCTCGTAGGTGAGCACCCATTCGCGATGGTGAATGTAAGCTTGTGTATCCGTGTAAATGCCATGATTGCGCCCGTGTTCTGTGGCGTGAATCGTCGCAACGAGGGGCAGCTGCCATCGCTGTTTCAAAGATTTCGCCGCATCGGCGACGAGCCAATCGTGCGCATGAATCACATCGAACACAATTCCGTCGTCTGCCAACGCCAAGGCGCGATCCAACATCGAAAGATTCATCTGGAACGCGAAGTCAATGAACGATCCACCGTCGGGTTGGCGCACGTGAACGCGATGGACATGTACTCCATCGACTGTATCCTCGAGCGGACTATTACCTCCAGCCAGTGTCAAAACATGGACATCCATTCCTTGGCTTGCCATGGACCGAGCGAGATCGTACACATGCCGCGACAGTCCCCCTACTGAGACAGGGGGGAATTCCCACGACAACAGCAACACGGATCTCTCCTGACTGGATGAACGGCGCATTGCCTTGGCCTGCATATCGTTACAGGTCGACGATCGATAGAATCGATAGTCGACGTTCGGAAACAGGTTGTCGATGGACTCCAACCGTTGCAAGAAGTCCATGTCGATCCGCCCGGCTTCCACCATCGTCAAAAGTTCCAAACATCGGTTGATGTGCTGCTTGAAACGGGCCACTGCATAGTCCACACTTGTTCGATTATCCATAATGAAGGCCCAATCACTGCTCTGCGCGAGCATCAATTCGCGCGCGGCTTGATGGAGTGCTCTCTCCACACTGGGAGATACGTCCGGCAAACGGTTGACGATTCGGATCAGCCGCTGTTCACATTCGTGCAGCGCTGGATACATCCAATCGTTCGTCCCGTTTAACCAGACTTCGCCATAGCCGTTGCGCCCCCACGAAGAAAATGCGAGATCGGCGCAAGGGTAATCCGGATACAGCGCAAGGTACTCGGAGGGCGTGATGGTCGCAATCTCGTTTTGATCGAAGTAAAGCTTGCGCAGGAGCACATCGAGGAAAATCGGCCCCTCATACCACCAATGCCCAAATAACTCTGCATCGTATGGCGCCGTGACAACGGGTAGCCGACCCATCTGGCGGTGCATATACGCAAGCTGGCGTTGCCGATTGAACATGAAGTTGCCCGCATGTTCACACGCTTTTTCACGAGCGCGATCGATGTCGTACGGCTGTTTTTGAACGACGTCTTTACCGGTGATTCTGTAGTATTTGAACCCAGTATGGATGCGAATGCCATCAGGATGGATGAATGGGCGAATATAGGATTCATCCAAATCAAAACCGATGTCACGATAGTATTCGCGATAGTCATAGTCCCCTGGGTAACCGCGATCCGAACTCCAGACCTGCTGCGAGGACTCCTCGTCGCGGGCAAACGCCGCAATCCCGCTGTTACCCACCAGGATTGGCGAAAAGGTGCCAAATGCAGGCCGGGGATGAGCCGAGGTAAACGCGTGTGTATCGACAAAGAAATAGCCAATGGAAAACTCCTGCAAGTGGGTGAGCATGCGTGGCGTGTATGCGCACTCAGGCAGCCAGATACCACGGGGCCGAAAACCGAAACAGGATTCAAAGGTCGTCACCGCAGTGGCAATTTGAGCGCGGATGGCCTCTTCGGTTTGCATGTATGGCAGAAACGCGTGCGTGGCAGCGCTTGTGATCAGCTCAACGCAACCGACGCGGTGCAACTCCGCGAATGCAGTAACCAAGTCGCCGTTGTAGTGATCGTAGAACTCCTTGATTTCCTGCAGCCTTGTCTGATATGCCTGGGCGAGAGCATGAAACTTGGCATCGCCCTGTGTCCGCTCCACCTCGTGTTCGGCAAGCATCAGCGAGCGATACAGGTATTCCCTGTAGCGCACTTGCAGAAGGCAATCGCGCAACATGGAAAGCAGCGTCGGTGAGAGCGAGATCGTGATACGAAAATCGACCTGGTCGCGAACCAACTGATGAAACACCTGGAGCAATGGAATGTAGCACTCGGTCATCGCTTCAAAGAGCCAGCGTTCTTCCAGTCTGTCATCGCGATCGACATGGCGCACAAAGGGCAAATGAGCGTGCAGAACAAGGTTGAGATAGCCTTTTGTCATCTTTTGTGATCGTCCCTTCTGGATCAGCGCGTGAGATGATAGCCGTCGAATTGACCCGCATACCGCGAGATGGGGAATTCCCCCTTATCGTCCTGCCTGCTCGCGATATCGGAAATGCGAAGGCCTGCCGTCTGCACGGTGGTGACGAAGGGCGATGCAAACTTGAGATCTGGCTGAGCACCATGCTTTGCAAGCGGTGGCAAGGATACCATATTGGAACGCAGCAGACTGAAGCGCTCACCATCGCGCTCAAGCGTCAAATCGACGACATAATGGCGCCCAGGGACAAGATTGTGGATGTACCAATTGGTTGTATCGGTGGGCTGGATGATCTCCTGGCGAACGAGCGGTGCGTTGTGCCCATCAAACCAAACGCCCGTGACATCGTAAACGCAAATCGAAAGGGGCATGTTCGACCAATCGCACAACCAGTGCTCCTCGCATAGCCGGCGATGATCATCTGTCATGAACCAGTACGCAAACAAACAGGTGGGATGAACGGGAAGACCAACCATGCGGCTTCGTTGATACGCGATGTTCCAATCTTCGTTGTACAATCGATGTTCCACGGTATTCGTAGACTCCACTCCTCCACTGGTGTACTGGCCCTCGCAGACTTTCGCTGTCTCGTCTGCAGACCTTCACTCCCACCATATGTGCAGGTACGAGAGTTCATGCGGTAGATTCAATGGTAGAACAGGAAGATACCTACAGGGAAAAGCCCGGCAGGCAATAGCGCCATCCGGGCTTTCTGAACATATATGTCACTGCCTTGATGTCAGTGCTGCACAACAAACGTCGGCGTCGCCACAACCATGCGATTGATCGCACTGAACAGTGCTTTGATAGAAGCGTTCATAATGTCCGTATCAATCCCGCATCCCCAGTGTGTTCGGCCCTCGGCATCATCAATGCTAATATATGCCACGGCCCTGGAGCCAGAGCCCACTTCCAGGGCGTGTTCCTTGTAGGTCAGATTGGTGTACTGTAAGCCGAGACTGGCTTGTAAGGCGTTGCTCACGGCATCCAAGCGCCCGTTCCCGGATCCCTTGATCGTACGCGTCTGCCCATGGGTATGAATGGTCACCGTTGTCGGATGCCCTGCCCCTTCATCAGCTTTGAGTTCCGAAAAGGCGATGGGTTCCGCCAGGTTGACAAACTCCTCTGTGAAAATATCCGCGATCTCGTCAACCGACAGCTCCTTTTGCAGGCGATCCGAGACGCCCTTCACCGCATAACCCAAATCTTCACGCATGCGCGGCGGCAGATCAAAACCATACTTTTGCTCGAGCAAGTAACCGATACCGCCCTTGCCTGACTGGCTGTTGATGCGGATGATGTCCCCCTCGTACTCGCGCCCAATATCCTTCGGATCGATGGGCAAATATGGAACGGTCCAATGCTCGCGCTCCTCCTCCTCACGCCATTTCATCCCTTTCGCGATAGCGTCTTGATGGGAGCCCGAAAAGGCAGTGAACACAAGCTCTCCAGCGTACGGATGGCGCTTGCCCACCTGCATCTTGGTCAAACGCTCGACCACCGATTGAATGTCGGGTAGATTTTCAAAATCGAGTCCCGGCTCGACGCCATGCGAGTACAGATTCAGTGCAAGCGTGACAATATCGACGTTACCTGTGCGCTCGCCGTTGCCAAACAAGGTACCTTCGACCCGATCCGCCCCCGCCAGCATCGCCAGTTCTGCATCAGCCACACCCGTGCCACGATCATTGTGCGGATGTACGGAAACAATGACAGGGTGACGATCGCGAAGATGGTTGCTCATATATTCGATCTGACTTGCGTAGACATGCGGCAGCGAGAGCTGAACGGTCGATGGTAGATTGATGATAACCGGGCGCTCGGCGGTCGGCTTCCAAACATCGAGGACTGCATGACAGACTTCGAGCGCAAAATCGACCTCCGTGCCGGTAAAGCTTTCTGGGGAATATTGGAACATGAAATTTCCAGGCGTCTCTAAGGCTAGCTGCTTGCAAAGTTGCGCACCTGAAACAGCAATCTCAACAATTTCAGACTTTGGTTTGCGAAATACCTGTTCTCGCTGTGCAATTGACGTCGAATTATACAGATGGACAATGGCACGCTTCGCTCCCATCAGGGATTCGAAGGTGCGCCGGATAATGTGATCGCGAGATTGCGTGAGCACCTGAATGGTGACGTCATCCGGAATCAAATCGCGTTCGATCAACGTCCGCAAGAAGACAAATTCGGTATCGGATGCCGCAGGAAAGCCCACCTCGATTTCCTTGAAACCGATGTCCACGAGCAGTTGGAAGTACTCGAGCTTTTCTTCAAGATTCATCGGTACAACAAGCGCCTGGTTTCCATCGCGCAGATCTACGCTACACCAGATCGGGGCCTTATCGACATACTCCTTTTTCACCCAATTCCAACTTGACTCCGGAGGCATGCTGTATTGCCGGGTATACTTGTTTGCATTTTTCATCACAATCCACTCCCTCTTTCGTGTTTTTCGCAACAACAGACCAATAAAAAGCCCCGTCTCCGGTTAGAGACGAGGCAAGGTTAGCTCGCGGTACCACTCTAATTGACTTCCAAAGGCGAAAGTCCTCTCTGCTTGATGGCAAGCACCATCTATCCCTGTAACGTGAGAACCACGGCACACCCTACATGTCGGGCTGCAGTTCATGGGTGAGTTCAAAATGCACCTTCTGCCGATTCGCACCAACCATCGGCTCTCTGTCATCCGGCCACATCTTTACTACTCCCAATCTCCACTTTTCGCACAATTCTGTTGAATCCACTGTAGCGTGATAAAGCTTGGATTGTCAAGGGGCGATTGACCAGTGCTTGCATCCCAACGAGCGAAGTATGTCAAAAAGCGATCCACTGCCGCTTCGCGTTACTTTCCCAAGCGGCTTCCGTAAGCCGTGCAACCTGATAGCCACTTTCCGCTGCCGCAGCGGGCGTATCAATCCGCCCAAGCACGAGATCGACAAAATTCTCATCTGGATTGGTGGTCGCCGGCAATTCCTCCACGGTGACCGGCCGGAGTTCCGAGTGTAACCCCCTTGCGACCCAAAGTTCGCCATTGCGATACAAGGCAGTTCCGTTGGTTCCATGGATTGCGACGTCCTCCCACCACCCGATGGAGGCACTCCCTACCACATTTAGCGTGCAAATCACATCATGCTCAAAGCGGATAGTCAGTGCTGAGTCAATATCCACCTCGGTTCCTCGATTGTCGATATGTCCAAATACAGCTTTTGGTTTGGAGCCAATGAGCCACAACATGACGTCCACAAGATGCGATCCCGAATCATTTAACTGTCCCCCGCAGGAAAGTTCGCGGTTTTGTCGCCAAGTGCCACGTTGCGATTCCAACCAGGACTGCGCCTGATATGCCGTTGCGTAGCGAATCTCGCCAAGCTCTCCGCTCTCGATCAAATCTTTCAGATATACATATGGCCCCTGTAACCGTCGCTGGTAGCTCACCGCCAGGTGGCGCCCCACCTGTTGCGCCAGTTCAATAAGCGCCCGTGCGTTTGATGAACCGGATACAAACGGTTTCTCCATCAACACGTGCAGACCGCGTTGCAAACAGAGTTGACCTTGCTGAAAATGTTGTGCATGGGGCGTAACAATGACGGCCGCATCTGCTTCAATGGTCTCCAATGCGGATTCTAGTGTTGCAAAACCAGGGGTCGACTGCAGTTCCTGTGACAATTGCCTCGTTGCCGCGATGGCCTCCGAAGAAGGATCGACAATGCCTACGATCACTGCGTCTCGAAGGGCCAGCAGATTGCGCAGATGTGCCCTCCCCATCCCGCCAGCTCCAACCAGCAATACCCGGACCGAAACCATGTCCATCTCTCCCTAATTAGGCAAAATAGCTTGCCAGATGTAGATACGCCTGCTGAATACCGAGTAATTCGGCCTCAGCGCTGCCCCAAAAACGTGCGTCCTCCAATTCGATACTGACAGCCGCTTCGTATCCGATGCGACGTAATTTCGACGCAACTTTCCCCCAATTCACTTCACCCGTTCCCGGAATGCAATAACGCCACGAACCTCCAGAAAAGCGCTCTGCAAGGGAAAGTTGCGGTGGTAGAGTTCCGTACACATATTGTCCATCCGTGAGAATTTCGGTGTCTTTCCCATGACAGTGAAAGATCCGATCTTGAAACTCATCGAGCACCCTCAGATAGTCGATGCCTAAACGCACCAGGTGCGATGGGTCGTAGCACAAACCGATATATGGCGAAGGCACCCTGCGGAACATCTCTCTCCACACTTCTGGTGTATAACCTAAGGTCGGGTAATCAGGGGCAGGCCCAGGCCATCCCTCAATGGCCACACGGACGCCGTGTCGTTCACACGCGTTTGCGACATGAGGGAATGTGGCTGTAAAGTATTCGAGAGATTCCGCGATGGGCTGGCGTCCCGCTTGCGGAACAAGACACACAAAGGCCGTCTTTGCACCGAATGCCGCCAGTTCTTCAATCTGCTTGCACACGCTCGCCACAGCCTGTTCCCGCTCCCGCGCATCAGGCGAAAGCAATCCGGACACGCCCGCCAGATCAACAGTTCCTATTTCTAGACCGGAAAGCACTTCTTCCGCGGCTGATTGCGCGTATGGCAATGAAGGGAGATCGATAGCCGTGAGCCCAATCGCGCGAAATCTATCTGCGACGAACTTGATGCCATTTGCCTGTATTTGAGGCGACAACCTCGCACCAATACAATTTCGCATACCTCATGCTCCTCCTTCGTGCATGTGTGATTGTGGGTTCTGCCTGCCCCACGTCAACTCCTCACCTCCTTCAATCTTGAACATTCACCCTTTCGTTGCCCCGCCGAACTGAAATCCTGTGGACATATAACGTTGCCCTAACACGTACAAGACGACAGCCGGTATTGTGTATAGGATGGAGAACGCAGCTAATTTTCCGTATTCCACGCTGCCATACTGGCCGAAGAACTGAAAAATGGTCACCGAGGCAGGTAGCTTCGACGGCGTTTGAATCAGAATGAATGGGACAAAAAAGTTACCCCAGCTTCCTGCGAACGTGAAAATGCCAACCGTCGATATACCGGGCAACATGAGGGGTGCGACAATCTTGCGGAGACTGGAAAACGCGGATGCCCCGTCTGTCCAAGCGGCTTCCTCAAGCTCAATGGGAACGGAATCCATAAAGTTTTTCATAATCCAAATCGCATAGGGCAATCCGGAGGCGGCCAAAAACAGCGTGGTCCAAAAGATTGAGTCGGTTATGTGAAGAAACACGAACAATTCATACACAGGCACCATGACCGCCGTGATCGGCAGACTCGTGGAAAAAAGTATGGTGTACATAAACGGTCGCTTATATTTCAATTGATAGCGAGATAATGGATAAGCTGCGAGTCCGGCCACAATAACTACGAGAACAGACTGACCAAGCGAAATGATAACGCCATTGACAAATGACCGCTGATTCGCGGGGTCCGATAAAATGGCCCAAAAGTTGCCGAGCGTCCAGTGCTGAGGCACCTGTAATGCCAAAGTGGCATTGCCGTCGAAAGCAGCAAAAATCATCCACAAAAGTGGAATGACAAAGACGACGCCGATGAGTACTAGCACCAGATGAACGAGGATCGTATCAGCCTTGGCACGACTCCACTTCATTCTCTCGCCTCCCTCGTAGAGTGGTGTCTGCGGTGAAACCTACAACTTGACTTTCAACATGCGTAGATATACGAAACTTGCCACAATGCCAATAATAAGGAGGATCAGAGAAATCGCGGTGCCGTACCCCAATTGATAGTCACTGAATGCCTGCTGATACATGTAGATAGGCAATGTCATAGTGCGATTGCCCGGACCGCCGCCGGTCAAAGAATAAATGAGTGTGAATACACCGAGCGTCTGCAGCGTGATTAACATCATATTGGTCGCGATCGAACCTTTAATCATGGGCAGTGTCACCCGGACAAAGCGCTGAAATCGTCCGGCACCATCGATGGCTGCGGATTCAAGAATCTCCTTCGGTACGTCACCCAGAGCAGCTTGATAGACCATCATGGAAAACGCAGTACCGTGCCATATGTTCGCGATAATCACGGATACCATGGGAAATGCGTATAGCCACGCGATGGGTTGGACGTGGAACACCGAAAGAAAGGTGTCGAGCGTTCCCCCGTCGCTAAAAAATGCATAGAAAATAAATGCTACCACAATTTCAGGAGTAACCCATCCGGCAATAACCAAGACGCCGATGGCGCTTCGAAACACTCGATGTCGTTCATTCATCAGAACGGCAAGCAACAACCCCAGTACCTGCTGACCAATCACGGCCGAAAATACGAGGAATACAATGGTCTTGATCACGCTGATGCGAAACGTCGGATCCTGAAACATCGAAACGAAATTTTGAAAACCGATGAACTTGGTTGCAAGACTTGACGTACCTGTCAACGACAAATTTGTGAAGGCAAAGTAGAAGGTGAGCAGGATGGGTACAAAGAAAAACACGGCAAGTAAAAGCCAAGATGGAAGTAGGAACATGATAGCTCGCCACCCAGAATGATTGCTTGCACCACCTGGGAGAGGCTTTCGACGTCCCGAAGACTTGGCGAAGGCGTGCACAGCCATGACGCAACCCCCTATGTGACGCAGTCAGGGCGTGGCTTGGGCCGCGCCCCGCTGCCGTCGTGACGTCATTTCGACACGATTTCCGTGTTACTTGCGCCGACAATTCGTTGTACGTTGCTGGCGTATTGTTGCATCGCCTGTTCCGGTGTAAGTGCCCCGGTCGCAACGGCTTCAACTGCCGCTTGAATTTGTGTGGAAACACTGGGATATTGTGCATTGGCTGGCCGGAAGTGCGTGAACTTTTCAAAGCTTGTCGCTACTTTAAAGAACTGCCCAGGGGCGTTTTCGTACGACGGATCGTCAGCAACATCCTTTCTCGGCGCTAGATTACCTTGGTGCACATCGTACCATTCCATGTTGTTCTTATCTGTGGCAATCTTAATGAAATCCCAGGCCAGTTGCTTATTTTGTGAGAGACGCGAGATGGAAAGCGCCCATCCGCCCGACATCGAAGTATACCCGGGTGCCTGCCCGTATTCGGTTGGCATCGCTGTTAACTGATATGCCTTGGTTCCGTCCGGCCAAGGTGCAGGGCCGTTTTTCTGCCAAGAACCGGGTAGCCAATTTCCGTCTAGTGCAATTCCGATTTTTTGCTGAGGCATGAGCTGCTGTGACTCGATATTCCCGGCTTGCGCATTCAAAATTTGGGACAAACTCGGTCCTAGGCCACCCGCATATACCGTTTGAATCCACTTCAACGAGTTCAAAAAGCCTGGGCTTTGAACAATCCACTTATGCTTGGCCGCATCGTACAACGTATCAGGTGTCCCATATAAGAGCATTTCAAACGTCTGCATCGTGGTCGCTTCCCCGGTGGCCTTGCCAACTTGCATCCACAAGGGTACAACACCTGGGACTTTCTCTTTAATTTTCTTCGCTGCATTCAGTACGTCATTCCAGTTTTTAGGGTGCCATGGTACCGGCAGGCCAGCATCCTTGAATATTTTTACATCATAGTATAGCCCACGAGTGTCAGTACTGTATGGAACCCCATAAACCACTCCACCATTTGAGGTCGAGCCAGACTTCATCGCCGCGCTGAACTGTGACCAATCCGGCCAACTTTTCACCTCGGTATTCAGCGGCTGCAAGTAGCCGGCGGATCCATCGGCGTTGATGAGAAACGTGTCTTCCGTCACCACGTCGGGTGCTGTGCTGGCTGATTTCATCATGAGGTCAATCTTCGTGTAGAAGTCATTTTCAGAAGCCTCTATTGGTTCCAACTTCACCGTGACTCCGCGATACTTCTTTTCGAACTGCTGAGCCGCTTGCTGGAGCCATTCCTGATTAAAATACGGGGGATTGCCAAACTGCTGGTACGCCACGGTAATGATCCGCTGTTTTACCGTGCTCGCTTCGCCTTGTTGGTGGGATGACGTTTGGGGAGCAACATGCTGACTGTTTGTGGCACACCCAGAAAGGCCGACACAGGCAAGCGCTATGGACGAACCGATGCAAACTGCACGTCTTTTCATCTTCCATTCCTCCCTTTGTAAAGTGTGCTGTAAATGTTCACTTTGCAGCTTCTACCCACATTGTTCAGTTCACGCGGTCCCTGCAGAACTAACAGAAACCGTTTACATGACCGCAGCCCTAGGTGCCTTCCGCTTCTGTGTTACGAATGTATTACGAAGATTCGGCGTTCATACCAAGTGTATGATGTACTTAGCATCATGGTGTGAGACGAAAGCGATAAACATAAAAATGTATCTGAACGGCATACAAATGTGACAGCCATTGTCACTTCGGCTCCAACAAGACCGTTTGGACACATCGCACCATGATGGAATTGTGTGTTCCGGGTGGCGAATCGTTCTAAGACGAGGTATGTGATGTGAGGATGAATGCAGGTAGCCCACTTCAAGATGAAATCGTTCATTGGTTGCGTGATCGGATTCTGGGTCACGAGTTTACACCCGGCGACCAACTTCCAACTGAAAAACAGTTGTCAGAGCAACTTCATGTCAGCCGAATCACCGTCCACCGAGCATTGAAGCGACTGGCAGATGAGGGCCTTATCCACCGTTACCCTGGAAAGGGAACCTTTGTGGCCCAGTTACCATCAACCTTCAAGGAAGAAATCATCCGGGATGATATTCAATCTTCGAATACGGGTTCGATCGCTTATATTCTGCCTGGTATCTCTGCGGCGTTCGGAACCCAGTTGTTGAAAAGCGTCATGTCCACGCTTGAAGAGGCGGGGTTCAATGTCGTAGTCAGCTTTACCAATAACTCACAGGAGGCGGAACGAGCTGCTATTCAACGAGTGTTGCGATTGGGGGTGAAAGGCATTCTGGTTTCTCCGGTCAACGGGGAATATTATAATGACATCATTTTACGGCTGCACCTGGATCACTTTCCAATAGTTCTCGTCGATAAACGTCTGGATAAGATTCCTGTTCCCTTTGTAACGACGAACAATCGTGCGGCGGCCTATGAATTGACCAAACACCTGCTGTCCCTGGGCCACAAGAACATTGGCTTCCTCTCGCCGCCTGATGAAGTCACCACGTCACTACAGGATCGGTTCGCAGGTTTTTTAGCGGCACTGGCGTCCGAACATGTCTCTTTCGATCCGGACTTACGATTATGCAACCTACCAACTGGAGGGGCCATTGACAAACCGGATGGAAAAGCGGTCTACGAGAACATGGAGCAGTTTGTTCTAGAGCACCCGAGTATGACCGCCGTGATCGCGACAGAGCACGTCTTTGCGACGATGCTGGAGGATATCTGTACAAAGCACGCAATTCGAGTCCCAAAGGAATTGTCCATTGCGTGTTTTGACAGTCCAGCATCGTGGATTGAAAGACCCAGATTCACGCACATCGTTCAACAAGAGGAGCAAATCGGCAGAATCGCAGCCGAACTGTTGCTGCAGTTCATCCAGTGCGGGCCGAGGGATGTTCCTGTCGCCGTTGAACTTCCCGGTCAGCTCTCCCTCGGCCGCTCGTCAGGACCACCATCGATGCGCCCGCATACAAATGCTTGACAAAACATGTGGCCAACCCACAAAGAGCTGGCCACAGTCTGTTACCCGACTATCATCTTCCGAGTTTCTGCCTCCGCATCCGCGTAAAGGTATCAAATGTGACAGCCAACAACAGGATGGCGCCTTCCACAAGATATTTCGTACTCGTACCTGCATCCAACAGCGCCATACCGTTTTCTATGCTGCCGATGACCAAGGCGCCAGCCAGCGCATTCCAAATGCTTCCGCGACCACCAAACAAACTGGTGCCGCCGATGACCGCTGCAGCGATGGAGTCCATCAGCAAATCGCTACCTCCGGCCGCTGTCGATGCGGCCCCCAAGCGCGATGCACCGACGATACCGCCCACTGCTGCCAGCAAACCAGCCAATGTAAAAACGGCGATTTTCACGCCCTTCACGTTAATACCAGCTCGCCGCGCGGCTTCTTCATTGCCACCTAAGGCGTAAATATGCCTGCCAAACGTCGTACTCTGTGACATCCAAGCGAAGCCTGCGACGAAAACGATTAAAATCAAGCCGGCAATGGGGACCCCTTGGTATGCGTTGAGAACCACCGTCACCAAAATCATGACGATCACGCTGGCCATCACGCGAACCCACATCGTCGACGACGACTTTACAGGCAACCCCATACTTCGCCTGGCCGCTTTATTTCGCCAAACGCTCCATGCGACAAGAGCGATCGAAATCACAACGAACAGCCAACTCAACCAAGCGGGCAAGTAGTTGCCTGCAATGGCATTGATGGTGTTGCTCATGATGGGAACCGTGCCTTCCTGTCCAATCAACACAAATAGCAGTCCCAGATAACCAAGTGATCCTGCCAAGGTCACGATAAAAGAAGGCACACGCAAAATCGTCACCCAAAACCCTTGAAAGAGACCGATGATGGCACCGCTCGCAGCCCCGGCGAGAATAGCCAAGTACGGATTGACGTTGTTTGCGGCCAGCTCGGCGAGGATAGCACCACCGACCGCGCTGACCGCCGCGATCGACAAATCGATCTCGCCAAGCAACAAGATCAGTGTTTCACCAATAGCCAATAGTCCGTATTCCGCCATTTGAAGAACAAGGTTGGAAAGGTTACGGCTAGTTATAAACTGAGGATTTAGGATTTCAAAAACAATCCAAATAAGAACTAGCGATAGGAATACAGGCAACTGCTGAAATTCACCGCCGAGCAGGCGGCTCATCAGGGATCGTTCACGCGCAGCTGTTGCCTGTGGATTTCCAGCCTGACCGATGTTTGCCGTCATATCAGGAAGTGACCTCCTCTACTGCCGATGCGCCTGTGATGGCGGCAACCACCTGCTCAGGCGTCACGTTTCCACGCTCAAACGCAGCAACTGTCCGACCCAAGCGCAACACGACGATCCGATCCGCAATTTTAAACACGTCGTTCATGTTGTGGGAGATGACCAGCACAGCCTTTCCACTCTGCGCGAGGCGCTGGATTAACTCCAAAACCGCGCGCTGCTGAACGACGCCAAGAGCAGCCGTCGGTTCGTCTAGCATAACCAGCTTGGAGCCCCAGAGGACGGATCTGGCGACGGCGACCGTCTGCCGCTGCCCGCCTGAGAGCGAAGCCACTTGCGTATCGAGTGGCGGCAGCCGAATGCCCAATTCGTTGAGAACCGGCATGGCTCGACGCTCCATCTCATTCCGATCTAAGACGCGCACCACCCCCGGTATGATCGTGCGGCGCAGTTCCCGGCCGAGAAAGAGATTAGACACAATGTCTAGGTTGTCACAAAGTGCCAAATCCTGGTAAACAGTCTGAATGCCCAGCTTCTCCGCAATAGCCGGGCTGCTCAGGCGCACGGATTCACCCTCAAATACAATATCGCCTTCGTCGGGTTGCTCAACGCCTGCAATCATCTTGATGGTTGTCGACTTTCCGGCCCCGTTGTCACCAACTAGGGCGACGATTTCTCCAGCCGCGACGGAAAACGTCACGCCGTCCAGAGCTTGGACAGCGCCAAATCGCTTGCGCAACCCACGCACCTCGAGAACGTGTTTGCTCGTCTGACCCAGCTCGGTCACAAATCATCCCTCACTTCATCTCACCAGGACGACCGGGGAGCCCTCGCTCCCCAAGTCCCTGCGATTAGACACTATCCTTACTGCTGTGCTGGATTTTTAATATGGGCCCACGTGGTATAGCCATCCTTGATGACCGTGCTCGCCACATTCGCTTTCGTCACCATGATCGGCGTCAACAGAACGGACGGAATCTTCGCAGCCCCATTCGAGGTCGATCCGTTCACGAGGCCAGTTGGCTTCTTGCCCGTAAGGATGTCGTAAGCAAGATCAGCTGCGGCCTGCGCCTCCTCCTTAATCGGTTTGTAAACTGTCATTGACTGGGTACCTTCGTAATAGATGCGATGCAGGCCCGCGTCCGTCGCGTCCTGGCCAGTCACGGGTATCCCCTTAATATGCTGTTGGGTGAGAGCCTGAATCGCCGCGCCCGCGAGGTTGTCGTTCGCCGCCAAGACGCCGTTTACCTTGTTGTTCAACTTGGTCAAAGCTTGTTCCATTTCGGTCTGTGCGGTTGCCGAATCCCAATTTTGGGTGTATTGCTCGTAACCGAGCTTAAGCTTGCCTGACTTAAACAACGGGTCGAGCACTTGGTGAGCTCCCTGTGCAAACTGCTTGGCGTTTGGGTCTGTCGGCGCACCATCCAGCATGACAACCGTGCCGCCCTTCTTCGTGTGCTGCGCGATGTACTCGCCCTGCAGACGTCCAACTTCAACGTTGTTGAACGACACATAATATTGCACATTCGCGTTCATAATCAGGCGATCGTACGAAATGACCGGAATCTTCGCACGACTTGCTTCCGTAACGATGGTCGATGCCGCATAGCCGTTAACCGGCGCTACAACAAGCAATTGCGCACCGTTTGTGATAGCGCTTTCGACTTGTTGCAACTGTGTCGATTCAGACCCTTGGGCATTGTTGTAGATGATCTGTGCGTTTGGGTCTAGCTTTTTCATTTCCGCGATGAAGTCGGGTCTATCGTCGTACTCCCAACGCGGTGAGCTTGCCGTTTCTGGCATCAAAAATGCAATTTTTACTTTCGGTGCAGCACTGCTCGCCGCTTGCGCCGACGTCGACAAAGCGATCCCGACTCCGCAGCTGCTGGCCGCCAAAACGGCGCTGGCAATGCTTGCGCGAATACTCCACGTTTTCTTCCCCATTCTCGATATCCCCCTCATCAGATTCAGAACTGCCCATGAATATTTGAGAAAGCGCTTTCCTGTAGCCCTCGAGAAAACCGCGGCTCACGTCACCATGCGTCGCCGCAACCGACTTCTCCCTCCCGTCCGGAAAATTCACTAAGTTGTCGAATCTATGAGGTCTTGAGATATGCTTACCAAACGCCTGATTGTTTGTCAACAAGAAAAACTAAGAGCATCCATTTGATAAGCAATCATGTTGTATGCTAAAACGGTTCTCCTTTATGCACTTGAATCGCCCCAACCGCTCACACCTCTTGCCACATTCTTTTCCACACACCGAAAAAGCCCGTTCCAAGGCATGGGATCGGGCTTTTCCAAGATGATATAGACAACGTGGTCAACGCTTGACGACCTTGAAGCGGTTGCCCAACAGTGCGGGAACCTGAGGGAAGTCGGTCGGGTACGACCAGAAGCTGATGCCCCTCAAGTTGTATTCACCAACCAAGTCGAGTTTGGCTTGAAAACTGCGTGGGTCCTCAAACCATACGATGTGCTGTGTTTGGTCTGGTGCGGTGTACATATAATAGGGTGCTTGCGCGTTTGCATCGTACAAAATTGAAACGTTGTGGGCAGCCGCCCGTTCGACCGCTTGCATGGGGGTCAACGTCTCCGCGCGCGATCCGCTGACGTAGGGAAGTCTCCAATCATACCCGTACACCGAAACGCCCATCAGAATTTTCGCCGGTGGGATTGCCGTGATCGCGTAATTGAGCACTTGCCGAATTTGATCAATCGGGGATACCGCCATCGGCGGGCCGCCAATCCACCCCCACTCGTATGTCATCAGCACGACGAAGTCACACAGACGTCCATGCACCGGGTAATCATGCGCTTCGTATAATAGCCCCTGTTGTGCAGCGGATGTTTTGGGTGCCAGGGCACTCGACACGAAAAGTCCTTCGCGATGCATTCGGTCAACCACCATCTGCAAAAATTGGTTGTATAACGTCCGATCCTGCGGATACACGTACTCAAAGTCGATATTCAATCCCCGGTAGCCCTTCGTCCCCATGATTTGCAACACGTTCTCAATGAGGGTGTTTTGCAGCACTTCCGAGGTGAGAATGGTGTGTGCGACGTCAGAGCTGAACATGTTGCCGTGCCAGTTCGTCAAGACGAGAAGTGGTGCAACACCTTGCGATCGCGCTGCTTCGATGAGGCTCGTATCGTCTAGTTGCATCGAGATGGAGCCGTCAGTCTGCGCCTGATAACTGAACGGTGACAAATACGTCAGCGCCGGTGCCAAGGTTGATACTTGTTGTACCGCAGCTGCGCCGGACTGAACGAAATACGCATTCGCTTCCAAACTGCGCCTTACTGAAGAAGTACTGCTTCCTGCATTCGTTGGGATGACGAGAGACTGACCGACAACGAGTCGATCAGGATTGGAAATTCCATTGAGTGTAACGATCGTTTGTGGTGCAACGCCATACATGCGCGCGAGCTGCCAAAGGGTGTCACCCCGTTCCACGACGTGAATCAACACGGTACAGGCCTCCTGTTCTCATTCCTCGACATCAGCCTATTCCTTGCAGGCACATGTGGGCTGGGCAGACGCCCATATCTTTTTTGAATCCATCCGTTTCCCATGTATGATGAAGTCTGTCGTGAATATTGAGGTTTACGAGTTGGAGGGGAGTCGCCTAATGCAACCAGAATCAACAGCTGCGCTGAGCAAACCCGTGCTTTCAAAGCGTTTGATCCTTGTCATGTCCATCGCCGCAGGCCTGGCCGTTGCAAATTTATATTACGGTCAGCCCCTTCTCAACGATATGCGCATGTCGTTTCATACCGCGTCGTGGAGAGTGGGAGTTGCCGCCACGCTGACACAGGTGGGTTACGCGTGCGGTTTGTTCCTGTTTGTCCCGCTCGGCGACAGCCACGAGCGACGGCGCCTCATCGTTCGCATGTCGATCGCGGCGGCCTGCGCACTCGTATTCCTCGCTGCAACACAGAATATAGGGTGGCTGTACACAGCGAGTCTCGCGGTAGGCGTTACGACCGTCGTACCCCAGATGATTGTGCCGTTTGCGGCACACCTAGCGGCGCCAGCGGAACGTGGGAAAGTGGTCGGTACCGTCATGAGCGGTCTGCTCATTGGCATCCTGCTGGCACGGACGTTATCTGGTTTCGTCGGATCGCAACTTGGCTGGCGAGCCATGTATTTCATCGCAGCCGCCATCATGATATTGCTCGCGATCATTCTACAATGGCTGCTGCCAGCGTTGCCTTCTGAAGCAGAAACGCCCTATGGTCAACTGTTGCGATCTCTGTTCACGCTCATCCGGCAGCTGCCCGATTTACGCGACGCTTCGCTGCTTGGTGCAATGTCCTTCGCCGCCTTCAGCGTATTCTGGACGGTACTTTCGCTCTATCTAGCTGGTCCACCATTTCACCTGGGGGCCGATGTGGCAGGTTTGCTTGGCCTTGCAGGTGTGGCTGGCGCCATGATTGCCCCCGCCGCCGGATCCATCACGTCACGCATTCCCGCTCCATACGCGTCCCGCTTAGCCACATGCGTGACATTGCTGTCATTCCTCATTCTTTGGCTGTTCCGCCAACATCTCATAGGCCTGATTGTTGGCGCCGTCGTGATGGATCTCGGTGTCCAGGCGACACAGGTCTCGAATCAAGCGCGCATTTACGGTCTATCAGAAGCGGCACGCAGCCGTTTAAATACGGTTTACATGGTTACGTACTTTCTTGGCGGTGCGCTCGGGTCGTTCGTTGGATCGTTTGTCTTTGACCGTTGGCACTGGGCGGGTGTGTGTGCTGCTGCAAGCATCCTGCTTCTCATTGGTATCCTGGGCTTTCTCGCAGTCGCACCCAAGTCCCTCATGCCATCGCAGAATCGCCACAACGCAATCAATTGACATACTGCCACGTATGACCGCCGTCAGCGGTCGCGAGCAACCCGTTCGCTGTGAGCAAGTACCCGTCCGCGGCGTTGACAAACGACAAATCATAAACGGCCCCGGACGGGTACTCATTGAGCGGCTGTGGTACGGATCTATCCCCACTTCGCGTTTGCCAATGGCTCCACGTCCGGCCGCCATTGTCCGTGACAAACATCGCCATCCCCTGATTCACGTCAAATGGCGATCTCGCCGCCAATACCCAGCCGTGCTCCCCCAACCAGTCCATCCCGAGTGCGGCATACCCCTGCGGCAGCAATACACGCCGTTCGATCTGCGATCCCGCCGTCAGAGTAAGTGTCGTCTGATAGATCCCAGGCTGCGATTTGGTCGGCCGCCGCAACTGCCCAACCGAAGAGGTCCATAAATCAAGCGGACTCTCGTAGGCAGCGGCGGCAATCCCAAGCGGGCTGCTCAGCGAACTGACCTGCTTCCACGCGATGCCGTTTGTCGATTGCAGCGACACCGATGGATATGCGGTCACAAGCGTCAACGCAAAGCGGTCTCCTGAGGCAGCAAGGGCCGTTTGCACGTTCGCGACGGTGAGTTGTGCAGAAGCGCTTGGCGGTAATTGTCCACGACCCAAATCTGTCCACGTCTTGCCGCCGTCATGGCTGACCAAGATATGCAATTGCCCTTGCTCGCTCCCATGATTCGGTAGCTCCACCGCGGCCACATAAACAGTGTCGGCATTGGCGTACGCAATCGCAGTCGGAAACATACCGTTCATCATGCGAACGGTATGCCAGGTGTGACCGCCATCAGCGGTCGTATAGATATAACCAGCGAGATCATCCGATCCGATGCCCACACCATCCTTGGGAGTCACAAATTGCACAGCGACGTTGGGCTCGCCGGCTGGATACACCACATGCCACGTCTTACCGCCGTCGGCGCTGCGATACAGATCCATGCCGCCGTTGGTCAAGGATACAGCCGCGAACACGGCATTATCCGGGCCGCTCGTCAGCGTCGCCTCGCGCCAGTCAGGAAGTTGTACCACTTGCGAAATGGCGCCCGTGTGCGTGTTGAACGCTGTTAATCCACCAGGGAACGGCGCTGCTCCTGGCTCCAGGGCCACAAGGGCAACGCCACCAGCAGCCTTTGTAAACGTGGGATCCGATTGCAGGATGCGCCCCATGTACGCATTTGGCTGATCGTCCTTCCACACCTTACCTCCATCCGTCGTCCAATACGCGGTGGTTGTCCACGAGTCGAGATCTTTGACGAGAAACACCCCTTGGGTTGCCGTGCTCGGATTCAATTGCACAACAGCCTCCCAAACGCGCATTGGTGCTGTCCGCACTGCGACAGTCCAGTGCGCCCCGCCATCAATTGAGTGGAGCAGTTCGATCTCGCCTTTGCTGATATCGCCATCTGCCGATGCAGGTTTCGTCGTGATCGACAGCCACAACTGATCCGCACGCGGCGCACTCAAGTCGATCGGCTGACCAGGAACCGTGACTTGCCTCCAGGTCGCTCCGCCGTCCGCCGTGTGCAAGAGCACCCCATCGATCAGGGCATAGCCGTTTTGGTCAAACAGCGCGACTTGGCATCCCTGGGGAAACATAGACTGTACCGTCACCCGTGTGGCCGTCCATGTGCGTATCCACTGCCGACCGCCATCGGTTGTGCGATAGATGGCGTCGATCACACGCTGGCGTCCGTCGTTCGCTGGCGCGATCGGCACCACGGTGCGCGTGAGTGCAACACCGTCGCCAGCATTCGCAAATGCCAAGGACTGCACCTGCCCGTCGACGGTGCCGACCCTTGCCCATGTCGATCCACCGTTTTTCGTCATGATGATTTGCCCATTGACGGCCGCGTAACCGACACCGCCCCCTGTAAACACAGGTACTGCAACGGAAGTTGCAGACGTACTTGTGACATCCGGGCTGCCCGAAAATACAAGATTATCGTGGTCCGTTGTTGAAACCGCTTCCTGTTTTGCGGTTTGCGCGGTATGCTTGGTGGAAACGACGCTCGCCATGGCCGTGGCAGTGCCGTCAGTACGTGTATCACACCCACCAGTCAAGGCGATGGTAGCAGCTACGGCAAGAGCCCACATCCATGTCCGTCTCATCATTTGTCATTCTCCTCACTCTACCGTGTTGTCATTTCAGTGGACGGAGCGAGCAGCCCCCATGTGACAGCGAGGAATGAAAAAACAGCATTTGCCGGAAGGGCGACGCGACCATCCTTCAGGGAGGAACGAGTACATGAACAACAATACCCGCGAACAAACACCTGCCCGGGTTGGCCACCTGATCATCACGTTCGACGACGGGCCGGACGGTGAGTATACACCTCAGATTCTCGAAACACTCCGACATTATGGTGTGCCCGCCGTCTTTTTCTGCATTGGTGAACAAGTGGCGCGCTACCCCGGCGTGCTGCGAGCCATCGACGCCGCTGGGCATACGATTGGCAACCACACCATGACGCATCCACATCTGACCGAGTTGTCAGACGGCGAAATCCGCAAGCAGCTGACCGATGCGGCCAATCAAATCGAAGCCGCAATTGGCAAACGACCACACTTGTTCCGCCCACCATACGGAGATATGGACGATCGCGTCAAGCGGATCGCCCGGGAACTAGGTTATGAACCTGTTCTATGGGACATCGACTCGGTCGACTGGTCTGGCATTCCTGGGCCCACCGTTGCAGCGAATGTGCTTGCGCACCTAAAGCCCGGCGCCATCATCCTCCAACATGCAGGCGGCCACGCACAAGGCACACCTGCCGCCCTGCCGTACATCATCGAAGTGGCGGTAGCCATGGGCTACGATTGGGCACCGCTATCATTCAAATAAATCAAGGCCCTTTCACCGGCCTGGCCAACAAATAGGGGATACGTTTTCACGATGCGTCACAGGGTGGAAGCCGCCGATCCTGTACGCAAAGAAGGGAATCCCTCTATCATCTCGAAACGTTCGGACGGGGCGGCTCTGATCTGGGAATGGCAACCACAAAAAGCCCCGGGGAGCGTCGATCATCCCCAGGGCGTTTGCCTGAACACCGTCCAATTGTCGTGCATCCGCCGCCTGTCTTTCCGTCTTCACGGCAATTGGCGTATCTTAGTCATCTTCTACTTCGGTAAACTCTTTGACAATATGAGTATAATCATAGCCGTGTTCACAGTGTGTGCAATGCACGCGTACCACGTGTTCGCCCTCTGGCACCTGAACGATGTTGACCTTCTCACAGCGCGGGCAAATGGATTCTACTTCCCAATGTTTATGCAAACTCACGAACCTCGCCTCCCTGCCTGATTTTGATACGATACTATGCAGATTAACTCAAAATCAGCTTGAAGCGGTAATACCTCAGCCATTTAGGCCATGAACAAAGTAGTACGCGTCGATAGATCCCCAGCCTGTTGGGTTATCATACCCAACCCCCGCCGTGTATGCGCCATTGTTGCCGGATGTGATATCGTGATAGGCAAGATTTCTGTACGACGCATTACGCGCCATGGCATAGATGCCGACATCCGCAAGACCCACTGGTGATTTGCCTTTGAGAGCACGAGACTGATCGATCAGGGCAAACGTCGCAGCCATTTCTGGAGCGACAAAGCTGGTACCTCCTGCGATTTCCCAGGAGCCTTCATAGTAAAAATCATACCCCGTCGCCGGGTTCGCATTGAGTGCAATATCAGCTGTTTGCCGTGCACCTGTCGATGGTACACCTGGGCCATACTGCCATGAGGGCTGTCCAAACAGGTCACTTTGTCCACCGCCGCCATCCGTCCAGGCGGTCTCACTGACTCGGACACCATTGCTGTTGATATCCAGAGTCGTGCCACCGCACGCCGTCACATATGGATCAGATGATGGATAATCGACATGGGTACCCGCAAGTCCGTCACCGCTTCCGCTGTCTCCCGCCGCCGCAAACACACTCTGTCCTTGTGCAGCCATCTCTTCAAATATATTGTGCTCCGCATCGATGGTGGAACTCGGTGTCTGGGACTCGGGTGCCCCCCAACTCGTCGTCACGACGTGGGCCCCATCGTCGGTTGCAACCTGGTCGAACGCATCGATGAACGCGGCCGCGTCGGGTGTCGCGGCTTCATACACCGCGAGCGAAGCCGTAGGTGCGATCGCATGCGACCACTCGCAATCAAGCGTCGTTTCGTCGTTCGGCGCTGTGCTTGTACCGTCGATCACGCGCTGGCGAATGATTGGGTTTGGCAACCCAAAGGCGCTGTCAAACGCATCGACGTCCGACTCGTTGACAGACCCCGAGGTCACGATGGCAATCGTTTGTCCTCGCCCGGCCCACGACGAATAGAGCCGCTTGTAATCGTACGCGCTTTGAATCTGTGCCGGCGTGTAGCCTCCTGATGCCGCGGCCGACCGCTTGGTCACAGTCAGGTGCCCCGTCATGGGCTCCTCATCAAGTCCGACGACGCCAGACACATATCCGGCAATTGGGGCTGGCAACGTCGCAGCTTGCGAAGATGCAAAAAAGTCGCGGCTTCCCTCCTGATACTTGTGTTCATGCACCGCAAAGGCCCGTTCCATCTGTGTAGCCGTTCCTTTTACGTCTAGCACCATGTTGTTGCCGGCCGCAGGTTGCACCTGCAATCCGTACTGACGCAAGTAGTCGCGAACAGCCTCCACCTCGTACGCGGTGGGTGCGAACTCCTGTTGGAATTGTCCCGGCGTTACGTAATGGCCAAACTGTGAGGATGATGGGTTATATAAATTGGCAATCAACTGCTCTAAAGCCGCTTGGTTTCGCAACTTTAAACCAACCGCGACATGCATTGGCGCATTGGCGGCGAGTTGCCCCACATCCATCGCGCCGCGTGTCGCCTCTGGCTCCGCGCCGGCCACAACAACGCGCTTGCTCATCGGCGAGATCGCTGCCATCGCACCAAGTGGCAGCCCGCTGGTGAGCAAACATGCCGCAACAGCCGAAAGTACCCGCACCGGAATTTGCATACAGCCCCCCGCCCCCAAATCTTATGTTAACTTCTATACAACGAAGTATAGGGGCGAGATTGGACTGTACGATAGGAACAAAATGCGGATACCAAAGCCATCATTGGCGTTGCCGGCCGACTCTGGTGGGGCTGGATTTGGGTTCCGAGTCTATGCTGTAAAGTTGAGACTACACGTTTTGAATCGTGGCTAAATCCATGATCACAAAGGTTCACCTAACGCCTGGGCAAGCCGTTCAGCCACGTTCCGGAAATACGCAAACACGAATCCATGAAAACGTTTGGCTGCTGCTGAGAAGTAGCGTCGCTCTGACCAAGCCATTCCCAACTGTCGCTGACACGCAGGCTCTTTGATGCGCAACCGATGAGAGGAGCGTTGCGGCCGCTCCAGCCAAGTGAGCGCCGGGACGAACGCAATACCGAGCCCCTGTTGGACAAGCCCGGCGATCACGTCCGGTTCGTCGCCAGCAAAATGTATTTTCGGAACAAACCCAGCCTCGCGACACAGCCGGTCCGTTAGGCTGCGAAACTCGTAACCGGCGTTCATGCTGATAAAGGGCTCATCCCTGACTTCCTCAAGATAGATGGAATCACGTGCAGACAATGGATGATTGGGCGGAACAATCAAAAAGATCTCTTCCGTGAATAATGGTTTCCACTCTATGTCGATTCCGTCGATGTATGCGGATGAAATGCAAAAGTCAACTTCACCATGCTCAATCTGCCGCTTCATCTCCGACGCCGATTCAAAAAACTGGCGAAAACGGACGTCTGGATGACTGGCAAGAAATGCACCAAGCAGACCCGGCAGGATTCTTGGCGTCGAGACAGCAAGGGTTACAATGTCTTCGTTGAGCCGAGCGAGATCGCGAATTTCACGTTTGCCCTCGTTCAGTTCCACGAATGCACGTTGCACTCGTGCCAAAAACGCCTCACCATACGCGTTTAAGCGAATTTGCCGGCCGGTTCGATCAAACAATGGAACGCCCAAGTCCTCCTCAAGCCGGGAAATTGTCTTACTGAGAGATGGTTGTGCAATTTGCAGTTCTTCAGCCGCTTTTGTCATGTGCTGTAGGCGAGCGACCGTTTGAAAATACTCCAATTGCAAAAGTTCCATCAAAATCCCTCTGATCCATGTCATGTACTTAAATCTATGAATCAATAGTCCACCATGTATTTTACTCTATATAAGAGAGGGTATACAATAAACTCTGCATCTGACACCTGATCCGCACCGCTATTTCCCACTTTTTCGATGGTAACAATTTGATTTGATCGAGAGGAGGTTTGGCATGAACCATTCCCCAGCAAGCGGTCCCGGCGGCATTCATGGTTGGCGTCTTGTGGCGATTTGTTCACTGACCATGTTCGCCTTCGGCCCGCAGTATGTACTCAACGTATCGTTTATTTTCAACCAAGGTCTCATCCAAAATACATTTGCCTCTGGCACCAATGCGCTGACCATTCCATCGACCTTGTCCAATTTGGCGTTTGCCGCGTGCGTTCCAATCGGTCCCGTGCTGACGAGGAAATTCGGTCTGCGCCATACCTATTTGTCACTGGTGCTCATGTTCTTGCTTGGCAGCATCGTCGCCGCCGTTTCGCCCACGATGCCGGCGCTGGTCATAGGCCGACTGCTGCAGGGATTGAGTGCCGGTTCACTGTTTTTAACCATTTTGCCGGTAAGCCTGACGTCGTTCCCGAACGCCATTCGCAATTGGTTCCTATTGCTCGCCATTGGCGGCCTATTCGGGGCTTCCGCGTTCGGCACATTCTTTGGGGCACTGACCATCAGTTGGGACGCATGGCGCTGGCTGTTCGTGCTGTGCGGTATTGCTCCGATTTTCTGTTTCGTCGTAGGCCTCATTGCCCTGCCGCGCGAACACGTGCATGAACATCATCAACCGTTTGATATCTGGGGGGCCATCGTGCTTGCTGCAACCATCCTAGTGGCCTTGTTCCCGCTCATTCATCTCAAGAGCATGGGCATCGGATCGCTTTGGGTGTGGCCGTTCTTCCTTCTCGCAGCGGTGCTGTTCGCGTTGTTTGTGTTCATCGAGCTGCACACAGCGGCCCCGCTCGTCCACTATCGAGCAGTGCGCATGCCAAAGCAGATTTTTGGCTTCTTGATGGCGGTCATGAGTCATATCGGCCTGATTCTTGCCCTGATCGGCGGCATCGAGTTTTTGCGCGCCATCAAAGGTGCTTCCTTCGCAGACATCGTTCATTTTTCCATCTGGTTTGTCTGCGGCGTCGTGATCGTCGCCTTGCTCGCGGTGTTGTTGTACGATCTCGCCGGCGCTGGCACCCTCGGCATCGCCGGTTCCTTGGTGGTCCTGTTAATCGCCTGGAAATGGCACGCCGCATCGGGTCACGTGTCCTACGGCGTCCTTGGTTTTGAGTTTGCATCTGCGGCGACGTGCATTGGTCTCGTTCTGATCGCTGGGGCACTGGGTACGGCGCTCGCAGGCGATATTCACGAGGCGCGTTGGCGTTCCGGGTTTCTGCACTTTCACCGCAACCTGCTTGGCGCGTTCATCGCCCCGTTTGCCGCGTGGTTCCTGACCAAGGAAAGCACGATCCAATATGAACAACTGCGTTCACACATCAGTCTTGCGGATCCGCTCGTCAATGCGCAGTTGATATCCATCGCGCAACACCTGATGGCAAACGGCACACCTGAAGCGCAGGCACAACAACTTGCGGTTGCTTTCGTGTTGTCCAACGCGCAGCAGGCATCGCTGCTCAGCGCGCTGCACGGTCTTTTCATCATCCTGTTCATCGTCGGCTGCCTGATGCTGCTCTCATCCATCGGGATGGCCATAACAGGTAAAGGCCGTGCACTTGTGCAACGGCAGAAGCCGCTGACCGCACCGCAACACCTAGGAGAATCTCTGCCGGCACCGGTATTGCATCACGCTGCCATTTCAAATGAAGGGAGTACACACGCATGAACATGAGACGAATGGTCGTTCTACAAGTTGTCATCTTACTTGTTCTCGTGATTGCAGGTTTTGTTTGCTACTATTTCTACAACCAGTCCTCAACCTATATCAAAACGGACGACGCCCAAGTGAGTGGGCAACAAATCGTGATCGCCGCGCCTGCTGCAGGACAACTCACCGCATGGCACGGTAGTGTCGGCTCCGCATTCAGCACCGGATCCACTGTCGGCACGTTGGCTGTGCCCTCCGGTAAAGGCGAAGTCGACATGAACATTCCGGATCCAAGTTCGTCGACGATTGTCGATAACTTGGCCGTTCAAAACGAATACGTCTCCGCTGGTGAACCCCTTGCGTATGCTTACAATTTAAACGATTTGTATGTGGTCGCTAACATCAAGGAGACAGACATCCGGCATGTCGAGGTTGGCCAAAATGTCGATGTCTATGTGGACGCATACCCAGGAACGACGTACAACGGCGTCGTGAAACAAATCGGGTACACCACCGCATCCACCCTATCGCCGTTGCCATCTTCGAATACCGACGCGGACTATACGAAAGTAACGCAGGTGATTCCGGTGGAAATACAATTGCAGTCGGGCACGCAAGGCCTCGCACCAGGCATGGACGTGCGTGTACGCATCCACCGCTGATCGGATGTCAACAACCCTATAACCGTTACCGAGGTCGCTTCGCA
The DNA here is from genome assembly GCF_004366795.1 of Alicyclobacillus sacchari. GTDB lineage: Bacteria > Bacillota > Bacilli > Alicyclobacillales > Alicyclobacillaceae > Alicyclobacillus > Alicyclobacillus sacchari. The sequence continues at coordinate 34,096 of NZ_SORF01000012.1, read as the reverse complement.
CACAAGGCTGGGCGGCCCTTTTCGCATTGTTTGTGATACGATGCTCATAGTGGAGTCAAGGCCTTTCGGCAAACGCTCCGCCATCACAACCGGACAAGCTGGGTCCAATTAAAGGATGATGAATGTGCAAGGAACGAATCTGCCAGGGCGTGAACGCCCACCTTTCCGCGCCGATCAGGTCGGCAGCCTGTTGCGCCCGGAGCGCGTAAAAGAGGCGCGTCAAAAGCGCTTGCAGGGCGAGATCGACGAAGCGGCGCTGCGCGCGATTGAGGATGAAGAAATCACTCGCCTGGTGGCCAAGCAAAAGGAAGTTGGGCTGGCCGCCGTGACGGATGGCGAGCTGCGCCGTTCCTGGTGGCATTTCGACTTTCTGGAACACCTGGATGGCGTGCAAGGATATGAACCGCAAGCGGGCGGCATTCAGTTTCACCAAGTCACCACTCGCCCGCGCGCCATTCGCGTCGTCGGCAAGCTTGGCTTTAGCCAGCATCCTATGCTGGATCACTTCCGCTTTTTGCGCTCCGTCGCCGGCGACCACCCTGCCAAAATGACGATCCCGAGCCCGAGCATGCTCCATTTTCGCGGCGAGATCGATCCCAACGCATATCCGGACGAAGACCAATTTTTCACGGATCTCGGCCTCGCCTACAAGCAGGCGATCCAAAGCTTCTACGACGCCGGTTGTCGCTATCTACAGCTCGACGACACCGCGTGGGCATATCTGTGTTCCGAGGAGCAACGGGCACAAATCGTCGCCAAGGGCTGGGATCCGAAGCGCCTGGAGGACAAATACGCAGAGACGATCAACGCTGCAGTTCAGGGCCGGCCATCCGACTTGGCGATCACGATGCATATTTGCCGCGGCAATTTCCGCTCCACCTGGATTTCCTCCGGCGGCTATGAACCGGTGGCGGAAACGCTGTTCCAACGTCTCGACATCGACGGCTTCTTCCTTGAGTACGACAGTGATCGCGCCGGTGGTTTCGAACCGCTCCGTTTTGTCAATCGCAAATCGTTGCAAATCGTGCTCGGCCTGATCACGAGCAAAACGGGCCAACTGGAGAACAAAGACGAGGTCAAACGGCGGATCGAAGAAGCGACGAAGTTTGTCCCGCTGGAACAATTGTGCCTGAGCCCACAATGCGGCTTCGCTTCCACAGAGGAGGGCAACTTGCTCACCGAAGACGAGCAGTGGACAAAGCTTGCGCATGTGGTCGAGATTTCGCGCGAAGTTTGGGGTTAAAGACAACGCCAACTACATGGACGCTAGCGCGCAACTGTTCAACTTGTGATGGTTGCGCGTTGTACATAAATTTTCCTCATATGCAGTATCCTGTAGGCATGCTTGCACACGATCTCGGACGCAGACGCATTGCCTTTCTTGGGCCATTACACCTCAACCTCATTCATCGCACCAAACCCTGGGTGGCCATCGCATGGTCTTGGTTCATGCCGGGGTTTGGGCACCTGTTACTCGGCCAATACCTGCTTGGGTGGATCCTGTTTGGCTGGGAAGTGGCTGTGAACGTCGAAACACACTTCAACGTCGCAATTCTCGAGACGTTCACGGGACACTTCACCGCCGCCAAACAGGTGTTAAGTCATGAACAAATCGGCTTTCTGCTGTTCACATATGGCCCCATTTTCGTGTTTGCGATGCATCACAGCTATCTGATTGCCCGGGACGGCAACCTTCTTACGGACATCGGACAAGGTGCCGCCCCCCCGCTTGCCATGTCCATTCGGCAAATCGAGTGGAACTACTTGTCCAAGAAAAATCCGGTCGTCGGCTGGCTGTGGTCACTTTTGGCTCCTGGCGTTGGTGCCATTTACACCCACCGCGTCCTGACAGCGTTTTTTGAGATTAGCTGGTGGACAACCATCATCGTCAAGTCGCACGTTCTGACCAGCATTGCCTATTTGACGAGCGGACAACAACAGATGGCCATGCAAATTCTCAACCCTGAGTGGACACTCTTTATACCCTCGATGTTCAGCTTCCCAGCGTACTATGCATACGTGATCACGGTGGAACGAAACAAGCTTTTTGATCGCGAACAAGCCGTGTTTCTCACTTCGCACTACCAGCGCAATTGGTCGTTTCCACTTCACAGAAAAGGTGATACGAGGCCTATGCGATTTGTCGCTTCGTTTGATCATTCCCTGCAACTTGAAGCGGCTCTGTCCAAGCTGCAACAGCTCAATCTGGGTCCCGAGTCTGTGTTGGCCGTCCCGCTGGTCCGCCGTTCCAATGGACCGAGCGCCGACACGGCAAATCATTCAGACCAACGGGCATATTTTGACTTGGCATCGCTCGCTGCCGCGTTGGGGTGTTTCCTTGGCACCGTCTATGGCTTCATACTGCCGCTCGGACCCGTCGTGTGGGGGCTGGGTGGTTTCGCCGGCGGCTTTGCGATTGGCCTTCTGATCAAGTGGGTACAAAACCGCCGAAAACGCCGTGCACAGACGTTGCCGACCGAAATTGTGGTCGTTGTCGAATGTGAGGACGATATGGCCCGACAAGTGGAACACGTGCTTTGGTCTCACGGCGCCTTTGGTCTGGCGTGCATCGGCAAATTGCCACAAACAAATATGTGAGCGTTTACCTTTACAAACCAACATGCCGACGACGTGCAATCCATATATACTGTACACAGACAGACCGCGAACGTCGCGGATGATAGGGGTCAGAGTCTGTGCACAAACTGCGTGTTCTTCGCCGCTATGTACGGCGCTACTGCAAATTTCTGCTTGTCGGCTTGATGAACGCGGCTGTCGATCTCGGCGCTTTGAACATCCTGCTAATCTTCTTTCCGACGCGCTCTTCATGGTGGCTCACTGTCTACAATACCATTGGCGTTGTGGCCGCGATTGTAAACAGTTATATCTGGAACCGCTTTTGGACGTTCGCCGATGTTGCAAAGGGGACGTTTCGGGAAAAGCTGAAGTTCATCTTACAGTCCTTACTGAATATCGGCATGAATGATGGCATTCTGGTGTTTGCCAACGACTATCTGGTCACGCACCGCAACCTTCCGTATATTGTGAGCAGCAATATGGCAAAGGGAGGCGCGATGTTTATTTCATCGTCTCTTTCCTATTTCCTTATGCACATGTTTGTGTTCCGGCGCCATCGTCCGTTACCTGTGAAATCGACAAGGAATGATTGAACCTTCGGTGCATAAGCTAGTACCACAATACGTTGGTGATGGAGCTCACCAGAACCGTCCACCTGCGTGGACTGATAGCCCCTGCCCCGTGTTTGCGCACGTGGGTAGGGGCTTCTTGCTTGTCAATCAATTGGGACGGGAGAAACATCATGGCGCCTTTGTTCAAAATCTTGCTCGTGGTCATCATGACAGCTGTCGACAACGCCTTACTCGCAGGGATTCTGATGCCAGCCTCCCTGAATCGCGTAAGAAAGCGAGTGATTGTGGCCGTAGGTTGCCTGCTCGCTATGGCCCAAATCATGGCCGCCGCCAGCGTCGATAGGTTGCTGCACCATCTGGGGTTTCAAATTCTCTCATCACTACTTCTCGCATGGATGGCTCTGCGGCTGCTCGCTTCGGATACACATGACGACCCCGGGCGTTCGCCAAGCCTGTACATCTGGCCTATCTGCCGCCTCTTTCTCTTAACGTTTATAGGAAACTTGGATAACATCATTTGGTTGGGATCCACGTTGCAGGGCAATCGCTTGTGGCTGATCGCATGGTCCTTGGCAAGTATCCCCGTGTTCGTCGCCGCGTCGCTTTATCTAGCCAAGCAAGCGGAGCGCCAAGTATGGATCCTTCCCCTTGGCGCCGTCATGATGGCTTGGGCTGCCGCCTCGATCGTCGTCGAATTGCCTACCGTCAAAAGCATGATCGACAGCTTGGACGATATACCGCCAACGACGTTACAGTGTATCGTCACGCTCGTCATTTTTGGAATTGGGTTGTTGTTGCGGGCGATTGCGGGTAAAGGTAAACCGCGAGCGTGATACGATACACATTCCGGATAACGCCGCGAAGACGGTGGTCGCAACGATATGGAGATGGCTCAATCCGGCCCCGAGGCCTATACAAAAACTGGCTAGACATTGCGCCAGCCATAAGGCCATGCGACCGCCAAAGAGGCCATCTTCTTCCGCATGTTGTTCGCGTGATGTCGATGCTAACAAACGATGCCCAATCGTCCAGCCTCCCATGACAAACAACATGCCGATTCCAATCCTATGCGCGAGAGCGGAGGGCAAGGGCTGGCCGGCTCGCAGTGCGCTCACGCCACCAAACCAGAGACAGCCAGCAGACATCACGGCCAACACCATGTCCACCCAGTTGCGCCGTGGCCACCCAAATGCTATCTCCGCGTTGGAGCCTGCTCCAATCAAAGCGCTCGCCAGCCAAATCCCCCATTGCATCGCTGCCCCTCCATTTCTCACATAGTTAAACTATGGTGAGAGTCATGCGATCGCGATGGACAGGCGACCAGGCGGGCTACAGCCAAAGTTGCACAAGCCAGGCTACGACTAGGCCTATCCCGAGCGAACTGACCAGATACGCAAGGGACAGCAGGCGGTTTGCACGAAATAGCGTAGCCGTTTCAAGCGAAAGTGCGGAAAACGTTGTAAAACCTCCACAAAAACCCGCCCCTAACAATAGAAACAAAGAAGGCGCGTTCTGCGCAAATGCGATTGCAAAGATGCCGAATAACGCAGTGCCAAACCCATTGATCAGCCAGGTACCCCATGGAAAGGCGGATCGATTGCAGCGCCCCACGAACCTCCCCACACCGTAACGGGCAAGAGCTCCGATGGCCGAACCTCCGGTGGTCAGCCAAATCGTTGTGCCGATCACGCCGACACCTCCTCGGCCGAACGCTCGAACCGTTGGCTCCATGCGACAATCAACCACTGTCCAGACCAGGCTGCAACCGGGCCGCCGAGTCCACTGGCCAGGATGTAAACGAAACCAAGGATTGGAACATCCACAAACAGGTGCATCGTTCCTTCGACAAAGGTGGAGAATGTCGTGAATCCGCCCATGACACCTGTACCCAGGCCGGCAATCAGCCAGTCCGGCCACGTGCGTCGGAGAGCTGTTTGTTGAATCACACCTAGCAGAAAGGAACCCACGATGTTGATCAGGGAATAGTCGATGGGAAACTTACCCCAGCTCCCAACAGCCAAACTGACAAGCGCACGCAACAGACCGCCGATGGCCCCGCCTAGCGAGATGGCGGCAATTCGCTTCCACTCCTGCATGTGAATCTCCTCCCCATTTTCCCCGCACGCAAAAAAGGCCCCTGCAAACCTGCCAATTGCAGTGCAATCGGCAGGTTGCAGGAGCCATCAGCCCTCGCGGGCGGTTTTGGTGAGCCCCATCACCACTTGACTAGGCTCATTATACTGGGGAACGGTCGAGTTTGCCAGGATTTTAATGGCACCCCGATCTCGCCACACTCGACATGCAGAGACCATTTTGTTTGTGCGGTGTTGATATATCCTATGCAGTTGCGTACATTTTGCGAAGACGATTGTCTTCTTCGTCAGTCATAAACGATATTGAATCGTTCCTCAGGACAATATGGAAAAGCCCGACCGACATGAACACTACGAAAACGGATGGCAATCCGGATTCAAATCGCCTTCTGTCAATATGCGATTCGCATAGCCCAGGCGATAGGGCAACTCGAACAATCTCGACAGCCCCCTGACTCTTTGCAGGCCATATCCCCATGTCACTGGGGTCATGCCTGGAATGAGAACTTTGACAGCACAGAGGCCTGCCGAGGACACTTCCGGACTCGTTTGTTGAACCACAACAACATCAAACCCTCGTGCATGTAAATCGCAAAGAAGAGACTCGAGGATGGATTGCATGTCTCTTGAAGCATGTTGGTCATGGCCGGATGCATGTAGGTACGTTTGTTCGACGGACTGGATACGTCGTTGCTCTTTTCGTTCTAATAGAAACGTCCAACGCGGATATGCTGCGGGCAAAGCTGCCACAGCATTGTGATCAAGGATATCTTTGATCTTGGTCGGATCCTCAAGCATCTTCACGATTTGTTCACGCCTCGCCTCCGGCGATCGCCGGAGATTACATACTTGTACCGTCAGCTCACGAAGCGCATTGTAAACGGCTTCATCTGGATTTAGGTGACACGCCGTTCCGCTCACCACTTTCGGGTAATGATTCAGTCGATGGATAGCGACCGCACAAACGACAGGTATGTCGAGATCGGGTGACAACTGAAACAGGCGCACCTCGTAGTCGATGCCATCCAAGATTCGGAGCAGATTTGCCGTTCTCGTAGGACAACCAGCGACAAGTGTCAGCTCGGGAACCGGCAGTTTCGCGTACCACATGTTCAGGAAGCCGTCCCGCTCAAGGACTTCAAAGATCCCGTACAGGACCGCCTCTTCCAGGGTTCCTCCGATTGCGCAGCCATTCGACGACTCTGTGACGAATCGCTTGTGATCGGCAGTTGGCCCATAATAAGCGATTTGTTCCGGAATGAGGACGGGTTTTGCCTTCTTCGTCGAATATGCCCATACCCACGAATACTTTGTATTCTCGTCGAAAGGCTCTATAAACGAATAAGCTGATGACAGCAATTCGTAACGATGTAGTCCAAAATGCGACGGATGAATGGCGGCTTCAGCAAGCTCCTTGTAGCTGCCAAAGACAACAGGCTTGCGATTGATCGCTTGAAATCCACAACTGCGCTCAAGCGCTTCGAGCATAGCAGATTGCTTTGCGGCGGTGAGTGTTGGACCAGCACCATAACCGGCAATCTCCGCACCGGAAGGCGTATATATGAACGCCGCGGCCTGCGCGAACGCCATGTCGTCCCAATGTTCATTGACAACAGAAATATACCCCACTTCTGGATGGAAGAACATCCGCTTCAGTTGTTCAAAGTCGATCCTCCGAACCCGCAGCGACTCTGCGTCCGCAACCGCACATGGCGTGAAATTCATGTGCGCGAGCGTGGGATCGTCATCTGGCACAAGTCCGCAACGAGAGCAATCGTGGCTCGGAAGAATGGGCACCCACTCGACGTCATCGTCGCTACAGATACCAACCTTGCCTTTCGAGTTGGGTACACTCCGAGGCTGCAGGATGGACTGTATCTCTTTCGCAACCATGTCGCCTACCCGCTCAACCGCGTCCGCGGACATCTCGAAAGGCTCGGCTAGTTGCTCGTGTGTAGTGCTGCCACCTTGTTGGCCAAAGAACTGACGAAGAACACTGCGCTCAAAACTGCTTTCCCAACGCAATTGTAAGCAGGTCGCACATCCTTTGGTCCCAGGGGCTTCGAGAGGACCAACGAAAACCGTCATGCCGCGACCAAGGACAGGCAATACACGGAGTTGTAACAGCCTGCACTTGTCCAACACGGATTGTTCAAATTCCGAGAGCACATCCGACGCAAGGATGACAAGTTGAGCGTCAATCTGCTCCAATTCATCGAGCGAGCAACTGTCAATCATAGGGTTTTCGCTAGCTCGGTCATATTTTTGCTGCCAACTCGCAATCAACTGCCGACCTAATACCGATCTGTTGTGAAATACTACAATAGTCATGCTATTCTCCCTCATACCATCCTGCCATCGACCATCAGAAACCCATCTCGATACGTCAGGATGCACTGTATGCCGTTAAGCATCACAAGGTTCCCATCAGGTCATCTTCTCTGTTTCGTGGAAATGTGCTCCTTACCCCCTTCATCCGCCCTGCTCTGTCACTTGTTCGGCGACATAACCTGCACCATGTCGAGTTCGAGGGGAGGGATTGCGATGTACGGAACGTTTGGCGGATACACACGGTGGGCTGTCGTATTTCTGATTATCTTCGTGCTGTTCTTCCTGCTGGTACCAGGCTATGTGGGCGGCGGTTCCTGCGCTGGCGGTGCAGCAGTCGGCTATTGAGGAAAGGGAGGAAACCTGAGTGTACGATGGGGGCGCCTTTGGGGGATATACCCGTTGGGCTGTTGTGTTCCTGATTATCTTTGTCCTGTTCATTCTGCTGGTACCGGGCTATGCCGGCGGCGGTTCCTGCGCTGGCGGCGCTGCATATTAAGGAATGTCGAGGCGGTAGGAGTCGCTTCCTGCCGCCTTTTGCTGTGCCGATGGGTACATAATGTGAATGATACATCGCAACGCGAGCATCGCGAAAACGGCAGGCCATTTGGTTTGCTTTGCAACTGGCGCTATCATAAATGGGTATGTCACGCTCGAGGAGTGATCACCCATGCGCACTGGCAGTGCTCGAACGGCGTTGATGGTTGCGTTTCTCGTGACCGCGTGGGGCGTTAACTGGCCGTTGTCGAAAATGGCGTTGGCTTTCACGCCGCCCATTCTGTTCTCGGGGATGCGCACGCTTGCTGGAGGCATCATCTTACTCATCGTGGCCAGTATCACCCGTTCTGGTCGGCTAAACTTTCGAAAGACCTGGTCTATCTATCTCATTTCAAGCTTGCTCAACATCGTCCTCTACTACGCACTACAGACGATTGGCCTGGCCTATCTCCCTTCCGGCCTCTTTTCTGCCATTGTTTTCTTGCAGCCGATGCTCGTAGGCATCCTGTCATGGCTATGGCTGGGCGATCCGATGCACTCATGGAAAGTGATTGGTCTCGTGCTCGGATTCGTCGGCGTAGGCGTCATCAGCCTCGGCAGTCTCAATGGTATGCACAGTTCTCCCACCGGCGTGATCTTGGCTTTGGCAACTTCTGTGTCCTGGGCGTTTGGCACCGTCTACGTCAAAAAGACGTCGGGCCTCGTCGACCCGGTATGGCTCGTCGCCATCCAACTCCTTATCGGTGGCGTGTTGATGAGCGCCATCGGCAGTGCCACAGAACCGATGCAATCCATTCACTGGACCGGCGAATTCATCCTGCTGTTCTGCATCATTTCCGTGATCGTCATCGCTATCGGCTGGCTCGTCTACTTCACGCTTATCGGAACCGGTGAGGCCACAAAAATCGCTTCGTACACATTTCTCATCCCACTGATCTCTGCCTTTGCGAGCGCCGCGCTCATGCACGAAGCAATCACATTTTCGCTCATCGCCGGCTTGGTACTCGTGCTCGTCAGCATCTACTTCGTCAACCGCCCCCTGCCCTCCGTGCACGAAAAACCTACGACGCCATAATCCGGCAGGGGCCGCTCTCCGCCTAACCATCGCCCATGCAGGCGCACAAACGCAAAGACCTGGCTCACCGCCAGGTCTCTCGCATCATCCGTTTGATTGCACAAAGCGCTCGCCGCCAATCATGCGTTCTGTCGGGTAGATACGACGCACGCGCTGCACGATGATGGCAGAAATCACTGCCTTGACGAAGTCCCCAGGCAAGAATGGCCACATGCCGCCTGCGAGTGCAGACCCCCAGGGCTTGAGCGACGGTACCGCGTGTCGCAGCCAAAGGACGCCTGGGATGTAACAGATGCAGTCGCCGAGAAAGAATAATACGAGGATCAGCTTCCACCACTCCCCGCGCGATCCGACGGGAATCCGCTGTGCGACCCATCCTGCGAAAAACGCGCAGAACGGCCATCCCCATATGTATCCGGCTGTGGGTCCTAGCAACAGGCTTGGCCCAGCATGTCCCCCAATCAACGGCAGACCCGCGAGATCGAGCAGTATCAGCAAAACGAAGGTGAGACCTCCATACCACGGACCAAGCAAGGCACCACAGACCATGACCACGAGCGTCTCCAAGGTGATAGGAACGGAACCAATCGGAAGCTGGACAAGACTTAGGACGGCAAACAGTGCAACAAACAAGGCACAGAAAATCAATCCACGAAACTTCATGCATCGCTCCCCTTTGCAAAAAATCAATTGTTAACCTAATATATATCACAGGTTAACGATTGGTGCTAGATCCAACATTCCTACACATACGAGGTGCGAACGATGCATCCTGTCTGCATGGCATGGAACCAGGTCTTTGTTCGACGTGTCGGCATCGAAGAACCTGTATTACAAGACGTGTCCTTCACCGTTGAGGAGCCACAGGTGATCGCGATTGTTGGCCACAACGGTGCTGGCAAGACGACATTCGCGAGGGTGATGGTCGGCTTGGTGCCTATTGCCTCAGGTCAAATCACGATTTTGGGTGAGCCTTTCACCGCCGAACGGCGACAGGTACAGATGGGATTCCAGCCGCTGAGCGCACAGATTCTCGGTGGCACCGTGGAAGAAGAACTGGCCATCGCGCTCGCGTCACGCGATTTCCAGGGACTGGCGATGGATTGGATCTCGATGCGCAACGAAATACAATCCCTGTGTCGGCAATTCGGCCTAGCCGTCCGCCTTTCCACGCCAGTACACCATCTCTCGGGCGGTCAGCTGGCTCGCCTTTGCATCGCTAGCGCCATTGCATCCGGGGCTGATTTTCTTGTCATGGATGAAACGCAAGCCGAGCTCGATCCGGTTACCCGCGATACCATGCGCCGTCTGTTTCGCAGGCTTGCTGCCAAAGGCAAGACCATCTTCCTCGTCACGCATGACATGGAAGATGTATTGACGGCAGATCGTGTCCTTGTTCTTGATGCAGGCAAGCTCGTGGCAGACATGCCGGTCACATCCTTCTTCTACGCGGAAAACCATGGAACCACCCCGTGTGAACAATATCGATTCGATCCGCCCGTACTCGTACATGCAGCGCGATCGAGCAACCGACGTCTAGGACTGAACTTGACGCCACTGACGGAAACAGAATGGACGGAGGGACTCTTGCATGCAGTTGCGAGTCGATGGAATTTCGGTTGAACGCGAAAGCGCACGAGTGCTCCACGATATTTCGTTTACAGCAGAAGCTGGGGAGTGGATTGCCATTGTTGGTGCCAATGGCGCTGGCAAATCGACCTTGCTCGATGTGCTAACTGGCATGCTGGTTCCCACGAATGGCCAGGTTTTCTGTAATGGCTTGCCAGTGAGCCAGGCACAGATTCATGCAAGCTATTTGTATCAGTCGCCCGAAACGGGGTTATTCGCGGCAACGGCGGCGGAAGAGTTTGCATTCAACTTGCAGAAGACGCGAGTGGAAGTCGAGCGGTCCTGGCCAGATTTCCAGAGGCAGCACTTGGAGCACCTCGGCCTCGACCGCCTGCGAGCAACGGACGTACCCGTGCGCTTGAGCACAGGAATGCAGCGCAAGTTTGCGTTTGCGCTTGCTATGGCAAACGATACACCCTGGCTTTACGTCGACGAACCGACCGCAGGACTGGATCGCGATGCGCGTAAAGCCCTACTCGAAGCACTCGGCCGACACGTCAAAAACGGTGGCTCCGTCGTCGCCACAACGCACGATCTCGACGATATGCTTACCTTTGCAACGCGCGTGATCGTCCTTGCACATGGCCGCATCCGGTTTGACGGCTGCCCTCGTGATCTCATTCAGCAGCCAGAGATTCTCCTGGAAAACGGCGTTGGTTTGTCTCCGCTGTTGCGTGTCGTATCACACCTGCGCGAGACCGGATTGATTAAGGAAGCAAGCCTCTCTTCCGCGGATGCAATCGCTGAGGAGATCTGCCAAACGGTGCTTTCAGGCGAAGTCAATCCCGTTGATCCTATGCCATCGGGATCTGACTGTTCAGCCAATCTGCATACAGCCACCGCAGCAGTAAGTGACACAGCGCCAGAAGCAGCGCTAGGTACTTGCCACCCGAATCTTTTTGTGCGCTGGATATCGATAAGCAGCATGACGGTTGCCATTGCGTTCGTTCACACATGGCCAGCCAGTCTATCGGGAACCGTCGCAACGATTCTGATGTTGGCACTCCTTGGCGCCAAGTGGCGAACGACACTGCGGCTAAGTTGGGTGTGGCTGAGTTTCGCCATACTCACGAGTACCATCGCAGGCTTGCAGCTTGGCCCACCGTTTCATGCCAATTGGGCATTTCATACGGCGGCTTGTTTGCGAACGATCCGCGAAATCATTCCCTATTGGTGCTTTCTGCAGCTTGGTCAGCTGTTTGTAAGCGACTTTTCGCCGATTCAATTTGGATCAGCCATCCACCGCGGGCTCCGCGCTTTGCGTCTGCCTGATTCCTGGTGTCAGGTGAGTGGTTGGACGGCAGCCCTCGTCTGTCGTTTCATCCCAGCGATTGAGCAAATGTATCGTACACAAATGAGGGCATACAGAGCCCGCACACTCGCCTGGCAGAAGCGACGCCAGACGTTGCGCTTGGAGATCTGGCGAACCGCGAACATTCTAGCGCCGTTCTTCATTCGCTTACTGCGTGTTGGTGATACCACGGCGGACGCGATGACAGCACGTAACGTCTTCCGAACGTCTTTCCCACCAACGTGTGGCGTGCGTGAAAAATTACGCCCAACCGATGTGTTCCTCCTGGGCGGGGTTCTCGTCATATGCATCGTCATCACGACGTTTAACTCCATGTAAATTTCAGATTGACCCGCGAAAAGGAAGCAAGAGCGGTCTGAACACCGCTCATGCTTCCCTCTCTGTGAAATTACCCAGCTTATTTCGACGGTTACATGATATCGAGTGTCGATCCAGCCCATTGGAAAGATACACCCAGGTCCTGAAGCACCTTAGCAACGTCACTCATCGTCATGAATGCGGTCGGTTTATGGGAATACGGGTCGGTGAGAACGACGTCATTCGCCATTCCTACCGTGTGACCATTGACCGAAAGGGCCACGTTCCCTCCAGCGAAACTGGAATTCCAGTTGGTTTTCGCACTGGTCGTTAGCGCCCACGTATGTCCGTTCCAGTGACTTTGAACCCCAATATGACGAAGCACTTGCATCACATACCAAATGGGTACACAGAGCTCACTTTGACCAGTGCTTGGATTGATGCCCCAAACACCCAATGGCATACTCGACGCCATTTGATTCACTTCAAGCGACAAGGCTGACCATGTCCACGTATCCCCCGCACTTTCAAACTTCGTTGGGAACTGCTTAACAATTGCGGCGGCCAAACCGTCTCCCGTCATAAACATGTGGTTGTATGATTCTTGAAACATCGATTCCGAATCGGTGTAGTCCTTGTTCACATAGTCATTGAACGTGCCAAGCAGCTCGTTGACATGCGCCTGCAGTCCATCTGCCAACTGCGTTGCATCCAAATTCGGATTCGCACTGGCAAGAAATTGTGCAAACTGTGTTTTATATTCAGCTAAATTGTCGAGCGCCTGTTGTTTCGCCGCGGAATCACCCTGAACGACCGCATGCACATAGTCGACGAAGAATCCAATATGTGCACTCCACATCTGATTGAACTTCGCCCCCGCTTGGGCACCATACACAGATGCAATCGCGTTTGCGAGATCCGTCGTGTTTTGGTTGAGCACGTTCGCAATGGCATCGAAATCCGGTGAGCCAGTGTACCCTTCTTCCATTGCGAGATTCGCCAAATCTGCATGAAGCGCAAGTAATTGATCAAGTGTCACGCGTAGATTGGCTGCGGCCGTATCCGTTGCCATCTCGCCAAACTTCTGAGGAAACTGTTTGACAATCGCGGCGGATAACGCATCACCAACCATGAACATGTGATTGTAGGCCGTGACCATTTCCTCAGCTGCAGCATTGTAATCCTTATTGACGTAGTCCGTAAACGCCGTCAGTAACTCATTGACATGTTCCTGCAATCCCTCCGCCAACGCCGAGGCGCTCAAGTTCGGATTTGCACTGGCCAAGAAGTGCGCGAATTGCGTTTTATACTGCTCAAGATTGTTCAAGGCCTGCTGTTGTAGAGCGGCATCTCCTTTTGCCGTAGCCTCCACATAGTCAACAAAAAAGCCAATATGTGCACTCCACATTTTGTTAAACTCTGCGCCCGCTGACGTACCGTACACAGATGCAATCGCTTGCGTCAGTCCCTGTGTGTTTTGATCAAGTGCAGCAACCACTGCGTTGTAGTCCGGGGCATTTGCATAACCCTTTTCCATAGCTTCGATGGCAAGCACCGCGTGCTGCGCCAGGAGATTATCCAGGCTGACGCGCAAATCTACCGCTGCGTTCGAAGTTACTGGCGACGGTTTGATAACCGCAGAAGTGTTGGTACTGGCAAACGCCGTACCTGTAACCGTGCCTAACGTTAAAGCAGCAACCGTGGAAGCGGCAATCATCGTGGCTTTTTTCATTGATTCGTCTCCTCCGTATACTCATTTTTTTGATGTTCGCATCGATATACGGATGGATTGGTGTTTTGGATCACTCGACAAGAACGAAATGCGTTCCAGGTGTCCACAGCGAGTACCAACTGTAACAGCAGCATCAGGAGATCCACCGGAATACCCTCGTCGAACGGATCGGACGGATGAAAGAAATACGCCCCTCCTTGCAACAGGAAAAAGTTAGCAACCATGAAACTCGCCACGCCACACGCGACGACCCCAACGAGAGCTACAAGTTGACTTGGCTTGCCATAAAGACAGGCGAACCCGCAGAAAGCGAAAGCCAAGGCGACAGCTAGTTCCCCAACCATCACGCAGTAGGCGCACATATGTGCACACCTAACCAGAACATGCTGTAGAACCCACCCATACCAGTGATATGGAGTCGATTGCACAGCCATCGCCATCTGTTTTTGTAAACCGTCAATAAACTTGCTCCCTAGAGCCTTATTAACACCCGAAACCAGCCACTCGTAACCCAAAACCCACCATGTGGATACCAACAACAGACGGCCAGCAGATCCCATACAAAATCACCCCGCACTCTGGATACAAAGAGATACGGGGTGACGAGTATGTTGAGATCACATTCACGGGTCAGTTGTGATTCACGTGGAGATCTGTGTTTGAAACATCATGGTTCCCAGGGGTTTTTGATCGACAGCTTTTGGCTCCAAGGTCACAGCAATGACGTTTACATTCTGTTTCGGGAACCATGCCGCAAACAACGCATTGCCTGTAGCATCAGGCGTAAAGATACCGGCCGATTGAGGCGCATGGCCCTTTTGAATCGTCCAAACCTGGTACACCTCTGTCCCTACGGTTCGCTTCAGCCCTTTGAAACGAATCAGTAGTTCCTTGCCCTGCGTGGTCGTCGTGATCCACATATGCGCACTACCAACTCCGGACGTCGACTGCATCTGTTTCTCCGACTGGACTCGTCCGACTGGACTCGTGCCCGAACCTAGATTACGCCATGTCAACCCCCCAGCTATGGCAACGAGACTTGCCCACGATACTGCCCACCATATCAAGGATTGTCGCCGACGTCTTGATGACGCATTTGCCGTGGGTGCAAGCTGCTTAGGTGCTGACAATGGCTCCTGGTCTCGAGGAAGTGTAGATACGTCGACGTCGATCCGCTGCGTTTCACCCGTTACTTCCGAGCGGCTCCGGGATTCGGGTTGATGGGCAAAGACAGCCGTTAGTACACGTTCACGCATACCCGGAGGTGGCGAAACGAAATCAAAGTCGAGAGACAAGACATCTGTGACGGCGCGCAGCGAGGCCAACTCCTCTTGACAGTCGGGGCACGTAGCGAGATGTCGCTCAAACGGTATAACTTCTTCTTCGGCCAGACCGCCTAGTGCATACAAAGAGCACAGTTCACAGAACCGATTCGCCATGCTGTTCCACCTCCAATCCCAATGACCTGAGCCGTTCGCGCAGCTTCGCCATGGCCAAACGTGCCCGACTTTTCACAGTGCCCAGCGAAATACCGAGGCGTTCGGAAATTTCCTGTTGCGTATAACCCCGAAAATACATCAGTTCAACAACCTGCCTCTGGTCCAAAGGCAGTTGGTTCAAAGCTTGCCGCAAGCGTTGGCGTATATCGGCCTGTTCTGCGACCCATTCTGGGGTGGGAGCATCATCAGCAACCTCTGGCAGCACCCCGTCCTCCCTTTCAACCAACTGATACCGACGATGGCGACGATGATGATCGATAGCCGCATTCCGTGCAATCGACAGCAACCACGTTGAAACTTTGCCAAGCGACGCGTTGTAGCGATCCGCCATACGCCAGACTTTCACGAACACGTCCTGTACAATCTCCTCTGCAGCAGACGCGTTCCCCACGGCCCGATAGGCGAAACTGTATACAAATCCTGCAAATCGATCGTACAGTTCCTCCATTGCATCGCGCCTGCCCTCAGCGATGGCGGAAAGCAACATGTCGTCCGATAGTTCGCTCATGTCAACTCTCCCTGTAGAGACGATGGCTATATCTCTATTCTCTCATGTATCATAGTTGACATGCATCGTGTGAACAATGGGCCATCCAATCGCAAAAAGCGGCCGGTGCGCCGATACGCCCAGCCGCTTCATGTCTCTGACTCTTGATTGAGGCGATTACGCCCAGGTTTGCACTTTCCTCAACACATCTTCCTGACTATCCAACTCCAAAACCTCAGTGGCCAATACCTGTGCCTCGTCCATCCGTAAGCTGCGAATTCGTTCGCGGACCTTGAGAATGGAACCGGCACTCATGCTGAACTCATCGAGCCCGAGGCCTAAAAGCACGGGTACCGCATTCAGTTCTCCTGCCAATTCACCACACATGCCAACCCACTTGCCATGCCGATGCGCTCCATCAATCACGATCTTCACAAGACGCAAAACGCTCGGATGCAGGGGCTGGTATAAGTGCGAAATGCGTTCGTTCATGCGGTCACAAGCCATCGTATATTGGACGAGATCGTTCGTGCCAATCGAGAAAAAGTCGACCTCCTTCGCCAGCAGATCTGCCGCCACCGCCGCCGCAGGAATCTCAATCATGATCCCGATCTCGATATTCTCATCGAAAGGTGTGCCCGCGGCTCGCAACTCCGCTTTCACCGCTTCAACGCGCGCTTTTGCCTGCCGAATCTCTGAAATGGTCGAAATCATTGGGAACATAATACGCAACTTGCCATAATGCGAAGCCCGTAAAATGGCCCGCAATTGCGTATCAAACAGCTCGGTGCGATCCAGGCACACGCGGATTGCGCGGTAGCCAAGGAACGGATTTGCCTCCTTTGGCAGGTCGAGGTACGGTATCTCTTTGTCCCCGCCGACATCGAGCGTGCGTACAATGACGGGCTTGCCGCCCATCCGCTCGGCAACTTCGCGATACGCCGCAAATTGCTCTTGCTCGGAAGGCGCATCCGGCCGATTCATATACAGGAACTCGGAGCGGAACAGACCGACACCCTCGCCGCCGTTTGCAAGCACTGCGTCGACATCCGCCGGCGTGCCGATGTTTCCAGCCAACTCGACCCGGCGACCGTCAAGCGTCTGCGACGGCTCGTCTTTCAAGGTGAGCAGCCGCGCCTTCGCCTCGGCTTCTCCCGCGGCACGGTTGCTGAACGATGCCTGTTCTTCCGAATCTGGATTGACAACGACAACTCCTGCCGTACCATCGACGGCAATCATCTGCCCGGCCTGCACGTTGGCCGTAATCTCGCCAAGTCCCACCACAGCAGGAATGCCAAGCGATCTCGCCATAATCGCGGAATGCGACGTGCGCCCGCCAATATCGGTGACAAATGCGCGCACCAACGACGCATCCAGCTGAATGGTGTCCGATGGAGCCAAATCGTTGGCGACCAACACGACCGGCTCGCGGATATCGGCCAGCGAGCTTTGCGAACCACCTTGCAGCCTGGCCAGCAGACGCTGGCTGACGTCCTTAATATCGGCAGCGCGCTGACGCATATATTCGTTGTCCATTTGTTCAAACAGCGCAATCAACTGCTTCGCGACCTGATCAAGCGCAAACTCGGCGTTTACCTGCTCCCCTTCGATCACGCCGCGGATGGCACCGGCAAACTCCGGATCCTCGAGGATTTGGATATGCGCCGTGAAAATCTGCGCATGCTCTGCACCAAGCTTCGCATCCGCCGTTTCGCGGAGCGATTCGAGATCCGCTTTGGCAGCCCCGATGGCAACTTCTAAGCGCTCGATTTCCGAAGCGATCTCAACGCCTCGCCGCTCCTCAACCACCTTCACCGATGCCGAGAGCACAAAGGCGGGTGCAATGGCGACGCCGTCTGACGCCGCAATACCGATCAAACGAGTTCCCACGTCCGACACCCGCCTTATTCGCCAAAACCGCTGGCAACCAAGTTGTACAGCGCTTCGACAGCCTGCTCGGCGTCGGACCCTTCAGCGATGATGTTGATGGTCGTGCCCTGGCTGATGGCCAGCGTGAGCAGCCCTAAAATACTTTTTGCGTTTACGCGCTTACCCTTCGCCTCGACGAAAATCTCCGCTGCAAACTTGTTTGCTTCCGCGACGAACAACGATGCAGGCCGAGCGTGCAGCCCCGACGGATTTTTCAGTTCAACTTGCCGTTCCATCCCAAATGCCTCCTTGAATTCGTTCATATTCCCTAACTATCGAGGCTACCACAGTTTTATCCGTGCAACCAGCCACTTGCGCAATCGTCTGACTGAGCCCGTGCTCTTCAATCATTTGCTGTACCTTTTGCGCAGATTCATCCTGCCCGTTGTCGTAGCTGAGTGCAAACGCAATTGCGCTCGTGAGGGCACGGGCCTTGTGCCCCATGGCCAGAGTCTGGCGCAACGGGCCAAACAGCCGATCCGAAGCCGCCAGTTTGCGCAATGGATCGCGCCCGACGCGATCGACGTGATCGACCACATGAGGATTCAAAAAGCGCGTACGCACTGTACTCGCGTACTGACGCAAATCCTCGATCGACAAATCAGCGTGGGCGCTTGCCAGCCCTTGAGCCGCCTCTTCCTGGACGTCCGCGACCAGTTTCGCAATCACAGGATCCTGCATCGCCTCTAGTACGGTCTGATGTCCGCGGCGATAGCCTGCATAGGCCGCCGCCGCGTGTGCGCCGTTGACCAAATACAGCTTGCGTTCCAAATACGGTCCCAAGTCCCGGACAAGTGTCGCCCCTGACAACGTCAGCTCTCCGCGCACCGCCGGCTGCTCAATATCCCACTCGAAATAACGCTCGACAACCGCATCGAGTGGTTCTGCCGCATATCCGTCGCGATTGGGCGCAATTCGGTCAACTGCCGCGTCGGGAAAGCCAACGTGCTCATCCAACCACGACCGCAAACGATCATCCGCGCGCTCGTACACCAGTTCGCGCAACGTCGACGTCGCCCGGATGGCATTTTCACATGCGATCACGTTGAGCAACGCGTCGGGATTTCGCTCCATCCTGCGCTGCAAACCGTCCGCGAGCACACCAGCCACGTGCACCAAGTTGCCAAGACCGACCGCCGTCGTGACAAGATCGGCGTCAACCAACTCTTCCCGGCATGCTTCTGAGCCTAATAGAACGGCACGTACACCTGTGACTTCCTTCGTTTCAACATCTGTATCTAATGTGATCACGCGGTACGAACCTTTAGCCGCCAGTTGTTCGACAAGCGACGGCACGACGTCCGCAAAGACCACTTGGTATCCATTTTCACACAACAGCAAGCCAATGAACCCTCGGCCAATATTGCCTGCGCCAAAGTGCACCGCCTTCTTCATAGCGCACCACCAAGCACAGCCATCACTTCGTCGGCTGTCCGCGCCTGGACCAACTTTTCGACGTTCTCCTCTTCCATGCAAACGGTCGCAATCTGCGACAACACTTCCATGTGCTCCTCGCCGCGGCCAGCAATGCCGATCACCAATTTTGCAATATTTCCGCCGCCGAAATCGACCCCGTTAGG
Organism: Alicyclobacillus sacchari; assembly: GCF_004366795.1. Taxonomy (GTDB): domain Bacteria; phylum Bacillota; class Bacilli; order Alicyclobacillales; family Alicyclobacillaceae; genus Alicyclobacillus; species Alicyclobacillus sacchari. The sequence goes on along the minus strand of NZ_SORF01000012.1, from coordinate 14,488 downwards.
GTACTGAGCGACGACAATGCCTGACTGTTGAATATACTGAACATACTCTGGCATACTGTGCGGAATCGCCACGTGATTGCCGATATAGGTTGTCATCGATTGCTCGCGCAGAAGCATGCCTTCGATATACGGTGCCGCAACGTAGCCGTTCTCCACCAGCTTGTTGCCGACCCGCGCAATCGCGTCCTCTTTACTTTCGGACGGCACGTTGAGCAATACATTCGATACTTGAAGGACTTGCATGTGTCTGTTCACTCCTCATCATTGTACATCGACGCCAACATTTGGCCTTGCACGCCGTCGATGTCCGAAGTTCGCAGCGCGTCGACGAGTTGATCGTCCGTGACGAGCGCTGCACTCAATCTCCCCAGCAGTTCTATGACATCTAAGTCTTCGTCTATCTTTGCCAACAAGACAAGCACTGTATCAACCCGTTCCTTCTGAGCGCCCACCCCCTTGATGTCAATCGCCTGCCGCAATCGGTAGACGGCAATGTGGCAATTCGTCAATGCATTTGAGCGGGCGTGCAAGACGGCGAGACCTTTACCGGGCAACACGATGCTTCCCAGCCGTTCGCGTTGCAAAATCGCCCGTTTGACGCCATCGGCGTCACATGCGTGACCCACGTGCACAGCGTCGTCCGCGGCCTGCTGAATGACATCCGCAAGTCGTCCTGCCCCTATCTCGCGTAACGTGATCTGGCTGCAGACCTGTTCGGCCAACGAACGTGCGCGTGCAAACGACTGTGCTTCCCGTTCACTCGCCAGAGCGCGCTGTCGCGTTCCTGCCTCACGCTCAAGGCGCGTGATCAACTGCTCGATTTGTTTGACATCGTTTGGTGGCAGAAACGGAGACACGACAGCCACCGGCAACTCCATGTTGTCAATGGCGGTCGTCGCAACGACAAAGTCGCAACCCGTTTCCTGAAGCGAATGCAGCGATTCTACACCCACGACAAGGACATTCGGAAATTCTTTTTTCAAACGGCTGGCTAGCAATTGCGCCGAACTAATGCCATTCGGGCAGACGATCCGCACATGCCATACGCGCTCGGCCAATTGACGTTCGTACGCCGCCGCCAAATGCATGGTCAGGTACCCAATCTCCTCGTCCGGCGCAACGATGCCATACCGTCCCAACACCTTGCCACATGCTCGGCGTACAGCCTCGAAAAACCCCGGGTATTGGCGCTTGACTTCAGGTAAAAGTGGATTTCGAATGCCAAGACCTGACGTCATGCGGTGAATGGCAGGCTCCAGATGCTGTGCAATCCCAGCGAGAAGTTCGCGATCGCCGCTGAGTGAAATCTGCAATTCCGCCTCCAACTCACGGGTCAACTGAAACGCCAAATCCATTGCCGTCAGGTTCATCGGCAGCAAACGTACATCTTCGGCAATCCGTACCTTAGCACCACGCAAATGCTTGGCCAAGTAGCGTACTTCGGCCGGCGCTGGGGCCACATGCGGCAATACGCGACGCAAAATGGCTTGGCAGATGGCCTCATCTTGGGATTCATCCATTTTCTCGAACGACGGCTCCGACAAAGCGGCGCCTTGCTCGATGCGCGCACATGCGAGCAAAACATGCAGCAAGAAACTGTAAAACGCCGCTTCATCAAGCGGCGGCGAAACAGCTTGCAGTTCTTCCTGCAGCACCGACTCGACGGTGGCAAGGCCCTCTGGCTTAAACCAGCGCTCGAGCCAGGGATAAAACGGATGCCGCATTCGCTTCGATGCATCCGCGTGCATGAGCTTCATGAAATCGATCGGCGAGATTTGTGCATGCACCAGCTCCGCGAGTGCTTCCCGACGGCGCTCTTCATCCCCTGTCACTTCGACGCCGTATCCTTGGCGGCGGGTAATGTGTAGCCCGCGATCGCGCAACCATGCTGCGACATCGTTCAATTGATGGCTCAGGCTCGCAGCCGTGACCCGCAGTTGTTTTCCCAAGTAAGCGAGCTTCATCGGCCCTTGCTCCATGAGTAAGTCGAGCGCAACAAACACCTCGCGGCTTTTCGGCGTGATGGCAAGCACAGTCGGCAACTCGCCGACAGCCGCACGCATGCGCTCGACATCGCCGGCTGCTCCGGTGAGTACCATCTTGCTGTCTTCGCTTTCGAGATGAAGTCCAAATGTGCCAATCCAACCTTGGATGGCTTGTAGGTCGCGATGCACGGTGCGCCGACTCACGTCGAGTCGGCGCGCCAGTCCATCTATATCCATGCCGTGTTCGTTGTCAAGGATCAGATAGAGTATGTGCTTTTGTCGATCGGTCAGTGTGCTGGCCATCGGCACCTCGCATCACTTCTTCAGTTGATCAAGTTCGTTGACAAACGCATCGTACGTATTCTTGTCTAAGAAGTTATTCACGATGTAGATCTTCGCGTTCGGCGCCACTTGGCTTGCCCGCGTCGCGAGACTACTTTGCGTAAACACCACGTTCACGTCAGCTGGAAGCTGATTGACTGGAACGTGATCGACCGGAATGTCATAACCGGCTTCGCGCAACCGCTTCTTCAGGATGGATGCCCCCATTGCGCTCGAGCCCATGCCGGCCTCGCAGGCAAAGATGACGCGGCTCGGAACGCCCGTCAGCGTCGTTTCGACGGAGGCGGGTGCTGCCGTAGCAACGGTCTTACCCGCTGTTGCAGCCTGTCCCTTACTTTGCGACTTCATGTCGCGGACGATATCCTGTGCCATCGCCAATGCGTCGTCGCTGAACTCATCCTTCGAGCGGCTGAGGAAGAACGACGCGACGAGAAGAGAAATTACGGCGCCGACAAAAATGCCCGCAAGCACCGGGAAGTAGCCGCCTTTTGGCGTCATCGCGATCTCGGCCAAGATGCTGCCCGGAGATGGCGTTGCAACCAAGCCAGCATGCAACAGCATGAACGTCGCGTCTGCGCCCATACCACCGAGGATGACGGCAAGAACCAGTACCGGCTTCATCAGGATGTACGGGAAGTATACTTCGTGAATGCCGCCAAAGAATTGAATCAGAATTGCACCAGGTGCAGATTGCTTAATGGTCCCTTTACCGAAAATCCAATATGCGAGCAGGACGCCAAGTCCCGGTCCCGGGTCTGTTTCGAGCAAGAAGAAGATCGACTTGCCCGTTTCTTTCGCCTGCTGTACGCCAATCGGCTCCAGAATGCCATGGTTGATGGCGTTGTTCAGGAAGAGCACCTTGCCTGGTTCAATAAAGAGAGCAATCAACGGCAGCAGATGGATGTGCGTAATCCAAAGTGCCGCAGCCCCCAATGCTGTCGAGACAGCATCCATGACCGGCTGTACAACCAAAAAGCCGAGAATCGCAAGCCCGCCGCCGATAATGCCCGCCGAAAACGTGTTGACGAGCATCTCGAAGCCCGCTTTAATGCGATCGCCAAGCATGCGGTCAAACTGTTTGATCAAATAGCCACCAAGCGGCCCCATGATCATAGCGCCGATAAACATCGGTTGGGTGGCACCGACGGCCACGCCCGCCGTAGCAATGGCGCCGACAACCGCACCACGGTTGCCATGTACGAGTCGACCACCAGTAAAACCAATCAATACTGGAATTAAAAAAGATACGAATGGAGATACGAGTTCATCGAGCTTCGCATTCGGCGTCCATCCAGTAGGAATGAAGAATGCCGTAATCAAGCCCCATGCAATAAACGCCGGAATGTTTGGCATAACCATACCGGCGAGAAAGCCGCCAAACTTCTGCATGCCCGCGCGAGCTTTGCCAGCTTGAGCGACGTTCTGAACCACTGCCTGACTTGCCATGAGTGACCCTCCTTTAAGCTGAAATCGCTTTCCGGTTAGAACTATACGAGCCTCTTGGCTCGCGGGCAATCAAAAGAAATTCAACGCTGACACGCCGTCTCGTGACAGATGTTAATATCGCGTTTGTTTCGGGAAAGTTTCGAAGGATGTCATGCAGAAATTTGTCGAAAACGGACACAGTTTCGTCTCACGGATGCGGGCTTGTCCACTACGGAGGGCCACACCGAAAGTGTGGCCTCCCGTTCAATACGCAGCTGCTCCACCATATGGGACCAACAGGACGAACAACACAAAGATAATGAGGAACACCACTGCCCAGCGAGTGTATGTTCCAAAGCATTCACCATACATTGCGATTGCACCTCCTCGCCGCTGATGTTGTATCGTATTCGCGTTGTGCGGTCGATTTGGTGGACAGGTAACGGGCGGTAGATATCTAAATTGACACCATTCCAATTTGGCGATACTGTGATCCTGTTGTGCCTGTCATCCTAGAAGAGATCAAGATGGTTTCGATGTATGGGGAGGAATTCCGATTGACGAGCGTTTGGCTCGCATTGCTCTTGTCGGCACTTGCGGCGATGGCGGATACAGTTGGCGGAGCGCTCACCGTCATACGACAATTCGAGGGGCGGACACTCGCTGCGTTTACGTCGATCGGCGCCGGTTTTTTGCTTGGCGCGACACTGCTCGATCGGCTCCCTGACACGTTGCACACCATGCCCAAACTCGGCGTTACCTATATGCTGCTTGGCTACCTGCTCGTCCTTACACTCGAGGTCATACGCCAGAACCATAGCCGCAGCCACGAAAACGCACACAGCCATCATACGGGACACGTACACGCGACTGCGTTTCAGGGCGGTACCGTTGCACTGATCAGCATGATGGTCCACACGTTCATGGATGGCGTCGTGATCGCAGGAGCGCTCACGGCCAATCGCGCCGAAGGCATTCTCATGTTCGTGGCGATCACGCTGCATAAAGTGCCAGAAGGCCTCACCATCAGCGCCATCAGCCTGAATTCATCGAACTCGCGCCGACGGGCGTTTCTCTGGGCCTTCCTGCTCACGTGCTCGACCATCGTCGGCGCCATTTCGGCAGTCGCGCTGGGCAGCGTGGGCGGCCCCGGCGTCAACATCATCATGGCCCTAGCCACCGGAACGTTCCTTTTTATCTCGACGTCCGATCTCGTCCCCTTCGTGCGATCTCAGGAGCAACCGCGCAACATGTTGCTCCTGTTGTTTGGCTGCGGCGTCTTTTATCTCAGCCTGACGCTGCTGCAGTCGATTGGGCTCAGCTGACGTTTAGCACAATCTTACCCGTGTTCCGATTGGACTCCATATACTTATGTGCTTCCTGTACATCGCGCCAGTCGAACACCGAATCGACCACCGGCACGATGTCTCCCCTGGCCAAGGCGTCCCCTGCGAACGCCTGAAATGCGCTCGTCAGGGCGATTTTATCCGCAAGTGAGCGCGATCGCAAAGCTGTTCCGATGACTTGCAGACGGCGTCCCAACAGTTGGCCGAGATCGAGCGCATCCACCTTGCTGCCACCCATCGTGCCGATGACAATCAGACGTCCATCCGTCGCAAGCGAAGCGATGTTATCTGCAAAATACGGCGCACCAATAAAGTCGAAGATGATATCGGCACCGCGTCCATCCGTGTGTTGCTGAACGAAATCGACAAATGAGCCCTCGTGATAGTTCCAACCGGCTTTGGCACCAAGGCTCAGACAACGTTGGATTTTCGCCTCCGTACCTGCGGTGACGATGGACTCCGCCCCGGCCAAGCGGACCAGTTGAATCGCTGATGTACCCACGCCGCTTGCTCCCGCATGTACGAGCACCGTTTCCCCAGGAGCTAGACGTCCGAGCACAAACAGGTTGAGGTAGGCAGTGAGAAACGTCTCCGGAATCGCTGCGCCTTGGGCAAATGTCAAAGTGTTCGGCAAGCGCATCAACATTCCGGCGGGAACGCAGGCGTACTGCGCGTAACCACCGCCAGGCAACAAGGCGCAAACGCGATCGCCAACGTTTACGGACGTGACACCTTTCCCAAGTTCGGCCACTTCTCCGGCCATTTCGAGCCCCAAAATATCCGAAGCGCCCGGCGGTGGCGGGTAAAGGCCGCGCCGCTGCAACAAATCCGCTCGATTCAAGGCTGTTGCACGCACGCGCACCAAGACCTCCCCTGGTCCAGGCTGCGGTGTCTCTACTTCCGCAATGTGCAAGACTTCCGGCTCTCCAAACGACGACATGGTGACTGCTAGCACCACGCACACCCCCAGGTTCACTGTTGACCAGATCAGGGTATCACACTTACACTCACTATCCAAATCAATCCAAGTTTAATTGTCCTCGTGCGATCCGCTGCAAAACTTGCACATACAGTGGCCCCTCCTGCTCGGCCACGCGCTGGCGCAACGTTTCGGCAGTGTCCCCAGGTAACACAGGGACGCGCGCTTGGGCCAGAATACGGCCGTGATCGTACTCGTCGTCGACGACATGCACGGTGGCACCCGATTCCTGTGCACCTGCTGCGATCACCGCTTCATGCACGCGCATGCCATACATCCCCTGACCGCCAAACTGCGGCAATAGGCTGGGGTGAATATTGAGGATACGATTGGAGAATGCGGTAAGCGTCCTGGGTCCAATCCGCCTCATATACCCAGACAGGACAACGAGATCTGCCTTGGCCTCCAGCAGCGTTTGCGCTATGTCAGCGTCCGCCGCGTCCTCGCCACCCGCCCGCCGGGCGTTGATGCAGGCGTGTGGCAACCGCCGATCCCGCGCAAACAACAGTGCCTGACTGTCACGATTGTTGCTGATGACGATGGCCGGTGCGGCATCGAGATCGCCCGCGTCGATAGCACTCACCACCGCGCGCATGCCGGAGCCGTTATAGGATGCCAGAAATCCAATTCGCAACGTCACGTCTATGCCACTCCTCAAGATCCTTGTATGCTGAAAAAGAGGGGCGAAATCTATCTGGCCCCGCTGTCACAATACCACGAGCGAGGTGCAAGTCCTATGATCACTCCGTCACATCGCCTTCAACGCCTGCCTGAAGGCGTATTTCAAGACCTCGCCATAGCCAAAGGTCAGCGCCTGGCGGCTGGCGACGATGTCATCGACCTCAGCGTCGGCAGCCCGGACTTCGCGCCACCTGTGCACGCCATGGCTGAACTCGCCAAATACGCCGCCGATCCGAGTCAATATGGCTACGCCATCACGGCCTTGCCCGCGTTTCAGCAAGCAGTGGCTGAGTTTTACCAGCGTTACGATGTCAGCCTCGATCCGCAGCGCGAAGTGTTGCAGTTGGCCGGATCGCAGGAAGGGCTGAGCCACCTCGCGCTCACCTTCATCAATCCGGGCGATCTCGTGCTCATTCCCGACCCAGGCTACCCGATTTACGAAGCGGGCGTGCGCCTGGCAGGCGGCGACATCATGGCCATCCCGGTCGATCCCGTAACGCTTCATCCTCGCCTTGACGATCTGTCGGTACAAGACTTGCAACGAGCAAAATTGATGATTCTCAATTACCCGAGCAACCCAACGGCAGGGTTGGCAACCCGTGCGATGTTTGAACATGTGGTTCGCTTGGCACAAGAGTACGACATCTTTATCGTCCACGACTTTGCTTACTCCGAACTTATATACGACGGGAACGAAGCGATTAGCATCCTCTCCATACCCGGTGCCAAAGACGTGGCTATCGAGTTTAACTCCTTGTCAAAGACCTACAATCTCGCTGGCGCGCGCATCGCCTATGCCGTGGGCAATCCGACCGCGCTTGATTGCCTGCGAAAACTGAAGTCACATATGGACTTTGGCGTCTTCCTGCCGATTCAACGCGCGGCGATCACAGCCTTGCACGAACCCTGGGACGGCTATGAACGCCAGCGGATCGCTTATGCAAAGCGGCGTGATGCCTTCTGCCATGCACTCGCTGACATGGGCTGGGAGGTCAGAAAACCGGCAGCGACGATGTTTGTTTGGGCAAAGACGCCTGACGACGAACAATCTTATCCGTTTGCCCTGGATTTGTTGCGTGCAACCGGTGTCGGTGTGACGCCAGGCATCGCCTTTGGGCCGCACGGCGAAGGCTACGTGCGAATGGCGTTTGTGCACGAAACCGATGTTCTGCTGGAGGCAGCTCGGCGCATCGGAGAATGGTTGAAGCGACGCTGAAGAACTATCCACCTGTCCATCGCAGCTCAACCACAGGTCGCATACAGCGCGCTAGCGGAGGCACTCCGCAAAGATAGAATCGGCAAGTCCTCGGTGGGGCCTTGACTTGGCCCCGTCCGGACAGCCTCTCACAGCGCTGGCGCCAACCCGCCGTCGATATTCAAAGCTGTGCCTGTGATGTACGAAGCCGCATCCGACGCCAGGAAGGCGATGACGCGGGCAGCCTCGTCCGTGTCGCCGATACGGCCCAGGGGAATTCCATGCTGCGGCAGGCGCGCGAACTCGTCCCAGGTCAGGTCCGGATGCGCCTGTTGCCACATCCTTTCGATTTGATCACTGCGAATTTGCCCGATGCAAACTGCGTTCACGCGAATGCCCAGTGGCCCTAAGTCCTTGCTCATCGCCTTCGTCAATGCGAGACCTGCAGCCCGGCTGACGGAGGATGGCATGGAGGAAGCCCCTGGGGTCTTGCCGCCCACAGCGGCTACATGGACAATCGAACCGCCACCCTGCTGTTGCATGTATGGCACCGCTGCACGCGAGCAGTGAATGGCGGCGAACAGCTTTAAATCCAAATCACCACGCCAGTTGTCGTCATCGACCTCCAGAAACGGGCGGGCATTCGCCGTTCCCGCATTGTTGATCAGAATGTCGATCCGCCCGAAATGGCGATGTACCTCTTCAATCATGCCGCGACACGCAGCGGGATCGCGCACGTCTGTCGGAATCGCCAGCACTTCGACGCCGGACTCCTGTTCAATGGATGCGGCGGCCGTCTGCAAAACGGATTCTGTACGAGCGCAAATCGCGACCCTCGCCCCTTCCAAGGCCAGCAGTCTAGCGGTTTGCAGTCCGATTCCCTTGCTGCCTCCGGTTACGATGGCCACTTTCCCGTGAATACAGAGATCCATGCCAATCATCCTTTCTACCGTACATTGCCTGAAACACGTTACGCCGGTAAAGCTCCACATCCAGTGTAACGGAAGCCTATCACAGAGATAAAGGACATGTGGAATTCGAGTCGCACTCAGACACGGGGGTTTGGCAAGAACAGGATCCATCGATCTACACGTTCAAAGATGAAAACTGAAATCTCATGTTGAAAGCGCTTCCTTACGAGCGTAAGATCAGACTTGTGAACGGATCGTTTACATATGGGGGCAACTAGCCGGTAACCAGTTCGTTCACGCCGAGAGAGATCGAAAGGACAAAAGGGGGATTTGAGCTATGCAGAAAACACTGCGTTCTTTCCTCACCATCCTGTCTGCTGTCACCTATTGCGAGTATGGCATAGGCGTTGCCGATGCATGTCGAGAAGGGGGCTGCCTCGAATGAAAAGAAAATCCGTGGCTGGTATCGCCGTAGCAGCTGCTGTCGTGGTCGCAGGCGGAACATACGCTGGTGTGGCAAACGGCGGGTCAGCAAAGACAAGTGGTTCTCCACCTGCCCAAGCAAGCATCGCTTCGACCGCCACCCTCACTGTCTGCAGCAATCCGACACCATCCTGGCAAGACAACTTCAATCCATTTGACTCATCCGTGCTTGGCGGAACGCTAGGGAACGTTTATCAACCCCTTTTCTACTTCGATTCGGTCACAGGCAAGCAGTTTAACCTGCTCGGTACGAATTTCAAATTCAGCAACGACAACAAGACCCTCACGGTAAATCTCCGTCCGAATGCCAAATGGCAAAACGGCAAAGCATTCACCTCCACAGACGTCGTCTTTACGTTTATGGAACTGAAACAATATCCAGACGCCGATACCAATGGCATATGGCAACAATTGACGAGCGTGAAGGCCATAGGCCCGCACACCGTCGTGTTCCAGTTTAAGACCGCCAATATTCCCTTTGCAGAAACGTACGTCCTGGGTTCTACGTATATCGTTCCCGAAGCACAGTGGAAATCGCTTGGCGATCCGACGAAGGCAAAAATCACATCCCAGAACGCCATCGGTACCGGTCCATTCAAGGTCTCCTACTTCTCGCCGCAAGATTATAAATTTACCGCAAATCCACTGTACTACGGCGGGGTACCCAAGGTTCAGACGCTGAGCTACCCTGCTTATGGCGGCAACCAAGGCGCAGACCTGGCACTCGCCAGTGGCCAGATTCAATACGGCGGGATTGATATTCCCAATATCGAAACGACCTTCGTGAAGGCCGACCCAGCACACAATCACTACGATTTCCCACCAAGCGAGCCCGTCGAATTGTATCCAAACCTACACAATCCGTTGCTCGCCCAGCTACCTGTGCGTGAAGCCATCAACGATGCCATCAATCGCAATGTCCTCTCGACGAAAGGAGAAACCGGATACGAAAAGCCGGGTACGCCGACCAGCCTGGTTCTTCCAAATGACCAAGCTTGGGAAGCACCTGACCTCACTCCATCCGAAAAGTCTTTTACAGTCAATGACCAGTTAGCCATCCAAACGTTAGAGAAGGCAGGATTTAAGCGCGGCTCCGACGGCATCTTCGAGAAGAACGGTCAGAAGCTTTCTTTCGACCTGCTCACAGTTTCCGGTTGGAGCGATTGGGACGAAGATGCGCTGTTGATCAAACAACAGTTGCAACAAATCGGCATTGCCGTACAGGTCGATCAAAAAGATTATGCAGCCTATTACAATTTGATCGATCCCGGTAAGGGCCAAGTTCCAAAATACGAGCTCGCGATATCTTGGACGAACGCCGGCCCTACACCATACACGACGTACTACGATATGCTCGATTCCAATGGCGACTTTAATCTTGAGGGTTACCACAACGCGGCGATCGATGCCGCCCTGAGCAACTATTCGGCGACCACAAACGTGGCTCAGCAAAAGAAGGACTTATACAAGGTTGAGCACATCGTCGCACAGCAATTACCGGTCATCTGCCTGCTCGACGGCGCCCTGTGGTACGAATATAACGACTCCCAATTTACGGGCTTTCCGACGAAGCAAAACCTCTGGATTTATCCCTCGCCGGACAACCCGCTGCCCGCTTCGATCGTACTCTCGCAATTGAAACCGCGCTCATGACAACAAGGGCTGCCTCATCGCCATTTGCTCACGGCGATGGACGCAGCCCCTGTTGTATCGACGACCAATTGGCCAACGCACCGCGTTCTCCGCGCGGTGCGTGATGCTATGCGATACCGGCCCTTCTTTTGTGGTCGTTTGGTAAACATGCGGACAAGATAGCGCCGACGACTGGAACAAACATGAGAATGTAGAACACCGCCGACAAGCCGACGTGATCGGCGAGAATACCAAAGAACGTTGCCCCAATACCACCCGCCCCGACGCCGAATCCAATCGTCAGTCCAGAAGCGAGCGAAATGTTTCGGGGTAGCAAGTGTTGCATATATACGACTGTGACGGCGAATGAAGAAAGAATGAAAAAGCCGAACGGAATCAGCACAACAAGAGCCCAGAGTCCGCTGAAAAACGGAAGGCCAAGCCCGAACGGGATGGAACACAACATGGAATACAGCAGGATGCGCTGTTTCGACATTTTATCGGCCAGCGCGCCACCGATGAACGTTCCGATGGCCCCGGCACCTAAAAACACGAATGTAAAGGTGTCCGACAGGTGATAGCCCATGCCGTACTTGTGAGCGTAGTAAAACGGCATAAACTGCGCAATGCCGATTTGACACCAAGACCGCAGGACGATCACGATGACAAGCAAAATAACCGCCCCAATCTGATTGTCCCCGTCCACTTCACGCAATTTCTTGCCAGCGTCCCGAAGCCCATCTCGATACCAAGGATACAAGCGCAAGGTCAGGACAAGGCCCAAGGCAACCGCCACAAACATCCATAAAACGCCACGAATGCCCGCGGACAACAAAAAGAGCGACACAATCAAGGGGCCTATGGCCTGCCCGCCGTTACCGCCGACCTGGAAGATAGCTTGCGCGAGTCCCTTCACGCGGCCCGCTGCAAGGTGTGTCGCGCGCGACGCTTCAGGGTGAAATGCGCCCGATCCCAAACCACTGATGGCCACAAAGATAAGCAAAACACTGTAACTGGGCGCGATCCCCGTGAGTGCAATGCCAATGGTCGAAAGAAAGAGACCAAGCGGCAACATCCATGCACGCGGGTGCCGATCCGCCCACGCACCAAACAACGGCTGCGAAATTGAGGATGCGAGATATGAGACGAGCACAATCAAGCTGATCTGTGTATAGTTGAGATGATAAATTGGTTTATACATTTGGGTCAGCGCGGGTACAAGCCCTGTGGTGGATACGTCGTTCAGTACGTGAGTTCCGCATATACTCCATACCGCATCCCGATTCATCCTACCTTGCTCGCGTACAGCTTGCACAACAGCCATGAAAACCACCCCATTTCGGCACATCACTCTTTATCTTTCGTGTCTCGAATCACTCGACACAACGCAGGCGGGCAACTTGTACCCGCCCTTTACATTGCATCACATTAAAAGTGGAGATTTGCCATCGACATGACGGCGACGACAATTCCTACAACAATACAATACCAGCCAAACGGTCGAAGTGCACGCACCTCACTGCTCTGAAAATAACGCATGAGAAACGCTGTGCTCAACAATGCGAGGACCCCGGCAAACAAACCACCAAGCAGTCCGTAATGTAACATTTGATGATTGTGATCGTGCAGCATCTTTGGCACTTCCAGGATACCAGCTCCCAAAATGACAGGGGTCGCCAGCAAAAAGCTGAAGCGCGCCGCTTCATCGTAGGAAAGACCACTGCCAAGACCAGCCGTCATGGTAATGCCGCTGCGCGAGAATCCCGGAATGAGGGCGAATGCCTGCACGACGCCAATCAGAAAACTACGGCCGTAGGACATATCGGCGATCCCGCTCGTACGACGTCGACGCCTGCGCATCGCGTCGGCCCAAAAGAGTATGAGTCCGTTGATGATGAGAAAAATGGCTGCCGACAAGGCTGAGGGAAACAGTGCCTGCAGTTTGTGTTCAAACAGTTTCCCCAGAATTGCAGCTGGAATCGTGGCCACGACAATCAAGAGCAATGTCTTTCGTTCTTCCCGCCGATCGCGAATGAACAAGGACGCGATTAACCGAATCCACTCAGGCAGGAAATAGATGAGTAAAGCGAGACCTGTACCAAGGTGCAACATCACGACAAACGGCAAAAAGACCTTGGAATCTGAAAACTGCGTCCAATGGAATAAGTAAGGGAGGATGACGGCATGTCCAACGCTTGAGATAGGAAACAATTCGGTAATACCTTGCACGATACCGTAAATGATGACCTGTAAAAGATGCATCCAATGGCCTACCTTTCAGGGAAAGTTGACATCGTTCACAATTGTACAGGAAGACAAGCCTTTGACAACTTGTTTTTTGTAAGAACAGCGGATCGTGTTAGACTGAAAGCGCATGATAAAGCGAAGGGAGCTTAACAAATGACAAAGGCTGAATCTTATTTGCAACATTGGCACGCCCACCGCGACGTACTCTTCGATTTGCTCAAGGCGGTAGATGAACAGCATGTCAACTTTCAACCGTGGGCGGGCGCGATGAGCTTTGCCGATCTTATTTGGCACATTGTCTCCACAGGCTATTTCTTCGCTGACTCCGCCGCCCTGGGCCATGCGAGTACGCGGCCTCAGAAACCTGACCTCGCAACCATTGGCGCGATCGAATCGTCCATATCGGAATGGACACAAAAGACCCACGACCGAATTGCATCCATCACCGACGAACAGTTCGCAAATCTCGTGGACCTGACACAGTTGTTTGGCGCAAAGCTCCCGGTCGCTGCGTTGCTCCAGACAAATCTCGACCACGAAATTCATCACAAGGGACAACTTTTTGTCTATGCGCGACTGTGTGGTGCAGATCCCCTTCCTTTCTTTGTGCAACGCGGTTAAAGCATAGCGGCGGGATTCCTCCCGCCGCCAACCTTGCATCCTCATGTCATTTCAATGAGTGTCCATCCGGCTCTGCGCATCCAGAAGATCACGAATCAAAGTGACGGCCTGTGATAGTGCAGCGCCACCGCCAAATGCCCCACAGACACCTAGCGTTTCGAGGATCTGTCGCTCCGTGGCACCTAATCGAAGCGCATTTTGGCCATGATACAAAATGCAGTACTCGTCCTGAATTTGTACTGCAATACCAAGACCAATCAAGTGCTTCGTCAACTCGGACAATTCCCCATCTTGAAAACAGGCGTTTGCATATGAAATAAATTGTCTCCCGACCTCGGGCAAGCGCTCCGCAAACCAACCTAAGCCGTCTTTAAATTCAGCCACAGCCAGTTCCACATAGTCGAGTCCTTCTTCCACACAACCCCTCCTTAACCTGCAGTATCTTATCGTGAGCGTTTCTGGAGAGGTTATACGTGCGGCTGCCCTTCGCCCACGCCTGTCGTGCGACGCTTCGGTTTGCAAGGAATTTGGGAGATCTGCGCATAGAACAAAACAGAGCCAGGCCTTCTGGCCTGACTCTGTTCTCTCTTGCCTGGCAACGACCTACCTTCCCAGTCCCTCTCGAGACAAGTATTCTCGGC
>NZ_SORF01000011.1 GCF_004366795.1 Alicyclobacillus sacchari | reverse complement strand
AAACTCTCAATGAAATCTCACTATCCCGCATACGCGAGACAGATAAACTGGCGTGGTGTGTGTTTAGTTTTCAAGGAGCGACGCTGCCGTTCGAGGCAGCCCAATCAATATATCACAGCTTACACTTCATCGTCAACCGGTAAGTTTTGCATCGCTCACACACTGGCGAGAAACAGCTTCTTACCGACTGTGCTGCTTGGCGTCGCAAACTGCGCCGTCCGAAGCGGCATCGACTACTATACTACGCAGTCTCACGTTTGTCCACTGGTGGTTAATCACAAATGGGAGTAGATGCCACCAGAGTCCCTGATGTTTCAAGATCCATGGCACGCATCTGTCATCAAACATTGTTGGATGTCACCCACTTCCTCTTGAGACCAAGTCGCAAATGCCAATTCTGATTCAAAGAGAAAAGGACTTGGTACGGTACCAACACCGTCGATTGTACGAGGCACCAGGCATACCAATACCGTTCTGGCACGCGTCATCGCGACGTAGAAGAGACGACGTTCCTCATCATTCATCAGATTCACGCCGCCATGCTCGACAACGGTATCCAATAGGATGACGACATCCCATTCCTTCCCTTTGCTATCGTGATACGTTCGAAACTCCACCTTTGTCTGTAATACCGGCCATAATGGCCTTAGTTCGCGCTGCAAAGCTCCCCAGACACGCGCGACCTGGCGACGAGTTCGCGCTAAGATGGCGATCGAACACGATAACGGCAGACAGATTTTAAGAATATCTTTGATACAGTCAACCTCGTCGATTTCATTGTGAATATTTATGGCACGAACATATCCCTCTCGTCTCGACACGGCCCGTAATGGCTTATCTATACGACATGACACATGCTGGATCAGGTGTTCAGCCGCACGAACGATCGCCAAACACGAGCGAAAGTTTTTTGTCAGTAAAAACTGCTCCACACTGAAGAGGTGTTCAGACGCATTTTGCAAAAATATAGGCGATGCTCCCCGAAATGCATAAATGGATTGGTCATCATCGCCGACAATGAAGACCGGTATATGGTATTTCTCATGCAAGATGCGAACAATATCCCACTGTGGCTGATTGGTATCCTGGAATTCGTCGACAAGTATGTAACGAATCTTGCTCCACCGGTCTAATTCCGATCCCGATTGAAGAACTTCTAGGCTTTCAGCAAGGATGTCATCGTGATCCCATCGATTTGCCGACCGTTTGATATGATTGTACGCCTTATAAATATTTCGCTCATAGCGCTCACCTTCCACCGCACCTGTTCCCACATATTTCGTGTAGCGAGTTAACCAACAGGTGGTGTCGTAGACTCCTATGGCTTTTGCTCGGCCGACGACCTTCTCGATGGCCTCCCTCATACAAGCGAGTTGTTCTTGGCGACTGAGTAGTACGGGAATATCGGACCGAACTTCCATCATGAAGCGGAACATGGAACCATGGAATGTGCCAATTTGTATGGACTCGACCTCCTTATCAGTCAGTAGAGGATGAGCACGAAGCTTGAGGCGCATGTGCTCGGCACCTTGCCTAGTGAACGTCATCGCCAAAACAGCAGCAGGAGAAACGTGCCGAGCCTTTATAACCTGAGCGATGTGTTCTGTTAGAACGGAGGTCTTGCCGCTACCTGGTGCGGCCACCACACATGTGGAACCGTCTCGTGGACAGATAATCTTCAGTTGTTCGTCAGTCCACATCTCGTTCGTCACCTCGATGACAATCTTGGCAAATATGACGGAAGCGGTCGATTATGTGCGGATCAACTCGCGTACGTTCAAGAAAAAATTCCGCAAGCGATTTATTCTTTCGCAACTCGTGGTATCATGGGCATTTAAGGGGGCATCGTGTATGGCGATATACGCAATCGGCGATTTACATTTAGGAAGCTCGGTCAATAAGCCGATGGACATTTTCGGTGCCCTATGGAAGGATCACGCTGCACACATTCGTTCCGCATGGGAAGAACAGGTTACCGATTCAGATATCGTCTGCATTCCAGGAGATATATCTTGGGCGATGACACTCGAAGAAGCTGCAAGCGACTTGGAATGGATACAACAGCTTCCGGGGAAGAAGGTCTTGCTTCGGGGCAACCACGATTATTGGTGGAGTGGCATCCAAAAAGTTCGCCAGCGCATGGATACCCAAACATTCGCACTACAAAATGACTGTGTAAGCATAGACGGATTCTGTTTCGCAGGAACCCGAGGCTGGATGCTGCCATCACATCCGAGCTTCACCGAAGATGACGATAAACTTTTGCACCGGGAGATCCACCGCTTGACCCTGTCGTTAGAACAGGCGAGCCACACCAAGTTGCCAATCGTATGCTTGATGCACTACCCTCCCATCGACATCACCGGCGAGCCGACCGCTTTTTCATCGCTATTGCAGTCATATGACGTTAAGGTATGTCTATATGGGCACCTGCATGGGGCGTCTCACAAGTTTGCGTATAACGGTTACCTGGAGGGCATCTATTACCAGTTGGTGAGCAGTGACTATCTAGGGTTTACGCCTTTTTGTATCCCTGACGAATGGCTGCGATAAAAATACGGCCGGCGGCCACTTACCGCCGGCATCAAACACCGCTTTCGCGATTCATCCGTATTCGACTAGCCTTGGAATTCAAGCAATCAGGCGTTTGGCGGCTCTGTTGAACCCCATAAGGCCCAAACGTTCCTCTGCAGCCTACATGACTGACATCCGTCGCCCTGATATCCGTCGAGACCAGGTTTGCGTATAGACTTGCGTCATCAGATGTTTGGAGCGAATACGTTCTCGATCGCAAAGGCGGTGTCAGTTGTACTATCTCCAGTGAACACTGGGTTTATGTTATTGCACAACGCAGTTCAAACACGCCGTACCCCATTTCCTTCCCATGTTTCTCCATCCATTGTGCGTTTTGTTGCAGAACTGTTCTAATCTGCGGGTCCAGTAATGCCTTCGGATCGGCTAAGGTTGGCTCTTGCTGGTTGACGGGTAAAGGCAAGCTCGATACAGAACCGGAACGTAGCACCTTCACGTCAAAACCAGCATCGTAAAAGAGCCGTTTCCATCCCGATAGATCGGGCACGAACTGTGCACCGTACAATTGTCGGACTTCTCTTCGCCAGGCGTCTGTGACTGGTCCAAGTGTCATCATTTCAATCGCAATGACAACACCCTGCTCCTCGATCACGCGCCGATATTCCCGCAGAGCGCGGTTAGGCTTGGTAAAGACAAGCACTGACTCACTGACAATGGCATGGAACGATTCGCGTTGAAACGGCATCGCTTCGGCCGACCCCACCACCCCACGCAACCGAAGATTGCGCTCAGCGGCCAACCGAAGAGCGTGATCGACCATCTGTTTCCGAACATCGAGCACGGTAACATCCGCATTCCAACGCTGCGCCATGAAACATGCAGTCGCGCCGTTGCCACAGCCAACATCCAAGATACGAGCGTGTTCTGGCATCGATACGCGGCCCATCCACCACGCGGTCAATGGTTCACCGCCAGGGTGTGCATGCAAAATTCCGAGTTGCGCCAAGGCGTCATGATATGTCACAGGTCGCCCCTCCTCGGCCCATCGTATGTTGCAATAACTCATTGCGAACCGGAAGAGTGCCCAAACAGCATCAAAACACAAGGTTGCAGTTATGTGGTGAGATCTCGTACAGTGAAAAAACGAACCAGGAGGGGAAACGACATGGCCAAAATTCGGCGTATCTTTGAGGCAAGCATTGAAGAAGAAGGAGATTACATCTTCACACCGTCCGGAGTGATCATCCTGATGGAGAGCGGGGATTTTCAAATATACAGCGAGAGCGCTCGCCACAATCTCCTGCGTCGCACTTGTATGCGCTACGCTTGGGATCAGCTCGTCGACGGTGTGAAGGTCGATGAACTCCACATCCGAATTCGCGACATCACCGCGGACCTACAGTGCCGACTCGACACCGAAGAGCAATGGACGACGAACGAAATTCTCCGAACGTGGTACGAGCAAAACCCAAGGCAACTGTTTTTTCTCCGTCGTTATTCGATCTCGCCGTCCCACACCAACATGCCGCCGCTATAATTCGCCACATGTTCGAAACCGTTGGCACGCAGAAACTCTGCAACGCGCTGCGATCGATTGCCACTGCGGCAGACAAAAACATACGACTTTTGAGGGTCAAGCTCCGACATCCAATCTGCTACTTCCTGCATCGGTCGCAGCGGAACGTTGGGAATATGCCCCTCTGCGTATTCTTCTGGCGTCCGCACGTCGATGACCTGAACATCGCCGGCTTGCAACAACTTTTTCAGTTCATCCGCGTTATACTGAGGAATCTCGTTCGTCATAACAGCCTCCACGTAGAATTGATCTTCGCCGCAACCCAATGATGGGCAGACGGACACCGATACTGTACCACATTCGGAGGGCAATAGGTATCACAGAGATTCGTGCAGAATCTCGCTGACGCGCTTTCTGAGCACATCTGCGCTGATGGCAAAGCCAATACCCTGCGAACTTTGCGACACGGCCGTATTCATGCCAATCACTTCACCGCGAAGATTGATGAGTGGCCCACCGCTATTGCCTCGATTAATGGCAGCATCCGTTTGAATCAGATTTGGATAGTCGCGATCGCCTATTTGGAGAGGGCGGTTTTTGGCACTGACGATGCCTACTGTTACCGTATGATCGAGGCCAAGTGGCGAGCCTATCGCCAGCACCCATTCCCCTACGTGAATATCTCTGCTATGACCAAGTCTCAAGATGGGAGATGGAACAGGCATGTCGGCACGCAAAATGGCAATATCGTGCCGCCGATCGCGCCCGACGACCTCTGCATCAATCAGTTCCTTGCGCCCGAACGCGCGCAGCATAATGCGATCTGCCTCGGCAATCACATGCTCATTAGTCAAGATGTACCCTTTCGGGTGAAACACAAAGCCTGTTCCAATGTTCAGGGCAGAGCGACCAACTCTTGGTATAGGGCGATCCCAGGGGAAAACCAACGTACGGTCGCGGTACGGGGTCTGAACAACCTCGATACCGAGGACAGACTTTTTATAACGCTCAACCAATTTCACGAAATTGGGAATCGCAGCTCCGGAATGCCGCTTCCCAGCTGACACCTGCGACTTTTTCATCATGCGCGTCACCCCTAAGAACAACAAAAGCCGCATACGCCCACGACGCTGCGTTGTACATTGTATTCTCGGGATGAAACGGGCGTGAGATGGGTTCCCGAAAACGGGCTTTAGACGGTCAAATCCCTGCGGTAACGCACACCATAGTTGCCCCGTCGCGTCCTGTAGACCTGCACGCGGAGATCTGTATTGCCGCTTTGTAGATGATCGTCGCGTATGCACATCGCGACGTACGACGCTACTGACTTAGAGTCGTACAAGCGAGCTTCATACACCCATGTCATGTGATATCCCCCTCGCATGGGATAGTGTATCCACACGCGACAAGTTCATGAAATGGTTTTTAGGACCCTGTTCTCGCCTGAGATGTCTACGAACATGCAATCGAGACTTCATAGCCAGCAAATTTCTTGACGTTCCACACGCCCTCGTCAAACAACAAGTACTGCCCTTTAGCCCCCCTGAGCGTCCCTTCCCAGACGGGCTGCTTGTCCAATTGCACCGACTTCAGATTGACAGTGAATCCGTCCGCACGAGGGTATCGGAATGTGTAGGTTGTCACTTCCGGCAGCACGTACGGCAAAAACTCAGGTGCCAACCGTGCAATCACCTCTTGACGAACCTCCGTAAGCGAACGTTCAGGCTTCTGCTCTTCTTTGAGCATTTTTCTCCAGTCCGTTTTATCCGGCAAATGCTTTGCAATTTCCATTTCGAGTTCCCCGGCCAGCTTTCTGCTTGGAACCTCTGCGATTGGCAGCGCCAACGTCGCCCCCTGATCCATCCAACGTTTCAACTGCCTCCCCTTACGTGTGAGCCCCACCTTACAGCCGCTGCTCCACGCAAGATACACGTAGTGGGGAACCATACAATGCCCTTGCGCAAACGACTCGTCTCTACATGTACCAAGGTGAAAATGACACTCATGCGGTTTCACGATGCAGAGATCGCACTCAGCTAACGAGCGGACACATGGAAAACAGTACCCGTTTTGAAAGAGCTTATTTGCCT
This sequence comes from Alicyclobacillus sacchari, assembly GCF_004366795.1. Taxonomy (GTDB): domain Bacteria; phylum Bacillota; class Bacilli; order Alicyclobacillales; family Alicyclobacillaceae; genus Alicyclobacillus; species Alicyclobacillus sacchari. The sequence goes on along the minus strand of NZ_SORF01000011.1, from coordinate 83,536 downwards.
TCCTGCCACAAACGATGCACCGCCGAACACCTGTAAACGTCACGTGCACCTTCTTGTTGAACCAATCCGCAAGCTCTATCGCCCCGGACGACAACAAAAGACGATAACCAACAGGTTCGCCTACCTGCGGGTCTAATTCTCGGATGTCACCCTCAAACATATTTGCCGCCTCCATTCGCCAAACTACGGGCACAACTTCCGAGCAAGGAGTGGGCCCCATGTTGTATGTTGCACTCGCAGTCATTCCAGGCTTGTTTCTGTTGATCTTTATCTATACGCGCGACCAACTTCACCCCGAGCCCAAGCGACAAATCGTCCGACTGTTCCTTTTAGGGGCGGCCATCGTCTTTCCAGCGGGTTTAATTGAACGCATTACCATGGACAGTCCCGGATTTCAACAAGGCGGCCTAGAAGGGCGGATTATCACAGCCTTTTTTGTCGCAGGAATGATTGAGGAATTCCTAAAGGCGTCGATTTTTGATCGCACCGTCCTCCATAGCGGCCTTATCCGGGGACGAGTCGATTGCATTGTATATGCGGCTGCGATTGGCCTTGGCTTTGCAACCGTCGAAAACATTTTATATGTGACAAGTTCCGGTTTTCTGACGGCTATTGTGCGTTCCGTCACAGCCGTCCCTGCTCACTTCATGTTTGCCATCATCATGGGATATCGATTTGCCAAAACGAAGTTTGACGGCAAGAACAAAGCCTTCGCCTACTTGCTTCCCGCGCTTGCTCACGGCACCTATGACACGTTTGCATTAGCCTCCACCTTGTGGGCGGACATCATTTTGGCCGTTTTGCTTGTCATTCTGGCAGAGATCTCCGCGAAAATTTTGCGCAATGTCGGCGCCACGCGGCATCAGTTCTTGCATCTTCGCAACACGTAGAACACCTGTGTGCCACAGTCTCTACCGCAAATCAAATCCGTTTTGTCCAAATGGCACAGGTCCCGAGGCAACACCATGGAATTCAAAGAGCCAGCCTCGCTCGGCCCGAAAAATGGCCATGTCTATGCTTTCGTCCAACATCAGCATTTGAAACAAATTCATCGTTGTGCGAAAAAAGGGGCTCATGTGCTCATCTTGGAGGCGGAGATTCAACACTCTGTACCGATCCGGCTCCTTCACTCGCACCCCATCGCGCCCTGTCGCCTCACCATAAACCGCGACATCAAGGCGATCTTCTTGACGCGCCCGGGCTTTCAACGCGTCATATAACTGACGGATCGATTTCGCTTTACGGCTATTGTCGAATACGAGCGCATAATGCGCTATCCGCTCTGTCAACCGTCCATCCCTCTACTTTTTCTCGCAGACGGCGTCCGCCGCCATCTCAAATTTGTCCCCACGCAAAACGCCCCCTGTGGTAAACCAACCTGATTAGGGGGCGATTCGCGTATAAGGATATGGGAAAGTCTGTTCTCATTATACATGACAAAAGTCGAGAATGAAATAGGACAGGCCCTAGTTCCTGTAGAAAATTCGCGATTTTGCACGAACTTTAACAACAAGCCTTCACCAAAGCGCAGACCCAGGCTTCCGCGTCGTCCAACACCCAAATGATATCCGCACCAGCCCGCACTCCCACCTCTCGAAGCCTGCGGACGGGGTCCATATTCATTTCCGTACCCACGACCAAGACACAGCGTGAATCCGCGACCCACTCCGTCGCCCTGGCGATGTGTCGTACCTGTTCACCCTCAAACACGATACCCGGGAGTAATTTGCCGCCACATGTCGGACACAGCGGAATCTGCTCTGCAAACGCCAACATCGCCGTAAATCGTGAGCGGCACGCGTCACATCTCAACTCCCTCAAATTCCCATGAAGTTCAATCACGCTTTCGCTTCCAGCATCACGATGAAGTCCATCAATATTCTGGGTTACGATTCGAACTCCAGCACGAGCCAACGCGATATGAGCGGCATTGGGAGAAGCACTCCGCCATTCTGACAACATGTGGCGATATGCATCAAATGCGGCACGAGCATCCGAGAGCCAAATGTCTCGTCGAAAAAAGTCGCCCAGCGAAACGCCTAAGACGGTGCCTGTGCCAACAGGCAACCCACTCTCCACACTGATACCGGCTCCCGTAATGGCAACCAATTCCTTTGCATGAAATCTCGCCATGTTAATACGTTTTAACGTTTCCAGAATGTTACCGTTACAGTAGAAAACCATATCATCAAGCACCTATACAAAATTTTAAGGATTATTTCCAGTATTGTATTTACATACAGTCATTCAGCCTATATATTTACAACGTGGGCATGATACACTAAATTGCTAGGAGGATTTACATGAAGGATTCTTTTGGGAGCCGTGTTCGGGCAATCCGTCTGAGCCGGTCATGGTCACAGCAGGAGTTGTCAATGCGTTCGGGAATTTCAACACCACACATCTCGTCGATTGAACGCGACAAACGTCACCCATCGTTGGACTATGCGCAGCGACTAGCCGCGGCATTAGGCGTGCCGTTAAACGTCCTATGTGACTCGCAAACGGCATACAGGACGCCGAACATGCGCAACTCACCGGACGAATTGCCGCTCTCGATGCAAAACTTTATTTTGAATGAATCGGCCATGCCTTATTTAGAAGCTGCACAACGCATGAGTACGCTATCGGAAGCAGAGGCATCGTTTTTACGCGTAGTTATCGAACTATTAGCACAACGCCAATGCTTATTGAGATCCGAAAAAGAGGATCGCAATTCGTGACAATCGATTGCGGCTACCGTTGTCTCTTGTCATTTGCCAAAAGGTGTGTTAGTCCCAGAGAACCTTGACGCCATAACGTCCACGCTGCGTTTGGAAGACACCGATGAATCTAGGCGGACGCTTTGGCATCCACCATATTCCCTCTTCCAAGCGGGCTGCAAGGCAGTCCGCTTGAAAACGAGTATCGACCAATCGATAATAGTATACCCACGCCAACGATGATTCACTCCCATCTGTCGGATTGACGTTGCTCAGAATCGTTGCTGATGGGTAGAACAACTGTGAACGTTGTGCCCTCGCCGAACCGACTTTCAACCAGGATGTCACCCTGGTGCTCGAATACGATTTGCCTGGCAATCGCGAGACCTAGGCCAGTACCAGAGCGTGAGCGAGTGCGTGCTTTGTCCGCCTTATAAAATCGCTCAAAAATATACGGGAGATCTTCTTCGGGAATGCCTGCACCCGTATCCGAAACCCGAATGTATGCATACCCGTTGCGAATGTCCGATACAAAAGAAATCGCACCTTCCGCAGTGTGACGAAACGCATTGTCGAGCAGGTTGGTAAAGACCTGCTCAAGCCTATCTTCATCCGCCTCAATCCACACCGGTTCATCTTGCGTAGACAATCTGAACGCCAATCCATACTCAGATGCAAGAGCCTGAAATTTACGTGCTGTGCGCCGGATCAGTTGTACCAGATCGATACGATGAATATTCATTTGAAACTGTCCACTTTCTAACTGCGCCAAATTGAGCAGGTCGTTGACGAGTCGTTTCATGCGAAGTGTTTCATCGTGAATAATCTCGGTTAGCTCTTGGCGCATGGCTGGATCGTCAGAAATATCGTCCAGCAGTGCTTCTGTATATCCTTGCATCATACTCAGGGGCGTTCGCAGCTCATGTGATACGTTTGCAATAAAATCCTTGCGTAGACGGTCCAATCGGCGCTCTTCCGTCACATCCCTGAGCACGCATAGCGTTCCTCGCATGGTCGATGCGTCCGCTTCGTACAAAGGCAGCATGGTGATGGCCATCGTGCGGCCTTCCCATGTATCTTCGCGGAATACCGGTTCTTGCTCTTGAGTTACCCGAACAAAAAGCTTCATTAACCGATCCGGCAACAGTTGTTCGTTCACCACGCCTTGTTCTGCAACGGACAGCATGCGCAACCTTCTCCTTGCCGGAGGATTGGCAAGGACTACGTGACCCAGCATATCCGTTGCGACGACACCATCTTCAAGAGACGACAAAATGCGTTGAAGTCCTTCTCTTTCCATCGAAAGTTGCTCGATGGTCGTGGACAATTCCTCGGCCAAGGCGTTAAACGTTTGCCCTAACCGTCCCACTTCGTCGTTGGTGACGACTTTTACCCGCTGCCGATAGTGCCCACGGGCCATCTGTTCCGCTGCACGATTCATTTGTAGCAACGGACGTGAAAGATTGTTCGAGATGACAAATGCGAAGCCTGTCGCGAGGATAACTCCCAAAACCGTATCAAAAACGACCAAATTGCGCATTTCGTGCGCGGGTTCGTCCAAAACGCTCATCTGCTGTGTGACCACGAGCATGCCAGGGAGTGAGCCGGGATCCACAAGCTTGACATAGACAGCCAATTCATTGGACCGGTTCCCCATTCGGTGCACGGCTACCGGCTCTCCAGCGTTAAATTGGGACTCTTGCGATGGCGTCAAACTTCGGTATGCTTGAAGCAGCATGGGATTTTGCGTATATGGAATAGCATACTTGATGTCCGCTCGCTCAACGTTGTGTGCGATATCGCTCGCAACCCGCTCCTTGACATTGCGGTTAGAATTGGACGTCAACACGGACTGGATTGACGTGGCTAGTTGCGTTAGCGTTTCAATTTCCCGCTCGACAATGTACTTGTTAAATACCTGTTGCAACAATACTGACAACAGTGCTTGAATGACGAACACCATGCCCACGATTGTCAGCCATAGCTTCGCAACAACGCTATTGCGAATCACGAGGCCACCTCGAACTTGTAACCGACACCCCATACCGTCACGATGTACTGGCTGACATCGTGAGAGACCTGTCCAAGTTTTTCCCGCAATCGTTTGATATGCGTATCCACAGTACGTTGATCTCCGTAGAACTGATAGTTCCAAACGTCACGCAACAACTCTTCGCGGCTGAACACTTTGTCGGGACGCTGCGCCATATAGACCAAGAGATCAAACTCTTTGGGGGTCAAGCTGACTTCATTGCCGTCCACTTCCACTCGACGCGCATCAATCTGGATGGAGAGCCCAGGGAATGTAAGCGTTTGGGTCAAGTCATTGCGACCATAGTCCACTTCCCCAGTTCGTTTGAGCAATGCCTTGATGCGCATGACCAACTCACGTGGACTAAAGGGCTTAACCACATAGTCGTCTGCACCCAGTTCAAATCCGTGTATGCGATTGGACTCGTCTCCCGCGGCTGTTAACATAATAATGGGCACGTTGCTATGTTGCCGAATCTGTGTACAGACATCGCGCCCGTCCATCCCCGGCAACATGAGATCCAATACGATGAGTGAATAGGGCTCGGACAGTGCTTTGTCAACGGCCTCATTGCCGTCTTCCGCCTCCGCAACCGTAAATCCGCTGCGTTCTAAATACATTCGAACCAAACGCCGTATGCGTTCTTCGTCGTCAACGACTAAAATACGTGGTTGTGGCATGATCCGACCTCCGTCCCTGTCTTGCTGTCCATTATACGGCCAGAAGATCCCGTCAACAACGATCCGCCGATAACAGGGCGGCTGGCACCCTGAAAATCGGCGGATCGACTGTTTAGGATTGGGTCGGGAACATGCGGCTTATAGAAGTTTGGAAATTATTCCAAACCGCTTGTACCGGTCGGCCTGCGGCTAGGTCTTTCGCAAAGCTTTGGAAGCGTGTATACACATCCGGGTTGGCACTTACATAGACCGTTCGGATTTGCGGATTCATGCGACGCACCCGATGACTGATGGCCTGTTTATCCTTCAACCCCTCGTTTGTCGTTGCTGGATGAGCTTGCTGCAATGCCACATAAGCCGTGTCGCCAGCGACAAACGTCACAGCCTGTTTTGCGTAGCCGGATCGTACCAAATCATCGGAGATTTTTTGTGCAATTTGCATGTGCACAGCGTTTGCGTGCTGTGGATTGGCCGGCACACCCGGTATGCGATTGCCAATATCCGCTGCTGCCTGTCCTGCCCGACGAGTTGCCGTCGCCGCGCCATTCGCGAGATCGCGCGCACCCTGATCAGCAATCTGCCCGGCGCGACCCGTGGCGTTGGCCACCGTGTTGCCTGCTTGGCGTGTGGCGTTGAACACATCAGTGCCGGTTGGCGCCGTATTTTTGCCCGTGCCGCAACCGGCGACCGACAGTCCAACCAAACCAACTGCTAACATCTGAGCGATACGTTTCACTTGGCAACACCTCCTTCGCCTTTAGCATGTGGCCTATGCGAAGGAACATACGCGTTTCATCTCAGTGGGAGCGATTGGTTCGCGGGTTGCCCCGGGATCCCGTGGTTTGTTTCGCCTTGCGCCTCTGTGCACCGCCTCGGCGCACGTCGCGCTTAGGGCGCGGCAAATCGAGAAACGTGGGCCTGACGTAGGGCGGCGGTGTCAGCTCCACACTGCGATACAGTGCCTTCCACTCATCGGGTTCAAGCAAGCGCCATTCACCAGTCTTCAAGTGTCCAAGTGCGATTGGGCCAAACGCGATCCGCTTGAGCCGTTTAACCGGTAAGCCAAGTGCTTCGAACATGCGGCGGACCTGTCGATTGCGCCCCTCGTGGATCGTCAGGTGTACAACGGACTCTTCACCTTGGCGCAACACCTCGACAATGGCGGGCGCCGTCAACCCATCTTCAAGTTCAACACCTTGCTGTAACAACTGGCGAGCTTCTTTATTCACCCGCCCCTCTACCGTGACGCGATACACCTTGTCGACATGGTGCGAAGGGTGTAACAAGCGCTCGGTCAATGCACCATCGTTGGTAAACAGCAGTAGCCCGCTCGTGTCGTAATCGAGCCGGCCAATAGGATACAGTCTCTCTTCGATTTTCGGCAAAAGGGACATGACGGTTCGCCGACCTTCCGGATCGTTGACGGTTGAAACGTAAGCCGTCGGCTTGTTTAACAGAATCAACACTTTGGCTTCGAGCCGAATCGGCTTGCCGTCGACAGCGATGACCTGTCGAGCGGGATCAACCTTGTAGCCAAGATCTGTCACCGTGACTCCATCGACGCTCACCCGTCCATCTATAATCAAAGATTCACACTTGCGTCGAGATGCGACGCCTGCATGTGCCAAAATCTTTTGCAGTCGCTCCATGCAATATACTCCCGTCTGCCGCTCTATGTAGATGCCATGATCAAGCATCCAGCGATATATCAGAAGTGTATCATACCAGAAAAGAGCGATACGGCGAACACGGATGCAAGCACGCTGATGAAGTCGCTGAGCAAGCCAACTTTCAACGCGTACCGAAAACGATTGATACCTACACTCCCAAAATAGACAGTCAAAATATAAAGCGTTGTGTCCGACGAAGCTTGCATCGTCGATGCCAGTATACCAAGCCACGAATCTGGTCCATGCTTCTGGAAGATGTCGATCATCATCGCCAAACTGCCCTGACCGCTAATGGGACGCAGGATGCCCATGGGCGCAACTTCGGCCGGAATGTGCAGCCAATGGAGAATTGGCCGCAAGCACTTGACAAGAAGATCCATAGCACCCGACTCTCGAAAGACACTGACTGCCACCACCATGGCAATCAAATGTGGAATTAAACGAACGGATGTGCCAAACCCACCTTTTGCACCGTCGACAAATGCACTGTAAATCGGCACACGCTTGACCATGCCATGAAGCAATATCACGCCAACGAGTAGTGGCAACATCCATTCGCTGATTGCCGAAATCGCCTGCTGCATCATGCTTTCCCCCGCCGTCTCCGATCGATTGTGCGATACATGCGGTCCAGCGCGATCGCCGCGACCGTTCCAATGGCCGATGCGACCAACGTGGTACCGACAACCGCAGTCGGGTGCGCCGAATGGTATTGCATACGCATGGCGATCACGGTAGTGGGAATCAGCGTGATGCTGGCTGTGTTGACCGCCAACAGCGTGCACATGGCCTCGCTGGCGGTCTCCTTGTCGGGATTGAGCGTCTGCAATTCACGCATGGCCTGTAAACCTAACGGCGTAGCGGCATTGCCGATACCAAGCAGATTGGCGCTCATATTGGCTAGAATTGCACCCATCGCCGGATGCTCAGGCGGTACGGACGGAAACAAAAAGCGCGCCACAGGCCGCAAGCGAGCCGACAGCCAGCCGACCGCGCCAGCTTGCTGAGCAATATTCATGAGACCGAGCCACAGTGCAATCGCACTGATGAGTCCGATCGACAACTGCACGCCGCTCTCCGCCCCTTTCAAGATGGCGTTTGCGACGTGCGACATATTGCCTGTGAACATGGCGATAACGATGCCGGAGAGAAACAAAGTGAGCCAAATAAAGTCGATCACGCCCGGAACACCCCCGTCGGACAACACCTTGTCCGTACAGGGTATGCCGACTTTGGCCCGGTTAACACTCAGGCGGAGCCAAAGCCGGAACTCTGTGTATCACATGACTGGCGGCTGGTTCTGCTTTGCTTGTCCACCGCTGCCGGAAAACAATTGTTGGATGCGTTCAATCACACTGGGAGCCATATCGATCAACCGGTCGTACAACTGGTTTTGATTGTCGGTAGAAAGTAACCGCACATTATTGCCGTGTACAATCAGGAAGCCGATCGGCGTAATCGAAACGCCACCGCCGGAACCTCCGCCAAACGGGTGTTCACCACCCTGCCCGGATCCGCCGTCGCCGCCTTCGAACTCACTGCCGCCAGCCGCGAAGCCGAACCCTACTTTTGAGACCGGCAAAATAACGGTCCCGTCAGGCGTCTCCACGGGATCGCCGATGATCGTGTTGACGTCGACCATTTCACGAATATTGGCCATCGCCGTTTGCATCAATCCTTGGATTGGGTGCTCCACGTCAAAAAGCCCTCCTTTTCCAGGCTACAAGCAGCCGGATTCCTGCGCTGATAACGTACCCCATTCGTATCCGCAATATGCTTTGCGTTCGAAGATGAAACAGAGTCTGATGAAAGGCAGGACGCACCTGAATATACGGGCGATCGACAAGCTTGCATTGATGACTGAGCCAACCGAGAAACGTACTGATGCCAGCATACATCGTACCGACGAGCATGCCAGTCTGCACGGAGTCGTTGACCCCGACGTGCGCTTCGACACGTACATTGTAGATGTGAATGTGCGGGGAGGTGTGTTTCGCGATGCGCAGAGCACGCTTGATAAAGCCGACGATCTCGCGAATTTGATCCCACCGCCGGGGAACGTCCGCGGCTGAAACTCCACCCTCGTCGGTTGCGCCGTCATGCCCTTGCTTGCCATGTGCCACAACGGCTGGCCCGTCTTCTGTCTGCGTCGCTTCCAATTTCGTCAGCTCGCGACGCACACGAACAAGCCCCATCAGTGTTCGAATTTCGATGGACGCGCTGTCGTCTGCATGCATACGTTCATAGTCAAGCGAAATTTCAACAGGCAGGCAAAGAAACAAAACGACGAGTGCCAGCAGTGCCAATACAATGAGGAGCAGCCACATAGTACGCACGCCACCTCTTTCGTGTCGATGACATTATGCGTACCTTCCAGCGCTCCTATACTTAACCTGTAAGCACATGTCAGTCGCGGGCGACATCTGAAGGCAGTTGGAACAAAGAAACGCCTTCGCGGCCCAAGTCCTCGGGCAGTGGGGGCAATTCGTCGAGCGAACGAAGACCAAATTGACGGAGGAATTCACTTGTCGTGCCAAAGAGAATGGGTCTACCCGGAGCATCCTGGCGGCCTACTTCTTCCACAAGTCGGCGGTGTACCAGTGTAGCCAAGGCGCGGTCGGACTGAACGCCGCGAATCTCGTCAATTTCGGCGCGTGTAATGGGCTGCTTGTAGGCAACGACCGCGAGAACCTCAAGCGCCGCCGTCGACAATGTACTCTGCATGGGCGTTTGCGCCATTCGTTTCAGGTAATCCGCGTATTCAGGACGAGTGACCAACTGCCACGTCTCGGCCACTTGTTGTACGGCGATCCCGGCTGAACGGTCGTCGAGCTGTGCTCGCAACTGCAGACATAAGCTCTCGGCCTCACCGAGGGAAACACCGAGAATCGATGCGATGTCCCTCGTTTCCAAACCGTCGCTTCCAACCGCAAACAAGACGGCTTCTAATGCGGACAACAGGTGCATATCAATCCCCCACCCAAATCAGCTCAAGTGGACCAAATGGCTCTGTTTGGCGGCACGCCAAGCGACCGTCTTTCATCAATTCGAGTACGGCGAGAAACGCCGTCACCAGCTCCGGGCGCGTGCGTGCTCCCTGAAACAACACGGCAAACTCAGTCATCCGGTAGCGCTGCATCCGTTCTGCAATTTCTTCCATGACATGTTCAACCCGTTCGACATGGCCCCGAATTTCCGCCACCCGCTCACTGGGTGGCAGGCGCAAATAGAGTTTGCGAAAGGCGTCCACCAAATCCCAAAGGGTGACTCCAGACAAGGGCGGCACTTCGCGCGTGCGAAACGGATTGAGATCCATGGGCTGCCGGGAGTAAACCTCGGCCCGATTTGCAGCCATCGTTGAAAGTTGCGCAGCAGCCCATTTGCAGCGTTCATATTCCAATAATTGTTCAACGAGCGGGGCCCGCGGATCCTCAACCTCTTCTTCGTCGCTTGTGCGTGTCCGCGGCAAGAGCATCCGCGATTTGATAGACAAAAGTGTTGCGGCCATTACCAAAAATTCACTGGCGATTTCCAGCGACCAAGTCTCCATCTCGTGCAGGTACTCCATGTATTGATCCGTAATGGACGCGATGGGTATGTCATAAATATCGACTTCGTGCTTGCGGATGAGATGTAACAACAAATCCAACGGGCCTTCAAACTGGGCCAGGCGAACTTCATAAGGCATGCACTCACCTCCTCACGTCCCATAGAACCAGGACATGAGCAGATAAACGAGATCGGAAAAGGCGGCATTCAACGATGGCACGAGGAAAACGAACAGCAAAATCCACGGCCCATACGGTTCGAGCCGACTATATGCAGCCGCTTGGCGATAGGGTAACAGTTCGTACAAAATGCGCGAGCCATCCAGCGGTGGAATGGGAATGATGTTCAGCACGAACAACGCAAGATTAATCTCGAATAAGATGCCAAGTACAGTCCCTAACAGCCCGTATGTGTACGGTTGCATGGCTCTCAGCACACCAAAGCTCGCCGCCGCGATTACTAGGTTGGAACATGGCCCTGCGGCCGCCGTGACGATCACGCCGAGGCGCCGATGGCGAAATTGGCCTGGACGGATGGGCACAGGCCGCGCCCAGCCAATTGGCGCAATGAGCATCGCGATGACGCCTGTCCACTCGAGGTGAACGAGTGGATTGAGGGTCAACCGGCCTTCTTGGCGCGCCGTTTGATCCCCTTGCAGATCAGCTGCCAAGGCATGGGCAAATTCGTGAACCACGAGACTCGCAAGCACGAGCAAGACACGCAGAATCCAAGTTGGCGACGACCATTGAGCGAACAAAGCGAAACCTCCCGCCGCGATCGATAGACGAATTATAGCATAGTGCCGCGAATGTCACGCAGGCGGGCGCTCCACAGGCTGCGCTCCACAAAAGCGGCGTCCGTATGCATGAGAGCGTCTTTCAATTCGCTGGCACAATGTGGTCTGTTACTGGCGATAAGCAGGCGATTTTGGCTCGTCCACGGCACGCCCACAGGCAGATCGACCACCGATGCGAACCGCTCTCTGCACGCCTCGACAAATGTTCGCAACTGCCCGCTTCGATAGTGAGACGCAATGATGTTATAGACGATCATGCCGGACGGCTGAAGGACAGCAAGTAGCCAATCCCACACTTCCGAGGCCAGGGCAGGCTGGTAAATGCGTGTCTTCAAGTAGGCGTCGACGAAGACGAGATCATATCGCCCAGCCATCTCGGAGCGTATGAACGCAAAACCGTCACCGACCCAGTAATCGGCCTCCTTGTGTGTTGGCGCTTGGAAGTACTCCATGCCAAGTCCAAGTACCGTTTCGTCGATCTCGACGCCGTGAAGCAGACACTTGGGGTGGATCTTCCGAACATGATACAGGCTGGTACCTGCGCCAACGCCGATCGATAAGAACGAGGACAGCTGCGGTTGTGCCTGGACGAGCGCTCGAAACGCGCGTTGATACGGGAAAACCGGCCGGTCTGGCCGGGCGAGATCGACCGCCCCTTGCCAACCGCCCCGCTTTCCGAATCGCATTTGACGCACACGTCCATCGTCAATGACTTCTATCCAATCGTGCACCGAACCAGGTCCAGAAAATAGTTCTGAAATCGCACGTCATCCCCAATCGCAAACAGTCTGCAATTAGTATAACGGAACGACGCAATGCCGTCAGGCTGTGGCTGCAGCTGGCTGCCGTGACCAGAAACGCGAGAGAAATGGCCAAACAGGTCGCACGATACCGACAAACGTCTGAAACATGCCGAAATAGCGGAATAATCGGGGAAGGAACATCAACATGCTGAGCATGACGGCTCTCACCTCCACCTTTCTTCTGCACCATATGCGATGGCGAGGTCATTCTTGTGGGCGCTCGAACTGACGATTGTGCGCCAACATCAACACCCATTCGATGGCACAAGTGGTGACAGGAGAACCTCGCTGCGGTGCATCAAGCCCTTGCATCTTGCCGATGTCACCGATGCCAATGACAACCGGTGCATCGAGTCGGCGCAGGATATCGACCGTATCCCCCTCGACGATGTATGAGTTTAATTCGAAACCGTCTTTATCGACCGCCCGTTCCACTCGGTGGCCAAAGCGATCGATACTAAAATCAACCGCCGCTCCTTCGACGTCAGTTGTCTTCGACGCGACGGCGAGCGCACCAATGACCTCGATGTCAGGGTGATGCAAGAGTACACTCAAAGCCGACTCCCCGCCTGACTCATGTTTGTTGCCGTTGTCATCGAGCATCACAATGACAGGATCGCCCGCGGACTGGCGGATCCAGTCGACAAGTTGGACACCTGACGCAGGCGTCGGATTCCCGGCACTCTCTGCGATGACCTCGCACCCTGTGCGACGTGCCGCCATTTTAAGCGCACGCAGGGCCATGTGATCGCCATCGGTAACGACAATCACCCGGCGCTTGCCCCTTGCTTTGCTGCTTTGTGCGTGTTGCATGATGCTCATCCTTTGGGTTTTGCAAAAATGGCAGCCAAAAAGGCGAAGACAATGGCGGCCGAAATACCTGCGCTGGTGACCTCAAAGATGCCGGTGATCACGCCAATCCAACCGTGTGTCTGTGCCTCGAGCATGGCACCGTGAACGAGCGCGTTGCCAAAACTCGTGATCGGTACTGTTGCACCTGCACCCGCAAATTTGATAAGCGGATCGTACAGCCCTAACCCATCGGCCACCGCCCCGGCAACGACCAATATAGACATGACATGCCCAGGCGTCATCCGCGTCGAATCCATGAGAATTTGACCCACGGCACAAATGGCGCCGCCGACGAGAAATGCCCAAATAAACGTCGACCAGGTTGGCACGGCTTACACATCCTTTCGTTCGAACGCGATCGCGTGGGAAATACCCGGAATGGTATCGCTTTGTTGGGCACTGACAGTCGACAGCAAGGCGCCAGTGGCACTGACCAAAATCCGCTTATAGGTACCGTCGAGAAGTCGTTTAAAAAGGTGCCCAAATGTCACGATGGTGCAGCACGCCCCACCGCTGCCTCCAGAAAACACTTCTGATTGTTTCGGGTCGTAAATCAGGGCCCCACAGTCGTTTAACCGCTCTGGCTCGGGTTCCATGCCACGCTCTGCCAGCAGCTTGCGCAGCAGCGTCAATCCAATGTGGCCGAGGTCTCCGGTGACAACGAGATCGTAATCGCCAAAGGTACGCCCCGTGTCACGCAAATGCTGCAAAATGGTATCACAAGCGGCTGGTGCCATGGCGGCGCCCATTTCCCAAGGCGATTGAATGCCAAAGTCGACGACGCTGCCAATGGTCGCGTGAGTCAGTTGAATGGCACCAGGTGCGCCAGAAAGCACGGTGGCCCCGGCCCCTGTCACCGTCCGTTGCGCCGTCGGCGGCTTTTGCGCACCGTACTCCGTAGGGTAGCGAAATTGACGCTCGGCAGTGCTGGTGTGACTGGAGGTGCCCACGATGGCTCGCTGTGCGTGGCCCGAATGCACGATCAAGGCGCCAAGCGCGAGCGATTCACAGATGGAGGCACAGGCGCTATAAACGCCTAAGGCCGGCCGCATGAACGCGCGCGTGCCAAAATAAAATCCGGTTAACTGAGCGTTGAGATCGCCGCCAACCAAGATATCAATATCTTCACTCGTCACATGCGCCCGCTCCATGGCAGTCTGCACCGCTCGCGCAAACATTCGCTGTTCGGAATGCTCCCACGTGTCGTCATCGATCCGGTCGTTGTCGAGACGGATGTCAAAATCCTGTCCTAAAGGTCCCTGCCCTTCGAGTTGTCCGGCAACGGTTCCAACACCCGCCACATACACCGGACTGGACTGTAAGTCCCACGTGGATCGCCCCAAGCGCGCCATGTCCTCATCCCCCTTACAGGTGCTCGATGATATAGCGAATGAGAGCGATAAAGAAAGCACTCACAACCCCATACACAATCACTGGGCCGGACACTTTGAACATGTTGCCGCCGATACCCGAAACGAGCCCTTCGCTCCTATGTTCCATGGCGGCTGAGGTCATCGTGTTGGAGAAGCCCGTGACAGGCACCGCTGACCCTGCTCCGGCCCACTGCGCAAATCGATCGTACACCCCAAATGCCGTGAAGCAGGCCGCAAGGAAGATGAGGACTGCGACAGTAGGATTGCCGGCCTCTGTGGGCTTAAAGTGTCCGTAGCGGATAAAGAGCGTTTGGATGACCTGCCCAAGTTCGCAAATCAGACCACCCACGATAAACGCCCGCACCGTGTTGCGAACAATCGGGCGAGCTGGTCGCTCGCGTTTCACCAGTTCCTGATAGCGAAGGCGATCCTCTTTTGTGACCAGCGACACGCACATCCCTCCCACAAGCGTTCGTTTGATCGACGATAGGATGCCCCGCGCACATCAAAAAAGCCGCCAATGGCGGCCTTCGCAATTATCCACTTCAAGGATCTTCAACATTTCACTCCAATTCCTTCTTGATATGCTGTAAAATACGCTTTTCAAGCCGAGATACCTGAACTTGCGAAATCCCCAAAACACGGGCGACATCGCTTTGCGTTTTGTCGCGAAAGAAGCGCATGTACACAATAAATCGTTCGCGCTCCGGCAATCGTCCGATAATCTCATGGAGTTCCACTTTATCAAAATTCCCATCCGTCTCTTCATCGGCAATTTGATCCATAAGATAAATCGGATCACCATCATTTTCGTATACCGTTTCGTGAATCGACGCGGGCGCGCGCAACGCCTCCTGTGCAAATACGATTTCGGACGGCTCCATGCCCATAGCTTCCGCAACTTCCGTAATATGCGGTTGTCTGCCAAGTTCCTTGGAGAGCCGATCGCGCACGTGCCGAATTTGTTTTGCCGTCTCCTTCAAGCTGCGACTGACTTTCACCGTGCTATCGTCGCGCAAAAATCGCTGAATTTCGCCGATGATCATGGGAACGGCATATGTGGAGAATTTTACATCGTACGACAAATCGAATTTGTCAACGGCCTTCATCAGGCCAATACAACCGATCTGAAAAAGATCATCGGCTTCGTACCCGCGCCCCAAAAAGCGTTGCACAACAGCCCAGACAAGTCTTTGATTATGTACGATCAGCTTGTCACGCGCCTCTGTATCGCCCTCGTGACTCAACTCAAGAAGCTTACGTACCTCGTCATCTGAAAGTTTCTGGTGCTTAAAAGACGACTCTTTCGCATAGTCCATCGCGAGACAGCCCCCTTACATGACGTCAGGGGCGGTTCGAAACGTTTTAACGAGCGTGACGCGAGTTCCTTCCCCCACTTCAGAAACAATTTCCATCGCGTCGACAAACGTCTCCATGATGGTCATGCCCATACCGGATCGCTCCAATTCGGGACGCGAGGTATACATCGGCTGTTTCGCCATTTCAATATCAGGGATGCCGACGCCATGATCCTCGATCACGACACGGACCGTATGTTCAAAGAGCGCACACTCGACGGTCACTTCTCCGTCGCCTTCCTGGTATCCGTGAATGATGGCATTGGTGACTGCCTCGGAAACGGCGGTCTTTAATTCGGTCAGTTCCTCCATGGTCGGGTCCAGCGACGCGACGAAGGACGCAACGGCCACCCGAGCCAGCGATTCGTTTTCCGACCGGCTTGGAAACTGCAGGCGCAGGTAATTGTCAAGGCGGACATCCTCAGCGATGCGATCCATACATATCACGCTCCCAGAATGGCTGCCATCGCAGCTTCCTCAGATTCGTAAACCGGCAGTATCTTGAGCAGGCCTGACATCTCAAACAATCTTCGCAACGATGTACTCACTTCGCAAAGAGCCATCTTGCCACCGTGTTCCGTGACTGTACGGTATCGACCAAGAATCAACCCCAGGCCCGAACTGTCCATGAAGTCGATGTTTCGAAACGACATCACCAACCCCCGATACCCGTGTTCCTCGAGTTGTTCTTCGATTCTATCCCGAATTTGTTCCACAGCGTGGTGGTCCAATTCTCCTTTGAGTCCAATGACCAAGACACCATGCTCGTATCTCGTCTCGACTGGCACCGTCATTCTCCCTCCATATCAGCGATCTGGCCAACAATTTCACGCTTCAAACGGTCAATTCCTGCCTGTTGACAAAAGTAGTTGTGATTCTTGCGTTTTCGACAATTCTCCCATTTCAAGTTAAACTTGTACGTAGTAAAATTGACAAAAACGGTCGTGGAGGTCGTTTGATGGAAACACTCGGAAGGAAATTACGAGCTCTCCGCAAACAACGTGGTTTGACCCAACTTCAATTGGCAAGTGGCGTCTCAACGCCAAGTATGATCAGCCAAATTGAAACGGATCGTTCAACACCGTCACAACAGTTGCTTGCACAACTGGCCCATCGACTTGGCGTCGAGTTGAGCTATTTTGAAACTGAGTTTATTGAAAAGTCGGACGAACTGCAGTGTTACCGATCAGCCAAGGAACACATGGAGGCGGGGAAGTATCGTGAAGCCATTGATCTGTTTCAGTCCCTGAGCTGGCCGCTGGCGCCACAATTTCGTCCGGATGCCCTCTATATGGAGTTAGCCACCTGCTACTTTCAACTTCAAGACTATGAACGCGCGGCCAATATGTACGAATCGCTCATTGAATTGGGCTGCAACCGTTCGGATATTTCCATCGTGGTGCGCGGTTATTACCACGGTGCGCTGGCGCGTCGCAAACTGGGTCAAGACGATGTGGCAACGACGTATTTGGAACGGGCTCGCGAGATCATTCGCACACATGTGGAATTCTATATGCCGATTTCGATGAAAATAGGGCTTAGTTTAGCGCGGCTCCATCTGCAATCCAGCCGATTCGCAAAGGCTAAAGAAATCTATCTTGAACTATTGGAACTCACACACAAACATTCTAACCGTGTGGACTTCGCAACGATTTACCACGGTCTCGCATGTGCGTCGACCTACCTGGGGGAATTTGAAGACGCCTTAGTGTACTGCGATCGGGCAGTTGATGAACACGAAAACTCACGGAATTTCGGCAACGCTATGCGCTGCCGTATCAATCACGGCCTCATCCTGCGTCTGGCCAATCGCTATGACGAGGCCTACGAATATCTGCAGGAACTTCGTTCGCAAATGAACCCGCACGATGATCTCCTGCGCACAGCGCTACATCACGAACTCGCTCAACTCTGTTTGTCATTGGAACGGTTCGATGAGGGGATCGACCACACCGAGACCGCGCTGGCATCGAAACGTCTTGACATACGTGCCGAAATCGGATTACGAACACTGCGTATTCAGCTATTTTCCAGACTCCAAGATTTTGTGAACGCACATGCCGAGCTGGATCGACTGGAGGGTTGTTGCAAGGACGACCCAACGCGTTTGCCGAGGGGGTACGCCAGCATGAAATGCGACATTCTGCATCAAATCGGCGCTGCCGATGAGTTGATCGAGTTCTGTCAAATGCAAGCTGGGCAAGCGCTCACTACAGGCGAACAGTACGGTCGAGAAATGGCGCCGCTCTCGTTTTGGATATTTCCACGACAATAACATTCGTCAGCAAAAAGCTCGTTCGCTCGACAAATTGTCGATTAGGGTCGAGCGAACGAGCTGTCATTTTCGACACTTGGTCGAGAGCAATTACTCGGCGTGACCAAAGGTAACGACCTTTTTAACGGTTTTTGCAAAACCCTGGAAGAAATTAGCCCTATCCACAGACTGTTTCGCCACCAAAGGTACTTCAGCAACCTTTTCACCGCCAGAGCGAACGATGACCCTGCCGACCACGGTCCCGACTTGCACAGGTGCCTTCACCTTGTCCAAGACCACTTCTGTCGTATACGGCTTGCGTGCTCCCTTTTCAGCCACAAACGCGACTGGCTCCTTCGTGACAGCTTCCACGGTATCGCGCGTGCCCTTCGTCACTTTTGCCTTGCCCACGACTTGGCCCTTCGGATACACCGACACGGTCGTATAATGGGCAAACGCCCAATTGAGCATGCCACTTACTTCTGCGTTGCGAACGGCCGGTTTGGGCTCACCCATCACCACTGCAATCACACGAAATCCTTCACGCTTAGCGGTCGCCGATAAACAATATTTTGCTTCTTGGGTGTACCCCGTTTTTAAGCCATCGACACCGTCGTAAAAACGCACCAGTTTATTCGTGTTGACCAGCCAAAGCGGGTGATTGCTGTCTTTGCGCAGATAATCGCTGTAGATGGATGTAAACGATGTCACTTCCGAATGCGCCAAAAGCGCACGGGACATCACCGCGATGTCGTGTGCACTCGAATAATGGTTTTCCACAGGAAGTCCGTTGCAATTCGAGAAGTGCGTATCGGTCATGCCAAGCTGTTTGGCACGCTCGTTCATCCGAGCCACAAAGGCCTCTTCACTGCCATCGAGATGCTCCGCCATCGCCACGCAAGCGTCGTTCGCCGAAGCAACGGCAATTCCTTTGACCATATCGCGCACTGTCATGCTTTCTTCGGGCTCGAGAAAGATTTGCGATCCGCCCATGCTCGCCGCATGCTCACTGACTTTTACCGAGTCGGTCCACTTCAGCTTTCCTGAATCGATGGCTTCAAAGATAAGAAGGAGTGTCATGATCTTCGTGATGCTCGCCATGGGGAGCCGTTCGTGCGCATCTTTTGCATACAACACTTTTCCTGTTGTCGCGTCCATAAGCACCGCAGAACGGGCTTGCTTGGCGAGATCGACAGATGACGCTGATTCCGCCTTTGGAGCGTCTGGCATCTCCTTGATGGGAATGATGGAGCCAGTCTTTGAAGTTGCATCCGCGTGCACCATCGGCGCGCATGGGCCACCGAGAGCCGCCAGCAATGCGGTCGCGGCGACGGCCTTGTGCATACGTTTGGTGTGCCGTTTCATCCTGCAACCCCCTTTTCGTTCGGTTTCGAATCGAATCGGGGTTATTTTGTGCAGAGATCCATGCATCTACACGCACGCAATCCGAACCCAGGAGTTACTTCCACATGTCCAAAGAATGTTTATCGATGGAGCTGCAACGAATCCAGAAACGAAACTCCTACGGGCGGTTGATCGACTCCAAAGAAGTTAGCTACCGTGGCACCGACATCGGCGAATGTGGAACGTACCCCCAAGTCGACCGGCGACGTCATCCGCATGTGCCAGGCCAACACCGGAACGCGCTCCCGCGTGTGATCCGTACCAGGAACCGTCGGATCGCAACCGTGATCGGCCGTCACGATGAGCAGGTCCTGCGGCTGCATGGCAGCAAGCAACGGCCCCAGCAAACGGTCAAACGCCTCGATGGCCCGGGCAAAGCCGACCGGGTCATTACGGTGCCCATACTTGGCATCGAAGTCAACCAGATTCGCATAAATCAGTCCCTCATGGACTACCTGCATCTGCTCTGCAATGATGCGCATCGCATCGTCATTGTCATGTGTATGAATGCTCGTTGTCACGCCCGATCCGCCATAAATGTCACCGATTTTTCCAATCCCGACGACCGGATACCCGGCTCGCTCGACGGCATTCAACGCCGTATCGCCAAAGTGTAACGAAAAATCGCGGCGTCGATCGGTACGCACAAAACCGCCTGGTTCACCGACAAACGGACGAGCGATCACACGCCCGACTGCATGGCGTCCTGTCAGGATGGAACGCGCGTACGCGCACCAGTCGTACAACGTGGCGATGGGTACGACGGCTTCATGTGCCGCGACCTGAAATACGCTGTCCGCGGACGTATACACGATTGGGCGGCCCGTTTGCATGTGGAGTTCGCCATACTCCTCGATGACGACGGTACCGGAAGCCGGCTTATTGGCCAGCACCGGTTTTCCCACATACCGCTCAAAAGGTTCAATGATTCCGGGCGGAAATCCATTCGGGTACGTCGGCATAGGCTCGGACAAGACAACCCCGACAAATTCCAAGTGCCCGTTCGTCGTGTCCTTTCCGGCCGAGCGCTCCACCATGGTGCCGTACGCTCCTATGGCCGCAGCCTTCGACACGCCTGGCACATCGTCGATCCGCCCCAGACCGAGGCGTTCCAAGTTGGGAACCGCCAATCCGCCGACAGCCTCCGCCACATGGACGATGGTATTGCTCATGGCGTCTGGCTCGCCGTATAAAGAAGCATCTGGCGCAGCGCCGATCCCACAACTATCAAGGACAATCCAAATACAACGTCGCGATGACAAAGTGCCATCCCCTCCCTGGTGTTAGGAACGCGGGTGAGCGGAAACATAGACTTGCTTCATGCGCGTTTTTGTCACATGAGTATATATTTGCGTCGTCGAGATGTCCGCATGCCCGAGCATCTCCTGCACTGCGCGCAAGTCAGCGCCCCGCTCCAAAAGATGCGTCGCAAACGAATGCCGGAGCGTGTGTGGCGTGATGTCCGACACAATGCCGGCTTCACGCGCATGCTTTTTGATAATCTTCCAGAATCCCTGCCTGGACATTTGCGTGCCGTGATGATTCACAAATAAGGCTGTTTCTCCTGCGCGAACCAAGACAGGACGAGCGTGATCGAGGTATGCCAGGAGCGCTCGCAAGGCGTACTCGCCAATTGGAATGACACGCTCCTTGCCTCCCTTGCCGAAGCAACGCAAAAAGCCCGCAGCAAGATGCACGTCTTCACAGCGCAGCGAGACCAACTCGCTGACACGGATGCCTGTAGCGTACAGCAGTTCCAACATCGCCACATCGCGAAGACCTGTCGGACCACTGGGATCGGGCGCGCGCAACAGACGGTCGACATCTTCTGGCGTCAATACGCGCGGCAAGCGCTTTTCAATCCGTGGCGTTTCCACATGCAGCGTCGGATCTCGCGGCAATAAATCCTCGCGCACAAGAAAGTGAAAAAACGAGCGAATGCTCGCCAAATTCCTAGATAGAGTTGAACTCGCACGACCGCGCGCGTGCAGATGCGCCAAGTACGCGTTGATATGGTGCCTCTCCACATCACCCCAACGACATCCGCGTTCGTTCAGGTACATATGAAAGGCACGCAAGTCGCGCTCATACGAGTCGAGTGTGTTGACGGACAACCCCCGCTCCACGCGAAGATGTTCCATAAACTGCTGAATCCACTCGTCCATAGGAACGCTCCTTTGCCGTCCAAATCTAAAAGCATTGGAGTATTCCACGATCACAGCCGAAAGTCCTGCAACCACACGTTTCCTTTGGAAGACCATCACGCCTTTGGATGCTTCATCAATTCATAAATGGCCTCTTGTTCATCAGGTTGTACCGCGACATCCTGGAGTACGATATTGCGCGACTCGTGACCGCAGCGCTGGCAACGATGAACAATTTGATACCCTTTGCGTGGATTGTACTCAATCCGTAACGGCTCCATGATGCCTCCGCAATTTGCCTGTCTATCGCCGGGGAAGATATCAAGATGCACGGAATACAAACAGTGTGGACAGTGATTGCGGCATGTCCGTTCACTTGGTTGAACCTGCAAGCCGCAGTTCATACATGTAAACGATTCATTGCGATGTGTAAAACGAGACACGAACCAGCCCTCACCCGATGAGTCGAGTCAGCAAAGCAGGAACCATGAAAGCCTGCACAGAAGCCCCTAACATGATTCCGCCGCTGCATAACAAAAATGTACCAGTATATCTCAAGAACTGCACGGTAAGACGAGACACCGGCACGGCTTGCATCACCAATTGGTAGGAAAAACGAATTGCCGTCGCGCTTGCAATGAACAGCGTGAACAACATGATCAATTGATGCACAAATATCCCGATAGAGGCGACGGCAAATCCCTTCCATCCAAACTGGAGTGTCGTATAGGCAACACCGAACCCGACCGTAAACGATTTGAGGAACACCGCACCGACGATGAACGGAATGCCGATGACAGAGACGCCAAACAGCCAAATACATCCTATCCATTCCGCGTCCGACAGTGCGCGTTGTGCCCATACCTCGCTGCCAGACGCAATCTGGTGGTGTGCAAGGGCGATAAAGAGTTGTTCTAAGGCGTTTCCCAAAACCATCTTGTCCGCCTGCCCAAGTTGTCCCGCGACCATTGCGCCGAACACAAGTCC
Organism: Alicyclobacillus sacchari; assembly: GCF_004366795.1. GTDB lineage: Bacteria > Bacillota > Bacilli > Alicyclobacillales > Alicyclobacillaceae > Alicyclobacillus > Alicyclobacillus sacchari. The sequence continues at coordinate 60,932 of NZ_SORF01000011.1, read as the reverse complement.
ACAAACGGCGATACCAAGCAGAAACGACCATGTGTGCCCATGTTTTCCGACCTGTGCGCGTAGCTGGTGGCGGATCGTATGCGTGAGTAGATACCAGCGGCGACGTTGTGGTACGAATGCGGTCGATCTCACGTTCCATCCCCCAAATTCGGCGTCGGCTACTTGACCTGACAAGCCGTTTGTTCCAGAGGCGCGTACATCAACCACACCTCTCAACAGGATTCTATGAAACGAGTATCGCCGCTAGACTTTGAAATTCTCATTTGTCCTGATGGTCTGCGAGATTTTGCAAAAAGGGGCGCACGCCCCTCCCTCACACCAGCAACTTGCCGTAGGTGCCTGCCCCTCCAGCCGCGAACGAAACATGGCCCCGCAACGTTTGAAACACGCGCTCTCCGAGAGCCTCACCGACAACCTGTTGCACATCTTGTTTGGCAATATCTTCTCGGAGCAACGCGAGTTCGCTGCCGAAAGCGTCGACCAGCGACCGATACGCTTTCGGCCCCACCCCGGGAATGGCCAGCAGCGGTACAATGTGGCGATACGGAGGACGCCAATGTGGATGGTGCGGCTCAGCAAAATCAGCCAAAGCGGCAATCCGATCCGACACTCCTGTCACCACATGGCGATGCGTTCCGCAACTGCACACGCGCCCTTCCCCGGCAACCTCACCACAGCGTCGACAGCGCGTTTGATAGTACTTTCCGTGTACTGGGTGAAGGCCAATGTTTTCGACAATTTCCCTGCCTTCCTGTCGAGCGAGCAAGCGGCGGACCTCTGCGAACGACAAGTCTGCAAGCAACACGCGATTGCATTCGCGGGCAATGGTATCAAGACCGTGCGCGTCTGAGTTCGAAAGGTATGTGAACGGCTGAATTTGCTCGATCCGGTCAGCCATCGACGTATCCGCCGAAAGGCCAAGTTCCAACGCGTCGATCGCACCGAGATCGATGAAGTCGGAAACCCGGTCGACGGCAGCGCCAAGAATCCCTTTGAATGGCGTGAACGCGTGATGGATCACGAGCAAACCACCGCGTTCGTGCGTCTCCTGACTAAGCACTGAAGCATCCGTACGCGCAAGTTGAGACGACAGCGAAGTGTTTGTTTGCACCGTCTTGAGCCATCCATTGAAATCGCGCGCCGCTGCGAGATTCGGAAACCAGCAGCCAAAGTGAGCGGCTCGTCCCTTCGGCCCCTTCAATTCGATTTCCGATCCGACGACGACCAGCACCCGATCCCGATAGAGCAGGCCGCCGGCCGGCAACTCGGCGAGATCGCCAGCTGCAACCAACTCGTCCAGTTCGGCCAAGACCGGATCGCACACACCGTCGATCACGCCGACAATGTCGAGCCCCTTCACAGTTTGCGCGTGTTCGAGCAAGTTCGTCAGCGTAAGATTCTTCCCGGCGGCGATTTTCACGGGCCTATCTTTTGCGCGTCCAACGTGGATGTGAAAGTCCGCAAAGTAGGTTTTCATCGGCCGTTCTGGCGCCACCAGTAAAGCGCCACGAGCGTCTTGGCGTCCTCGATTTCACCGTTTGCAAGCATCCGCTCAATGTCATCCCGGGCAAAGAGGCGCGCTTCGACAAATTCGTCGGCGTCAGGGTGTACCTCCCCGGCTTCCACGGCCTTGGTGAAATAGACGTGCAAATACTCGTTGGTGAATCCGGGTGCCGTGAAAAAACTGTGCACCAGCTGTACATCCTTCGAGACATACCCCGTTTCTTCAGCCAGTTCCCGCAGCGCGGCTTGTTCCGGTGCTTCACCCGGTTCCAACTTGCCCGCAGGAATTTCCCACAAGACTTTTTCACACGGCTTGCGATATTGCTGTACAAGCACGACGAAACCAGGTTCCGCCTCGGCCAACACCGCCACCGCACCTGGATGAACAACAACTTCCCGCGTACTGGTCGATCCGTTGGGCAGTTTCACTGTCAGCCGCTTCAACTGAATCATGCGTCCCGCAAACAATGACTCCTCGCCAATCGTCTCTTCATGATGAATCACGTCAAAATCCCTCCTTGTCCATGCCCGCCTGACTGCAAATCTCGACGATGAGATGCTCAAGCTGGCACAGACTGGTCACGCTGATACACTCGTCCTCTGAGTGTGAACCTTTATAACCTGTGCCGAGATTCAGAGCTTCCACACCGAACGTGGACAACCAGTTTGCGTCACTCCCATGCACCACATGCAGCTCCTGACACGCGAGATTGGAGCGGCGGATCGCAGAAGTTACCGCACGATACCAGGCTCCCTCGCGCGCGACGGCATAGGGCGGATACACGAGTTCGTGCTCGACGCGGCCGTCGTAGCCACAGGCGGCCGCCGTCCGCTGAAAATCATCGGATGCAGCACGGACCGCGTCTTCGAGTAGATGGATCTCGCTCGCAATCGCTCTTCCCATCACCTGTACGCCCCCGTCCACCGGATGAAACGAATCGATCTCGATGGTTGCACCGCCAAACGATTTCTGGCGCATGGCTGAGACGGCTTGCGCAGTCGCCTGCATCGCCCCGACCTGTGGCATGCCAGCGCCACTCGCCGCACAAAGTGTGCCAGTCAAGCGAACGAGACCGGATCCCGATGTGACAATGGAACCCACCGGACCATCGCAGTCGAGCACCAACGCCCTCTCTGCGCCGAGGGCGCTGGGCTCGAGTGATCGCACACCATAGAGCCCCGCCTCTTCACCGACGGTCAAGAGTACCTGAATGTCCCCATGAGGCAGGTTCTCCTCGTGCAGGCGCCGAATCGATGCGAGAATCGCTGCAACCCCCGCCTTGTCGTCAGCACCTAACTGCGCAAGGGTACGACTGCGAATCACGCCCTCGTGATCGATGTATGGCACGGCTTTCGACGCTGACCTTACCGTGTCCAGATGCGCACACAACAAAACGGCGGACATGCCGGATCTACCGGGCATGGCCGCCCACAGATTTCCGGTCTGCCCACCGAATTTGCGATCGGCGTTGTCGATCTGCACCTCGCAGCCGAAACGTTCGAGCCATGCACGACATGCACTGGCCATCGCCCCTTCTTGAAACGAAGGGCTTGGGATGGCAACGAGATCGAAAAAGAGTCCGATTACGCCATTCCGTCCGGTGATTGGCTCAGGCGTCTGCATGGCTCATCCCAGAGGGGGTCAGAGTGCAGTCAAACACGTCACAAAACGCGTCGCAAAGCACCTTCTCCCAGACAGGCAAGGATTGTGGCTCGCCCAATACCTGTGCGATGGACGTTACCCCGCGATCCTGAATGCCACAGGGAACAATGGCGCCAAAGTCGGACAACTGCGTATTGACGTTGAGTGCGATGCCGTGATACGTGACGAATTCTCCGCTTGGGCGCCGCTTGACACGCGCACCCACGGCGCAAATCTTATCATCGCCAACCCATACACCAGGCAGATCGCCAACGCGGGTGCCCGTAATGCCCACGTTTGCGATAGCGCGGATTACGAACTCTTCCAAATTACGGACAAACCTGGAAACGTCGTTTCCCCACGGATCAAGGTGAAGAATCGGATACAAGACCAACTGTCCAGGCCCGTGGTATGTCACATCGCCGCCGCGATCGACTTCGCGCACGACAAAGCCTTGCCGCTCGAGTACTTCGGCAGGGAGCAGGATATGATCACGCGTACCGTTGCGACCGATGGTGATGGTCCGCGGATGCTCCAAAGCGTACACCGTCTGTCGCTCATCCGCGCCGGCAAGCAACGTATCGACGCGAGACAACTGCAATTCAAGAGCCTTATCGTATTCGATCTCGCCGAGCGACTGCCAATCAAGCGCAACTGCCATCTCGATGACCTCCACAATCGAAATCGAGCGTTGTCACGGCGTCAGCGCAGTTTTTGCGCACCCGTTGGTACCTGCTCCTTGGCGTGGTAGGAACTGCGTACCATGGGACCTGACTCGACGTGTTGAAATCCTCGCTTCAAGCCTTCACCACGCAACCGCAAGAATTCGGTCGGCGTATAAAAACGCTCGACGACCAGGTGTTTTTCGGTTGGCTGCAAATACTGTCCAATGGTCAAGATATCGACGTCGACGCGGCGAAGATCGTCCATCGTCGCATAAATTTCTTCCATCGTTTCGCCCACGCCAACCATAATACTGGACTTGGTCGGAATGGCGGGTTTCATCTCCTTGGCGCGGCGCAAAAGTTCAAGCGTGCGCTCGTACTTCGCACGCGAACGGACGCTGTCAGAGAGGCGCCGCACCGTCTCCACGTTGTGATTCAAGATATCCGGCTCCGCGTCCATGACGAGCCGCAGTGCGTCCCAGTTGCCGTCGAAATCGGGAATCAGCACTTCGACGCTGCAACTCGGCACCAGCTTGCGAACCTCGCGAATCGTCGCGGCGAACATCGACGCGCCGCCATCGGCGAGATCGTCCCGGGCGACACTAGTAATGACAACGTGTTCGAGACCCATAGCGACGACCGCTTCCGCGACCCGTTTGGGTTCGCGGAGATCAAGCTCTGTCGGCCGTCCCGTGTGCACGGCGCAGAACCTGCAAGCACGCGTACAGATGTCGCCGAGAATCATAAACGTGGCGGTGCGCTGTTCCCAGCATTCAAAGATGTTTGGACAGTGAGCCTCTTCACAAACCGTGTGCAGGGATTGCGTGCGCATGATGTCCTTCAAAGCCGTGTAGTTCTTGCCCGTCTTCGCCGTCACCTTGAGCCATTCCGGGCGATTTTTTCGCTGTTCTTCTATTTTTTGAGCCCGCTCTGCCTTGGCCCCAATCGTCGATTCACTCATCTTCATCATCCCAACTTGTGAGATCAAAAGCGGCGACATTCCGCTTTCGTCCTCCCTCTATTGTAACGCTTGCTAACATGAGCTTCTAGCGGCGGTCAAAGGTGCCGCTTTCGCCCCCGCTCTTATAGACCAAGCGCGTATACTCAATCTCAATCGCCCGATCGACCTTCTTACACATGTCGTACACGGTGAGCGCTGCGACGGTACAAGCGGTGAGCGCCTCCATCTCGACGCCCGTCTGATGCGCGGTATCGACCTGCGCCTCAATACGCAGCCAAGCGCATTCGGGGTGATCCCGCTCCTCGAAGTCCATATCGACCGAAACGTGATGAATGGGTACAGGATGGCATAAGGGGATTAATTCAGACGTCTTTTTCGCCGCCATAATCCCAGCTAATTCTGCAATGGTGAGGACATCGCCTTTGCGCATCGCTTGGTGTACAATAGCGTCGCGCGTCGCTCTTTGCATGCGCACCAGCGATTCGGCGACAGCTGTACGCTTGGTGATAGCTTTTTCGCTGACGTCGACCATGTGAGGTCGGCCATCCTGTGTAAAATGGTTCAAACTTTGCTCAGACACTTGACATCGCTCCTGTTGTCCATTTGTACCGACTGGCACGAGGTGATCCGACATGCAGATCGAAATTCGCCTGTTTGCAAATTTAAAGGAAATCATGGGACAAGACAAAATCAGCATCGATGTGCCAGACGCACTGCCAGCAGGTGAGCTGCCTAGTCTGGTAGCAAGCCGCTATCCGCAGCTTGAGGATGCGTTGGCGAACGTGCTTGTCGCGAAAAACCATGCGCTGGCAAGGCCGGCTGATACGTTGCGCCCAACTGACGAGATCGCATTCATTCCGCCCGTCGGGGGCGGCGAAATGGAAAGTGTCGCGCCGTGGCTGCGCGTTACCGAAAAGCCTCTCGCCGTCGAGGAAGCATATCAGCTGTTGGAAGATCCCAACCATGGCGGAACCGTATTGTTCGTTGGCACCGTTCGCGAGTGGACTGGCCAGCGGCATACCGATCACCTGGTGTACGAAGCGTATCCGGAGATGGTGTACAAACAACTAGCGACCATTCAAGCCGAAGTGGAGCGACGTTACCCAGGCATGAAGACGTTGCAATGGCACCGAATTGGCAAACTCCTACCGACCGATATCGCCGTCATCTGTGGAGCGTCCTCGCCACACCGAGCCGCTGCATTTGAGGCGGCAAACACGCTGATTGAACGACTGAAACGTGAAGCTGCCATTTGGAAGAAAGAGTACTTTGCAGATGGCTCCACAGCTTGGCGAGCCAATCCATCATCCTAGTCCACTGTCATTCTAGCACGTTGCGGTTATTCTTCTAAACGGGGCAATCCGGTCATAGACTCTCGTAGGAATTCCAACAGAGAGGTGTGTGGCCATGGATCGTACCACGCTTCGCAACGTCGTCTCACAATTCATCGCCGCTTCCGCCGCACTCCTGCTTCTCTTGGTCGGTTGTGCATGCACGGTGTGGGCATTCCTCGGCAAGTCGGGAATGCAGCAAATTGCCACCTCTGAAGCGGACGAGCTAGCGAATATCGAACTTAATCAACTTTACGGAACGGCAGACTATCAAGGACAATCCACGGCACCGACAGAGTCCATCGCGTCTGCCGTGGCGGCTCACGTCCGGCTGCCGTTTTCCGATCCACTCAAAATGTTGACCTCTCTCCTGCCCGAGACCAGTGCACAAGCCGTCCAGAATAGTGGCGCACAGACGTCGTTGTTTCAGTCGATCACGACGATTGCCAACAACAATCAGGACATTGTCCTTGGCTGGCTGCCTTCCACGTCAGCCAGTTCCTCAATCCAACTGATGGCGGATAATCCTGGCATGAACGTCGTCAGCCCAGGGTGGCTGCACCTACAGGATGCGTCTGGAAATCTAAGCGGCAGCGTATTACCGTCCGTGGTCGATTACGCCCATCAGCATGACATCAAGGTATGGGTCATGGTTGACAATCAGTTCTCAGCGACCTTGACACACGAAGTTCTCGCCAATCCAAAGGCGGAGTCGAATCTGATCGACGAACTGGTTTATCAGTCCAAGCTCTATCACTTGGACGGCGTCAACATCGATTTTGAAAATCTGGCGGCTGCGGATCGAAATCTGTTTACACAATTCATCGCGAATTTACATCGAGCCCTCGCCCCCATCCACGCCAATCTATCGGTCGACATCTCGCCGGATATCGTCCCATTGGACGATAGTCTCGCCTTTTTCCATGCTGGCTTGGCCGATAACGCAGACGAAATCGTCTTAATGGCATATGACGAACACTGGGGGACAGATCCCGATCCCGGTCCGGTCGCCGATTTGCCGTGGGTGACAGCTGGTGTCAACGATTTGCTGAACACTGGCGTACCGACCGACAAGCTCATTCTTGGCATGCCGTTTTATACTCGTTTTTGGTACGTCCACAGCGATGGGAGCGTCACCAGTTCACCCGTGAGCGCAGGAGCTGTCACCGACATTTTGCGTCAAGACAAAGCCCCCGTTGGCGCGTGGAGTCCGTCGCTTGATCTCATGTACACCAAATTTCCAGATGCCGACGGCTACACAGAAGTATGGTACCCGACGGCCAACACGTATCAAGATACCTTGTCGCTCGTGACGCAGAACGGACTTGCGGGGGTCGCGGTTTGGTCGCTCGCCTGGTCTGATCCAAACACCTGGACAACGACCGTTCAATCCTTGCGCGCAGGGAACGCTCAGACCATCCACGTTGCCGGTTGATAGGAAAGAGGGATGTGTATGGATAAGACGCTGATAGGCCTAGCGGCTGTTACAGCTGCAGGGTACGCCATATGCGCGGGGGCGCGCCCAGAAGTTGCGGCCGAAGGTTGGAACGAGGCCATCGACATGCTGGTGAACGCAATACCTTGGATTTTGGTTTCGATGTTTGCCGCAGGGCTGGCGGCGCAATTATTCGATTCGGCTGCCATCGCGCTCTGGCTCGGACCCCAATCAGGCGTGATCGGCATCACGTTGGCGGCCTTGATGGGACTTGTCGGCACTGGCTCCCGCTTTGCGGTCTATCCGCTCGCAGCTGGACTTTTGGCGGCAGATGCGGCACCAGGGGCCGTTTTTGCCTTCATGACGTCATGGCAGTTGATATCGCTCACCCGCCTGCCAGCGGAACTGCCGTTTTTCGGGATACGCTATACCGCCCTTAAAACGGCAGTTTCATTGCTGATGGCAATCGCAGGCGGCGTTGCGTTTCAAGGGCTTTGGGGGCACTGGCAGCGGCTTCGCTGACGGCGAATGCCCCTCGAACCGCCGTCATTGCACGCGCGACTCGGCCCCTCCTTCGATATATCCTTGATTCATCCAAAGCACATGTTCAATGTTCGCCTGTCCGACATTCGTCTTAGCCAATAAATAAAACTCTCGCGGCAAGGTGTGGCCCTTCACGTTCCACACGGCGATCCAGGTTTGATTTCCTTTAAGGGGAACCGACGCGATGCGCTGTAAGTGCGTCGCGTCGCGCAACACATAATCACCGTCGTGAATCATGACGGCTTCTGGCGGCGCGTAATAGATGTCGATCGAGCGTCCGTTCCAGCCGTGATCGTCCGAGCGGACCACGATGTTGCCATCTTTTGTCATGACATCAAAATGCGGATTGCGTGCTTGATAGTGCGGGAGATCCACTTTGCTTGGCGGATCGGCGATCGCGCTGGGAAGAGCTTGTTGGGCGAGCGCAGCTTGATTCGCTGGCCGATTTCCATCGCCACAGCCAGCAAGAAGCAAGGTGGCAGACAGGACAGCGACAGCCACAGGTGTTAACCGATGCATGGCGAAACCTCCAATCTTGGACTGGATGGACTATCGTGTAGTCTGCTTCCCAGCGACACGGTTATGCCCATGCGCTACAATGAATCTATGGACAAGCGTAAACATCAAGACATGGACCCAATCTATCAGATCGCGTTAAACGGTGTGATCATCCCGTATACGGTGGCAGCACCGCGTCCCAACCAGGTGCGTATCATTTTGCGCTGGGACAATGGAATGTTGCGGGTCAGTGCACCGCGAAGAACACCTATGGCCGCGATTCAAGGCGCGATCGAACGTAACCGCGAATGGGTGTTGGCACAGCAACAAACGTCGCCCGCCTTGGACGTTCTCCCTCTTGTTCCGGGGGATACCATCAGCCTGCGCGGTACGCCTTGGTCCATTCACCTGGCCGAGACAACCGTTGGGATGTACCCGGATCAAAGATGTATTTTCGTACCGGAGGCGCAACCTGCGATTCAACATCAGGTGCTATATGCTCTCATCAGGCAGCTAGCGGCCGATGTTTTGCCGAAGCGCACGTGGGCGCTGGCGACTGAGCATGGCTTATTTCCGGAGATCGTACGCGTCAGGGAACAGAGGAGCAGATGGGGGAGTTGTTCAACCAAGCGCAACATTCAGTTGAACTGGCGGCTCATCCAGGCGCCGGATCGGATCGTCGACTATGTGATCATCCATGAACTGGCGCATTTGCGGGAAATGAACCATAGTCAACGCTTTTGGTCCATCGTCGAAACCATCATCCCAGATTGGCGGCAAAGGCGCGCCTGGTTAAAGCACCATGGAAACGAATTGTTTCGGTTGCGAGAAGACGGCTGGGTGCAATCCTAAGAGGCATAGCACAGGCGGAAAGCGGTCCGCCCAAAGGGTCGAACCGCTTTCTGAGCCACCATGCATCAATACACCGGGGTTGTGGTGCAGGTTGTGGTGGTGGCATAAGGAACCAGCAAAATGAACAGGACGAAGATGATGAGGAACACAACCGCCCAGCGGGTGTAACCGCCAAACACTCCGTACATCACTACACCCCCTCGCTCAGTTCTGGTGTAGTGTATGAGGGCCCTGATTGGCTCGCAAGTGACAGCTGCCCCTGTCAAATTCATCCCTCGTGGGCCCAACCTGGACGGCCTGCATATTCTTACCCTTTGTCTTATTTGAGAAACTCCAATGCAATGGCGACAAACGCTCGGCAACCGACGGCAAGGGCTTGCTCGTCGATATCAAAACGCGGGTGGTGGTGAGGAAATGCGTCGCTGGCAAGGGGACGAATCCCGGTGAAAAAGAATGTCCCAGGCGCCACCGTTTGGTAAGCTGAGAAGTCCTCCCCGCCCATGGTCGGCACGGCTTCGGTAACCAACTCGCCCAATTCGCTTTGCAGTACATCGCGGACAAAGCGAGTAAGTTGTGGGTCATTATGCACCGGGCGGTAGCCTTTGTCGTAGTGAAACGTGTATGTGGCGCCATGCGCCGATGTGATGCCGCGGATGATATCTTCCATCCAACGCGCGGCGAGATCACGCCGTTCCTCTTGAAAGGTACGCACCGTTCCGCACAATTCCACAGAATTTGGGATCACATTGTCAGCCGTGCCTCCAACGAACTTGGTCACGCTCAAGACGAAGGGTTCGAGCGGATCGACCATACGGCTTGCAATGTGCTGCAGATTGACGACAACTTGCGCAGCAATCGCGATGGGATCGACATTCAGATGCGGTTGAGCCGCATGGCCACCACGCCCGACAATGGTGATGTGGAACGTATCTGGTGACGCCATCAAAGCGCCTTCGCGCACTCCGACGCGGCAGCTTTCGAGCTCTTGCCACAAATGTTGCCCGATAACCGCGTCCACGCCCTCCAAAACACCTTGATCGACAAGTTCCTGCGCTCCACCAGGATTCAGCTCTTCGGCGTGTTGAAAGACAAAACGAACTTCGCCCGTCAGCAGCGCCCGCTGTTCGTGTAGAATTTTGGCCGCCCCGAGCAACATGGCGGTGTGGCCGTCATGGCCGCAGGCATGCATGATGCCTGGGTGTTTCGACGCGAATGAGAGGCCCGTTTCCTCGGTTATCGGAAGCGCATCCATGTCGGCTCGCAACGCGAGTACTTTCCCCGGCCTTCCGGTGCGCAGACGGGCCACAACGCTCGTCTCAGTGGGACGGGAGATTTCAAGCCCAGGCAATTGAGAGAGCGTGTCAAACACAAATTGGGAAGTCTGTACCTCTTCAAAAGAGAGTTCAGGATTGGCATGAAGATGCCGCCGCCAACGCACCAAATCGGACTCAATTGCCTTGACCCATTGTTCGATCTCTGTCATGTATCCCCGCTCCCCTCTCGTGCGTAAATGACGCGCGTGATCGCATGAGCCACCGCCACAGTTCATCCGTATCGACCTGATGTCCCACGTAAAACGGACCAAATTCCGCGAATCGCGCGCTGGACTCATCAAAGCGCATCTCGTGAACCAATTTCTTAAACTGGAGCGGATCGTCGGCGAACAGCGTCACACCCCATTCCCAGTCGTCAAGGCCGATGGACCCACAGATAATTTGTTTGACGATCCCCGCGTAACGCCGCCCAATGGCGCCATGCGCCAGCAAGAATTTGCGGCGTTCTTCCTCGTCGAGCATATACCAGTTATCTGGATGAATCCGCCGTTTGTTCATTGGGTAGAAACAGATGTGGCGGTGTGACGGCATGGCTGGTTTGAGGCGGGCTTGAATGGCTTCATCCTGCTCAATATCGACGCCGGGCTTCGCCAAGTAACCACCCAATTCGACGACAGAGATATAGGAATACGTGGACTCCGTAAAGTCTGCCATCGGAGTGGCAGCAAACGCCGCTTTTACCTCGTTCAATTCTTCCAACGAAGGTCGCATATAGAGAAACAGGATGTCCGCCTTGTTACCAGCGATCACAAATTGCCCAAAGCTGCCTTTCCGATCTTGCTGAATCTCGTATTGGCTTTCAGCAAACCCGGCATAGGCACGCAGCAACGCATTGGCCGCAGGCTGAGACATCCCCTTCCAAAGATCATAACGAACTTTTCGAAAGTCGTGATAAACATACCATCCATCTAATGTTTTCGGGGCACTCATAACGACCTTCCTCCTTTACTGTGTCCAATTATAACAAGGTATTGGACGGGCCCCAAAGGCGTTACAGGCATGTTTCAACGACACAAGGCATAGTCTCGTTCTATATCCTTGGACAGGCAGGGGATGAATCGTGGTTCGTGCAGTGAAATGGACCGTCTTTGCAACTTCATTTGCCATGGCTGTGTATAGCACTGGTTCAGCACTCGTCGTCGCTCGCGCGGGAACCATAAACGGCATTGACCAACTTGCAGCGGCAGGTGCTGCCGAGACCATCGCCGGTCTCATTTTTTGCATGGCAAGTTTCCTTGCGATTTGGAGGTTATGGGTTGCTGCTGTTGTTCATGGACTGAATATGCTGTGGTGTAGTGCTGTGGCGGCAGCTTATGGCGACGTCACCGTCTGGCTGTGGTGCGGTGTCGCAGCCATCCATTGCGGTGTGTCAGTGTTCGCAGGATGGCGCCAACGCAAGTATCACATGCCCTCGTTGAGCAACAGTCCGTAAACTTGCGTCGGCTCACACATCCCTCGCGTTTGGTTATCCGACTCGATGTTCCATCCGCAATTTATCGGCGATCATGGCGATGAACTCCGAATTTGTCGGTTTCGTCTTGGAAGCACTGACGGTATATCCGAACACTTTCCGAATGGCGTCGATATTGCCACGCCCCCAAGCAACTTCAATGGAATGGCGAATGGCTCGTTCCACACGGGATGGTGTGGTCTTGTATCGGTCGGCAATTTTGGGATACAAAATCTTTGTGATGGATCCCAGAATCTCGACGTCTTCGTACACAATCCCTATCGCTTCCCGCAAGTAATGGTAGCCTTTGATATGTGCCGGCACGCCAATTTCATGAATAATTTGGGTGATCTGTGCATCGACGGAACGGCGGGATGGCGGCGCTGGCGCATATGTACTGGTGTGATTATAGGCCGCGACTTGCTGGGTAGCGGCGACAGGCGCGGCATTGCCGTTCATCACCTGGCGGATTCGTTCAGCCAAAAGAGGCATGTCGAAGGGCTTGAGAATGAAGTATGACACGCCCAACTCAACAGCGCGTCGGGTAACGGTCTCTTGGCCAAATGCAGTTAGCATGATCACCTTCGGAGGACGTCTCGTCACTTCAGAGAGACGTTCTAACGCTCCGATTCCGTCAAGAACTGGCATAATAATGTCTAACACCAATACATCTGGTTCTGCATCGCGAATGAGATTTAAGACGTCACTTCCGTTATACGCAATTCCACAAACCTGCATATCCGGCTGGGCCGAAATGAATTCGCCCAAAAGTTCGGCGAACTCATGATTATCGTCCGCAATCAACACCTTCATCCGAGAAGACACGAATGAACACCCTCCCTGCTTATCTGTCATTCTAAGGATTCGACGGCAAAGCGTACACTCCTGCCAAATCTATGTAATACTTTTCGTGTTGATGTATGGCTTTTCGACAACGTTCGACAAGGACCATCTCCAACGAGGTGGCCCTTGTCTTATGGAGTCCTATGTCTTATGGAGTCATTGATGTAAATGGACCGTCGACGTTTATACAGCCTTCGCCGGGCCATTCGCAAACGCCGCAGAAGCGGACTCGCCATCACGGGCGTTGTGATGAAGCATCCAATACGCATAGACTCCGTATCCGCGCGTAGGGTCTGAAACAAACACATGCGTTACCGCTCCGACAAGCTTGCCATCCTGTACGATTGGGCTGCCGCTCATACCCTGAACAATACCGCCAGCGGCCGACAACAAGCGAGGATCTGTCACTCGCAGAATCAAGCTTTTTGTCGAAGGCGTTCGCTGCCGTGATGTATTTTCAATTCGCACCTGAAATGGCTCTACCTTTTGCCCGTGCAGAACGGTGTAAATGACAGCCGGTCCCGGATGAACCTGTGTCGGCAGTGCAACAGGTATGGCTTCGCGCAAGCCTCCAGTGGCATGACAAGCGGAGACGTCTAACTTTCCAAATATTCCATACGGAGTATTTTCAGCGATGTGGCCTAGTTCACGACTCGAATGAACAAACATTCCTTTCTTTTCGCCTGGTTCGCCGATTTTTCCCGCTTGTACCCCAGTGATGACAGCAGGATACATCAAGCCCTCACCAATAATAGGCCGCCCGGTGTCGACGTCGCTAATCATGTGTCCTAGCGCTGCAAAAGCTCCTGTTTCGGGATTATAAAAGGTTAAGGTGCCAACGCCGACCGTCTTGTCCCGAACATATACGCCCAACTGCGATCCGGCGGCAGTAGCTGGACAATGCACGACGACGTCCTTTTTGTGTTCGCCTCGCTGAATTGTCAGAAGGATAGAACCCCGCTTATCGCGTATCACTTGCTGCAGTTCGATCGCCGAACGCACGGGATGCTTATCGACCGAAAGGATCATGTCGCCAATTTCCACGTGTGCGTTGGCTGCCGGCGACGAGCCATCGGATGTTCGGTGAAAACCGACCACAATGGGTCCCGTGGATGACAGGCGAATCCCTACCGCCTGGCCGCCGACCATCACCCGCTCCGCTTGCTGAACATGAACATGTGTGTGCCAAGGAATAAGTCCGAACACGCGGTTCTGAATCTCGACGTCACCAGGCTGCTGCGATGAGAGATCGACAAATGCCGGATGAGAGAAATCAGAATGCATTTGCTGTGGGGAATTAATGATACGAAAACCACCTGTGCGAGGAACCGCGACCTCATCGTCAGTCGTCATATCGATATTGGTCGGCAAGGTTTCTAGGTGCCGAACCGGTGGCGCAAAGCAAGCAAGTGTAACCGCAATCAAACTGGCAAACTTCAGCGCACGTAACCAACCCGCCATGGTTCGTTCCCTCCCCTTGGACATGACACCTCGTGCAGCGTAATCCTAAGGTGCCCGCGGCGGGCTGATCTATAACGTAAAAAAGCTCCCACCTAATTCGCAATCGTGGTCCCTCTTCGGAAGCTTTCCAGCAGTGCGCATGCATGGCGCAAAGCTGTGTCGTCCGAGACCCCGGCCCCAAGCAGCCGACCAATCTCCATAGCCCGATCTCGATCATTGAGATTCCGGACCCGTGTTGAAGTCGTATCTCCCGCAACCTCTTTGAGGATTTCAAAATGCACATGCCCCGCCGCAGCTACTTGTGGGGAGTGCGTCACACATAAGACTTGCTTATCCGAACCCAGTTCTCGCAAAAGTTCTGCGACTCGCTGGGCAGCTTCACCGCTGACGCCAGCGTCAATTTCGTCAAAAACAAGCGTCTCGACGTGTTCGAGATCAGCGACAACGACCTTGACAGCCAATAGAGTGCGCGAAAGCTCTCCGCCCGATGCAACTTTTTGCAGGGGAAGCAACGGCTGACCGCGATTTGCCCGGAAAAGGAATTGAACGTCGTCCATGCCTTCCTCTGACCTCATGTCATCCTGCCAATGAACGGTGATTTCACACTCAGCATCCATCATCTGCAATCGGCGTAACGCTTCCGTAATTTTCGCTTGCAGACGCCTAGCTGTTTCGACTCGAGCATCATGCAGTCGCCGCGCAAATTCGATATACCGTCCTTCCGTGGTGTTGACATCTTGCTCGAGGTCAGCGACACGTTGTTCGTATGACTCCAACTCAGCAAGTTTCGTCTTTGCTCGCTGTAAGTAGTCGTCGATCTCGGCTGCCGTAGAACCATATTTACGCATCAATCCCCGCAATTCGGCCAACCTGTCCTCAATTTGCGCCAAACGGGCCGGATTGACATCCAAGCGCCCAGCATAGCGACTCACCGCAAACGCAGCCTCTTCGACGTGGATCTTGGCAGCCGCAATCAACTCGTGAATTTCAGCAAACCCTTGCACACGTTCAGCCAACTCAGCGGCCTCGTGCTCAGCCGTAGCCAACTGGACTATTGCGCCAACCCGAGGATCGTCAAGACTGGTGGCTAAGGCATCGACATGCCCACGAAGCTTTTGCGCAACCAGCAGGCGTTGCCGTTCTTCGCGAAGGCTTTCGTCTTCACCGACAGCCATGTTCACTCGTTCGATTTCCTCGATCTGAAAACGACACACATCAATCTGTTGTGCCCGCTCCCGTTCGCTCACTTGCGTAGCCGCCAATTCACGTACAAGCGATTGCCACTGCATATATGTAGAAGCCGTCGCATCCAGCAACTCTCGATGACGGCCATAAAGATCCAATAAGCGCCGTTGGTACATAGGTGTTACCAACGCGACCGATTCATGCTGATCTTGCATCTCGACCAACGTCTCGCCAAGCTGACGCAACATTTGCACGGTTGCCGCGCGGCCGTTGATACGGCACTGGGACCGCCCGTTCGCGTACACCGTGCGCGAGACGACAAGTACGTCATCGCGATCGATCCCCCATTGCTCCAACAGTTGCAAAGATGCCGGGCTATCCGCGACGGCAAACACAGCTTCGATGAGCGCGTGATCCGCGCCAATCTGCACGATCTGTGAAGACACTCGCGCACCGAGCACAGCTCTTGTCGCGTCGAGCAGCAGAGATTTGCCAGCGCCCGTTTCACCTGTGAAAACATGTAGTCCCTTGCCAAATGCGAGCCGTAATTCATCAATGAGGACAAAATTGCGAACGTACAACTCGATAAGCAATACCTTTCCTCCTCACACACCAGAGGACGGATCGTTGTGAAGCTTGTTGCGAAGAACATCAAAAAACTCGCGATCCGGCCACCTGACCAGCGTCGCATCGTACGGTGCCTGACGAATCAACACTTCATCGCCTTCTTGCAACCATACGCCCTCTTGCCCATCGACCGCGAGCGCGACATCGCGATGCCGTGCATGTACCGTAAGACGCACCACAGACGACGCATCGATGACACACGGACGCGAAAACAGCGTGTGTGGACAAACCGGAGTAATCAGCATCACTTGTAGGTGCGGGCTGACGATGGGCCCGCCACAGGACAGAGAATAGGCGGTCGACCCGGTGGGCGTCGAAATGATGACACCATCCCCTGTATAGGTATCGACGTAAACATCATCGACGTGAACGTCGAGAGTTACCATGCGAGCAAACGATCCTTTGCCGATACCCGCATCATTCAATGCTGTAAATTTCGCTACCTCTTTCAAATCGCGATACACAAGGGCTTCAAGCATCAAACGCTCCTCTAAATGGTAGTCCCCGGCAACGATCCGACGGATGGCAGGTTCTAGCTGTGAAGGTTCAGATTCTGTTAGAAACCCGAGGTGACCTACATTTATGCCAAGAAGAGGAATGCGGTGCGGAGCAAGTTGACGAGCAACCCCGAGCAATGTCCCATCGCCGCCAAGAACAATGGCCAGCTCCGCCGTTTTAACCTGCGCATGGCTCGCCATAATGTCGGTATCGTGATTGACCGAGACGTCGATCACGCCGATGCCTGCTCGTTCCAATTGCTCTGTAACATCGTTGCGGACCGAACAAGCCTCTGCTTTTTGCGGATTGTACAAGAGAGCAATCTGGCGCAAATGTCCTCCCCCATCCCTACATGCGGTGAAGCCAAGCGAATACGACCAGTGCACCCCCACCAAGCCAAGCCAAATTGTGCAACCAGTGTCGCATTTGTTGACGCCGCGGTTTGGCAATCAAAAATTCAGCACGTTGAATACGCTCATTCAGGACATCGACAAAGAGCACACCGTGCACACCGAGGATCACGGCGAGCGGAAAATACCGTTCATTCACTTCGGTTTCCGGTACCTTATGGATCGTTACAAAAACAGCATACTCGCGTCCATTTTTGCGCGCAATAAAGTCGGCGCTCATCGAATAGCTCCATTGCGAATCGTCGACGCGACCCACATATTCCGCCTTGCCTTCGATCCGCAGAATATCGTACCCGTTCTCTTCAAGCCATTTGCGCGCAACCGATTTCAAACCATCGACGCGATTCTCACGATCCCGATACAGCCACTCGCGACACAACGAGCGAATGACGAGGCCAACACAAATACACGCCGCCAGCAAAACCAAGCCCGTCAGCACTAACCCAACTCCCGACCGTCACCCGAATACACGGCTGGTCAACCGGGTTCCTTCCCGTTGCCTCCCACAGCTTGCCATGCAGACTGGACAACGTCGGAACAGCGCGATCGCCATACGGCCGTTTGTTCTGGGCTCCCAAACATCCTCCACCAAGCGAGAAACTCAATATTGCCGTCGCCGCCCGAAATCGGAGAGTAATCAAGCCCCCAACAGGACCAGCCGAGTGTCGTGACATGATCCAGCATGTCCAACAACACGTCCAGATGAACCTGTTTGTCGCGAACGATGCCGCCCTTCCCGACTTTCCCTCGTCCCGCTTCAAACTGAGGCTTAATCAGACTGACAATATCCGAAGCGGGGTGACACACCTCCGCCAGCTTGGGAAACAGCAATTTTGTGGAGATGAATGAAACGTCCATGACAGCCAGTTCCGGAGTCGGATCAAACCATTTCGGATCGGCATGGCGGAAATTGAACCGCTCCATCACACGTACCCGCTCGTCCTGCCGTAACGACCACGCCAACTGGCCATATCCCACATCGACCGCATAGACCAAGCGCGCTCCGTGCTGCAGCAGACAATCGGTGAAGCCACCCGTCGATGCTCCGACATCGATGGCCACGCGATCCGCCACGGGGACGCCGAACATCGTTAACGCCCGTTCCAACTTCAGACCGCCACGTGACACAAATTGATGCGGCGGACGCTTTACCGTAACCTGCCGTTCCGGGTTGATTTGTGTCCCAGGTTTCTCAACGCGCACCCCATCGACATCGACCAGGCCAGCCATCACGGCCCGCCGCGCCGCCTCCCGGCTTGGAAAGTCACCCCGTTCATGTAAAAACACGTCCAATCGAACTTTGGCCATGCTGTCTTCCTTTCTTGCCTCACATCCGATTTGTCCGCCGCAACCGTGCCGGATTGCGCCCGACAAGAGCAACTGTCTCCCATACCCGTGCGGCAAACAGGATGATGGGTGTCGGCGAATGAATCGCGACTGTCTTTCCGACAGCCTTGCCTCCGACGGTCAACGCGGTGATGACAGCTGTGATGCCGATTTTCCACGCCTCCTGCGACCACCCCTGGGCGTGCACGGCAAGCAATACCTGCACGCTCACAGCAAGCGCACCAGCTCCGCTTAAGACACCCGCAATATCACCGATGACATCACTGCAAACACTCGATACCTTTTCGGCATTGCGAACAATGGCTATCGCCCGACGGGCACCATAAACACGCTTGGAGGCCATCGCGTGAAACGGTGTCTCCCGCGCAGCCGCAGCCGCCATGCCAAGCATGTCGAACAGCGCACCGATACAAACGATGAGGAGCACGATCACGGCGCCAATGTACCAACTGGTCTGATTTAAAAAAATGGTAGATGTATCGAAAACCGCACTGATAGGCAAAGTCAGTGCGGCGATAGTCCAAACAAATTTGAAATTGGCTGACCTCGAACCGTTCTTCTTCATTGAAACCTCACTCAATGCAGGGTTCTCACGCAGGTATGTAATGAAAATCAAAGGGTGGCAGTTTCCTGAGTAAACGCTGTGGCTTAGGTCCAGTAGGTTTTCCCAAGCGTTCACCGAGACGTCGCCGTCACGGTGGTTTCCCATTATGAACGCCTTGACAGCGTCACCGACTGTCAGACTGGATTACCACTTAGTCCACACTATAATCCTCAGAAAACCTCGCCTTGTAGCGAACAGTCTAGGCGTTTTCCGCAACAGCCGCGAACGCGCCCTAGCCTCTTTTGCAGTACGGATTTCACCCAGCACCGGCGGCGTCTCCGTGGCCGCGGGACGCCACCTGAATTCCTGGGATCCTTCAGCACCACTTCAAGGCAGGCTACACTGCACACAGATTGCCTCCGCATGCAGGTTCATACCCCAAGCCATAACCCTTCCCCATGGATTGCGAGCTACGCACTTGGGCCTCCGCGAAAGCTGGGTTAGTCTCCGCATGCCATTGCGGGCTACCCAACTTTCTTAACTCCCAGCATAAGCCCAGGGCTGGGCGCCCCAAGCCAACACCAGGAACTTCATCGATGTGCCCTTTGACGGATTTTTAGCCCCGCCTTCAGGCGCGGACGGCTGACTAGAATACTGCGCCACCCATTGACAATCGTCAGTGTATGACCATTACCCGAAAAACGACTTTACATCTTCGTATTATATCACATGATGAGGCCCAATACCCGTAGTCGTTTGCTGGACAACTTTGCAAAGAAGTGATGTCACAGCAACTTTTGGCGCATTGCGACGTCAATGGGAACGAACGAGTACGAGCGACTGTAATTCATCCAAGTAGGAGGAATAGATCCCGCACCTGCGCAACGCTTCTTGCCCACGCGCGATCGTTTCCTCAGCAAGACGCCGGGTCTCATCGATCCCGATAAAGCGCGGATAGGTCAGCTTGCCTTCTGCCTCGTCCTTGCCCGCCGTCTTTCCCAACTCGGCAGTCGAACCAACTACGTCCAAGACATCGTCAACCATTTGAAAGGCCAGCCCCAAAGCCTCGCCATAGGTCGAGAGAGCTTCCTGCGCTTCCTGATCCAGTTCCGGAAAGAGACTGCCAATCTCTACTGCAGCTTGAATCAACCGCGCCGTCTTGTGAAGGTGAATAAACTGAACGTCTGCCAATGTTCCCTGCCCGCCTGTTCGCTCGACGTCCACCGCCTGTCCACCGACCATGCCGTTTGCGCCCGCACGGGAAGCCAGGATTTGAACCATGCGCAATTGCCGTGCAGGCGGGACTTCCGGAATCGGTTGCGACAGTAAGGCGAACGCCTCGGTCAGGAGTCCGTCGCCGGCGAGCAATGCCATGGCCTCGCCAAACACCACGTGGTTGGTGGGCTGTCCGCGACGCAAGCTATCATCGTCCATACAAGGCAAATCATCGTGAATCAAGGAGTAGCAGTGGATCATCTCCAACGCGGCCGCCGCCGGCAACACTCGCTCACGACCGACGCCAAACGTCTGAGCGGTCGCCATCAGCAACGCCGGGCGCAGACGCTTGCCATCCGCCATTAAGCTGTAATTCATCGCTTCATATAGACGCGTCGCCAGACCTTCGGTGTGAAGCAGCTGCTTCAAATATGCGTTTAACTCTACCTTGCAGGTCTCTAAATAAGAGCCCATACCGATCACGCCCTTTCCTCGCCTGCCGGTCCTTCTTCCACCGCATCGAGGGTAAGCTGCTCCAACTGGAACTCTGCTTTGTCCAACTGTTCACGGCAGAACGCAACCAACCGCATCGACTCCTCGTAGGCACGTATCGAGGCGTCGAGTGGCAAATCGCCGGCCTCTAGCTTGCGCACAATTTCATCAAGTCGTTGCATGGCTTGCTCAAATGTCAAGTCTGATTTGCTCGCTTCGTTCTCGCCCGTCACCATGTCGTTTCACCTCCGCTTCGACCATTCCATCGACCACCTGGATCTGAATGCGCCTGCCCGGCGTGAATTGTTCGACGCTCGCCAATACCTGGTCACCAGCTTGATCGAGCACCAAACTGTAACCGCGCCGCAATACCGCCAACGGATTTAACGCCTCAAGCGCCGCAATCGTCCGGTCGAGATCGGCCTGTGATCGCCCAATACGCGCCTGCAAAACCTGTCCCAGCCGACTTTCCAAGCGCTCGATGCAATGGCGGTAATCACCGAGGAAATGCCGCAAATCGGTTCGAAGCAGGCGGCGTTCGAGATCATCGAGACGTCTCCTCGCTTGCACCGTTGGCCGCCTGAACGATTCGCGCAACCTGCCTTCCAAAAAGTCCACGGCTTGCCGTTGGGGCATTAACAGGCGCTCGGGGAAGCGAAAAAGTGGACGATTTTCGATTTGCTGCAACGTTTTCCGATACAGTTGCACCTTTGCCGCAACAGCCGCCTGTGAGCGCGCCAATGTCTGCGACAACTGCAATTGTAGGTCGCGGTAATGCGGTGCCACCAATTCGGCCGCCGCGGTCGGCGTCGCCGCGCGCACGTCCGCGACATAGTCGCAAATGGTGACATCCGTCTCATGCCCAACCGCCGAGACAATAGGAATCGGCGAACGGGCGACGGCACGCGCCACCTCTTCTTCGTTAAACGGCCACAGTTCCTCGAGCGATCCGCCGCCACGCCCCACAATGATGACATCCACCGGCTCTGATAATCGCCACAGCCGTTCCAAGGCTGCGACAATCGTTCGGGATGCGGCAACACCCTGCACCTGGGCGGGGGCAAGAACAACACGAGCCAACGGATAGCGGCGCTCCAGCGTCGTACAAATATCGCGTATGACCGCCCCCGTTGCAGACGTCACGACGCCGATTCGCTTCGGATACATCGGCAGCTTTCGCTTTCTCTCAGCGGCAAACAGTCCTTCCGCCTGCAGTTGATTCCTCAACTGCTCAAACCGGACATACAGGGCACCGACGCCATCAGGCTGCAGATCGTCGACATACAATTGATACTGGCCATCGCGATCGAAAACGCTGACCGTCCCGAGCGCGATGACCCGCATGCCGTCTTCGGGCTTAAACCGCAACCTGCGATTCCGGCCTGCAAACATCACCGCCCGTATGCGGCTGGTTTCGTCCTTTAAAGTAAAGTACATATGGCCGCTGGAGTGATGTTTGAAGTTCGAAATTTCCCCTGCCACATAACATTGGGTGAGACTTGGGTCCGCTTCAATCCGGCGCTTAATCCGCAAGTTGAGCTCGGTGACCGTGAAAACAGTCGCTGCCGAGGGAGAGAGCGCGGCTTCACTCATCGATGTCACCCCCTCTTTCCACGCCTCTGTTCGCAGAGAGAAACGGCATTGGCGACAAGCATGGCCACCGTCATCGGCCCGACCCCACCTGGAACCGGCGTAATGGCACTAACAAGGGGCGCCACTTGCTCGAAGTCGACATCGCCAAGCAAACGGCCATCGACGCGGTTCATGCCGACATCGATGACGACCGTTGCCGGCCTGACGTGCTCCCTGCCAATCAGATGTGGCACACCTGCCGCCACAACAAGAACATCGGCTTGTCTGGTGTAGGATGATAGATTGACGGTCTGACGATGGCATTGTACCACGGTGGCTCCACGCGACAAGAGCAATTGCGCGGTCGGCCAACCAACCAGGCGGCTGCGGCCGACGACGACAGCAGTTTGACCCGCAATCGGCACATTGGCAAAATCCAGAAGGCGCACAATTCCCGCGGCCGTACACGGCCAAACTGGCGGTTTGCCCTGACTCGCTCGCCCTAGATTGGCAGGGTGCAGGCCGTCCACGTCCTTTTCCGGCGATATGGCGGCAAGCACGCGATCCGCATGCAGATGCGACGGCAACGGCAGTTGAACGAGAACGGCATCCACGCTGTCATCCTCGTTCAACCGCCCGATAAACTGCACCAAGTCCAATTCCTGAATCGCAACAGGCAGTTCGTGCACCATCGCGTTCAATCCCAAATCCGTAGCCAACCTGCGCTTACTGCGTACATAGGACGCAGAAGATGGATCGTCACCGACGAGAACAAGTGCCAGCCCGGGTACAATGCCCCGCTCGCGCAAACGCTGTACGCGCTCTGTCACGTCTCGCTTCACTTCAGCCGCGACTTGCTTGCCATCGATGATTTGAGCCACGTGCCTCACCTTCCGTTTCAATCCTGGCATGTACAACTTCCTAAAAGAACAGGGGCCGTCTCGCTCCGATTTCGGATCCGAACAAGACAGCCCACTGTCCCTTTAGCGGCTCATGCTTGTGCTGTGACCCGGGAACAACTTGGCCTGCGGGTCGATGAATGTCTTCGCATTGTTGACTGCCGTCGGCGCCTCTCCAAATCCTGTCGCTATCAGCTTCAGTTTGCCTGGATAGGTAACGACGTCGCCAGCCGCGTACACACCGGGTATGTTGGTCTCCATCTTCGAATTGACGACGATGTCGTTTTTCTCGATCTCGAGCCCCCACTCCTTAATTGGTCCGAGTGAAGCCGTGAACCCGAGGCCGCTGACAATCGCATCAACTTCGATGGTCTCTGTCTGCTTCGTCTGGTTGTTGACGATGACGGCACGCTCTACCCAATTTCCGCCTTGCACGTCAGACAGTTCGTAAAACGTCTTGATCTGGATGCTGGATTCGTACAGTTGGCGCACGCTTTCTTCGTGTGCGCGGAACTGATCCCGGCGGTGAATCAATGTCACAGAGGCGGCCACTTCCTCGAGCATCAAAGCGTAATCGACAGCAGAATCGCCGCCACCAATGACCAGTACGTTCTTGCCTCGATAATTTTCGACTTTATCAATGTAATAGACAACACCGCGCCCCTCGAAATCTTTAGCGGACGGTGCCGGCAACGGCCGAGGCGAAAAAGCGCCAATGCCCGCACAAATGATGACTGCACGACCGATATGCACCGATTTATCCGTATGCAGTTCGAACAGGCCATCTTCGCGACGAACCAAAGTTTGAACCGATTCGTTCAGGTGGATGCCCGGATTGCGTTCCATCGCTTGCTCAACCAGCTGGTCGACAAGTTGGCGAGCGCGAATTTTCGGAAATCCAGCGACATCATAAATAAATTTCTCGGGATACAACGTAGCCAACTGCCCACCCAGTTCCGGTAGGCTATCGATAATTTTGCAGGAACAATTGCGCATACCGCAATAAAATGCCGCAAACAATCCTGTTGGGCCGCCGCCGATAATCAGCATGTCTGTGACGTTTTCCTGGACGAGAGCCTGATTTGACAACGTGAAACCTCCTTAGTCAACGTAAAAACACACTTGCGCTCATTATACAAGAGACAGAAAAAAAAGACTACGAAAACCTATGTGTTTTGTCGACAATTCAACCTTTGCCAACTTGTTTACCCGGTTTTTACGCATGCGCTCGCCAATAACCGATCCGCGCTACACCGAGCGCGTTGTCTCGTGCAAACTGAGGCGGAGCAAATGCTATCCGAACGGCCCGTAAACGTCTGTGTAGACGAGCGACAACATCCTGTTGAATCACTTGGTTGGAGGCGACCCCACCGGCAATGAGCACATGATCCAGCGGATCGCGATCACGATAGGTACGCACCACGTATTCCACGGATTTCGCAATCGCACGTGCAATACACGATTGCACGGCGCGAGCGACGACGGGGCCGGGTACGCCTTGTTCAATCGCGGTAAGCGCCTTGGTCAACGGCCCGGAAAAGCTCATCCTGGCACCGCGCACAGGTGCGGGCAACTCGAGCTGCTCTGGCAACTCCAGGTCGACCTTACTCAACGCCTCGAGATGCGGCCCTGCTGGGAACGGCAAACCTAACGCAACACCGACGCGATCGACAAACTGTCCCACGTGCAGATCTGCCCCTTCGCCGACACGTGAAATTCGATAGCCAAACGGGGTGCGCCTGGCGACCATGACATCACACGTTCCACCAGAAATATGAACGGCCACAAATGGAGCGGATGGCATCGGCTCGAAATACTCGGCCGCCGCCAGATGACCCTCCTGGTGGGACGTCCGCGTCATGGGAATGGACAGCATCTGGGCAATCGCAAGTCCAAACGAGGCACCCGCCTGAAACGCCGGCATGTATGAATTTGACCATGGCCGTGGCCGGACGCTGGCAGCGATATGCACCCAACGCGGCTGTATGCCGTCCCGTGCGAGTTGATCCTGTATCGACGCCATCACCCTAGGAATATTTTGCACGTGCTGAAATGTGGCCTCGGACTGGCGTAGTCCCTTCTCACCATGGACGACATGCAAAATCGTCCTGGCTTCGGCGAGCATGTTCCCATCACTGGCGTCGACGGCACAAAGGGACGTTGTGTAATTGCTTGTATCGATCCCAAGAACGCAACTTACTTCACGTCGGCTCGCCATCTGGCGGTTCGACCTCCACACGCGATACATCCGCTGTCGCCACTCCGTTGTTGCGAGCAATCGCCGGTAAAACCTTGGCGAGAACGCCATTGACAAACTTCCCCGATTGCTCAGTTGCATACGTTTTCGCCAGGCGGACCGCCTCATTGATGGCACTTGCCATCGGAATGTCCGGCTCGTACATCAATTCAAACACAGCCAAGCGCAGCACGTTTTTCTCCACCCGTCCGATCCGCTCCGGCGACCAGCGATCCATGCTTCCAGCAAGCACGGCGTCGATCTCCGCCAAATGCTCCATGACACCTCGCACAAGCCTTGTCATGTAGTCTACATCGGCGTCTGTATATAACTTGTCCTCCAAAACGAACGAAACGGCGTCGATCACGCCGCTATCGCTCAGGTCAATTTGATACAAAGCCTGCAAGGCACACTCTCTAGCTTCATGTCGAGTCAAGCACGTCACTCCGTATATCGATCTGAAAGTAGTTTATCCAAAAGCTCCCGCCATGATTGATTCTCCTCGAGCACACGACCAATCGTGTAACCAGTGGCGGCAAGTACCGCCAGCAACAGCGTGCGCCAGAAACCAACCAGCAACCACAGCGCCCAAAGCACGACCCCTGCGAGCAAGCCATGATAGCGCCGAGGCCAGGCCAAAAATGCCGCAATTGCGCGACGCAACGCG
The DNA here is from genome assembly GCF_004366795.1 of Alicyclobacillus sacchari. Classification (GTDB taxonomy): domain Bacteria; phylum Bacillota; class Bacilli; order Alicyclobacillales; family Alicyclobacillaceae; genus Alicyclobacillus; species Alicyclobacillus sacchari. Next base: position 34,722 of record NZ_SORF01000011.1, on the reverse strand, counting down.
CTCATACGCCACTCCACGCCTTACTCGAACGCGCACCAGCTGCCAGTTCGGTCACATGCACAAGCACGCGCTCCACCACAACTCCCGTGGCACCCTCGACGTACTCTTTAACGGCCGTCTGTGCATCTCGGCTCAACTGCGCGATATCCACATCAGGCAATACCTGCATGCGAACCAGAATCAGGATTCCCTCCTGCCCCTGGCGAATTCGCGAGTCGAACGATTCGGCGCCCTTCAGTTGCGAACCCCGGCGATTGGCCAACTGGCGCAAGGTGTCATAGGATATCCGAATCTGCCCGTGGTCACCCGTCAGAGCAACGTACTCCGCCGTTTGCATGCGAGATATGCGATAAAACAAAAACCGGAGCGATAAAAGGGCGGCAACGGCTCCAACGACAATGGCCGCCATGTTATAGGGCACCGTCAACAACTCTGTACTTACCCACGCGACGGAGATGACATTGGCGCCAACCAGAGCAAGTACGACGCCAACAACCAAACCGATCACGGCAAGTAAAAACAACAACAAACGATCCAATAGGCTCATGCTATCCCCCCAGCGGGTCAGAGGCCCGGACTTCGTTCGGTACTAAGAATCTGATCCGCATCGACCGCTTTCGGATCAACATCTGACTGGAAGGCGACGCCCACGACGTGAACGTGAACCGCGACAACCTTCAGACCAGTCATCCCTTCCACCGCAGCTTTTACCCGTTCTTGAATTTGATACCCTGTATCAGGAATGTTTACACCAAATCGTAGCGAAACCGAGACGTCTATCGAACACGCCCGTTCATTTTCTACGAACTGAACCTTCACGCCCTTCGACAGATTTTTACGGCCTGTCAAAGATTCCGTCAAACCGCCCGCAAACGATCCGCTCATGCCCGCGACACCCTCGACCTCACTGGTTGCTACACCGGCAATGATCTGCACAACTTCGTCCGCGATATGCACAGAACCACGGTCAGTCAGTTCGTACTCCATGTCAGCCACGCTTATCACACTCCTGATTATCGTTGTCCCTTCATCCTATGACAAGCTTCGCTTAAAGTATGTGATTCTCCTCCAAAAAGCGAGTCGTCACATCGGCGTTCCGAAACTTGTCGTTCTGCATCAGGGCAATGTGAAACGGAATGGTTGTGCGAACTCCGTCGATTTCATATTCGTCCAAGGCTGCCAACATGCGAGCGATGGCTTGTTCGCGCGTAGGCGCCCAAACGATGAGCTTTGCCACCATAGAATCGTAGAACGGCGGAATCGTATAGCCTTGATAACAAGCTGAATCAACGCGAACACCTGGTCCCGACGGCGGTAAATACGTCGTGATGGTGCCGGGAGACGGCGCGAACTGACGCAGTGGATCTTCGGCATTGATTCGACACTCAATCGCATGCCCCCGCAATTGAATATCCTCCTGGCGCACGGACAAAGGTTCACCGGCGGCAGCGAGGATCATGTCCCGCACAAGATCCACACCGGTTACCCACTCAGTAACAGGATGCTCAACTTGAATGCGCGTGTTCATCTCCATGAAGTAAAAATCGCCATCGTCTGTATAAATAAACTCGATGGTGCCTGCACCGACATAGTCAACCGCACGCGCGGCCGCAACGGCAGCTCGCCCCATTCGATCGCGCACGTCATCGCTCAACACCGGGCAAGGAGATTCCTCCACCAACTTTTGCAGGCGACGCTGCACCGAACAATCGCGTTCCCCGAGGTGGACGACGTTTCCGTGACGATCCGCCAAGATTTGAATCTCTACATGCCGCATTCGCTCGATGTATTTCTCAATGTAGATACCACCGTTACCAAACGAAGCCTCTGCCTCGCGCCGCGCCGCATCAACCGCTTGCCGCAACGCCTGTTCATCGCGCACGACGCGAATACCGCGGCCACCGCCGCCGGCCGTCGCCTTGATGATGAGCGGATACCCGATTGCATTCGCGATATCCAGAGCTTCCTGCAAATTATCCACCAGGCCGTCGCTTCCTGGAACCGTCGGCACCCCTGCCTTGCGCATCGTTTCCTTCGCGGCGGACTTGTCACCCATCTGCTCAATGGCCTTCGGACTGGGCCCTATAAAAGTGATGCCGCAAGCCTCGCACGCTTCGGCAAAGTCGCTGTTCTCCGATAAAAAGCCGTACCCCGGATGTACAGCATCAACCCCCCGCAGCGTCGCCACGGAAATTAGGCTCGGAATATGTAGGTAGCTAAGTTTTGGCGCCGCCGGCCCGATGCAGTACGCCTCATCGGCGAGACGAACGTGCAAAGCGTCCTTATCTGCCATCGAATAAACGGCGACCGTCTCAATCCCCAACTCGCGGCAAGCGCGAATGACACGGACGGCGATCTCGCCCCGATTAGCCACAAGTACACGTTTAAACATAACCGCGTTGCCCCTTGTCGAACGTAAATGATGTTGATCAGGCCGTGCCTCTCACGATAACTGGTCAAGCGCGCCGAACTTTGAACAGCGGCTGCCCATACTCGACCAGTTGGCCGTTCTCGGCCAAAACCTCGATCACTTCTCCGGACACTTCCGCCTCAATCTCGTTCATCAGCTTCATCGCCTCAATGATGCAGACGACAGTCTTGCTCGTCACCTGTGCACCAACTTCCACGAATGGCGCCGACTCGGGCGATGGAGCGCGATAAAAGGTGCCGACCATCGGCGAGGTGATCACATGAACATCAATATCGTTTAACACCTGTGCCGGCGCGTTCGCCGTTTGTACAGCAACTGGGGCCGTCTGTGGCGAAACAGAAGCGGCTATACCGGGCGTTGTTTGCACCGGCATATAGGCTACGGCCTCCGGCGTCGCTTTCTTAAGCTGCAACTTTCCATCTTCAAATTCAATATGAATTTCACTCAAACTACTTTCATCCAAAAGACGAATCAGCTCGTGGATGTCTTCCAATTTCAGCAATGTGTTCTCTCCCCGATCCATATCTCGTAAATGCTCGTCCAAGTATACCATAGCTTTGGTCGTACCTCTAGGTTCCCTGCATATGAAAACAGCCGCCGCATCGGCTGTCGATGCTGGCGGCGTCAAGTCCACTTTACGCGTGCGGCTTGACAGAGATGTTCAGAATGGACACGTCGAGCTGTTGGCTAACCACATTCATGATTTTGACCGCGTCCGCTCGCGAAATGTCCTTCGCTTGGACATACACCGTAAAGGTCTTCTGATCCTTGTCCGGTTCAATCACGGCGTTCGTATAACCTTCTGCAAGAACCGCTTGTGTCGCCTGTTGCAGGCTGTTGTACAGGGATTCTTCATTGCCAAGCGCCTTTTGTGCCTCTGCAATCTGTGTCTGGGAGGCATTGTTATTTGCAATCACCGACTGATAGTTGCTGATTCGCTGACTGATCTGATTGTTAACCAGGGTCTGCAGAGAGTTGTACCAATTGCCCGTCGAGCTCATCCCGGTCTCACCCGAGCTGTTGCTTTGCTGGCTGTCCCCACTCTGCGTCTGAGTGCTGTTGCCGTTGTCCGGTGTCGTCACGACGGTCGTTGAGTTCGAGGCGGTTGGCGTCGTCGTCGTCGGGCTGGCTTGATTATTCATCGTGTAATACCCGATGAGCATCAAAGATAGGACCATCATTGTGGACAACCATACTGTTTGCCGCTTTACCATGCTATACATCCTCCTAATCTAGCGTCTAGTCTCCCTTTTGAGGTTCCACACTAATCTTATATGCAGGCACGTCCAACACATTCGTAATTGCGTCCACGATTTCTGTTTTGGCGGTAAAAAAATTGTCCGCGTCGAGCGTGACCAGCACGCCCGCGACGCCGACGCCGGTGCTGCCGCTCCCGGCGAGGTTGCCACCGTTGGTCAAGACGACCATCACATTCACTGCGCGCACTCCTTGGATTTTTGCGAGCATGGCATCGAGTTCATCGTCGTAATGCCGCTCTGTCGGCGCTGTTGGCAATGAGTCGGATGCATTCGATGTACCCAGCGAGCTGGTGAATGCATCAGTCGTAGAGACCGGCAGGGCACTGGACGACTTGGCCGGATGGGCTTGTACCATCGATCCGACAATCAGCATCAGCACGCCAACGGCAGCCACAAAGAGCAACCATTTTTGTTTCCACAGTTGTTGCCAGTCCACTCTCATCGCCCTCCATCGTCCACGACAAGCACCTGATCCGCTTCAACACCAAGTGCTTCTGCGATTGTCTGCTCGATCTCGCCACCCCACGCCGTCCCGTTTGCGTCGATTCCGACGGTGACACGAAGCTCCGCAGGATTCATCGCGTTGTCTACGTGCACGCTCGTCACATACTTTGCGAGGTTTTCCGGCAACGCTGACTTCGCTTCCTGTGCAAGATATTGGTCCGCATCCAAGCTCTCCTCCTGATTGAGTGCCGCGGCGTACCCACGAACCGCTGCGGAGTTGTCGTCCACACCAGAACCTTGCGTCGCCAATGTGTTGCCAAACAGCGCCGCCGAAGCCTGCGCAGCCAATTGGGATGACCAATTTGATCGCAGCATTGGCACCAACGGACTGAGCATAGCGGCGATCATCGCGACACCCAAGACGCTCCGAACATATTTGACAAGCGCTCGTGTCGGAAGCAGCATTTCGGCAATCCCGGCCAACATCGCCACCACCACGATTTGTTTCAACCACTCCCCGATCGCTGTCACGCCGTCATCACCGCCAGGTTCGCCGATGCCAGGAGAATGCAAATAGCGAAGAAGAACATCAACGCCACGCCCGCGACACAGGCAAATACAAGAACCATCGTCTTGCCTAAGGAGCCCAGACAGGCGACGATGGGTGTCTCGCCAAGCGGTTGCATGAACGCGGCACTGCCACCGTACATCGTGGCTACCGCGAGAATCTTTAACGCCGGGAAGACGGCGATCAGCGTGATGACAACCAGCCCTGCCACGCCAACTGCGTTCTTCACCAACAACGAAGCGCTGAGCACCGTCTCGGCCGCATCCGATATCGCCTTACCGACCACCGGTACGAATGTACTGACCCCAAGTTTCATCGTCCGCAGCACGACACCGTCGACAATGCCCTTACCGGCCCCCTGTACTGTCGAGATACCGATGAACACGGCCAGTCCAAAACTGAGGATCGCGACACTGACGGTTCGGATCAATCCTGCCAAGCGGGTTAATGTATAGCGAATCGATAATGCGCTAGTCAGGTCGAGGACAGCAGCAAAGAAGATCAACGGAAAGACGACATAAAACACCATGTTGCTGACAAAATGTACTGTGAACAGCAGCATCGGTTGAAAGAAGGCGGCAGACGCAATCGACCCAGAAGCAGCGAGCAGTGTCACGGTGAGCGGAACCGTTGCCAGCATAAAGTGATTCATCGTTTCGATAGCATGGCGAGCTGCACCAATCGTCTCGACAAACGAGTGCGCGACCAATGCAATGAGTACAAAGCAAACGACCATATCGGCCAATTCACTAATGGACTCCTGCTCAAACGATGTCTGCAAGGTCTTGAGGACAGCGCCCGCAACGCACAGAATGAGAATGCTGCCCAACAGCCCGGCGTCATCCACAAGTTCCTGAAAGAAGTAACGTATGAGACCATGTGTAACAGATGCAAAGTTTGGCGGCCCATTCTGCAGAACCGATTTCACCAAACCAGGACCTGAAACATTTGGCAAATAGCCACCGTACTCATTCAAGAGATCTTGCCAATATTCGTCGATCGTTTGCGTCGGCAGGTGATCAAGTTGAGTCTGCGCCGCCTGCTGAATCGCGTTTTGCGCTTGAGCTTCCGCCTGGGTCAAAGAAGGCGCGGCCGTGTCTGCCGAAGCGTTGGTAGCAGGGACAATCCATGTTAGGAGACAGCAGACAACGCACGCGCACAGCATCACGACAATCCGCCGCACCCCGCTCCCCCCTCGTCACGGCAACAAGTGGACGATGGTCTGAACGACATCCGTGAAAATCGGAAGCGCAAGCACCACAATACCCACTTTGCCCGCCAGTTCGATTCGCCCACCAAGCGCTGACTCACCCGCATCCCTGGCTACCTGCGCTGCGAATTCAACGATATAGGCGATACCAATGATTTTGAGAACTGTAGCAAGAAACGTCTGGCTTATCTTGGCATCCGTCGCCATACCTTGTAATTCCTGCACGACGCCCGTCAAGGAATGAACGACCATCCACAGTAAGACAGCACCTGCAAAGATGCTGATGAGTGTCGCGAACTGTGGGGAGTGTGGCCGCAGAATCGTCGCGAAAACCGTTGCGGTCAAGCCGATGCCAACGAGTTGAAAAATGTGCATGGCCTCACCTACTGCAGCAAGAATACACTGGTAATCTCATGGTACAGGTGATCGACGTAGCCAATGACGATTGCAAACACAGCCACAAGCCCAGCTAACGTTGCCCAGTGCGCGAAGTCCTCTTTGCCGCTTTGCTTGAGCACCGTATGAAAAATGGCTGCGATAAAGCCGACTGCAAAAATCCGAAAGATGTCCCGAATCTCCGGTGACACCGTGTCGCCCCCCCATCTCCCCGTTCGCCGACCAAATCCCTAAAACGTATGAATGTATTAATAAAGCAGGATGACGATCAGAACGCCGGCGAGAACGCCGAGATATTGCCAAAGGCGAGCACTTCGCTCTGCCTCTTCCCGTGCCCGCACCTCCGCCTGCTCAAGCGCCTGTGCCGCAATTTGAAACTGCCCATGCAAATGTGCCGTATCCATCGTGGCCAAGGAGGCGGCCACCCCATCCAACGGATCGAAATCAGACAAGCGATACGCACTCTCCGCTACGATGCTCTGCGCTGCGGCGACAAACGAGTCGGCGACACCTCGCCCGTCTTCCTGCAGGTGTTTCGCAGCCGCAACAAACCACTTGCCACACGCGCCCCCGCTGTTCTGGCCAACGTCGACAAGTGCCCTTGGCAACGGCTTGGCATGATACTCCACTTCCGCTTGCAACTGCTGGACCGCTTGCAAGAGGCGTCGCAGTTCGCGCGGGCGTTCCCGATACGCGTGCGCCATGCGAAACCCTATGAGCGTGGTCGCGAAGACAATGATCACGGACCCAACCAGTTTCAACACGCGATGTGCCCCCTAAACCAACGAACGGCCGTCGCCGTCCAGCACGCATTCGATTGTACCTGGGCCGCGCCGCCGACTGAGGATGACATAGCGTGCAAACGCGTGGGCCTGGAACAGTTCTTCCATGTGTGGACGCCTGCGCCACCCCTCAAGGGACGAGGCATGAGCGGTGGTAATGACCGCAACTCCCGCATTCGCCGCCTCAAGCACGGCCTCGACGTCGCCTTGCTTGCCGATCTCGTCTGTGACGACAATGTCAGGCGAGAGGCTGCGAATCGCCATCAGCAACCCTTCGGCCTTCGGGCACCCGTCCAACACGTCGGTGCGCGGACCGAGCGCAAACTGCGGACGTCCTTCAAACATTCCTGCAATTTCAGAACGCTCGTCAATGACGACGACTTTGGCTGGAGATCTGCGCCGTGTGACGAGATTTTCACTCCACTGGCGAGCAATGTCACGAACGAGAGTGGTCTTTCCACATTGCGGCGGTGAAATGACCAAGGTCGACAACGGGTGCCCATCCGCACGATCCGCCAGCCACGACCGAAGAGGTGTCGCCATACCGGGATAGGCGCGGGCAATACGAATATTGAGCGATGAGATGCTCCGAATCGAGCGGATGTGCCCGCCATCCGTCACGATACGGCCGGCAACGCCGATGCGATGGCCGCCAGGAAGGGTGATGAATCCCTTGCGCAACTCATCTTCGACCGCGTACAAGGAAAACTGTGTCACCTGTTGCATGGCGTGATCGAGTGCCGCTTGCGACAACACGGCCGCAGTTGGCGGCATCATCGTAAGTCCACCGCCTTGTTTCAAGTACTGACTATCCGTTCCGAACCGTAGCTCAATTGGCTGGCCAACCCGTAAGCGAACTTCTTCGAGTTCAGCCAGGATCGCGTCGTCGAGGGCGAGAAGCAAGCGTTGGAGATCGATCGGGAGAACCGCAAGGGCCTGACTCCAACCAGCCGTTTCTCGAGGCCGGAATGGCGGCGGGATCGACATCGTTGTCCACCTCCCATCTACTGCAATATATATGGACAGGGGTACAAGCATATGCGAACAATCGCCGGAAACAAGCACGGTTTCCCGCCAAGCTGCATTGACTAAAGGGAGAAGGTTGGGGAGGTAGCGCCGTGGATGTCTCAATCATGATCCGATGGATTGTCGTCTTTCTGATTATTTTCGTCTTGTTGATGGCGCTCGTTTTCAGCTTGCTCAAAAAGAAAGCATGACCGTCACACCTGCTTGCCGCGAGGTGGTTCAGGGACGCGAGCCGTATAAGACCAAACCCACTCCGACAACAACGAGGGCCACGCGCCACAGTCTCACCTCGCCCGCGAGCCCGGTCAGCCCGAGAGCCGTCACGGATACGAGAATAAAAGGCCCAACCAGGGCCAGTAATCCATTCACTTGCAAGGCCCGTCCGACCGTGCCATACCAGAGCATGACAAAGCAGCCGGCCAGTTCGCAAAGGCCGGACAAACAGCGCAGGGCGGCCATCGGGTAGACCCACTTTTCGATATCTCCAAAGTTGCCAAACATCTGAACATGCCTCCTTTGCCTGTACATATGCGTCGGATCGGGTAAGCATGTCTATGCGTGGTCAACGCGATAACCAAACAAAAAGCCGCATGGGGAGACCCATGAAGTCTCCCCGTGCGGCGACGGCGCATCGATTACGCCCGCGATACGTATTCACCTGACCGTGTGTCAATGATCAGCTTGTCTCCAACGTTGACGAAAAAGGGAACCTGTAGTGTATAACCGGTTTCTACTGTCGCCGGTTTGCTGCCACCCGTCGCCGTATCGCCGCGAATACCTGGCTCGGTCTCGACGACTTCCAGTTCGACAGTGTTCGGCAGGTCAATGCCGATGGTCTCACCCTGGTGCATGACGATATAGCAGTTCATGTTCTCTTTCAAGAAATTGAGCTCATACTCCAGCTGTGCCCTGCTGATGTTGATCTGTTCATACGTTTCCGTATCCATAAAGGTGTAGTTCTCGCCATCGTTGTACAGATATTGCATTTCGCGCGTCTCGATATGTGCGCGCGGCACCTTTTCACCAGCTCGGAACGTTTGTTCTTTCACGGCGCCCGTTTTGACGTTTTTCAACTTGGTGCGCACAAAAGCCGCACCTTTACCCGGTTTCACGTGCATAAATTCGATCACGCGCCAAATGGCACCGTCATATTCAATCGTGGTACCGGTTCGAAAATCATTGCTTGAAATCATATGTTGGTAACCTCCAAATCAATAGGCAAAATCACGGCCTCGGCTGACAAAGAGCGAGCGTCGCGTAGCGATACCCTTCTGTCCCCAGACCAACAACCTGGCCGCGGACCACATCGCTCAACACGAGATGGTGTCGAAACGCCTCCCGTCGGTGCACGTTCGAGATATGCACTTCGATGGTTGGGCGGTCAATATCCTCCAAGCAGTCCCGCAAAGCGTAGCTATAGTGCCCAAACGCTCCAGGATTGATGATGATGCCGTGAGCGTTCGGCCCATGCGACTGCAGAAAGTCGATCAGTTCACCCTCGTGGTTCGACTGTTTATCGACAACGCCATAACCGTATGATGCCGCCGTATCGCGAACCATTTGCACGACATCCGCCAAGGTCTGGCTGCCGTAGGTTTCCGGCTTGCGAACCCCAAGACGATTTAGGTTTGGTCCGTGAACCAGCAGCAGATATGGCTCCGTCATTGGCGCATCCTCCCTTATGTCCCAACCCTTCCAGCGCGAAAACCGCACTCATTGTATCACAGGCCTATAAATCCTTGCTATACTGGTCTCGCGAAGGAGGAAACCACATGGAAATTTGGCTCGTTCGCCACGGCGAAACCGATTGGAATGCTCAAGGCCGCGTGCAAGGCTGGACAGACGTTCCGCTCAATGCCGAGGGTCGACGACAGGCATCCCTGTTGGCTCAGTGCCTCAAATCGATTTCATTTGAACATATCTACGCGAGTGACTTAAGCCGCGCGTTGGATACGGCACGAATTGTCGCCGACGCGGTAGGCGCGCCTGTCACCCCGCTCGCTTGCTTGCGCGAACACCGGTTTGGCCAAGCCGAAGGCTTGCTGCGGCAAGAAAGCGACCGCAGATTCCCAAACGGCGCGCCGGATCGCGAACCACCAGAGGCATTGCGGTCCCGCGTTACACAGTGCCTGCAAGACATTGTGAGCCGGCACGCCGCAGGTCGCATTCTCGTCGCGACCCACGGCGGCGTCATTCGCGCCATTCTCAGCTGGCTCGGATACAGTCATCCGCCCATCACCAACACGAGCATCACTCGTTTACACGTACATGCTGATGGCTTTGACATCCTGGGCGTCAATGAAACGCCCCATTTAGACGGCGGATCAGCGGTTGAACTGATATCGCAGCACCGGTGAACGCGCTGCCGTCACCTCGTCAAGGCGGCCGACAATCGTGCGGTGAGGCGCTGTCTTCACCAATTCCGGATCGGTCGCCGCTTCCTCTGCCACTTGGCGCATGGCTGCAATAAAGCGATCAAGAGTTTCCTTGCTTTCACACTCAGTCGGCTCAATCATCAAGCATTCATCAACGATGAGCGGAAAATAAATGGTGGGTGGATGAATGCCGAAGTCGATCAGCCGCTTCGCGAGGTCCAAAGTGCGCACACCTTGCTGCTTCTGACGCACGCCCGAGAGTACAAACTCATGCTTACAAGGTCCACCATAAGGAGCTTCATAAACATCCGCCAGCTGCTGCAACAAATAATTTGCCGCAAGTACGGCTGACTCGGATACCAACTTCAGCCCATCCGGTCCAAGCGTGCGAATATACGCATATGCGCGCACCAAAATGCCGAAGTTGCCAAAGAAGCCTTTTACCTTGCCGATTGACAACGGTCGATCCCAGTTCCAATCATAGCGGTTGTTATTTTGAACAATCACCGGTTTTGGCAAGTACGGTTCCAGAAACTGTTTTACACCCACAGGTCCAGCACCTGGACCACCGCCGCCATGCGGTGTCGAAAAGGTCTTGTGCAGATTCAGGTGCACCACATCAAATCCCATGTCGCCCGGCCGCGCATAACCGAGAATGGCATTCATGTTGGCTCCGTCGTAATAGAGCAGTCCTCCTGCTTCGTGTACGATCTCGGCAATTTCAAGAATGTCTGACTCAAACAAGCCCAACGTACTTGGATTGGTCAGCATGAGGGCAGCCGTGTCTGCGCCAACCGTCCGGCGCAACACATCGAGATCGACGCGACCATCCGCCCGTGAAGGAACCGTGACTACACGCAACCCCGCCATGCTCACACTGGCTGGATTCGTTCCATGCGCCGAATCAGGCACGATGACTTTATCCCGGCCCGCATCACCGCGGCGGCGATGGTACTCGCGAATCATCATCAGACCTGTCCACTCGCCGTGCGCGCCTGCGGCTGGCTGCAAACTGACAGCGTCCATGCCCGTGATGGCAGCGAGATCGTTCTGCAGCTCGTACATCAATTGAAGTGCCCCTTGCACGGTCTGGGCTGGCGCAAGCGGGTGAATGCGAGCAAAGCCGTCCAAGCGCGCAGCTCGCTCATTGCGCTTTGGGTTGTATTTCATCGTGCACGAGCCAAGCGGATAAAAGCCACTATCCACGCCATGGTTCTTTTGCGAAAGCGCTGTGTAATGGCGAACAACATCCAGTTCACCAACCTCCGGCAAAGGTGCCGCTTCACTTCGCACGAAAGACTGGAGACTCCCCAAATCCGCTGCTGGTACGTCGAGTTGAGGAAGTGCGTAGGCACGTCGGCCTGGACGACTTAGTTCGAAAATTAACGGCTCCTGTCCATCTCGCTGAATGGTCACGATGCGAGCACCTCCCTCAGTGTTTGCACCAGCTCGTCCATTTCCTCGCGGGTGCGCATTTCGGTCACAGTCAGCAATACGCTGGAACCATACTGTGGGTAATCGTGCGATAAGTCATAGCCGAACAGGTACCCTGCCTCGAGCATCGCAGCCTGTACCTCTGCCACGGGCTTGGACAGTTCGATAGCAAACTCGTTGAAAAACGGCGCCGCAAACAGGGACTTGACGCCGTCGACGGTCAAAAGTCGGTCATGCAGATAATGTGCCTTATGAAAATTCTGCAGCGCGAGCTCCTGCATTCCTTCCTTGCCCATGTACGACAAGAAGACTGTAGCAGCTAGCGCACAAAGTGACTGATTTGAGCAGATATTGGACGTGGCCTTCTCCCTGCGGATATGTTGTTCGCGCGCCTGCAGGGTCAAGACGAATCCCCTTCGCCCTTCGGCATCCGTCGTCTGCCCGACGACGCGACCCGGGATGCGGCGCATCAGGGGGTTCTTGACGGCCATGATGCCAAGATAGGGACCACCATAGGAAAGGCTGTTACCAAGGGACTGGCCTTCGGCGACGACGATGTCAGCGCCCAAGTGACCCGGAGCCTCCAAGAGGCCAAGGGCGATAGGATACGTGTTGACAACCAGGAGTGCGCCCGCCTCGTGCGCTTGTTCAGCAATGGATCGCACATCTTCGACAACACCGAAGAAATTTGGATATTGAATCATGACGCCAGCCACAGTCTCATCACAGAGTTCACGAAACGCGTCGATCGCGATTTGGCCGCCAACCTCACGCACATAAAGAATCTCTACACCTTGCCCGAAAGCGTACGTTTCCAACACGCGGCGATACTCCGGGTGGATATTGTCAGCCACCAGAAGCCGGTTGCGGCGCGTGTGAGCGCAAGCGACCAATCCCGCCTCCGCAAATGCGGTCGGGCCGTCATACATACTTGCATTCGCCAAATCCATGCCTGTCCACTCGGCGACCATGGTTTGGTATTCAAAGATAGCTTGCAACAGGCCTTGACTCATTTCCGGTTGATACGGCGTATACGAGGTGTAAAACTCGGACCGGCTGACAATCGCGTCGACGACGCTTGGCTGATAATGTTCATACGCACCGGCACCCAAGAAGCTAACCACTGCGCCCAAATGCTGATTGCGCCCCGCGAGTCGCTCCAGATGCCGCGAAAGTGTCAGTTCCGACATCGCCGGCGGGATCGCAAGCGGTTGCTGCAAGCGCAGGGATTCAGGGATGTCTGCAAAGAGGGCATCGGTGCTGTCCAGGCCAAGTGCGGCAAGCATTTCTTCGCGATCCTCTCGCGTATGGGGGACGTACCCGTATCGATTCAAGACACAAACTCCTCTCTTCCCAGATGTGCAACCCGATGTTACGAGGGGCGATTGCCTCGCGGTCGTTTGTAAAACGGCGTTTGCACGACATGCGCAGGATAACGCTTGTTGCGAATCTCGACGTCAAGCGGTTGGCCGATTTCCGCATAGCTGGCATCTACAAGTGCAAGCGCGATGGGAACCCCTAATGTCGGCGAAAGCGTACCCGAGGTGATGTGCCCCACCACCTTCTCGCCATGCCATACCGGATAACCGCCACGGGCAATTGCGCGATCATCCATTTGCAGCCCGACCAGTTTCCGCAAAAGACCTGCCTGGCGCTGTTGCGCAAGCGCGTCGCGCCCAATGAACGGCCCTTTCTCCAGCTTCACAAATGGGTCCAACCCCGCTTCCAGCGGTGTGATGTCACGATTCAGCTCGTTCCCGTATAAAGGTAAGCACGCCTCAAGCCGCAATGTATCGCGGGCACCAAGACCGCAAGGGAGAGCGCCGCGATCGATCAGACTTGTAAACAGGCGCTGTACGACATCCGGGCTTGCATAGACTTCAAAGCCGTCCTCGCCGGTGTACCCCGTGCGGGAGATGATGCTTGACCCGCCGTACAAATCTGCGCGCAGAAACGAGAATGGCCGCAATGATGTCACGTCCACCTCCGCAACGGAACTTAGCAACGTTGCAGCCTCCGGACCTTGCACAGCAACGAGTGCCACTTCGTCCGAGCGATCCTGAACCGTCACTGCGTATCCATCCGCATGCTGGCGAATCCAAGCGAAGTCGTCCGCAATGTTACTCGCATTGACGACGAGCCAGTACATATCCTCCGCCAATTGATACACCAGTAAATCATCGATCACGCCGCCTGTTTCATCAAGCATCAGCGTATACATGGCACGCCCCACCCGTAGGCGCTCGACGTCGTTGGTCACCAGGTGCTGCAAAAATAGGCGAGCCCCCTCCCCCTGAACCTCAATTTCACCCATGTGTGATACGTCAAAGATGCCCACCGATGAACGAACAGACGTATGCTCCTCCCGGATACCGCGATACTGCACTGGCATCTCGAAGCCGTGAAAATCGATCACTTTTGCGCCCAACCGCAAATGGGCGTCATATAGCGACGTTCGCTTTCCCATTGCTATCCCTGCCTTTACGGGTATCCGAAGTTACGATGGCAAAACAAACAACCCGCAGAATCGAGCAAGCACTTGTGCATCATGTGTAGCGCATTCATGAAAGAATACACACCACTTGTCACATACTACATGACGCGATAAGAGAGAAACAAGCCATTGGGAGGGGATCCCCTTGCATACGACGCTGCAAGCAGATTGGCGAAACGCAACGGCACGGAAACATACAACCAATGTGCCGATCCAGTGGACAGGCCTGTCGCTTGCACAGGAACTCAACGCCTTACTGCATCTCGGCCAGCACTCTGACCATCGGCAGTGGGAGTTGTTTCAACTGGCTGCTATCGCGGCACAGGCAAATATAGCCCCGACCTTTGAAGAATTGTTGGCGTTGGAACACGTTCGCGGCTTCACGCCCCTGCCACATCAGATTGAAACTGCCAAACGGGTTGTTCGCGAATTGCGCGGACGAGCTATTCTGGCGGACGAAGTGGGGCTTGGCAAAACGATTGAAGCAGGGCTTGTCTTAAAAGAGTATTTATTGCGAGGACTCGTCAAAAAGGCTTTGATCCTTGTTCCGGCCTCGTTGGTTCTGCAGTGGACAAAGGAATTACATGACAAGTTTCGAATCAACGCGACACCTCAACGCAACGAGTGGACCTGGGAACAGGACGACATTGTTGTCGGATCGCTGGATACGGCGAAACGCCCGCCACACCGAGATATCGTTCTGCAACAACCTTGGGACATCGTCATTATCGACGAGGCTCATAAGTTAAAGAATCAGAAGACGAAAAATTGGCAGATGGCGAATCAAATCCCGAACAAGTATCTTTTGTTACTAACAGCGACACCTGTACAGAACCAACTGAAGGAACTTCATACCCTTGTAACGCTTCTGAAACCTGGACATCTGGGCAGCGCCAATCAATTCTCGGTCCAATACGTCGCGGACAAGCGAACACCGAAGGACCCCGACAAGTTGCGCGAGACGATTGCCGATATCATGATCCGCAATCGCCGCCAGGACGGTGGCACGCGCTTGCCTAAGCGCCATGTGCAGGTTATGGACCTCGAGCTATCCGCCGCAGAAAGGTCATTCTATGAAGAGGTCCAGCATTTTTTGCGGGATGAATATCAAGCCAGATTATCGGTTCGCGCCTCCATGCTGCCACTGCTTACTTTACAGCGCGAAATCTGCAGTTCATCTTACGCAGCGCTCATCTCTCTGGAGAAGATGCTGAAAAAGACAAGCCATCCGACCCGACAACAACGCCTACAGAAACTGATCGAAATGGGTACCGCAATCCCCGAGTACACAAAGATCAAGAAAGTATTGGAACTTGTCGATGAGTTCGATGACAAATGCATTATTTTTACGGAGTACCGGGCAACCCAAGATTTCATCATGTACATGTTAAAGAAACGCGGCATCTCGGCAGTTCCGTTTCGCGGCGGTTTCAAACGCGGGAAAAAGGATTGGATGACCGAACTATTTTCCCGCAAAGTGCGCGTTTTGGTTGCAACCGAGTCTGGTGGGGAAGGAATCAACCTGCAGTTTTGCCATTATATGATTAACTATGACTTACCGTGGAATCCGATGCGCCTTGAGCAGCGGATCGGGCGTATACATCGTCTTGGACAATCAGAAGAGTGCCATGTCTTTAATCTTGCGACACGCGATACCATCGAACAGCATATCGTGCAGATCTTGTATGAAAAGGTTCGCATGTTTGAGAGCGTGATCGGAACGCTTGACGATATCGTCAGCGATACCCGATTGAACGCATGGGAAAATCGAGTGTTCGAAGCAACGATGACAAGTTCGTCCCACGAAGAACTTGCAGCCAAATTGCGCGCGCTTGATCCAAGGCAACTATCACTCAAGAAAGGGCGGTGAAGCAATTGACAAACAGGCATCCATTGCGAACGAGCGAGGAGCGTCTGACTTTTTGCGATCGATATTTTCAGGCAGTTGGCGCAGACGTCATATGCGAGCGCCCGATGTATCGAGAATACATTTTACCTGTAGACGTCGACAAAGAGTTGACAGATCGTCCGTTCTATTGGATGTGGGTAGAAAAAACCAATCAAACCGTAGAACCGACCACGCTCCGGCTGGCTTTTGATCAAGATGCGAAGTTGCGAGAAGACGAGCGCCTGGCAGAACTGCACCAGCAGGCTCTTGCGCAGGCGCAACCCTTAAGCGGTTTCGATATCTTATACCGGAGGCCTAAACAGACCGAACTCGTCGATCTCGGCAGCTTCCGTCTCGACAAAATAATAGAGAGTGCACGCCGCCGCGGGCAAACAGTCTGCGTCGTGCCGCATGGCGCACATCCGCATGCGCAATATATCCCTTGGCTGATGATCAACGGCCTGACGCGATACGTGACGGATTCCGTAAGCGAGACCTGGTGGTCGAAAGGCGTCTGCCTTGCGAATTTGCAAATCGTCGAATCGTTCTACGATCGGATAGCGCACCTGGAGATGGCGGGCACCTCACCGGAAGTCATAGTGCGCCAAGCCAAGCATTCATTGCTGGAAGCGGCAGAGGCCTTGCAGGCGTACCTCTCGCACCTTGTTGCAGAAGGCGATTTGAACTGGGCGGAAGAAGCCCGCCTGCGCTTGGCGGACGATCTCGCCCAACTCGATGCTTATTATCAGAGCATCGAGGTCGAATACCCTCCCGAGGAGCGGAACGTGCTTCAGCAAGAGCACGCCAAGAAGCGTCAGGCCCTCATCGAAAAAAGTACCCCCCGGGTCGAAATCGAAGTAACGCAGCTTGCACTCGTCGGACTCCCGCTCCGGGCACATGCGTAAGGATCAGCGGGGCGTCACACCAAGGTCTTTAAATGGCGCTGCCGTGCATCAGGTCCGTCCATTTTGACGAGTATCGCCATATTCATCACTCGCGATCGCAAAGGAGCAACCGCATCGTTGATATCGTCTGCCCCTTTGCGGTACGCATCAGGGGGACTGTAGTTGCTCGTAAACCATGTGGAGAGCTTTGCATGGAAGCGATGATTGATAATGCGGAACAGCTTCTCCATGCTGAAGTCGTTTGCCCGCTCCTGTGCGAATTCATCGATGCCAAGTACTGGCACAGTCGAAAGTGCTTCAAGAAAAGGCTCGAGATCTTGTCCATCTGCGATGAGATGACGCATGTGATCAAAGAGCGAGTCAGATCGAACAATGAGCGACGGCACGCCTCGCTCACGCAACTGATGAAACACGGCGAACATCAGATGTGTCTTGCCCACGCCGGGCGGCCCAAAAATATACAAACCTGGCTTATCGGCATGAGACGACGGATGAAAGTCACGTGCAAACTCACGAGCATACTTAATGACGTTTGGATAACGTTTGATCTGCTCCGGTGGATAATTTGAGAACTGAAATGAGTCATCCATTTCCGTCACGCCAGCGACTCTCGCGAACCGATCAACCTTTAACTTCGCCATGAACTCATGAAATGGCTGACAACGTCTTACACCAAATGAAACCCCTGCAGGACTCGGTTCGAGAACTTGGACAAACCCCTTCATGTCACCGTGCTTTGCGCAAGTTGCATAGCCACGGCATGTCCGGCATATGGACGACTGTCGCAGATACTCAAGCAACGCAGCGCGATGTCGGTGAATGAACGCGTCTGAAACGTTTAGTTCATTGAGCTCTGGTATTTGCCTTCGGAAGTACGCAACGTCATATCCGCTATCATGTCCGGAAAACTGCTTGGGAAAGAGACTTTCAATGTGTCTCACAGCAATGCCACCTACTCCCCTATTGCCGTTTGGATCACGAATTGCGCAATCTCCTCAACGGTTCCATGATCGACATCGACGATCCATGACGCTGCATCTTCGTACCAAGTTTGACGCTGCTTGAGCAAAGTGCGCACACGCTGTGCTGGATTGTCCGTTTGAAGTAACGGGCGCTGTGCGGCATCTTGTTTCAGACGGGAGAGAATCGTCTCAGGCGCGGCTCGCAAATACACGGTCGTAAACGAAGCCTTTAACAAATCCCGATTGGACGGATGAATGACGGCTCCACCGCCTGTCGCCAAGACGACACATTTCATGTCTCGTCCAATGTCGCCAAGTGCTTCTGTTTCCATTACGCGGAATCTTTGTTCGCCGAGAGTCGCAAAAATTTCTGGTATCGTCATGCCCGCTCGCGCTTCGATGTAGCGATCGAGATCGACGAACGGGACGTCCAATTTTGCCGCGACGAGCTCTCCGACCGTCGACTTACCACTGGCCATGAATCCAATCAAGGCCAAACGCTGCATGATCATCACTCCGTCAGCCCAGGACCATTGTCCTGCCACGCTCGTGTTGTACGAGCGATTGTATCATAGACAAACGAGATTGTATCGGAAACACTCCCGCTCACGACATCAATTCGAGCAGACACATTTCGCCCATCGAATATACATCCCATGGTAACCTGGTCTCCCGCTATCGTCCAGGAATCAGAAGCCGGAAGTTTTTGTCCGGCCTGAAGATCTCGTAGTGCTGCCTCTGCGACACTGCGCCCGACTACACTGCACTGAACAAACTGGAGTTGTCTCGCCTGACCCATCCATACGATCCGGCCTGTGTATACGAGGGTCGACAAGACAATACCCAAAGCTGTCACGGTGGTTAACACGTAAATCAAAACCGCCCCTGACTCGCGATCCGATTCGTCGTTTCGCATCAAGAGCCGCCTCCTTGCAAACGAGCCACAAACCAATCGCTCTGTCCCGTTGTCAAAGTCAATTGGCACGCAAGCATATCTCGTCCTTCTGGTTGCACTTGGAACGACTGCATATGGAGAGCGAGAACAGCAGTGCCCCCACCTGTCCGATACCGAATGAGCTCGCGTGCATTATTTACATAATATGTGTACTGCGTACCATTTAGTTCGTTTAACACGAAGCTCGATCCGAGCATAGAACAGGTGGTTGCCGCATGAATGTCCTGCGTGAGCACGCGGTGGACGCTGTCGAGGGTCGCCATCTCTTCTGCCAGCATCTCCTGTCTGACAGCGGCCTCACGGACCTGTAAAAACAGCGCAGTCGCCAATGTCAACGCTAGCGTTCCGATACTCATACCGATCATGACTTCAATGAGAGAAAAGGCGATCATCGCAGACGGGTACCTGACCGTCGGCAACGAGATTGGTTCCTGCAACGATTCCGACTTGGTAGCCAGTACGGCACCCTTCCGGACTCTCTGCATCGTACGGCACACGGACAATTTGATAGCGCACCCCTCCTTCCTGTATGCTTGTTGGTGTGGACTGGCTGTTCAGCGTCAACTCTGCAATCATGCCATATGCGATTTCCGCCCCTTGCAATTCCCGAGCTATGCGATACGCATGTAAGGCATTCTGTTCTGCCATGGCGGATAACGGCAAAACGCAAGCCAATACGCAGATGGCGACAATACTCTCCCATACATTCACGGATAAACCCACCCCGCTGCTTGTAGCCCTGATCCCATGTACAGGTGAATATCGCGTTCATCTTGGCCATCCGTCACGCGAATGACACCTGCCGCTTGTGCATCACCGAGATCGTCATAGGAAATCTCGTGAACGGGAAACTCCAGATAGCCATCGACGTAATGAATCCCAGGTGGGAACTCGTCCTGTTCGAGCGTGACAGCGCCATGGGTCAGGTGATATCGTGTGTCGTAAGGATCGAGCCAGACAGCAGCAAACACCCCGCTCGTCGCTGCAAGATTTTGCACCATTCGCATCTGCTCGAGCAGATCATACGCACCTGCATCCAACTCACTGTCGCGTATCAAACCAACGCCCGCTCCAGAGGCAAACAAGATACCAACACTCATGAGCGCAACGGCAATCATCGTCTCCAACAGTGTAAAAGCAGCCTCCGGCTTCCTTGGAGACACGATATGCAGCTTAATCTCCGGAGCCATTATTCATCCCCCCTGCACCATTCCCATTTGCAGCACAACTGACCGCAATGTTGTTTGGATCTGTATCCTGAATCACGTAACTTCCTTGCAGCGCGTCGTTCGATAGCAAACCGTCTCCGACCAATGCCTGAATTTGCTGTGTCGAATTTCCCGGCGGCAGGGACTGATGCAAGAGTTGGTATTCGGCCAGGGCTGCAGAGATGGTCCGTACGTTCCCGGAGCAAGCCGTTGCCTCTGCCCGCGCCGACGCCCGCATCAACTGTGGTGTGATCATGGCAACCATGATGGCGACGATCACGACGGCAATCATCAATTCGATTAAGCTAAACCCTTCTTGTCCTGCATTCATGGTTGGATTTCTTCGAATCGTGCACATCGGCATCGAAAGCCCCCAAGTCCTTCAATCTCTAACTCAGTTGCGCAATGGCCGTATACATAGGACCAAACACGCTATACACGACACTTCCGACGATGAGCCCCATGATGCCCGTCACGAATGGCTCGAGGTAGCGACCCATGGTGTCAAGTTGATTGACGATTTGGCGACGCAATAGTTCGCAGGCACGCGACATGCAACTCGCCATATCTCCAGTTTCCTCCGCGACCTGCACGAGCTCGAGTAAAAGCGGATCGTAATGAATGGGCCGGCAATCCTCCTGTAAAGCCGCCGCGAGTGAACGCCCTCGCAGTAGCGCTTGGTGCAACCGCATGGCCTCATCGGCATGCAGGCTGGCCACCTGCTCGCTCTCCGCTCGCAACAAGTCCAACAAGGGTATGCCCGCCCCAAGCTGAACCGACAATTGATACGCCAGCCGCTCACTTCGTATCCGCACCATCAGTTGAGTCAGTGGTAGTGGTAGTCGATTTGCGAACGAAGTTCGTCGCTGTACCCACCATAGGCACGGAAGGCCAAAAACGGCACCTGTCATGAGGGTCGTGAGCGCGATCGGCAAATTGGCCGCTATGGCCGTGAGGGGGTGAGTCGTGTCATGAGAAACCGTAAGAGACGCCACCAAACGCCGGAGCATGGGATCGACTTCTAAACGCACAAACAGCGCCAAAGCATAACAGCTCAGCAATAAAACGCCTGGATATGCGACCGACTTCGATATCGTTCGCCGCCACTCCAATTGCTCGTCAATGCGTCTGGCTACAGACAGTAGCCCATCTGCAAATGTCCCCGCCTGCTCGGAGGCGCGCAGGATAAAAAGTTGCTCCGGGGCCAAAAAATCCTGAAAGGCGGGTGTCAAACTGGCCCCGGATTCCACCCTGGCCAGCATTCGTGCGGCAAGCTCCTTCCCCATCGCGCCCTCGCCCACTACCGCCGCAACCGCGCGGCGTACGTCAAGGCCAGCGGCAAGCATCTGTCCAACGCATTCCATCCAAACCACCGTGGCACGCATGTGCCGTGTGGTGCGCCATTTTTTATTGGCAACATTGGTACGCCAAAGGCGTCTACATACTTGAGGCGAATTGAAGATCCTCCAACTTGAACGACTTGGCTTCATATACATCACCCATCTCGCTCCGTACACCGTGCTTTTGAACAGTTCCGATACACTGCGATTGAAATGCCTCCAGGGTATAGCGTTGTTCTTTGCCCGCATCCCGGGACAACGCATGTTGGACGATCACTCCCGATAACACGTCGCGAACCACAGCCTGCGGTACGCCGAAATCGACAAGCCGCATCACCGTTCCAGGCAGGCCGCTTGCGTGTGTCGTGGCAAACACCAAGCGCCCGCTCAAAGCTGCCCGACAAGCTGCCTGTGCGGTTTCTTCATCTCGAATTTCACCGATCATCATCACATCCGGATCCTGGCGCAGCAGGGTGCGCAAGGCGGTATGGAAGGTTACACCCGAACGCTCGTGAATCTCAATTTGCCTGCAATTTGGCAACGGAATTTCAACCGGATCTTCCAACGAAAACACCTGTCGACCGCGATTGGCCAATTCGTTCATCAAACTGTACAGCGTCGTCGTTTTCCCAACGCCCGTGCGCCCAGAGACGACGATGAGGCCGCTTCTGTGGCACAACCAGCGTTCAACCTCGCCAAGTTGTACATCGGTAAAGCCCAAATTTGACATCGACAATATCGCCCTTTGCTCCACCAGTAGCCGCATCACGAGTGATTCTCCTCGATAGATGGGCAGGGCAGACATGCGAATGAATACCTTGCCGCTGGAACAGTCCCAAACAAAACTTCCCTCCTGCGGAGACTGGCGCACGGTTACGTCCATGCGTGCCAAGGCCTTAAAACGTCGTAGCAACTCTTCTCCTAAACAAGAGAACGACATCAACGGGCGCACTACCCCGGCAATCCTGCAGGAGACGGTGACCTGTCCTTCATACATCTTCAGATGAATATCGCTAGCACCCAACTCGATTGCTGCATCGAGAACATCCTGCACCATTCTGGCGGTTGTCAATGGTTCCATGACTCGTATCCTCCTTTGGCACAAAGAATTCGAGCCAGCACCAAAAACGCCTGTTTTCAACGAATACAGGCGCATATCTTTATGTAAATATTCACAAGAGTTGATGAGGATTTATGGATGAGAAATTTGATGGCGCCAAATGTAGGTGTGTGGAGTAAATGTCCGTTGTTCGCGCACGAGTAAAACGTGCGATCCGCCGTATAGTCGAAATCCATCGTCCAGTTTACTAGGATGAGTAAGCCCATTCGGATGGCTGTGATAGGACGCGACGATGGTCATGCCATGCTGCTCCAAAAGGTAGAGGGTGGGGATCAGCACCGCCGGATCAACAAAAACAGACCGCGGCGATGCCAGGGCAGGCAGAGGCAGTATCCAATGCTGAAATCGGTAGACGACAAAACCAACACATTCAACCGGATGGCTTGCTATCGCAAGCGATATCAATTCGCGAAGAACTTCCTTAGGCAACGTGTGGTTCGCTTCAATCCACAAAATCGAACACCATATCTCCGATGCGAATACTATCGCCATCCTTCGCGCCGCGTTCACGCAGAGCGTCGTCAACTCCGCGCTGCTTGAGAATTCTTTGAAACCGTTTCACTGCGTCAAACTGCTGGAAATTCGTCATTTTTACAAGCTTCTCAAGCTCTGGGCTTTCGACGATAAATTCACCACCCTCCCGGCGGATCGCAAACGGCTCCTTGCGCTCAAGGCGGTAGACCTTGTGCTCTTCTTCATCTGGAGCGACGATCTGGGGTTCTACTCCGTGCGGCAGTGCATCCAACATATCAGCTAGTTTGCGAATAAGAGGTTCAAGACCCTGATGCGTCGCGCCTGAGATGGGAAACACCTCAAGATTCGGATACGCCTGCCGAAAACGCTCCAATCCCGCCGCTGCGCCAGGCAGGTCCATCTTATTTGCCGCAACGATGCGTGGCCGTTCGGCCAACACCGGATCGTAGGCAGCCAACTCATTCTCGATAATCCGGAAATCCTCGACCGGATCGCGCCCGTCGACGGATGCGGCATCAATGACGTGAACGATCACGCGTGTTCTTTGAATGTGCCGAAGAAATTCGTGCCCCAACCCATGCCCGGCGTGTGCTCCCTCAATGAGGCCTGGGAGATCGGCAATGACGAATCCTCGGCCGTCCGAGGTCTCGACGACCCCAAGCTCGGGGTTGAGCGTCGTAAAGTGATATGCCCCAACCTTTGGGCGTGCGCGTGTCACGGCAGCAAGCAATGTGGACTTCCCGACGGACGGAAAGCCGACGAGACCGACATCCGCCAATACGCGAAGTTCAAGCTCCAACCAGCGCTCTTCACCGGGCTCGCCCTTTTCCGCCATATCGGGTGCCTTATTGACGGCAGTGGCAAAACGGGCATTTCCACGCCCCCCGCGCCCGCCGCGCGCAACCACGAGGCGATCCCCGTGTTGTATCAAATCACCAAGAAATTGACCCGAATTCGCATCTCGGACCACCGTGCCGGGGGGAACCTTGATCACCAAATCCGAGGCGTCCGCGCCGTGTTTGTTTTTGGTACCGCCTTGTTCACCGGGCTTGGCCTTAAAATGGCGTTGATAGCGAAAGTCGATGAGCGTGCGTAAACCTTCGTCGACAATCAATACGACGTCGCCGCCGCGCCCGCCATCACCGCCAGCTGGTCCACCTAGCGGCACGTACTTTTCACGCCGATACGAGACGATGCCGTTGCCACCGTCGCCACCCTTTACATAAATGCTGGCGTGGTCAAAAAACACTCGTCGTCACCACCTGTTTACAACAAAGTCAAGGTCCGGATACGCGCCCGTCCATTCATCTATCCGTTTGACGACTTCCTCGTCTGAACACATAATGCGAAATCCACTTTGATCCACAGTAACACAGAGTCGACCTCGTTGCCCACGTATGGATAACTCGTCGTTCCACATCTTCAGCCACCTGCAAAATTGTTCGACCACATCATCGACAGGAGGAATCTGGCATGTGAAAGAATCCAAAAGGACATGGGGACAGACTGCAGCCGTCCACATCAATTGTTCACCGAAAGCACCTGCGCTAATCTGCCATGTGGTTAATGACTGCAACCAAGTTGAAAGCCGGTCTACCACGGCGACGGCCTGTGCCGGGCGCTCCATTTGGAGATACGCCCGAATCAGCTGCAATTCATTCAATACGTCATGCCGATGCGTCCTAAATTGAGCAGCCGGACTCGGTTGTGGTTCACCATTTGGCATTGGTCGTCACCTTTTCAACACAAAAGGGACTGACTCAGGCGCCGTTGCCATTGCGCCCATGAGACAGCCCCTTCTGCATTCATTCTATTACTGAACTGCAACTTCTGCAGCAACTGGATACACACTCACGCGCTTCTTGCCTTGCCCAAACCGCTCAAAGCGAACGCAACCTTCAACTTTGGCAAACAGCGTGTCGTCCTTACCAATACCAACGTTGAGGCCAGGATGGATCTTCGTACCGCGCTGACGAACGAGAATGCTACCAGCCGTTACAACCTTCCCATCCGGCTCCTTGACACCAAGGCGCTTCGATATGCTGTCACGGCCGTTACGGGTCGATGACACGCCCTTCTTATGAGCAAAACGTTGTAGATTCATCAACAACATGACATCCATTCCTTTCTTCGATCATTCTGCCTGAACCGCGCGTAACCGAACGAATTCAGGGTATTGCTCTGCAATCTGTTCAATCCCATAAAACAAACTGTTCATCAGTAACCGCACCGCTTCAGACGGCTGGCTCGGAAGGCGACATGCAAGAACGTCCCCACCGTCCGAAACATCTAACGTTGTGCCAGCAAATCGTTCGCATGAATTGATGGCATTGTAAACCAAAGCGCTCACGGCAGCACACACAATATCATTTCCGGATTCCGCGTATCCAGCGTGCCCCCGAACACGAAAACCTGTGACATGCCGCCCACGCTGTACAATCTCAAATTGAATCATCAAGCCTCAATCGATTCGATGGTCAGTTTCGTATACGGTTGACGGTGACCCTGCTTCTTGTGGTAGTTCTTCTTCGACTTGTACTTAAAGACGATGATCTTTTTCCCACGCCCATGTTCAATGACCTTTGCCACCACTTTCGCCCCAGCAACCAGCGGCGAACCAACCTTCACTTGCCCATTGTCCTGCACGAGAAACACCTTGTCCAGCACAATGGTCGATCCGACTTCGCCTTCCAGTTTTTCGACGAAAATCGTATCACCCTGGCTAACCTTAAATTGCTTTCCACCTGTTTCAACAATTGCGTACATGTCTTTTCTCCTTCACTCAGACTCGCTGCTCCAGGTATGGGCGGCAACCCATTTACAACCTGGAACCATGCGGTTGTAGCGCTATACCCGCAATATATTATCACAAAGAAAAAGTGTTTGCAAAGCAAATTAGAGCCGCAAGTTGGCTACAGGCTCGAGCCATCTGCCTTCAAAGACAGCATCGAGCAACTCCGGCTCTTCCACAAGACTGGCAACCGTGCCATCCTCGTGTAAGATATAGACGATATGATACCGATCCGGTGAAAATCGGACAACGACATCGCGGATCGGAATCGACGCGGGTACCGCCAGCGCCCGGGTACGCAGCATGGATGACCCTACATCCCGCCGCTTGGCATCGAGAAAGCGCATCGTCTCGAGACGTAAATCGCGCCGACCACGCCATGCTGTTACAAACAAAAATAAACCCAGGACGACGATGCCGATGTGCGGCCTACCAGCAAACAGCGCAGCTAAACCAGCGAACATGAGAACTGCAGAAAGCGCGATCGACATTCGGTACGCCTCCTCCGTCGCAGGTTCATATCCTTTTTCTCGCGATCGGACAGCTCGATAAATGCGTCCTCCGTCAAGCGGAAGACCAGGCAGCAAATTGAACACGGCAATCCAACTATTCAGGCCTACGGTCTCGGCGTAGATGCGATCGTCGATCGCGCCCGCGGCGTACAAAGCCAAAGCCACTAGTGAGCAGAGCAAATTGACGGTTGGCCCTGCGATTGCGACCAAGGCTTCGCATTTCGGGGAAAAACCCAAGCGAACATACGAGAGTTGTGCGACGCCGCCAAATGGCAAGAGCGAGACCTCCTCAATCTCGTAGCCCAAGCGCTTGGCGACGATGGCATGACCACACTCGTGAAGGAACACGAACAAAAATAGCAACAAGGCTTGCTTCAACATGCCCACAAAGTAGGCTGCCACAAGCAATGCGACAAAAAGCGGGTGCACTCGCACCCGCGATACGCCGAACCATCGCCCAACCACTCGCTCCACGCGTTCTAGAACCGTCATGACGAGGCTCCTGGGAACGAGATGTACTGATGTGGATTTTCGTATTTGCCATCCTTCACGAGCGAAAAACGAAAGACTGGGTGTGTTGGCGTCGACGGCAATCTGCCAATGGCTTCACCAGCCGATACGAATTCGTCCGGTTGCACACTTGCACTCGCTAATCCACTATACACCGCGGTTCCTAGCGCACCGTGATCGATTTTGATCAAATAGGAACCTGATGTTTTCACAACGGTTAGTACGGTGCCCGAGGCTGCCGCCTGCACGACATCTCCTGCATCGCCGGCAATCCACACCTCAGGATGATCCGGCCCATAGTCTGCCACGATTGAACCAAACACCGGAGCATGCATAGGCCCAGAGACCGCCTCGAGTGAAGGTGGTCGCAAGTGTAGCTTGGCAAAGACGCGATCAATCGAAGGCTGTACGGAAGACGTGTAGTCGGTGTCAAACACGCTCACCGCACGCGCAGCAACAGAGGCGGGTATCCGCGGGTCATGTTGAATCGTGTACCCCACCGCCACCAGGACGACGGCACCAAACAATTGCCACGCCCAATTCGCGCCGAATCGTGCGCGCGGCCCCGTGCCAGTTGCGGGAACAAAACTTCGTCCGCGACTCTGTTTGCCACTACTCATCGGCGGACGTCGCCAGATTTCGCTCTCTACCTGGCGCATACCCCCGTCGTCATCCGCAAATCCATACGGCGAAACCGGAGGATTGTGAAGACCTCCGTCCTCATCGGCTTCGACGACCCACCGCCTGGGGGCAGGCTCGCCAGCGTCTGTTCCACCGAAACCAGACGTATTCCTCGGCACATTCGACCACTCATCACCCTGTCCCCGGGTGGGGCTGTGCCAAGGCCACTTCCGCTTCACCCGCGCCATGAGGCTTCCTCCTCTCACATTCACCACATGGTTATGTGCTGAGGAGGACAAGTATGACGTTCTTGAGTCAGCGCCCTCCGATGAACTTACGGACGCGGCCCCATAGGCCGGATTTCTCCTCCAACTGCATGAGGGGCACTGATTCCCCCAGAATCCTGCGGGCAATATTGCGATAAGCAAGGGATGCTGGTGTGTTCGGTTGCACGACAATCGGTTCACCGCGATTTGCATTGCGAATGACCGCCTCGTCATCCGGTACGACGCCTAACAGATCACAGCCAAGCATCTGGACGATCTCATCGATATCGAGCATTTCGCCGCGCTTGACCATGTCAGGGCGAATCCGATTGACAATGAGCCGCGGGTCCCCAACCTTGTCCCGTTCAAGCAGGCCGATGACCCGGTCCGCATCGCGAACCGCGGTGTTTTCCGGCGTGGTCACCACGATGGCAGAATCAGCTGGCGCCACCGCCACCTTGAATCCTTCCTCGATACCGGCGGGACAATCAATCACGACATAGTCGTAATTAGCCATTAATTGCCCCACCAAATCGACCATTTTTGCTTCGGTGAGAGCTCGTTTATCCTTGGTCTGAGCCGCCGGAAGCAGAGTTAGATGTTCGAAACGCTTGTCTCGAATCAAGGCCTGCTCCAACCGACAATCGCCGTTCGCGACATCCACAATGTCATAAATAATCCGGTTTTCTAACCCCATTACGACATCGAGATTGCGCAGGCCGATATCGGCGTCGACAATGCATACCCGCTTGCCAAGAAGGGCAAGTGCTGTCGACATGTTGGCCGTGGTCGTCGTTTTGCCGACGCCACCTTTGCCCGATGTGACTACGATTACCGACCCCATGCCAATCACCTTCGTTCCTGATTCGTGTTTCTGCGTCGAGCTTTGTTCCACGTCACGAACTGCTTCATTTCGGCAACCATCATCTGATGATCCTCGAGGTAAGCGTACTCCATGGTAGCTTTGAGCTGTGGTGCACGGCTTACCACGTCGGCAATCCGCAACTGCATCGGGGCAAATTCAGCTGCTGCAATAATTGCCGTCGTATCTCCGTGCATGCCGGCATGCGCAATGCCAAGCAAGCGACCAAACACGTAAATATCACCGGTCGCCTGCACGTGGCCACTTGGATTGACGTCGCCGATAATGACCACATCCCCGTCAAACATAAGCGGCCGGCCGGAGCGCACGAGACCATGGTAAATATGTTGGGTCCGCGCTGATGGCCTACGTTGAAACAGCGATTGCCGCGCTTCTGTCCCCCCGCCCCATGCTTTGATCAGGAAGTTGTCGCGCGCTTGAAAGAGACCGAGAATGCGCCAGACCTCTTTTGGTGTCAACGTACGCTTGCCATAGTCGACCACGACTTCGATAACAGGGCCGTCAAAGATGCTGGCCGTCTCCCCGAAAAGTAAAGAATGCAGATATTCGCACAGATGATCCATGTCTGCTTGTTCATCTAGTAGAAAAAGAAGTCCGTCGCGGGTCCCTTTGACCGTGACGGGAGGCTTCGCATCGGATAGTGTTTCACTGTTGACAATCAACGACAATTCCCTCCAGGGTGGGCACTTGCCCAACAGGCACTATTCGCGTTCAGACATCGATTTTCCTTCCATGTGCACAAGAAACCGTTGGGCGAGTGATTTCCCAGGAGGGCAAAATTCAACTTGCATCCACACTGCCGCGGGTGTCATAGCGGCCGCTGCGGCGATCGCGGAGCAACCTAACGTAGACAGGATATAACAGGAGGACGAGCACACCGTTGACAATCATCGTCTGTAGGGATTGGGACAAGGCGTAATGTGCGGGATCGGCCGTCAATTGGAACAATCGCATCAGCCCGTACGTCACCCAAGTGTGCAAAAATGTCAAGGCGACCGTCGTAAAAAACGTGATCGCCAAGTTTCTCTGTAGGAATTGCCCAAATACCGCTGCCGCAAAATACGCGACAATGCCGAACGCAAACGCGTTCAAACCAATAAACGAACCATAGCAAACATCATCGACAAGGCCAATCAGAATGGCCATGACGACAGCCGTGTTCGACCCGCGCATGAGTGCAACCAGAACTAGAATCACAAGAACAAAATCGGGATGAATCGCATTCATTGGCGGGATTTGGAACACCGTCGCCTCCAAAATCAAGCCGATCCACAAGGTGATAAACGTCATGACCCATCTCATGGGGTGCCACTTCCTGATTGCCGCACGACAAATACGTCCTGAAGATAGTCCATCTGAGCGGCGGGTTGGACAATCGCCGACTTCACCGTATTGTGGGCGCCATATTGAACCTTTGTAATGGTACCGATGACCAGTCCTCGCGGAAACACGTTGCTTAACCCAGAAGTGATGACCTCATCTCCGACAAGTTCAGAGGCCGGCATTTGCACAATCTGTCCAAGGAAGTCGAGCGCCAATTCCCCGGCACTCGCGCCAGAACCAGTGACCACGGCGAAGGGTTGCGACTTTGCAGCCTCCACCAAGGCCGCCACCCCGTCTCCAACCTGAGTATCAGTGATCAGAATGACCTTCGCACTATGTGCAGCGACCGTGTCCACACGACCGACCAAGCTGCCATCGGGAGCCACCACGGCCATATTGGGTTGAACTCCATCGGCGGTTCCGACATTGATTGTCAATTGGGAATTCCACTCGGATGGCTCACGACCAACTACCGCTGCCGGAATTTCGTGCAACGTGTTGTTTGTTCGATTGTAAAAGTTGAGCATGGTAGCAAGCCGCTGATTTTCCGCTTCAGCGTCGCTTAGCTCAGCGCGTAACGCCTGGTATTTTTGCATTTCCCGTTTTAACTGAGCGTTCTCCTGATACATGCTGCGCATGTCGCTCAAACCAGCAAAAAATCCGGTAATCTTGCTGACTGGTCGATAAATCCATCCAGCCACCGTATTTTCTACGTCCATGACAACGCGCTCAGGGAAGCTGGCCCGACGCCCGCTTTGCGCCAGCGTCAGACCCGCAATGACCATTAGTACAATGACGCTCCCAAGGAGCAAAAACAGCCTGCGGCTGGTAAGGTAACGGGACACCCGAATCCCTCTTCCCCTCGAATCTTAGCCTCTGCCCTGTGCTTTGCGCAAAGCCACCGTGCGCTTGCGATATACATCGTAATTATCTAGGGCCTTACCCGTTCCAATCGCGACGCAATCGAGCGGCTCTTCCGCGACCAGTACGGGCATTCCCGTTTCCCTGGCAAGCCGCTTGTCCAGATTGCGCAGCAAGGCGCCGCCGCCCGTCAATACGATACCGCGATCCATGATGTCTGCAGCCAACTCCGGAGGAGATTTTTCAAGCGTCACTTTCACAGCTTCCACGATGCTACCGACCGTATCCGACAGGGCCTCGCTGATCTCCCGCGAAGAAATGGTGAAATTCCGTGGCAAACCGGTGAGCAAGTCACGCCCGCGAATGTCCAGTGTCCGCTCCACCTCCAGATCTTCAGCAGCGCCGATTTGGATTTTCAACTCTTCCGCCGTCCGTTCGCCAATCATTAAATTATACGTCTTCTTGACATATTGAATGATTGCCTCGTCCATTTCGTCTCCTGCAACGCGAATCGATCTCGCTGTGACGATTCCCCCGAGTGATATGATGGCGACTTCAGTTGTTCCACCGCCGATGTCGACGACCATGGAACCGGTTGGTTCACCCACCGGCAAGCCTGCGCCGATGGCAGCCGCCATGGGCTCCTCAATAACCTGAGCGTCCTTGGCCCCGGCTTCAAGGGCAGCATCCTCGACGGCGCGCCGTTCAACGGCAGTGATTCCTGATGGAACACTGATCATCACGCGCGGGCGACCGGACCAATTCGACTTGGCCTTCATCGCTTGACGGATAAAGTGGCGGAGCATCGTCGACGTCGTCTGAAAGTCTGCGATGACGCCGTCCTTCATGGGCCTTACCGCCACAATATTTCCAGGGGTACGCCCAATCATCTGCTTGGCCTCTGCACCAACGGCCTCGATGGCCCCGGTGTCAGTACGCATTGCGACGACAGATGGTTCGCGAACGACGATGCCCCTCCCTTTTACGTACACCAGCGTGTTCGCTGTCCCTAAGTCGACACCCATATCGCGAACGGAAAACATTCCTGTTCAAAACTCCTCTCATCCTGATCCAAATAGTCATCCGTGATCCAAATAGCCTGCTGCACGAAGACTGACATATTTGCCATCTCCGATGACAATATGATCTAAAACGTCAATTCCCAGCAACCTTCCGGCTTCAACGAGCCGCCTTGTCACCGCAATGTCCTCTGGACTCGGCGACGGATCTCCACTTGGATGGTTGTGTACGCATAAAATTCCCGAGGCGCTGCACCGCACCGCACGCCGAAATATTTCCCGGGGGTGCACAATCGAGGCGTCCAGACTGCCAATGGACGACGTATCTTCAGCCAGGACGCGATGCCGCGTGTCCAAAAGGAGTGTAACAAAATGTTCCTTTTTAAGATACCGCATCCTATCCATAACATACTTGGCTGCATCATCAGCCGTCCGAATTTGTCTTTTCTCCGTCGCTGGCTTACGTGCAATTCTCCGCCCCAGCTCAACGGCCGCCGCAATTTGCACAGCTTTCGCTCGACCAATCCCGGGAATTTGTAGCAGTTCTGCAACTTCGATATCTGCAAGTGCATCCAGCCCACCCAAATGGTTGACCACCGACCGCGCGATGGCATAAACGTTTTGTCTGCCATTGCCTGATTGCATAATGCAGGCCAACAATTCGTCAATACGCAGGGCAGATGCACCTAATCGCAACAAACGTTCCCGTGGACCATCTTCCATTTGGTACGCCTGCACCACAGCTTCTCCGTCCATCGTATCAACCACCCCTTCAAACTGCTCACGCATAGATTACGAAGGAAAGGTAGTCCATACAAATCCCATCCATTAAACATATGTACTGTCGCGGACGGAATCGCGAAAAATATTTCGCCCTGCAGGCCAATAGCAAACCGGCGACAAGTCCAACGAGGGTTCCTCAGTTGATCGTAAATTGCAGGTTCATCGAGAACGCACAACGCAGAGATCCAATCCGAGGTGCCATGAAACCTTTGTCTGCGATTTGAGAATGGGAATGTCTGAGGAAATGAGATGGTCTGCCAACGTCCCAACTACGGTAGCCACCGCCACCAAGCCGAGCGGATGGCAACCTCGTCTCTACACAATTTCACCCTCGACCTGGCACTCGCCGAGTCGTTCCAATTCCTCGGAACATGGCGAACTGTGTCGGTATTATTGTGACCATGTTCCCGACCATTCGTCAATGCTTGATCCCGGAAATTACATACTTAATCCACGGAAACTCATAAAATCGTCGAATCCCCGAATGGCATCGCGCATGGCAGCGGCGCGATCGCGATGCGCAAATGCGCTCTCGGCAGCCGCCAGCGATTGATACAGCGCATGCAATTGCGGCTCGACACCCGTCTTGACCAAGTTGATGTCACCCGGATACAGCGCGAGGGCCGTGTGCAACGCAGCGGCTGCGTCCGCTTGGCGCCCGCCATCCGACAGCCACGCGGTTAAACTGCGCAGGGCACTTCCGGAAGCAGAGAGCCACTCTTCCGTGCGGCGGAGTGTCGATTTGTCAACTGTTCCTAAGACAGGAACCATCCTGGCCTTTAGCTGTACGGCTTCAACTTGAACATGTTTTGAGGCGAGACCAGCATTCCGGATATAAGAAACGGCACCTGTTTCGGTTAAGGCGATGGCATAGATATGCCTGTCATGGACGGATACGTACTTCTGACTTCCAATGCGCTCCTTGCTATTTCCTTCGACAAGAACAAGCTCTAACCCTGGCATTTCCATTCCCGCATGTGCTTGGGGCGATGTAGGCAATGCTTCGGTGCTCGTTGGCATTGCCACAACGCCCGAATTTGCGCCAACCGCTTGTCCCGCCGCAGAAGCTGCAGAGACGGGGACTTGATGAAATAGGACCATGAAGATGCAGCCCAAAGCCATACCGATGGACAGCCCCCCACGAAGTCCAGGCCACAGGCGTCCCTCGTCTGCTGGAAACAGCAATTCCCTGCACAGATGCACGAATTGGCGCCAGCGATTCGCACGCTCTCTGTCCTGTTGTTCCCGCTGTGCATTGGCAATCCGCTCGCGCATAGCCCGCAGCGTGATCGGCGCGGTGGCTGACTTCTCAATCGTTAACACGCGCTGCGCTTGATGTTCAGTGACAGTTTCAGACCCGCTCGGCGCAGTCTGCCAACTACGCTCGCCGACACGGACTAAAATCGAAGATGACGAAGGCCTCGTTGGTGTGTAGCTGCGATGAAAGCGCGTATCGTTCAACGTCCACCGCCTCCTTAGAACTGGCGCATATCTCGCAACCAGTCTATGAGCGACAGATAGTTGATATGCTCACCACATTCGACATCGCGGCAGCCGAGTCGACACTCGTATGCAAGGACGGTACAATCAGCCCCGCCGTTCAATTCAATTGTTGGAAGTCTATAATCCAATCAGGTCAAATAGGTTCGTCCATGATCAGCAGGATGCAAATAACCGATATTTCATCATCGGCTAATCGAGTAGGAGGGGGCGCCTAGCCCCCGACCTCTCACACCACCGTACATGCGGGTCCGCATACGGCGGTTCATGAAACACTACGAAGCTGCAAGTACCTTTCCTGAAGACTCTTCAGACCAAGTGCCTCAAAGTACGCCTTGTCCATGGCGTTGTTCAGGTTCTTCGCCATGAACCATGGCCCTCG
>NZ_SORF01000010.1 GCF_004366795.1 Alicyclobacillus sacchari | reverse complement strand
AAACTCTCAATGAAATC
This sequence comes from Alicyclobacillus sacchari, assembly GCF_004366795.1. GTDB lineage: Bacteria > Bacillota > Bacilli > Alicyclobacillales > Alicyclobacillaceae > Alicyclobacillus > Alicyclobacillus sacchari. Next base: position 111,389 of record NZ_SORF01000010.1, on the reverse strand, counting down.
TCACTATCCCGCATACGCGAGACAGATAAACTGGCGTGGTGTGTGTTTAGTTTTCAAGGAGCGACGCTGCCGTTCGAGGCAGCCCAATCAATATATCACAGCTCACACTTCATCGTCAACCGGTAAGTTTTGCATCGCTCACTCGCTGGCGAGAACAGCTTCTTACCGACTGTGCTGCTTGGCGTCGCAAACTGCGCCGTCCGAAGCGGCATCGACTACTATACTACGCAGTCTCACGTTTGTCCACTAGAAGATGTTGGTGCAAAGCCATCATCTGAAGTGAACCTGAAGACGCGTAACTCTGCAAGATGAAGGCCGCTGAATCAGCGGCGAAAAGCATCCTAACACCTTTCGCCGCACGTGTCAAGGGGTCGTCCATTCGTCCATACCTGCTTCGCAACCGTCACACTTCCGATCGTTAGATTGCTCCGGTGACGGTCTCACGTTCAGGCTTCATCCCAAGAATCAGTGACACGTCGTGCTCACGGCCATCGTCGGCAAGTTTCAAATACTCCTCGCTCAAGCGCTGTCCATCCAACGTCCATAGACTCGTCGCCACGCGATGTTCAGCTTTGGCCTCGCAGCGCACCCGAATGCGATACGTCGCACTTTGATATCGATAGGTGATCGCAAACTCGTCCCACTCAGGCGGAACACAGGGTCGTATATACAGTCGATCCGCCCGGCGAACAACCCCCAAAATAGCCTCCAATCCAGCTTGATACATCCACCCAGCGGCCCCCGTGTACCACGACCACCCCGCCCGTCCTGGATGCGGACTTGCCGTATAGATATCGGCTGTCATGACATAGGGTTCGTTGCCGTATAACTCGACCTCACGCCTGGTTTTGGCATGGTGAATCGGGTTCAACAGCGAAAACAACTCGAATGCCTTATCGGTTCGACCCAACTTTGCCCAGGCGACAATGCTCCAAATGACGCCATGTGTATACTGCCCGCCGTTCTCGCGAATGCCAGGCGGATATCCCTGAATATATCCCGGGCTTGGATTTGTCGCATCGAACGCAGGGGTCAGAAGCCGTGCAATCTGCAGGCTGCGATCGACCAATTCGCGATCGAACGAGCGCATCGCCCGCAACTGACGCTCCGGTGGCGCAGCACCAGAGATGACGGACCAAGATTGTGCAATCGCGTCAATTCGGCACTCCCGATCCACGATGGAACCGAGCCACTGGCCCGCATCCGTGAACGCTCGGCGATACCATACGCCATCCCATGCATGCTCGTTGACATCGTGTATCAGTTGTTCGCGTGCACTCCACAAGCGGGAGCGAATGTCCGAGGTAAGCACCGGATCGTCTAAATGGAGCACGCGGTCGATCACGTCGATCAAAAACCACGCGAGCCAGACACTTTCACCTCGGCCCTGTGCACCGACGCGGCTGAAGCCGTCATTCCAATCGCCGATACCGATGAGCGGCAACCCGTGCTCACCAAAGCGAAGTCCGCGCAGGACGGCTCGTAGGCAGTGTTCCGCAATGGTGCCTGAGGCATCACCGACGACCGTGTCTTCGTAGCGCTCAAGCTCGTCTTCGGAGAGCGGCCGACTCGTGAGAAACGGAACGCGCTCGCTGAGTATGGAATGATCCCCCGTGTGCTCCACATAGCGCGAGAGCGCATACGGCAACCAAAGTAGATCGTCCGAAAACTTTGTCCGAATTCCCTTTCCGGTTTCTTCGTGCCACCAGTGTTGTACGTCACCCTCTTCGTACTGGTGCGCGGCGTTGCGGAGAATTTGTGCCCGTAGATACGCAGGATCGGCATGCAAGAGCGATAAGGCGTCTTGCAGTTGATCGCGAAAGCCGAATGCGCCCCCTGCCTGGTAAAAAGCGGTACGCGCCCACAAGCGACACGCTAGGGCTTGGTACAGAAGCCATCCATTCATCAGAATGTCAAACGACCGATCCGGCGTCGACACCTGCACCCTGCCCAACGTCTTCTGCCAAAACTCCGCCGTTTCGGCGAAGGCTTTTGCACATGCCCGAGGACCCTGGTATGTTCGCACAAGATTCTGCACCTCGTCCACGGATGGTGCGCAACCTAAGAGAACGACGACGGTTGCTTCTTTTCCTGGCTGAACTTCGATCTCGCCTCTCACGACGCCGCAGGCGTTGGATACGGCACCGCCTTTGGCCGATAGATGTCGTTCAAATAAACCCGCGGGACGGGCAAACGAACCTGATGTTCCAAAGAATGCGTCGCGATCGGCCGTCCATTCCACATCGCTCAAGCCATCCCCCGCCATGTGCAAGAACGCGATCGCACTACGAAATGTCTCTTGGTATGTGTTGCGAGCGATAAGTGTCCCGCTTTCCCTGTCCCAGTCACTGACGACAAACGAGGCCTGGCCTTCGCGCGACACACCCAGCACCCATTCCGCGTAGTAGCTAAGGGCCAGCCGCTTTGGTTGATGCCCCGTGTTGCGCAGCACCAGGCGCATCATTTTTACCGGATCGCGCGGCGGCACGCCGATGTCGAACGTCCACTCGATGCCATCTGCTGCAGCGGCAAACTGCGTTCCACCAAACCGATGTGTCACGGTATACGCGAGATGTTCGCCAGCCGGTTGCGGCGTTGCCGACATCAAATGCCCTGTGTCGAGATCGCGAATATACAGGCATTCACCAGGCGGATCCAGAACGGGATCGTTATGCCATGGTGTCAACTTATACTCCCGACTATTGCGCCACCACGTGTAGCCTGTCCCGAGTTCCGTGACCAGGCAACCAAAGTGAGGATTGGCGATCACGTTCGTCCACGGCCGCACCAAGTGTGCCCCTGGCTGCACACAGATTTGATAAGCCGTACCGCCGTCGACAAACGCACCGTATCCGTTCGCAAATTCGCCGCCGACTGGGCGCACCGGCTCTTGAGGCTGCTCACGAAGAGAGAGCGGTTCTCCGTCCAAGCGTTCCAGTTTCCGATCCGGGGTCAGTTCCCGCAATTGCGCCCCCACGCTCGGTCCATTGGCGCGCAGCCAAACCCTCGCCACGGCCGCCAATAGCGTGCGCTCCGCAGCCGACAGCTGCTCTGACTTCAGAAATGCGACACGCGTAAGCGGTGCGATGCCGCGGCGAGCAAGCGCATCCCGAATTTGATCGACCAGCGCATCGTGGTAACCGCCCTTGGTCTCGTCGATCACGGCAAGATCGATTGCCAAACCCTGCCGACACAAATACTGGTGCATGCGTGCGACGAGGACGACAAACGGCAAATCTGCAGGCGACGCGAAACTGACTGCCAGAATGGGGACATCGCCGCCTAGGCCGTGCGCCCATAATGCGGACTGACCGAGCTGATTCGCTTCGATGGCGCGCTTGCGCGGGGCAGGCAGCACAATCGTTCGCAACAAGTGTGCCGCTATCCGCTGCGCGTCAATGCTCTGTTTGGCCGATAGATGCGCGTGCCGAAGATCGATTTGCGCCCGAACCCACGCAAGCTGGAATGCACGCTCAGCCTGACGCGCTTCCCGAAACTCGGCAACCGCGGCAAACGCACGCTCCCGCTCGCTGGCGACGCTGGTCAGCGCGTAAAGCACGGCACTTGCCCCAGGTTCAAGGTGAAGACGGCGGCGTATCACAAACGCCGGATCGGCCACTGAGCCGGTTGTTCCAGCGAGCCGCCCGGCAAGCCCCTGCGGTCTGCCAAGCCCGTTGCCGCGGCCGATGAATGCGGACCGATCCGTCTCGAACTCATACGGCTCTGCCTCGCGTTCTGCAACGTACAGCGCATGGACGGCCCAGACCTCGTCGTCCTTGTCCGACCGAGGTCGGCGCTTGGCAAACAAAAAGCCTGTTTGCTCATCGTGCCCCGTCTCGACAAACAGCTTTGCAAAAGCTGGGTGGGCCAAATCCGCTGCCGGATCGGCAAGGCACAACTCGACAAACGACGTGACCTCCAACGTGCGTGACCGGCCACTCGTGTTTTTCAATTCAAGACGGCGCAATTCCACATCTTGGTCCGGCACAATGACGATGTCCAACTTACTTTCGACGTCTGCGACGGATCTCCGAAATTGCGACTTGTCCGGGCGGAAACAGACATCGACCGCGCCGCCGAGGACAGTCGGGTAGGCGGTCGCACTCCAAGCGATCTCGCTGTCGACATCGTGGATATACAATACAGGCCCGCTAAGCATCCGATGTGGGTCTTCTCGCCATCGCGTCACAGCGATCCCGTGCCAGCGCAAACTACTCTCACCACGCGCCGTGGTCACAACCGCTAGCGAGCCATTTGCCAAGGCGTTGACTTCCCAGCCGTCCACTTCCGACAGGCGGCGTTCGCCATCGGTCAAGGGTTGATCGAAATCTGGCACGTAGGCGGAACTGGTGGGGCGTTCAAGCAACGCCGCCTTTTTCGGAATCCGCTCCTGCAAAATGTACTCGGTCGCACGAACTTCAGGCACGGCATGGAAACGCCGGATCATCACATCGTCGAGCAATGCGTTCGCGATCGCGAGCATACCCATTCCTTGGTGGTGCGCCATAAAACTTTGAATCACTTCAAACGTGCGCCCTGGCGGCATGCGCTCCGGTGTAAAATCGACCGCCTCATAGTACCCATACGCACCCTTGGCACCCAGTTCGGCAAATTGTTGCAACGATTTGAGGCTTGCCTCCGGTGCCAACGGTAAAGCGAGAATCGCGGCATAGGGCGCCACCACCAACTGCCGCTCCAAGCCCCTGTCAAGTCCCAACCCAGGTACACCAAACGCGCGATATTGATAATTCAATTGATAGTCGAACGCATAATACCCGCTTTCAGATATGCCAAGAGGCACTCCACGAGCGTCCGCATACGACTGCTGGCGACGAATGACACCTCGATAGGTATCATCCCAGATAGTGTTGCGATCGTGCCGCATAATCAGGCTGGGCATCAAGTATTCGAACATAGTGCCTGACCACGACAACAACGTGCGCCATCCGTTGGCCATCGTCATCGTCCGACTGAGCGTGAACCAGTGTGATACAGGAACTTGTCCGAGCGCGATCGCGACAAAACTCGCCTGGCGCGCCTCGGATGCGAGCAGGTCGTACAAAATCGCTTCCTTTTCGTTGCGATCGACGTGAAACCCGAGTGCAAAAAGCCGCTCCGCCGGGCTGTAAAGCGGACGAAAGTCGGTGTCTTCGACAATCCGCCAGACCGCTTTGCGCAAAGCATGCAACCGATCCCGGAAGGTCGGTTCGGCTTCTGCCCACTCGGTAAGTGCCCGGTACACCACCATCAGGCTGGCGATGAAGTTGCCGGAATCGACGGTCGAAACGTAGCGGGGTGACAACGGCGCCTTGCTCTGTGTGTCGTACCAGTTGTACAGGTGGCCATGCCACGTCTCGAGAGATTGAATCGTCTGCAAAGCAGATTCGATCCGGCCAGCCATGGTCCCCGTGTCGATGAACTCAAAGTCGCGGGCAGCGACAACGCACATCAGGTACAGCCCGACGTTGGTCGGCGATGTGCGATGTGCAATGCGTTCGACAGGCTCAAACTGCACGTTGTCCGGGGGCAGCCAGTTGTCTTCGGCGGTCACGTAACGCTCATAAAACGACCAGATTTCCTTGGCCAATGCGCGCAGATCGTCAGCATGCTCCGCAATGCGCGCCAACCGCTCGTCCACCTTCGGTTCTTGACTCAGCCATCCGGCCAGCAGCTGTGCAGGAAGCCATGCACACAGTAGAACCAAGGCCAGTGTCAGCCTTCCGAGCGTGGGTTGCGCGAGGGCCGTGAGGCAACACAGGACGGTCAATACATACCCAATTGGCGCATATAGCAGGGTGTGGCTGCGCCATCGCCCGCGCTCCATATGAGCCGACGGTACCCATTCAAGCAGTTTGCGGCGGCTGATGCACATTCGATAGAGGGCCCGCAGGACAGCGTCCATATGGACAGCGGCCGTCCACGGCAAGAGTACAAACTGCACGAAGTTTTGGGCACAGGTAAACGCCGCAGACCGCCAATTCGGCGAAGTGCTTGTCACCATGGCTTCCAGTCCGCGCAGAAATGGCGCAAACAATGACACGAATCCAACTAGGCCCCATGCCCAAGCCGGGCCTGGCAACACGCCGCCTACCGCCAGCCAAAACACGGCGAACAAGGTGGGCGGCAACAGGCTGCGGCGGACGTGATCGACAATCTGCCAACGGGTCAGACCACACAAATCGACTTTCCGCGGTCGTCCATCGCGATCGCGGCAGATACGGCGCAGCCAGTACAAAAGTTGCCAATCACCACGAATCCAGCGGTGCGCCCGCCGCTGATGTGCGTACAGCGTCGCCGGTTGATCCTCAACGACTTCGATGTCGGCCACGAGGCCAGCGCGCAAAAAGCCCCCCTCCAGAATGTCGTGACTGAGTACACGGTTGTCCGGAATGCGGTTGACAAGCGCATGGTAAAACGCATCGACGTCAAACACGCCCTTGCCGACGAACAGCGCTTGTCCGAACCAGTCTTGATAAGGGTTCGCAACGGCAAACGCGTATGGATCGACACCGGTCTCGCCGGACCAGAGGGCTGCAAAACGCGATCTCTGTGTCGACGCATGGCTCACGCTCACCGCCGGTTGTAAGACGCCATAACCGGCTATTACGCGTGTGCCATCGGGGTTAAGGCGCGGTCGATTGTACGGCAAATGAATGGTGCCCACCATGCGGTTGACGACGCCGATAGGCAACTTGGTGTCGAGATCGACCGTAAACACGTAGCGCACGGCTTCCAGAATGGATGTATCACCCAAGATAGTTGTAAAACCTGTGTCGTCTTTACCGCGCAACAGCTCGACAAACTCAACCAGTTTGCCGCGCTTGCGCTCCCAGCCCATGTACACCCGGTCGACGGGATTCCATGTGCGGTCGCGATGGAATAGGTAAAACCGATGCTCTCCGTATTCTTCTTGCAACGCCGTAATGCGCTGTGAGGCACGCTCCAACAACTCCTGGTCGCTTTCACACGCCAGGGACGGAGCGTCCGGATAATCGGCAAGGATGGCAAAATGGATATATTCACCGCGATTGGCCAGGTGATGTACGAGCAACTGGTCCACTGCATCGTCTACGTCCTCGACGCTCGACCAAATGACAGGCATCACGACCATGGTCCGGGCTTCCTTGGGCAAGCCTTCGGAAAAGTCGTAACGCAGCAACGGTACGGGACGAACGCACCGCGCAATCGTCTCGTGCACCAAAACAACGACCCACTCGCTAACTGGCAACAACAGGGCCGCAAGGACGGCGCAGATCGATGCAGCGGGCAATGAAAAGCCGCCTGTCAACCAATCCGACACCATGGCGAGCAGTGCAATCAACAACACACCGGCGCCCGCGATATACGAAAGCAATGGTCGCTGCCTCACGGCCAATTCCGGCAACCGACGGGGCTTGACGCAGTTTGCCAACTCGCGGCGAAGTCTCGCAACGCCCTGGGCATCAACGAGGTAATGCCCAAAAAACGCTTCTCGGTCCGCCATCTCTTGATTGCTCGCATGTCGTTCGGCAAGCCGCACCGATGTCTCGGCGACAAGCGCTTCCGGAATGGCAAGACGTTCTGCCAGGCGCACGACGCGCTCGCGCAAGACGTCCTGGCTAGTGGCATCCAGGCGAGGATAATCGCCGAGCGGATCCCGCATCAAAATCTGATCGACGCGGCATATCCGCGAGAAGATGGGACGCCATGCAATTCGTTCGAGACGGTGTAAACTTTGTACCAAATTCCCGCAGCGCACTTGCAGTTCGGCCTGCAGCTGATGCTCCAAGGACACGATCCGTGACAGACTGTCTGCGCTGTTTTCAATATGCAACAGCAACCAGTCACGCACCACCTGAATGTCTGGCTCCCACTCGCTCAAATGGTGGACAAAGTGAACCAACTCCAGTGGTGTGAGCGACCTTCCCCCCGTGTGGCGATCCAACAGGCGTCGAACTTTTTGCTCATCTGGTCCGGTTTTCCCCACGTCGTCCAGCAGACGCTCAATGTCATGACACACTTCATGTCTGCGCCTGACTTCTGCCATGCTCGCAGCAAGTCTTTCGATGATTGCGACGCGCAAGGCATTTGGCAAAGTTGCACACTCGACGGTCGTGAGTACAGCCACTTCCTGAAAGGCCTGAATGTAAACTTCCAAGGTGTGCTCGTCATAACGACCATCGACGCTTTCTAGGTAATCGTCGCACAGAGCCAAAACGCGCAGCCGCCCGCCCCCTTGCAGCTGCGGCAACTGGCGGAGCGTCCTCTGAGGCCACTCGCGTTCTGCGACCTGTGCCTGCATCTCAATGAAGGCGACGTGATCGAGCAGCCAGTCTTCGGCAGGTTGCACACAAGTTGATCGCTTCTGCTCAAGCATGGATGCGAACGAACGCAGGAGAGCGACCTGCCGATGTACGTCTGGCCATAGGTGTGTCCTCTTGCTGCGGGATGGATCGACTGCATCGGTCAAGGCAAACTCGTGTGCACGCACTTGCAGCTCTGTATCTGTAAGAATCATAAGTCCTCCTGGAGTTGCGGAAAGGATTTGCGGATCGCAAACCGCAGACACCACCCAATGTCCAGGCGAGAACAAGGGCAGCATATGTAAACATTCCCTTTTACAGCCTTATTTATAAATACGAACGACAAACCCCAAGCCAAGGCGCAATCGTGTTAACATAGAGATGGATAGCGTCAGTACAATCGAAAGCGCTTACCGACAGGAGACAAATACGTCATCTTCTATGACGCCTAGGTCGAGCCACAGGGAGGGCAACAAGTGAGCCAAGGGATTTTAGGGACAAAAACAATTGCACAAATCGGAATTCTCGTGCACGACATTGAAGCGACGAGTCAGGCATATGCCGATCTGCTCGGAGTGGATGTGCCAGCTTGGAACTGGACGGACACAGTCGACATCGCTAAGACGGAGTACCTGGGCCAAGCTTCTGAAGCGCGTGCGAAGCTGGCGTTTTTTAACCTCGGTGGGCTGCAGTTGGAACTCATCGAACCGGATCACAACCCCAGCACTTGGCGCGAATGCCTTGATCGAAACGGCGAGGGCCCGCATCATATTGCGTTTGTGGTAAACGGAATGAAGCAGGTTGTCCAGCGCCTGGAGGAACGTGGCATGCCTGTACTTCAACGCGGGGAATACACGGGAGGACGCTACGCGTACGTCGATGCAGAGCGCGACTTCAAAGTGATTCTAGAACTTTTGGAGAACGACTAACTCCTGCGAAAGCCGAGAAACCCACATTGGGCCTCGCATAGTGTCATCAAAAACCTCACAGGAAAGGCTGTGTATTGATGTCTTTTGAGTATATCAAGGGGATGACATGGGGCTGGGTCGGCCACGCTGACACTTGGGATACCCCAGAAGCGGAGCACTCCATGCGTGAGATGGCGAAACTCGGGATCAATTGGACGGCCATCGCGTTTCAAGGCCTACAGTCCCATCCGCACGCCACCACCATTCGCTTTAACGAGCCACCGATGGTCAGCGACGCCGAGGTGGTGGCGGCCATCGCACGGGCGCATGCGCTAGGCCTGAAGGTTTGTCTGAAACCGGTCGTCAACTGTACAGATGGCACGTGGCGCGCTCATATCGATTTTCCGGACGACGCGCAAAGCCCAGATCCCTCGTGGAGCGTCTGGTTTGCCAATTACACCGAGTTCATCCTCCACTATGCCCGCATGGCAGAGGAGACGGGGTGTGAAATGTTTTGCGTCGGCTGCGAAATGGTGGCGGCAGATCGCAGAGCCGACGAGTGGCGATCGCTCATCAAACAGGTCCGCGAAGTGTATCACGGCCCAATCACCTACAACTGTAACCACCACCAGGAAGAAAAGGTAACTTGGTGGGACGCGGTCGATCTCGTCTCCACCAGCGCCTATTATCCTGAGACCGAGTGGACTGAGAGGGTTCCCGTTCTCCGTGCATTCGCGGAAAGCGTGGGAAAACCGGTATTTTTCATGGAGGTCGGGTGCCCAAGCCGGAACGGTTCCGCCATGCAGCCTTACGATTGGACACACCCTGGCGAAGTCGATCTCGAAGAACAAGCCCGCTTCTACCGCACCATGTTCGATGCCATGGCGAACGAATCTTGGTTTTACGGGTTCATGTTGTGGGACTGGCCAGCACGCCTCTACGCTCGCGAGGAGGCCGACCAAAATCGCGACTACTGCATGTATGGCAAACCTGCCGAAGACATCATCCGGTCGTTTTACAACACGCGATAAATCCTGCTCGTGAACTTCGCACGCAAACTTCACGCTGTGCCGTCCGCAAGGTAGCGGCTCGCCATCGCAGTCGCGTGGCGGGCTGCCCCCGCGGCGGCCTCTTCGCTGACGCGCGACCACAACAGACGCATACCGAAGCGACGTTCCACGCGAGCAGCCAAGTGAGGGTTCTTGCGCAATCCATTCCCCGCGCCAACAAGCTGCGATATTCGATTTTTGGTGCCTTGTGGAAGCACACTCCAATAACTGTACAACTCGTCAACCACACCGTCCAACGTGCCGATGATCAAATCGACCGGCGTGAAGTTGTCCGCCATAATGTTGTCGATCCGCCCCATCGCGGTCTCATCGCCGCGCATCCCGTAAAAAGTCGGTCGCACAGAGAGCGTACTCTCCGTTTTTCCAGCCTGTTTCGCTGCTGTCAAGGCTCCGTCCATGGCTGCGTACATCGATGCCGGCGGCGTCAAGCCACACATGGCAATCACTTGGCGAAAATACGACGCCAAAAGCGCATACGCCTGACCACCAGCCAAAGTGGCGCCAACCAATAACCCGCCGCCCGCAGGAAAAGGACGCCACTCCCAGCCTGGTACCGCTTCCCCTTCGCTCGCCCGCATAGACAGCTGTGCACCGGTCCCGACGTTGATGAACAAGCAGTGGTCGCGATCACCCACCGCGCCAAGATAGCTCGCCTGGTTATCGCCAATCGCCGGATACACCGGAATTCCGTGGAACAGACCGAGAGGCCCCTCCGGGCTGGCGCATGTGGGCAGCATCGAACTGCCGATCCCGGTGCGTTCCAGGGCGGAGCCTGCAAATGACATCGTCGCCGCGTCAAACCCACCAAGACTTGCAGCCATCGACGGATCGAGGACAGGTGCTGTCCTCTTGGTCAGGTGCAAAGCGACGGCATCTGCAAGTGTACATAGCTTTGCGGCTGCGGGCGGAACTTGACCTTGGACGACATGATAAAAATGGGTCGCCAGCCCGTAGCCGCTTGGCACCGACTGTCCCAGCTCTGCTGAAAGTGCCGCACTATAGCTCATGCCGTCTCGATACAGCGCCGCGGCTCGTCCATCCTGCCACGTGTATAAAGGGCTCACCATTTCCCCGTGTTCATCGACATAAACAATGCCGTGCATTTGCCCCGTCATGCCGATCGCCTCGATGCCATCGTGCCGATCCAAGAGTCCTTCGACGATCTCCTTCGCCAACTCGGCGATTCTCTTTGCGTCTTGCAATTTGGCGAACGACTCGCGCGCAGGCAGATCTGCAGCATGCACGTGTGTTTCCACCGCGATCGCCATATCGAGGTCGGAATCCCAAACACAGGCACCAATCGACGTCGTGCCCAAGTCAAGCCCAATGGTTTTCATCCAACATGCTTCCTTCCAAGTGGGATAACACGGCCGAAGTTGCACCACGTTAACGATGTTGAGCGTACCACGCCGAACAGGAGGTGGATAGATGGCAGACGAAGATCGCAAGTCACAAGTGGGTGCAAAGCAAGGGGACGAAGCGAAACTGGCACCGGGGCTCGATGGTGTGGAAGGCTTGAACCGCGACGCAACCCGGTCAGAAATCGCGAATGGCGAGGCCACACGCGTCGTCAAACTGGAATACGACGAATACGATCCGAGCGAATCTTGAGGCCGGTGCCCGAAAAGGGGCTGTTCCCCTTTTCGGACACCTTACGCAAAAAGCTATCAACGATGAAAGAACGAGAGCCGTACGCCCTCCTCGTCGAATCCGACTGGCCATGGCAATGGACGTTCACACCGAGTCGTCATCTCGTAATGACGCCCGCTCGCGGATGATACATGGATGCCCTCCATCATTTCCAAAACGTGCAAAGCAAGTTCGCCATTCGCCCGGTGTGGTCGTCCGGTCTTGATCGCATCCGCCATATCCGCCACCGCTAACCCGCGGCGATTTTCCGAAAAGCCGAACAAAGGTGCGACCTCCGTCCATTGTTCGGCACCTTGTCGGCGAACGCGCAAGACGCCTCCAAAGTAGTTCGGGTCCGGCACCGCAAGTGTGCCTTCCGTCCCATAAATCTCGATTCTCGGCAGTTCCGAGTGCCATACGTCAAATGATGTGACGATCGTACCGACTGCCCCTTGTTCAAACTGGAGTAAACCGGTCACATGCGTTGGCGTGGATACAGGAATACGCTCACCAAATCGATTTGCCCCAGTGATCACACGCTCTGCAAATGTCGTTTGGGCGATGCCGGCCAACTGGCGCACAGGACCCAACAGGTGTACAAGCGCCGTCAAATAATACGGCCCCATATCAAACATCGGCCCGCCCCCGGGCTGATAGAAGAAGTCTGGATTCGGATGCCAGCGCTCCGGCCCATGGCTCATCATAAACGCCGTCGCCGCAATGGGTCGGCCGATCCAGCCATCGTCAATCACTTTGCGTGCAGTCTGCAGATGGCTCCCGAGAAACGTGTCCGGGGCAGCGCCGATACGTAGACCACGGCTGTTTGCCAGTTCAACCAGAGCCTTGCCTTCCTCCGTATTCAGGGCCAATGGCTTTTCCGAATGCACGTGCTTGCCTGCGAGCAGAGCTTGACGGGCAATGTCGGCATGCGCATTCGGGATCGTCAAATTGATGACGATCTCGATCTCCGGATCAGCAAGCAGTTCCTCAACCGAGCATGCCCTCGCGATACCGAACTGAGCCGCTCGGCTCCGAGCGCGTTCCACATCAATATCGGCGCACGCGACGACGTCCATCCCAAACATCTGGCAATTTTTTAAATAGATTTCACTAATCACACCGCAACCAATCACACCAACTTTGATTTGTGCCATGCTCTCACCGTCCTCATACTCATTATACCGCTTTCAGAAATTGCTTTCAGAGCTTGGCGACCTTTCAATGACGACTTGTCTATCCCTTATCAAACTTTGCGCAACCGCATCGCGACACTCTGATACTCACCGTGCATCAGCGGCATGGCGATTCCCACACGCATGAGCAGATCGCCCGCAAAGACCTCGCCAGTCTCCTCGAGACGATAGCGGGCCGACTCTTGCAACCCCCGAAGGCGCAGCCGTCTGACTGGCTGGAGCGGATCGGGAAACACCCGAAAATATGCCACGTAAGCCTCGTCTCGCTGAGCGGAGACAAACATCCACGCCGTTTCGTTGCCTTCGAATGGACTAAGCAAACGATGGAAATCGCCAAACTGGACCAACTGGCGAATGGACTTGTATGTTGCAATTTGCTGCTTAGCCAATTCCTTTTCTTCTGGTGTGAACTTGGACAGATCGAGCTCATAACCAAAGTTCCCCGACATCGCCACATGACCGCGGAACGACAGCGGGGTTAGCCGGTGCATCTGATGATTTGGCACGGCGGAGACGTGCGCACCGATACTGCTCGCCGGATAGACAATGCTGGTCCCATACTGGATCTTCAGCCGTGAAACGCCATCGGTGTTGTCGCTCGTCCACGTCTGCGGCATGTAGTGAAGCATGCCTGGATCAAAGCGCCCGCCACCGGATGCGCAACTTTCGAACAAGACGTCGGGAAACGCCGATGTGATGCGTTCAAGTACATCGTACAAGCCCAACATGTAGCGATGTGCCGTTTCGCGTTGGCGCTCCGCCGGCAACGCGGCCGACCCAACCTCGGTCATCGGTCTGTTCATGTCCCACTTCACATAGCGAATGGGAGCGCTATGAAGCACGTTCGATACCGCTTCGACAATGAAGTCGCAGACATCGCGGCGGGATAGGTCGAGGGTTAATTGATTGCGACGCTCGGAACGCGGCCGATCAACGACGTGTAAACACCAATCCGGATGCTGACGGTACAAATCACTGTCCGGAGAGACCATTTCTGGCTCTATCCAGATACCAAACTGCAGTCCGCACGCCTCGATCCGCTTTGCCACATCGGCTAGCCCCCCGGGTAGCTTGCGCGGATCTGGGTACCAATCTCCGAGTGAGCAGTTGTCGCTGTCGCGCTTGCCAAACCAGCCGTCGTCGAGCACAAATAGCTCTACACCAAGTTCACTGCCAGCCTTGGCGATTTCGACCAGCTTATCCGTATCAAAGTGGAAATACGTCGCTTCCCAATTATTTACGAGCACAGGCCGCGGTTGATCGCGATAGCGACCGCGAGCAAGGCGCGTTCTGTATAAACGATGGTATGTCCGGGACATCTCGCCGATTCCGGCTCCAGAATAGACCAGCACCGCCTCGGGTGTATGAAACGACTCACCGGGTTCGAGCAACCAGGAAAACTCGTCCGGATGGATGCCGATTTGCACGCGGCAGCTTTGGCGCATCGGTTCAACCTCGGCCCTGGCGAGAAAATTACCGCTGTAGACGAGGCTGAATCCGTACACCTCGCCCCGTTCCTCGTCGGCGTTCGGAGTTGCGAGGGCGATGAACGGGTTATGCTTGTGCCCACTCATGCCCGATCGGCTATACACCGATTGTTCGCCCGGTACAAGCGGCCTGCGTTCGATGAATCGCTCTCGAATCCACGCCCCAGAGAGCTGGAGATACTCAAAATCGGCCCCCGACATGTCAATAGAAGCGCTAAGTGCCCGATGAAGCTGCAGCGGCATATCGCCGTGGTTGACCAAGGTCGCCGACCGCGCGATCGCGCTGTGCTGTGCAAAGGCTGTGTAGCGCAACAACACGCGCAAAGCAAGCACGGCATCGGTTAATTCAATTTCCAGTGTCTCCGCCTCATCGTCGGTCTCGACGTATGTAGCCGGCAGCCCAGCCAACTTCGGCTTTCCTGGGAAGATGCTGTGGCGTACATAGGTCAAACGGCTGGCGATGCTGCCGTCAAAGCGCTGGACCACATATGCAGGTGAACGATGATCGCCCGTACCAAACGCGGGGAATTCGTGAGGCAAGACCCCGACATCACCGCCTGCGGACTGTACAGGCCCTGCGAACGAGCCGTGATGAACCTGCAAGAGATCCTGCAATCCACCTGCGTCTTGAATCTCCTGGCCCCAGTACAAGTGGAGCAAGGTCCCATCCGGCGACACTGCCATCACGTAACTTGTGCCTTTCGCCTGAACGTGGAATATACGGCGTTGTTCGTCATAGTGAATGGTCACGCCAGATCCTCTCCTTGCATCTGTTTCTACGCTTGGTGGGTCGATATCAACATGCGCCCTCCGAGAAAGCACTTACCAAGGCACTGATGCTAGTTTAATACACCAGCGAGTAGGATTGCATTGGTGGTTTTCAAGACAAGTTGCCGCATCGAAGCTCGCCGCGAATAACCAAACGAAGAAGATTTGAGGAGTGAGAGGAAATTCCTTGGTCATATGTCGAAGTAGTATACCCAGTATGAAAAGGCTTACTTCTGGAGGTTGCAGTATTGCCGGATACCCTTGAAGTGTGGATTGTCAATGCCTATCGCGGCTCTGATACAGTAACTTTTTTGCAAGAACAATTGCGTCCCTTTCTGTCTGCCCATCCGTCCATCCGGATTGACTGGCGACTATTGACGTTTGCCAATGCGCTCACAGAGTTAGTTCGGGCATACAAGCAGGGAACGCCTCCTGACGTGTTCGAATTCGGTACGACCTGGTTGCCCACGTTTGCCCGATTAAACATGCTGTCCTGTGTTCCGCCCGGTGTGATGTCCGCCCGTCCGGCAGCGCCTTATTTGGTGTCTGCCTCACGTTACCGCGAGGATCAATATGGCGTACCCTGGACGGCTGATACCACTTGTTTCATGGCACGAAAGGATATCGTCGAGCAGTTCGGCATTGATCATACGATCCCGATCAGTTGGGAGCAGTTTTCCCAAATTTGCCGCAACATTACGGAAAATCGTCTGCACGGAAACCAACATGTTCCGCGGCCGATTCATTTCCCATGTCGACCGGAACGCGTAACATTGCACCGCATGTCTCCTTGGTTCTGGTCTGGCGGGTTCGAATTCCCAAGATTGCATGAACAACCGGTTGCGTTCATGACGTCACCGAAGTTGCTGAGCACCTTGGAGTATCTCTATGACCTCATGCACATCAGCGGATCGACAACCGAAGACGCACGAATGAGCAGCTACGAGGGGAATCTTTCGTTCTTCATGTACGGTCATACCGCCTTCCATGTCACAAGCTTGTTTGAGGCCATTCGCAACGTTGTATCCGGTCCGGATCCGACCGTGCATCAATTTCCAACGCAAGTGATTCCGGTGCCCCGCGGTCCTGCGGGATCGATTCCATACGGAGGCGGGTCGATGCTCGGCGTTTCTTCTGCAACCAAACATCCAGCAGCTGCCTGGGAACTGGTTGCTGCCCTGCAAGCGCCAAGGCTGGTCTCCGCGTGGGCCAGCTGGATTTACTCGTTGCCAGCCGTCGAGTGCGACTTTTGGGATCTTTATCTTGTAAATCCGGACATTCAAGTACTGTATGAGAACATGCAGCGGGCTCGCAGTTATCCGATGCATCCGATGTGGGGCTCCCTCGAACGTCGATTGGCCATTGGGCTTAGTGAAGTCCTGTGGCACTTGGTCGAATTCGGGAGAAATGCCGAAACGGTTGCCCGCGCGGCCCGCATCGACAGCGAAATCAACGAAATTGTCAGCCTGTACTGGGAGGTGGAGGGATGAGTGTGGAGCGTACCCTTGCAACCATTGGCTATCGCATTTCTGCCCTCCTTTTGGATGAAGATGCATCTGACGAAACGATACGACGGGCGTTTCAGATCATGTGGACCGAATTTCCGTATGCCGGGCTCATTCAGCAAGTTAGCTGCTTCATCCGCGACGTTGACAGCATGTACCGCAGCGTCGTCGATATTCAAAATGGACAGCTGTACCTAGAATCCAACTACATGTCAGAAGACCAAGTCGCATCGGTCCTCGGCAATAACAAGGACATTGTTCGCAGGCATCGCAACGGTCGCTATGAACTCTGGATTCCGGCAACATCCGACAAGTTGCTCGGCTTTGTGACCATCACGGCGCAATCCGCCTTGCCGGAATTGACCTGGTCAGCCCTGGTTGCGTTCCAACAGGCGATCTCGCTCGGCATTCGCCACTATGTCGCCTACCGTCCGCTGAAAGAACGCCTATCCTTCTTGCAATCTTTAACAGATTTATCGCGATTAATCACAGTTTCCGACAATACCGAAGCCATCTTGTTCAATCTTGTTCGGGCCGGAGTAAGTCTGCTCGGGTTTGACCGCGCGACGCTGTTTTTATTGAATGCGGACGGCACGTCGATCGAGCGGACGATCTGCGCCGCGGTAGGATCTGCACCCGTGGAATTGCGCGAAGCCCCAACCCTGCCGTTGTTCGGCGACGAACCTATGGAAATTCCCAACCTCGAGGCGGTTTGGGTGCCCATTACCGCGCACGGGCAGCGACTGGCCGCCTTGTTGCTCGACAACGTCTATTCACTGGATAAGCCACCACAGGATGCATTACAAGCCGTGATCGAACTGGGAACGCAGGTCGGCTTGGCCCTGCAGAAAAGCCAATTGATTGAAACGTTAAACGAAAAGGCGACCAAAGACGATCTCACCGGCCTGCATCGCGTCGACTACTTTTATGAATGTGCAAACGCGCAATTGACCCGCCATACCGCTCTCGGCATCCCTTGCAGCCTTGTCATGCTCGATATCGATTCTTTCAAAGAAATCAATGACTCCTACGGTCACCCTGCAGGCGATGCTGTGTTGGTGCAAACAGCAGACGTCATCCGCCGTACCATCCCAACTGGTGCGATCGCGGGGCGCATTGGTGGAGATGAGTTTGTCATTCTCGTGCCTGGAGCCAGTGCGACGGTGGGACAAGCGTTCGGCAACGCCGTTTTGCAGGCCTTTGCTTCACCGTCCGGCGTGTCCGTCCCTGGAGGGCGTCCTTTGACCGCGTCGATTGGCGTTGCCGTGTCCCCTGACGACGGGGTGAGCGTAAGTGAACTGATTCAGGCAGCTGACAAGGCCATGTATCAATCGAAGCGTGCTGGCAAAGCCCGCGTCAGTGTGGCCACTAGGTAGTCATCTCCCATCCGCGTGCAATCTAGCGTCCGATCCGCTAGGATTAGATGGGAGTTGACAGGACATGCGCAAACTTCAACTAGTAATCTCATCCTTTGCAGTAGCCGCTTGCGCCATCCTCGCGACCGCGGAGCCTACCGCGCGCACACCGGTAGGCGCATCACTGACGACCGCGCCGCAAACCCTGCAAACGGTGCGCGTGATGGCGATTGGCGGCTCCATTGCCCACGGTTGGGACGATACACCTTCATTAGGCGGGTACTTAGCACGAACATTCCGATCCTTGTCACGGAATCGGACAACGTATGTGTTCACCAACGAATCCTCAGAAGGCAAAGGTCCGTCATACTATGTGACGCGAATGAACGAGCTTTTGACAAAAGATAAGCCAAATCTAGTCGTCATCTCATTTGGGATGCTCAACGACTTATTTGATCATCATCCAATGTCGAAGATGAACCAGGACGTGGTGGAAGAGGTTCGCGATGCATTGGCTCACAACGCCCAGGTCGTCCTCATTACACCGCCGGTGGTCGGTGCCTCGTACGTCGAATTCAAGAATCAAGAAGGTCCGGCTCTTGCTTCTGAAATCCGCGCTGTAGCCGCATTGCACAATCCGAACGTGCATGTCGTGGACTTATTTTCTCAGATGAAAAACTACCTGCGCGTTCACCACCAAACATGGGAGATGTATGCGGCTGACGGTTGGCATCCAAATATTGCTGGACATGCCTTGGCAGCCGCCATGTTGACTGCTGACCTGAAACAGGACCGCTGGCTCAGCCAAACTCCGATCCCGCCTCAAGCGTAATCGCGCAGCTTGCGAAAGTCCGCTTGCAGGCCATGCTCGTCATACGGGTGTTTCAAATCGAAAGCATATGGCGACGGCCCCTCTTGAATCATGTAGTTCATGCGGCGGGCTCCTTCCTCGACGAGAGCGCGATCGTCAACAGGAAAAGCCGCATCATCGAACCACCATAATACGTCATATACTGCTCTCCCATTTGGCATTTTCTCGTACGCATCCGGCAGCTCGCGCATGGCGCGCCGATGGAGATGCGTTTTGTACGTGAAATGAAAAACAGACTCCAAATCCCGCCAGACGGTCATCGTATACGTTAAGAAACCGTTTTCAACGGAGACGTCAGGTTTTGGCGGACGATAGCCACTCGGGAACGCTATGTGCAAAAGTCCTGCTTCCTCCTGAACCTTTGCGAAAAGTGCTTCCCGAAGGAATTGATGGTGGTTAACCAGAAGCGGAGATTGTTCACTGATAAAGCCGACTGTGTAGACGCCGAGCCGATACCCCATACTCATTCCTCCCAGATGTCCGGTATTGCCGCCAATCGAAAGACGCCCCGTCCGCCGCCCGGAAGGCGGCGACAGGTTCCAACCATATGATTGATGATCGCAAATGATGTTCGAAACAATCTATTGACAGAGGGAATCCGCAAGACGTTTTACCTCGTCTCGCCAGTGA
The DNA here is from genome assembly GCF_004366795.1 of Alicyclobacillus sacchari. GTDB lineage: Bacteria > Bacillota > Bacilli > Alicyclobacillales > Alicyclobacillaceae > Alicyclobacillus > Alicyclobacillus sacchari. Next base: position 91,691 of record NZ_SORF01000010.1, on the reverse strand, counting down.
TATACCGGCTGCCAACCAAGCAGTTCCTTGGCCTTGCGATTGGCAAGCAACGTTTCATAACCGTCGAGATCTGCCCGTATGTCCTTGACGTCCGGGTACGTTGAGTGCAAGAGCTCGCGATTAGTCATATCCATGCTCGACCAGTCGGCCGCGATGTTCAACTTGACGGCCCCAAGCCCTTCCTTCTCAATCGCAAGCCGATAGGCCACAGCGGCATCCCGAGCGTCGATGTACGACCACAAAATGGTCTTACGAATCTCGGGATTTTTTAAGAAGGTCGGGAAGTTTTGGTACATATCAGGCGTAATGACATTCCCCATGCGGAATGAGACGATTTGCATGCCAGTTCGACGATGGAACATGTCTGCAGTCAACTCGTTGACGACCTTCGATAGACCATACGCGTCCTGCGGCAACTGTGGGTGATCTTCGTCAATGGGAACGTAAGCGGGAGAAAACGGGTGTCGCGCGAACACCAAACCGTATGACGATTCACTTGACGTGATCACAGCCTTCCGAATGCCGAGTGCAGCCGCTGCTTCGAGCACGTTATAGGTGCTGACGACGTTGGTTGCAAACGTGGTGGCGTCAGGTCGAATCCCAACGCGCGGAATGGCGGCGACGTGCACCAATGCATCTGCGCCCTCCAACACTGCAAACGCCTCGCCGAGATTTGTCAAATCAGCCAACAGCGTCGGACACAGCGGATCATTCGGATGGCGTGTATCGACGTTAAGAACCTCGTACCCGGCCTCCACAAATTCACGGACAACCCACGGTCCTAATAGACCACTGCCTCCTGTGACAACGACTCGCATGAGTAGACCTCATCCCCTATTCGATGGCAAGTAGACCAGAGTAAGCCCCTTCATTGTACACCCAAGTTTGGATTCAGGCAGCCTCTGTGCATCAAAAAGGCTGATTTCGGGGACGATGCCTAGCGAGTACACATCATGCTGGCCAAGCTAGGCACGCGGGTTCACAGAGGAGGACTTCTCGTGGAGCGATTCGAAGAACAATTGACGCGCATTCGCGACCGATTCGAAGCCGCAAACGCCGCTTCTCACGTTGTCACAAGCCAAACGGAAACCAAGGAGAGCCTCGTTGCTTTGTTCAACGACATTGCGAGAACGCTACATGAGACGGATCCGAATCTTGAAGCCAAAGTCATTACGACCAAATCCGTCGAATTGGCTGTCGCCTTTTTGAACTCCCATTTTTACTCTCCACGCTGTAAAGTCACGGCGAAGTATAACGATGGCAACGTCGACGTGCGGGCAACCGATGAATTTTGGCAACAGGCTCCCAACGAAAATGGCCTGTGGGGCGACTGGATTGACGAGCAGATCATTTACCAAGGCTCCTATTCGGATGAACTCATACGCGATGCGATCGAGAAGACCGTTCTAACCTGGTACGAACGCCTGAAGGAAAACGGAGATCCTGGCCTGACGCCGCAGTGACGGCAACAGGCCAGGATCTCTCACGCCTCGGCGGCCTGCCAATTGTGGCCTAAAGAAATTGCTCATTGCAGCGTAAGGGCCTAAGCGATCTCGACAAATCGCCTAAGCCCCATGGCGGAAGAGGATAACATCATTTCGCAGTGCGGATTTCCTGACTCACTCGGCCAGCTCGCGGGCCAGCGAATGAAACGGTCAACTGTGCGCCCTCAGCGGCTCGAATCAACCACTCCGCATACGCGCGCTGCTGTGCGGGCGGCGCATAACGGTTGCGTGCGCCGTATCCATCGAGATGGCCGATCGGTTGCGGCGACACGCCAGCTATCATCTCGTAAGGCCCAATCAATTCCGCGCGAATGCCTTCCAAGAGCAACTGCTTGCCTTTGTCGGTACTCGACGTCGGTAAAAAGCCGGCATTGCCCACCTCGGCAACAATCCGGTACACCCCATCTTCTACACGCTCGCATGTTGCATCTGCTATGGTCAGCTTTGCTGTGGAGAGGCCGAGTTTCGTCAAAAACGCACTGACCTTCTGGCATTCTTCCGGTAGTAGGCGCAAAGGTGGATTTTGAATGACAAATTTCGGATCAAGGCCGCCAATGTCCACAGGCCCAAAATCCGGGTGTTCGAAGGGTGTCCAGTCGAACAATCCATCCGCCCCAAATTCCTGTGCCACATAGGCATATACCTTGCGCTCGTCTTCGAGGATCTCCTCCGGCGACAGCGCGAGCAAGGCACGCATTCCATGTTCGCCGTACCCGCGAGCCCCGGCACGGCCATCCAAATCCCAGATTTCAATGGTGAAACCGAGAATCCCAAGGTGATCGTACATCCAATCGTCAGCCGCGCCTGGCATCAAAACCTTCTCGTGGCCAGTGGCAAACTTCTCGTAGTTCGATCCGGAAAAATATCCGCTCACTTGCTCCCCGATTGTCGCGACCTGCGTGAACAAGGCGCGATCGACTTCTGAGAGAACCGAATCATCGCCTGTCGACGGCTGTCGCAATATCACACCGCCCGAAGTATGCAATGCGGCATACGCCGAGATATTCGGATGACGATGAATGAAGTCTGCGAGTGCTCGCAACTCCGGCTCCGAGAGTGGATAGGGACCAGCGCCGCGCTGTCCAGTCTCACCTGCCCAGCGGATCGGAAAGTTGCGGTTAAAATCCATGCCATGGCGCCGCGCGGCCTTAGCCGTCGGCAACGCAGGCAGCGGCCCCGTTTTGGCAGCGCGATCGATCCGCCCTTCGGGAAATACATGATAATACGTACCTCCGAACTCGCCTGGACGGCGCGGGCGCATGACGCGAGGATCGATTTCGTCGATTGCATAACCGCCGTCGTCCGCAGGGACGCGCATCATGAGCACGCGGCCATCGCCGTTGACATCGTCTTCCACGAATCCATCCGGGGTCTGCGAGTGTGGATAGAGATGTGGACTCGATCGAAAACGAGCCGGTGTCGTCAGATACAGTTCTGCCCCGTCCACCGCAATGCGTGGTACGACGTATACAGTGTGGCTGCGAAGCAATTCTGTCGCTTCTGGATCATGACCATATTGCTCGACGCACCACTGAATCCAGTACATGGCCACGGCATTGCCAGAGACCTCGCCGGCATGAATGTTTGCGTCGACAAACACCGCCGCCTTGTCTTCCGGGTTGCCAAAGGCGGCATCGGTCAATGTCACCGCCGCGATATCCCTGCCCTGACGGCTCTGACCGATAACCTCAACGCGCATCAGTTGTGAATTCGCTACTGCCAACCGCCGCAGTTCCGCCCACATCTCGTCATATGTCCAATACCGTGCCTGCATGTCCCCATCCTCCTGCCCGTGACTTCATCTCATGATTCTACGTCGTGCTAAGTCCATACGACGTCGTGTGCAACGTCAGGCCCGCATTCCGCTCGAGCATCCAATGGATTGCAAACTCCGTCTGGAACAGCATGACGGCGCGATCGTCCTGGTCCTTGACAATCAAGCTGGCATACCTGTCGAACTGCAGTTCATCGATGGGTATTGCAGTCTCCACCCAACGTGCATAGGCATAGGGCAACCGCAAAAGCTCAACATCCACCCCATACTCGGCGCGCATGCGATGCTGAAACACCTCAAACTGAAGCTGACCGACGGCACCCAGGATCATGTCCTCGGTGCGGTTGGCCTGGCGAAATACCTGAATGGCCCCTTCTTCAGAAAGCTGTGCAACCCCTTTGTGAAACTGTTTGTACTTCAATGCGTTGGGCACCGAAACGCGTGCGAAATGCTCTGGTGAAAACAGCGGCAAGGGCGGAAAACGAAAGGTCCCTCGCTCACAAAGCGTATCCCCGATGCGAAAGTTGCCGGGATCAAAGATGCCAATGATGTCTCCGGCGTACGCCTCGTCCACCGTCTCCCGATCTTGGCCAAAAAACTGTTGTGGTTGGCTCAGAGCGATGCGTTTGCCTGTGCGTACATGTTGCACGCTCATGCCTCGCTCGAAGCGACCCGAACAAATGCGCACAAACGCGACTCGATCGCGGTGCGCCGGATTCATATTCGCCTGAATTTTGAAGACAAAACCACTGAACCGTTCGTCCTCCGGATGAACAACGCCTTGATCCGTCTCGCGTGGCGCAGGCGGCGGCGCGAGTTCAAGAAACGATTTCAAGAATGACTCGACGCCGAAGTTGGCGATGGCGCTGCCAAAGTAGACTGGTGTCAGCTTACCTGCGGCAACCAGAGCGGGATCGAATGGATCGCCTGCGACATCGAGCAATAGGACATCCTCTTGCAAACGCTGATGCAAGGCATCACCCAGGGTTTGCGTCACAGCGGGATCGTCCAAATCAGGCATCGCAATGGAGACCATGTCATCCGTGCGGCTCGTAAAGCGTTCGAAGCGCCGTTCGTGCCGATGGTAAATGCCCTGAAAATCGGGCCCCATACCAATGGGCCAGTTCATCGGGCAGGAGCGTATACCAAGCACACGCTCGATCTCTTCGAGCAACTCAAGCGGCTCCTTACCCTGGCGATCGAGTTTATTGATAAACGTGAAGATGGGAATGCTGCGCATGCGACACACTTCAAATAACTTGATGGTTTGCGGCTCAACGCCTTTTGCCGCATCGATCAACATCACGGCGCTGTCCGCTGCGGCCAGCGTGCGATACGTGTCTTCACTGAAGTCCTCATGGCCTGGTGTATCGAGAATGTTGACCCGGCAGCCAAGATAATCGAATTGCAACACAGTAGACGTCACCGAAATCCCACGCTGCTTTTCGATTTCCATCCAGTCCGACGTCGCGTGACGGCGTGCCTTCTTGCCCTTGACCGCGCCGGCTTCACGAATAGCCCCGCCGAACAGCAACAATTTTTCAGTAAGCGTCGTCTTGCCCGCATCCGGGTGCGAAATGATGGCAAACGTGCGACGCGTCATGCAGACCGGCGCATTGTGATCTGGTTGTGTCATACAGCAACTCCTGTGCGATTACGAATTCGGTGCAAATAAAACAGGTCATCTCCAAACATGCAGGCGTGCACGATGAAACGTGATGATGAATGTCCTCAGACAAACACCACAGGCCGTGCACTGTAACACAATCATACATTGTACAAGAAGGGGGGATATGATGGACAGGGAATCAGTCACCCCAAGCAAAAAGCGCGGTAGCGGACGAGCACTGGCTATAGCGGCACTCGTCGCGACCGGAATCAATATTGCGGCCACCATGATCAATACATGGGCAACAGTCGTCAACAACATCGTGACGGCGCAAAACACTGCCGCAACGGTTCGAAACAGCAAATCGGGAGGTCGTAACGATCCGCCGTCATCGCGCTCCAAACTCCGCTCACCGCGACGCCGTCAACGAAAACCTAACACAGGATGAGGCACGTAAGGCTCCTCCAAAAACGCCATTTCGTCCTCTGTCAACTTCACGTCGAGCGCGGCGACAGCATCCTCGAGATGGTGCATCTTCGTTGCACCGATAATGGGCGCCGTGACAACGGGTTTCGCAAGGACCCAAGCGAGCGCGATCTGTGCACGCGGCAAGCCTCGTCGTTGCGCCAATTCCGCCACCCGCTCGACAATGCGTTTGTCCGCATCGGCCGTTTGCGCATACAGGCTCTTGCCAAACTCATCTGTCTCCGAACGCGCAGTCTTCTCGTCCCAGTCTCGCGTCAAACGCCCGCGCGCGAGTGGGCTCCATGGAATCACGCCAACCTTCTCCGCTTCGCACAGAGGCAACATTTCGCGCTCCTCTTCCCGATATAAAAGGTTGAGGTAATTCTGCATGGAAACGAATTTCGTCCAGCCATGCTTCTCGGCCGTGTATTGAGCCTTCAGGAATTGCCACGCGTACATCGAAGAAGCACCGATATAACGGGCCTTGCCGGCTTTCACGACGTCATGCAGAGCCTCCATCGTCTCCTCAATGGGTGTCGTGTAATCCCAGCGGTGAATCTGATACAAATCGACGTAATCTGTCCCAAGTCTGCGCAGACTGTTGTCGATCTCCGCCATAATCGCCTTGCGCGATAATCCGGCGCCGTTTGGGCCCGCGTACATCCGCCCATGCACCTTCGTCGCGATCACGATTTCGTCCCGCCTCGCAAAGTCGCGCAAGGCACGGCCGACAATCTCTTCACTGGTCCCATCCGAATAGACGTTTGCCGTGTCAAAGAAATTGATACCAAGTTCAATCGCCCGGCGAATAAACGGTCTACTCTGCTCTTCGTCGAGCACCCAGCGATGGTTGCCGCGCTCCGGCACCCCATAACTCATACACCCTAAACAAATGCGCGATACCTCAAGCCCCGTGTTGCCAAGCTTTCTATATTCCACAGTGCATACGCCTCCCTCGTGCCGATAACATAAAAGGGCGCGAAGCGCCCTTATACGTGCTGTGATATGAATCCAATTCTGTTGAAGGGGTACAGGACGATGTCGGCCTCCCCAACAATGGCCGATTGGCTCACATATTTATGTACCCACATCCGGCTGTCATCAGAGATTGGGCGATTGTCGCCCAGCATGAAATAGTGACCAGGCGGAACTTTATACGTGCCCGTTTCTGCACCGTTCGATTTGGCAATGTCCGGATTGGTCTGCTGCAACTTCTTGCCGTTGATGTACACCGCATTCTCCGTCACCGTGACGGTGTCCCCAGGCAATCCGATCACGCGTTTGACAAACAACTCTTTCGGATCATCCGGCCAATGGAACACGACAACTTCTCCGCGATGTATCGGCCGCAGTTCGGTTGCCAATTTGTTGACGACGACGTACGCAAAGTCGCGCGAACTGGTCGCAGGTATGGTCGGGTACATCGACGCCGACGGCACGCGCGCAGGACTAACGACCCATTGACGCAATGCCAATGCCAACGCGACGCCCACCGCAATCGGAATCACAATTCCGGTAAACCAGTTTTGCCTCTTCTTCTGCTCCTCCAACCTGCTGCCACATCCTCGCATGTTCTTTCACCGACAGACCAACTGCGGTTATCCAGCCTTACGGCGGCACACCCAATTATACGATAGATTGTCTGGCTTGACATCCGCATCAATCGACAATCACCCGATACATGCTGCCGCGCACAAGCAGAATATCGTGGCCAGCGAGCATCAGGCGCGCGCCTGGTGGCGCCAACCATGTCAGTCCTTTTGCCGGATCGATTAAGGCATCGCGGTGGACGACATAGATGCGGCCAGTGTGATCGATGACGATGTCGGCCGGACGCACAGGCTGGCGCAACGTGCCAATGGTATGCCAACGCTCCCCATTGTATGCCTTGACAGAGATCGCCTGCCCCGCCTGATTCAAACTTGCACCGTAGACGGTGTTCCCGCGGCCGGCGATGATGGCGACATGGGTCGCGATTTGTTGCAGAGCGCCCGAGCGCCACTGATAGAGGCGATTGGACGCGTCAGAGAGGTACAGAGTCAGCGCCGTCGTACTGTCGTAAGCGCGCCGAATGGCGAGATTGGCGATACTGCGCTCATACATGTGCTCGTTCGTATCAAATTGGAACACTGTGTTTCCGCCATCCCCGGCGTAGATCACGAACACGTCGTTCGTGTATGCACTAAACGCAATCTCCCGCAAACTCTCTCCCGCAGGCGCGTCGAGCTGTGCGATCGCGCGAACGCGCTGATTCAGCACGTCGTCCGTGTACAGCACATTGTCCGCAGTGACGAAAAACAACAGCCTGTCGCTGATCCACGTGACGTGAATAATGGGCGCATGTGCCTGTACGCGGTCGATCACGACACCAGACTGAGCGGCAGCCACCTGCAACCGGCCGTCTGCACCCAACACGGCAAGTACATTTCCAGACGGGCTACCGGCGACCATTTTGGCGTCACTCAGGCCGGCCAGTTTGATCGCTGATCGCAGCGACAGCGTGGGATACGGTGCCGGTTCGCGCACCTCCACCGTCTTCCAGACGACTGCCGGCGGTCGGGCCAACGCAACCGAGCGAGTGCCCAAGATAGCCGCGACGGCGATCAGCAAGAGAGCGACTATGGCAAAGGCTTGCTTCGATTTTCCTCGAATCATACCACTACCTCACGATCAGCGCGGTGCCGACGCTGCGCTCACCCAAAATGTCAGTCGGTTGATTGACAAGCCTTCCATCAAACACCATCGTGGCAGACGATCCACCATCGAGATTGGCCGCCGTCACCGCGCCATACGACAGCATGAGCTGTTCGATGTCGCCAAGGCTGGCACCGATGTCGTTGGGACCTGTCAATTCGCGGCCGTCGGTGACAATCATGATCACGGTTCCATCGGCGCGCTGACCTATGGCGGTACGAGGAGCATAACCCCAATCGCCGGCACCTTGGATTTGCCCAACGCCGTTCTGAACGAGCGTGGGTCCAAACATGAGCGCTTGGGTCACACCCATGGCCTTGAGTTGCGCCAAGGTGTACGTTCCGGAAATGAGCTTGCCCGTATGAGTAAAGCCAATAATGCTCTCCGGATGGGTCGCCGATGCAACGACCTTGCCATCGGAAATGACAATCCCTTGCACTTGGCCACCGGTTCCTTGCCAGTTTGTATCCGTAAACGATCCGCCATTGATACCGGCCACCGCATGATGATCATCGACAAACTGCTCGACCGTCTCTCCCACGTTGCCCATGTATTGGGTAGCGACAACCGAGACGAGTCGCGGATCGGAAACGGTCAACACGTATGCGTTGTATGTACCGAAGTGGCGCACATCCAGGTGAACGCCGTCGGGCACCATCCTGGGTTTGACGACAACGGGCGCGAACAATGGCTTGTCCGGTGGCGGTTCGGTGCGCGGCGGTGACGCAATATGACGCACGCGTGTGTGCACAATGGGGGGCTGTTTGACATGCTGAAAAATCCAATAGCAAACAGAGGATACAATTGCTACATACGCAGCCGCAGCCGCAGCCGATTTTCGCCAAAAAGGGCGCACCCGTACCAGTCCTTTGTCTCGTCCTGCACCAAGCCAATATAATGGTGGATGTCCGAAAGGGGGCACCCTTTCGGACTATTCATTCACCCCTATCTTCGTACAGTTTGAGCCAGAGGTCTATTGGAATTTTTGCATGTCGTCACGTTGGCTGCCGGCCGTCACTGTTTTCCCTTGCCCGACTGCGAACGTTGTTTTTCACCCTGCACGCGCTCGACGTGTTCTTCAATCGGCAACGTCTTGTTTGCATCGTTGTGCACAGGCTTCGGCTGTTTGCCCATGTTCATCCCTCCTCTCAGGTAGTATCGGAGAATCACTGTAAAAGTATTTGCCTGCGCTTACGTGCACAACGACGCAATCGGCTGTATAATCAGAAATTACGGATAGGACTAGGAGGTTTCTACAATGTCTTTCAAGCCATCACCACATCCTGAATCACAGGCCAAAACGATCGGCGACGGGCAGCAGCAACTGAAACGCACGCTTTCCGTGTGGGATCTCATCATCTACGGCATGATTTTCATGGTCCCCATCGCCCCGATGGCCATTTACGGACAAGTCGTCCAAACGGCCAATGGCATGGTCGTGCTCACCTACTTCATTGGCCTGATTGGCATGATTTTTACTGCATTTAGCTATGCACGCATGTCCGAGGCATTTCCCATCGGCGGATCGGCGTATGCGTATGTCCAACGCGGCTGGAATCCTATGGTGGGCTTTATGGCAGGATGGATGATCTTGCTCGACTACATTCTCGTCCCTGCATTGTTGTATCTCGTATCGGCATCTTGGCTGACGCAGCTCGTTCCAAGCATTCCGACGTCGGTATGGATAGCCGCCTTTGTCATCTTCAACACTGCAGTGAACTTTTTTGGTGTACAAATGACAAACCGCGCCAATTGGGTCATGCTCGTCATCGAACTGGCGACGTTCGTTCTGTTTTGCGGCGCTGCACTGGTATATGTAGCCGGGCATCACGGCGGCACTTCATTCACGTTCGCCCCCATTTTCCAAAAACAAGGATTCAGCCTGAGCATGGTCGGCGCCGCGACATCCATCGCCGTCCTTAGCTTTCTTGGTTTTGACGGAATTAGTACGCTGTCTGAAGAGACGAAAGGCGGCCGCAAGACCGTGGGCCGCGCTACCATCTGGGCTCTCATTTTTGTCGCCGTTCTGTTTATGATCATGACGTACCTCGCGGCCGTCGCCTACCCAGATTTTCGACATTTCCCAAATGCCAACGTCGCATTTTACTTTATCGCCGAACGCGTCGGCGGTACCTGGTTAAAAATGTTGTGCTTGGTCGTCACCGTGATCGCCTCCGGCATCGCCAACGCCCTCGCTGCCCAGGCCGCCATTTCGCGCTTGTTGTTCAGCATGGGGCGCGACCGCGTTCTGCCGCCAGTGCTTGCGAAAGTCCACAACAAGTTCCGCACGCCTTACGTGTCGATTCTGCTCGTCGCCGTGGTTTCGCTCATCGTCAGTTCGGTGTCGTCTATCGACGCACTCAGTTCGTTGGTGAACTTCGGTGCACTCACCACGTTCATGGCGCTCAACATCAGCGTGATCATTCACTTTTTCTTCCGCAAGCGCTCAGGACGGTGGTTCAGCCACCTCGTCATGCCGCTTCTCGGCTTCGCGGTCATTTTGTACGTGTGGATCAATTTCTCGCATACAACGTTCTACTTTGGCATCGGTTGGTTCGTGATCGGACTCATTGTATTGGCGATCACGACACACGGTTTTCGCCAAACGCCAAAAGTGCTGGACATTGAATGATTTCTATGAGGGGGTCTGCTCCGTGACCAAACACAAGCTTGGCAAGTCACATCTCATCTACGCGCTCTCTCCGGAACTGGAACCGGCCTTGCGCGTACAACCCGGAGATATCGTCGAGATCGAAACATGCGACTGTTTTGAGGATCAGATTCAGGATGAGACACAGGATTTCGGAACGCTCGACTGGAACCGCATCAACCCGGCGACAGGCCCTATCTATGTTGACGGAGCGCAGCCGGGAGACTTACTGGTTGTCGACATTTTGTCGATAGAGTTGGCAGAACGCGGCGTGATGACGACCGGCCCCGGTCTTGGCGTCCTCGGCGACGAATTACAGGAAAACGCCATTCGCATGATTCCCATCGAAAACGGGGAAGCCGTATTTGCGAAAAATCTGCGCCTGCCGCTAAGACCAATGATCGGCGTGATTGGGACGGCACCGAAGGGCTCCGCCATTCCTTGCGGCACCCCGGGAGATCACGGTGGCAATATGGACTGCACGCGCATCGCACAAGGCGCGCGCTTGCTTTTGCCCGTCAACGTGCCCGGCGCCTTGTTCGCGTTGGGCGATCTCCACGCCGCCATGGGCGACGGCGAAGTCGGCGTCTCCGGCATCGAGATCGCAGGCAAGGTGACAGTCGCCTTGCACGTCTGGAAAGAAGCGCACTGGCCGCATCCTATGGTTGTCGACGACGAGCATATCATGACGATTGCATCGGACGAGACACTGGACGCGGCGGCCAATCGAGCGGTCAAGCATATGGCAAGTTTGCTCGCGCAGGAATCGAGCATCACTCCCGCGGATGCTATCATGCTGTTAAGCGCCGCCGCCAATCTGCGCGTCTGCCAGATTGTCGATCCGCTGAAAACTGCTCGCGTTGAATTGCCGAGAAAACTTGCTCGGCAGCTTGGAATTGAACTACCACGATAACAGTGCCTCCATATCAGTGATCACAATCGGATGCCGGGCCGCCGCGCCCGGCTGTATTTCGTTTGGCCTCTGATAGTCCCGCAAAGCCCCCCTAATTCCGAATCTGCGTATATCACATTTGGCAAAAGCATCGAGCCTAGAGCATCGGGAAAGCTATTGACGGCCTCGCATCGGTCGCGTATGGTAAAGTCAGGATACGTACGTGCGGAGAGTGCAGGTGGTCGTCTTTGCCTCAGAGTGAAGCCAGTGTCTTTCGTGTACGAAATTTCTGGATACTGCTCATTGGCACATTGTTCTCCGTCATCGGTGATAATGCCTACTTCACCATTCTCGGCTGGTTTGTCCTCAATGTCACCGGATCGCAGCTTGCCCTCGGCACCACGATGACGTTCGCCGCGATACCTCGCATCGTCTTCATGCTGGTTGGCGGCGCCATCGCGGATCGCGTAAGCCGTAAGCTGATTATGTCGATCTCGCTGTCAATGCGGGCAGTCATTTTGGTCTTGTTCGCCTTGCGCCTCATTACGGGCGGCGCCCACCCTTCTCTGTGGATGATTGAGACGATGGCGACCTTATTCGGCGCGATCGATTCTTTTTACTATCCTGCGAGCGGTTCCATCATCCAAGTCGCCGTGGCGGAGCCGTTGGTTTCCCGCGCGACGAGCATTCTGCAAACCGTCCAGCAGTCCAGTACGATTCTCGGCCCTCTGCTTGCCGCCGGCCTATTGGCCATGCGCCGTTATGGACTCATGTACGCCACCGTCGGCACCGTCTTCGCCTGTGCCTCGCTGATTGTGGTCGCGTTGCGATTGCGAACACTGCAGGCACAAGAGGACGACATGAAAACAGATGAACGGCCAAAAACTCCTTCGGTCTTTCGGGCCATCAGCGAAGGTTTACGCTATGTCACCAGCATTCGTCTGTTGCTCATCGTCATGTGCTTGAGCTTGTGTATCAATTTGCTGTGCACAGGCCCACTCAATATTGGCATTCCCGTGCTGATTCGATCCCGCGGTTGGACGGGATCCACCTTTGGCGAGTATGAAGCAGCTTTGGGCATCGGTGCCCTTCTGGGCGGTGTGTTGGTCTCGGTTTTGAAAGGTTTGCGCGGAAAAATGCTGTGGATTGGCGCATGCGGCGCCGTCATGGGATTGCTCATCGCCTCGCTCGGCTACATCCCCATCCGAGCCGGCGGCATGCTCGATATGGCAATCATCGGAGCCATGATAAGCATTGTGAACATACCGTTTATCGCGTTTTTGCAAGGATTTGTGCCAGCCGACAAACTTGGGCGCACCATGTCCGTACTCATGCTGGTCGCAACCGGCTTCACTCCCATCAGCTACACCTTATCATCATGGATCCTCCAACAGCGAGTGCCTGCACAAGCACTGTTAACGGGATGCGGTATTGGGATTGCGGTAATTTTTTCTCTGTTATACGGTTCACGCGAATACAGGCGGGTAGATTCACACCCGTCGTTGCAGGGTGAATCCGATCCCGCCCAACCATTGGACGCCTAATGTGTGGATACTACATGCAGAGATCGCAAACCAGGCCCAGGCCGACATGCCTGTGCCGTCAGTCTCGAAGTTCCTCCTTGACCTCTTCCAGCGTTTCAGAAGCTTCCTGATAATGGTCGGTCAGCCGATTCACCGCAACTTGATTTTCGGACTCCAACGTGACATCGATTGCATTGCGTGCCCGATCCAAGGCGTTCTCTGCCTGCTCGACCAATGTTTCATCTGGATATGAAACCGCTTGTTGCACCGCGTTTTCCGCTTTATTCAGCGAATTCGAAGCATCCGTCAAGGCAGTCTGGACATTTTGACTACGCGGCCGCTTGGTCATGCCATCAACCTCCTGCTCGCCATGTTCCCTGTTACATTGCCCAAGTTGGCCCACTACATGCAAAAAACAAATGGCGTACCTCATGTGCTGGGCTACCTCATCCATGAAGGTGCAACTTCTCTGCCAGTCCATATCGAGTTTGAATCTTTTTTAAGAAGCTTGCCCTATATTCCTCTTAGGGCCAGTGGTTGGCCAATTCTAGTATCAAGGGTGGGATTTCGGTGAAGAGGGCTTTTTTAACGACTATGGCAACTATCGCATTCCTTGCGGCACCATCCATCGCGTTTGCAGGTACATCGAAAAATACGCATACAGCGGCCACGCATACCACAACACATGTGACCAAGGCAAAGACAACGGCTAGCAACAAAGTGAAGCAGGGCAAAGTTGGCTCCAAAAAGAAGGTCACGGTGAACAAGAAGAGTACGACGGGCAAGAAAACGATCGTCCACAAGAAGACCGCAAGCAAGACAACCAAGGCAAAAACTTCGACCGGTAAGTCCTCCAAGAAAAAATAAGGCATATCACAAGAGCGAATGACCGAGTCATTCGCTCTTGTGTTGTACCCTTCGCTGCAACTTTTGTCGAATATGTTTATATGGTAAAGTAAGGCTAAAACGTATCCCAAGAGGTCACCCATGCAGTTTCCACGCCATCTTATGGAACAGGCTCGTTCCTTCATTGACCAGTGCTATACAGAACTAGGCAAATCGGAAACAGAGAAAACCCAGCGCTTGGAGCAAATTGAACATGATCTCCGTACGACCGGAAGCTATCGTCATACATATGAAGAATTGGAACACGGTGCACGCATGGCATGGCGCAACAGCAACCGCTGCATTGGACGTCTGTTCTGGCGGTCGCTGTCTGTCTTCGATGCAAGAACTGCGGATACTCCCGAAGCTGTGTTCAATTTGCTTCGTAGACATATCGAGTACGCAACAAACGACGGAAAAATACGGCCGACCATTACCATTTTCCGCCCTGCCTCGGAAGATAGCGAAATCCGCATTTGGAATCATCAATTGATCCGATATGCGGGATATCAAACCATTTCCAACCGTGTCGTCGGCGATCCCCAATCGGTTCCGTTCACCCGTGTCTGCCGACAACTGGGTTGGACCAGCAACCAGGGAGCTTACGACATCCTGCCAGTTGTTGTTCAAGTCGGCGAAGCCGTTCAATGGTTTGACATCCCACGTTCATCTGTTTTAGAAGTCCCGATTCAGCATCCGCACATGCGGGAAATTTCAGACTTGGGCATGCAATGGTACGCTGTGCCAATCATCAGCGATATGGCGCTGCTGATTGGCGGGATACGATACAGCGCCGCACCATTCAATGGCTGGTACATGGGGACGGAAATCGGAGCCCGCAATTTGGCGGATACGAATCGCTACAATATGCTTGCGGCGGTGGCTGATGCTATGGGATTGTCACGCACCTCGGACGCAACGTTATGGAGAGACAAAGCGCTCGTGGAATTAAACCTCGCTGTGCTCCACTCGTTTCGCAAAAAAGGGGTTACAATCGTCGATCACCACACGGCCGCGCGCCAATTTGCGTATTTTGAGCGAACCGAAGCCGATGCAGGTCGGCAAATCACGGGGGACTGGAGTTGGCTGATTCCACCATTGTCTCCGGCAACCACACACATCTTCCACAGCAGCTATTCAAACGACTTCCAACTTCCAAATTACCTCCGTCAACCTTGTCCATATGCTCATCTTCTATAGAAAAGGCGGATTCCTTGTCGGATCCGCCGGTAAGAGGCTCCTAGTCGCGCATGACATCCGCCACAATTTCATATGATCGAACACGGGCAGCGTGATCATATATTTGCGTTGTGATGATGATCTCGTCCGCCTTCGTGGCGTCGCGAAACGCCGCCAGTTTGCGGCGTACGGTCGCAGGCCCACCCACGACAGCCAGGCGGCTGCGCGTTTGAATGGCCTGCCATTCCATGGGTGTACACCAGTCCTCGATGTTGTCCACAGGCGGCTTCAGTTGCCCGGGGCGCCCGCGCAAAAGGCTCAATTGCTGCAACTGCGACGACGTCGCCAGATACTCTGCTTCCTCGTCAGTTGGTGCTGCAACGACAGCCGCTCCAACCATGACATAAGGCTCAGACAGCCATTCTGAAGGCTGAAAATAAGATCGGTAGACATCCAGAGCAACCAATAAGTAATCGGGCGCAAAGTGGCTCGCATAGGCGAACGGAAGTCCTAACTCTGCGGCGAGGCGTGCGCTAAAATCACTCGAGCCAAGAAGCCAAATGGGAATGTCGATGCCTTCGCCAGGCACCGCGTGTACGGAGCGCGGCTCCCCCGCAGGCGGGTGAAAAAACGAACGCAGTTCGGCGAGCAGATCTGGAAAGTCCGCCCCATGCCGATCCGGTGCACGCCGCAAAGCTCGAATCGTCGGTGTATCACTCCCCGGTGCCCGGCCAAGCCCGAGATCGATCCGCCCCGGATATAGCGAGGCCAATGTGCCAAACTGCTCGGCGATGACAAGCGGTGCGTGGTTCGGCAACATGATACCGCCCGATCCGACGCGAATCTGCTTCGTGCCCCCGGCAATGTGTGCGATCACGACGGCCGTCGCCGAACTCGCAATCCCCGGCATGCTGTGATGTTCCGCCACCCAGTAGCGACGGTAGCCAAGCTCTTCCGCACGGCGAGCGAGATCGAGACTGTTGGATAGCGCGTCGGCGGCAGAAGCCCCTTCGACGATCGGTGCGAGGTCAAGGACAGACAGCGCGAGCCCGTCTCGCGTCAGTCCCATATCGTTGTTCAAGGTAAAACCCCCTTATGGGAACACAAACAACGTAAGACGACAACAACCGCCTTATTATAACGCGCACCCTAGGCAAAACCGAAACCTCAGTGGGAAGCGTCGACAGTGGTATGACGAGATAACGTTGCGTGATCGTCCCGCTCGAGAACGTAGGATGCACACACACCGCCGACCAGTCCCCAGAACGGAGAACCAATATGCAGCACGCTCACACCGGATACGGTGATTAAGAATGAAAACAAGGCGCTCTTCTTGAAACCGCCGCCGAAACTCATTTTGAGTGCGTCGGTCAGCACGCTGATCATCGCGATCCCGCCGAGCATAGCAATCGTCGACTGCGGCACAGCATGCGGAATGGAGGCTGCGATGGGCGCAAAAAGGCCGAATACAATCGATAAGACACCTAGAACCACGGCCGAACTGTATTTTTGATCCGCCGCCCCCGACTCCTCACCAGTCAGCAACGCAGTCATAGGTCCCGCGACGCACGCCGTATGGGCACCGACCAGTCCATTGACGATAGAACCAATGCCACTCCAACGCGTCATACTGTTGACCGGCGGCTGATAACCCTCACTCTGTAAAACGGCAATGCCCTGCGCATTTTGGATCGCCACCACCGTCAACACAAGCGGCAACACCAGTTGCGAAATGGTTTCCCCGCTCCAGGTCGGCATGTACAGATGCGGTTTCGCAATGGCGACCGGGGCCCCCGTAACATGTACTTGGTGTGCAAGGATCAGTGTCAACGCGGTCGCGAGGATGGCAGCCAAAACGGGCGGAAATGTTCGTGCCACACGCGGTGTTAGATGGCAAACCATGAACACAAACAACGGAACCCCGTTGACGAGTGGCTCTTCGCGGACGGCCCGGAACAAGTCAATACCGAACGGGAGCAGGACACCAGACACCATGCCCATCATGACTGGCATGGGTAACACGCGCATAAGCCTGTCGATCACACCTGTGATGCCAAGGATGAAAATGACAGCGCCAGTGATCAAATAAGCGCCAATGACATCGGAAAACGAGTGGTGCGCAAGCGTCTGCCCGACGAGTACCGCTCCGGGGATCGAGAATGCAAAGCCGATGGGCTGTCGGAACAACAACGCCTGTAGAAGCGTCAAACAACCCGGGACGACGTAAATGCCAAAGATCCAGGAAGTCGTCTCTGCTTCCTGCAAATGCCCTTGTGCTGCAGCTTGGAGGACAATGAGCAACGGACCTGTGGCTCCAAACAACCAAGCGATAAAACCGTTCGTGAAACTCCCTAACGACATAGCCTTCGGTAACGCCATGATATTTCGAAACAAACGACCTCACCCCGTGCATCAGCAGTTCTGCTCTCAACTTGAGACCAACAACCACCTTACATCGGGATTTGACCATATGTAAAATATATATTTTGAATGAGAAACATATATGGAATATATGCTGGTGATGTCGTGGATTTGAAAAAACTTCAGTACTTTGTTGCCATCGTTGAAGAAGGCCAGATTACGAGGGCTGCACAGCGATTACACATGGCGCAACCTCCACTCAGCCTGCAGCTGCAGGCGTTGGAGCGCGAACTTGGCATCACGTTGCTCACACGCAACCGCGGCAAGGTCGAACCGACACAAGCGGGTTGGGCGCTATATCGGCGCGCACAGGAAATCTTGCGCTCCGTCGACAGCCTTGTAAACGAAGTTCGCGAACTTGGCGCTGGCGTGCGCGGCAAGCTCACCATTGGCACCGTGATGTCCTGTGTGTCGTACCTGCCCGACACCATGCGCAAGTTTCAGACCCTTTATCCACAGGTTACATTTGAATTATGGGAAGGCGATTCATATCAAGTGGAGGAATGGCTGCGAACGGGCGTCATTGAACTTGGCATCACGCGCTTGCCTGTGCTCTCGGACGTCGAGATGATCCACTTGCGGACAGAGCCGCTTGTCGCCGTACAACCGCCGGGCTGGAACGCATATCGCGACTGTCGCGTCCAATTGCCGGAGCTCGCCGAAAAACCGCTGCTTGTGCTGCACAGCCATGGCGGCCGGGGGATTTACGAGATGTTCGTCGAGATGTGTCAGGCGCAGGGCGTGCACCCAAACATTATCTGTGAAAGTCCGGACGTGGCGACGCTTTTGACCTTGACTGAGGCGAATATCGGCGTCGCCATCGTCCCTGCGTTGGCTGTGCGCTTACGACCAGAAGGAGCGCTACGGTACGGCGTGATCGACCCGACCATCGAGACGGATACGGCCGTGATCTGGTCGAAGCAACGGGCCCTGACCACGGCCGCAAGCCATTTTCAAGAGATGCTTGTCGAGCACGTCACGGGCTCGTGACGCAATTGCCGCGCCGCCGTGACCATCGCCCGCAAAGCTGCTAAGGTCTCCGCCTCCCCGCGCGTCTTCAGGCCGCAATCCGGATTGACCCAGAGTTGCGCCGGATGGATGACCGTTGCCGCCTTGCGCAACAACCCGGCCATTTCGTCGACGGTTGGCACGCGCGGGCTGTGGATGTCATAGACACCGGGCCCAATGTCGTTTGTATAATGAAAAGCTTCAAAGGCCTGTAACAACTCCATGTGCGATCGCGATGTTTCAATCGAGATGACGTCGGCATCCATCGCCTGGATGGCGGGCATGATGTCGTGAAACTCGGCGTAACACATGTGCGTATGGATCTGCGTTTCGTCTTGTACGCCGCTGGCTGCGATGTGAAAGCATCGGACTGCCCAGTCGAGGTATGAATCCCATTCGGCCCGGCGCAGCGGCAATCCTTCGCGCAAGGCGGGTTCGTCAATTTGAATCACGCGAATACCTGCCGCCTCCAAATCGAGAACCTCATCGCGAATCGCAAGCGCAATTTGGCGACACACTTCGTCGCGAGGTAGATCATCCCGGACAAACGACCACTGTAGTATGGTGACAGGCCCAGTGAGCATCCCTTTGACTGGACGCGTCGTCAGCGATTGCGCATAGCTCGTCCAGGAGACGGTCATCGGGTTTGGCCGGGCGACGTCGCCAACGATGATAGGGGGCTTCACACAGCGCGATCCATAGCTCTGCACCCAACCGTGACGCGTAAACAAAAATCCGTCCAGCTTCTCCCCGAAGTACTCCACCATATCGGTGCGCTCGAATTCACCGTGCACCAGCACGTCGAGGCCAAGTTCCTCCTGAATGGCAATCCAGCGCCTGATTTCGCTTTGTAAAAACAACTCATATTCCGCATCAGACATTTGGCCCTTGCGCCATTTCGCCCTCATGTCGCGCACGTGTTGCGTCTGCGGAAACGAGCCGATGGTCGTCGTCGGAAACGACGGCAGTTGCAGATGCTCTTGCTGCTTGGACTTGCGCTCAGCAAACGCGGCAGCGCGCGCCAGTGGTAAACTCTCCAACTGTGCCAAGCGTTTCGCGACATCCGGATTGTGCAGGCGTCGAGATGCCTTGCGCGACGCGCGCGCGTCTCGGTTCGCGGCCAAATGATTGGAAATCGCATCCTTCCCATCGTTGACTCCGCGCTTCAACACACACAGCTCGGACAGCTTTTGAACCGCAAACGCAAGCCACGATTTCACTTCCGGTTGCATGTCGCTCTCGAGCTCCACATCCCACGGCGCATGCAAGAGAGAGCACGACGGCGCGACATGAACCTGCCCAAGCCCTGCGATAGAAACCGCGCGTTCCACTTGCGCCAGGGCTTCGGACATGTCAGCCCGCCATACGTTACGACCGTCGATCACGCCGACAGACAGCCGCCAGTCTTGCGGCCAGCCATGCCTCGAAAGATCGTCCAGTTGATGCGGCGCGCGAACGAGATCGACGTGCAGGCCCTGCACTGGCAGTGCCAAAGCGGTCTCCAGATTGTCAGCGATGGAACCGAAATACGTGGCAAGCATGATTTTCGGCACCGATTGTGCAGCGATGTTCTCATACGCTTCGCGCAAGCTCGTCCGCTCTGCATCCGTGAGATCAAGAACCAGGCAGGGTTCGTCGATTTGCACCCACTGGCTGCCGGCTTCGTGAAGAGCGGTGAGCAGCTCGATGTACGCAGGCAGCAGTCGAGGCAACAAGCTCAGTGGTTCAATACTTTGTTCGCGCACCTTGCCAAGGCGCAGAAACGAGATGGGACCTAGAAGCACCGGTACCGTCTCGATACCCAGTTGCCGCGCTTCCAAGTACTCCGCCAACGGCTTGTTGACGCGCATGGAAAAGTTTTGTTGCGCAGAAAACTCTGGCACGAGATAGTGATAATTCGTGTCAAACCATTTCGTCATCTCGAGCGCCGAAGTGCCGTCTGTGCCGCGGGCCATCGCAAAGTACTGCACCAGCGAGCCTTCCGGCATGCCGCGAAAGCGGTCGGGCACGGCGTCGAATAGTACGGCCATATCCAGGACGTGATCGTATAACGAGAAGTCGTTGGACGGAATCCAGTCGATGCCCGCCTCCCGTTGCAGTTGCCAGCGCAGGCGTTTGATGTCAGCTGCGGCCGTGAGCAATTCTGCCTCAGTCGACTTGCCCTGCCAAAACGATTCAAGTGCCCGTTTGAGTTCGCGGCGCGGACCCATTCGCGGAAATCCCAGAGTTGCAGCAATCGCCAAAGTTGTTTCGCCTCCCCATATCCTATCGTTGCAGTGCTCCCGGGCGTGAGCGGGATCGAAAAACCCCTCGCTTCCACACGGGAAACGAGGGGTTCATGAAGACTGGATGTATAGGCAAGCGTTACAGCCGACGTCAAGACGCCGACCAGGCTAACAATCCTGCTTCGTTCCTGCCCCATCCCAAACCCACGTGGGATACCTAGAGCTGCATCGCCTGGCAGGTCTTCGGACTCGGATGTCATCCGCTGCCGCACAGCCTTCCCCACATCCAAACGAGTGGCTCGCGGCCTGTAGGCCGCATTGTCAACAGCGTCTTTCCTCACCGCGGCGGGACCGTTCCGGATTTACACCGGATTCCCTTTTCATTCACCCTGATGGTGAAACCAAGCGAGCATATCAAGTTGTGGGGCTACTATATCACTGCCTCGCGACTTTCGCAATTGCAGAGCTAGACTGACACCCGCGATCACGCCTGGCTCTTACTCTGTTGCTCGAACTGCTGCAATGCCGCAATCAGTCGATTGGCAACTGGGCTCCCCAGCCCCGTGCAAGGATCCCAGCCGGGCGCCGCACTATAAACATCACCTGTGCCAGCAATATCATTGTTGCCCTCTGTAATATCGCGAAATGCCTGCGCCGTTGACGGCAAGCTGTACAACACTGGGTTAAGATAACCCACAGGCTGACCGATGACTTTGTTCGCAATCGTGACAAACCCCGCCCACAGCGGTGCGACGGCACTTGTGCCACCAATGGCGGTCGTCTCCCCATCGACCAACACTTCATAGCCAGTCTCAGGATCCGCATCGCCCGCGACATCCGGCACGCCGCGTCCAACCGTTCCGCCGGGGTTTGCGGACGGCGGTACGTGTACATGCTGTTGCCAACTCGGAAGCGCAAACACGCTGCTCACGCCTCCCCCCGTACTACCGCCTTGTGAACCGTCGTTCCATACGATCTCGCTTGCAATCTGACCGTTCTCCACAACCAAACGCGTCCCTCCGCAAGCCAGTGCATAAGGCGACGATGCAGGAAAGTCGACATGGTACAAACCGTCGTTCTCACCGTCGGTCGATCCGCTGTCACCGGCAGCAACACAAACGGTCACACCGAGCGCGGCAGCGTCCTGCAAAGCCCGATTCATCGCCTGAATGGAGGCCTGCGACCAAGTGTTTTCAGGGCCACCCCAGCTGATGGAAATCACCTCAGGTTTGTTTGTCGAATCGTGAATGGCCGTCGTCAAGGCGTTCAGAAACCCGGCGTCTGTGTTCGGCGCAAAATACACAGCCAACTTTGCACCAGGGGCGACGGCGCCAGCAACTTCTATATCGAGCTCCACTTCGCCATCTGGACCGTTTGGATCGCCAGTTGGTTGGTTGGCTCCTCCATCGACCGCTACCGCGACAAGCGTCGGCGGTGCCATACCAAGCGACGCGAAATATTCGCCAATGTTCTCGTCTGAATATCCTCCGCCCAACTCAATGATGCCGATACACTGCCCGGAACAGTCCACGTTTTGCGGAAAGTCATAGGCAGCCGCGACCTGCGGCGGCGTGTAGACAACTGGCTCGGCGACCGTAGCCCGCATGGAAATCGAGTGCGATCGCTGCTGTCGAATCCGAAAGTGCGGCATCGCTTGCGGCCGCGTATCGAGGCCGAGTACCGCCGTTACCACGTCGCCCAGCTCCGCCGGTACATGCACATCGCCTGCGTGTCCCCGGTATGAGAATTTGGGGTGCTGGTACGTGCGGAGATCGATTTGAAACGCCCGATTGATATCGGCCACACTGCCTGTCAGCAATGCTGTGCCAGCCGCAGCATGCACCTGCTCGACCACGAGCCTATGCGCGTCGGCAAACGACCGAACCTTTTCGATATCCTGCGGGTCTGTGCCATGGCACGTGCTAAACTCGTCGCGTGTGAGATGCTTGCGCTGGCTCGGCGGCAGCGATTGCAACGACGTGATCGTCGCTTCCAGTTGCTCGGGTGAACGGCGCCGCAATACGAGCGTCACAGATACCCGTTCATCCGGGTTCGCTGGTCCAACATCGACTGCGCCAGCCATCCGCTTCCGGACATGACCAGGTAGCGGGACAAATTGGCTGCCTTCATACGTTCCTGCGTTCGACACCAATACCTGCGGATCCATGCACATCATCTCCAATTCAAACTAGAGTCCAGAGTGTGCGACGGGTTCACGGTCAGTATAACATGGATACATTTGGTCGTCCGTAAGTTGATCGAAAAATCCGCCTTTTCACCTTCCGGCCATTTGTCACACATGGCCCATCAGGCATTCAACGTACGACATACAGTGAAACAAATACACAGGAGGTGAAAACTCTTGATTGACAACGCCTGGTATGCTGTGCTGACAGCCGATGCAATCGGTACGAAACCGACGAAAGTGCGGCTCCTCCATCGCGATCTCGTCGTCTATCAAGACGAAATGGGCCAGATTCGGGCTGTGCAGGCATATTGCCCGCATCGCGGTTGTGATTTATCCCTGGGATTCATCGTAGACAATCTCCTCACATGCCCGTATCACGGATGGAGATTCGACGGAAACGGGGTGTGTACACATATACCAGCCAACCGCAAAGGCGAGGGAATTCCACGCTCCGCCCGCTTGCATACATTTTCAGTTTGCGAGGCCGCCGGTTTGGTATGGGTCACCCTCGGCTCCCCCGATGACACCATGACACATATGCCAGCCCCCGCCGCCGCGCTCGAATTGTCCGATCCGAACTGGCACTGGATCTCGTTTCAGACCGTATGGAATGCACATATGTGCCGAGTTGCGGAGAGCGTGCTCGACGTCTCCCACCTACCGTTTGTCCATCCCGAAACCACTGGTGAAGACGTGTCGCCCATCGTTGATGGACCAGAGTATCACATGCAGGAAGGTCATATTCGCATCTACCCACGCCCCTTCACACACCCGATGGAGCCGCAAAATCTCGATCCCTCGGAAGCCAGCGGCGACCTCCGGACTGAAATCGAAATGTGGTTCCCAAACCAGTGGATCATTCGGACCCCCATTGGCCTAGAGCGACGGATGTGCACCTATTTGACGTTCACGCCTATAGATGACGAGACGACCGTCATTTGGGGACAAATCGGCCGCAACTTCGACAGAGACTCCGAATTTCTCGATGTTTTTCATCTGGAGCACACACAGTTTGTCATGCATCAAGATCAGGTCATTGTCGAAAGCCTGCGCCCGATCAAACCTCCGCGGCTGAAAGAGGAAGCACATGTAGCTTCCGACGGGCCGTGCATCCGCTACCGACACCTCTGGTTTCAAACGATCGCGGGCGAAGCGGCGACATAAGCCGCCGCTTCAGCAGCAAGATCCGGCGCGTTGCTACTCTCCCTCCTTTGGATCAAGGTTGGCGAGCCGGAAATGGGGGAACAAATCCAACTTGCGATACAACATGTACGGTGGAGACACAGGGTTTGCCATGGACGGAATCTCTAAGTGCGATCCAACATCGGGCCGATACGGCGGTGTCATACGGTTGGCTTTCGCCAATTGTTCAGGGGTGAGTTGATAACGCTCGGCAATTCGGCCAAACGTTTCACCATGCGCCACCGTATGGTGTTGGCGGACCTTCTCGATCCGGCACGCGCTCTGCTTATACACGGGCTGCTTTGATATCGGATCGACGAGATCGACGGTCAGCTCGTTCGCAGCCTGGTGCTCCTGCCAACTGCCAAAGTGAAAGGGCACGAACACGAGCCCAGGGCGAATGGTATCGACAATACGCGCGGGGACGGTGATGTTGCCTCGCGGCGAAGAGATCCGAACCAACTCACCAGGGAGTATGCCAAGGAGTGTGGCATCGTCGGGATGAATTTCGACATATCCCTGTGATGTCGCCATGTGCAAGGCTGGCGCACGTCCAGTCTTGGTTCGGGTGTGCCAGTGCCAGACCACGCGCCCGGTCGTCAGCCAAAACGGATACTTCGCACTGGGCTGTTCGGCTGGCGGATCATACGTCAAACCATACAGAATCGCTCTTCCGTTGGCGCCAAGTGCCTCGAATTCCTTGCGTGTCCTTGCCCTTCCTGTTTTCATGTGGAAGCCGTACGTCTGCGCATCATCCACCTGCGTGTGAAACACGAGGTCTTGATAGAGTCGCGGCGTGCCGTTTGGGTGAGCTTCGTTGGCTGGCCACTGCATGCCATTTTGTTCCTTGATTTTTTCATACGTCATGGCCGTCATGTCGCACGGTCTGCCTTTCGATACGCGCTTCCATTCCTCAAAACACTCGCGAGGCGTCGTGTACTGAATAAGCGGATTTCCATCTTTATCTCGAAAATCCATGCGCCGTGCATAGTCAATGAAAATATCAAAGTCGGATCGGACACCTGGTGGTGGATTGACGGCCACCTCACAGACGTTGATCATCCGATCCGCATTTTCCATCAAACCCTCCTTTTCGCCCCACATGGCTGTGGGTAGGACGAGATCGGCCACTTCACATGTCTCGGTCAAGAAACAATCCTGAACGACGACAAATGTGCGTTCAAACGCGCGGCGTGCTCGCAGTCGGTTGGGCAACGAGACCATCGGGTTGGTGTGGATGTTCCAAAATAGTCCCAACTGTCCGCGTTCCATCTTGTCGACGAAGTATTCGATATCCTTTTCGGCCCCAATCTCCAAACGCGCCGCATCGACATTCCACAACTCCGCCATTTCTTGAAGATGTTTTGGATTGGATGGATTGCGGTGAGCCGGGTACGAACCGACTCCGCCAACCGTCCGGTTGGTCGAGGAACTGGGCTGTCCGGCCATGTGCAACGGGCCGCATCCAGGCTTGCCAATGAGCCCACGCAAGAGGTGAATGTTGTTGATAGCAATGCAAGTTGCCGTCGCGTCAACACTCTGATAGGCGCCTTGCAATGTAGTGCAAACAAGGCTTGGCGTCGTCCCAAGCCGCCGTGCCGCCTCGGCAATTTGCGTCTCCGGCACATCTGTCTCCTTGGCGGTGCGTTCCAAAGTCCAATCCCGTACCGCCTGCTCGACATCGGCAAAACCCACTGTGTGGTTTGCAATAAAGTCGCGATCGATCCAACCGTGTTTCAGCAGGAGATGTGTGATCCCGTTCAACAAAGCCAAATTTGTCCCCGGGAGAATTTGTAGGTGCAAATCGGCTGCCTGAGCCGTCCAGGTCCGCCGTGGGTCCACCACGATGATGTACGGCTTCCCCGTTTTTTGTTTTCGTGCCATGATGCGCTCGAATAGAACCGTCCCTGTTTCGGCGACGTTATGGCCAAACAGCATCAGCGTCTGAGTGACATCGATGTCCTCGTAACCCGCCGGCGTGCCGTCCGCGCCAAACGATTGTAAAAGGCACCACTCGGTCGTCGCCGTGCACAAGCGAGTATTGGCATCGAGCAGGTGGGAGCGCAACCCTGCGCGCCCGATCTTCGCGATCGTGTAATAATCTTCGAGCATGCCCTGACCAGTGGAGTATATGGCGATGCCTTCGGACCCAAACCTGTGCAAAGCGGCTCTACTTCGGGTTACAAGTACTTCCATCGCATTGTCCCACGACACAGGCCGCAGCACGCCATCACTGTCTCGTAACAGGGGCGTCAACAAGCGATCCGCGCTATTGTTCGCATGCCATTGATTTTCTCCTTTCGGTCCCAGCCGTCCACGGTTCACAGGATGTTTCGCATTCCCTTTGATCCCGACGATCCGGTTCCCATTCACAGCAATGTAGCAGCCACAGCCGATGGAACAGATGTTGCACGTGCTGTAGACCCACTTCTCCACATCGCCTTGGCTATTCACGTTGATATCGGTTCTTTCGGTATCCCAGGCCACATCCTACACCTCCCTGGCCGTCTGTGGGCGATACTCGACAGGCGCAATATATTTCGTCTCCTGCTCTCCATACAGACCGACAAGCGTAGGTATGCAGGCCGCAAGCTCATGAAAGGTGACATGAAGCAGCCGCTCCACGCCCCGCCTTTCCCTATACGAGGCCGATCCCCGCTCCCATGCAAGCCAACGCACCCACTCTTTGCCCGACCGTTGTGTCGTCGCGTCCGCGTGATACAAAGCGGTCAGTCGCTCCTTCAGATGTTCTGGATCCGGCGTTTGTGTACGCGCGATCGACAAAATTTGGTCAATGATACCGCACTCTTCGCGTGTGCTCGTGGCCAGTCGCTTGGACGGCGTACCCGGCACCTGTGACACGACACGACGCATCTGTACAAGCATGACCTGCGCGTGGAGTAATCGACGAACCAAATCGTCCATGCCTTCAGACACCTCGCCCCTACCGTTTTGATGAACCATATGCAATGCGCACAATCAACATGAGAAGGATCGTAATACGATACAGCACAGACCAAAGATGTTTTTGGATGACGAGGTGATTCACATGCATTCGCAAGGCGGGAGCCACCCGCCAAGACTGAAACGCAAGCGGCGCCTATCCGACGCACTGAAGACCCGAACAGAGACAACGCGGCGCCTTTTGCGCAACCTCCACGGTGGCCTGCAAGGCGTCAGTGTCAGCCAATTGGAAACGGCGCTCCGCTCACTCGAGGGGGCGCCCGAGGGATGGTGGAAGGACACCGCCATGGTGCGAAAGATGGCGAATCAGTTTGCGCAGAGCCTGCACATGTCCATCCCAGAAGATCGTCTTAACGCTCTGATTCAGACGTATGAAGCTGCCTTGCGGAATAAGCCACAGACGATCGATCCCGTTCAACTCGCGGAAATGTACGGGCAAGGCAAAATCGACGTCAACAAGCTGCGAGACATGAAGCGTCAAATTGAACAATCGAGGAGGAATTCGTAATGGACGAGATGGACATGAATGCGCCACAAAGTTCGTTGAACCCGTTGAACCCAAACGATCCGATTCTGCCAAATGGGGTACCAGCGTCGGACCAAAAGACGCTGACGCAAATCGGCGCGGCGTTATACTTGACAATCTGGATTCTCGCCTTCGGCCTGCCGTCGGAGAGTTTTAAGCGCAAGCACAAACCGGCGATCATCGCGTACGCGATATTTCAGATTCTACTTGTCATGTTTGTGATCTTGCCCGAGAAAGAGCGCGAGGCGGCTGCATCATTCAAACGGGCGGTCGCGAAAGCTCGCCGGTCCGGCGCAATCTATTGAGACGTATCAGCTTGCTTCCTAGGAGGGTGGAGACATGAGCGCATCGGCAGATACTTCTGAAAACCAGACGGGAAAACTAGCTACAGAAGTATGGGCAATCGTCTTTCTTATCGTGCTTGTCGACATGGCACTGCTAAAACCCTACAAAAGTCATTACGAGAAACAGATCGACGGAGAATTGGACGCGTAGAATGTGACACGGCAAATCAGGGAGCTTCACCAGCTCCCTGGTTTGCCGTGTTTAGAGTCGCGAACTGAGTTCGTATGCTGGCCCAACCCTTTCCCAAGGCCACAAAGCGGGCGAAACACCTCGTTTCGCCCGCACCGGTTACATACCATAGACGACGTTCCACATGCGCATCTGGTGCAACGGATTGCGCGGATCGATGCGCTGTGCTACCAACCAGTTCACAGCACCCACACGCTCCGCCGGAGTCAGCGGCACGGCAAGAACAGTCGCGAGGTGATCCACCATAGCGCCCGCTCCTTCTGGATTTGCGAGATCCTCACGGCGATAGGACAGCAGAGCGCGATGTACTCGCCACCAGTTGCGCGGGTTCGCAATTTTGGCACGAAAGATCGGTAATAATCTCGGATGCAACCCCATTGTGTTCACCCCCCTTCTGGACGTTCCTTGTGCCCGACGATGGAACGCCGAAAATGCAACAAAGCCATCACAGGCCAGACCCGTGGGTAGATATGGTAGGTGACATACAACGCCCCCGGAAATGCGGATCCATTCGGCAATGTGTCATGCCATCCATCTGCACTTTTGTTGTCCAGCAGCCATGCCGCCGCCTTGGTCGCCGCTCGCTGAATCGCGGAGCGCATCGTGCTGTCGGTGCTGCAATCGTACAGATACAACAGCGCATCCAATCCCCAGGCCGTTTGCGTCGGTTGACCTGCACTCGCCGGGCTGTAGCGCCCAAGCACGTCACTTTCGCAACGTTCTCCAAAACTCCCATCCAATCGCTGCACGGACAGAAGCCATCTCAGCGCACGCTTGAGGGTTGTATTCGATAGCGAAAAATTGGCTGTAACCAGCGCTTGCACCGCACACCATGTCCCGTAAAGATAAGTCGTTCCCCATCTTCCGTACCAACTTCCATCGTGACATTGATTGGCCTGCAACCAAGAAATGGCCCGCTGCACAGAAGGATGCGTTGGACTCACTATGCTTCGGCGAAGCAGGAAAGCAACGACCCGGCCGGTGATATCGGCAGTCGAGGGATCGCACATCGACCGGTGCATATCGTTGGCTGGAAGCCGTTCAAGCCAGCGTTTGTCACAGTTGTGTTCAAACGCCGACCACCCACCGTCGCGATTTTGCATCGAGAATAGAAAGGACACGCCTACGTCAACCGAACTTTTGGGTACATCGGGAAACGCCATGAAGGCGTCGAGACATGCAACTGTGTCATCACAGTCAGGATGTTTCACATTGTTACTGGAGAACCCCCATCCCCCGATAGGTCCTCTCGTTCGTGGCTCCATTTGCTGTTTGGACAACAAATACGCCTTTGCCCGTTGCAATGGCGGATAGGTGGGCGGAATCGCTGCTTCAAGCAATACCCGGGAAGCGAGGGCCGAGTTCCAAACGTAGGCATTGGCCGTTTGCTGGTGTGCGTATCCAGTTCCGTTGTTTACAATGAGATTTTGTCTCATCGATGCTATGGCAGATTGGACGATGGGTGCCTCTAAGTCCACCCCGAGCGCGTGAAGCGCAAACAGGCTGAGCCATGTCGACGAATGATAACCTGCCAAGGTCCCATCTTGCCCCATATTCATGCGCAAAAAAGTCAGACAGCGCTTTGCACACCAAGCGGCAAGGTTTGAACGGAAAGAGTTGGTGAGAGGGTCATCCCTTTCGTGTTCTTCGTACCGCACCAATTCCCGCAATGCACCTGTAGCATAGGGTGATCGATATCTGTACAGCGACAACACCAACATGGCTGGGATGTGTACGCGGGTGAAGGTTGCGATGTCCTGTATCGAAAAAGGCGAGCCTTTCATGAACATGAGTGTGTAAAGCCAAGGACTGGGCAGC
The DNA here is from genome assembly GCF_004366795.1 of Alicyclobacillus sacchari. Taxonomy (GTDB): domain Bacteria; phylum Bacillota; class Bacilli; order Alicyclobacillales; family Alicyclobacillaceae; genus Alicyclobacillus; species Alicyclobacillus sacchari. Next base: position 61,649 of record NZ_SORF01000010.1, on the reverse strand, counting down.
CAGGACCAAGGGATCTCTCCGCCAATGGCGAGGAACATCTTTGTCAGATTGCGACACCTGCGCACACCATCGTGGCGGGCAATCCACGCTTTGGCGCGGGTGCGCGGAGCATCCTCTGCCGCCCAGGCCTCCATCAATTCCAAGGCGTAGAAACACTCGACCGTCGTCGACACATCGCCTGCACCACCAGGAAACAATCCCCATGAGCCATCCTCGCGCTGATGCTGGCGGATCGCATAAACCAGCGGTTCGATCCATGCGCGATCGCGATGGCCAATTAGGTGCAGGGAAATCACCGTTTGTGCGTTCGGCATCATGCCGGTGTCAAAGCAGTCTCCCCATGCGCCATCTTCACCTTGATGCTGCAAAAGTTCGACGCATGCGGCCTGCACCACCGCATCGATGTCTTCGCACCCTATTTCCGGATACGTAACCTTCATGCCGATGCCCCCGACCTTATGCAGTATTGCGATACATATTCGTATTCATAGCGGGACTGTCGGCTTGTCGGCATCTGTTCATGATGAAGGAAATTCAACGTGCGGCGCCCGGGAATGATGGGGATAGGAACACACGAACCTTCAGACACTACCATGGAACATCAACGGGAGGTGTATGGCGATTTGATGAAGTCGAAGGCTATCGGGGCCGTGCGGAATCGAAGTGTTGGAACGCAAGTCAAGGCGAAGCACAGCATGTCGCTTTTTGAACTCATTTTGGTGGGTGTGGGCGGCATCATTGGCGCAGGATATTTTCTCGGTTCTGGACAGCCCATCCGCATGGCAGGACCTGCCGTGCTCCTTGCGTTTGCTATCGGAGGCGCCATCACCGCACAAACCATCGGTGCCCTAAACACACTCGCGGTCGACCATCCGTCGCCTGGCGCGTTCAAAACCTATGCGGATGCGTACCTGGGCAAGTTCACTGGCTATATGCAAGGGTGGACATACTATATAACCAGTATTTTGACCATTGCCAGCGAGGCGGTGGCGTCCGCAGTATTCGCCCGGCTCTGGCTGCCAAGTGTGCCTGTCTGGATGTTGGCTGCGGCGTTCGCGCTCATCGTGCTGGCCATCAATGCATTTGGCGTACAAAACTTTGGTCTTGTGGAGTCCGTGATGAGTGTTGTCAAGATCGCCGCGCTCGTGGGGTTCATCATCACCATCGCGATCGTCATCTTCGCTGCCCATCCGGCAACCCTTGGCCGCACCTCCGCCAGTTCATCTCTGACACTCTTTCCAACAGGCATTTCCGGACTGGCGCAGTCCATGCTGATTGTCATCTTCTGCTTCGCCGGCATCGGCGTCTTCGGTACGGCAGCCGTCGAATTGAAAGAGCCCAAACATCTCGATCGCGGCGGAATCGCTGTCGTGACCATTCTCACAGGCCTGTACATGTTGTCGATCGCGGCGCTGTTGTGGATCGTTCCGTATCGGACAGTGAGCACAAAGGCGAGTCCCTTCGTACAAGCGCTGATGACGGCACATCTGCATACACTGGCCGGCATCCTCAATGCCGTCATTCTCATCGCATCGTTCAGTGTCATGGCCGGATCGGTGTTTTCGGCAAACCAAATTCTTGTGAGTCTCGGCCGCTACCGGGAAGCGCCGAGCTTGGTCAGCCGCACTTTTGGCAAGCGCAGGGTCGCCTATGGTGCACTCGCGTTTACAACAGTGGGCGTGGCCATTTGCATTGCCTTGTCTTACGTTCTTCCTTCCAGTGTCTACACGTTTTTGATCAGCGCCTCTAGTTTTCTCACGTTTTTCAACTGGTTCATCATGTTGTTGACACTACTTGCGTGGAAGCGCAAAAACAAAGGCAAGCCGATATCGAAACTGGCCTTCGGACAGCCTGCAGGAACCTATGTCACCATGGCCTTGATTCTTGTCATGACGGGATATGCGCTCGTCGAAAAGAGCCAGCGTTTAGGATTCTTTGCGTGCCTGGGGATTGCCGCCGTGATCGCCATCGCTTATCTGTTCGTGCGCAAACAAGCCCACCCCCCCGAGGCATAAGCGCTCCTTACGGACGATGGCCGCGCGGAACATCACTTGGGTCGAATTGTGCCGGATCTTTCTCTAAAAAGTTGCGGTGAGACACACCCAAACGCTCTAGCTCACTTAGGTGCAATGCGGTAAGTCGGTCGAGTAGCTGCTTGCCGGCAGGCGTCAGGTGTATCAACACGCTGCGCTTGTCGGTCGGATTTCTTTCGCGCTCTACCAAGCCAAGTTGCTCGCACCGCTGAATCAGCCCAAGGCAACTATGGTGGCGAAGTTGTAGCCGTTCTGCCAACTCGGTGGGCGTCGCAAAGTCTCTCTCCGGAAACCCTGCCACGGCCAGGAGCAACTGATGCTGCTGCGGCGTGATACCTACCGATCGCGCCGCTTCCTCGCTAAAATGCATGAATTTGCGCAGCCGATAACGGAATTCCGCCAATTGCACATACTCCTGTTTGGACGGAACTCGTTCCATGCGATCCCCCCGTTCATTGCATTTTTCATCGTAATACGATATAAGATCTACCTGTGCTTAAGCATGCCGCCACAACCCTGTCCAGATCCTCGCTGCGAAAGGAGCACTGTCCATCGTGCAAGACCACATCAAGCAATCCGGCGACTTCACGACCAACGGACAAATTGTCCGCCTGTCAGGGGCTGCGGTGCTCGTCGGTGCCGTCTGCGCGGTGATTGCGATCGCGCTCTTAAAGGCGATCTACCTTGTCACCAATATAGCATTCTTTCATCGTCTGTCATTTCAATATGCGACGCCTACAGCCAACCACCTGGGAGCCTACATGACGCTTCCCCCCATTTTGGGCGCCGTCATCATCGGTCTTATCGCCCGCTTTGGCACCGAAAAAATTCGGGGGCACGGCATTCCTGAAGCCATTGAAGCCATGCTTGTCAATGGCAGTCGGGTTCACCCGAAGGTCGCTTTCTGGAAGCCGATATCAGCCGCTATTTCCATTGGGTCAGGGGGCCCCTTTGGGGCGGAGGGCCCCATCATCATGACGGGCGGATCGTTTGGATCTCTGCTTGGTCAATGGTTGCACACGTCGTCTATGGAACGTCGAATCCTGCTTGTCGCGGGTGCCGCGGGAGGCATGTCCGCGACGTTTTCCGCCCCTGTTTCCTCCGTCTTATTCGCCGTGGAACTTCTCGTGTTCGAGTTTAAGCCGCGTAGCCTTGTCCCGATTGCACTGGCCAGTTCTGTTGCAGACGTGATTCGCATCGCCTGGATTGGGCCCGGCCCCATCTTCCCCATGCCATCCCTGCACACCATCCCATATACCGGTTACGGTGCGTCTGTAGGACTTGGATTCGTTGGAAGTCTCGCGGCCATCGTATTAACGAGGGCTATTTACGGTATGGAGGATATGTTTCGTAAACTGCCTCTTCACTGGATGTGGTGGCCTTCACTCGGCGCTGTCGCGATTGGCTTGGGCGGCGTTGTCTGCCCGCGCGCGCTCGGCGTTGGATACGATACCATCGCGGCCGTACTCAATGCGCGGTTATCCATTGATACAGTGCTTACACTGCTTGTCGTCAAGGCACTCATTTGGGTCATTGCGCTTGGCTCCGGCACTTCCGGTGGTATTCTGGCCCCCATTCTCATGATTGGCGGGTGCTTGGGGGAATCGCTCGGCGTCGCCATGCACGCACCGCACCCCGAACTATGGGCGCTGCTCGGGATGTCAGCCGTCTTTTCGGGAGTCACGCGAACGCCGTTCACGAGTGTAATATTTCCCATAGAATTAACACACAACTTTGGCGCTCTCTTGCCTCTGCTTGTCACGTCGTGCATCGCCACTGGCACATCGGCCTATATCCTGCGGCGGTCGATTTTGACCGAACGGATTGCCCGGAGAGGGCTGCATTTGACTCGCGAATACAGTGTCGATCCGCTCGAAATGCATGTTGTTCGCGAGATCGTGTCGAGATCGGACATCCAGGTGTCCGCTCAGGTTCCGGTCGGCCATCTCGCCAAGCTCATCCTGGAAAGCCATGCAGATCTGCCAGCTTGGATTGAACTGATCGACACGTCCGGGCATTTCATTGGAGCGATATCCAGCACGGCTACCCTGCGCAGCGCCAAGCGCGACCCCAACCGTTCGGTGGAAGCATGTATGGAGCGAATCGTGGACATGCGTGCAGACCTGCCCGTCAAACGGGTACTAGACTTCATGATCCGCGAGGATCTGGAGTGGATTCGCGTGATCGATCATGAACAACCGATCGGATTTGTCTCTGTGCAACAGCTTTTGAAACTGCGCGAGCGCTATCTACTGGAAGAACATCACCGCCAGCGCACGTTTAGCTTGCCGTGGTTCCAGCGTACGGTCGGCGAAGGCTCGACGGCTTCTGATGCTTAGGGCGTAGGGGAAAAAAGGCTATACTCACTTTGCCCTCTTCCAGATCATCAGTCTGTCTTTTCGACTCTGGGGATTGATGCCCTGTGCGAGCAGCCATTTCGCTGCCTCCACTTCTTCTCGCGGTGAAAGGGGAACTTCCAACTCGGTCGCCAGCGTCGAGACGAGGTGTTTGGTCCGTTCAAGATTTTGTAGATCGGTCTGTGAATATCGAAGGAAAACTTGATTTGCCTTGCGCCAATGTAGCGGATTGGCCATTTTTCGGCGAAAGATCCTTAAGGCCTTCGATTCCATGCACGCATCTCCCCCTACTGCCGGCTTGCACGTACCGGCGTTGGCTCTCGTTGCATGTAAGGTATGTATGACCCGAGCACGGGTTGTCGGCAACCGCCCCAAACATCACACCTTGGTGGTGAAACGGAACCATGCCAATTCGGGAGACACACCATGCCAATATGTCCTGACGAATCCAAATCGACACAGGGTCGGAGTTCCGACCCTGTGCTCCAATCGGGCCACACCTTTTACATCTGGCTTTCTACTTCGGACGAATTGAGTATTTCGAGCATGCGCCCTTTCGTCCGCGGCCCGAACCACGCCGTGACAATGGCCAGCAAAATCCATGCTGCCGCAATGTAGATAAACACGCTTTGATAGCCGTGGTTGTTATAAATGGCAACCACAATCATCGGCCCAAACACATTGGCCAACCGCCCAACGCCATACACCAGGCCAGAACCAGAGTTACGTACTTCTGTTGGATACAACTCCGGTGTGTATGCATACAACAGCGGTGCAAACGTCTGAAGAAACATCGCAACCAAGAAACCAAAGACAACAATGATGGCAGTTTGAAACGTCAGGCCGTACAACAGGCCGCAGATGGAAATCGCGATCGCGAAGATCACGACAAGCCACTTTCTATCGAGTCGGTCCGAAACCAAATACGCGATAAAGGCTCCGGGTACGGCGCCAATGGACATCGCTGAAGACCACGCGAGCGAATGGACCAGAGAGAAGCCGTGGGCCACAAGCAGTGTCGGCACCCAAGACATGAACCCGTAAAAGCCGAGCGTCTGTAAAATCCAAACGACGAGAAGGACCACCGTACGCCCAAGGTATTTTCCGTTGAACAGTTCTCCGTAGCCACGCCGACTGACCGTTGGCTCCACGCGTTCTACCGGATCCGGCAATGGGCCCCTTTCGCTCTCGACCCTGCTTTCAATGGCGGTCATCACGGTGGCGGCATCGTCGAGACGGCCGCGATTTTCATACCAACGCGGGGACTCATACATGCGACCGGCGAGGATGGCAAAGATAAATCCCAACGCCCCCCAAATATACACAAACCGCCAGCCCCAAGGCGCAACGGGAACCAAAAAGCGGGCCACATACGCCGTGATTGGAATTCCACAGAGGCCAATGGTCATGATGAGACCTTGGTACGTTCCGCGTTTCTTTGCTGGAAAGACCTCGCTGATGTAGGTGATACCGACTACCGTCATGGCCGAAAGGCCAAATCCTGTGACCAATCTCGTAACAAACAACATCGTCATGTTCATGGCAAATGCGTTCAACAGCGAAAACACTGAGTAGACTAGGATCGTAAAGATCAAGCTGCGTTTGCGCCCAATTCGATCCGACACATATCCGATGACCGAGGCGCCCAAAAACATGCCCAAAAACGTCGCTGATGTCACATTTCCGATCGCCGAAAGCTGTAGGTTCCACGCTTTTTCGATCGCGGGTGCGGTGTACGACAATGTATTGATGTCACCCAATTCAAAGAAAAACGCAAACGCCAGCACCCAGATCACATACCGGTGAAACGATGAAATGGGCAATCTCTCAAGGCGCGCGCCAATGGAAGCGGTCGATGCCATCGTTTTCCCTCCCAACCCTTATTTTTGAAAGCGCATACATCAAAATCCGCCATGAACGTCTTGCCGCTGCCTCACCACCTTTCAGATCCACGCCATACCCGCCATCAGCGGGCGTGCGGTACGCATGAGTGTCACTTTCGCAACCTTCGGACAGTCCCCGTCTTCGACTTCGGCCCCCGCCTCCATGACACCCGCCGGGTGGCCAATCCGTATCATCCCAGAAGATCGACCGCGTTTACGGACACGGCTATATGCCACCGTGCCCGGCAGTTTGCACGCGACAACCAGCGCGATCGCGCCTGTTACAGCGTATGTCGGATGTAGCCTTCCCATGGTGAGAACACGAGCTGAAATGTCATACGACTCATCCGAAACCAGCACTTCGTCGGTTGTACGATACGCAATGGGCCTGTGTACAAACGCAATCTTGGGTAAAGCATGTGTCTCGGGCTTGACAACTTCCCCCTCCCTGTATAAACCCAGCATCCTGCCCACACTCTGACGCACATCTTCCAAGACACTCCAAGCGGTCACCATCTCCGACTCTCGAATCTCGCATCCTGTCAAACCTAGTTCTTCAGCATCCACTAATACCGTTAAGTTGCCTGCGTCAATAATCGTCACAGTCAGGCGTCGTCCATTTGCAAGCAACAGTTCATCCTTCCGCTTCCCCGTCGGTAACAGGCGCCCTGTGACGCCGCCCGCCACTCTGGAGAAGTCGAGATACACAGGCGATCCAGCTCCCGGCACGCCGGGAATCTGGGCGTTGCCAGCCGCCTGAAACCGCCCCCCCTGCACCAAAAAACGCGCCACAATGAGGGCATCCGTGTTCGTGTTATAGATGCGCACTTGTGTCATGCCATCACCATCGACCTCAACCAAACCGGCATTGACCGCGAACGGCCCCACGGCGGCAGAGATGTTGCCACAGTTTGGGCGATAGTCGATGTACGGTTTATCGATGCTGACCTGGCCAAAGGTGTAATCAACGTCTGCATCGTCCCGCGACGAAACTTCGACAATCGCCAGTTTGCTTGTCGTCGGCGTAGCGCCGCCAAGCCCATCGATTTGTCGCGGATCGGGGCTGCCAAAGAGCCGCAGCAGCACGCGATCGCGCTCATTCGGATCGCTCGGTATATCGCGCCCGCGCACGATGATGCCTTTACTCGTGCCACCGCGATAAATCGCGCAAGGAATCGTGCGCCATGCCATGACAATCGCCCCCCTTGAGAACACAAAAAGCCCAGCACAATCCGAATGTCGGACTATGCTGGGCTTCACGCGATGATTCGCCAGAGGATGTCTGGCGACTCGCAATGAAACAGCAGTAGGCTATGCGATGATCTTTACCATAATGCGGTTACGTCATGATGTCAATGGGCTAGTAAAACAAGAATCAACATAGGAAGCTGGCTGAGCTGTTTCTGAGGCACATGCTTGGTTTCCCTCACTGGAGAGCAACAAACAAGATCAAACGGCCGCTGTCCGCTTACCATTCCATCGCATCAATGACCGGGCGAGTGATGCTTCCGCTCCTCTTCTGCGTACCGTACAAGCGCCAGACACCGATAGACAAAATGGCCAAACTTCGAGTATGGCGCTGTAAAGAAGAGGGCTGCCACGAAACTGAGATGGATCACCAGCACCTCCGCCATCACCGTGGTACTGCGCAGGAGAAGCAACAGCAGTCCACTGGCAGCCACGAGGAGCATGGTCCAGAGAAATGCACGCCCGGACTGATACGCACCCTCGTCAACCGTATCCCGATTCATACCCACCTTGACAAACAGCAATCCAGCACATCCAACAAGCAAACCTGCGCCACCGATGATGCCAAGCAAGACGACTGGACTCCCAACTGGATAAGGAGCCTCTTCGTGCAGAATGTGCGAATCATACGCCGCCAAACACGTCGATGCGAAATCGAGCAGGAATCCGTATACAACGCAATGGTGAAACCATTTGCGCGATCGCGACAGTGGTTCATCCTCGCTCCCGCCTAGATAGCGCAAGCTCATCGCGTATCGCGCAGCCCGCAGGATGTCGCGCACCTGTACGGTGCTCGAGTTGACAGCGCGTATGTCGCTCCAGAATCGCCATGCCCCGACCAGCCAACCGCAGATCAGCCACACGGCCAACATGCCAAACACAACTTCCAGTACCGATTCTGGCAACACAGCGTAAAACGCTGCACCCCGGACACCAAACAGGCTCCCATTTGCAACAAGTGAAATCAGACAAAGCAGTACCACGCTGCCGATGGCAGCCCACGCGTAGCCGCTGCGACCTTTGAGCGCGCGGGCAAACGGGCCCGGCCACGCATATTTGCGGTAGGACGCTTGCCGTAGGGAGGCGAACAGACGCGGAGGATTCACGCCAAATTCATGAGGCGGTGCAAACGGACAGGCAAATACACATTCCTTGCAATCGTGACACAGGTTAGCAAAATAGGCGAGATCGCCATCCTGAACATCGCGGCGCCACTCAATGGCCCGCCATACTGCGCAAAAACCCTCGCAATAACGACAGGCGTTGCAGACGCGCATCTGCCGCTTGCCTTCCTCCATCAATTCATCGTGCGACACGAGCTGCTCCCTCCCCTGCGATCCTGCCAAAAACCGCGCCCATCGTCAGACCAAAGCCGGCGAGATAGCCTCGGCGTAACACATTGCCCGCCACCATTTCGCCGGCTGCAAACACGTTTCCCATGGCATCCCCGCCGACAAGCTGCACGCGCGCATCGCGCTGGATGCGCACACCGCGATAGGTGAACGTAATGCCCGCGCGTAACGGGTAAGCATAGAATGGCGGCGTATCGATCCGCTGTGCCCAGTGGGACTTAGGCGGGTCGATGCCCACCGTATGACAGTCATCAAGTGCGTCCGGACGGAAGTTGCCCGGCTGCACTGCAGCGTTGTATGCGTCGACGGTCGCCTGCACGCGATCCGCGTCCAGGCCCAACTGCATTGCGAGATCGGCAATGGAATGAGCCATCATGGGTGGAAAAACGGATGGCATAAACTTGTCGATCACCTTGCTGTCAATGATGGAATAGGCCACCTGCTCCTGCTGCCGAGCAATCAGACCGCCCCAAATGGCGTATCGCTTCGGCCAGAAATCCTCGCCCTCATCGTAAAATCGCTCACAGTCCAAGTTGATCACAATGCCGAACGGCACACTGTCCAGACGCGTGACGATGCCGCCGTCAAATTTGGGCGCCCGACCGTCGACGGCAACCGCATGAAATGCCCGCGGGTGACCGATTGGCGTTGCCCCGGCCGCCAGTAACAAATCAATGACGTTGCCCTGATTGTACCGGGTTCCACGGATAACGAAGTTATCGGCAGCATCGCCCCAGTGTTGTCGCAGCCAGTCGATGTTGGCCTCGTAACCCCCTGCCGCAAACACGACGGCCGAAGCTCGGACCAAGCAGACTTCGCCGCCGCGGCGGATCTGCGCTCCACCAAACACGCCCGCTGTCACCTCGATGTCCTCAACCATCGCTTCATACCAGATCTGGATACCTTTTTTCTCTGCCGTGCGATAATAGGCATTCATCATCGCTCGACCGCCGCCAAGCATGAACAAGTTGGTACGGGCCAGGTGCAGCGTGCCAGACAGCGGTTCCTGCCAGCGCACGCCTTGCTGGGACAACCACATGGGCAAACCTTCGGAACGCTCCACCACTAAGCGCGCCAATTCCTCATCCATTTCGCCGCCAGCCACGCGCCGCAAATCATCGAGAAATTCCTCTGGCGGATACACGTCCAACATGTGTTCCGTGGTCCTTGTATGCATGATGCGAAAATCTCGGGTATGCCTGCTGTTTCCACCACGATAGAACCGGGGCGCTCGCTCGACGACGATCACGCTTGCACCGTGGTCGCGTGCCGACAACGCGGCCGCCATAGCCGCATTGCCGCCGCCGACAACCAGCACATCACAGGCAATGGACGTTGTCATGGGCTTGCCACCTCCCAACGGATCGGTGCGCACAAAACAAAAAGACGCACCTCGGCCTCCTGACCGACTGGTGCATCTTTGATTCCTTGCCCAACGGAAAATTGAGCAACTCAAACATGACAGTCTCGCTTTCCTTTGCAATTGGATACTTTCATCCTATGCTCGTCTGGCTGGCGTATGACTTCACACCTCCGCCTGGCGCGTGTATTCAGCTTCCAGATCTTTCAACGCAGCAATGATAGCGGCCTTTGCGGCACCGTGATAGTGCAGTTTGACCTGTTGGATCATGGGCTCTATCCCATCTTCCAGGGACCACCCGCGCAGCAAGCTGCACACGAAGTCCCGCCCCAGCTGCGTGGCAAGCGTGCACTCCGCTGACAGAATGACGCCGCGGCGCGTTTCGATCTCGACGACTACAGCGAGTGTGTCAAATGCCGTCTTCGCGGCCGATCCGACTGGAAGTTTGCCATGTCCCGCAAGAAACGCCGTATTTACGAGTCCCATCGTGTCTCCCCCAAAGTAGAATGTCCTCCACATCGAATCTATGTCGGGCAGGCAGAGAATAGGACATTGTAGCTGATTGAGGGCCTAACGAAAGAACCATGACCCAGTGTTAAGTTCGCGATCCGAACGGGTTACGTGGTGTGACCGAGACGTAACAAACGGTACACTCAGTGGGTAACACGAGCACTTAGACAGGTATATTTAAACAAGAACCTCACGTAAAACTATTGATTTTAATACGATGCTATTTCCAGTTCAATCTAATCCAAGCTCCTTTAGGAGTTGTTCATGACTAACCGTCTTGCCCTCTTGATGCTGCTGAATTGCATCTTTTGCAAGCGCGTCAAAGGGATTGCGTACCTTGTGCACTTGAAAGCCGTCCCTATCAATACGCGCACACAATGTGTCTCCGGGTTGAATATGCAGCTGGTCACACAGTTCCTTTGGCAAAGCAATGTATCCGCGGTCATCCATCGTAAGCACGTATTGTTTCTTTGGCATGCGTTTCACCTCATGTGGGCCTTGCCTATATCATATGATGAATACGCGAAAGTCGTATCTTTCGTATGATGCAAGTCCTATGGTTGGCCATCTAGTTCATAGACTTCATTCGAAGCACCTACTCAAGCGTGCAGGTAGGAGCCTTTCTTAACTCCCACATGGTATAAGATGGCGGAATAGTTCCCTCGTAAGCCTCGATGTGGTATGATGCTGTCGATCCCGACATGCTTGATCCTGAAGTCATAGTTCCCTCGTAAGCCTCGATGTGGTATGATCTGGTTTTGAGGAAGCACCATCTATTGCGTGTCATAGTTCCCTCGTAAGCCTCGATGTGGTATGATCTGTGTAGTGTCCAACCACGCGCGAGAATGGTCATAGTTCCCTCGTAAGCCTCGATGTGGTATGATATGACCTTCCGAACTGTATCGCCCAAATCCGTCATAGTTCCCTCGTAAGCCTCGATGTGGTATGATCATCACATGCAAAATACACACCTAAAAATTGTCATAGTTCCCTCGTAAGCCTCGATGTGGTATGATAGCACAAACGAATACAGACACAAGACAGCAGTCATAGTTCCCTCGTAAGCCTCGATGTGGTATGATAACGAACTAGATGTTAATACACTTTGCAGAGTCATAGTTCCCTCGTAAGCCTCGATGTGGTATGATCTTGCAGCTAATGCCGAAGCTAAAAACCTGGTCATAGTTCCCTCGTAAGCCTCGATGTGGTATGATCGCGTAATCCTGCGCGTGAAGGGCGAAAGGGTCATAGTTCCCTCGTAAGCCTCGATGTGGTATGATGACAATAGCCTGACCCTTAGCATTGTAGATGTCATAGTTCCCTCGTAAGCCTCGATGTGGTATGATCTGCAAAGTCGTATAAACCGTGCCGTCGATGTCATAGTTCCCTCGTAAGCCTCGATGTGGTATGATGTTGTTAAGTGACTCCAGCGAGAGGTGGTTGTCATAGTTCCCTCGTAAGCCTCGATGTGGTATGATTATAGAGCCGCGTCATGCAGACGTTCGTTGGTCATAGTTCCCTCGTAAGCCTCGATGTGGTATGATCAGGACTATGTTGCGCGCAAGCAGGACAAGGTCATAGTTCCCTCGTAAGCCTCGATGTGGTATGATTTCAAACGTTGCCGTTTCTACGTCGTCAAGGTCATAGTTCCCTCGTAAGCCTCGATGTGGTATGATGGCGACATGACGAGATCGCCGTACTCCATCGTCATAGTTCCCTCGTAAGCCTCGATGTGGTATGATTGGTGCGATTCTCGTTGTACCTTCGTCTTAGTCATAGTTCCCTCGTAAGCCTCGATGTGGTATGATCTCGACGCTCTGACGGAGCTCGTGCAGAAGGTCATAGTTCCCTCGTAAGCCTCGATGTGGTATGATGAAAAGACAATGGGATATCGACCCGGCGATGTCATAGTTCCCTCGTAAGCCTCGATGTGGTATGATATTGCCCGTTCATTCCTGTTCGAATAACCTGTCATAGTTCCCTCGTAAGCCTCGATGTGGTATGATGAGTTTTGGCATATGTGGCCGGAATGTTCAGTCATAGTTCCCTCGTAAGCCTCGATGTGGTATGATCCGCCAGCGAGAACATGTTGTGTTTTTGCAGTCATAGTTCCCTCGTAAGCCTCGATGTGGTATGATTTGCTCGATTCGCATATAACGTTCGACGATGTCATAGTTCCCTCGTAAGCCTCGATGTGGTATGATTTCACAAACAACACCTGCAAGCGTTCTTGCGTCATAGTTCCCTCGTAAGCCTCGATGTGGTATGATGCACAATACTACCTATATCAACGTCCTCTAGTCATAGTTCCCTCGTAAGCCTCGATGTGGTATGATAAAAACGAAAGGCGCCACCAAAAAACTCAAGTCATAGTTCCCTCGTAAGCCTCGATGTGGTATGATTTTCAACACGGGAAGCGTAGTGGCGCTGATGTCATAGTTCCCTCGTAAGCCTCGATGTGGTATGATACAAATCATATCGATTAGCAAGTTCACGCAGTCATAGTTCCCTCGTAAGCCTCGATGTGGTATGATATTCATGATCGACTGTGGGAGTGCCAATTTGTCATAGTTCCCTCGTAAGCCTCGATGTGGTATGATCGTCCCAACGGCCGCCGCTATTGCACCCGCGTCATAGTTCCCTCGTAAGCCTCGATGTGGTATGATACCTGCACATCTTTTTTCGCGTCCATGTCGGTCATAGTTCCCTCGTAAGCCTCGATGTGGTATGATAACCATATGCAGATCATCACACTGAATCAGGTCATAGTTCCCTCGTAAGCCTCGATGTGGTATGATTGAGTTTATCAAATTGAATCGTGTGTTGCGGTCATAGTTCCCTCGTAAGCCTCGATGTGGTATGATCCGGTAGATGTGCGTGTGTGCCCACATGAAGTCATAGTTCCCTCGTAAGCCTCGATGTGGTATGATTTCGCGGATGATTCGTACATGCTCATCAAGGTCATAGTTCCCTCGTAAGCCTCGATGTGGTATGATACGGTGTTGAATACATATCAAATGAAAGAGGTCATAGTTCCCTCGTAAGCCTCGATGTGGTATGATTGGAATCCACTCATTGTGCCCTCCACGGATGTCATAGTTCCCTCGTAAGCCTCGATGTGGTATGATGCAACCAGCGTACGAGGTGCAAGACGGAGGGTCATAGTTCCCTCGTAAGCCTCGATGTGGTATGATCATCGAGAGTATCGCGGCGCACGAGGTATGGTCATAGTTCCCTCGTAAGCCTCGATGTGGTATGATCGTGAGTGACGTGAATGGCTACAACTGGTCGTCATAGTTCCCTCGTAAGCCTCGATGTGGTATGATCCGGAAGACACGCACGATGTTGTTTCCAGGGTCATAGTTCCCTCGTAAGCCTCGATGTGGTATGATACATCCACGCCGATCTGCGCGTTGTTCAGAGTCATAGTTCCCTCGTAAGCCTCGATGTGGTATGATGAGCGCGAGTTGCGTGCCAGGAAAAGCCGCGTCATAGTTCCCTCGTAAGCCTCGATGTGGTATGATGAACGCGCGCATGTGGGATGAGCAACAGCTGTCATAGTTCCCTCGTAAGCCTCGATGTGGTATGATTGTGGGTGTGGTAGGGTATGCGTTTAATACGTCATAGTTCCCTCGTAAGCCTCGATGTGGTATGATTGCTAGTTCTTTTTTCAGATGCAGAAATCCGTCATAGTTCCCTCGTAAGCCTCGATGTGGTATGATCGATAAAAACGGTGTATGTGGTTCCTGAAAGTCATAGTTCCCTCGTAAGCCTCGATGTGGTATGATCAAGAGGAGATCTCGTGGACGTCGGATCAAGTCATAGTTCCCTCGTAAGCCTCGATGTGGTATGATACGTCGGGTTCGTTCTTTCCGGTTTCATAGGTCATAGTTCCCTCGTAAGCCTCGATGTGGTATGATGTCTAGTTCCTCGTCGATAAAACCAGCATCGTCATAGTTCCCTCGTAAGCCTCGATGTGGTATGATCGTTGCTTGATGCCAGTGTCTGCGTGGTGGGTCATAGTTCCCTCGTAAGCCTCGATGTGGTATGATCCACTCATGCTTGCAGAAAGCCGAACGTATGTCATAGTTCCCTCGTAAGCCTCGATGTGGTATGATTATGTCCTGTTTGCTTCATGATGGCACGTTGTCATAGTTCCCTCGTAAGCCTCGATGTGGTATGATACACGAGCGTCCAATCCCTTGTGAGATAAGGGATTGGACGCTCGTGTATTTTTCAAAAAAGGAATTTCCATTCCATTTTTCATCGTTCATGGTCCACTTTTCAAAAAAGTAGTAATTGCTCACTTTGCATTCTCCGCTCGTTTGGCACATAGTTGCCGACAAGGATTTTCATTCTCATGAACTGCTTTTCCGTGACCAATAGTGTTCGAACTGAACCCTTCTCGGGTACATGAGCTTGAAGGCGCCGCTCGTGCTTTTCGGCCATCTCATAACTTCCGCAGATACGACAATAACAGGAGTACTGCATCATATAGTACCCATCATGGAGCAAGAACTGTCGAAACTGGGTTGCAACCTTTCGTTCAGCTTTTGTGGTCACTGGCAAATCAAACAACACCATTAGCCGCATAGTCCTACTCATAAACCCCCATCTGTACCTCCGTTAACCTTGGCAATTGCAAAGCACTTGGGTCTTCCGTCGATATCGCATTCGAAAGGCTGGAAACCATTGCTTCAATGCTTGCAGTGAGATCGTATCGTTCATTTTCCAACCAAACCATTTGCGTAAGAATCTGCATTAGACGTCGTTTGTGTAACTTCGAAAGCACCGGCGAGTCAACGTCGAGCTCTGAAGCCACAACGTAATCGACAATAGGTCGATACGGTTCCATGAGATCGTCCGCAAGGTTGAAATTGTTGAGCTCACTGTGATGCTGCAGACCGATGGATGGTTGAAAGCCGAAGGCGCACAAACTTCGGGCGACTTGACCACGCACCAGCGCATACCCGTAGTTCATCGCTGAATTTATAAAATCATCCGAGCCTCGCTTAAACGCCTTGCCGAAGAGATGTTTGAAGTACATCCGAGCTGCTAGGGACTCCATGGATCCCTTATCCCCAGAGGCCACCCTGTTCGCAAGTGCAAGCAACCCCTCTTCACCACTACAACCACATAAGGCTAAACATGCAGCTTGATTCTCGATTTTACGGCGCACGATAGCCTGCCAGAGACGTTTGACGAGAGGACGTTTCATATCAAGCTGGGATCGCATGATTTTCGGCCCTCGCGAATGCTGACCATAAGGCAAAAGTACGCCGTTCGGCAAATGCTTGTCGTCACAAGTAAATACGGCGATCCGAAACTCGGCCAGTCTTGCAAGGAGGGCCGACGTAATGATGCTCTGTCGGTCCTCCAACAGAAGGGTGCGAATGTCCTCCAAAGGAATGGTGTATTCACACATTTCGCCAGTGATCTCGTCCTCCTGACGTATGACAAGCTGGCTATTTCGGCAACTGAGCTTGGCCGATCGTGTCACCATCACATGTCGATGAGACAATCATTTCTCCTTCCTTCTCACGCGAAATGGCATACGCTTTTCCTTATGAACAGGATGGGCGCCGCCTAGAACATCGACTACGTATTTATCGAAGACTTCCAGACCCTGCAGGCCAAGTCTGGCCTCACCGAAATCATCATGTGTCTTCACCGTAATATTCGCGCTCGAGATGTCTGCGCCGACGTAGTACATGAGGCGGCACCCTAACGGTTCTTTCGATCCATCCTTATAAGTTATATCCACTTCCCTGCTAGGTTTAATCCTAATCGCGTCGTTTGGATACAAACTAAACTTGAATCGATAACTATCATCCACAATTCTCCACTCGGAATATGGTTTGTGCGCAGTGGCTAACCGATTCGGGAGCTCTTGCTTCAGGACGTCTGATACGTACACCGGCACAAAAAAGTGCTTTCCATCCTTTTCGAAAATATCAATTCTCACCATACCGCCATTTTCGGCAATACCCCGACCGGCGTGAACCGGAACACCAAGCGTCAACTTCTCTTGAACCTTGACCTTCCGGACAGGCGTTTGAACACTTCCATCCTTAGAAATCTTATAAACAGGCTCTTTGAAAGCTGCCTTCGCATCGCCGCCAAATTGTATCAGTCGTGAGCGGAGAGTCTCATACAGCTGCCGATCGTCTTCGGGGCGGAAATAGTCCTTAATTTCCCCGTCTTTCGTGAGCTTTAATTCCGACAGATTAACTTTGGAGACAGTAACCTGAATCTCCGTTCCCTTCTTGTCGTCCAAACGGACGATTCGCGGACTACGGACGGTTTCTTTATGCGCCGGGCCTGTGACCTTCCTCGTCGGCATCCTCGAGACGAAGATAGGCTGAATCGGTTCGCTTTCCGAATACGGCAAAAGGCCAATTGCGCGAATATTTTTGGCGGGCTCGTCACTGAGCCTCGCCAACAACTCGTCCCGGAAACATGGCCACGGCTCCAATGTCTCATGTGGAAGAAACTTACGTTCATCAAAGGATTCCCAGGTAAACGTTTCACCCGTCTCCACGTCTACGTATTGCATGGTGCCCTGATTTTCGTTGACCTGCTTCATATAACGGTTGCGGTCAGCGAGCGCGTTGCGCTTGAATTTGTCATATTTCGTGACGCGTTGAATAAGCGAATCCCCAATGCACGCAACAATGACCGCGTCTGCCGCATGGTGTTTGTCCCCGGCATCGCGATCCTTGGTCAGTCCCCACCGCGCCCGCATATATGCTGTAACAGCGCCATTGACACAAATCACACGCTTCGACCGTTGAGAGGCTGTTTCATCGAACAGCAGCCACTTTTGTATATGATTCATCAGAGCTCGCGTGATGTACCGAGTGTCCGAAAGATTTCTCTCGCGAAATCCCTCCTGTTCCAAGTCGACGGCACGCTTGTCCATTAACAGGTAATTCTTCTTTTTCTGCGACAGTTGGAGGCTTTCAACCAACGCTATCAACTTGGCTTTCTGGTCCGGCTTGTCTTGCAGGTACTCCAACGGCGTCCGATTTCCCTTTTGCCGATTTTGCTCCGCCTTGACAAGAACCTTGTTATCATAGCTATCATCAAATGAAACGCCATACGGAATAATATGATCGACCTCTGCGTATCCTGGTTCAAACAAGCGGCTCAATTCCAATGTTTCGCCCGAATACATGCAAAGGCCCTGTTGTTGTTTAAACAGCTTATACTTCACGATGTCGCGCCCAGTCACGTGCATGATGCCAAGGTTCTCACGAATCTCCTCCTTCATCCGCTCGTTATTTTTTTGATTCTCCTTCTGAGCTTTTTCAAGCTTACGCCGCTCATCCAAACTCTTGGACATCTCCCGCGCCAACTCAATATGAATCGATTCAGGCGAGCCATACTTGCGGATAACCGCATTGATGACCTTAATGGCTTGCGAAATACCGCGCCGCACAACAGGGTTCGTAACTTCCCCTTCGTCTAAAGGCGGAATGAGTTTCTGTTTCTGGTGCTCCTCTTGCCCTTGAAATTGGTAGCCGGCCAACCCACATGCCACATCGTAACCGTAGCCATCCTCCAAAAAAGGAAGGATATTTCGAATTGCCTTGAAAGATAGATGTCCAAATTTCGCCCCATTCAATGGCAATAATTCTTCAATCACGTTGTCAGACAACTCGAGTTTCGAAAGTTCAATTCTGCGATTATCGTCGCTTTTCCAGACGGATAAAATCCATCCTATTTGGTCGAGTGTTTCATGAGGAATATCCTGAATGGACATGCCCGCATGCTGCAGTGCCCTTCTCACATCATGATAAAACTTTAGTTCGACAAACACTGCGTCCTCCGTCTTTTCACGTGCACGATTCGCACCATATGTCAGACCAGAGAAAGTGTCAGCGTCCTGCATGTTCAACAATTTGCGAAGCTTTGAATACGTGATCTTCGTCTGTTCATACGCGCACTGAATAATACGTGATCTCTCATCCTCTGTAAGCGCACACAGATACCTTCCTCCATCGTCCTTCTGTCGATAGATCCTCAGGTTTAAAACCTTGGTAAGAAGCTGAAATCGCTCGAAGGAATACGAACTACGGGGAGCCCGCTTTTCGCGTTGCTTGTACTCAAACGTGCAAATACCTACCATTCTTTCGTAGATGCTTTGTCGCACTCCGCTCGCGGAGACCAAACCGTGTCCGTACGGACTGTCCCCACCAGGACCATCGTCAAAGTTGCGTTGCGAACAAAGAATGTGCAGATATGCATCTTCTAGCGCTTCGCTCATCAAATCGTTTCCCAGTGCGCGCTGGGCGGTGAAAATCGCCCGAACCTCTTCCACAATTGCCTGTCGGGAGACCGTATGGCGATACTCGCCTGCCTTATTCCTCACGTTCGATACAGAACTGTGGCTCCGGCCGTGAATGAGTTTCCCCTCCGTATTCATCACAGTTGCCTCAGAAACAAGCATCTCCGCGACCGTTCGGTATCCCTTTGTTTGCATTCGGGCTTCATTTTCCTGCACAGCTTTCAGCAATTTCCCGGCATCTGAATCCCTTAACTCTGATTTCCGATTTGACTGAAATCCGCGACGGTGCGCGATATGAATCAGCACTCTCGCGATTTCTTCTGCCGTAAGACGTCTATCAAGCCCGGACACACGAAGGGCATACACGTCAGGAGATGGTGTTCGTTGCGTATAAAGCGCTTCAATTTGTTCCATCGAAATAATCCCCTGCTGTTCCAACAATCGCTTTACACGCCATAGGCGATGCCGGCGGCGCCGCACGCGACGTCGTGCACTGCGCGCCTCACGACGTGGAAGAGCCAATGACGCACCTGTCTTACTATCTTCGGCCTTCTCAAAAATACGCACCCCGAGGTCTTGGATGCGAATTGGTTTTAATCCGCTTTCATCCTTCTCAAGAGCTACAACGGCCCATCCAACGGATGTAATGCCGATGTCCAGTCCCAGTCGATACAGCATCAGTATCCCCCCAAGTTACATATCTCCGTAAACGAAGATGACCCGCATTCAATGGAATGCGGGTCAGTGCTTTGCGGCCTGTTGCCTTATCATAGCAACCTCGCAAGCCTTGATGTAGTATGATATCCCTCGACTTCTATATTATACGAGTGCAAGAAAAGAGTCAAGCTAATTCTTTGTACTTCCTCCAACCCCAATACATTGAATCCCCCACGTCGCGAAGAGAATGCACAGGCTTGCCTCCAAGGACCTTAGCGTGCCTGTGTTTCCGCAAGTTCCCGACTCGTCCCAACTGACCAGTCTCGCCATTGCCCCGTCAGCGGATCGATGCTCGCCAAACGTAACCAGCCGCCCTCCACTTTGCGACAAAACGCGTGATCAATTGCCAAAAGTTGCTCGATCGCCGTGTCTGGCGCCTCAATGACCACCCATAGACGCAGTGGCGCATGATAGATCGCGCCATCATCAACGGCTACGGATTGCCACGGCAGACCTGCGAGCAAGTCACTGCCGTTTCCTTGCATGACGCCAAGTCCACTCGTGACAGTCTGCGTCGTCTTACTGCCGCTGCCATAAACATCAGGAGCAACAGTTGACGCGTAATACTGCAGGTTGATCCAATGCGCAACCGTCACCGGGCCTGCGACGATGGACGCGAGGAGACTCCCGTCCGGATCAAGCCGCCAGTCATAACTGTGAAGGAATACCCGACCACCCCAGTATGTCCCTTTCGTCAACGAACGCCGTCCAACGATAAAGGCGCGATTGTCAGCAAGCCCCCACTCCGGACGCACTTCACTCCAATCGCGCGCACGCCGTGTTGCGCTGCGCACCGGGTGCCGAACAGGCTCCACGTCCGGCAGTTGTTGTATCCGCTCCGTCGCCGTTAACCACTGCGCCCGCTTGGCGGCTGCTTGTAGCAACTTCCACGCCTCCCGCGTTGCGCCTTGCAGCTCGGGCCTATCCAGCCAAACGAGTTCATCGGTGGTTGTGACATGCTCCGCTGCGATAAACACGGTGTCGTCAGGAATCGATACGCCAAACCGTTTGACGATCTCGCCACGTACATCGCGGCGATTGCAGATGGCAGCAAACACCCGAGCATTCCAGCGTCCTGCAGCTCCCCCGCATGCGCCACAATCCAACGCCGCCGCATGTGCATTGTTGGCAGTCAAACTTTCATGTCCACATACCACAACGAGCGGCGCAAACTCCGTTAGCCCAATCGTGCGCAACAGTCCACCCGCAATCTCGGCCATTTGCGTTACGGTAAATCCGAGAGGTATTTCGCCCGTTCCACCGTCATCCTGCCCCTTATCAAGGACAAGTTCGGTGTTGGCCGCAACCTGTTTGCTTTTCCAGCGCTCCAGCGCACCCCCGGCCAGGGAGGGCGCGAGCGTGCGAGCGAAACTGTACAGGGCGAACCAGGGGCCAGACAGCTCCGGCAGCACCAACGAAGCCAACGCATGTTGCTTTACCTTTTTAAAGACATCCCCGATCAAGCGAATGCCACTTTGGCGTCGGCGATACGCAATGAGTGAAGGTTCCACCAAAGACTCTCTCAGTTCAACCGTTGGTGTGACAATCGCCGGGCAGGAGGGGTGGGCATAGGAACAATCCAGATGACGCGTCTTGATGGGAAGGTTAAAGAACCCCGCACAGCCGTAGGTCGCAAACGGCCCTGACGCCTCCAAGTTGCGGCGAAACGGCTCCGAGCGGACGTCTATGCAAAACAGCAACTGTGCCGCCACAGCTTCGGCCGGCTCGTCGGTTGGCACCTTGCACGCTGCCGCCATGCGTTGTGCTTGCGTATCCTCCCAGGCTTCCAACCACAGTTGCCACCGTTCCACCCGTCGAAACCGATCCACGATGGCAAGCAGTTCTGTACGCGTGCTGATCGGAACATTGCGCCAGGAGGATCGCGTCATGCCCCCATAGCGATGCAGTGCCGCCAAGCTCAACGCCACATCCTTCGTCACATCATCGTTCACCGTGATAGCCGCATCAGCACCCGTTAAGCCATACAGGGCCCATTCTAGCGATACACGCAGCGCCAGATAATCTACAACAAGCTCGATCTCGCAGCCCTCTTCGCGCCCTCGCCAACTCAGCATGCCAACCCACCCAGGCAATGCCGCGAGGTGCGCACGCAGATAGGCAACAGCCTCGTGCTCCTCGAGAGCCAACATCTTGATCGCGAACGCGATAGCTTCCACCGAATCCGTCGGCCAGTCGGCCAAGCGACGCCTTTCAGTCCGGGTTAAGGCAGGATCGCGCAAGATCAGGTGGCGCCATGCCTTGTACAAACCATCTTGTGTACCTGGCAATCTCCACCCCGCCTGGCCAGCATCCAGAAACAACTTGCACCATTTAATGGTTTGCTGCGCCAAGCGCGAGCGCACATGGCCGCTCTCGTTGCTGTGCACGACGACCTTGCGAGAAGATAGCGGCGCTTCGCCCGCCGCCACCACCTCGTTGGCAAACGCCCATACATACTCAGGAACCGCCGATTCACTTTCTTCTTCCCAAATCAGCGCACGGAGAACGGGTTCGAGACGCGCTGTCAGAGATGGCGGCACATGCTCATCTACCCATGCACGAAGCCGCTGTTCGAAGATAGGCAAGGCAATGTCGCCACGCTCGACAGCGGATTGGATGACAGAGAGCGCCGGGCGTAGTTGTACATCCTGCATATCCTCCAGGAGGGACAGCGCATCTGCGAACGACATATGTTCGAGATGCATCCACGGATGGCGTGCCACAAAGACAGGCAAGGGCCACTGTGGAACCACGACATCCATCGCTTGGGTAACCCATGCCAACACACGATCCTGAAGTTGAATATTTCCAAGTGGCGACGCGGTATTCCGCTGGACTGCGTGACTTTGTCTCACCGTAAAACCGCCTCCTGTTCGTATCGACGGAGATGACGCGGATGTGCCTCCATGGCGACGGGCCGCGGCTCGCCCAGATGCACAAGCCAAAGATATAACCGCGAGGCGACGGCCGCATCTGGCCTGACTGCGACGATCGCACCAGCAAAACCGATGAGTGCTAACAGGGCAACCGCGGCGATCGGCCATGCCATGGCTACCGGGTAGGCGTGGATGTCGGGGGCAATTTCCTGAATGGTGTGCGAAAGCCAGGCACGTAAACCTTCACTGATGGCCGCAGCAACCAGGACGATTGCGACTCCAAGCCAGCGTCCCTCCCGCATTGATCGCGCTTGTCTCGCGACCAAGGATGCCCCGGCGCCAAGCATCAGCGCACTGAGCGCCCGCACCCATGCATGTGGCTCCACTGCAAAGTAGACAAGCGCAAAGATAGCGCCGAGCGCCACAGGCCATTGTGCAGACGGCCGTTTTGTCCCTCGCGATCGAGCAAGCACCTGTTCCGGAGGCGGCAGTGCATCGCCTGACCGCAGAAACAGAGTGGCTTTGAACACACCATGTAAAATCAGGTGGACGATCGCCGCGTCGTATGCGCCGATGGCACATTGCATGAGCATCAGTCCCATTTGCGCCATGGTGGATGCGACCAATTGCCGTTTGTAATCCACGTGAACCAGCAGGATACCCGACCCGATCCCAACGCTGGCCCAAGCCAGGACGAGTAACACACCGTGGGGCAACGGCCCAGCTACGCTGAGCAAAGGCGCCCAGCGCGTGAGCAAGAGTCCGCCCGCGTTCACGATCCCTGCATGCATGATGGCGGACACCGGTGTCGGTGTCACAGCAGACTCAAGCAACCAACGCCCAAACGGCCAACCGCCCGCCTGAACGATCGCCGCCAAAATGAGCAACAACGCCACACCCATACGAACCATGGACGGCAAATCTCCGACCCGCGCCAGCGAGATCGCGATGTCTCCCCGATGGGCGGCCATGCCGTACCACAAACAGGCGATCGCGATCGCGAAAGCGCCGATGGCCAAACGGCGAATCGTAAGCTTCGTTACGGCGCGCACGGGGCCACTTTGCCAAGCGAGAGCAATCAAGGCAATCAGCCCCGCATCCATTGCCGTCCAGGATGCCACTTCCATCCATAGCGTGCGGCTCATCCACGTCATGCTCGCCGCGCCCGTCGTCCAGGTGAGCCACCCTAAGTACCGGCCATAGTGGCGATCTCCCAGTAGATAGCGAACAGAAAATCGTTGAATCACGATGCCAAGCAAAGCAATATAAAAAGCCATCAACCAGCCAATCCCGTCAGCCTGCCAGGGTCCCAGCGCAACGCCATCCGCCCTCGCGAATAGCCCAACCCCCGCTGCCATGACAGGCAGCGCAAGCCCAGCGACATGCCAACGCACGAATCCGTTCGCTTTGCCCATGCACGCGGCAAGGAACCCGGTCAAACCGACAAACGCCCACGTACCAAGCCAAATCGGCAACATCCACTGCTGCATGTCCTGAATGAACATCGTCGTCTCCTCTCTCGACCACATCCGACACATATCGGCATACAACATAAAAACCGGCGCGCCCCATACAGTCACGTTCATCAGCTTCCGCCGATGCCGACTCTATAGGGTCACGCCGGTTTTTCAGTCGCCACCATTGTGACGAAGAACTCCCATGCGTCCTTGACTTCCTCGACTGCCACCCTCCACCAAAATCCTTCGGCGTAGGTCAACCTCCGAGTGCTTTAGGTATATGCGCAGATTTCGTCAATCCGCTGTAATAAACTTCTTTTCCAAATCCTCAGATAACCGAAAGACCATGATGCGCTCGCCCGTGCGCGTACTCAAATCGGTGAAAAAGCTCGTCACCTCTTCACCTGTGATGCGGCGAATCATGTCTTTCAATTCGTCAATCCCAGACTCGACCAAGCTGGTCCGCGTTCGTTTCACCGAAAGCATACCGTCGCGCGTTTCACACAAGGCATACTCGGCAGTCGACAGAATGCCACGCAAGGATACGATAATCATGTCGCGTAAAACATCTGTCTTCACAGATACAGACCCTCGCCCAAGGTACTCCTTCTCCCATTTTGTGAGAGCATTACTAATTTCGGCTTCCATACAGCCCTTTAGCTTTGCCACTGCTGCGTTCTCTCCTTCGGCCGCGAACGCCGCACGGCCTCGCTACAGGTCAGAAACATTGTAACAACAAACAGCCTCCTCGGGCAAGTATATGCAATGGAACTTCGAGCTTGCACTTTACATGCTTCCTTCTAGGAACCATTGCCGGAACGAACCATATCGCCCTTTTACACCAGCGTCAACCAAGCGTTCATCTTATACGGTGAAGCGCGCGACGGATGTTTCCAAATGACGAGCTGTCTCGGAAACCGTTTCACTCGTACGATTCAAGGTTTCGAAATCGCTCAATTGAGCGTGCAAGCTCACAGCGACTTCGGCACTGTAGGTAGAAATAGCCTGTATCGTGTTGATGGCATTGCGTAGCATGCCGATAATCCGCTCCATGCAAGTCACACTTTCCCGTACCGTCACAGCTGTGTTCGCGGATGACCTTTCAAGTTCTGACATCCCAACAACAATGGATTCAAACGTCCCTTTGGTTTGCTCGATGTGTGCCACAGCTTCTGATGTAAGTCGCTGGGCTGCACGAACAGACAACCCGGTCTCGTGCATCGATACACCGAGTTCACGGATGGCTTCCAGAATCAGCTGCGAGACATCGGACGTTTGCATCGCCAACTTGCGAACTTCTACCGCAATGACGGTGAAACTCGATTGACCACTGCGCGCAGCCTCAATACTTGCGTTTAACGCCAGCAATTCCGTGGTTTCAGCGATCTGCGAAATCATCTGTACCTTGGATACCAATCGTTCGAACTGCTGCTGCGTAGACATATAAACCTGCTGGCTCACAGATGTCGATTGTCCAAGTTCGAGCATGATGGTTTGAATGGTGGCCAAGTGCTGTAAGCCAACATGCGATGAACTGGTCACCTCGGCTGCGCGATCGCTCACTTCCTCAACCGCTTGCGACAAACATGAGACCGCAGAAGAAGCCGCAGACAGCTCGTCCCGACCACGCTCCAACTCGAAATACGAATCACCAATTGCTATATTCAGCGACTGGACAACCCGGTCAATCTCACTCCCCGCTAAACGAGCTGTCTCAACGCGTTCGAGCAGTAAGTTAGCCTGAATGACCGTATCACCGACTGCAGCGAGAACCAATTTCACAATCCGGGAAAGACTATCGACCAGCAACTGCACTTCCCGTGTAATAAAGCCAATTTCTGTGCGATCCCGAATGCTTTCAAAACGTATGGACAAATCACCGACAGCTGCTCGGTGTAGCCCCTGCGTCAGCCGACGAATGCGTCTACGCGTTTGCCACGCCACAATGCTAAAAATGCCAACGGCAACGCAGGTCATCACCCCGAGCATTTCCATAGATATGGCATGGATCTTTTCAATTGCTGACTGTTCGGCACGATCAATACCCAACGTGTGATTTGTGTCGACGCCAGTTAACATCGTCAGGTCATTCGAGACGCTTTGCGCATCGTTTTGCAGGTTGGCTAAATCTTGGCTTACGTTTGAAGGCTTCCGTATCGCGTCTGAAATCAATACACTTGCATCCCGCTTCATTGCATCCCAATCGGGTAACACGATATGAGCCTCGGTCGCCGTCAATGTTTGAATTGCCTGGTCTATGCCCGTGGCTGTCTGCGCGAATGTGCTCATGGCAACGGTATCCATTGGCTTGGCAGATGTTGCTTGAAGCAGGGAGATATACGCAGCGTCAATACTGGTTTGTACCGATGTGATGAGAGATAAATCCTCAAATTGCTGCGAATCTTGGTTGGCAACCACAGTCGCAGTCGAAACGACAGCTCCTATGGAAATTCGTTGAACTGCCAACATTCCAATAACCGCCACAAGCAGAATAGGCACAAACCGCATCCACAAAGGCCAGACCAACGGGTCTTGACGCTTTTTCCACATATACCCTGACCATACGTACGTTTTTTCTTGCACTCTTATCCCCCTTCTCGGACATGCGCAATCGTTTGCATGCGCAAACTAACTGAATCGTACGTCTAATCACCTTACAAAATCAATTGGAGATTTTGACGTCTTATCGGTATCTATCACAGAACCTTCGTATTTTCGGTTCAAATCGTTATGTAATGGGACGATTGTCTGTGTAAATAAAACATAGCTTTAGACAATTGAATGACATCAAACCGTATGCTGAAATAATGAAAACGTTTGCTCTATTTTTCTCGCTATCAGGCAAACGTTTGTATTGAAGTGAAGGAGCGTGAAAGAAGTTGAAACTTCGAAAGTGGGCAAAGTATCCGATAGCGCTCATTCCGCTATCCGCACTTTTCGGCTGGAGTGTATGTTTTACACCCCAAGCGGCTGCATCGTCCTCCGGTGTTCAGGCGAGTGGGCTGTTTGCTGACCAAGGGCCCCAGTATATGTCGCCGCAAGAACCAACGTCCGCGCAAGCCGTCACGGTGACCTTGCGTGCGACGCATGGTAACTTAACCAGCGCCAATGTCGTGGTGTATGATACCTCTACTGGCTCCACCACTTATTACCCCATGGCACTGAAAGGCACGGATGTCAACGGACTGTACGACTTTTGGCAGGGGACGATTCCTGCATCGTCCAGCGTCAAGTACTACTACTTCCAGGCAAACGATGGATCTTCGACGTTATACTACAATGGTTCAGGAACATCCACCAGTGCTTTCCCAACACCATCGCTCAGCGGAAATCAGTGGAACACATATGATGATTTTGTCCTTGCTCCAAACTTCAGTACACCCACCTGGGCACAGAACGGCATTATGTATCAGATAATGGTTGATCGTTTCTACAATGGTGATACGTCGAACGATGTTACGACCGGGGCATACTCGTGGAACGGCAACCAGACAGTCCAACTACCGTGGGGATCAGATCCCGAGTTGGGAGATCCGGGTGGTAAAGACCAAGTTGCGTTTTCCGGCGGTGATTTGGAGGGTGTTGACCAAAAACTATCTTATATCACCAAAACACTTGGCGCCAATATCGTCTATCTCAATCCAATTTTCACGTCACCGACCAATCACAAATACGACACGCAAGACTATTACAACGTCGATCCACACTTTGGCGGCAATACAGCACTCCAGCAACTATCCACAGATCTGCACAACACGAGCAACAACGCTGGACAAGAAGGTCGATTGATTCTAGATGGCGTCTTTAACCACACGAGTAATCAAAATGCCTGGTTCACTAGCGCTCAGCAAAGCCAATCCAGCCAGTACTATAGCTACTACACGTTCACCAACTGGCCCAACTCTTACGCCACGTTCGCTGGCGTTGGCACCATGCCAAAGTTGAACTACGGATCAAGTGCGCTGCGCAGCCAGATCGATAATGTCGCAAAGACATGGTTGTCTTCACCCTACAACATCGACGGATGGAGACTCGACGCTCCAGGACATATCGGAGCCAACGGTTACGACCCCGAGTCTAACGGCAACTACAACGATCCCACCAACCACAGTTATTGGCAAGAGTTTCGAAACACTGTCAAAACCGCCAATCCAAATGCATTCGTCTTCGGCGAATGGTTTGAAGGATCCCAGCCAACGGAATGGCTAAATAATGGAGATCAATGGGACGGCTCGGTCAATTACAATGGTTTTCTCCAACCGGTATCCGAATGGGTTACTGGTTACGACGATGGATTTAACGCGGACGCAATTAACGCAACCACGATGGAAAGCTGGCTGACAGGAACACTTAACGCGGTTCCGCGGGCGGCTCAACTAGCCCAAGTTAACGAACTGTCGACACAGGATACCCCTCGTTTTGGCGAGCGGGCTGCTGAAAGCATCAATAACAAAACCTACACCGAGCCGAATGGCAGCACATTCACGGAGCCCTATGGCGGCACGCCAAACTACTGGAAGGATTATCTTGGGGCCTTTTTGCAATTTACGTATGTCGGTATCCCCACTATCTACTATGGCGACGAATACGGCATGTTGGGTGGTGGAACCAATGACGCAGGGAAGCGCTGGACCTTTGATTGGTCTCAGGTCGCAAATGGCGGAAACTCTGTATTCCAACTCTATCAAAAGCTCATCCAACTACGAACGAGCCACCCAGCACTCGTCGACGGCTCGTTTATGCCTCTGGTCGCGGATAATTCCACCAATATTCTGGCTTTCGCCCGTTTTGACCAGAACGAGCGCGACATTGTCATTCTCAACGATACCGATAATACAGAGAGCGAGACCATTCCCGTCGCGCAAGCCGGAACACCGTTTGGTAGCGTTCTGACCAATATGACTCCCCTGATCAATGGTGCATCCGAAGCGTCAAGCTATACGGTGGACGGCAACGGGAACATCAGCGTCACCGTACCTGGTCACTATGCTATGATTTTGACCCAGCAAGGCAGTTCTTTATGGAATGCGCCGGTACAAAGCGGTGTCTACACAAATTCTGGGACCCTTGATGCTGGCCAGCAGGCCACCGTTATTTATAACGGGTCTCTAGCGGCTTCTGCTAGCTCAATGACCATGCACTGGGGCTACAATGGATGGAGTGGAACGACCAATACGCCGATGACCAAGCAATCTAACGGAACTTGGACAGCGACGATCACGGTACCTTTTGGTGCGCAAACACTGAACACCGCGTTTTACAACCAAAGTTCGACCTGGGACAACAATAATAGCAACAACTACAATTTTTCCGTGCAGGATGTGTATTCGTCGCCGAGTCCCCTCGTTCACGGTCAAACCGCCACCATCGTCTATGCGGGGACACTCGCAACGTCCGCCAGCTCGATGACTATGCACTGGGGCTACAACGGATGGAGCGGAACGACCAACACGGCCATGACCAAGCAGTCAAACGGAACTTGGACCGCAACCATCACGGTGCCATCAGGCTCGACGCTCAACACCGCTTTTTACAACCAGGCGGGGACATGGGATAACAATGGTGGCCAGAACTACAATTTAGCGATTCAGTAATGTTTTTGCTACAGCTCCGCTAGCAAGGCATACACATGCCTTGCTAGCGCATCGTCCCAACGTTGAAATGCATATTCCCTCAATACGCGCCACGAATCCACGGTTTGACATCGTGATTGTAGAACGCCTGCAACTTGTGACGTTCCTCGGCGGTGAAAGATGGCACGTTCAACGCTTCCAAATTGTCCTTTACCTGTGCCGCGTTTTTGAAGCCTGGAATCGCACAGGTCACCTCATCGTGATCGAGAACCCAACGGATGGCTGCACGCGCCATGTTGCCGCGCCCCTCGGCGATCCAACGCAGTTGATCCGCCAATTCCACCCCTTTGGCAAATCCAAGGCCAGCAAATGTCTCTCCCACATTGAAGTGCTCGCCGTTTTCGTTGAACGCGCGATGATCGTCCACCTCAAACCGGCTGTCCTTTGTGAATTTCCCTGTCAAAAGGCCACTCGCCAGCGGCAAGCGAACGAGAATACCGACACCGTGCGCCTTCGCTTTTGGCAATAACTCATCCAACGGCTTTTGCCGGAAGATGTTGAAGATGACCTGAAGCGCTCGCACATTCGGATACTGTAAACAAATGAGACCCTCTTCCACCGTCTCGACGCTGACGCCGTAATGACGAATTTTCCCCTCCGCCTGCAGCTTGTCAAGCACTTCGAAAACCTGTCCATCGCGCAGAACCTCAGTCGGCGGACAGTGAATCTGGTACAGATCTATCCGATCACGCTGCAACCGTCGCAAGCTTCCCTCACAAAACCGGCGGATCGAATCCTCAGCATAGGTGGACCGATCATGAATATCTCCCGCACGGCAAAATTTCGTCGCGATGTAGATGTCATCTTCCTTGCCCTTCGTAGCTCGAGCCAAGAGTTCCTCGCTGTGCCCGTCACCGTAAACGTCCGCGGTATCGAAAAAGTTTACACCGGCGTCGATGGCGGCCGCTAACCCTGCAAGCGACGCCTTGTCATCAACTTGCCCCCACGATCCGCCGATGGCCCACGTCCCAAAACTCACTTCACTGACCTGTAAGTCTGTCGATCCCAAGTTTCGATAACGCACGTTCGACACCTCCTGTGTATGGCTTTTCATATTATCCATGATTCCAACCCTGAGCACTAGCAGAGATGGCGGCGGATCGGCCTGGAGAACGCAAATCGGTATGGTATGCTTTTGGCAAGCAAGGAGGCTACATCAATTGAAACTTGTATCTTGGAACGTCAATGGTTTGCGAGCATGTGTCAATAAAGGGTTCCTCGACTACTTCCACGACGTGGATGCCGATGTGTTCTGCTTGCAGGAGACCAAATTGCAGCAAGGGCAAATCGAACTGGACCTCGGTCCATCGTACCAACAGTATTGGAATTACGCTGAAAAGAAAGGGTACTCCGGAACGGCCGTCTTTACGAAGATGCCTCCACATTCTGTCCGATACGGAATGGAAGACGATGGCGAGCCGGAAGGCCGAATCATCACGCTCGAGTTTGCGTCATGCTATGTCGTCACCGTATATACGCCCAATGCCAAGCGCGATCTTTCCCGTCTTCCGTACCGCTTGGAGTGGGAAGATCGATTTCGCGCGTACTTGCTCCATCTCGACGCGACAAAACCGGTCATTGCCTGCGGTGACCTCAATGTGGCGCACAAGGAGATCGATATCAAAAACGCGAAATCCAACCGTGGCAACTCCGGTTTTACAGATGAAGAACGCAATAAGATGACACAGCTTTTGGACGCAGGCTTCACAGATTCTTTCCGCTATCTCCATCCAGAGCGCGCCGACGCGTACACATGGTGGTCGAACATGCCAAAGGTGCGCGAACGAAATATTGGATGGCGGATCGATTACTTTCTCATTTCGAATCGGTTGCGCGACAAGTTGCTGGACGCCCGCATTGACGCGCATATCCTGGGTAGCGATCACTGTCCTATTGTGCTGGATCTGGCGGAGTAAGTGGCCTGCGCGGAAATGATGGCAACAGTTTATTCCACTCACGAAAATAGGATGTGTCCGACATGACTTCACCGCGCGTTATATCGATCCAGGTTGGATTGCCGAAGCGCTACGAGAGTGGATCGACTTCATCTAGGAACGAGTGGTACTCCGCGTTCGACAAACAACCTGTGAATGGTAAGCGCTATGTGCATTTCGATCATATAGATGGCGATGGCCAAGCGGATCGAAAGAATCATGGTGGTCCAGACAAGGCTGTACTATGCTACGCGGCGGACCATTATAGGAAATGGACACGAGAATTGCATATCGACTTACCCTATGGAGGGTTCGGCGAAAATCTAACCATCGAAGGCATGGACGAAACCAATGTTTGCGTTGGAGACGTTTTGGCCATTGGCGGGGCTAAGTTTCAAGTCAGCCAAATGCGCGGTCCCTGCTGGAAGATTTCCGCTCGCTGGGGCATTCCGGATTTGCTCGACCGAGTGAGAGCTTCAGGGCGAACCGGTTGGTATTTGCGCGTGCTTGAAAAAGGCTATGTAGAATCGGGGCAACCAGTGCAGGTGCTGGAACGAAGACATCCGGATTGGACCATCGAACGGATCAACGATGTGTGCGAAGGTCGCCTGACCGATGGTAACGCCATTCGCGATTTGCTTACGGTGAACGAATTATCCGCAGCGGCCCAGAACGTGGTGGCGTTGCGGCTACGACGGATGCTGGATCAGGCGTGATGGAGGGATTGCCAACCTGGCAACGGAGAGCATCGCGCATCGGCGCGACACTCTCCTGCCAGTTCCATATCAATCCTTTACGCTCCATCTGGCCAGTACGCGTTGCCGCGAATCACATACCCCGGAAGCGACACTGGTGGCTTGTTGTGAAACTGATGCTCCACTTGCTGCGGCGTCATCTGGATAACGCCGATGGCGTCCGCGTTGAGTGGGCTTCGCAAAAGCGCCAAGATGGTCTTCCCTACCTTCGTGCACTCGCTGGCCCGTGGATCACTTGGCGTAAATGGAAATTGCATAGCCCAAAGCAAATCCGAGGGCAAGTCGCCGTGATTGTAAATGACCGTATTCAAATTCCAGGCTTGCCGTTTTCCATCTTGATACATGCGAAACGATGGCACACCAGGCACATTCGCACCAATGGTCGTATCCCAGTAACTTGCTAGACTGTCCGCCACCTCTCGTTCGTCCATTTGTAAGTCGGCCATTGCGGATTGCGCCTCCTCATGCACATAGGAAGCACTGGGTTTACGCAGAACAGCGCTGAATCCGTGTACTACGCTTTCAGATTTCGCAGTTGGCAGCGGATCGCTCGGGAAACAACCCACCCACTGCCCAACAGCTACCCAGACGCGGCTCCCATCCCGTACGAATGTTGGAAGGACGAGATTCGTGCCCGTGGATACCGCCCAAACGTATTCGGAATCACTCCGTGGGATCGAATATTCGACAGCTTGGCCCGTTTGCAGATTGAACGCCACCAGCCGATCCCAAAAGCGGAATGCCCATAATAAGGGCTTTTGATTGGGATAAAACGGCGGATACTGCGGACCCTTTAGCGCCACCCAAATCCAGTTGCCCACCTGGCCAAGAATTTGGTTATCCAGCGAACCTGGCGTTGGCCCTTCGGGATTCGCAGCCGATCCGTACATAGGAATGGCTGCCGGCCATTTGGCAGCAGATTTCCCCTGTATATCCACAGTGACCGACTGCCGTTCAAAGTTACCCGGGAAAGCGGTCGGAAAGACAAGTTTGACCGGACCTTGATAGGTTATCTGAGTTTGAGCTGGTACCTCCCCATCCGATTGCAACGTATCTGCCGCCGGATCGAACCATGCCGCATGCCACACTTTCGAGAACACGAAACCAGTTCCATGGTTGATGGACGAATCTGTTCGAATGAGCAGTTTCAAGCGATTACGCTGTACGGTTATACCAGCGATCACACTGTTCGCTCCATACGTCGAATAGGTCGGAACGAAGTACCACCCCACAGACGTCGCTTCCTTCCCGGATGTGGAAGCAGCCCCCACGTCTTTACGGTCATGCTTCGGCGAGGTGGACATCCCGCCAGACGCTTGTGGTTTCCCTGGATGATTGGTGACAGTGCCAAATGCCTGCGAACCACATCCTGTTATACCCAACAAAATGGAACAAACTGCAACTGAAGCGATGCTTGGCCTCACTCTACCGTATCCCATGATCTCTTGCCTCCGTGTTTTTCAGGCATCTCGATGAGTCTGATAAGGCGTACAGGAGGAGTTTGATGATCTGTTCAAATTCGCCAAACAACGTGATATTCCTTTCTTCTAAGACCTATCAAAGCATATACAGGGCAAAATTGAAGAGCACGAAAATACCTTATCCGATCCTCGCAATCCCCGTCCCGTCACATAGTGTGCAGTAGGCTCTTTCGATTCAAGTCCGGACGATGCATCTTTCATATCTAGTTGCAAGCGATTGACGATCTGGACCAGATGTTCCTGGCCGAGGAAGTTCTTCTGCTCAAATCGACTTTTTTGTTCTACGAGTTTTGCGTACTCTTTCCCAACACGCTGATGCCACGACTCCCACGACATCATCCGCTCGATGGCTTGTTGAAACATGTCCCGATCCCACGTCCGAACGGCTTGCCCCTTTCGGAGCGGTTTCCACTCCACCGTTGACATCTCAGGAGTTGAGGGTAACCCTCCATAGAGATCGCATGTCAAAACGGCAGGGAAGTGTACTCCACCTCCCTGCCGTCCATTCGCGCCAGCTCTTTTCAACGCACCCGTTCAGAAGTTGTCCTTCGGCATCACTTCCCGGCGTGCCACGTCGGTCCGACGGGCTGCCTCGGCGACCGCATCCGCGACTCGTTGCACAACCGCTTGATTAAAGACGGACGGAATGATGTAGTCCTCTCGCAACTCGTTCTCACGAATGGCCGAAGCAATCGCCTGTGCCGCCGCAAGCTTCATGTCCTCGTTGATGGTGTACGCCCGCGCTGCCAGCGCCCCTTTGAAGATGCCCGGAAAACACAGGACATTGTTGATCTGGTTAGGGTAATCGGATCGACCGGTCGCCAAAATCCGCACATGTGGGGCAGCTACTTCCGGCTCAATTTCCGGCGTCGGATTCGCCATCGCAAACACAATCGGATCTCGAGCCATTTTACGCAGATGTTCTACCGTCAGCACGCCAGGGCCCGATACGCCAATGAATACGTCGGCCCCAACCATGGCATCATCGAGCGATCCGGTGATGTTCTCCGGATTGGTGTGCTCCTTGTACCAGTTCCAAATTTCGTTTTCATACTCCCTTCCGCGGTGCAGGATTCCCTCCAAGGTCACGCCAATGATGTTCGTCACCCCGGCGGAAAGAAGCATCTTCGTGCACGCCACGCCCGCAGCGCCGATGCCGACCACCACCACCTTAAGATTTTTCAACTCTTTACGCACCAACTTCGCGGCGTTCAGCAAACCAGCGAGCATCACCACCGCGGTACCATGCTGATCGTCGTGGAAGACGGGAATGTCCAACTCAGTCTTCAAGCGCTCCTCAATGTAGAAGCAGCGCGGAGACGCTATGTCTTCCAAATTGATGCCGCCAAATGCTGGTGCAATGCGCTTCACCGTCTCGACGATGGCGTCCGGATCCTTCGTGTCCAGGCAGATGGGAAACGCATCGATGCCCGCAAACTGCTTAAACAGCATAGCCTTACCTTCCATGACAGGCATCGCAGCGTATGGACCAATGTCGCCCAGTCCCAGTACGGCCGTACCATCCGACACCACGGCGACCGTATTTCGCTTAATGGTCAACTGAAACGCCTTCGATGGATCTTCATGGATGGCCTCGCATACCCTCGCGACATGAGGCGTATACACACGCGACAAATCGTCCCGGTTCTTGACCTGAATCTTGGGCGCAATTTCGAGCTTGCCGCCCAAGTGAACCAGAAACGTCCGGTCGGATACCGCCACCACGTGGATGCCATCTTCAGCATCTAACAACTCTGCAATCTGACGGCCATGCTCGCGATTGCCCACATTGATCGTGACGTCGCGCACCACGGCTTCCTGTGTGACGCGGATCATATCGACCGCGGCGATGTCGCCTCCAGCATTGCCCACCAGACTGGCCAGCTTGGCGAACATGTTGCCTTGATTGGCGATCTCGAGGCGATAAATCAGGCTGATTCCACTGCGCTGCAATTCCATGCTCGACCTCCTCATGTGCCGTCGCGATCGGATGATGCACATTCCTTACGGTTTCGGAATCATGCCGCTCCACACATGCGCTTGCAGCACGACCAAAATCCCCAGAAGAACAGTCAGAACGAGACTGTGCCAGAACGTCCGCCGGATGACGAAACCCTCTTTTCCGCGCAATTCGCCGGTCGATACACCGGTCGTCACGTTCTGTGGAGAGATCATCTTGCTCATGACCGCGCCTGACGAATTGGTTGCCGCCATCAATACGGGATTCAAGTGAAGCCGATTGGCCGCTACCACTTGCAAATTGCCAAAGAGCGCGTTGGACGATGTGTCCGATCCGGAGAGAAAACACGCGATCCAGCCGAGGAACCCGGAGAAAAACGGAAACCAACTTCCCAGCGCCGCAACCGCAACGCCAAGTGTATACGCCATGCCGGAGTAGTTGTACAGATACGCCAGGCCAACGATGAACATCACCGTCAGAATGGGGAACACAAGTTGCTTCCACGTGTCGACGGCTGCGATCCAGAACGTCTTCCATCCTGCGCGCAAAAACAGTGCCGTTAGGATCACAGCCACGAGAATAGCCGTGCCCGTGGCCAAAGGTTGGAATGCCCATACCGCGTCGTACGGTTTCTGATAAAGAGTAAGGTACACTTGGTCGTTTAAGCCCGGCCATTTGATCTTCATCTGTCCAATCTCTGCAATCTTGAGGAACGTCCAGATGATCACGACACCTGTGA
Organism: Alicyclobacillus sacchari; assembly: GCF_004366795.1. Taxonomy (GTDB): domain Bacteria; phylum Bacillota; class Bacilli; order Alicyclobacillales; family Alicyclobacillaceae; genus Alicyclobacillus; species Alicyclobacillus sacchari. The sequence continues at coordinate 25,064 of NZ_SORF01000010.1, read as the reverse complement.
CGGTCAGCCAAGGTACCCAGCCACGCCACAGCGAACCCGTCGAACCGCCTTCGATTGTCGCTGCGGTTTCGCTTTGCGCTCCCGTATGGACGAACGATCGGAAGTGGTTTGTGTCCTTTGGCCGCCATACGCGCGTAAAAAGGACGATGCAGACCAGGGAAACGAGCGCGGCCAACACGTCAGGTAAGGCCGGCCCAACAAAATTGGCAACCGCAAACTGCGTGACGGCGTACGAGAGACCTCCCACGAGCGCCACGGGCCAGGCTCCCTTCAGGGCCTTCCATCCTCCCATGACGACGATCACGTAAAACGGAAGAATGAATGCAAAGATGGGCAACTGGCGACCAACCATCGAGGATAAAGCGCTTACATTGAGGTTCGTAACAGACCCGAGTGTGACAATCGGGACACCTAGTGCGCCAAACGCAACAGGCGCCGTATCGAAGATGAGGGCGTACGTAACAGCTTCCAGAACCGGAAACCCGAGCCCCACTAACAATGCCGAGGCAATCGCCACCGGCGTGCCAAAGCCTGCAATGCCTTCCATCAGCGCTCCGAAACCAAACGCGATGATGAGTAGTTGAATCCGCCTGTCATCCGTTGCATACCGATACATCCAATCGCGAAACTGAGCAAACGCGCCAGTGCGCTGACTGATGTTGTAGAGCCACATCGCGTTCCAGACAATCCACATGACCGGCCAAACCGCAAACACCATACCCTCGCCAACTGAGCTCATCGCGAGATGAAACGGCATCTGCCAACCGGCCACAGCCTCAATAAGGCCCACAACCAGACCCGAAAGCGCCGAAATCCAGGCCGGTGCACGCACCACGCCAAGGAGAACGAGTACGACCGCAATCGGAATGATGCCAATAAGAAACGATAGTCCTGTCGAGTTGCCGATAGGCGTCAACAGTTGATGAAACAATGCATTCCCCATGGAACTCCCCCCATCCGTACGGATTCAAAAGGCGCTACACCGAACGCCTCCCTAACGCATATCCCGTTCGACGATCGCGTCACCTCCACATCACTTGAGACACCCTCGCTCTGACGTCATTGTAGTATGGCACCCACATCATGAAAACGGTTTCCACTGCGAGTTTCAAAAGATTCCGTATAGCAGAATGAACATACGAAAATTTGACGCGAGAGGCTTCTTCATCCTTGCGGCAGTTCCGTTCCGTAATTCAGAACATTATTTCTTATTACACAACAACGTGCTATCATGAAAGCGTATCCAGGGATATGAGGGAGGAGAGATAGGGATGACGGGATCGTACGATTGCCCACAGGGTGTGCAGATCACGGGTGCATACAGGCCAGAGTTTGCCGACATTTTAACGGCGGACGCACTTCGATTTGTCGCGGAACTGGAACGCCGCTTTGGTCCGCGCCGGAATGAGCTGCTGCAGTTGCGTAAGCAACGCGAGGAGCGGCTGTTTACGGGTGAATGGCCGGACTTCCTGCCTGAGACGAAAGACATTCGCGAGAGTGAATGGACCGTAGGACCGATTCCGGCAGATTTGCAGGATCGCCGCGTCGAAATCACCGGGCCGAGTTCGGATCGCAAAATGGTAATCAACGCCCTGAATTCAGGTGCCAAATGCTTTATGGCCGACTTCGAAGATGCTTGCGCTCCCTCGTGGGAAAACGTCGTGCAGGGTCAGATCAACATGCGCGACGCCATTCGTCGTACCATCAGCTTCACGAGTCCCGAAGGCAAGCACTACAAGTTGAACGACGAGATTGCGACGCTGATTGTGCGCCCACGCGGTTGGCATCTGCCCGAAAAGCACATTCTGGTCGATGGGCGCGAGGCTACGGGAGGCCTCGTCGACTTTGGACTCTACTTCTACCACAACGCCAAAGAGCTCTTGGCACGCGGCTCCGGCCCCTACTTCTACCTGCCAAAAATGGAGAGTCACCTGGAGGCTCGGCTCTGGAACGACGTGTTCGTCTATGCACAGGACACGCTCGGCATTCCACAAGGGAGTATCAAGGCGACAGTGCTCATCGAGACCATCCTCGCGACATTCGAGATGGACGAGATTTTGTACGAACTGCGAGATCACGCTGCCGGCCTGAACTGCGGCCGTTGGGACTACATCTTCAGCTATATCAAGAAGTTCCGCAAGCATCCCGAAGTCATTTTGCCGGATCGAGCGCAGGTGACGATGACGGTTCCGTTCATGCGCGCCTATACCCTCCTCACAATCCGCACGTGCCACCGGCGCAAGGCATTTGCGATGGGCGGCATGGCCGCGCAGATTCCCATCAAGAACGATCCTCAGGCAAACGAAGAGGCTCTCGCCAAGGTGCGCGCTGACAAGGAGCGCGAAGCTCAGGACGGACACGATGGCACCTGGGTGGCGCACCCGGGTCTGGTGCCGATCGCGATGGAGGTCTTCAATCGCCTCATGCCGACGCCCAATCAGGTGCATCGCCTGCGTGAAGATGTCGACGTCTCCGCTGCTGATCTCGTCGCGGTTCCGGAGGGCACCATCACGGAGGGAGGCCTGCGCACGAATGTGGCAGTTGCGCTCCGGTACATCGAAGCGTGGCTGCGGGGATCGGGTGCGGTGCCTATCTTCAACCTCATGGAAGACGCGGCCACTGCCGAAATTTCGCGGGCACAAATTTGGCAGTGGATCCATCACCCGAAAGGCGTACTCGACGACGGGCGCAAGGTGACGCCTGAACTGTTCCACCAGATTCTCGCAGAGGAACTGGCGACATTGCAAGATGAACTAGGCCCCGAAGCGTACGCCGAAAGCAAGTTCCCGCTCGCCGCACAATTGCTCGATGAAACGTCTACGGCGGACGATTTTGCCGACTTCCTGACGTTGCCCGGGTACGCGCATCTGGCGTGATCGAGAGAAACCGCACGGCATGAACCCTATGGCCCAACGTGAAAACGCATGACCAACGCCATACGAAACCCCGCCTCCACGGCGGGGTTCTTTTGCAATATCCGCTGTGATGTCTACATTACCCTCTTCCCGATCTTCGGAGACCCTCAAGGCGCGATGAATGCGCTCTTGTAACCGAGGCGCTCCGAAATCCTCTGCCCTGCACGCTTCACCAGGGGAACAAGTTCCATCATCCGCTCGTGCGTCATGCGTAAGCCCGGGCCCGACACGCTGACCGCCGCAACCACGTACCCATCATGGGCAAAAATGGGGGCCGCGACGCAACACACACCTTCCTGATGCTCCTCGATGTCAAACGCGAATCCGGTCGATCTCGTCTCGTCGAGCGACTCGAAAAACTGGTTGACATCCGTGACAGTATGCGCTGTAAGTCTGGGCAATCCATAGCGGCGAACGATGTCCTGCACTTCGCGCTTGGGCAAAAAGGCGAGAATGGCTTTGCCCAGGCCCGTCGCATGCACTGGCACGCGCGTCCCCACGCGGGAATGCATGCGAACGGTGTTTGCACTCTCCACCTTTTCGACGTAGACGACCGAGCCTCGATCCAGCAGAGCCAAATGCACAACTTCGTTTGTCGCAAAGGCCAGCTCTTGCAGTGCTGGCATCGCCTCCCGGCGCATATCGATGGAGGACAGCAGCTTCATGCCGAGATCGAGCACGGTATAGCCCAACTTATAGCGCCCGCTCACGGGATCCTGCTCGATATAGCCCCGCCGCATCATCGTGCCGAGCAGACGGTGCACTGTGCTCTTGTACATGCCCACCTCCTGCGCCAGTTCTGAGATCGCAATTCCGTCGGGATGCTCGCTTACCATCTCGAGCAAAAGAAGCGCTTTGTCGACCGATTTGACTGTATAGTCCTCCAATCGGTTCACCTCATCCTTGTACACTCGTAGTATGCTCCGCGCCAGCCCCGTGCGCCCGCGCACCGCGCACCTGCACCTCTGCTTGATCCGGAAATGAATTGAGAATCTGCCAGTGATCCTCGATGATGTCGCGAGCGTGTTTGACCTCGACGCAGCGTCCAGGCAATGGGATTAACTTGCCTGCATTGACGATGCCTTTGGCGTCAAAACAGGCCTTCACAGCGCGCTGCACTTGAAGTTCGTCCGCTGAGAACATGTAGGCCATCTCGCCAATTTTCTCAATCCCCACGCCGTGCTCACCCGTGATACTGCCTCCCGCGTCCACGCATGCGCGCAACACCTCGGATCCGGCCTGCACCGCGCGCTCCGCTTCGCCTGGTACGCGGCTGTCGTATAGAACGAGCGGATGCAGATTGCCATCGCCCGCATGGAACACGTTCGCAATCCGAAGGCCGTGCCGTTGGCTGATCGCTTCGATCTTCTGCAACACCTCGGTCAAACGAGTACGCGGAATCACGCCGTCCTGCACGATATAATCCGGAGACAAGCGCCCCATGGCGCCAAAAGCCATCTTCCGGCTGGACCACCACAACGCCCGCTCTGCGTCCGATTGTGCCACCTTCACCTCGCGGACGTTGTGCTTGCGGCACAATTCCACCACGCGCGCCATGACCTCATCCACCCCCGCAGCCAGACCGTCCACCTCGATCAGCAAAACCGCTTCGATGTCATGCGGGTACCCGACGTGATAGTTGCTTTTATCGACCGCTTGCATGGCGAGCTGGTCCATCATCTCGATGGCCGCGGGGATGATACCCTCAACAATAATATCCGTCACCGTATCCGACGCGTCTGCGACCCGATCGAAATATGCAAGTGCCGTTCGCAGAGCCTGGGGTTTCTTCAGAATGCGCACCGTGATCTCCGTCGCGATCCCAAGCGTACCTTCTGAGCCCACAAGCAGCCCCAACAGATCGTAGCCCGGTGCATCGCCAAATGGCGCTCCGACGTCGATCACGCTGCCATCTGGCAGCACGACCTTCGCCGCAACAATATGGTTCGTCGTGACCCCATATTTGAGACAGTGACTGCCCCCTGCATTCTCCGCGAAGTTGCCGCCAATCGTACAGACAGACTGGCTCGAGGGATCCGGGGCGTAATAACAATCTTCATGGGCAACCCGCCGGGTCAGCGTGAGGTTCACGAGCCCCGGCTGGACTATGGCCCGCAGATGATCAAAATCGACGGCAAGCAGTCGGTTCATCCGCGCAAGACTCAATACCACCTCGCCGCCCGTCGGCGTGGCCCCACCCGAAAGACCGGTACCGGCGCCACGCGGAAGGTAGGGAATGCTATGCTCGTATAGATAGCGGCAGATTTGTGCCACCTCGTCTGTCGACTCGGGAAACACCACAGCACGGGGTATTGCCGACTCCGCCGTGTACCCATCACAAGCGTAAGCTCGTACCTGATTGGGATTCCAAAGACAGCGGCGCTCACCCACGATGTTCACCAGCGCGTCGATATGCGCATCTCTCATGGCGTCTCCTCCCTTTGATAAGCGAGATCGAGCACCTCGACGGTGTGCATGACGCGAAGCTGTTGATTGCGTTTCTTCACACCGAGGCGAATCTGCATCATGCAGCCCGGATTTCCCATGACAATGGCGTCGACCCCTTGAGGCACGTCGTCCATCTTGCGCTCGAGCAACTCACCGGCCATGACTGGATGTGTGAGATTGTAAATGCCGGCGCTACCGCAACAACGATCCGAGTCTGGCATCTCGCGAAGGTCCACGCCCGGAACGGACGTGAGGATGGATCTTGGCTCCCGGCGGATCTTCTGCGCGTGGCACAAGTGGCAGGCATCGTGGTAGGTGATGGACATGGGAAGTTCGGCTTTTGGCGGATCGAACCCGACCTCGACAAGCAGTTGTGAAATATCGCGCACGCGCGCAGAGAATTGGACCGCCCGTTCGTGCCAAGCGGGATCGTCGTGAAACAACTCTGGATATTCCTTCAGGGCTGCGCCGCAACCAGCCGCGTTGATGGCAATGTAGTCCGCACCCGCCTGCTCGAACACTTCGATGTTTTTCCTCGCCATTTCGCGGGCCATATCTCGATCGCCCGCATGCACCTGCAACGCCCCGCAACAAATCTGATCACGAGGTACCTGCACTTCCACACCGTTGCGTACCATGACGCGCGCAGTAGCCTTGTTAACGTCGGAGAAAAACACGTCCATTACACAACCGGTAAACAGTGCGGCCGTGGCCTTGCGCTCACCTTTCGGCGCCATCACGGGCGGCAACACGTCTATAGCGGGACCGGCGTCAATCTCCGGAATCACGTCTTCCATCTCACGCACTTGTGGCGGCAGAACACGCATGACTCCAGTGGATCGCGCGAGCGTTTGCAGGCCGGATTTCTGATAGAATCGCATGAGTCGCCGAATGGCCTTCAGGCGCCCCGGACGTGGGAAGACGCCGCGCAAAAAAAGTCGCATCAAGGCGTTGGTATCCCCGCGCTCGCGGCGTGCGTGAAAGACTTGTCCCCGCGCTTCTTCGACAAGGGCTCCCACCTGGACTCCGGATGGACAAACCGTCTCGCAGGCACGACAGTCGAGACAGGTAAAGACGGGATCGATCACGCTTTCGTCCAGCGGCAGCTCCCCTTCTGCACAAGACTTAATTAGAAACACGCGCCCGCGCGGGGAGTGATTTTCGTCGCCCCACGCCTGATAAGTAGGGCAGACTTCGAGGCAAAACCCGCAATGTACGCAGACCGAGTACTTGTCTTCCTCCGGTGCGTCCGGAAAACAAAAATCGGTCAAACGTGGTGCCATGGAAGACGAATCCTTCACCATCTCACATCCCTCCCAGAAAACGACCTGGAGATAAGAGATGCTCCGGGTCGAACGTTTGCTTTAACCGCTGCATGACAGCGGCGGCCCCAGGCACAAACGGCGATGTGGTGCACTGTGCGCGAATGGCGGTGGGCGCACGCTCCACAGTCATTTCGAGTGCGGAAGCGGCAATGACATCTCGTAGCTTCTGCCAGCAGGCGGGATCGTCCAGCAAGGCGCGAGCGGGATCGAACGCAATCCTGGCAACACCCGTGATGCCGCCGGCGGTTGCGCTGATGTTGCGCGGCTCCTCGGCAAGTGCAGCAATCGTATCGAGCACCGGCGCCAAAGCTGAAAAAAGCTTAGTCGGCGGCCCTTGTAAGCGGATACAAACCATGCGATCCGAAATGGCCCCGGCATGGTCTGCCCACCACGTATCAGCGGCATGCTGTTCCAGCGTCTCCACCGTAAGCCCTAAATCATGAGCCATCGATTCGAGAATCTGCGTTTGCGCCTTGGCGGATCGCTCATGCTCATCGCAGTCCACGGCGAGCACCCAGTCCTGCGTCTTGTCGGTCTCCCCTTGCCAGACAACTTCCAAGCGGCTCGGCTGCAGCGCCGATTGTACGATCCGTTCGCGAAATGAGCCAAGTGCATCAAGCGTCCCTGCAGCCAACACAGTCTCACGGTGCATAGGCAACGGCCGCAGCTTTAAGGTGATTTCGGTGATCACGCCAAGCGTGCCCCAAGCGCCGATGAACAACTTCGTCATGTCGTAGCCGGCGACGTTCTTGACGACCTTTGCACCCGTACGAATGACGCGGCCATCGAGCAACGCGACGCGCAGAGAAATGGCCATGTCGCGCAACGATCCGTACAGTGCGCGCCGCGGCCCGCTTACCCCCGCGCTCAGCAGGCCGCCAAGCGTCGCATCCGCAGGCGCGGGCGGATCGTAGGGCAGCATGAGACCCGCTGAAGTGAGCGTAGATGTCAGTTCCGACATGGTCAGACCGGGTTCCACCGAGACGATGAGATCACCCTGGGACAAGCTGACCACCCGGTTCATACGCCGCAGGGACAGCCAAATGTCAGGTGCCTCTGCCGGCGGGCCATAGGCGAGTAAACGACCAGCACCGCAAGGAAGCAAGCTCAGGCCGTGATCGCGCGCGTAAGCGAGAACGGCGAGCACCTCCTCTTCACTGGATGGCTCGGCGAGACAAACATCCTGCGAAGACTCGTGCATGTGCAGTGTACAGGCGGGTACGATGCGAACATGATGAAGGCCGATCACGTTGGCCAAATGTTCCGCCGTATCCGCAGGGTGTGGCTTCGACTGAAGCGGCACGATGGGATCGCCTCCAAATGCCCCCTCTGGGGAAGACTCTGGTTCTGCATGGTGAAATACTGTTCTGAATTGTTATATTCATTCTACGGCAAAGAAATGCCCGAGAACAGGTAGAGAACGATTTTCTCTGCTTCACGTCGTCGAAACTGTCCAATTCATCGAGAGCAGCGGTACGATGTTATGTCAAGAGCCCTGGGGCAACATCGTATCTTTTTGAACGCCGCTTTTTGCTGCTATACGCTGCGCCTTGATTGGGTGTTACTGTATTTCCCGCATACCAAGTTTCCGAATCAATGCAATTCAGGTTTGATTTGCTACAGCATCGCGCGTTTGGGCCTTTCGGAAAGGAAATCAACTGCACGATTACCTCATTGTGTACACCGGCGTCGGGGTTGGTCGATGGCGTGGGATTCTTCTCTCAGGCATCGTTGGAGCGGCCGGAACATTCCTGCTCGTGCCAATCATGCTGGTGATCTGGAGCATTCTTACTCGGTTGACGGTTGCTTCATCTCTGACGGTTACGTTTATTTCCTCGATTGGAATGATGGAGGAAAAATCTGTGGGCTGGAGATGTTTTGCTAGGGCCAGCCCTCGTTATGATTTGGGCAAGCCCTGTGGGGACACCACTGCGGGCCCGGTTGGGTAAGCGGTTAAACGTAAAATGGATACAGGCGACCCCGGCAATGCTTCATCCTGGTAACGTGCATCAAAATTTGGATGAAGATATACGTATCGTGATGCCACGGGCTAGCCCGCACAACACGACAACTTCGCCACATCCTTATCAAACGTCAGGGCCGCCAGTTTCAATCCCTCTGCCATGGTCAGGTATGGGGCAAGCGTCGACCTCACATCCTCAATGGTCAACCCAAACTTCACGGCGATCACGCCCGAGTAGATAACATCCCCGGCATTCTCCGCCACCACGTGGACACCGATGATTCTGCGTGTCTTGGCATCCGCCACGAGCTTGAACACCCCGGTCGTCTCCCGATTCACCAAAGCCCGTGGTACGGTGTCAAGCGGCAGCACGGAAGTCAATACGTCATACCCGGCGGATCTCGCCTGTTCTTCCGTCAAGCCAACCGTTGCAATCGCAGGATTCGTGAACGTCACGCCAGGCACTGCGTTTAGGTCCACTTGCTTGTCGGCGCCGACAACCGCATTCTGCGCCGCAATGGCTCCCTCGTGAGCGGCCACGTACACAAACTGCGGGCCCATCGTCACGTCCCCTGCGGCATAGATCCGGTGATTGCTAGTGCGCAGGTATTCATTCACCAGGACTTCGCCACGATGACCGACCTTCACGCCCGCCGCGCCCAGGTTCAACGACTCCGTGTTCGGTTTCCGGCCTGTGGCAACAAGCAATGCTTCGGCCTCTACGACCTGTTCCTTGCCGTTTAGTGTGATGAACACCCGTTTAAGATTCCCGTCCTGCTCGACATGTTTGACGGCGGCATCCGTGATGACTCGAATCCCCTTCTCGGTCAAGGCTTGTTTCACAGCAGCAGCGACTTCCGGTTCGGCCTTGGGCAAAATGCGGGATCCACGTTGCAACAGGGTGACCTCCGAGCCCAGGTTCCGAAACAGGCTCCCCATTTCCAATCCGATAAATCCGGCGCCAATCACGATAAGGCGCTTCGGGACTTCCCCAAGCTGAAGAGCGGTTGTGCTGTCTAGGTAATCGACATCGGCGAGGCCAGGGATGTCCGGCACGAACGGGGAAGCGCCGGTCGCAATCAGGAAGCCTCGGGCCGTGATTTTCCGAGCATTCACTTCGACAGTCGATTCATTCACGAAATACGCTTCCCCTTGAATCAGTTCAAAGCCGTATTCGTCAATCAAATCCACGTACTTGTGTTGGCGTAGCTCGCCGACCAGTTCATTCTTTCGGTCAATGAGGGTCTTCATGTCCACCGGACCAGCGCTTGTGTTTAACCCGAGAAACGGATTGCTCGCTGCCAGATGATTGATTTCTCCCGCCCGAAGCATGTTCTTTGACGGGACGCAACCAATGTTCACACAAGTCCCACCGACTGTGCCTCGCTCCACCATGGCGATTTTCGCACCATAGGACGATGCTTCAATTGCAGCAGAAAACGCTGCGCCGCCGGATCCGATGATGAGGAAATCAAAATCGTAGTTCCCGTCCAATTCGATGACCTTTCCCGGCTGGCAACCACTGAGGATGGTAGCATCCCCTGGTTGATAGCCCAAATCGGCAATCGCCCGTTGTGCATCATCCAAACGATTCAGATCAGCCAATTCAAAGATGACTTCATTCTCCCGAAAACTTACAGATATATTTTTAGCACCCACAAGTTGAAGTGCATGGGATACGTGCCGTTCGCAGTCATGACAAGTCATACCGTTCACGACAAGCCGGATTTGTTTCTTGCCGCTTGAATTCGTCACAAAAGCACCTCCGTCAAAACCCCGCATATAGACGCACGTACGGCAGCCAGTAGACGACGAGATACACACCGGTCGCGAGTGTAATGAGCGCACTGAACCGCCCCATCCATCGAGCCCCAGACCGAACCCACTTTCCGACCAGTTGCTGCGAGATCGTGGACGCCAGGGAAATGACGGTCACCACCAAGCCCATGCCAAGCGCATAGAGCACAAAGTCGGACATCCCACTTGCAAATCCCTGACTGTGAAAAGACGACAACACGAGAACAGAGAAGAGCGGTAGCGTACAGCCAAGTGAACCGAGTGCATAGGCGATGCCGTATAGAAACACGGACCACTGGCTGCCTCGTTGTAAGTTCCAGTCACCCCCGATATGGAATGTAACCCCACGTTTACCAAACAACATCAGTATCCCCAGAACAACGAACACTACGCCGACGGCCTCTGCAATCCACGCCACTGCTTTGCCGAATACTGTCGCAAACGTCACCGCGACGACGCCAGCCAGCAGGAATACAATCAGAAAACCGGCAGTCATGAGTAGACCTGCCCACACCCCGTCCCAGACACGCCGCTCACGTCCGGCAATCAGGTGTACAATATAGGAGGGCAACATGGCGACACCACATGGGTTGAAAGCCGCCATCATGCCCGCACCCAGAACGACTGCAAGTTCAGCGTTCATGCAAGCACCTTCTTGAGTTGGGCTTCTGATGGCACAACCCCTTCGTAGATAACCTTGTTGTGATAAAGCACGACCACCGTATCCAGTTCCGTCACGTGGAACTTTTGGAGAAGAGACGAATTCGTCTCCAATACATAAGGCCAGTGGCTGCCCGCCACCTGCGCAAACTGCGCAATCGTGCCGGCATTGTCGGCTTGAGGCTCCACGTCAACCGAAATCAGTTGAACGCCTGGCATGTTTTGAAACTTGGCCAATGTCGCCTCTGTTGGCAAACAGTCTGAACAAGACGAGGTCATGAAATGAAGCACTGTCTTCTCATTAGGATTGACGGAAATCTTTTTTCCGGAGACATCCGTAAAACGAAGCTCGCTCAACCCGGTAGCAGTCGCAGAGATTTGTTGGCTTGTCCGCTGTGCAGTCGCCGACTGCGGTCCAGTTGCCGTTGGTGCCGCTGTCGCATGTTCAAACCGGGTGAATCCCAAAACAACAGCGCCAAGCACGACCACCAGGGCACCGCCAAGCCAAATCCTGTTCATGCTTAGCCCTCCAATTCTCACACGTGTTTACATCCTGGTGCAACACCGGATATGTTCTGCGTTATCGGCGACAATTTCCTTGGCCAGTTGAAGGATCGTACGAACACGTTCATCCGAAATGCGATACAGAATGTATTTGCCCTCCTGCCTCGATGTCACGTAACCACACCACTTCAGACAAGCGAGTTGATTTGACACCTGGCTTTGAGAAGCTCCAATTGCATCTACGAGTTGACTGACGTTCATCTCTTGATCGAGCAAGGCCTCCACGATTTTAAAACGTGTTGGGTTCGACAATCCGTGAAAAAACTTTGCATAAATCTCCGTCTGCGTCACGCTGTCAAGAGATGCTGTATTGAGTTCTCGCACGTCATTCAGCTCCTTCAGGCTTTCTCCTTGGACGACAGGTCGCTGGGAGATATCGCACAACATGAATCTGTCCCGGACTTTTTGCGACGGCGTGATACAATAAACATCACGATACCGATCAAGATGACAAGGCCGCCCACAATCCAATAGCGGTCTGACGCCAAAACCGCACCCGCTGTCGTGACACCGAGAACTCCAATCAAAGTTTGCAGCCCACAACAGAGCACGGGAAGAGCAACGAGTCCCAATAAGCCCCACATGCCAGTACCTGTGTGCCGCTCCTGTTCATTGTTTTGCACAATGGCTCATCTCCTTTACACATATTATAATATCTTGATATGATGGGGGCAAGGGTGCAAAAATGGGTCAAGTCCGAATTTGTGTGTAAATTGCCCCTACGTGTAGAATGTGCCGAGTTTCGACGCACCGCCATTGACGGTTTTGCCTCGGCAAATCAAATATATCCCGTCGTCGCTTCATCAAGAGGCAATTCGCCGGTCGATGATAAGGAACGAAGGAGCAAAGCCTTCACCCGCGGTGTTCACCGCAGACAGCTTGTTTTTAATCGTGCTCGATTACCCAGTTTCGTCAAGGTGCCTTACCCAAAATAATCGTCACAAGCTGGTGAACCGACGGGCACTTGATGGAATTTGAGTATACACACCCTCAGACGATGAATGTGGGCATTTTTGGTCGTCTCGTATGGCTTATGGACACGGTCCGGAACCCTTGCCTTAAGCGGAGCAACGTATCGAGGACCATCCGTTTTGACCCACTGAATCCCATGTCCCGGATTTCCCTGAACAATCTCTTTGCCGTCAGCTCCGGATAAGCCTCCAACCGCCGTTGTATGTACTCCAGATAAGAATCAATTAGTCTAGGACGGGCACGGCGGGATGCTGTGTAATCCATCTCTCGGCCCAGAAGACGCACCTACTGCATCTGACCCAGATATCAGGAAACAGGCTGTCGGTGAATTCCCAGTCTTTGTGCCCGCGGATCTCGCGTCGCATCATAGTTTTGAGAGTCTCTCCAAGACCCGCACCTCTTCATCTTGTCTATGTTGTTTGTTCGCACCTACAACTTTCGACAAGCGGAGTGCGGGCGTATTGAACCCCGTCCTGTCCAGACAATTGATATGTCATGGAGAATTGGCACAGTGAGTGAATGTCAAATCGCCTGTAAGACGCTTATATACTGTAGGTTATGCCAAATAATTTTGTAAATATAAACCTTTCTGTTAGCCAGACTAACCGGATGCAATTATTCATTTGTCGTTCGATGGATCAGCAAAAAACGATTCCACGTTATTTGGATCGCCAAAGCATCGTCAATATAACCAATCGGGAATATATAGTCAGGGATCATATCTGTAGACAGAACAAAATACAGCAGGCCACTCCCCAAAATACATCGCTCTTCATCAGAGTTACTATCTAAAAATCCGTTATACATCTTGTCTAGCTGCTCAATGAATGCACCAGTCCCCGAAACTTGCTGGCGTTTCTCGAGGAATTTCTCGACAATCAGGTTCGCACCTTCATCGGTTCGCGCATAGTCCTCGTACTTGGCCAACTCCATTTCGATGGCCTGTTTTGAAAACTCTTGTCCATTAAGCAACTCACGAACAAAATCTAAAGAGTCCTGTGACTTCGTTCTGCCTACGTCAAATCCCGCAGCACGAAATAATTCATCGGCAGGTACATCCAATTCAACTGCGATCCTCTGTAAGTAGTCTGGGTTGGCTTTTTGTTTGCCCGAAAGCATCCTTGAAATCGACGCAACGTCTATGTCCGTTCGTTTGCTAAGTGTGCGTAGTGACATGGACCGCTGTTTTAACAGAGACTTGACTGTATCCTCAAGCTGGTTCGGCCCTTTCTGCTCCATCTCATTAGACACCCCTGTAATGTTTTGGTGTTGGTCATTTCTCAACACTTCATCAACACACATCGTATTGTCTTTGTATATGATATGCCGTCAACTGCTGAGGAGTTGTCATCAGGATGGATGTTCAAGAGAAGATTGACGCCCCAACAAAGAGACAGAAATCACGTTTTCAATTGATAAATGTGTTTTGGATATTCCTTGGCCCCGGATTGCTGGCCATGATCGGTGACAACGACGCAGGAGGCGTTCTAAGCTATGTAATTACGGGTGCCCAATTCAGCATCGGATTTTTTATCCCATTCGTGTTGCTTCTCGCCCCACTCACATACACCGTGCAAGAAATGGTGATGCGACTCTGTGTAGTGACTCAACGCAGTTTTACAACTATGATTTCGGAACGTTTCGGCACGTTCTGGGCAAAATTTTCGCTTGGTACGCTCTTTCTAAACAACATCCTCTCTTTGATTACTGAGTTCATCGGCATGAGCGCAGGACTTTCCATTCTCGGTATTCCATTTGTAGCAAGTGATCTTCTAAGCCTTGTTATCGTGATTTCGATCGCTATATTTGGAAGCTACTGGACAAAAGAACGTCTCGCGCTCCTGCTCGGTACGTTCAATGTTGTTTTTATAGTTGTGTCCATTATGACTCACCCAAGCATCGCACGAATCGGGAATGCCTTTAGTCACTGGTCAATTCCCTCCGAAACACACACACTATTCCTTTGGTACATCATAGCAACTATTGGTAACGCCTTTGCACCGTGGATGATCTTCTTTCAAGGTGGTGCAGTTTTAGACAAAGGGATGACCGCAAAGGACCTGCGTTTTGGCCGCCTGGATACCGTAACAGGAAGCGTGAGCCAAGTTTTGATCGCGGCAATTTTGATTATCTGCGGCGCAGCGCTATACACACCATCGAGTAACGTGGTTGACTCTTTATCAGGCCCGTTGCAAGTCATTCATGCCTACGCACAACATATCGGAATTGTAGGTGCGGATTTATTCGCTTTCGGGCTGTTCAATGCTGGATTTCTCGCCGCTTTTACAATTTCCATGTCTACTTCTTGGACGTTTGCCACAACTCTTGGTTGGGCAAACAGCCTGAATGATAAGGTTCACAAAGCACCGAAATTTTATGGGATGTATTTTGGGAGCGTGACGATCGCGGCACTCACCGTTCTAATTCCTTCCCTACCGCTGAATCTAATGGCAGTTATCGCACAGTTTGTGTCGGCGATACTCATTATTCCTGCACTACTTTTTCTACTGCTTCTCGTAAGGGATCGACGGATCATGGGCAAGTATGCGAATGGAATAACGTATAATATCTGGGGCTGGTTCATCCTTGCGGGGATCACGATTCTTTCCGTGCTGTTACTATACAACGTAGTTAGGGGTATGTAATCGGCACAAAAAGTCCAAACAGTTAGACTCCTTACATTTTTTCAGCTGCAACCAGCCTATCTAAATCCACTCAGTTTGGTGTTAGGCTGAAATAGGAGTTGAGTCCAGTAGTTAGAGTCTCAAGTAGTGGTGTAAATTACACGGCTGGATCTTGACGAAAAAGCCATCGAGTGCCATCTACTAAAAGTGACGAGCAAATAGTAGAGGAGGCACATCGATGGCTTCTACAGACAAGATCGCACTTTTGGAGTTAATTCGCAAGATCGGATTGGATGATGGGGATGTGGATTTCCTGAAGGAGGGGTTGAGAGTCCTCACCCAGGCGGTGATCGAGGCGGAGGTGAGCTCTCTGATTGGTGCTGATCGGTATGAGCGTAGTGAGAAGCGTAGCAACAGCCGCAATGGGCACCGAAGCCGGGAATGGGATACTCGTGTTGGAACGATGGAATTGCAGATTCCGAAGCTGCGTAAGGGGAGCTACTTCCCCAGTATCCTGGAGCCTCGACGCAAGGCTGAGAAGGCTCTTCTGTCCGTAGTTCAAGAAGCGTATGTCCATGGCGTGAGCACCCGTAAGGTGGATGAACTGGTCGAGTCTATGGGCATTCAGGGGCTCAGCAAGAGCGAAGTCTCTCGAATCTGTAAAGAGCTCGACAACGTAGTCCAGGACTTCAAGAACCGCCCATTGGAGGGGACATATCCGTACCTGTGGTTTGATGCTACGTTCCCGAAGGTGCGAGAGGGCGGACGGGTCCAAAGTATGGCGTTTGTCATTGCGATTGGGGTGCGGGACACCGGTGAGCGCGAAGTATTGGGGTTTGACATCGGCACCAGCGAAGATGGCTCGTTCTGGCTCACATTTATCCGCAGTCTGGTCGCACGTGGGCTGCGTGGCGTGCAGTTGGCGATCAGCGATGCCCATGAAGGGCTTCGCAGTGCGATTGGGTCTGCACTGACCGGAGCGACGTGAGCGTCCAACTCTTCACACCTTGCCACCAAGACGAACCGAACGCAAGGTGTGCGGGGTTTGACGCTTACGCTTCCACCAGGAATTGTGATACGGGTTCGATCAACCGGAAATCGTCCAGGCGCAACATGATTACTCTGCAACTTCGCGATCAACCCGACCTAGAAAATCACAGACGCTGAAGAACGAGGCGCGGAATCTGTGTCTCTAGTGAACATCCCACCCTTTACTGGTGACCACCTACCAAACTGGCCGTCTTAGGATCATAGACCACATTAGTAATCGAGCCATCCCGAATTCGGCTCACCGCTTCGTCAATGACGCGTAGCGGTACGAGAAACCACTCCTTCGGTCGTACCGGGTTGCCGAAGCGGTCATGGATAGTAAGATCAAGCTGAGCCGATGCAAAGATGCGGTGCAATATACCCTCCAGCTTCGTGCGGTTGATGCCTGCAAGTTTGTAGGTCGCGACGACTTCGACATCTGCCAGCAGATAGGTAGCATCGTGCGAAGCATTGGCAATGCGGGTTTCAACCTTGCCGCCCGTAACGCCAATCTTATGAATAAGTTCGCGGTGCTGCGCCACGAACGGGTGATTGGACAGGCTGCGCAGGACATAGATAGTGCCACTTTCGATATCGCCTTCGTCCCAGGTTTCGCTAAACAACGGACCGCGAACCGGCTCGGTCACGCGGCGTCCGGCCTCGTCTTTGTATAGTGCACGCTGTAAAGACCGGAGCAGGATGTTACTTTCGGTACCGTTAGAGTATATGACTCTAAGCCGAGCATCAGTATCGCCATTCGGAGCTGGAAATTCACCCCCCTTCTCAGCCACGTAAACAAGTTGGCCACGCAAAATAAAGAAGTTACCGATGTTGACGCTTGCATCCTTACCAAATGGACGCGTTTGTCGCAGGCCAGATTTGATTTCGCGCTCAACCTGCTCAAACATGGGTCGGAAGCCATCGAAGTCCTCGCACTTCTCGCGCTTGGCGATTTCCTCGGACGCCCGCACTTCGGATCGGGGGCGGACATGACGAAGTTCTGTAATGCCCGAAGAGCCAGTTGCGCCAAGTTGGGCGAGCAGTTCATCGTCATCCATCGATTCCACTTGGTCGACTGGCGCAATCTCGGGTGCACTCAGAAGACCTTGGTAATCGAGCGGCGCAAGCAGGGTCCGACATTCCTCCAACGCACGCAGACGGTCGAGTCGCACAGCGTAAAGCCGCTCGAAGATATCATTGTTTTCTCCATGTTGCGGAACATGGCCATACCGCTCAACAAATCGCTGGATTTCCTCGAACCCCGCGATAATGCGCTCTTCACGTGGCGAGTGAGTACTTGTTTTCGCAATCTCATCTTCCACACCAAGTGCCTCAAGTAATTCATCATCAGATAGCTCAGGCATTCATATCTCCTCCACTGACTTCCGCCGCCTTCTTCTGCGAACGATAGCGCTGTAAGGCTGCGACACCCTCGGCCATGCGCTTCTCCCATGGATCTTGCGCATTGATGTCCGGTAGTCGCCCGCGTTCCTTCTTGAATTGTAGAGCCCGTACAGCCAGCGCTCTTGCCTCCTCGTAGGGAATACTTACACGTTTAGCCGCAATCACAGCCGCAACCTGTTTCAGGCTGTCCTCGCTCATCGTCCTGGCAAGGATGGCATATGCCTCACTAAATGGGTTGATGCGGTCAATGAGATCGATGTCCAGTTCCCGCACATCCATCACGAACTTACGAACCCCATCGATGAAGGCAGTGTTGGCCACCGGTTCGCTGCCGCCTCTATCGTTGCCAGGTAAAGTTTTCTTGGCCTGTTGTGTCAGGTTGAGTGCAGCGATGGCATGCTGGCGTACTGCTTCAACATCCTCTTCGTTGAGATTCGGATACTTCTCCCTGATGATTGTGCCCATTCGAACCTGGGTTAGCTCCTCCGGCACCAGTTCTTCGTCAAACAAGCCGCGCTCGATGGTGGTCTTGTCCTGAACGAAGGTCGCAATCACTTCGTTAAGGTCCTCCCGACAGATGCGCGACGCTTCCTCGCTTTTGGGTGCCAAGAGGCCCTTGATTTCAATTTGGAACTGACCCGTTTCCTGATTGAAGCCTACATTGCATTTTTCTCGATCATAGCCGCCATCGCCATAGTCGAACCCTTCTTCAGGACCGTTGTCTGGATTCTTCGGCTTGAACTCGAAGCGCGGTGTAAGGACCTGCTCCATCAGCAAACTGGCGGCGATAGCCTTCAAAGTGTCGTTCACCGCCTCGGTAACGGCTTCTTGGGACGCATCTAGTTCTGCAATGAGGTTCGTGAATCGGGCGCGGGTTTTGCCCGGCGCGTCACGAGTCGTGCGGCCAATGATTTGTACAATTTCGGTTAGACTCGACCGATATCCAACGGTAAGTGCGTGCTCACACCAAATCCAGTCGAAGCCTTCCTTCGCCATGCCAAGAGCGATGATGATGTCTACATGGTCACGGTTGTTCTTTTGTGCTGGATCTTTCAGTGCTGCCACTACCCGGTCGCGTTTCGTCGGATCATCGTCCACGAGATCGGCAATCCGGAGAATTCGGCCACCTGGCGTCTTGACGAACTGGAAGCCGGTCATCGGATCGGTCCCTAGCCATTCCCCGAGGGCTTCGATAATGAGCTCGACCTCCTTGATCTTCTGTTTCGTGCTCTCGCGCGAATTAACGTTTGGAATGTGAATGATGGTCTTCTCGGACGGGTCAAGCACTTTCAGGATGTCATCGGTGTATGAACCGGAGTAGAAGTAATAACCAATGTCGAGCTGTTTCAGATACTCGTACCCACTGAGTTGCTCGTAATAGGTATAGGTGACGGTATCGAACTTTGCCTCATCCTGAGGGGCCAGCACGGCTTCCGCATCGCCGCGGAAGTACGAGCCGGTCATCGCCACGATATGCACCCGATCTTGCGCAATGAACTGCCCAAGATGCAGCCCGAGTTTGTTATCGGGGTTGGCAGAGACGTGATGAAACTCGTCCACTGCAATAAGACGATTGTCAAACGCCTCTACGCCGAATTGATCAACAGCAAATCGGAATGTAGCGTGGGTACAGACCAACACCTTATCATCACTTTCAAGGAACGCCTTCACCGATTTAACTTTGCGACCATTGTCGGCGCCTGGCGCATTGCAGAGGTTCCATTTAGGCTCAACGTGCCAGTCGGCCCAAAAGCCAAATTGACGCAGCGGCTCGTCGTTGAAGCTCGCTCCGATGGATTTTTCCGGCACTACTATGATTGCCTGCTTAAGCCCCTGGTTGTGGAGCTTGTCAAGGGCGATGAACATCAGCGCCCGACTCTTGCCGGATGCCGGCGGCGATTTAATCAGCAGATACTGCTCTCCGCGCCGTTCATACGCGCGTTCTTGCATCGGTCGCATGCCAAGCGAATTCACTTTCGCCGAACTGCCGTTTCGGGCGTAGGACACCGAAATGGAAGGGATTGATTTATTTCTGCTGGTCATGCGTCTGCCCTCCTCTTACCTTTTTTAGTCGATTTCGTTGTAGCCGTCATTTTGGTGTAAAGCTCGAACAGCTTTTCCAGCCGCTCGGTATCGTTACGAAAACGACGTCCGATATAGATACGCTCTAATACTTCATCGTTACGCTCATGCGCCTCGCGTAGATCAGCAGGCATGTTCTCACGATCATAGAGATCGGCGATCGTCGCCGGGAAATGCGCCTCACGGGCCAGCAGGATGTCCTCTGCGCAGCGACTGAGGTCCGCCTTGTTCTTCTCGGTTAAAGTCGGAACGGGAAAGGTATTCCAGCCGAGCGTGTTCGAGTAGGAATAGTCAGAACGCAAGCGGCCGCAGATGGCCGCGATCCATGTTAGATGGAGTTTCGACGACAAGATTGCCAAACACCACAGCGGTGCATCACCAATGAAGAATGTCTTATTTGTGGGGATAACGCTCCCATCTACTAAACCGACAGGGAGATATTCCCGATTCTCAGACGATACGATTGGTATGAGGATCTTTTTCTGTTCCTCGCCTTTACGTTCACGAAACTGATGCGGCCTGGTAGCCAACTTATTGACCGCCACGTCTGTTGTTTCGAGACGATCTCTGCGAACGGCCTCAATTCGGCGTCGAACTTCAGGGAATTGATTGGCAGTTAATAGGCTTTCATCATCGAGCCAAAGGCAATACCGTTCCACGCCATTAATGAATTCTGTCGATCCGAGAAAACGCTTCAACAATCCGGCAGGAAATCCCCTCTGTACGAGTTCGCGCGCTTCGTCTGGGTGCAAAATCAATCCCGCCGATTTGGAATAATATACGCCGTAGTCCATCGAGATGCCTGTAAACAACGGGCGACGAGACGACGGCACAATATCTATTTTGTGCTCGGTCAAATAGGGATTGATATTTTCAACTAAACGCTTGTTCTCGCCATCTATCAAGTAACGATTACCGGCTGCATCAGCATCCAATCCCACGATTATGACAGTTACTCCAGCACGGTTTTTTGCCAAGTTCGACCAAATGAAAGATGTGTACGCAAAGCGTATTCTGAATCCCAAATCTCGGAGCACCGCCCACGTGATTGGGACCTGCTGTCCTTGGCAGAGACTGTTCGTAGCAACAAACGCAAATGACGCACGACAATGCGTATTGTACTCAGCGGCTTTGACTAGCCACGCGCCCACGTAATCGACGTTTTTCCACTTTGTTGTGTACCGCGAGAAGACGGCTTGAAGATCGCTCTTTTGTTCATCAGTTTGCTTACGCGTACCAGTGAACGGTGGATTCCCGCAGATGTACGTTTCACCGCCCTCATTTTCGAAGTCAAGCTGCGTCTGTTCAAGCGGCGTGTGGAATAGGTCGTCAGCGTGGAGCTTCACACCTGTTCCGGTCGGTGGGCAGATACTAAGCCAGTCCAATCGCAGGGCGTTGCCGCAGGTGATCCAGTTTTCCGATGAGAGCGGCAAAAATTCCGATATAGCCAACGTCTTCCCACGATAAAGAACGTCACACTGGAACTCTGCAATGACGAGGGCCAGGCGAGCAATTTCAGCCGAAAAGTCTCGTATCTCGATGCCGCAAAAATTAGTCAATGGGATCTCGCTCTTACGTCCTGCTTCGCCTCGTCGTCGGTTTATCTCGGCCTCAATCGCGCGCATTTCTTTGTAAGCGATGACCAGAAAGTTGCCTGAGCCGCAGGCGGGATCAAAAACCCGGATTCTCGACAGACGCTTGCGCAAGTTGAGCAGCTTACGAGGGTTGTCACCCGCTGCTTCAAGCTGAGCTCGCAAATCATCTAAGAACAACGGATTGAGTACCTTCAGGATATTTGGCACACTCGTGTAGTGCATGCCGAGTGCACCACGTTCCTCGTCGTCAGCTACCGCCTGGATCATGGAGCCGAAGATGTCGGGATTTATCTTAGTCCAGTCAAGATTACCGATATGTAGCAGGTACGAGCGCGAGATCTTACTGAACCTTGGTACATCTATACTTCCCGAGAAGAGTCCGCCGTTCACGTAAGGGAATACATCGGCCCAGCGCGGCAACTTGGCCTTGGCGCGGTCTTCAATCTTCGTGTTCATGGCATGGAAGATCTCACCAATGACTTCGTGCGTGTTCGAGGCATTACGCATGCTCATTTGTTCGACAGTATTGGTGAATAAGCGCGTATCACTGAAAATGCCGGTGTCCTCGGCAAAGAAGCAGAAGATTAAACGCGCCATGAAGTGGTTCATCTCGTGGCGTCGTTCGGCCGCTCCCCATTCCGGGTTGTCTTTCAACAGTTCGATATAAAGCTTGTTCAACCCGCCCGTTGCCCGGATGTCAAAAGAGCTTTCTCTCACCTGCTTGACAGTCGTAATTCCGGCAAGCGGGAGAAAGAAACCAAAGTGATCCGGGAAATCCTGATAGGCACAGGCTACGGTTTCCCTGGAGTCTAAATCCTCGGCCTCAAAGACTTCACCGTCAGTCGCGAGAATGTAGCGTGCCTTCGCTCTAGACGTTGCCGGGCTTTCTTTCAATGCCGCAAGAGTCTTGGTGACTTCGCCAGTTGGAGCTACTGCAATATGGATATTGTTCGTCTGTAATACGCCGCCTATATCAGACTTATTCGTTTCGCCCGAACGCAGGCGCCTAATTGTCGTTTCCTTGTTCCCGAACGCCCGCAAGAAGGCAAAAGGAAACTCTTCCTTGTCAAAAGGCTGGGCCGCCAATTCGGATACTGCTGCTTCGATTTCTACTGGATTCACAAATAACGCCCTCATTTATCACTAGCAATTGACTGGTCACCAGGTCAAGTACCATTATCGCACATCGTCAAACAGATGGCTGCTTGGACGTGACCACGTAAACAGACGCCGTGGAGAAGAGTTGCGTCGCTCTTACCACATGCTCTGAAGGAGAGTGTAAAATGAACTGTGTAAAGTCCCCGAGCCCAGGAGTGGGAGTCTACAAGGGGAGTGAATCGACATGGAACTTATATCCAAGGAGCAAATCCGTCAACTCATTCGAGATGGCAAGTTGAAGGATATTCACGACGTCCAAAGCATGCTCAAGGATCTTTTCGCGAGCACCATCCAAGAGATGCTCGAAGCCGAATTGGACACGCACCTGGGGTATGCCAAATACGACGCGAAGCACAAAGACACGGATAACGCCCGAAATGGCCACGGCGCCAAGCGGACGGTGCAGTCCGGACTCGGCGATACCGATATCGCGCTTCCTCGACGCCATTCACTACAAGGTGCGCGAAGAAGGCCGCTTGGTAAGCAAGGCGGCGTACATGGTCATTGGCATCGACATCGAGGGTCAGAAAGATGTGCTGGGCATCTGGATAGGGCAGAGTGAGTCCTCGAAGTTCTGGCTAGGCGTGTTGAATGACCTGAAGGCGCGCGGCGTGCAGGATGTGCTCGTCTTTTCGACTGACAACCTGAAGGGATTCAGCGAAGCCATCGCCGCCTGTTTCCCGCAATCCGATGTCCAAAAATGCATCGTTCACCAAATTCGAAATTCGCTGCGGTATGTGTCCTATAAGGATTTCAAGGCGGTCGCGGCAGCACTCAAGCCCATCTATCAGGCACCCACGGAAGAGGCGGCCTTGATGGAGCTTGACCAGTTTGAACGGGGATGGGGAGCGCGCTATCCCCTGTGTGTGAAATCGTGGCGAGACAACTGGACGGAACTCGCGACGTTCTATCGGTACCCTGTGGAAATGCGGCGAATCATGTATACAACGAACATCATCGAAGGCTACCACCGGCAGCTGCGAAAAGCGACGAAAGGGAAGAGCATGTTTCCAAACGACGAAGCTTTGCTGAAGATGCTGTACCTGGCGACGATGGAGGTGACGAGAAAATGGACGATGCGGGTGGCCAACTGGGGCACCATTCTGGGGCAATTGGCCATCTACTTCGGAGATCGCGTGACGCCTTACCTTCCGTGACGACGTTAGGTGGCATGCCCACGGTGTGTGGCATGCCACGTCCGGCCAGGATGGCAGCCTAACATCGGCTGTCAAAGCTGGGAAACGTACCTTGACATCCTCACATAGGTACGACATCCTGGTACTCGCTACAGGAACGAAAGTAATCTCTTCAAAATGGAGTTTACACAGAACGCTTGACACACCCCATTGGCACGATTCGAAAACGCAGGTGCCATTGCTTGTGTTTAGCCTTCGTGGCTCGATTCGTTTAGCCTCCGCAAATAGTCATATCGCCCCGTCGAATCGACAATCGTTTTTATCTTTTCGGTGAGCGTCAAATCCCGCCCATCTTGCATTCCCGCCGTCGCTGCGTCAAAGTCGTACATGACAATAAACCCCGCCGGTTCCCCGGCGGGGCAACTGTGCATTCTATGGTCTTTTCGGCCGTCTGCGGATACCGTCCGGCAAGTGGTTGGACCACGGCAGCAAGTCAGCCATCGCCGTCCGGTCGTCAGTCTGGATGTTGGGCAGCCGTTCGAACAGGTATTCCAGGTACAAGTATGGATCCAGTCCGTTCTCCTTGGCTGTCTCCACCAAGCTGTACGCGATGGCGCTGGCCCTCGCGCCTCGTGGTGTGTTTGCGAACAGGAAGTTCTTCCGGCCAATCACAAACCGCTTGATGGAGCGCTCGCTCCGATTGTTGTCCAGCTCCAGATGCCCGTCCTCCAGGAACGTAGTGAGTTTGGACCACTGGTTCAGGCAATACGAAACCGCCTGCCAAAAGGCGCTCTTGGGCAGTACCTGTTCGCTCTGTTCCTCAAGCCATGCCAAAAACGCGTCCAGCACCGGCCGGCTTAACCTCTGCCGCCCAGCGTGGCGTTCTTCTGGCGTCGCGTCCTTCAGGGCGCGTTCAATCTTAAACAACCGATTGCAGTATTCCAATCCTATCCTGACAGCGGTCGGTTTCTTTCGCTCCTCTGCCGGCAGCGCGGTGTGCGCCTCATGAAACTTGCGTCTGGTGTGTGCCCAGCACCCAACCAGCTTCACATCCGGAATCTCGTTGTAACCGCTGTACCCGTCCACGTGCAGGTAACCCTTGAATCCTTCGAGAAAGCGCTTCGGGTGCTCCTTCGAGCGGGTCTCCTGATAGTCGAACAGCACAATCGGCGGCCCATCCTGACCGCTTCGGTACAGCCACATGTACGATGTCGCCTTGGCAGGTCGCCCCGGCTCATGCAGCACTTGCAACGTCGTCTCGTCCGCATGGAGGTACCGGCGCTGGAGGAGTTCCTCGTGCAACAGGTGGTATATGAGATCAAGCCACCGCGTCGCCCCCAACACCACCCAGTTCGCCAGGGTCTGCCGGGTCAACCGCAGGCCTTGTCAGGC
>NZ_SORF01000009.1 GCF_004366795.1 Alicyclobacillus sacchari | reverse complement strand
TGCGCCCTTGCATACAAGAACCCTCCCGTGGCTTGATGATGACATTTTCAAGCAGTGGGAGAGCAAATGCTATGTGAGGTTGATTTGACGTTTACATACATGGTGCCCCCTCCATTACTTGGCTTATATGGACAGAGTCATAATACTTCTTTCCTGCTTGAATGAACGCAAACCACTCATCGTTAATAACCTCCAAAAAAGCGATGCTACGCCGAAAAGCCTCGTTAAAGGAGCGTTCTTCATCAATCTTTCGTTCGTATTCATCAATCAACTCGTTTATTTTTCCAATGTTCTCTCCGCTCAACGTCACAGCCATTTGTTCAATTGAATGCTTTATGGATTCAAGTTTGGTCTTCTGCGCCGACAATATCTTGACTTTGTCCCTTGGGTTCGATGATTCCAATTCTCGAATTTCCTTCTCCAACCTTGAAATAACTTCATCGTATCTCTCTGAACGCGGGTAATGTGTGTCAAGATACGTCTTCAAGTTTCTGGATTGGGACACTTCTTTCATAATCTTATCAAGATCATTTCGAAGTGAATCAAATGATGAATCTTCAAAAAGCGCACTCTGTTTAATTTTTTCTCTCTCAATAATCTGCGAGGCTTCCCTCCGCAAAGCATCCAACTGGTCTGACACTTTCTGAAACATCTCGAATCCCTTTGGTAACACGCTGAATGAAAGGTCACTATTGATTAGTGGTAAAACTGAGTCGCTGTCGAATACGTTTAACTTGCTCAAGAGGGGATGAGGTTCATTTATGTATATTGTTTCATACGTCTCGGTTCCGTTGACCGAACAACGCACTTCGACTGTTTGCGAATAGTCATCAGTTATAGTTGACTCAGCGTATACATTTGGAATAATGGCTAAATGCTTTTCGTTAGTGAAGTAGTTATCCGCCAGCTTACGAAATATTCTTACATACGATGATTTCCCAGAACCATTCTCCCCGTAAAAGACATTGAGGTTCTTCCCTAAAGAAAAGTGAACGTCATTTGACAAGGCATTGATATTTCGTGGGTTTCGGATTTCATTGATGACTAACACCGTTTCGTCAGTTTGTTCAGTTTCGATTGTAACAGCGGTTTCCAGTTGTTGTTGGTTGTTAAGTAGGTACATGACTTCCCCAAGAAGTCGCGAAGTGTCAATTGCGCTCTTCGTCCAAACTTCTTTAAGAACGTGTATCTTCCATGCTTCCCCCTGTGCCCACTCAGACAGAAAGTTCAGTGCGCTCTTCATAAGGGATTCCCCCCCGTTCATAAGTTCTACACTGATATTATTGAAACAAACCGAACATATTGCTCTGATGATCAACCTTCGACATCATTCCACAAATCTCCTATCAAAAGCTCCATCCAATAGCGTTATGATCCCAACTCTATTGAACCATATTTTTACATTTCATAACCCTTGAGTTATGATGTTCGAAAACAGGGTGACTTTGTAGTTTCATGTATGGTCATTCGGGTTAAGGACAGGAACGGAGGAAGCACGGTGACAAGTGATCGGGAGCAGTCGAACAGAAAACCTCCGCGCATAATGAAGTTGCTCGATCAGCCAATCTGCAGAACAACGGTCCCCATGGCGGTCAGCACAAAACGAATCTTCCAGAGACATCAAGAAGTGTTGTGCAAGTTGAAGAGATATCTGGAGGAGTAGGGATTCATGGATAACGGCGATTTCGTTCAAAACTTCGAACGTCAATGGCATGAGCAAGTCGAAGGAGCCAAACACCAAATAATAATGCAGAGGCTTCAAGCCATCAATCAACAGATTCGAACGTTTGAATACCGCTATGGTGGGACATTTCAGGATTTGTTAGGTCGTCTGAACGACCTTGAAATCGACGAGATGTCGGAAGCTGTTGACATCGCTGATTGGAAAAAGCTTATTGAAGCAAGGAAACGGCTCATAGAGAAATATGATAGAGATGATATCCCAGACGGCATTTACGCCGTCTCCCCTGCCCCCGACCAGGGGAGAGTCCAGGTTCGTCGGTTGTATGAGTATTGTAGGGAGCGTGGACTGAATCCTTCCCAACTTTCAGAAGCGGAGATGGCTCAATTCATCGTGTACCCCGATAAAGACGGGGAGCAGGAGAAAAACGGGATTAGTCCCTGAGCACCCTCAACCCATAAAGCCCTGAACAAACGGAGGTCTGCGATATGTTCGTCATTCACTGCAACAAGTGCAGTCGCGAAGTCGAGTGGAAAGATGGAGCCGAGCTTGGCAAACTCCCAATCGAAATGTGTGGCTCTACCGTCATTTGTGCATGTGGTCATGGGGTAAGCGATGACAATGGGACGTTGCGGGAATTCGATGTGCCAGATGCGGAATGAATAGGCAGGGCAAGAACGGGGATTACGGGCGGAGGGACATACATGGCTTTGGGACGTGATGCTATACCCGATGTGCCAATTGAAACATTGGAGAGAACCAAATCACCTCATCTCGAATCGTAAAGGGTGAATACCGAGAAAGAGGTGTGAAACATGAGCGTGTCAGAGTTGGTACTTGATTGTCGTAATGGGAACCGTGAAGCCTGGACTGCCTTAGTCGATTTGTTTCGTCCCAAAAGCGGTGAATTGGGCACATCAATTCTGTAGAGATCGGCACGCCGCAGAAGACGTTGTGCAGGACAGTTTATTATTGGCGGCACGTCACTTGTCTGAACTACGTAATCCGCAGGCGTTTGAAAGTTGGTTTTTTCAAATTGTGAAGACCCAATCGTTCCGTTTCTTAAATAAAGAGAACAAGCGAAAGACGGAACCCATGGTCGAAATCTCTGAAAACAGCAATGTTGAGGCAGATGCCCTCCTGAAAATTGAATTCGAGAAGGCGTATTCCAAACTGCCTTTAGAGCTTCAGCAAGTCTTTCTTCTGGCAGGTATCCACCAATGGACGATCAACGAAGTTGCAGGATTCCTCGGCGTTCCCTCTGGAACCGTGAAATCCCGATTGTCGAGAGCACGTCAGCAACTTCAATCGATGATCTCTTACAACGAGGACGGCAGAAACAGCGGGGAAGACAGAGCCAACTCATGGGAATCCATGCTCTCTCAACTGCGAGAAAGACGATTGGTCGAACAACGTCAAATCAAAGACACGTTATCGCAGACGTGGGCAACGATAAAGAGCGTCAAATTTGACCTCATTCGTCATTGGTATTCAGCATCAGGAGAATCAACGGAACAACACGCAAAGTACACCTGGATGTCACCCAATTGGTGGCGTATCGATACACAGTCTGATGAAGCAGGCAATGTGACTACTGTTATCCACGGTAATCGCATGCGTACTTGGTTCGAGAGTTCCAACACCATCAATCAGATTCAGTTGTCACGGAACCCCGATCCACAGTTCATTCTTGAGCATCTCTGGAGGGATCTGTTGTCTCGCGAAGACTGGGTGGTTCTCCCCTCCGACACCGATGAACTGTGGCATGTGTGGCTTCCTACTCACCTTGCCGAATCCAGCAACGATGAATCCGAACAGGCGGGAGTCCACTTTTGGATACATCCGTCGGATGGAATCCCAAGGAGGATTGAATATTGGTGGAATGACAAATGCTCATTAAGAGAAGAAATCGCTCATGTTACTTGCAACCCACCCGTCACACGCCGTAGCTTCGACCTACCAACTGACATTCCGAAATCAAGGTTGCGCTCTTTCTCCGACTTGATGGGCGGATTAGGAACCAAGGTTTCAATCTCTGATGCGTTACAGCAATGCCCGTTCACGTTAATGGGACTGGACGATGCCACACTGTCGTCGTGTGGAATTAACAAATCTGTTGGAATCAAAAAGTATTATGGCGAAAAGGAGTGGGCTGTCAGATACGGTCCTCCCGCTCGGTCTCGCGAGCTACTTCGCGGGAGTCCTGTCGTGACATTGTGGCAAGCTGAACGGTTAAACGATGATGTTGCCCGTCACTGGGGGCTGTCGAAGTTAACTGAAAAACAGCCAGACCTCAGTCCAACAGCGAAAAGTGAAGTAGTTTACACGCCCAGCATGGTTTTATCCCGTTTATTTTGGGAAACCAACGAGCGTCCGTATATGTTGACCGCCTCTGGATTATCGATGGAGGATCTCGTAAACCTGGCTCATCAATTGAAAGTCATCATCGACAAGGGCTGAGTCGTTTAAGGGGCGCGGAGGCTGGTCTCGTTTTCACTCCTCCCCGTCCCCTTGCCCAGCCTTTAGCATGGAGGTGTTACCCGTGAAACAGGTCGGAGACGAAAAGGGCAAGCCAGGTACAGAACCGAGGATTGTGCGAAAACGTCCCCGCATCAATGCTCCAGTGCCTACTCCCTCGCCGTATGAGTTGCGGGTGAAGAGAGAAAGCATACGGCTGATGAGGTTGTGCGGAAGAACCAAAGACAAGCCCATTTAACCCAGAAATCTATTCACCAAATCGTAAAAGCGCAACTTTGACTCGTCCAATTCCTGTAGACCATACTCCTTTAGAAATAAATAAAAACACTCGTCAGGTAGCTTGTTGTAGCTCAAGGTGTCACGGACAGTGACAATATCCACATATCTGTCCGCTACGGCTAACTGCCCCAAGTCGATGAAGCCACTAATCCGTCCATCCACCAAAAGCACATTTGGCATCGAGTAGTCTCCATAACACACGACCAGATCCTCAGAGTCGGGGAACAAACTCATCATTTCATCAAAGAGTTCCCGAAGATTGGGATTGGGGTAATGTTGTGAAAGATATTCCACGTCGATACTTCCGTTCGATATTCGTTCCTGTACCAATGTGATTTTGTCATTAAGCGATGATGAGAATGGGCACGTCGTATCCAGCGAATGAATTGTTCTCAATCCCATTGCGAGTTGGTTGGCGAGGTTGGATAGGTCTCCCCGAAAACTTAAATCAAATGATGGAACACCCTGGATTTCCGACGCCAGCATATACTGGTTCTCATCACCCGAATCGAAATATAGCAGTTCTGGGACAGGTAATTTACCCTGTAGCCATTCCAACCGCTCTTTTTCAGGACGTAAGTCACCATTGGAAATTGGCTGTATTTTTAAATACAATCCCTGTTTAGACGGGTGACGTAGGTGAAACACCGAGCAAGTGGAATGACCGATGCTGTTCTCACGAACTTCATATCCCGTAACCAGCTTCATTAACTGCTTTGGAACTCGGTTGATAAATTCCGTCACAAATACTCCTCCATAACTTCTTCACGCTATTTGTTTTCCCCCTGTTTCTTCAACAACTCATAAATGGCGTTCAATTTTCTGGACATATCCTGTGTTGAGTTGCGAATCTGAAAAACCGCCACCATCATGGCAATCCAGAAAATCACCGTTATGATTGGAATCAACAAAACCATTACCCCGCTAAATCCCACGTTTGCCACCTGCACATCAATCCCTCCTATGAACCTATCTTATTCCCACAGATCCCGCGTAAAGAGCTACTTCTTTCCCCTTAGACCACCTAACACATAAAACAGGACTGCCAAGAACCCCACAAAAACGATTGCCCCAATAGGATTCATGGGAGCCGTCCGAATGTTTAACAGCAAGTTGATATCCCATCCGACAAAAAGTGCTCCTAAGACCTGCAACCAGATCCCACGGAAATTCCCCTGCTTTTTATGGCTGATAATGTAAATCACAACCAGTACGCCAGTCAGGATATCTCCCACAATCGTTCCGATGATGATTCCCCCTCTCCACCCAGCTGAACGATGTGTCACTTGAACAACGGAGCGGTTTTTCCATCGGGGAGCACCATCGTCCATTCCGAATGCGGAAACAGAGTTTGCTTGAAGGGTAGTATCATATGCCATACGGAGAGCTTCCCAATACTCGCTGTGTAGGTTTTTCCGTTATGGTGATACACAATTTCTTTGATTGGAATCATAACAGTACCCCAAACGAATGTCTGACCGTCAAAGGTAAAAGGCTCGAAGTCTACGTTATAGTTTTGCGGTGACAGACCAGCCACGGCGTTTGAAATCCCGCTTACATGCCATCCCCAGAAGCTCTTGGTCATGTACCATGCCGTGTATGAGTTCGGTTGTCCAGATGGGGTAATTAAGACAACACCTTTGGCGAACTTAACCGTTTCAAACGGTCCTACACTTGGATCAGACGCGGCTTGTGCCTTTTGCGGGGTAGAATGAGTGGAATAAACATACCCCCAATCAGCGAAAAACGCCGCGATTAGAAGAAGAGGTATCCCGACGAACCATATCCACTTCGACCGTCTCCACACGCCTGCGCTCCCTCCCCAACTTTGCTTCCGTACTCCGCCCATGGCATACCTGACCCCTTGGTCATACGATTTCAGTATAAGGGGATGTATTCATAACAGGTGCAAGTTTCCTTCCCCTCTGGGGAACCATAATCGCGGATATTTTGACCTGGAGGTGTTCACATGCCCTTAGTCCCTTATGACCCGTTCAATATTGCGAGATGCGCTTCCGACTGGTTCCCGTCATTCCCCCGACTGTTCGATGACGACTGGTTCGACAGTCACTTCACGAACATGCCACGGGTGCGTTGTGATGTTCGCGAAACCCAAAACGAAGTAATCGTGACCGCTGAAATCCCTGGGCTGGAGAAGAAGGAGGACGTAAACATCACCGTCCACGACAACCATCTCCATTTAAGCGGCAAAATCGAACGGATGGGCGAACAAAAGGATGAGAACGTCCATCGAATGGAACGTTACTACGGTCAATTCTCGCGCACTGTGCCGCTACCAACAGCAGTGGATGACACGGGTGCGAAAGCGTCGTATAAGAATGGCATTCTGGAAGTCAGGATTCCGAAGAGTCAAAAGCAAATCGGTCGTCAGATTGACGTGAATTTTCACTGAAACATACAGCAAATGCCCCTTGGGATTCCGAGGGGCGTTTTCATGCGCTGAAAATGACCAAATACACCTAAATTGAAGGTTGCGGTGTCATCCGCTCGCCCTTGAGTCTTTGTTGGTTCCAATGGCGTTGATTTGGCACAAGAGATCCGATCACAATGCTAATGATGTCGAAAATCAGAGAAGACTCATACTCCTCGATACCTTGACGACCGTGCTGATCATTTCTTCCATCCAGCCGTATCACATGTCCCCGCAGAAGTAGGCTTTATGCCGAGCCACACGCTCCCTTCGCCCTTTCACTCACTTCAAATCCAACCTTTGACTTCTCGAATCCAAATTTGGCTCCCTGTACTATGTGAGCGTCAAATCAAATTCTTCCCTCGCCATCTCCCGCCTCAACCCCGTCAAATCCCTTGCCACGCCTGGCTTTTCTCGACTTTTTCTCACTCTCACCCAATATCTGCCGTCAAATGAATTTCTACGCTGGATCACGCCTCTTACCACTCGTTTTTCTCCGTAATTTTTCCAGATTCATCGATTCTGCGTAAAATGAAGTTGTTCGCTGGCGCGAGGGTGAAAAGAAGGGCTTGAGGGCGCAGGGAGTACAGATTTGGTCGTGTATTTTTTCGCATTTTTGATCGGGAATGGTCGAGGAATCCTTGATATATCGGGCTTTTTCGCGTCTGGTCTCCTTCAAAATTTTGCTCTGAGTTTCCCCCGCTTATCGCTCCCGCTCCACAAAAAGAACGGGCGAATCCAGGCTTTTGACCCGAATTCACCCGTGCTGTACGGAACAACTTATTTTACTCAGGGAAGAACTTATTTTGCGCGGGGAAGAACTTCATTTTGCGAACATAAGTGGATGACGCGGGAGCAAAAGCGTCATACAGGAATGGAATACTGGAAGTCAGGATTCCGAAGAGCCAGAAACAGATGGGTCATCAGATTGACGTGGATTTTCACTGAGAAAAGAAAAGTAACTGCCCCTTGGGATACCGAGGGGCTTTATCACGTTCATCAACGTGTCCGTTCACACCCTCTACCCCTGACTGAACATTATCCACTTCATTCAGTCAGCCTCAGGGGGACGCCCCCGAACCTCTCTCAACTTGTACCTTCTGTTCTTCAAACAAATCCTCAACGGAAACTTGATTCCGACCGCCTTGTTTCGCTTTGTAAAGTTCTACATCCGCAAGCTGAAACAAGTCTTTAAACTGCAACACCGTACCCGCCCCGTTATCTGCAACACCCAGACTTGCGGATATAGGTACTGGGGTCTCGCCACAGCTAACATTCAAGTTTCGAATCGCCTCTAACATCTGCTCCGCTTTCCTTACGCCTACATCAAGAGGAACCCCTCGGATGATGACAACAAACTCATCTCCACCATAGCGACCCATCAAGTCCTCTTTGCGTAAGACGCTCGCACATGCTTCCGTCACCTGACGGATGACCTCATCACCAAACAGGTGCCCGCACTGATCATTGATGCACTTGAAATGGTCGATGTCTATAACAATGCAAACGATGTTTTCACACCGATCCGCCGCTTCTCTGAGCCATTCATTTGCCGTGGATTCCAGACAGTATCGGTTCGCTAAACCTGTGGCATGGTCGGTCGTTGCCTTCTTCTTTAAGTCTGCCAAACTATGCTTGATTTCGAGTTGTAAGGCGGTTCGTTCCAGTTCTCTCTTTCGACTCTCCAGAAGTACTGAAATGTATTCTTTTTGAGCGTAGAACCCCGTCTCGATATCGCCCATTTGTTCACACAGCCTGCATCGTTCTTTTTAGATCTCTTCGAGGAGATAAGTGTCATCGTAACGGTTAACCAAATCCCTGGCGCGGTTCAACCATTCGAACGCTTCCCGATAGAAACCTTGATGCGAGTACCAGCTCCCTCGCAACATGCTGAATTGAACTCGTTCCCTGACGTATGTATCCAAATTGAGATCTGACACACCCTCGAGTTCTTCAATAATCCGCCTCGAACCTTCAAAATCCTTCAGCCCTATGTACGCCTCGGCAATATTCAACTTGACCCTGACTTCCAGAATCGCGCTTGGTGGCGAATGAAGCTTTGCCATCTCAAGCCCCAAGTTCCCCATCGCGAGCGCACTCGCGAAGTTCCGTTCCACCAGGAATAGGTGACTGTAGTTGCTATACGCATTGCTCACAATGTTGTACTTTTGCAACCGTGTGCCAAGGTCAATCGCTTTTTCCAAGGTACGCTTTGCTTTGTCGTACTCCTTGTTGTACTCGTAAAGCAGGAACAGGACATTATGTCGATTTAGATGATCGGTCTCGTCCCCGCGCTCGCTACAGACTTCATCATAAGCGCCAATGCAACGAAACGCCTCCTCAATGTCGCCGATACAGTAGTACGATGCCGCGCTGTTTAGGTGGGCGACGAGGATGGATTTATAATCGCCAATCTCCTCTCCGCGTTTCAGGAGTTCGAAGCAAGCCTCAATGGTTTCTTTGTATTTTCCCTTCGCTCGAAGAGAAGTCACCTGTTGCTGAAGTGACTGGATGTTGCTTTCATGCATGGTCTCACACCTCACAAAGACAGGGATGAGCAAACCGCTTAAGGGTCGAGGTGTGTCATTCTCCTCACATAAATAAGGATGAGCACTCCGTGCCCTGCTATTTGCCTTTAAACTTCTTGGTCTATCATGTCGAATCCTGCACATAAGCACTTGTTAGATAGTGATTAAAGGTATTGTGATTAAGACGCAATAGCAGGTCTGCCTTGGTTGTCGATGTTTACAATCGACCAAGCCGCCCTTGTGCCCTTTGGACCTTCCAAGGGATATTTCGATCCTTCATTGTTCCGTTGGCATCTTCAAAGTCATCAACGAATGTTACCCACAACATCGCTCCTATTTGTGGATAACTCATCTCTGCCCAACTTGCT
This sequence comes from Alicyclobacillus sacchari, assembly GCF_004366795.1. Classification (GTDB taxonomy): domain Bacteria; phylum Bacillota; class Bacilli; order Alicyclobacillales; family Alicyclobacillaceae; genus Alicyclobacillus; species Alicyclobacillus sacchari. The sequence continues at coordinate 120,747 of NZ_SORF01000009.1, read as the reverse complement.
GTTTGTAATCATATTCCATTTTCAAAATCGAAAATCGCAAATTTGAATTGTGCATTTTTCAAAACGGTTTACACCAGATAGTTACAGATTTAAGGGAAAAGAGGGGCAAGTAACCTCAATAACGAACACTTTCTACATGTCACAGTCCTGCCATTGGACAGATTCACCTTAATCTTCCACGTTCCATTTCAATTTTTGAAATGTACACTGCCTATTCTGTACTTGACATTGCTCCTTACCATAACACTGCATCAAGTGGCGATTAGAGGCTGTCTGGTGTTCACCACGGGCTTATCGGGCATAATTCCATAGTCGCAGAAACCCACACGTCTACTGAGCTTTTCCACGCTCCATTCCCGCCCGTTCTTTCCCTTCGCCCCTTCTGTAACCTTTTCCCGATTTTGATTTTGAAATTTGCAAATGACCTCTTTTGCATTTCTAACTATGTTCCCATCAAAAAATCCTCTGCTTTTTTCCCGCCTCCATCCCGCATTCAACCGTCCTCAATTGTGAACAGTGATAATAAAGTCTCGCAAGCAGTTCCCTTTTTTCTCGCCTTTACCCTTCTTTTTCCTGTCAAAACTTTATTCTTGGAATAATAAAGGGCTGACACTAAAGTCGGGAAAAGGGCTTGTAGGGCAAGGATTTCTCCGTTTTGCCTCACGCCGTTTTCCCGCTTGTATCAGGTGTTTATTTGGGCTGGATCAGATGATTATTCGAGTTTGCGAGAGAATTTTATTTACCTACAGAGCTTCTAACGAGCGACACACAGCACTCGACATGCTCCGTCTGCGGGAACATGTCAAACGGTTGCATTTCTTCCACATGATAGCCAGCTTCCAGTAAAGTGGCGAGATCTCGTTGCAGTGTCGCTGGGTTACATGAAACGTACACCATTCGCTGCACCTGCGCTGCAATCGCAGCATCTAGGGCGGCGCGGTCGATGCCCTTTCGCGGCGGATCGAACACGATCACGTCCACTTTACCACCGGACTGTATCCACTTCGGAAGCCATTGTTCAACCCGTGCCACATGAAACTCTGCGCTTTCGATCCGGTTCAGTCGCGCATTTTCCTTGGCGTCCTCAATCGCCTGCCCAATTTCCTCGACGCCTATCGCACGTCGGGCATTCTCGGCGAGCAACAGAGTGAGTGTGCCAATCCCACAATACGCGTCGATCACGACGTCTTCCGGTGACACCTGTGCTTGTTGCAACACCGTGCGATACATACGATTCGCCATGTCCGTCTGCACCTGCAAGAATGATCGGGGAGACACGCGAAAACGCCAGCTGCCCATACGTTCGATGAGATATCCGTCGCCTTTGCGCACATCGACGGCGCGTCCCCAAATGGGTCCCGTCGGGCGCGGTTGAACGGTGATGGCAACCGTTTTGACAGAGGGTGCGTGAAAGCGAGCAAGCGATTTCGCCACATCGTCTGCGTCATGCGCCGTGCAAAACACAATCATTTGCTCGCCACTCGTCGCCGACTCGCGCAACACAATGTGGTGCACATCGACAGCCGCTTGGCCGATACTGGTGAGGAAGCGACATGCTCGCACAAGCGTGCCTTGCATCGCTTCGGAAATCAGGTGACACGAGTCGGTGACGGCCATCGAATGCGTCTCTGGTGCAAAGAATCCCATCTCGAATCGCTTCTCGTTGGCGTTGTAACGCACTGGCATCTGAACCTGATTGCGATATCGAAATGGTGTATCCGATCCGATGATGGGGCGGACTACTTTGTCCGCATCCAATCCTAACCGTTCAGCGATACGGCGGATGCGCCCCTCTTTCCAAGCCGTTTGAGCCTCGTAACGCATGTGTTGTACTTGACATCCTCCACACTCACCAAACACTGGGCAAGGTGCATCCTGCCGTTCCGCCGATACCGTGCGTCGCTCCACCACGTGCCCGCGTGCAAAACGCTTCTCGACGGATTCAATACGAATCCTCGCATCCTCTCCGACAAGGAGAAACGGGATGAACACCGTCATCCCGTTGCAGATGGCGACGCCATCACCGTTGTCGTTAAGGCGTATGGCTGTCACGTCATATTCTTCGCCGACCAAAATCGGCTTTTGCTGTTCTACGTTCGCCATCCGCGCCCTCCTTCGAACATCTGTTCCGTTGCTCACGACAGTGCATTGATCTTTTCAATCAACAACTGATTGACAAGCGCCGGGTTGGCTTTGCCTTTTGTCGCTTTCATAACCTGTCCCACCAGCGCCGCCAACGCCCGATCTTTGCCGCCGAGATAGTCGGCGACCGACTTTTCATTCTTGGCGATCACCTCATCAAGAATCGGCCCTAATACGCTCACGTCACTGATTTGTTCCATACCCTGTTCCTTGATGATGGCAGCGGCGCTCTTCCCCGTCTCCCACATCGCCTTGAACACTTCGCGTCCCTGTTTGGACGAGATCTTTCCACTGGCGATCTCGCTGATCAATCCCGCAAGATGGTCAGGTGAGATGGGACATTCGGCGAACGACTTGCCCTCACTATTGAGAGCGCCCAGGATATCGCTCATGACCCAGTTGCTCGCTGCCTTGGCATCCGCACCTGCTGCCAAAACCTGCTCGTAGTATGCCGCCGTCTTCGGATCTGCAGTAAGGACACCTGCATCATACGCCGGCAAACCGAGGTCTTCCTCGTAGCGCCGACGCTTCGCCGCCGGAAGCTCGGGGATCGACGCGCGAATTTGCTCCAGCCACGCGTCATCAATATCGAGATCGACCAAATCCGGCTCAGGGAAGTAACGGTAGTCGTGCGCCTCTTCCTTTGAGCGCATGGAGATAGTCGTTTGCGTGGCCTCGTCGAAGCGGCGCGTCTCCTGAACAACCGGCTCGCCAGCGTCGTACAATTCCCGCTGGCGTTCCACCTCGTATTCCAGACCGCGCTGGACATTGCGGAAGGAGTTCATGTTCTTAAGCTCGGCCTTGTTGCCAAATGTCGTCGAACCGATCGGACGCAAGGAAATGTTGGCGTCGCAGCGCAGCGATCCTTCCTCCATGCGGCAGTCAGACACATCACAATATTCCATGATGCTCTTGAGAGCCTCTAGGTATAACCGTGCTTCCTCTGGGGACCGAATATCAGGTTCGGACACGATCTCGATAAGTGGCACACCTGTGCGATTGAAGTCAACCAATGTATGGGATCCGTCTGCCGCATGCGTCGACTTCCCTGCATCTTCCTCGAGATGCAAGCGCGTGATGCCGATGCGCTTGCGCTCGCCGCCAACTTCGATCTCGATGTAGCCGTGTTCGCCGATCGGTTTGTCAAACTGAGAGATCTGATACCCCTTTGGCGAATCCGGATAAAAGTAATTTTTCCGATCAAATTTGGAGTGCTGATTGATCTTGCAGTTCAAAGCAAGTGCCGCCCGCAGCCCCAGTTCGAGTGCGTTTTGATTCAGTACCGGAAGGGCGCCGGGATGACCCATGCACACCGGGCAGACGTTGGTGTTCGGCTCCGACTTGCTGTCGTTTTTGCAACCACAGAAAATCTTCGAAGCCGTCTTCAACTCGACGTGAACTTCCAGGCCAATGACCGTTTCGTAATTCATTCTGCCACCCCCAACACCGGCCGTTGCCACGCGAATGTTCGCAAATGCTCGTAGGCGTGTGCGACGCGCAGGATCGACTTCTCGTCAAAGGGCTTCGCCAAAATCTGCAGGCCGATCGGAAGGCCGTCTGCAAAGCCGCAGGGCACGCTGGCGCCTGGCAGACCCGCCAGGTTCGCCGGGATCGTATAGATGTCGTTCAAGTACATTTGGAGCGGGTTGTCCGCCTTTTCACCGAACTTGAACGCGGTGGTTGGTGTGGTCGGCATCAAAATGACGTCGCAAGTGGCAAATGCGCGGTCGTAATCCTGACGAATCAGCGTACGCATCTGCTGCGCCCGCTTGTAGTACGCGTCATAGTAACCGGAAGACAACGCGTACGTGCCGATGATAATGCGGCGCTTGACTTCCATGCCAAAGCCTTCGCTGCGGGAGCGTTCAAACATGTCAATGACGCCGCTCGCTTCGGCACGCCGCCCATAGCGAACGCCATCAAAACGAGCCAGATTGGACGATGCCTCAGCGGGCGCGATGAGATAGTAAGTGGCAACGGCATACTCCATGTGCGGAAGTTCGACTTCGACCACTTCAGCCCCGGCCTGTTCCAAGGTGCGAATGGCCTCATCAACCGCGGCTTTGACGGCCGGATTCAGGCCCTCTTCAGGCAAGTTGCGAACAATGCCGATACGCATGCCCTTGACTCCTGCATCCATGCCTTCAGTGAAATCGATCTCGCCCTGTCCGCGCGCCGAAGTTGAATCCATCGGATCATGCCCACAGATGGCGTTTAGGACAATCGCCGCATCCTCTGCCGTACGCGTGAACGGGCCGATTTGATCGAGCGATGACGCAAACGCAATCAAACCGTAGCGCGACACGCGCCCATATGTCGGCTTGAGGCCAAAACAGCCGCAAAACGCTGCCGGTTGACGAATCGATCCGCCGGTGTCCGAGCCCAATGCAAATGGGACAAGCCCTGCCGCGACGGCAGCCGCCGACCCGCCACTGGAGCCGCCAGGAACGTATTCCTTACCATACGGATTGGCTGTTTTCTGGAATGCGGATGTCTCCGTGGAAGAGCCCATTGCGAATTCGTCCATGTTCGTCTTGCCAACCATCACACCGCCTGCTGCCTGCAGCTTTTGCGCAGTCGTCGCGCTGTATGGTGGTATGTAATTTTCAAGTATACGTGAGGCCGCGGTCGTACGGACGCCTTTGGTGACGATGTTGTCCTTCAATGCGTAGGGCACACCACGCAAGAGCCCGCCCTCAGACACTTGCCCGCTGTCGATGTGATCCGCCGCTTGCAAAGCTGTTTCGGGATCGACAAGCAAAAACGACTTCAATTCACCATCGACTTGCTCAATGGCAGAAAGCGACTGTTGCACCCAATCTCGCGACTTTGTCTCGCCCTTGCGAATCGATGTAAGAATGTCCTTCACGGTCTTCGCGCTCATGCACCGCCACTCCCTTCCAACACTGCCGGTACACGCACCTGTCCAGCCTCTTGCTCTGGCGCGTTGGCAAGTGCGAGATCCCGCGGCAGGCTTGGACGCACGGCATCTTCGCGCAGTACATTGACCTCTTGGAACGGATGGCTCGTTGGCTCAACGCCTTCCATGTTCACCTGCTGCAACTGTTCCGCGTATTCGAGAATGTCACTCAACTGCGGCGCCAATTGCCTCAAGTCCTCGGGGGGCATCGCGAGCCGCGCCAGTCGGGCGACATGACTGACCGTCTCTTCTGTGATCTTCAACGGGTATCCTCCTTCAATTCGCCGTCAAGCCGAACTTGTTCTTGCCCAAACGGAGCACCCCCGCTTCGGCGAGTTGAGCCGGCTTGTCCGCGCACAGTTCCTTTGGGGATTATAGCACAGCGGCGCCAAGGTTCGCCTGTGCGCGGCTTAGTGGGAGACGATCTCGACCAGAATGGAAGCAAGCGAAAAACAGACGCCGACCAGATACAAAATCGCGACAGTCTGCACCTGTGTCAATCCAGACTTCATCAATAGGTGAAACGTGTGCCCTTTATCGGCGATGTAAATGGGGCGGCGTTCTTTGAATCGGCGTGATACCACCCACAGAGTGTCGAGGATGGGCACACCCAGCGCGAGCATCGGCACAACCAAAGAGACGATGGTCGCACTCTTGAAGGCGCCATCGACTGCGATGGCAGCCAAAGCATAGCCGAGGAACGTCGCTCCAGCATCACCCATGAAAATGCGAGCCGGGTGAAAATTGTATTTCAGGAAGCCAAGGGCGGATCCGACCAGTGAAATGGCAAGCATGGCCATCATATCCTGGCCTTTCATCAAGGCGATAAACACCAACGTCAGAGCGGAAATGGCTGCAATCCCAGCTGCCAAGCCATCAACTCCGTCGAGAAAATTCATCATATTGGTGATGGCGACCACCCAAAAGACGGTAGCAACTGCTGACAGCCAACCTGGAAATGCGTAATACATATGCCAAAACGGGAGGTTGACGCCACTGATCCGCACGTGAAACAGTACCAGCACGACAGCGGCGGCAATCTGCATGAGGAATTTTGGCCAAGCCTTAAAGTCACGACCGCGAGTCTTGTAGTAGTCGTCGAGAACGCCGATGCTGAAGATGATAAAGCCGCCGGCTGTGATCCCCCAATAGGTCGCATGGCGGTGTCCCAGGAAACCTGCTGCGACGACGAACGATATGTATATGGCGAGTCCCCCAAGCAGAGGGATGGGTTCGCGGTGAATCTTTCGCTGGTTGGGGCGATCCACAAATCCTGTCCGCAAGGCAAACGAACGAATGAACGGAATCGAAAAGTTGGAGATAAGCGCAGCGACTGCGCAACAGACAAACAGATACCATCCAGGAACCATGTCGGCGATGCGACCTCCCATCCTGACGAGGCAAATCTCCTTACCGACCTGATTGTACCAAAGTTCGCTCGGTCTTCGCTCGAAATTTGCGACAGGCTGTCATGGCGTTTTTGTGTGGGACATAGACATGTAGCGAACAGGCCAACACCATTCTACGCAAGGGGGCTGCACGACATTGCCTACCCATGACGTCATCATCGGTCTTCTCATTGCTCTCCCGGTCGCCTTTATCGCCGGGCGCTACTCCAATCGGATCGCATTTTTTCATGCTCAAACGGAGGAAAAACTGACGGTACCCGAGTTTTTGAAATCGCGGCAATAAAGCGATCCTGGCAGCCCGGGGTCTGGGACATAGCCAGTCCCTGGGCATGCCCTTATCGCCGCAATCCAGCCTCGTCCACAATTTTCAAAAACGCCGTTTCATCGAGAATTTGCAGTGAGGCGTTCGCATGTGTCGCCAGGATTTCTTGCGCCTTGGCCAGCTTGCTCCCCGCCTTCTCCCCAGCGATCAAGATGTCCGTCTTGACGCTGACGCTTGACGACACTTTACCGCCCAGCTGTTCGACCCAGGCTGCCGCCTGTTTGCGATCCGCCTCCGCTAATACCCCCGTCAATACGACCGTCTTGCCTGCAAAAGGCCCGTCAGAGACAGCGCGCGCCCCCAGGTAATCCATGTTTAACCCGAGCTCCTTGAGTTCCCCAATCAGCAGTCGCACGCTTGGGCTCGCGAAGTAGAGTCGAATGCTTTCTGCCATCTTTGGCCCCACATCCGATACCTGCAGCAGCGCATCGATGTCAGCAACCATCAGGGCGTCCATGGTACCAAAGTGCTGCGCCAGTGTCTTCGCCGCCTTTTCCCCAACGTGCCGGATGCCGAGGCCAAACAACAAGCGCTCCAACGAGTTTCGCTTGCTATCTGAGATTGCGCGTAACAACTTATCGGCCAACTTGTCGCCCATCCGCTCAAGCTGCAGGAGATCGGCCTTTTTCAGGCGGTACAAGTCCGCATACGTGCGCACCATGCCGCGATCAAGCAGGATTGCGATCCACTGTTCGCCAAGCCCCTCAATGTTCATAGCATCACGTGACGCAAAATGGATGAGCCCTTCGCGAATCAAAGCCGGACACTCCGGGTTCATGCATCGCCAAGCCACTTCACCATTCAGCTTTTGCAAGGGCGATCCGCACTGTGGACAGGTGGTTGGCATCTGAAATGCCGGCAATTCCTGTGTGCGCCGCTCCGGTATCGCGCGAATGACCTCCGGAATGATGTCCCCCGCCTTTTGCACAACAATCACATCGCCGACGCGTATGTCCTTTTCGTGAATCAAATCTTCGTTGTGCAACGAGGCGCGCGCAACTGTGGTGCCCGCCAATGGCACCGGATAAAAGACGGCGGTAGGCGTGACGACACCCGTGCGACCGACAGTAAGCTCGATGGACCGGAGCGTCGTTTCTGCCTGTTCGGCCGCATATTTGTATGCAATTGCCCAACGCGGGCTCTTCGCTGTAAAGCCAAGTTCGTCTTGTAAAGCGAGATCGTCAACCTTAATAACCATGCCATCGGTCGCATATGGAAGGTCGTGGCGACGATTCGCCCATTCTTCGATATACGCCACAACCTCCTCGATGTTGTGACACAACCTGCGCTCGCCATGCGCCGGAAGCCCGAGACGGGCGGCGTAGGCCAAAGCTTCGCTGTGCGTCCCCACAGCATGCTCTCCCGGCTGCGCAAGCTGATACACGATCACGCCAAGCCTGCGCGATGCGGCGACTGCAGGGTCCAATTGGCGCAATGAGCCGGCGGCCGCATTCCGCGGATTGGCAAACAACGGCTCTCCCTGCGCCTCACGCAATTCATTGAGACGCGCGAACTCGCGCTTTGGCATATACGCCTCGCCGCGCACCTCGATGCTGACGGGCTCATTGAGCTGCAAAGGGACATTGCGAATTGTACGGATGTTGGCCGTGATGTCCTCCCCAATTTCGCCGTCACCACGCGTGGCCCCTTGCACCAAGATGCCGTTTTCATAGCGCAGCGAGACGGCCAGCCCATCTATCTTCAATTCGCACACGTAGCGAACCGCTTCGCCCACCACCTGCCGAACGCGCCTGTCAAACTCGATCAGATCCCCCGTCGAATACGCGTTGGCCAGCGACAACATTGGAATGGCATGTTCGACCTTGGTAAACCCCTCCGCCACGGGAGCGCCGACGCGCTGTGTCGGAGACGTCGGATCGGCCAATTCCGGGTACGCGGCCTCCAGTTGCAGCAATTCCCGCATCAACGAGTCCCACTCGGCGTCGGTGATCTCCGGTTGATCCTCGAGGTAGTACCTCCGATTGTGATACTCGATCTGCTCGCGCAGTTCTTTCACACGCGATTTCGCTTCTTCGAGCGTCATGCTCATCATCGATATCCTCCAAGTGCTATCGGTATATGTGGGTGCCAAAACTTGCGCATTCTATCCATGTGTATTACGGTTCATTGACTTTCTGAATCGGTGCAAACTTTGCAAACAGTTTCCGTTCACCAATCGGATCGGCAAACCGAACCATCAGTTCCAATTGCTCGCCTTCGCCTTGCTTCGATACGATGACGCCCCGCCCCCACTTGCGATGTTCCACAATATCGCCGGGATTGTACGGCACTGTGAGATCGGCACCGAACGACTGCGGAACAACGACGCGCGAGCCAAGCCGCGGTGCCTCACCATCGCGATCCAACCGGCGCGATCCAGTATCTCGTCCAAACGCAACATCCGCGGTACGCAGTGTGGACAAGCCGTCGTGATCGACATCGGACGAAGGCATTTCGCTCAGAAAACGGGACGGTGTGAAGTAGCGGCGTTCACCGAAAATCATGCGATTGCTGCACGTCGTCAGAAAGAGTTGCTCCTTCGCCCGCGTGACGCCAACATAGCATAAACGTCTCTCTTCCTCCATCTCTTCCGGCGAATCGAGTGCCCGCTTGTGCGGAAACACGCCCTCCTCCATCCCCACGAGAAAGACCACGGGAAACTCCAAACCCTTCGCCGCATGCAAAGTCATCATGGTCACTTGGTTCGTGACCTCAGCCGGAACCGGCTTGCCGCCAGCCAGATCTGTATCCGAAACGAGTGCGACTTCCGTTAAAAATTGCTCAAGGGCGCCTATTTCGCCATCGATAACGCCGTTCTCGTCGAACTCGCGCGTCAGCGACAAAAACTCGTCCAAATTTTCAAGTCGGCTTTGTGATTCAAGTGTCTTCTCCGCAGCCAAGGCATCTCGGTAGTTAGATCGGTCGAGCAGTTGTTCGGCCAAATCCGTCAGCGGCAAAAACACACGCTGCTGTTGCAGAATGAGGAGAAGATCGACAAATTGGGCCAGAGCCGTCGCCGCCTTGCGCGCGATACCTGCCTCACCGGCGCGCTCCGCCGCTCGAAAGAGCGATATGCCGTGCGCGCGTGCATAGGTTTCAAGCCGTTCTAAAGATGTATCGCCGATCCCGCGCTTTGGCACGTTCACGACACGCAGAAACGAGACATCGTCATCCGGATTGGCTATCAACCTGAGATAAGCAAGGATATCCTTGATTTCCTTGCGCTCGTAGAAGCGTACGCCACCGTAGATCCGATATGGAATCCCTCTTTGCAAAAACACTTCCTCAATTACGCGCGACTGTGCGTTCGTTCGATAAAGGACGCTGAAGTCCGCGTACGTGCGGCCGTTGTGCGCCAGCCGCTCGATTTGATCTGCAACGTATTGAGCCTCGGCCCGTTCATCCGGCGCATGGTACAAGCGCGCCTTCTCACCTTCGCCAGCGCTGGTCCACAAGTTCTTTGAACGGCGCAACTGATTGTTTTGAATCACTTGGTTCGCAATGCGCAGGATGCGTCCCGTCGATCGATAGTTTTGCTCGAGACGAATGACAGCTGCGCTTGGGTAATCACGCTCAAAATCGAGAATATTACGGATGTCCGCACCTCGCCATCCGTATATCGACTGATCCGAGTCGCCCACTACACAAAGATTTTGCCGCTTCTCAGCAAGCATTTTGACAAGCGCATACTGTGCATGGTTCGTATCCTGATACTCATCGACATGAATGTGTGTGAAGCGGCTTTGATAGTAGTGAAGCACGTCAGGCATAGCTCGAAAGAGTTCTACGGTCTTCAGTAGTAGATCATCAAAATCGAGTGATTGGTTCTCCTTTAGTCTGCGCTCATACTCTTGGTAAACTTGGCCGACCATCTTATCATAGGGCGATCCGGCCCGATCCACGGCACGCGCAGCGGATCGGAGTTCGTTTTTGTGCTGGCTAATCTGATGCAACACTGCCCGCGGGTCATACTTTTTCACATCGATGTTCATATCGTGCATCACGCGGCGGACGACGGAAAGCTGATCTGCCGCGTCGAGCACTGTAAAAGTTGATGAATAACCGATTTGCTGTATGTCGCGACGCAAAATTCGCGCACACAAGGCGTGGAATGTCGACGTCCAGATGTCGCTTGCCGCCGCCCCGACCAACTGCTCGATGCGCTCGCGCATCTCACGGGCAGCCTTATTCGTGAATGTGATCGCAAGAATGGCCCAAGGCGGTACGCGTCGCTCGGCAATCAGGTAAGCAATTCTCCGGGTCAATACGCTCGTTTTCCCGCTGCCTGCGCCAGCGAGAATCAACAGCGGCCCGTCAGCGGTCAGAACGGCCCGCCGTTGTTCGTCATTTAAATTGTGTAAGATCAAGTTTGTATCCATCTCCGTCCGTGCCACGTACGCATCACCCTTTGCGCGCCGCTGCGCTATACTACCCACGAGTATAACAGCTCCGTCCACACAAGGCGATCGTTTGTTCGCCTTCGTCAGGTTCCGGCGTCGATGACGCCCCCTTCCCACTGGACAAATCTGTATCAAACATACCTGTTGACTCCAGTCCGACCGTCTGCTATATTACTACATGTCCGCTTTCGAAGGACGCGCAGAAATTTGGATGATGACGGAATGTAGCTCAGGTGGTAGAGCGCACGGTTCGGGACCGTGAGGTCGCAGGTTCGAGTCCTGTCATTCCGACCAGATCAAGAGCACGAGTTGGATGGTATCATGAAAAACCACTTACCTTCTGTGTGATGAACACCGTAGGAAGTGGTTTTTTATTGATGTCGTATGGCGTCATGATCCTTCAATAGGCGATTCAACACGTTTTTTCCGAACAAACTTCGGCAACACTACAAACATGGTAAAGTTATTGATTTCCAAATTACTCCACTCTATCATGAGGCATAACATTGGATCATTAGCCGCCGTGATCGCATTCTTCGGCTTTTCTTCACTCATGCCTATGTGCGCTTTACTTGTAGTGATCGCTTCGCTTTTTGTCCCAAACGCCACAGTCGCACGGTTCATCCAGGGTATTTTGCAATCGTATATCCCGCCCATACCTGCCGGGGCGACATTCGCAGCATCAACGGTTCATCACCTCACGATGTATCGCGCAGACATTCGCGTGATTGGTCTCATCGGTTTGTTATGGGGTGCCATTGGCGGGTTTGTAACCCTTCAACAGGTGCTCGACACGATTTTTGAAGTGAAAACACGCCGCTCCTTTTGGGTTCAATATGTCGTTGGATTCGCCATGATGGGAATCTTGCTGCTGTTGACCGTCGGATCTTCGTTGATGTCCTGGCTATCCCCGATGTTCCTCGCCAAAATCATGCACGTGTCGAGCGCATCGTCCGCACACCTATTGCACGTCATTGGTGAGGTTATTTTTCCTGCCGTTCTCTTTATCACCTGTTACTGCTGCTACAGACTCCTTCCTTCCCGTCGTCTGACAAATGTACCACTGCTGGCAGGGGCTCTGATGGCGACCATTTTCATCTACATAAGTCGCTTTGGATACGTGATCTACACACATCACCTAGGCAACTACTCCATTCTGTATGGTGCCTTCACGTTCGTAATGTTACTTACCTTCTGGATTTACATCGTGTGTATGATTCTGCTGTTAGGGGCTGAAGTTGCGGGGACCATAGAGGACTTCCTAACAAAGCCGTCACACCGATAACCTCCAACTCAGCGGGTCTGCGAGAGATCCAAGTCGGGCGTCAAAGGACTGGAAACTTCCTGTTGCTTCTCTTAGTTTGGGCGACTATGCTTGAACTAATGTCATATATCCTTCCTTGGCTTCGCTTACGAAGGACTTGTCATGTTGGCACTAGGAGCACTCGGATAGATAAGGAGACCGCCATGGTATTTGATGCACTCAAACTGGTAAAGCCTCTGCTGGAAGGCGATGAGGCGGCCGCATGGGAAGTCATTCAAACGTACGTACAGGGCGGTGCAAACAGTGCCTACATCTACGATGTCTTGCTGTGCAAAGCGATGCGCCACATTGGTGAACTTTGGGAGGCCAATTTGATTTCTGTTGCCGATGAGCACTTGGCCTCGTCTGTTTGCGACGCACTGCTCAAACGGTGCGAGGCGACCAGAACCGTGCAACCGACACAAGGCAAGGCCATGCTATTTTGTATCGAAGGTGAACAGCACGATCTCGGTATCAAAATGGTAGCATCATGCTTTGCGGAGTTCGGATTTGAGACGCGCCTTTACGGCAAAGACCTTCCTCTCGAATACGCCTTGCTTGCAGCATTGCGCTGGCATCCGGATATCATTGGCATGTCTGTATCTATAGTCTATCATCTGCCGAAGCTGAAGACGTATGTTCAGGAGCTTGGTTCCCTTGCACACCATCCGACGCTCTTGATTGGCGGCAGATTGGCGCAAGTGTACGACCTGCATCCTTACGTGGGCGATCACGCCTTGATCATCCATGACATTTTACAATTGCAAGAATGGCTGGCGCTACGCCAAAAATCCAAAGCCCGCGCACAATAGGAGTCAGAACACGAAATGCACGCCCTAGACCATCTACCTGTGCCTGGATTCATCATCCTTGAAAATTACGATGTGGTTCGCATGTCCGAAACAGCAAAGGCGACCTTTGGCAAGGAAGTTGCAAACTTGCTTGACGTGATCGATCACGGTAGCCGTGCAAAATTGTCCCGCTTTTTATGCGCAACAATGTCGGGAATCAAAGTCGAACTCAACTTTTGTATGCCGGAAGGCATTGGGTTGTTCGACGTTTATCACCGCTGGCGGCCATCCGAAGATGGCAATACGGTTGGATTCATAGCCTGTGTGCCGCGACAATCCGACTTGGATGAGGTCTTACATTCTGTAGCTCGACTGGAACAGCGCTTGGTCTGCGGAGAATCCGTGCAGAAGCCCGCAGAATTGAGAGATGACCTCTGGCAGCATGTGGATCAGTCCATCCGTACGGTCGAAGAACTGCTGGGCATGTTACAAGGCGATATCATTGAAATAGGAAAAGGTGTATATGCTGAACTGATTATGAAAGAACTGGATAGCCTGCGCGCTCTGATTCACGAACACGCTCAAGCCGCCCTGTGACTGGAATCACTATCGCCGATGACGAACGCAGGTCTACGTGGCGTCCGTCATCGGCGATTTCCGCAGTGGCAGGTGAATCTCGGCCGTCGTGCCTTGCCCCGGTGTGCTGCGATAACGAATTGCACCGCCGTGTTGCTCAACGATTTTAAAACTCACCATAAGCCCGAGGCCGGTCCCTTTATCTTTTGTCGTGTAGAAAGGCTCACCAAGTCGCGCCAATTTCTCCTCAGGGATACCAACCCCTTGATCCTGCACCGTCAGAAGCACTTCTTCGTCGCCGCTCAAGGTCAAATGCACCGACACGGTCCCCCCGTTTGGCATCGCCTCAATCGCGTTCTTCACAAGATTGATAAAGACCTGCTTTAACTGGTTTTCAACACAGTCGATGATCAACTCTTCCGTCGCGCTTTCAAACACAATTTCGACCTGATTGAGCAACGCCTGTGTCTCTAATAGCATCACGACGTCGCGCATCACCGCAACTAAGTTGGCCGGCCTGAAATGTACCGCCTGTGGCTTAGACAGGACGAGTAACTCGTTGATAATCGACTCAATCCGCTCTAACTCCTGGTGCATGATCTCCAGATACGCCTCACTGTGCGATCCGGTGCGAATAAGTTTCGTAAATCCTTTCAATGCCGTGAGAGGATTGCGGATTTCATGCGCAATGCCTGCTGCCAATTCACCCACCGCCGAAAGCATTTCCGATTTGCGGAGCAGTTCTTCCGTATGCTTGATCTCCGTAATATCCTCCGCGACTTTCAAGTAGTGGATTGTATCACCCTGCTCATTCAAAATCGGAACAAGCGACAATGATTCCCAATACGTCGTCCCGTCTTTGCGGATACTTGGCAATTCGCCCGTCCAACGTCCCCCAGCCGTCACAGAACGCCATACGGAAGCGTAGCTCGCCTCGTCTTCCCCCCACACATGCAATGACGCGATGTCCCTGCCGACCATTTCGTCCTGTGCAAAACCCGTGCACTCGCAGAACTTCGGATTCACATACTCGATAGCTCCGGATGGATCTGTAATCACGACGATGCTCGGACTTTGTTCAATTGCGTATGACAACTTGCGCAGTTCTTCATTCATCTGCTTCATTCTGGTGATATCGACAAACGTGAGCACCGTACCCTTAATGGGCTGCTCCGCGGTGCGGTACGGCAAAATCCGCACACTGTACCAATGCCCCGTTTTACTCTCAATCTCCCGCTCAATCGGCACGCTGGTGGCAAGCACCTTCTCGGCATCCTGAACCATCTCATCGTACTTGAGATGATGAGAGATATGCGAGATTGGCCGGCCGATGTCGACCTCAAGCAGGTTGATTTCTTTTGTAATCGCCGGTGTGAACCGCCTGACCCGCATCTCGCGATCCAAAAACAACGTGCCAATTTGCGTACTCGCAAGAAAGTTGTCCATATCGTTATTCAACTCGGTCAGCTGCTGGATATTCAGCTGATATTCCGCATTGATGGTCAACAGTTCTTCGTTGACCGAATGCAGTTCCTCATTCGTACTCTGGAGTTCCTCGTTCGCTGCGACGATCTCCTCATTGGTCGCCTGCAACTCCTCGTTGGAGGTCTCCAGTTCTTCCACCGTCACCTGCAGCTTTTCTTGATACATCTGCAGTTCTCTTTCCAACTCGATCACGTGCTGATTGACACTCGTCACCATATCTCCGTACGTGGATGCAAACTGCGGTGTTCGCTCCGCGTCTTTGAATAGAACCAAGACATAATTGCGAAACCGCTCCACAACATGCGACAGCGGACGAATGACCAAGCTGACGCGCACATGGTCCGCGCCTTTGGTCTGGACGTGATCGTAAACAACCTCTAGACTTCCCTTTCGGATTTTGCTCATTGCCGTAACAATGGCAACCGAAATCGACGAATCGAACATCTTGTGTACATTGTTGCTCGGTTTACCGCTGGCAAGTGCCAAATACTTGTTGACATCCCCGTGCAACGACACGACGTCCTGTTTGTCGTCGATCACGACACAAGCAGGCATGTGTTCCTCGACGAAGATGCGATACAACTCGTCCGTATCCGATGATCCTCCTATGTGTGTTTGCCTTGTTGCAAAATACGCCTGCTGTGGTCTCGCGACGCTGGACTTTACCGCTTGGGCACCAACAGGAAGCAACGATGCTTGCTGATACAGCGCGAGAGCACCGCTGGCGTCTGCATGCTGAAAAATATTCCACTTCGTATTGATAGGTACGAACAGGTTCGCGAGTCGGCCTATACTTTCGCTGGGTCCAAGAAACAAGAACCCGTGCGAATGCAACGCAAAATGAAATAGCGACAAAATTCGATGCTGCACATCTGGTTGCAAATAGATCAACATATTGCGGCACGTGATCAAATCCGTATTGATAAACGGCGGATCCTTCGTAATGTTATGCGGCGCAAAGATAATCATTTTTCGAATCTCAGGCTTGACCTGATAACCAGCGTCGACGCGCGTAAAGAACGTTTGCAGCCGCGTCCGATTCACGGTCTTTTCGATTTCAGCAGGATAGATACCGTTCCCGGCAAACGCGATCGATTCCCTGTCCAAATCGGTCGCAAAGATCTTCACGTTATACTTCATGCCGGTTGACACCATATACTCTTGCATTAACATGGCAATGGAATACGCTTCTTCGCCGGTCGAACAGCCCGCAACCCACACGCGCACTTCACGCTCGCGGGCACGATTTGCAAATATTTGTGGCAACACCTGCTCGTACACAATCTGAAAGGCTTTCGGATCGCGAAAAAAACTGGTCACACCAATCAACAAATCCTTATGCAATTCCTGTACCGACTCCGGATGTGTCTGCAATAAATCAAGATATTGCTCAATATCCGGGATGTTTTCAATGCCCATTCGACGCTTCAATCGCCGAATAACACCATCGCGCTTGTACACCTGATAATCGATACCTGTATTTTCAAAGAGCAGTTCGAGCAAGCGCTGATACTTTTGCGTATCAACTTCTTCGTCACTATCCTCGACTGCTGGAATATCACTTGGAGATGTTGACCCAGCTGGCCACTCGCCGCGAGCCATACTATGTAGTCGAGCGGCCATCTGGTCGGGCGGCAGCACCGCATCGACGACGCCAGTCGCGAGCGCACTGCGCGGCATCCCATCAAATTTCGCGGACTCGTCCTGAACAAAGACCTTGCCACCGTTGCGCTTCATGGTGATAATTCCGCGTGATCCGTCGCTACCTGTGCCGGAGAGAACGATGCCAACTGCGCGCTCCCCTACATCCTTCCCAAGCGAGTGAAAGCAACTGTCGATAGGAAGGTGCAATTCTCCCTTGACCGCCGTGTAGTCGTGAACAATCAAGCGACCGTTCTCGACAAAAAGATTTTTGCGCGGTGGGTTTAAGTACACCACGTTCGGCTCAATGAGCATGTCATGTTCGGCTTGGACAACCCGCATCGACGTATGAGCACCAAGCAACTCGGCCATAAAACTTCGATAGTTCGGCGATAGGTGTTGGATGACGACAAATGCCATACCTGTATTCGATGCAAGATGTTCGAACAGGGCCGTGAGCGCTTCCAGCCCTCCGGCGGACGCACCGATGCCCACGATATAGGACGGTCGCAGTTCGGATGCAGTCATGCGTCTCACCCCTTCTCGGCTACACGGCCTTACGATTGCAACCTATCCAAAGCGGCCGCTAACGCTGCAGCGAAAAAGACCCGCCTCTCCGGCGTCAACTCTGTTCTCTTCTCAACAGTTTTGGCCATTCTACACAGGTTGTCCAATAAATGTTGCACTGTCATACCATGGGCTACCAAGATTCTGTTTAACCAAACAGCATAGTCCGTGAATATGGAGATGTTTCCGAGTTGAAACGCGGTCTCCAAATGCCGCACATGGTGAATATTGTCTTCTCGACATTTTTCCCGGCCCACTTCACCGTATTGCTCATACCACTCGGGGTGTTCCCGATACAATTCTGCCACAACGTCATCTACCCATTTTGCACAAATCTGTTCAATCATTCCGCTACCACCTGATACTTGCGAACTGTCGGTCGGACCAAGCGCAGGTCCGCGTCCGGATAGTGTTTCTCCAATTCGTGTACACGCCGAAAATCCTCGCTCCGCGCCCAAGCCAAATACGAGTCTTTGTCTTGCCAGGTCAGTTGCACGGTCAACTCTTCCGGTCGATGTTCATTTTGCAGCAATTGAAACGATAGAAAACCAGGCCACGTATCTACACGCCCCGAACGTTGGCGGTAGATTGAAATGACCTCGCTCACCTTATCCAACGGCACGACGATGGTTGAATGCACAATAAACATATCCACTCTCATTCCTCTGGCCTTACTGCATGAGCATCATTATGAAATATGAAAAGCTCGTTGTCACCTTTTGTATGGCCCGTAATCTAACATTCTGGTACTCCCGCCGCCTGCGCGACAAACAGCATGAAAAATCCTTCAGCCTCAAATATCGTAAAAAGGCCCATGCCGACATGGCATGGGCCTCAAACCGTGATGGTTGAATGGGCAATCAACCCGTAATGGCGTCAATTTGCGCCTTGCTGAGTGCACTGATACTCGCAGGCAACGGCAAGAAGTTGACCGGCGTCATATACTTAAGTTGCTGACCGCCATCGGGGCTGATGGCCCATTGCAAGAAGCCTTTCACGAGATCGGCCGTGTTGCTGTCCTGTTGTTTACGATTGACGATGACATACTCGAAATTGATGAGTGGATACGAATCGGTTCCTGGCTCATAGATGAGCGAGACGGCTTCGTCTTTCGGAACGTGTTTGGCACCGACTTCTGCTGCTGCCTGAATCGTGGCATTCGTCGGCAACACGAAGCGACCTGCACGATTTTGAATGGCCGCTTCGCCCATCGCCGGGCTCGCCGCCAATGCCTGCTTCAAATAGCTGATGCCTACATATGAGAGTGAATATGGCGTTTTCGCCAATGCAGCGACGATTCCGCTGTTGCCCTTTGCACCAATCTGTCCTTGCACTGCTGGCCACGATACGCTCGTGCCGTAACCCACATTGGATTTCCACCAATTGTTTGTATCGCTCAGCAAGGTGGTGAACAAGAAGGTGTCGCCACTACCGTCCGAACGACGTACTGTTACAATCGGTTGATTCGGCAATTTTACGCCGGGATTGAGAGAAACAAGCCGTGGATCGTTCCACTTCTTGATTTTCCCTTCATAAATCAAAGCCAGTACATTCCCCGACAGTTTCAAGTGCGCCGAGGGTTTGACCCCAGGGAGATTGTACATGACAGTCTGAGCCGAAACGGCCATCGGGATATTCTCAATACCAGGCGTCGATGCCACTTGCGACGGTGCAAGGTAGGCGTCCGAGGCGCCGATGTTCACCGTGCCAGCGATAGCGTCGGATATCCCCGTACCGCTGCCTGTTGCAGCTGCGCTCATCGACACGTTAGAGTTAACTTTCTCGTAGGCTGGAATCCACTCCTGTTGAAACAGTGGATACATCAGGGAAGATCCTGTCTCCGTCAAGGACTGATCTGCGAATACCGGAGCCGCGATGCCGGTCAAAACGACACCTGCTGCCGCCATACCAATGGTCCACGCCTGTTTCTTCGTGCGCATCTGTAAGACCCTCCTGCATGTCACTTGTGGTGAAACACTTGTTATAGACAGACTAGACATGGTTGGTAAACATACCATGATCGTTTTGTAAAGTTCTTGCGTGAAAACTCTATATTTTCATGAGGATCCAGGTTTGTTTTCAGCAATTGCGAACAAACACTGAAATTGTGCACCGTACTCTATAACTTGAATGTATTTGTGAGATTGATCTGCTACAATTTGCAAAGGCTTTGAAAGGTGGTGCGGTGATTGGCCATATTTGTTTCCTATCTGAATGAAGCTTGCATTCTGCTCAGCGCGCTGTGCTTTGCGATTGGCTGGGTGCAGATCCGCAAACATCGAGTACGCGTTCATCGTCGCTGGATGCTGACTGGCGTCGTGTTTGCCGCTTTGTTTTTCATCATCTACGCCTTAAAGACGTTCATCATCGGCGACAATGAGTTCGGTGGCCCAAAGTCTCAACGCCTCTTTTATTACACGTTCTTGCAAGCGCACTCCATTCTGGCGACTGTGGCAGCGGTGCTTGGCATCGTGACGCTCGTGTTCGCCTTACGGGGGCGCTTCTCTCGGCACCGCAAGATTGGCCCCTGGACGGTTGTCACCTGGTTCGTAACGGCAGCGACAGGGCTCGTCGTCTTCATCTTGCTGTATGTGCTATACACACCCGGACAAGCGGCAAGCTTATTGCACTCGTACCTCGGACACTGACGCCCTGCTGCTTGTTTGCCAGATAAGGTCTGCCTCACTTGGGGACAGGCCTTATTTGCGCTATGGTAGAAGATACATACGCAAGGAATATCTCCTGCTGGGTTGGAGGTGCATCATGGATCAGCGCATCGTCATTGTCACCGGAGGTGGCCAAGGTATCGGCCGTGGCGTCGTCGAAGCGTTTTGGAAAACGGGCGATCGCGTCGTGATCGCAGAGGTCGACGACGAAGCGGGGCAGGAATCGGAAATGGCGTTGGCCCAACGCCAAGGTCCTGGCGAGGCATGGTTTGTGCACACCGATGTCGCGTCCGAAGAGTCGGTATCCGCTTTGGTCCAAAGTGTGGTGAAGCGCTATGGGCGGATCGATGTCGTGGTAAACAACGCCGCGCTCGGCGCACCAAACATTCCGCTGGAAGATCTCGCGGTTGCCGTCTGGGACGAAATACTGGGTGTCAATTTGCGTGGGCCTTTTCTCATGGCAAAGCACACGGCTCCGTGGCTCCGCACATCCAACGGCTGTATTGTCAATATCGCATCGACGCGAGCCCTGATGTCAGAGGCAAACACGGAACCGTACTCGGCGTCCAAGGGAGGTATACTCGCTCTGACGCACGCACTCGCCATCAGCCTGGGCCCCGACATCCGGGTAAACGCCATCTCGCCAGGCTGGATCGAAGTGGGGAATTGGAAGAAACAAAGCCAGCGCACACAACCGGTGCATCGCCCGATCGATCGCGCGCAACATCCGGTTGGACG
Source organism: Alicyclobacillus sacchari (assembly GCF_004366795.1). Taxonomy (GTDB): domain Bacteria; phylum Bacillota; class Bacilli; order Alicyclobacillales; family Alicyclobacillaceae; genus Alicyclobacillus; species Alicyclobacillus sacchari. Next base: position 99,787 of record NZ_SORF01000009.1, on the reverse strand, counting down.
AGTCGGTGTTCCGGACGACATCGCCCAAGCTTGTCTGTTTCTCGCATCTTCCGCATCGTCGTTCATGACCGGACAAAACCTCGTGATCGACGGCGGGATGACCATCAAGATGATCTATGAGCCGGATGACGAGGTGAACACATGACATCGTTTTCTTACGCAATTGCCACAGACATTCAGTTTGGCGAAGGCGCCAGCCGCCAATTGGCACACCACCTGCTTCGTCTCGGCTTTGGCAGACGGTTGTTGCTCGTGACCGATGCAGGTCTGATGGAGGCAGGCATTCCGCAAAGCGTCGCCGCAAGTTTGCAGGAATCCGGCTTCATGCCGCAATTATTCACGCAGGTGCAACCCAATCCGCGCGACGAAGATTGCCTCATCGGAGCCGACGCCTTCTTGCGGTTTCGAGCCGACGCAGTCATCGCCATTGGCGGCGGCAGTGCGATGGATACGGCCAAGGCTATCGCGCTTCTCGGGCGCCAGGGTGGCACACCCGCAGAATATGCGGATGGACATCGCACATATGGAGCAACTGCGCCTATCGCCTGTCTGCCGACAACCGCGGGCACTGGTTCAGAAGTGACGCGCTCTGCTGTTATTACAGAAACGAAGAGCCACCGCAAAATCACCCTGAAACATGAGCGTTTGCGCCCTGCACTCGCCGTGCTCGATCCACTGCTCACCCGTTCCTTGCCGCCAGCGATAACGGCGGCCACAGGCGTCGACGCGCTCGTGCATGCCCTCGAGGGATACACGTGCACAGTGACGCAACCCGTGTCACAGGCTTTTGGCGCAGCGGCCATGCCGCTGATCTATCGGGCGTTGCCCAAGGCGTACCGCCAGCCTGACGATCTCGCCGCGCGCAGCGACATGTTGCTTGGCAGCCTGCTCGCGGGGCTATGCTTTGGCAGCAGCGATGTCGCTGCGGTACACTGCCTTGCTGAGGCACTGGGCAGCCTGTACGACACGCCACACGGTCTTGCGAACGCCGTTTTCCTGCTACCTGTGCTTCGCTACAACGCCTCGGCGTGCGGATCTCAATACGCCAACGTCGCCCGCCATATGGGCGTTGCGGATGCCAAACTGAGCGATGGGGACGCAGTCGCTGCACTTCTCGACGCGCTGGGCGCATGGTTGCATGATTTATCGATTCCCACCCTCTCGCGACTGCCCGAAGTGCGTCGCGAAGACGACGAGCGACTGGTGGCCCTGGCACTGGCCAACGGTTCGACAGCGAGCAATCCACGCCCGCTCGCCGCGGACGACTACCGCGCCATTCTCGAAGAGGCGTATCGAATGTAAACATTGCGAAAGGTGGGCCGCTATGGGAACGCGTCAACTCGGGAAAAGTGGCATTCAGATTAGCAGCATCGGCTTTGGCTGCATGTCATTGGCGACCGATGCGTCCGTTTCAGTTCCTATGTTGCACCAAGCCTTTGAGACGGGAATCACGTTTTTTGACACCGCTGATTTGTATCATCAAGGCCGCAACGAAGAGTTGGTCGGCGAAGCGTTTGCTGGAATGCGTCACGAAGTCGTGATCGCGACAAAAGTGGGCAACCGATTTGAACCAGGCAAACCCGGTTGGCAATGGGACCCTTCGCCTGCATACATCGAGCAGGCGATCACGGCCAGTCTGCGCCGCCTGCGCACCGACTATATCGATTTGTATCAACTGCACGGCGGCACCATGGACGATCCGTTTGACGACATCGTCGAGACGCTCGATCGGCTCAAACAAAAAGGATGGATTCGCGCCTACGGCATCTCCTCCATCCGCCCAAACGTGATACGCCGCTACTTGCAGGGCTCACAGATCGACACCGTCATGATGCAGTATAGTCTCTTGGACAGAAGACCAGAGGAATGGTTCCCTGAGATCAAGGAGTACGGGGTTAGTGTCATTGCCCGTGGCCCGGTTGCCCGTGGCTGGTTGACAGGGCATAAGGATGTCAACGACGACACATATCTCAAGTGGTCTGCGGCTGATTTGAAACGAGCGATCGCGATGTTGCGAGAGGTTGCACCAGAGCGGACGCCCGGGCAGGCAGCCTTGGCGTTCGCGCTCAGCCCCGAAGTCATAGCGTGCGCTATCCCTGGTGCGAGCACGCCGCAACAACTGGCTGAAAACGCAGAAGCCAGTAAGCGTCCTGGCTTGACCGAAGATGCACTCGTTCAATTGAAGCAAGCTTTCCCTGCTGCCCTATACCAAGAACACCGGCCGCTTTGAGCCGGTGTTTTCCTTTGCGCTCGATTCCGGGTGGGTCATCATCTTGCATTCGTCAGGTTGCAGACGAATCGATCGCCACGCCGCCAGCGTCCGTGATATCGATATTGGCGGCCAAAGTCGGCGTCGCCAGATTCTTCACCAAAACCGATTGCCCACTTTGATTGCTGTAGCGATAGACGGCCGTTACCAGGCCTTCATTGTTGATATCACCATAATACAGCGTGTTCCCGACGACATCGACGAGTGCCGCATTCAACTTGACGAGATGTGCGACGTCCTGACTATCGAAATACAAGACGTTGAACGAACCGTCCATGTGATCCTCGAAATAAAGATCATCGCCGGTGTCTGTCAACGCTATGTTTTTGATGAACCTGCCGCCCGTGGGCACCAGCGTCACATGGCTCATGGTGCCGATATGATACAAAGCGCTGGTCGAACTGGTATTGATGAGAATGTAGATATCATTTGTCAGCGTACTGAACGTAATTTTTGCAAACGCCGCATCGGGTTCAAGACCCTGAAAACGAGTGACGATGGTTTGCATTCCAGACGGCACATCAACCGTCTTGAGCTCGAGATCGCCCGGCATGACCTGTTCCCCAACGAACACGCGCTCATCCTGGATCCACTCGACGTACTGCACCGGATATGGATTATTGGCCTCGCAAACATCCTGCTTGGTCTGCAAATCCATCACATGTAAAATGTTGTTTGCACCGAGATATGCAACATACTGATCATCCGCTGACGGCGTGACAAATTTGTACTTTTGCTTCAGATCCGCGATCTCTTTCGTGATCGCCCGCTGCATGGAAGGCGATGACGAGATGCGATCAGACGTCAGGTCATTGCTGCTAAACAGTTTGTTGTAATGATAAAAAACAAGCACTTGTACGACAGTGATCACCAAGGCTATCAAAAGCATGGTACGACCCATTTTTTTAACCATGGCTACCACCACCTTCTGGCATCACAACAATGGAAGTTGCGACGCTGCGCTCGCCAAGAATATCAACTGGCCGATTCAGGACCTTCCCCTGGTAGACCATCGTCGACGATGACCCACCGTCGAGATTTGCGGCGATATCCGCATGATACTTCAACATCAAATCGGCGATGTCTTGATAACTCGCTCCCGCGTCGTTCGGTCCGGTCGCGTAACGGCCGTCCGTCACGATTAAGATCACGGTGCCATCCTTGGTTTGTCCAATGGCAGTTCGCGGATTCCGATCATATTGACCGGCAACCGGAGTTTCCTTCCCGTTCTCAACCAAAACCGGTCCAAAACCGACACATTGCGCGATGCCGAGGCTCTGCAATTGCCGCAATGAATACGATCCGGCAATCATCTGCCCTTCGTTGGTGAACGCGATCACGGGCTGTGGTTCGCTCGCCGATCCGGTCATTGAAACAAGTTTGCCATCCGTAATGGTAATGCCTTCCGGATACGCACCCGTCCCTTGCCAGTTGGTATCGACAAATCCACCCGCATTGATGCCAGCCACAGCCCCTGCATCATTTACCATTTCTTGCACCGTCTCGCCGCGGACGTGAAGATACTTGGTCGCGACGACGCGGATCCGCTTGGGATCATTTACGAGTAAAATAAACGCCTTAAACGTCGGTTCCTGCAATGTAATCTCTTTGATGGTACCATCCTTGATTTTACTGAAATCCCGATGCTGCAAATCGGCAATCGGAATGGTCGGCCCGCTTAGGTTGTTCGGAAGCGCATACTTTTTGATGGTGGCTTCCGATACGGTGAACAAAGACAGCGGTCGCAACAGATAAGCATGCCGAGTCTCGTCAATACTTTGAATTAAGTAGTTGCGCAAATTGGAAAACGGCCCAACAAAAATCCACAATACCGTAGACACGTAGGCAAATACGGCCGTAAAGGCGATATATGTCAACAGACGCAGCCCACGTCGTTTCTGCGGCGGCTGCTCCTGCTTCCGCTTCTCCCGGCGGGTGCGGTGCTGATTTGAATTGTCCATAGTTGTTCTCACACCTACTTGTTTAAGGGTTGTCCGACCAACGCGTACATTCCATGTTCGACATGAATATTCACACACAAACAACAAGGGGTATCGACACATTTCCCCTCTCTACATTGTAATCGCAAATCGAAAGGACACAACTCACAGACGAGCGTCACAGATGGATTGTTCACAAATTGTCACGAGTATCAGGCATGATTCAAGTCGTCGGATGGGTTACACTCATCCTATATTCTGCAGGAAGGGTAGACATGTGCATGGATCGAACGAGTTATGCGGATAGTCTGTTGCCAAATGATCCTGTGCTGTCGCATGTGCTGCGCACGCTGGACGAACACGGATTGCCGCAGATGTCTGTACGCCCTATGCTCGGACAACTGTTAACCGTGTTGAGCAGAGGCTGTCAACGAGCGCTCGAAATCGGAACATATGCAGGTTACAGCGGAATCTGTATTGCGCGCGGTCTCGCGCCCGGCGGGCGGCTCGTCAGCCTTGAGCAACGCGAGCGCCACGCGGAGCTTGCGGCTGACAACTTTCGAGCCGCCCGTTTGGCGGAAATCGTGGATATTCGTATAGGGGACGCGTTGGAGCAACTGGAGATGCTGGTAATAGAAGGCGGAGAGCCCTTTGATCTCGTCTTTATCGACGCAGATAAACCGCGCTATGGCCTGTACCTCGAGACGGTCCTTCCACTGTGCCGCGAAGGCGCATGGATTGTGTGTGACAATGTGTTAGCGCGGGATCGGGTCCTTGATCCGGACAACCAGAACCCGACACCGGCGGCGATGCGGCATTTTAACCAAAGCTTGTTTCACCATCCGCGGCTGACATCCGCACTTCTTCCTATATATGACGGAATTGCCCTCATGCGTGTGGGTCATGCCTCCGACTGACGATCTCACAGCCTAGTTGTCTACCGGGGCCCGTCACGCTTCGCCAACTCCCAACCCGCGCGCCAGGGTTGCGCCTTCGCAACCAATGCCGCACGCGCGCGGCGACGGCGGACGACTTTGCGCCGCCAGTAGAGGAGCACCGTCAATATCACCACCACGCATGCTGCGATGGCGGCGTTACGCGGCCAGACCATGGGTCGCGGCACGGGTGTATACGGTTTTTCCACAACAAGCGGAACTTCCCCGATAGCGTTACCTGACGAAGATACCAAATGCAATGCCCCGACACGCGTGTCCGCGGCCGTAACAGCCTGCGGTGCCGCGTAGCCTACTTTGCTCGCCACCCGCATCGGCGCACCGAGAGAAACAGTGGCCAAAACGGGCAGTGCTGTCGCGACCGGATCGGCCCCATCTGCCCCCACGACCGTGCCAACGACATGATGGGCAGGCAAGACCCTCTGTGTTTCGTAATGCGCAAATGCGTAGTTCAGAAGGGCCGTGGCATCCGCGCGAATCTGTGCGTCCGTCGGACAATCCATGAGCACCGCGAGGAACGTGGTCGCTCCACGCCGAGCCGCGACAACCAAAGTCTCGTGCGCGACGCTGGTGAAACCTGTTTTCACACCAATCGCCCCTGGATACGTGAAAAGCATGCGATTTAAGTTCACCAGCCGCGCGTGCCAAGCCCGCCCCTGCCAGTTGTCATACTTCGTATCGACAATCGTTCGAAACTCAGGTTCCTGCATGGCAGCCCGGGTGATGACGGCCATATCATAAGCCGTCGTGGTGTGATCCGGGTTAGGCAACCCACTGGGATTCACGAAGTGTGTATGTTGTGCACCGAGTGCCTTGGCCTCGGCATTCATCATTTGCGCAAAGTGTGCGACCGATCCGCCGTAGTGCTCCGCAATCTCAACCGCAACGTCATTGGCCGAATCAAGTAACATGGCGGTTAAAAGCGGCCTTAGCTCCTCCTGTTCCCCCACCTCAAGGTATAGCTTGTCCGGCGGCTGGTTGACAGCATTCTGACTCGCCGTCAGCACGTCGTTCAGGTGGCCCAACTTGAGAGCCAACAAGGCCGTCATAATTTTGGTGATGCTCGCCGGATAATGAAGTGCAAGGGGATTCTTCCCGTAGACCACGGTCCCCGTATCCATATCCATGACAACCGCACTCTGTGAAACAATGTCAGGCCACTTGGCGTTGTCTGCACCGTCGACATAGGGGACGTTTCCTGGAACTTGATTGAGGACAACTTGGGCGGGCAGGAGGGAGTGCACCGGCACAGGCTCCTTTTGTGATGCCGCTTGCGCTACAGTGGGAACATTCATACTCGTCAAGATAGCGAAAAGACATCCGATCACGGCGACACGCGCGGCACGACGATTTCCTGGCATTCCGGCCACGACACCTCCATAAGTTCGTGCATGACGCCGACGCGCTGTCGACGCAGGTCGTTTTAGCCTATTCTCTTATCATAGAATGTCGAACCCTCAGTTGACCAGAGGAGAAACCCTCCATCATGAAAACTCGTCCCTGGATTCGTCCTGTTCCTATCGAAAAAGGGCCCTCCGGCGCGCCACTCGCGCACCAAAAGGCCCTTCCTTCGGTGGTACTTCGTCAATGTGCCGGGCTTCGCTCACCCACCGCATATCCCTCTCCCTTGTGGACGGGGACAAACGGCGGCAAGCTTTGAATAGCGACATAACAAAGCGACACAAACAGCCCAGTGACAATGGAGACGTGCAACATAAACGCCTGAATGCTCACGTGCGACAACACGAGATAAACTCCGCTGAACGCCTGCAGCACCACAAAAATCATTGCAAACCAAGCACCGCGATACAAATCTGATCGATCGCGCCGTGTTTGATAGGTGCGCACGACGAGAACAACCATCCAAATGACCAGAATCATCGCAATCGACCGGTGCGTCCAGTCAAGCAAACGGGCGTGGTGGAAATCGTTGATTCCCGATTCATTGGGAAACGGGAAACCACGGAAAGCATCGCCCGCACCACTGCTCGAAATATAGGCTCCGACGTACATCGCGAGGTAAATCAGAGGCAAGCCAAGCCACGCAAACCACTGGAAGCCCCGTGACGGTGCAGGATCGCGCAATGGCTTGCGCTCGCCACTGGCAAGATACGCACCATACACGCGCTCGGCCCGACGGACGTAAATCGTGAGCAAGACTGTACTTGCGAACGCAAGCAATGAAACACCAAAGTGCGTCGCAATCACCGATGCAGGTTCATTATAGACGACGGCGAGCCCTCCTAAGACCGCTTCGAGGAGGACGAAGAAGATGCTCAAGCCGACGAATAGCGAAATTTCACGCCACCGACGATAGCGCATGATGGAACTGACCGCTGCCACCAAGAGCAATATCGTGAGAATGGGAACCCCAACGCGGTGGGAAAACTCGATGAACGTCTGCAGCGATTGGATAATGGGAATCCAGCGGCCATTACACTGAAACCACTGGTGTCCGCAACCAAACGCCGATCCAGTGAACGCATCCAAGAAACCTATCGAATTCACGACGAAATTCTGAACGGCCGCAAGAACGCACACGACGAAGACGAATACGCCGAAACCATGGCTCTTTACCATCTCCTCACCTCCTCTCAGCTTCGGAAGACAAACCCGTCAGCTATGAAACGATGGAGCGGAACGACATAATCCAGATGGAGCCACCGACGACGGTGAACGCGATAAACAACGCGAAATATATCGTCGGCACCTGCCAAGCGCGATCGTCACTCTCCGTAAAGTGCATAAACATGTACAACTGAACCAGCAATTGACCGAAGCCCAACACGACGATGATGGAAATCACGACGGCTGGCGGCTGATGTGTCGCCAACGCAAGCCAGAAAGCGATGGCCGTCAAAACGAGTGACAAAAGCAGACCGATGACGTGCTTCCATGGAAAGCCGGTCTCCTGGTGAAACTTGTGTTCTTTCGTTTCCACGCTTATACCACCTTCCCGGTCAGATATACGACGGTGAAGATGAAAATCCAGACAGCGTCGAGAAAGTGCCAGTAAATGCTGACGATGAATGCTTTGCGCGCCGTGATCGGCGTGATGCCGTAGCGGATCAATTGAATGATAACGCTGAGCATCCACAACGTACCCATCGTCACGTGACATCCGTGTGTACCGACCAGCGTGAAGAACGCGGATAAGAAGCCGCTTCGCTGCATGGTCGCACCAATCGAGACGTTGTGCACAAATTCGTCAATTTCAAACCCTAAGAACACGAGGCCAAGTGCCACGGTAATGAACAACCACGTGACCATCGCATTGCGATTGCCGCGGCGCATTTCATAGGTGGCAAGGCCACATGTAAACGAGGAGAACAACAACGCAATGGTTTCAATCGTGAAGCCTGTTACGTCAAACAACTGCTGCGAAGTCGGACCACCGGCAACGCGACCGTGCATGACGACATAGGTTGCGAATAGACACGAGAACAAAACTAAGTCGGAACCAAGGAAGACCCAGAACCCGGCAATGCGTAGACTGTTTTCTTCCTCGTGATACTCGACCGGGACTGACGGATCCACGGGGTGATGATCCCCGTGGATGGCCGTGTGTGCATTCGACATCGTCACAACCTCCCTGCTGCAGCCTCGGTCTTCTCGATTTCTTCGACCGGGATGTAGTGGTGGTCATGGTATTCAAAGGAGCGCTGCGCCATGGTGACCAGGACGCCGAGCAAGCCAATGATCGCGAGAACCCACCACTGGAAAATGAACCCGCCACCTGCGATAAAGAAGAACAGACTCATGATAATCGGACGACCTGAGTTGTTCGGCATATGGATGGGGCGGAACGGAACGCCCTTCGGGCCGTTGATGGACTCGCCAGTCTTCTTCATGAGCCACCAAGCGTCGCGACCCTTGACGGTCGGAATGATGGCGAAGTTGTACTCCGGCGCCGGTGATGTCGTCGCCCACTCGAGCGATCGGCCATCCCATGGGTCGCCAGTGGTATCGCGCTGTCCGAAGCGGGCACTCCAAAGGATGTTCCACACGAAGATCAGGAAGCCAACGCCCATCAACACTGCGCCGACTGTCGAAATCAGGTTGATGATACCCCAGCCATACCCTGCGGGATACGTGTACATGCGGCGTTGCATGCCCATGAACCCGAGGAAGAACTGCGGGAAGAAACAGATGTTAAACCCAATCATGAACATCCAGAAATGCCAGCGACCGAGCTTTTCATCAAGCAGGACGCCAAACATTTTTGGCCACCAGTAATAGATTGCCGCGAATACACCGAATACGGTACCGCCGATGAGCACATAGTGGAAGTGCGCAATCAGGAAGTACGAGTTGTGATACTGATAGTCGGCAGGCGGCACGGCAAGCATGACACCCGTCAAACCACCAATCAAAAAGTTTGGAATGAACCCAACCGCCCACAACATAGCCGACGTAAATTCGACCCGACCTTTATGCATGGTGAAGAGCCAGTTGAAGATCTTCACACCGGTCGGAATGGCAATGGCCATGGTGGAAACGCCGAAGAACGAGTTGACACCAGGCCCCGCACCCATCGTGAAGAAGTGGTGCACCCAAACAATGAAGCTCAGGATGGCGATTGCGATCATCGATACGACCATCGCCGAGTAGCCAAACAATCGCTTGTGTGAGAATGTGCTAACCACTTCTGAGAAGATGCCAAATGCCGGCAGAATGACGATATAGACCTCTGGATGACCCCAGATCCAGAATAGGTTAATGTACTGCATCGGCATGCCGCCGCCTGTCACCGTAAAGAAGTGCGATCCGAAATCGCGGTCAATCAGCAACAGTGCGAGTGCGACCGTCAACACCGGGAAAGCGAAGACAATGATGATGGACGTGATAAACACCGACCACGTGAACATCGGCAGGCGCATCATGGTCATGCCAGGTGCGCGCATGCGCAGGATGGTGATCAAAAAGTTCACACCTGTCGCGATGGTACCGATACCTGTGATCTGCAGGGCAACGAGGAAGTAGTTTTCACCCGGGCCTGGATCAAAGACGTTTTCCACGTATGGTGGGTAACTGGTCCAGCCGCCGTCTGGTGAACCACCGACGACAAACGATAGGTTGAACAACAGCGCCGCCGCAAAGAACAGCCAGAAGGAAATGGCGTTCAGATACGGAAACGCAACGTCGCGACAGCCAATTTGCAGCGGCACCGCCACGTTGAAGAAACCGATGATCGCAGGCATCGCCATGAACAGAATCATGATGGTGCCGTGCGTCGTAAAGATTTGGTCATAGTGATCTGCATTCAGGAAATGCAGGTTCGGCCATGACAGCTGCGCGCGCATCAAAAGACCGTCGGTACCGCCGCGGAAGAGCATAAGTACGGCGGCAATCAGATACATGATCCCGATTTTTTTATGGTCCACCGTCGTGAGCCAATTGTCCCAAAGCCACTTCCACAATTTGAAGTAGGTAAGGGCGACGATAATACCGATTGTGGCGCATCCAATCAAAAAGTCGGACAGCCAAATCAGCGGACCTTCATCGAGCATGAAAAAATGTACGGCCCAATTTGCAAAACCGTTCACGCTCGCACATCCTCCCTTAGTACTTGATCCGAGTCTAACAGACCAACTTCGTCACTGTGGCTCGGTCGACGAGAACGTCAGCGGCTTGCTCAGGAGTCCAGGCTTTTGAATCTGGTCCTGTGCCTGCTGCGTCAACTTAGGAGCCGTCTGTTGCGTCGTCTGCACCCACTTTGCGAAGTCCGCTGCCGTCTGCGCATTGACGTTGAACGTCATGTGGGCGAAGCCACGGCCTGAATACTGGCCACTTCGACCTTGATAGGTCCCCGGATGATCCGCCTCAAGCCATAATTTCAGGTTCATCCCTGGCATGGCGTATTCCATCCCACCGAGCGCCGGCACCCAGAACGCGTTGATGGGACCGCTGGCCGTCAACTCAAAATTGACCGGAACACCAGCAGGAATGTTGACGTAGTTAACCGTTTCAATGTTTTGCGCCGGATACTTGAACACCCATTTCCACTGTTCCGCGATGACGTCGATGGTCAGCGACTTGCCGGTGGCAGCCGTTGTTGCGGCCTCAACCTTTGGCGGTTTCACCAGTTTGTACGTGACCGCGACCGTCGGAATGGCAAGGGCAATGACGATAATGATGGGGATAACTGTCCAAATGGTCTCCCACTTTGTATTGCCTTCGATTTCAGGTGGAACGTAGTCTTTGTTTTCAGGTCGAGCGCGGTATTTTGTGATCACATAGAAATAGATCACAAACACACCCAAGACGACAAGCAACATCACAATGAAGGAGTAGAGAATCAGGTAGTACTCACTTCTCGCAACCGGCCCCTGCGGACTGAGCACGGGCATGTACTTCGGGTCGTCACAACCTGCCAGAGCGAGCATGGATAGCCCAACAATGATAAACAGGCTGCGAACTCGACGCCCAGATGGCTTCATCGTCGCTTACGTCTCCTTTCTGTCTCTGAGATATGTAGAACGGTGCCCCCTGCAAGCAGACGCCGATCGACAACGAAACCAAGAATTAAGCCTGGGTACTACGCGTAATCGTTGTCTGCTTGGCCTCAGCGGCTTGGTCCAGCGCGCCACCATTGATGATACCAAAGTCCCGACAGATTTCGCGCCCTTGCCCACGCACACAATATGACGATTTTGAAAAAGGTTCATTGGTCACCCGGTCAGCGGGCGTCGTCATGAAACTCAAGGTTCGTTGCATGCTAAGCAGCATGGTTCACTCCGGCACTAGTATTGCTTGTGGGCAGGCAATTTAAACCATGTTACAATCGATTCGACAATCCTGTTATCACGAGATCGTTCACGACGATTCCCATGTTGTAAGGCGGGTTTACAAATGGCGTCCACATCAACATTCCATTCTATCGATTCATTCGCAGATGTCGTTGCTCGCTTATCCACTGTGTACCATGTATCTGACATTGTCTTAGAGACATCTACGTGCCTATTCATTCTTGAATCTCCGCACCTCCAGGAACTCAAGTTCGGAGCGCCTGTGGCGGGAGCGTCCGGGGCGACGATGAGCAAGCATATCTTCGGCCTCGACTACGCCCGGATGCCGCTTGGCCGTATGGTCAAGAAGAATGCCGAAACAGGTGCAGGTCGCCCGCGGCTTAGCGCCATCGGTCTCATCAACGTCAGCAACATTCCACTGCAAGCACAAGCGTACGATCCCGACACACGACAGCAGCTTTCCGACTGGTTCGGCGACATGAACGTCGTACGCACGCAAAACCAGCGTCTGTCGTTTCCTAATCCGCGCCAGCAAGATATCCAAAACTGGCTTGTCCAAGCCCTGCGTACCAAGTTGCAGGCCTACAGAGGGCGGTCAGTCACCCTCATTCCATGCGGTCGTTTTGCACAGAAGTTCTTCCGCTTAGCGGGCCTGTCCGATCCGGCGTGGCGCGTGATCGAAAACGTCCCTCACCCCTCCTATAACAGTTGGGATCGAACCGCCTACCAAGCGCAAGTGGCGGCTGTGGTAAGCGCGATCGAACAGGCGGCAGCGCTGCTCACACAGATGTCAGAGGGGACGAGCCGTGCGTAGCACGTTCGCCATCGCCGTTGCCAGTGGATACCCCGCTGCCTCGTACCGTTTGCAGGCGGCCTCGACATCGTATGGAATGCGGCGCAAGTGGATTTGCGTATCAAAGCGGCTGCTGTCGACGATGGCATAGGACGCTTGCGCGATTCCGTCAAACGGCATGCCAACACTGCCGATGTTGACAATGGTTCGGTCGCCAGTTCGGCGCACATACGGAATATGAATATGCCCATAGAAAAACAGCTTGTGCGGGTGACCGTCGACAATAGACTGCTCAATCGCGCGATCCGAAGCGCTCTCTGCTACCACGGCGAACGTGTCCGCAGGCGTCGCGTGAAACGCTAGCCACGTCGAATCGAGCTCAGGATTGAGGCTTTCGCACGTCATGGGCAAATCGGCTAGTTGCTTCACATCTTCAGCCGTAAGCTGGTGCAGCGCAAACGCCCGCTCTCCGTTCATCACGTCCAGTCTGTCCGGCGGCACCTCGCCCTCGCGAACACCCCGCACGATCCACTCGTCTGCGTTGCCGCGAACCACGGTGTCGGCAACGGCCATCACCTTGTCGAGACAGGCCTTCGGCGCATATCCGCGGAAACAGATATCTCCCAACATGTACACCTTGTCGCATCCCATCTCTCGGATGTCATGTAAGACAGCATCTAAAGCCAATTCGTTGCCATGCACATCTGAGAAAAACGCAACTCGCACGGAGATCACCCCTTTTGTTCCAGTTTAGCCACCCCCCTATTGTACCGCCCTGTAGAGTCAAATCTGCAAAACACTTCGTCTATGCTATATTTCTAATATCGAAATACAGAAAGCCAGGGGTGAGATTCATGGCTGTGACAACCGCACAACAGAAATCGGAGCACTACGGCTGGTTGGTGCTCTCCGTCACGAGTCTAGGCGTTCTGTTGACCTCATTGAATGTAGGTTCACTAAACGTGGCTTTGCCCGTGGTCGTGAAACATTTTCATGCGACCGCGACAACGGCGAACTGGATCCTACTTTCGTACATGTTGTTCAATACTGTTTTTATTTTGATTTTCGGACGCATTGCGGATCTGTTTGGAAGGCGCAAGCTCTACATCATAGGTCTATCGCTATTTACCGTGGTGAGTTTTCTCATTGGACTATCCCCGAACATTTGGATACTCTTGGTACTCAGGGCGATTCAAGCGGCGGGAGGTGCCATTGTCATCACGAACACAACGCCGCTGATTACAGATGCGTTTCCAGAGGGCTCGTTGTCAAAAGGTCTTGGCATCAATGTGCTGATCGCATCCGTAGCTCAGTTGCTTGGCCCCGTTGTTGGCGGTTTCTTTGCGGCTACACTCGGATGGCAATGGGTTTTTTGGTTCAATGCCCCGATTGGCATCCTCGGTGTAATTTGGGCAGCCATCACCCTGCGTTCATTACCCAGCTCAGGAACAGGCGAAAGTCTGGACTGGTGGGGCAATGTGTTGCTGTTTGTGGCCCTGAGCGGGCTGATTTTCGGACTTTCCGAAGGTGCGACGCTCGGCTGGACGAGCGTATCTGTACTCACTGGTTTCGCGGCGTTTCTCTTGTTGACCCCTGTCTTTCTCGCCTACGAGTGGCGCCAGCCATCACCCGTCATGCAATTGCGCCTGTTCGGCCAGCGCAGGTATGCGGCCGCATATGCTGCCACCTTTATGAACGCCTTTGCCCGTTCGGCGGTGGTCTTGTTATTCGGATTATTCGAACAGACCGTACATCAAAGCGATCCGTTTCTCGCAGGTATTGCTGTGTTGCCCGTGACCATCGGCATGATTCTCCTCTCTCCCGTCGCAGGTTGGCTCGCTAGCCGCTTTGATGCACGCTTACTCTCGAGTGTCGGGTTAGGCTTATCCGGCGTGGGCGTGCTGTTACTCATACCGTATTCGACCGCTGAGAGCCCATATCTCTGGCAAGGCGTGGGCATGTTTCTCGTCGGCGCGGGGAGTGCATTGTTCATGACGCCGAATACATCCTCGATTATGGCGACTGTCGAACCGGCCTATCGAGGCAGCGCCAACGGTTTGCGTTCCATGTTGCAAAATATGGGTCAAGTCATGAGCACAGCCTTGTCTCTCACTCTTGTCGCCGCAAAGCTGCCAGCAAAGCTCCAAAGTGCCATTTATCAAGGAAACGGAGCGAACTTGCCAGTCCGTGATCTGCCATTGCTCACAGGAGGCTTTCGGATGTCTCTGGCAGCCTTGCTACTGGCAACCATGCTTGGCATGATCGCATCATTGGTACGCGGCCCGCGGCCAACCGAATTGCCCTGAACCGCGATCACAGCCACCCCATGCTTTCTGCGTGACGGACCGCATCCAGACGTGATGCGCAACGCATTTTGGAGATGGCCTCAGATAAGTAATTGCGCACGGTGCCTTCGGATAGGTACAACTCACTGGCAATTTCCTTCGTCGTCAGGCCGCGCTTGACGCCGCGCAGCACGTCGCGTTCACGCATGGACAGTGGCTTTTCAGATGCAGTGGCGGCCATCATCAACGCCGGGTGAAAAACCCGCTCTCCAAGCGCTCTGCCACCCTTCAAAGAAGTCAGGCTGGCGCATGTTCCCTACATAGTCACGTACCTTGGCAAGCGATTCGCGAGCGGATCGCTCGATGAGCTCAATTTCCAGAACAGCCCGATCGATATCGGCCGTTTTTCGGAGCACTCGCGCCGCTACCTGGGCCTTGAGCGAGATGAGAGACAATTGGTGCCCCATGACATCGTGCAAGTCTCGCCTGATTCTTGCTCGTTCCGCTGTTTCGAAAGTCTCGAGATTTCCTCGTGGGCCACCGTCAACTTCTCGTTCATGGCCCGCAATTAATGATGCCACCGGAGCATGAAGATCATCATCAACGTACTGAACACGAGGCCGGCGAGGGCATAGGCGAAACCATCCGGAAGGCGGCGCTGCCCCAGTAACCCGTCCAGGCCGATGATAGCCCACGTACCAAGCGCAAAACCGGCGTAGGCCAATAGACTTTTTCGCAGTGGAAGCGTGGAAGCGCGGCGACAGGACAGTAGGCCAAGTAGATAAAATCGAGGTTAAACATGCACATCATGAACCACAGTAAAGCGACCATGACGAGACAACCAAAGAGGCGGACTCGGGGCCTTTCGCCGGCCACGAACACACAGGCATAGGCGATACCAAACATCAGCATGACAAAGAGGCCGAGACCAAGCTGCCCAATTGGCAAACCGAACAGGCAGGACGCCGGATACAGAAGTTATGCAAGGAAAAACAGCAGCATGCGGTTGTTGCCATTTCCCCAAATGCGGGCAATCTTCGCGGCAACACGCCTTGGCAGTCGCGTTTTCTGCAACTTGCATGCTCCTTTCCTTGTACAGCCATGGTCCTTGATCGAGTGATGCTACGCGACGCGTGCATCGCTGCGACGATTTGCCAGATACACGGCCAGGCCTGTAAACACAACGAGATACACCAGCAACACCCAGATGTCGGTCACCGCGATGCCTTTGCCTGCAAGGACGTTCCATGCAATGTGTGCGAGATGATAGGTTGGCATGAAATTGGCGATATGCCGCATGACGGACGGCATTGTGGACACGGGCATCCAAAGCCCGCCTGTAATGGACATGAGAAAATAAAGGATCGAGGCTACAATCTGCGATGCGTCGCTCCCTGCCAAATGGCCTACGAGAATACCAAGCGCAATAAAGACCAATCCGCCCAGGATAGTCGTGATCGCCGCCAACATCCATTCACCGACGCCCATCGTCACATGTTCGACCGCCGCTCCAGCCACAAATAAAATCGCGACTTCACAAATGTTGAGGAGGACATTCGCCGCGATCTTCGTCGTGATGTAGTTGCTCGCCCGCTGCGGAGTGGTTTGCATCAACTTGACCCAGCCTTGCGTTCGTTCGTAGGCAACGCGCGACGACAGGCCATTTAATCCCGTTCCGACCACGCCGAAGGTCGCCATTGAAATCATATAGTATGTGGGCCAATTCACACCGTCGATCACAACGGCCTTGCCGACCAGATGGACATAGAGAAAGTAGAAGCCTACCGGGAGCAAGATGCTGAAGAAGAAAAAGCGCCGATTGCGTAAGTTGCGCAGCATCTCGAATTTACACTGTAGTAGCCACGCCTTCATCTAGGCCGCCTCCCATCAAACACCGTTCCGTCTTCCTCTTCGTCTCTGGCGGTGAGCGACACAAACGCGTCCTCGAGCTGCCCTTGTGACACCTCGAACCCAGACACATCCAAATTGGCGAGGATTACGGCCCGCAACACGTCGTCCGGAGAATCGGTGGTAATACGCACATGCCGTCCGCTCCAGCGCACCTCGTTGACATGTGGCAGCCCGGCAATCATATCTTCGGTCACAACCTCCCCCGCCCAAAAACTCACATACCGATTGCCAGCCTGGCGCTTTAGAGCATCCACTGATCCGTCGGCAATCACGCGTCCCTTTTGCATAACGAGCACCCGATCCGCAATCGTTTCCGCCTCATCAAGGTGGTGTGTCGTAAGAATGATGGTTCGATCTCGTTCCTTCGCGAACTTGCGCAGATAATCCCAAAACCCTCGCCGCGACGAGATGTCCATGCCCGTTGTCGGCTCGTCGAGAAACAGGATGCGTGGATTGCCAGCCATGGCCATGGCGAATTGTAAACGCCGCTGCTGCCCACCACTCAATTTCACCGCTTCTTTGCGAGCGAGATCGCGCAAATCGGCCATGTCAAGCAATGCGTCTGTGGAAAGCGGCGCATCGTAGAAGCTGCGGAACCAGTCGACCAGTTCACCAACACGCACCTTCTGCGGCAATCCCACCTGTTGCAGCATGACACCGTAATGCCGGCGAGCGGCGCGGCGCATTGGATCCTCGCCAAACGCGCGCACACGGCCCGAGGTCGGCTTCGTCAAGCCGAGCATGATCGAAATCGCCGTCGTCTTGCCAGCGCCATTGGGCCCGAGGAGGGCAACGATGGAGCCGGCCTCAATCTCGCACGATACGTCATTCACCGCATAAATATCGTGGTATCGCTTGACCACGTTTTCAAAGGAAATGGCGGTTGCCACTCATGAATCTCCTCCACTCAAGTGAACCGGGATTGACTCTATTATACAGATTGTCGGGTTGCTGTCTGAAGTGGATCTTGTCATCCATCTGACATGACATTTGTCATATCGTGACGTAACCTGGTGCCAAGATATATAATGCTATCACCCAGGGTTGGGCAAGGGAGGTTGATGGTCATGCACATCCGCCGACAGCGTCTGGACATACGGCTCCATTTTGACGAAGAGGACAACGACGAAGCGTTGTTGGAAATGGCAGAGGATTTACCCGGATTCCAGCAGGATGAACAAGCGGCCAGCGGTGAAGAATCGCACTAAGAACCAGGAAGGACAAGCCGTCATCCAGTATTTGTAAAAACCGCAAACGCCCCTTCAGAACACTCATTTCATGCTCCACGAAGGTGACGCATTTACCACAAAACACATATGTGGACGCGTGGCACCTCCCATGTTCGTTGTAATATCCTCCACCGGAGAAGCACGAAAAGCGTTCAGCCGCGGTACGTAAGGGTGCCTGGTTACATGAATTAACCATACAAAGCGAAAATCGGCGTCTGCGGGAAGGATTTCGAGTGTATGTCGCCGCCCGTCTGCAGTATGTTGAATCCAAACCAGCGCAAACACACGTAATCCTTTGTCCTTATCGCATGCTCAACGGTGAGCATAGGTTACATGCGATGCCGATGTCCGCAATGGTACCACTGCAGACTCCATGGAAATACGCATGACAGAGGTGGCCACGGATTTGCTGTTTCCATTCGTTTTTTTCTACCCATTCGTCATGAGTGTGGTGTGGATGATGGGCGCTACCCTATTTTTTTGGCGGCGCGAACGCCATGCCACTGATACACTGCCAACGTTGCGCATGACACCCATGGTCTCGATTCTTGTGCCTTGTTACAACGAAGCGGCCATGCTCGAAGAAACGCTATCCGCACTTCGCGTGATCGACTATCCAAATTACGAAGTGCTTGTGCTTAATGACGCTAGTACAGATCATACCGTCGATGTCGCATACGCTGCGATGGCCAGCGACAAGCGCATTCGTATGGTCAATATACCGGTACGCTGCGGCAAAGCGCACGCACTCAATGCCGGCGTCTTTGCGTCCCGTGGAGAAATCCTGGTCACCATCGATGCCGACGCTGTTATCCACCCCGATGCTGTGCGCTACATGGTGGCTCATTTCGTCAATGCGGGCGGCGAGCGCGTCGGGGCTGTCACTGGAAGCCCGCGCGTGCGCAATCGAGCAACGTTGTTGGGCAAGGTCCAAGTCGTGGAATACGGTAGTATCATAGGCCTGATTAAGCGAGCCCAGCGCATATTAGGCAAGCTGATGACCGTCTCCGGCGTGATCGCCGCATTTCGAAAGCGCGCGATTCTCGATTGTGGCTTCTGGGATGAAGACATGATTACCGACGACATCGCGATATCCTGGAAGCTACAACGACAAGCCTGGGATATTCGGTACGAACCGCGCGCCCTTTGTTGGATGTGGGTGCCTGAGACCTTGCGCGGTTTATGGCGGCAACGCATGCGTTGGGCGCAGGGTGGTGTCGAAGTCCTGATACAGAACATCTCCGTCTGGCAGAGATGGTCACAAAGAAGGCTTATTCCAATTTATCTTGAGGAAACTGTCAGTATTCTATGGTCCTATCTGTGGCTTATCTCGTTCGTGCTGCTCATCATACAGGCCCTTCATGGGAAGGTGCCATGGAATATGGTGAGAACAGGAGGCACCTGCCTGGGCCTGATGTCACTATGCCAATCGATTGCAGCACTTCTTCTCGAAAGAAAGTATGAACCGCCACGTTTTATGGCCTACTACTTTTACGCAATCTGGTACCCTGCATTGTACTGGGTCATCGGAGCCTTTGTCGTAGCGTTGGCAACACCGCGTGCCCTGTGGCGCATGCTGCGGGGAAAAAGGACATATGCAACTTGGCACAGTCCAGATCGAGGGATGTCGTCGTGAAAGATGTAAGAACACATTGGAATGACATGGTCATCAATGCAAGCCCGCATCGCTCCAAACCTCGGCGTTTCGCCGAAACATTGCTGACCCTCGGAGGATGGCTATGCGTTGGCAGCGTGCTGCTGCAGCTTTTGTTGGCGCTCTGCCTTTGGGTATTTGGGGCGCGGCATGTGACACTCGATTTTATGTTCGGCCTTTCGAACGCATCTTTGCTCATCTTCCTGCGCGACGCGGGTGTCGTCGGCTGCGCCTCGCTCTGTGTGTTTGGCACTTGGGTTGTGTATAACAAGCGACGGTTTGGGAGCTTGCACCGAAGGAAGTTTCCGCGCGACGTCACGGCCGACGAACTCGCGGAGAGGCTCGGCATCGATCCACCGCAAATCGAGACATGGCAACATTCCGCAGTTGTCAACTGGGGGATCGACTCATCAACAGGTTACGGTAGCATCGCCGCATCGCCGACGGGTTCGCTGGCAAACAAACGATGAATGTCAGGAACCTGACACGTTTCCGCAAGAATGAGCAAATGATCGCCCACGCGCAGGCGCGTGTGTCCGCGTGGAACAATGGCCCTCGCCCCGCGAACAACGCCATAGCACAACGTGTGATCTGGAAACGGAATATCCTGCAGACGCACGTTTACATACGGTGATTCGGCAGCAATCTCCACCGGTACGACCACGGCGGTCTCACGAGTGAGAGACATGAGATCCAATATGCTCTCGGATGGTGTTTCGGCGACAAGTTCAAATTTTTCCGCCAGCCACTGCACCGTGAGTCCCTGAATCAAGGTCGATGCGATCACGATGAAAAACACAATTTCGATCAGCACAATGTACCCCGTAACCTGAGCCTCAACCGCCGATAAAATCAAAACAATTGGCGCTGCGCCGCGCAACCCCGCCCATGCCAGGAACCACTTTTCCTCAGCCGAAAATCCCATGCCGAAGGTGGCCAGCCAGACAGCCATGGGACGAACCAGGCTGATCGCTGCAAACGCAAGCAAAACACCTTGCACAGAGATGTTGACAAAGTCGCGAGGCACAAGGAAGAAACCGAGGACCACAAACATCAAGACGTGCATGGTCCACGCCAGTCCCTCATGAAAGCGGACGACAGTAAACCGCTGCTCCAAGCGGCCGCTGGCGATCACGACACCTGTCGTATAGACGGCAAGAAAGCCACTACCAGCCAGGCTCTGCGCGAGCGCGAACGAAAGTAGCGCAATGGCAAGCGATAACGTGGGATACAAGCCGACGGTGTCGAGATCGACACGGGTGAGCAAGAAGCGCCCCGCCCATCCGATGATGACGCCGACCAGTATACCCACGCCCATTTGCAGCAAGAAGAAAACGGCGACGTGCAAGAAACCGCTGCTATGGTGCGGAACGCCTATCCGCGACCACTGAATCAGCACAGTCATCAGAAAAAACGTCATCGGATCGTTTGTACCAGATTCGACTTCCAGCACATCCGCCAACCTGCCGCGCAGCGATGTGTTCCCCAAGACACTGAACACCGAAGCCGCGTCGGTGGAACTGGCGGCAACGCCGAGCATGGCGCATGGCAACCAAGGCAACTTCAGGATGAGATGGACAATCACGGTCATCAAGGCGGAAGCCACAAGCACTCCGACGGTTGCCAAGGACAAAGCCGGAGCTAAGGCGCGGCGGACGCGGCGCATGGACGTATGAAGACCGCCTTCAAACAAAATCATGGCCATGGCCACGTAACTCAAATTCTTGGCGACGGTTGGCGTCACATTTTCCAGCAAACTCGGGATCAGCGCCGCCATCGCTGCTCCAACTGCAACAAAGCTGATCAGAGCCGGGAAGCCAAGCCGCCGATTCGCACGAGCGAGCAGCACACCAGCGAGCAAAATCACGGCGACCATCAACGTAGCGGTATTCATGTGTGGTGTGTCCTCCTGCAAGCAACTTGCGCCAGCTCGCGAAGCCAAGCCGACGTTTCATTTTTACAGGATTGCCGTCCAAAACATGATCGCAATCGCGATCGCCAGAATCCTTCTTTAGCGATCAAGTTGCTGGCGTTCCAGCAGTCGCTCGTTGAATCGTTTCAGTAAGCCGAGAAAGTGTTCGCGATCCGCCTCGGACCAGTCCGCAAGCAGTTCCGCGTACAACTGGCGCCGTGATTCGCGCGTGGCTTCGAGCGCCGCGCTGCCTTCCGGCGTGATCGAAAGCCTAACCTGGCGTTTGTCGATTTCGCCACGCTCTTTGGCGACCAAACCAGCATCGACAATGGGCGCCAATTGCCTGCTGATGGTGGAGATATCGAGTTGGAACGTATTTGCAAGTTGCCCAACCGCCAATGGTCCATCGTTTGCTAGAGCCAATAAAATGAGGTACGCAGAACGGTCAAGATCCTGATGTCGTTGCCAACTCTGCCTAGCCCCTTCCACCCGCCTTGCGAAGACAGCCACTTCCCGCTCGAGTTCTTGCAACACGTCCATACTCCTCGCCTCCAAACCAACGTCTGAATATCCATCCAAGACCATGCATTCATTCTGAAACAGTTGTATAATACAATAGTTGTCGTATTCAAGTGAGCCATGCGCTCAAGCACAACCCAGCAGTCCACAGGGGGAATGTATGATGTCTGCACAATCACAGGCGCCGGACGAATTTGCAGAGGCCGAAGCCAGTATTTTGCGGCAGCCAGCTCCGGTTTGGGCCGTCGCATTCGCCTGCGTCGTCGCCTTTATGGGGTTGGGCCTGGTCGATCCCATTTTACCGGCGATCAGTGCACAACTGCATGCTACCAAAGCACAAACCGAATTGTTGTTCACCAGCTACATGCTCGTCACCGGCTGCATGATGGTGTTCACCGGCTTCATCAGCACACGTATCGGGCCTAAGTACACGCTGCTCATCGGTCTACTATTTATTACCGCTTTTTCATTTTTTGCTGGCCGATCCGGAAGCGTCGGTCAAATTGTCGGTTTTCGCGGCGGCTGGGGTGTGGGTAACGCGATGTTTATCGCGACAGCGCTCAGCGTGATCGTTTCCTCTGCACGCGGTTCCGCCGCCAGCGCTGTCATCTTGTACGAAGCCGCACTGGGACTTGGCATGTCCGTGGGTCCCTTGCTTGGCGGTACACTCGGTTCGCACAGCTGGCGCTATCCATTCTACGGCGTCGCCATCTTGATGGCGATTGGATTTATCGCGGTTCTTTTATTCCTGCGTGGCGTTCCCAAGCCTGCGCACCGGGCATCCATCTTGGCTCCATTCCAAGCGTTGCGTCATCTCAGTTTGCTCACATTGGGTCTGACTGCGCTCTTTTATAACTTTGGCTTTTTCACGTTGCTTGGCTATGCTCCGTACCCGCTTCACATGAGCGCACACGGCATTGGCTACACCTTCTTTGGATGGGGTGTTTTGCTTGCAATCACATCCGTGTTCGTTGCCCCGAAACTGGCTGAGAGATTTGGCGTCTTGCGCACCATGTACGGAATTCTCACCCTGTTTGCTGCGGATTTGCTCGTCATGGGACTGGGTATCCACTCGCAGATCGCACTGGTCATTTGCATCATCGTCGCAGGTGCGTTCCTTGGTGTGAACAATACGCTGATCACGACAGCGGTCATGCAGGCCGCTCCAGTTGAACGGCCCACTGCATCTGCCGCATACAGTTTTGTCCGCTTCGTGGGGGGTGCCGTAGCCCCATGGTTGGCTGGCAAGCTCAGTGACGCCGTTGGACCTGCTATGCCGTTTTACGTTGGCTGTATCGGCGTGTTGGTGGCTTTGGGTATACTGTTCCTGGGCAGAAACGTGTTGCGCCATGTCAATGCCAGTTCGCATTGATTTGTCCATGGCGCGCGAAGGAGCGTTGACATGGAACTCTACTTTCTGGGGACAGGTGCCGGGCTTCCGTCGACAAGGCGCAACGTGACTTCCATCGCGCTGCGCCTTTCGCGTGGGACAAGCAGAGTTTGGCTGTTTGACTGTGGCGAAGGAACGCAACAGCAAATGCTGACGGCGCCATTTGGCCCTGCCAAGGTAGACCGCATATTCATCACACATTTACATGGCGACCACATCTTCGGCTTGCCGGGAATGCTCGGCAGCCGTTCCTTTCAGGCGGGTAGCGGCCCACTGTCCATCCTCGGACCGCTTGGCCTTCGCACATTCCTGAAAACTGCTGTCGAAACGGGCGGATCGCATATTTTATACCCATGGGAAGTCACGGAAATCAGCGATGCGGTGCGCGATGTGGTGATAGATGGGGATTATCGAGTGAGCTATCGGCGTTTGCGCCATGGCATCCCGTCGTACGGATATCGCGTTGAAGAAAGACCGTTTCCAGGCGCTTTGCGCAAGGACTTACTCGAAGCGGCAGGCCTGCCGCCAGGCCCGCTGTACAAGAAGATTAAATCAGGGCATGACGTCACCTTGCCGGACGGGCGCACCCTCGTCGCTGCCGACTATGTCGATCCGCCCGAACCAGGGCGCATTATTGCCATTCTTGGCGACACCCGCCCTTGTGACGAAGCCGTGGAATTAGCTCGCGACGCCGACATCATCGTGCACGAAGCCACATATACCGCTGCCGACGCCGATCTCGCCGCTCGCCATCACCATTCCACGGCGGCCGAGGCCGCCGCCGTGGCGCGCGCGGCTGGTGCACGCAAGCTGGTCTTAACTCATGTGAGTTCGCGCTACGATCACGACGGCGAAGAGCAACTGCTCGCGGACGCCAAACGCATCTTTCCCAATACCATACTCGCGCACGACCACTTGTCTGTGCTGGTGGAGCGTGTCATGTCAAAGCGATGTTGATGCCAATCTCCTGTAATTTGTCAAAAAACATCGGACACGTTTTTGACACGCAGCCCGGATCCTCAATTTCAATGCCCGGCACAACCAAGCCGATGAGTGAAGCCGCCATCGCCACACGATGGTCATCAAACGAAGAAAGGCGGGCTCCATGCGGGGCACCGGGGTAGATTGTCACTCCGTCTGCTCGCTCATCCACAGCAATCCCCAAGCTGCGCAACGTCTCGACAATGACATGTAACCGATCCGATTCATGATGCCGAATGTGTTCGACATCCGTGATCGAAATGGGGCCATCAGCGAACGGTGCGATAAACGCCAATGTCAGCGTTTGATCTGACATTTCCTTCATACTGACGGTCATGCCGCCACGCAGGCGCTCTGGCCCCCGCACCACGATGCCTTGTCCTGAGGTGTCCACGGCACAACCCATCTGTGCGAGGACATCGACAAAATGCACGTCCGGTTGACGCGTATCATACCGCAGGTTCTGGACACGGACCTGCCCGCCGGTGAGCGCCGCGGCCGCCCAAAAGTAACAAGCCGTCGATGCATCCGCTTCAATCTCGTATTCCCTGCCTATGTAAGGCGATGCTTCCACTTGCATGGCGGACAGCCCGGACAGTTCCTTCACCCGCGCGCCAAAGTCACGCATCATATCGAGCGTGATGTGGACGTACGCGTGCTGTACGATGTGATCGACAATCTCCACAGTCAACGGAGATTGTGCGTACGGCGCCGCAATTAACATCCCGCTGATGAATTGCGACGACGTGGCCCCAGACATGTGAACGGTGCCACCTGTAAGTCCATTGGCCTCCAGGCGAATCGGAAGTGTATGCGGGCGCTCAGACATAGGCGTGATGACTGCGCCAAGCGCGGTAAGCGCCTGAAACAGTTCACCCATCGGACGTTCGTTCATTCGGCGACTACCGCGGATAACCCATGAACCGTGTCCAGCCGCCAGTGCACTTGTCAAAAAGCGGGCCGCAGTACCGCCAGCACCTGTGTACACCTCGGTATTGGCGTTCGGCCAAGAGCCGCCCGTACCTTCGACAACCACCGCCTCGGGCCGCACTTCAACGCGAACGCCCAACTGCCGCAAAGCCTCGATGCACCAATACGCATCGTCACTTCGCAGCACACCGGAAAGTCGCGACACTCCCTCGGCCAGCGCTGCAATGACCAAGGCCCGATTGGTCACACTCTTGCTGCCTGGTACAATGACATCCGCAACGATAGGCTGTGTCGCAGGTGTGATGGCAGCCAGGTGAACACCGTGCAACGCCCATGGCGATCTCGCGTGTAAATCCGCTTCCTGCGATGACATTCGCTCACCCCGTTCTTATGGAAGCCGCTTGATCCGATTGGCAATCGGCTCGCGTGACTTCGCCTCCGGTACTTCGCGGGGATAGCCCACGCCGATGATATTGGCGACCTCGTAGTCCGGCCCTACACCGAGCACCTCGCGCGCCGCGTCCGTCCAACCTAAAGAGGTCCAGCGGATCCCCGCGCCATGACTTTGTGCCAAAAGACTAAAATTCTGTATAAAGCACGAGACAGCCATGAGGTTTTCATCGCGCTCCAGTTGCGTTTGGCCGCGTTTCGACAAAATGGCTAGAACCAGCGGCGCATCGCCAAAATTTTGCCCATGCTTCAACTGCGCCCGCGTCTCGGACCCCACAACCAGAACCTGCCAAGGCTCGGTCATCTTATGGTTGGGCGCAAATTTTGCTTCTTCCAACCAGCTCATCCATAGCGCTTCGTCAATCGGTTCTGGCTTGAAAAATTTGATATGACGCCGTGTGCGAATCGCTTCCAGCACGTCCATCGTTTCTCCCCCTCACATTTTACTGTCCGCTCGCCTGCTGCTTGCGCTTGCGCCAGATGGACAAATCCCGTCCAAGCACGTCTTCCAAAGCCGCGATGTCCGACGCGAAATAACGCTCCAATTCAGTGCGGACCGCCGGTTCCATCTGCACCCGTTCCAGTACCATCGATTTCACTTGGTTGCCAAGCCGCTCACGGAAACTCGCCGGCAGCAATGGTTTGACAATCTCTTTAATGCCGTGCGGTTTCGAAATAAAGTTGTAAATCGCCCGTGACTTGGGCACCCCGGATTCGTTGTGGCGGATCGAAGTGTCAGGCGTGAAATCGGAAGAAACCCCAAGAAAGGTGCAGACCTCGCGCACAGCGGCCACCGGATTGCGCGAAAATTCTTCAAAAATAATCACCTTCACGCGATCCGGTCCAAATACGTCGAAATAGCGCTGCACCTGCGAAGCATACAGGCCGACGGCTCGATAATACCACAATGGTTCGAAACTGCCCGCGATGCGCTCGTCCTCTTTTGCCAAGGACTCGCGGAATGGCAAGTGCTCCCTTTCATCGCGCACGAGATGCATGTATGCGGAAAAGGCGCGATCGACGGGATTGCGCAGCATGATGATGATTCGCGCGCCCGGGTACGCCTCGTGCATCCGTTTGGCCGTCCCGGGATAATACAAGTAGAACACGGACGACTCGCCGACCGCCTTCTCGTCGCGCACACCGTCGAACAAAAGGTCGTATTCTGCGCGATCGCGAATCGTATACAAGTTCATACCTTCGTCGCCTGGTCCGCGGAATGTCGGCGGAAAATCCGGAATTGAGAAGTAGTGTGCTTCTTTTTTCGGTGGGATGAACACCTCAGGATGTTGGCTCAAATAGCGGTCCAACGAACTCGTCCCCGACTTTGCCGCGCCGACAATAAAGAAATTCGGCTTCCCCAACTTCTTCACCTCCGATCATCAACAGTTGTTGCGGCCTGCTCAACTCCGGCTGCCCTCGGCACAACACCTTGCTCTTCCAATTCGCGAATGATCTCTGCAACACAATCGGACACCGCCATCCGATCCGTATGTAACACGATATCCGGGTTCTCCGGCGGCTCGTAGACCGCGTCGATCCCGGTAAAATTGCGAATCTCACCAGCCAATGCTCTTTTGTAGAGCCCTTTTGGGTCCCGCTCTTTGCACACCTCAATGGGACACTCGACATAGACTTCGAAAAATTCTCGCTCCCCGAAGCGATGACGAGCCTTTTCGCGATCCTCGCGCGTGGGCGAGATGAGTCCCGCAATGACGATCATCCCGGCATCGACGAACAATTTGGCAATCTCGGACACGCGTCGGATGTTCTCACTGCGATCCGCCTCGCTAAAGCCGAGATCGGCATTGATACCATGACGTAAGTTGTCGCCATCCAACAGATACGTACGCAAACCGCGTCGGTGCAACGTGAGTTCAAGTTCGCACGCAATAGTCGACTTACCGGCGCCTGACAATCCTGTAAGCCAAATCGCGCAACTCGAATGGCCGTTCAAACGGCGTCGATCCTCTTTTGTCACAGGCGTCGGCTGCCATACGATTGAATTCATGTCGTAACCTCACTTTGTTTTGTGCAGCAAGCGTTCCATCACGTCAGCCAGCTGGCCAACCACATGCTGCGTCGTAAACTCCTCCGGAATGGCGACCTGGTCTGCCATACCCGATTGAAACTCTGAAAAACAACGGCGAATGCCCGCTTCAATGCCATCGGGATCGCGCGGGCTGACAACGATATGGCCGTACTGGCGCAAAAGATTTGCCGCTGTCCCCTGCTTGTCGGTAATACCCAGGATTCTCCTCCCGGCTCCCAGATAATCGATCAACTTGGACGCCAAAAATGGATTTCTCCCATTTGCGGATGGAGCGTCAATCAATAAAAGGACGTCCGACTGCCGCATCATGTTCAAACTTTCGAGATAGGATACGCGACCACGGTGCACAGGGACCGGCGAGTGTGCGACGAGATCGGCAAATTTGGCCTCCACGTTACCGAAAAATTGCACAACTGTGCGCGCTGCCATCGCTGGATCGGCGGCCACAGCTTTGTGCAAGCCGGACAGAAACGGCTCGGGCGACCTCGCCCCGTAAAAATCACCCATATAGGAGAAGACACACTTGCCCACGAGTTCGGGTGCGCGAACAACATCGTTTGGGTAGAGTTCCGGCGTGAAGTGATGCGGTAAAATCACTGATTTCTGTGCAATGGGTAATGCCGGATACGAGCGCTCGTACATCTCCCGAATTTCCGAGGTCGGAAAGATCAACACATCAGCTTCCGTAACGACAGCCTGCTCCATACGCTGGTTGTACTGCTTCCGTCTGCTCGTATGATGGGTGTGATACGGATTATTGGCCCAGGGATCGCTAAACTGTGCAATCCACGGCTTCCCTGTCCGCCGTTTGACCGCTAAGGCAAGGATGTGGCTTGCGCCTGGCTGAGAGCGGCTGTAAATGGCATCACACTGCCTTTGCGCTACATCGAGATGCGTGGCTTTGGCCCACAAGTACTGTTCATCAACCGCAAGCCCCATCAACTTCTCCAAGGCTCGACGCGGTTTATACGCTGCGGGCTTCCATGTCCGCGCTCGAATGACTTCCACTGCGTCAGGCACCTGCAAACGCGTATCCGATCCCGCTCTCTCATCACTTGTCACAAGCCGCAGCCGAAAATGGCTGGCCAATTCACGCAACGTCTTCCACACCAAAATGGCCTCCGCGTTTAATTGCGGCGGCGCAAAGTAGGAAACGACCAATACGGTCGGTTTCACCCTGGTCACGGGTCTTCCCCCTATTCGATAGGCTGCATTGATATGTACCGTGATCTCCTCGCTGTGAACGTCCCTAGTCTACACAAAGGGCAAAGTATCAACAACGAAACAAGCAGCGACAGGAACGTCCCAATCGCATGCACATCAGAGTTCGATACCCTTCCTGCGCAGATTTTCACGGCACTCCTGCAGATATCTATCGTCGTGCTCAGGGTAAATTGGCTTCGTGGGCGAGTACCTACGCGGATCCGTCGCGATGGAAGCGAGGCGTCGCCCCCGATAACCGGGGACGCGCCATTCTGGTGCCACACGATAGCCGTGCACCTGCATTTCGTCCATCACAAGGCCGTGATACTGGACAAGATACTCATAGGGATGACGGAACACATAGTTGACCGTCGCATGCGGGCGATTCCAGCCAAGCCCGCGCAAAGCACAGCACTCCCGATGTTGACCCAATAGCTGTTGGCGCGGCAAAACGGCCATCAGCGCTTCATGCCACAGGCGCATGCGTGCCTCCTTGAACCTAGGTAAGCCCCCGCGCACACCCTTTGATGCTTCAGGGAACGAGACACATGTTCAGTATACAGATAAAGCATTGAGACTTCATTGAGATTTTTTTGAGAAAAGGCGAATGCAGTCAAGACACCAAAGTCAACGGAAAGTGGAGCCTCTGCCTTTCACTGCGAATCCCGAAACTGAAGCACACACGTTGGCTTCACCTGTTCTTGTCACGCATGCATTGACAAATAGGAGGCCACCATGTAGTGTACTCAGTGTTGTTTGTGTTTACGAAAAGTAAGTTTATAAACTTTTTGACATCCGCATCGATGGATTGCGATTGACTTGGATCTTGGCTTTTGCCCACCGACGCCACTAAACGGTTGCTGCATATTGCACATCTATTTGATCACGATGATTTCTGTTCGAGGGGAGACCTGTGAGGTAGCGCGGCACGATAGACGATGTCCAGTCCAAATGGTCAACGCCATTGCGGTCACCGTCCCGGCATGTAATGACTTCAATCCCGGAAGGAGTAGAATTTTGTGAGCAATAAGATTCTCGGCATTCATCATATCACCGCGATGTCAGGCATGGCACAAGCCAATGTAGATTTTTACGTTGGCGTTCTCGGGCTTCGGTTGGTTAAGAAGACGGTGAACTTCGATGCTCCGGATGTGTACCACTTTTATTATGGCGACACCGTCGGCAATCCTGGAACGATCCTCACGTTTTTCCCATTCGGCGAAGGTCCAAGAAGTCGCAGCGGAGCGGGCCAGGCAACCGCGACGTCGTTTTCCATTCGGCCTGAATCGATCGCCTTTTGGATCCAACGCTTGCAAGACCACGCTGTGTCTGTCAGTGGTCCGGAAGAACGGCCGAATCATCGACAGGTCATCACGTTCCACGACCCAGATGGTCTTGCGCTCGAACTGGTTGCTCATGAAGGTGCCGAGACGCGACCGGGATGGAAGGATGGCCCTGTGCCAAGTGAGCATGCGATCCGCGGATTTTACGGCGTCACAATAAAAGTCAAGAATCACGCCTTAACTTCCGCGTTGCTCCAGGACGTGATGGGCTTCCAGCTGATTGAACAGAACGGTTACCGTTTTCGCTACGAGGTCGGGGAAGGCGGGCCTGGTACCATAATCGACGTCATTAGCCAGGCAGATGCCTCATATGGGAGACAATCCATCGGGTCAATCCACCACATTGCTTGGCGTGTAGCCAACGAAGATGAACTCGTTCGTTGGCAACAAAAGCTGCTGGATGTTGGGCTGCATGTCACGGAAGTCAAAGACCGAAACTACTTCAAATCCATTTACTTCCGCGAACCAGGCGGTGTTCTATTTGAATTAGCAACCGATCCGCCGGGATTCGCGATCGATGAATCCGTGGAGAACTTGGGATCGGATTTAAAGCTACCCGAATGGCTCGAACCCACCCGTTCCAGCTTGGAGGCTCAATTGCCACCTATCAACGTTCCAAAGATTAGGAGATAGCCCATCATGACCTTCATACACAAGTTGATTCCGTCTGCGACCGGGACAAATGAGATCACATTGCTTCTGTTGCACGGAACCGGGGGAAACGAGGAGGATTTGTTTCCCCTGGGGCAATTTTTAGCTCCTCATGCCGCAATGCTTGGGGTACGCGGTAAAGTCCTTGAAAACGGTATGCCACGTTTCTTCCGTCGACTAGCGGAAGGCGTATTCGATGAAGAGGATCTCATTTTCCGTACGCATGAACTCGCTCAATTTGTTGAGGAAGCAGCCAACACGTATGCGCTCAACCCAGAGCGAATCTATGCTGTAGGTTACTCCAACGGGGCTAATATAGCGGCTAGTATGTTGTTCCTCAAGCCAGGCATTTTATCGGGAGCCATCTTGTTCCGCGCGATGGTTCCCCTTGAACCAAGCAAACTACCCGACCTGACAGGCAAGCGTGTGCTGATGCAATCAGGAAAACACGATCCGATTGTCCCAGCAAGCAACAGTGAGAAACTGGCGCAGTTACTCAAACAGGCAGGCGCCGAGGTCACGCTTAATTGGCAAAACACAGGGCACGGTTTGACAAATTCAGAACTTACGGTGGCCCAGAAGTGGATGGCACAGCTGCAAAACTAGCTTCTCGCTCACGATTTACACATCGTGGTTGATGTGTTCAGCGGTACCCGGAGACCCCTTCTTTGGCAAATGCCAGCCATAATGTAGAGAAATCATCCGCAACACAACAACCACGACAAATAAGGCGTACTGAGCGGGTGCCACCGGAGCGATGCCCAATCCGACACACAGCCCCGCAAACAGCGCCCAAACAGCATAGACTTCGGCTTGGAAGACGAGCGGCTTGCGCCCGGCCAACACGTCGCGAATGATCCCGCCGCCAATGCCGGTCATCAGTGCGGCAACAAGCGTTGTCGCGAATGTGCTATGTGCATGATGGGCGTAAGTCGCTCCTTCAATCGCAAAGGCAGATAAGCCAATCGCATCAAAAAAGCTGACGACTCGCTGCCAACGGTGTATCCAGTCGTATGGCAGCACAAATACGATACCTATCGTAATGGTGGCTGTCAGAAACAGAGACGGCTGGTGCCAGATATTCGCTACCGGCAAACCGACTATCAAATTGCGAATCATGCCTCCGCCAAATGCAGTGACGAATCCTAAGATAAACACACCTAATAAATCAAACTGCTCCTCGACAGCTACCAGGGAGCCGCTGACCGCAAAGGCAACCGTGCCAATGATATTCAAAACGCCCCAGACGATTGCAAATCCCTCCTGCCGTAGAAGGCGGCCATGGTGATACCGTTCGACCGCAACGACTGCCATATCACCAATCGTCGAGAAACTTCTCTCGCTCGTTTCGTGCCGGAATCCGGCATACGTTGCGCTGGCCGAACCAAGCATACCGGTGTCTAGCAATCCAATCGTATATTGTATCGCGCGTGTCCTGTGGAATCCATGCCAAATACCGCAGCCATGACCATGGTTGCGGAAGCCCTGTGCAAATTTGCAAGACAGCGGCAGATCGTTCATAAAGCTGACCACGAGCGAAGACAATCAGCGAGTCCGCGAAACATGCGTTCGCTGAGTGCTCGACAACGAGTCTTTCTGAAAACCCAGACTGCAGGAAAGCAAATCGAAAGGTGTCTTTGCGATCGCGCCTCAAAATCCAATTCACAGCTCCGTTACAAAGCGAACAGGTACCGTCAAACAAAATGATAATTTTGTCCTTTTCCTCCATGCTCCTACCACCCATACAAGTGACATACATACCCCCAATATATGATCAACGCGCCGGATTGTCCGGCGCGTGCCTTGTATAGCGTGATTTACTTTACTTTGAGGATGGTTTGAACGTCTGGTCCGCCTTTGACAAGCACTTCCGCGTCCAAACCAAGTTCTGTGCTGGACTTTGGCAAACTCTTAGGAACAACAATCTTCCCAGTCCATGTATCATTTTTGCCAGCCTGGAAAATCGTCGTCACCAGCGTCTTAGAAGCGTGCGCCGTACCATCCAAGAGTGTTACCTGTACGTCCTTCTGCGCAAAGTTATGACTGACGGTGCCTGTAACGGTTAATGTCTGCCCTGGCGCGACCGTTTGTTCCGCCTTTGGCGAGGTCACTGTGATGGCGTTCGCCGCGTGGACACTGTTTGCTTTCGATTGGTTCGAGGTCGCTGCGGTACTTTTGGTCGTGGCCTTCGTGGTTGTACTCTTAACTGCCGCAGATTTCTTTGCGCTAGTCGCCTTATCCCCCGACGTCGTATGTTTTGTCGAAGAAACGGTTGTACTTGCCGCACCGCCACTTGTGCTGTTACCACTCGTGCTATTAGCAGATGTACCACACCCAGCCAAGGCCAGAATGGCCACTGCTGTCATTCCAAACATGCTGATCCGCTGCTTGCGGTTCATACACCCATCTCCCTTGTAAAATCAGCGCGATCGCGCTTCAATGGGTATGCTGAACCTCCGAACTCAAAAATGCCTCAGAAGAAAGCCCTCACATATTTGACGGTTTTATGAACGACACTGAACACCGTTGATCGACGGCAATAATACAGGATATACCACCAACGATTTGCCCCTGGTGGATCAAGGTGAAAGCTGCGGGCACATTGAGTACAATCAGGAATGGAACAAATGAATAATCATAAAGGGTGAACAATGTGCCCCCTCTAACGAACCGCCAAGCTGCCTTGCTCAACCTGTTGGTCAATGCGGCGGCACCCGTTCCAGGTCAAGCGCTTGCTGACGAATTAGGCGTGACACGCCAGGTCATTGTGCACGATATTGCGCTCTTGCGTGCCGCTGGACAACGAATCTTTGCAACCCCCAAAGGATACCTTATCGAGTCTGCACTGCCTGCCGACAAACAAACGGTTTTGGCGGTCTCCCACACGCCGGAACAAACCGCAACGGAGCTATACATTCTGGTAGACTGTGGCTTACGTGTGCTCGATGTACGTGTGGAGCACCCAGTCTATGGGGAATTGGTGGGCAACCTGCTATTGTCTTCACGCCGCGATGTCGATTTATTTATGCAAAGAATCCGCACCGAGCAGGCGCCTTTGCTATCGACATTAACAGGTGGTTATCACTATCACCGCGTGGAATACCAAGAAGACGAACAATTGCAAGAAGCCCTCAACCAACTGACACACGCTGGCATTCGGCTCCTGGAGGGCAGTGAGTCGCCGATGATGCCGGAAAGATAGTTCGAGACCGGGCAGCTCCCCTGCCCGCACAAACAGCTCACGCCTGTATCGCCCATATATGGTAAAAGGCCGTCCGCGGACGACCTTCACGTGCTTGCTTCCATTCGCCACGCCCTAATCGCGGCGTAGCTGACTTTACTCCTGTACAAAGCGGCGCTGTGTTTTCGTATGGGTTTCACGGATTAGGAGACTGCGCCAACGGTTCCCATGACCTGCTTGGTGACGTGTTCAATCACTGTGGCAGGCAGTTTGAACACCATGCCGGCCGGATCGGACTGCACCAACCTGACTACCTGTACCAAGTCATTCTGCTGGATGTTGTAATCAGCAAAGGTATCTGGCAAACCCACGCGCTTACGTAGATCTGTGATATAGGCAACGATAGCCTGTAGTGCGCCTTCGGAGCTCTCGGGCACATATCGTAACCCAAGCACTTCCGCAAATCCACGCGAGCGCGTTAGATAGAACTCGGACATCGATGCCATGACGTACGGCAGCAAGACGGCATTGGCCAGGCCATGGGGGATATTGAATTTGGCGCCCAGGGCATGCGCCATGTTGTGCACGGGAATCGCGTTCAGGGCTGCACTGAATGCCGAGATGGCCATACAGCTTGCAATCAACATATTCGCTCGGGCCTTTAGATTCGATCCTTCCTTCACCGCCGTCTCCAGATTCTCAACAACCAACCGGGTTGACTGAATTGCATATGCGTCAGTCATAGGATTGGCAGCCGGAGAAAAGTAGGCTTCTAATGCATGTGTCAGCACATCAAATCCGGTAAATGCAGTGATTTTTGGGGGGAGGCCCAAGGTCAATTCAGGATCGAGCAGTGCAAAATCCGCCGCCACGAATGGATTAATGAGATTCGTCTTTATGTTCAGCGTTTCGTTGAAAACGACCGCGATGGGGGATACTTCCGCACCTGTACCGGCTGTGGTCGGCAATGCCACATGCGGAATGGGAATGTACTGTGCCTCCGGAAACATCTCAATGGTGTTTGTAACAAGCCCCATACGCACATCCTGCAATCCTTTGTGCATCATCCACTTCATGGCCTTCACAGTGTCGAGGACACTGCCACCACCCAAGGCAATGAGACAGTCCGCACCAAGCGCCTTGAACTGCGCGACCGCCTTATTAATAACAGCTGCTTTCGCGTCCTGCTCCACGTCATCAAATATGCCGACAAGTCGAACCGGCTGCCAGGAAACGTCAAACAACTGACTGACCTGCGCAGTCACCCCAGCCTGAGTCACACCTTTATCGGTGACCAGCAGAGCTTTGCGTCCACCAAGTCCACGCAACAATTCCGGCAACAATGTACGGCAGCCAGCGCCACTGTGCACTGCCGTCCGCACACCAAACTGAAAGTAGGACGTGGTCATTCCCGTACCACCTTTCCGAATGCACTTCACTCACAATTTGCGGTGCCCCTACACGTTGATTTCATCGCGAGTTACCGCTACCCAACTGCATTTCTTGTACAAGATACATATACATTCGAAACGCCGACTAAACGACCACGGATTAGCCAAACAACATGCCGAGCCAATGGCGCTTTTCCAACTCAGGCACCAGTGAAACATGGACATGTTTTAACTGCGTGTACTCGTCCAATGCGTGTCTCCCTAGTTCGCGGCCAAATCCACTCTGCTTATATCCGCCAAATGGAGCGTCCGAGCGCAGCAAGTGCCAGTCGTTGATCCATACGGTTCCTGCCCGCAATTTGCGTGCAATCCGGTAAGCTTCATTGATGTTGCGGGTCCAGACGCCCGCTGCAAGACCATATATGGTATCGTTGGCCAAGCGAATTGCTTCCTCCACTTCTTTGTATTGAATTACCGCCAGCACTGGACCAAAAATCTCTTCCTGCGCGATCCGCATGTCATTCCTGACATCGGCAAAGATAGTTGGTTCGATGAAATAGCCGCCTTCACATCCCTCCACAACAGCTGGTTTGCCCCCGCACACAAGCCGCGCGCCTTCCTCTTGGCCGAGACGGATGTAGTTGAGCACGATATCAAACTGCTGCTTCGACACCACTGGCCCCATGCCTGTCCGCTCGCTGAGTGGGTTCCCCAACTTAATGTCCTTCACTTTCGAAGCTAGTTGCTCAATAACCTCGCTATACATCGATTCATGCACAAACAACCTTGTTCCAGACTCACAGATTTGCCCTGAGTGCATGAATACCCCAAACAATGCACCAGGAATGGCAATTTCCAAATCCGCGTCCGGCAGGATGATCGACGGAGATTTGCCGCCAAGTTCGAGTGAAATTTTCTTGACAGATCCAGAAGCCATATGCATAATCCGTTTGCCAACTTCAGTCGATCCAGTAAAAGCAACTTTATCTACCAATGGATGTGTGACCAGTGCCTCCCCGGTACTCGCACCGGGACCCGCAACGACATTCAACACGCCTCCCGGGATGCCAGCCTGCACTGCCAACTCGGCCAACTTTAAGGTGGATAAAGGCGTGTTTGACGCTGGCTTCACCACAATACAGTTGCCCATCGCCAAGGCCGGAATGACCTTCCACATCGCGAGCATCATTGGGAAGTTCCATGGTGTAATGGCCGCGCACACGCCAATTGGTTCACGCCATACCTGCCCCTCAGCGGGACCAGGGACGGTCGGTATCGGGAGATGCTCCACATACTTGTACTCCTGTACGAACTTTGCGGTCTGAACAAGGAGATCGCCAATTTGCAGAATGTCAGACAACGCAATACGTCGAACCGTGCCACCTGAACTAATAGACTCTAGATAGACCAGTTCATCAGCATTTTCCATAATTTTTTGAGCAAATGACATGAGCATGGCAGCACGCGCTTCAGGTGATAGCTCCGACCATACACCACTATCAAAGGTTGTACGGGCTACCAGCACGGCGTAATCCACGTCTTCCTTGCCTGCCTTTGCGACTTTGGCAACAACTTGGCCGGTCGCAGGATTCATGACCTCGAACGTTTCTCCGGATCGCGCAGGTACCCAGTGACCGCCAATAAACAGCGGGAAACTCTGTATTTCCAGATCGGCTGCCACAATCATCACCCCTTGAATCGAACAAATTTTGTAAGCGCATTCATTGCAGTCCCGATTTGACCCTCACGCACTTGATTCGTCAAATCCGCACATTTCTGCGAAAGCAACAGTTTTCGTGCCCTTCCAAAATCAATTCCTATTCAACAATGTGGCAGATTATTATCACAAAGGTCGGAAGACCGTATAACCGGCGAGGACAGCATTTTCGAATGGTCATTGCACCTTCCCTGCCCCACAAACAGCTCACGCCGATATCGCCCATACATGGCAAAAAGGTCGTCCGCGGACGACCTTCACGTGCTTGCTTCCATTCGCCACACACTAATCGCGGCATCGCTGAACTTTACTCCTTCACAAAGCGGCGCTGTGTTTTCTTTCCGTCGTACGAGAAGATGACATCCCGACCTTCCACAACAGTTTGTAAGTGCACCTGTCTCCCCCAGACTCGATGCAGGTATGGCAATGTTCGCTCGAGGTGACGAAGATCTAGCTCCACACCCTCGTACTCATGTTTGATATACAACTCGCCATTTCGGTTGTAATCCCCATCTTCGACGTATAGTACCGGAATACCGCCATTGACTCGTGAAGCCACGATGGTATTGCGCACCTTCTCCCAGTCCGTCTCTACCACGCGCCAGTCGTTACCAACTTTCTGATATAGATAGAGATCCAGCTTCTCAATTAGATCTTTCGTCAAATAGTTCCGCAGAAATGAAACGTCATTCTCCATCTCGCGCACTTCGAACATCTTTTCGCGCCCTTGTCCGGGTTGACGCCCAAATGTTGCGATCTCGTCAGCCGTTGGTTCATTCCACCGCCGTTCAATATCCTCCCAAAGCGCAAGCCCGATGTGGTAAGGATTGATACTCATCCGCGATGGCAGCACGACGCCAGAGTGCATTTTCGCAAACTCAATGGCCTCATCGTCTGTCAAATCCATCTCGCGCATAATTCGCAAGTGCCAGTACGTGGCCCAACCTTCGTTCATGATTTTCGTCTCGAGCTGAGGCCAGAAATACAGCATTTCTTCACGCAAAATGGATAAAATGTCGCGTTCCCACTCCTCCAGCGTCGAGCTATTCTCGATGACAAACAACATGACGTCCTTTTGCGCGGCTCGCGGCTTCACAATCGGCTTTTTCGCATCGTCTGCCGGCGGCTTCCCGTCCAATTCCCAGAGATCGTCGTAGGGCGTGCTCGCATGCGGATTCGATGTAAAGACCACCTGATGTTCGCCCCGACGGTGCAGGTACTGTTGCTGTTTCACGACTTTCCGGGCATTTCGTCCATCTGTCGAAGCGTCGATGTGCTCAGAGAGTGCGAGGCCTGCGTCGAGCAACTGCTCGACCCGGCCCCGTCCGTATTGCAATTCGTAATGGTAAATGCGCTCGGCACTCGCGGCCATGCGCTCGACCATATCGCGGGAAGTATAGCGGAACGTCGCATTGTTCTTAAAGAAATCGCAGTGCGCCAACACGTGCGCGCAAACAGTTTTGTTCTGCAGAAGTGTATTGCCATCCAGCAAAAACGCGTAACAAGGGTTCGAGTTGATCACGAGCTCATAGATGCGACTCATGCCGAGATCGTAATCAAGTTTCATTCTGTGGAATTGTTTACCGAACGACCAGTGATGAAACCGCGTTGGCATGCCATATGCGCCAAAGGTATAGATAATATCTGCCGGACACACCTCGTACCGCATCGGGTAAAAGTCAAGCCCAAACGATTTGGCGATCTCGGTCATCTGTTCGATGCTGGCGGCAAGCTGTTCCATTTCTTCGTTGGTCATGCGCTTCTCACCCCGCCGCTTTGAGAAAAGAAATGGCGTAACGCTCCGTATACTTCCGATTTCTCACGAATGA
This sequence comes from Alicyclobacillus sacchari, assembly GCF_004366795.1. GTDB lineage: Bacteria > Bacillota > Bacilli > Alicyclobacillales > Alicyclobacillaceae > Alicyclobacillus > Alicyclobacillus sacchari. The sequence goes on along the minus strand of NZ_SORF01000009.1, from coordinate 60,454 downwards.
CGTACTTCCGAAATTGAGGGAGTTCAAATTTCCCAAAGGCGCTCATCAAGGTCGACGCCCGCGAATACTGGTTGACCTCCGCATACCCGAACATACGCGACATGGAACACAATTCCGTGACCAATTTGACACATTTCTCATTGTCGGATGTCAAATTGTCGCCGTCGGAAAAGTGGATCGGATAGATGTTGTAACGCTCTGGCGGATATTCGTTGCGAATCATCGCCAAGGCGTACTCGTACGCGGAAGAGCAGATCGTGCCCCCGCTTTCACCTTTGTTGAAAAAATGCTCCTCATCGACCTCGTGTGCTTCCGTGTGGTGCGCGATATAGCGAATCTGTACGTTGGCGTACTTCGTCCGCAGAAAACGTGTCATCCAGAAGAAAAACGTGCGGGCACAGTACTTCTCAAACAACCCCATGGATCCCGACAAGTCCATCATCGCGAGGATGACCGCGTTGGAATCCGGCTTGGTGATATCTTCCCAAGTCTTGTAGCGAAGGTCTTCTGGCGTAATGCTGACCCGTTTTTCATGCGGACGCCCCGAACGTCGGATGGCCTGTAGCAATGTGCGCTTCTTATCGATGTTTGTGGACAACCCTTTTTTGCGCACATCCCGAAATTCAACCGTGTCAACGGTCATGTCTGCCGCTTCTTTGTCGGCTAAATCAGGCAGCTCCAGTTCGCGAAACAGCACCGCCTGAATGTCGTCGAGGGTCACCTCAGCCTCGGTGTAATCGACGCCCGGCTGCTCGCCGGCGCCCTCGCCCTGTCCCGGTCCAGGTGCACCATCCTGATCCGGGCGACCGCGGGCGACAACGTCACCCACTTTGGTGTTGCCTGAACCGGTCCCAGCATGGCGCCCTTTTTGAAAGTTGTAGCGAATCCGATACTCCTCCAGCGAACGTATAGGCACCTTTACAATTTGCCTGCCATCGCTCATGATGAGACTCTCATCGCTAACGAGATCCGCCAAATTCTCACGAATCGCCTCCCGCACCTTTTCGCGATGCCGCTCCTGGTCTTGCTGGCCCTTGCGATGCAACGACCAGTCTTCGCGCTCCAGCGTAAATTCGATCAAGCGCCTCTCCCCCCGCCTGTTCAGCGATTGAGCAAGCTACCAGTATACCGCAACAGTTCATTCGCACACGACGAGCAATAGCCGTGTTCATCGATCAACCTTGCGGTGACCTCGTTGATTTTCTTGAGCTGTGTCTCATTCGGGGTCTTCGAGGACGTGGTGATCTTCACGACGTCTTTCAAATCAGCAAACAGCTTCTTTTCAATCGCTTCCCGCAGCCGCTCGTGCGAATGGTAATCGAACCGCCTGCCACGCCGCGCGTAAGTGGAAATGCGAATCAGAATCTCCTCGCGGAACGCCCGCTTTGCGTTTTCTGAGATGCCGATTTGCTCTTCAATCGAGCGCATCAACTTTTCATCCGGATCGATCTCCTCGCCCGTCAAGGGGTCCTTGAGCTTCTGCCAGTTGCAATACGCTTCGACGTTATCCAGATAGTTGTCAAGCAGGGTTTTTGCCGATTCTTCGAATGAATAGACGAACGCCTTTTGAACTTCTGTCTTCGCCATCTCGTCGTATTCGCGCCGCGCCATGGCGACGAAATTCAGCAGTCGTTCGCGATCCTCCGCCGAGATGGACGGATGTTGATCGAGGCCATCCTTAATCGCGCGCAGGACATCGAGCGCATTGATGCACTGCGTGTCGCGGCGAATGAGCGCCGTCGATATGCGGTTGATGATGTAACGCGGGTCGAGCCCGGACATGCCCTCATCGGGAAACTCTGTCCGAAGTTCCTTGACGTCCGCTTCTTTCATACCTTCAACCGTCTGACCGTTGTACAAGTAGAGTTTTTTCAATAAATCGACGCCTTGCTTCTTCGATTCCTTCAGGCGGGTTAGAATCGAAAAAATCGCAGCCGTGCGTAGCGCATGTGGAGCGATGTGAACGTGCTTCAAGTCGCTCTGTTGAACAAGTTTCTCGTAAATTTTGACTTCGTCATCGACACGCAGGTTATATGGCACGGGCATGACAATCATGCGCGATTGCAAAGCTTCGTTCTTCTTGTTGGCCACAAAGGCGCGATACTCGGCCTCATTGGTGTGTGCCACGATCATTTCGTCAGCCGAAATCAGGGCAAAACGGCCTGCCTTGAAATTGCCCTCCTGGGTAAGGCTGAGTAAGTGCCACAGGAATTTCTCATCGCACTTGAGCATCTCTTGGAACTCCATCAGACCACGATTTGCCTTATTCAACTCGCCGTCGAATCGGTACGCCCGTGGATCGGATTCGGAACCGTACTCCGTGATCGTCGAAAAGTCGATACTGCCCGTGAGATCGGCAATGTCCTGTGATTTCGGATCAGATGGGCTGAATGTGCCGATGCCGACGCGCCTTTCCTCTGACAGCAACACGCGTTCAATGGGCACTTGTTCGATCCGGCCGCCAAACTCTTCATCAAGCCGCATCCGGCAACTCGGGCAAAGGTTGCCTTCAATGCGAACGCCGTACTCCGCTTCAAACTCACTGCGCAATTCCTGCGGAATGAGGTGCAGTGGTTCTTCGTGCATAGGGCAATCGGCAATCGCATAAACGGCACCGGAAGGGGTGCGCGAGTAGCGTTCGAGCCCTCGTTTGAGCATCGTGACGATGGTCGACTTGCCACCACTGACAGGACCCATCAAAAGGAGAATACGTTTACGAACATCTGTCCGCCGGGCTGCGGCATGAAAATATTCCTCGACGAGGCGCTCAAGCGTCGCCGACAGTCCGTACATTTCCCGTTCGAAAAACAGGTAATGATGGTTGCCGTCGGCGTCCGTCTCAATGCCCTCGGAGGCAATCATGTCGTAAATTCGAGCATGGGCCGTCTTGACAACATCAGGGTTCTCGCGAACGATTTCCAGGTATTGAGCGAATGTTCCTTTCCAGCGCAGGGCTTCTTCCTCTGCGCGATACGAGTTCAGTCGGTCAAGAAAACTCATGGTCCCATCCTCCTCCAGGATCGGTTGCACGTCTTCTCGCCTGAAGCGACCTGCAACAGACTGGACGCCTTTGTTCATCCTATTCGGTTTTGGCTTGCCCACATGCCCATGCTGTCAGTTTTGGGCCAGTCCTGATATCACTTTTGCATAAAACGGATCAGGGCGATCGCATACTTGCGGACATGTGCAACTGGTCAATCGTGAGGTGGTGATGGTTTAGATTGAACCGTAGAACAGCGATTTGAAATGGGTTATAGTGAAGCGGGCTATTGCTCGAATCCATCTTGACAATAGGGGTATGCAATGAGGGCAAATGCAAATCATTATCGACTCGCACTGATGTTGGCCATGTTCTCCGGGCTCGGACCGTTCACCTTCGATATGTATCTCCCGTCGTTCCCACAAATGGTAAAATTTTTCGGAACGAGTGCATCAACAGTCCAGATTAGCCTAACAGCATGTCTGTTGGGATTAGCACTTGGCCAGATCACGATGGGCGCCTTAAGTGATGTTTATGGCCGCCGAAAGCCTCTCATCATCGCCATGGTGATGTATTGTCTGTCGTCGCTCGCATGTGCCCTCGCACCGCACATTGGTTTATTCATTGCCTTGCGATTCATCCAAGGGTTCGCGGTGTCCGCCGGCACCATCGCAAGTGCGATTGCCCGCGACAGGTACAATGGCATAGAACTGACAAAGTTTTTCTCGCTCATCAGCGTCATGAGCAGCGTTGCGCCATTGCTCGCCCCGCTTGCGGGAAGTGCCGTCATTTCGTTTACGCGGTGGGAAGGCGTGTTCTACGTATTAGCGATACTCGGCTTTATTCTTTCGATCACGACCACATGGCGCTTGCAGGAAAGCCTGCCGAAAGACAAGCGCATTCGCGGTGATATCAGACAGATGTTTGGCAACTTCAAAACACTTCTTAGCAACCGGCGATTTATGGGCTACGTTTTGGCACAAGGCTTTATGTTGGGCGGAGTGTTTGCATATGTAGCCGGCACGCCTTTTGTGTATCAAAAGATTTACGGAGTTTCGCCACAGGTATTTTCCCTGCTCTTTGCGCTGAATGGAATCGTGCTAATTACATCCTCACAGGTGGTACGGAAACTCGCGGGACGCATGCCGGAACATCGCATTTTGCATTTCGGTCTGGGCCTGTCCTTCGCTGCAACCGTCACGGTGCTCATCGTCGTATTCGCCCACGGGCCACTCTTTGCACTGGTCGTTCCGCTCGTTTGTTACGTTGCAGCCATGGGTACCATTGGCCCCGTTTCGTTTACACTGGCCATGGAGTCACAAGGTCACATCGCAGGCAGTGCCTCTGCTCTCCTTGGTGTGATTCCATTTCTATTAGGGTGTATCAGTTCTCCGCTCGTTGGCATTGCAGGTGAGTATTCTGCGGTACCGCTTGGCGTCATCCTTCTAACGGCAAGTCTCCTTGCCATCGGATCTTATACGTTGTTGTCCGTGCGACGAGGAATTGACGTCCCGACGGCAGAATCTATGTGAAGGCCCGTCCTGTTCATCTGTGACCCACAATCCTCCGATCGAAGGGCGTGTTGCGATTTTCCCGAAGCATGACATGGTGCGCCGCCGCGCACACCACACCATCATGAGGGCGGGGAGTATGCGGATCCATGTCAAAAGGCAAGGAACGTGAAAGACGAGAGAAAACCCAAGACATGACCATCGCCTTGACCGGCTCTGAATCAGGACAAAAGGATAAACGCTTCACCGAACCGACAGACAGCACGGTGAAGGCGATGGATGGAATTTGGAGGGAGCAAGAGAACAGAACGCATCAACAATCATGCTTATCGATCCCGGTTCGCCAACCAAGTGAGCGCGTCCGGGATTTCTTTTTGCCACACGCCCCAAATGTGATTGCCAGGCCCCACGCGATAGGTGATGTCGGCACCGCGATCGACCAAGAGATCGCGCATCGACTCGTTGTATGACAAAAAGTCATACACACCTGACGGCGTCTGCGCTTTCGCTTCCTCGTCACCAATGAACATATAGGCGGACACTCTCGATAGATCCGGTTCTTGTTCGATCCGCTTCTGATACTCCGGAAAATACGCACCAGAGAACAAAATCGTCCGATGGAACCACTGCGGATACGTCAAGACAAAACTGAGTGTCGCGACGGCCCCAAGCGAAATGCCTGCCATGTAACGAGCGCGATCATCCATCCGGTACATCGCGTCGAGATACGGAATGCATTCCTCGGCAACAAACTGCAGATACTGGCGATGGCGTGCGCCATCCATCGCATAGTCATCGCGACGCTTGTCCAGATTCACCGCGATGCCGACGATGTAAAACGGGGGCAGCTGCCCCTGGGACATCAACTCGTGGGCAATGGTTGCCGTTCTTCCATGCGTGAAAAATTCGATGCCATCATGACAGTAGACGACTGGGAGCGGGCCATGCCCCGCCTCAACCGGCGGCACGAACACCTTCAGGGCACGCTCTTCGCCGCCGAGGGCCCTGCTCGTGATCACATGTGATGCGACTTTTCGGGGGTGAAGTTCCGACATCGTTCGCCAACCTCCTGATGATACCGTGCGATCGCCTGGAATTATGAAAGCGCTGTACACAACTGTTATACTCGTAAAGCAAGCTTATTCTATAACAGAACATTTCGCGCTGAACCGTTATCGTTTCGCACGTTCGGATGTGGTGTATTATAATATTTATCGACCTGTATCACTACTTCAGACATGAGGTGACAAGTTTGAGCCAAGCGGTTGCTCAATATGAACCCCCGTACGTTCAAGTCCTGGACGAAAACGGGAATGTGACAAACCCTGATCTGCTTCCGTCACTGTCCGACGAGCAGTTGCGAGAATTGATGAAACGCATGGTCTTCACGCGCATTTGGGATCAGCGTGCCATCAAGCTGTCACGCCAAGGTCGACTCGGCTTCTATGCCCCTGTTGCGGGTCAAGAGGCGTCGATGATTGGGTGCGAATTCGCGACGCAGAAGGAAGACTTCTTACTCCCTGGCTATCGGGATATTCCGCAATGCTACTTCCACGGCTATCCCCTGCATCAGCTGTTCCTGTACTCCCGCGGTCATCAACTTGGCGGCAAAGTTCCGGAAGGCGTCAACTGCATGTTGCCCCAAATCATCATCGGGGCCCAGATTGTACAGACGCCAGGCGTCGCGCTTGCCTTCAAATTGCGCGGCGAGAAACGCGTCGCCATCACCTTCACAGGAGACGGCGGTACGTCGCAGGGAGACTTTTATGAAGGCATGAACTTTGCGGGCGCCATGAACTTGCCGGCTGTATTCTTTGTGCAAAACAACCAGTACGCGATTTCCGTCCCCCGCGAAATGCAAACACACGCGAAGACACTGGCGCAGAAGGCTGTCGCCGCCGGCATCCCCGGGATTCAAGTCGATGGCATGGACGTCCTTGCCGTCTATCGCGTCACTCACGAAGCCGTGGAACGTGCACGCGCTGGCGAAGGTCCGGCCATGATCGAGGCCGTCACGTTCCGCTACGGACCACACACGATGTCTGGTGACGATCCGACGCGCTATCGCACCAAGGAAACACAAGAAGAGTGGGAACGCAAAGATCCATTGATTCGCTTCCGTAAGTATCTCGAAGGCAAGGGTTTATGGTCCGAGTCGGAAGAACAAGCGTACATCGAAGAGGCCAAGGAAATCGTCAATCAGGCGTTAAAGCAGGCCGACGAGGCTGAAAAGATGGCGGTTGCGGATCTCATCGACACGATGTTTGCAGAGCCGACACCGACACTGAAGCGGCAACGCGCAGAGATCACCGGCGAGGGGGCGAACTAAATGGCGCAAATGACGATGATTCAAGCGATCACGCACGCGCTCGACCTCGAGTTGGCGCGCGATGAACGCGTGCTCGTGTTTGGTGAAGACGTGGGTAACAATGGCGGTGTGTTCCGCGCGACAGAAGGACTTCAGAAGAAGTACGGCGCTGATCGCGTATTTGATACGCCCCTTGCCGAAAGCGGCATTATCGGCCTGGCAAACGGGCTGGCGATCCAAGGATTTCGACCTGTCCCGGAGATTCAATTCTTCGGCTTCGTTTTTGAAGCGTTTGACCAAATCGCAGGACAACTCGCGCGCACGCGGTACCGCTCGGGCGGCCGCTATACTGCACCTGTGACGATCCGCTCTCCATTTGGCGGCGGTGTACATACGCCCGAAATGCACGCCGACAGCCTGGAAGGTCTATTCGTGCAGACGCCCGGAGTCAAAGTGGTGATTCCAAGTAACCCGTATGAAGCCAAGGGGCTGTTGCTTGCCGCCATTCGCGATCCGGATCCGGTCATTTTCCTCGAACACATGAAGCTGTATCGTTCGTTCCGCCAAGAGGTTCCCGAAGATGATTACACGATTCCTCTCGGCGTGGCCAATGTCGTGCGCGAAGGCAAGGATGCAACCGTGATTGCCTACGGCGCCATGGTCAGCGTCGCACAAAAGGCCGCCGAACAATGGTCGAAGGAAAAAGGACTCGAAGCTGAAGTCATCGACCTGCGCACCATCAGCCCTATCGACATCGACACAATTGTCAAGTCGATTCAAAAGACGAACCGTGCCATCGTGGTACAAGAAGCACAGCGCTCCGCTGGTGCCGCTGCAGAGATTGTCGCTCAGATCAACGAGCAGGCCATCTATCACCTTGAGGCCCCGGTGCTGCGCGCAACACCGCCTGACACCGTCTATCCGTTTGGCATGATTGAAGACGAGTGGTTGCCGACGCCGCAGTATGTCGTCAATACACTCAACAAAGTCATGGCGCTTTAATTATTGGAGGTGAGCAAATGGCTCTGTTTGAATTCGGCTTGCCCGAGTTGGGCGAAGGTCTGCACGAGGGTCGTATCAGCAAATGGCTGGTCAAGCCTGGCGACCAAATTCAAGAGGACGATGCTGTCGCCGAGATCGAAAACGACAAATCGCTGGTCGAACTCCCCTCCCCGGTCAGTGGCAGGGTTGCGGAGATCAAGGTACCGGAAGGAACGACGTGCGTCGTCGGCGACATTATCCTGACGATTGAAGTGGAAGGCGACGTGCCTGCGTCCGCGGCACCCGAGCCACAGGCTGCAACCGCGACGCAGAAGGTGGAGGCTCAATCGGCACCCGCCCCTGCACAAACCGCCGCGGCGCCGGCCACAAAAGAGAGCAGCGCTGCTCAAGAGGTACTTGCAACGCCTGGGGTGCGTCGTTATGCCCGCGAGTCCGGGATCGACATTCGCACGGTGCAAGGAACAGGAAACAACGGAAAAGTGACGAAAGAAGACATTGACCGTGCAAAATCGGGTGCGCAGCCAGCAGCAGCCGAACCCGTCACCAGCGAAGACACTGCGCCGAAAACGCAAGGTGTTGTGTCCGTAACCGGTGATGAAGTTGAAGAACGCGTGCCATTGCCGATGATCCGCCAGGCGATTGCACGCGCCATGGTCAAGAGCAAGTACACCGCGCCGCACGTCACGCTGATGGACGAAGTAGACGTGACAGAACTTGTGAAACTGCGCAAAGAAATTAAGCCGATTGCAGAACAGCGCGGCGTCAAGATCACATACTTGCCGTTTATCGTCAAGGCATTGATCGCTGCACTGCGCACGAAGCCGCAGTTGAATTCGACGTACGACGAAGAAAAGCAGGAGCTCGTCCTCAAGCATTACTACCACATCGGTATTGCGACGGACACGGATCGCGGGCTGCTCGTCCCGGTGGTTCGTCACGCCGATAAGAAGAACATGTGGACGATTGCCGAGGAGATTAACGATCTCGCCTCGCGCGGACGCGCGGGCAAATTGACGCCTGCTGAAATGCGCGGAAGCACGATTTCCATCACGAACATCGGCTCTGCCGGCGGCTTGTTCTTCACGCCAATTATCAATTATCCAGAAGTGGCGATTCTCGGCGTCGGCCGCATCACGGAAAAACCGGTCATCCGCAATGGAGAATTCGCAGTCGGTCAAATGATGTCACTATCCCTCAGTTTTGACCACCGCGTGATCGACGGTGCACTTGGTCAACAGTTCATCAATGACATCAAGCGCATGCTGGAAAATCCGCGCTTGTTGCTCCTGGAGGTGTAATCCATGGTAGTGGGAGATATGTTGGAGGAAGTTGAAGTTCTAGTCATCGGTGCTGGTCCTGGCGGTTACGTCGCGGCCATTCGCGCAGCACAACTTGGCAAATCGGTAACCATCGTCGACAAGGCAGAACTCGGCGGCGTATGCCTCAACCGCGGTTGTATTCCCTCGAAGGCCCTGATTTCGGCGGCGCACCACTATGAGGCCGCAAAAGAATCCCCATTCCCAGGGGTCGAAACGACGGCTACGCTGGACTTTGCCAAGGTTCAGGCATGGAAACAGAGTGTCGTCGACAAGATGACGGGCGGTGTCCAGCAGTTGATGAAGGGCAATCGCATCAACGTCATTTCCGGCGAAGCGTTTTTCACGAAGCCGAACGAAGTGCGCATTATGCATGAGAACGGTAGCCAGCGCATTCAGTTCCAACAATGCATTCTGGCGACGGGATCGCGCCCCATCGAGTTGAAGAACTTGCCACTGGGCAAGCGCGTGATCGATTCGACGGGCGCACTCGCCCTTGATCACGTTCCCAATCGCCTCGTCGTCGTCGGCGGCGGCTATATCGGTGTCGAACTCGGGCAGACGTTTGCGAAGTTTGGCAGCCAGGTGACCATCATTGAAGGTCTCGATGGCATCCTCGCACTCTTTGACAAGCAAATGGTGCGGTTGGTGGAGCGCAACTTGAAAAAGTATAACGTCGAGATCGAAACGAACGCCTTGGCACAATCGGTCGAGGAGACTGACGACGCGGTCAAACTCACGTACAAGAACAAGGCTGGCGAGGAAAAGACGATTGAGGCGGACTACATCCTCGTAACCGTTGGTCGTCGCCCGAACACGGACGAACTCGGACTCGCGGATGCTGGTATCGAACTCACTGAGAAGGGCCTTGTCAAAGTGGACGCTCAGTGCCGGACGACAAATCCGAACGTCTATGCGATTGGTGACATCGTACCTGGTGCCGCTCTCGCCCATAAGGCTTCGTACGAAGGCAAAGTGGCCGCAGAAGCCATTGCCGGCAAGCCGAGCATCGTCGATTACCGCTGCATTCCGTCCGTCGTCTTTTCCGATCCGGAGATGGCATCTGTCGGCCTTTCCGAAGAAGAAGCGAAGAAACAGTATGGCGATATCGCGGTCGGTCGCTTCCCCTATGCGGCAAATGGCCGTGCGACCGCCCTCAATGCGGACGCTGGCTTTATCAAATTGATCGCCAACAAAGAAAACGGCGTACTCGTTGGTGCCCAAGTGGTCGGTATCGAGGCCTCCAACTTGATTGCAGAGCTTGGCCTCGCGATCGAGATGAGCGCGACACTTGAAGATATCGCACTCACCATTCACGCGCACCCGACACTGGGCGAAATGGTGATGGAGGCTGCCGAAGTCGGACTTGGCGAGCCCATTCATATCATTACCCGCTAATCTTCTCCGTCAAAAAGCTCAGGCAGATTCGCCTGAGCTTTTTTCATTCCCCTTTTACGACGCCGTCATCACATCTTCGACATATTTCCCGCGCAATAGATCGACAAGCCTTGACGTCTCCCTACGGCAGTTACACCATACCGGTAAAGCCGGTTTGCCGCAGCGCTTCGAAGACCACAACAGCCACAGCATTCGACAAGTTCAAACTCCGCGCCGCCCCATCAGGCAGCATCGGAATCCGAATGACATGGTCCTGATTCGCCGCAAGCACGTCCTTTGGCAACCCCTTCGTCTCCTTGCCAAAAACCAAGAAGTCCTCTTTTGTGTACGTGACGTCTGTGTACCAGCGCCCACCTTGTGTCTCCACATAGTGAAAACGTGCTGTCGGAAACTGCGCCCACAGATGATCGATCGAGTCATGATACCGAATGTCGAGAAGATGCCAGTAATCGAGTCCGGCACGCTTTAGCTGCCGATCATCAGTGGAAAACCCGAGTGGTCTTATCAAATGTAACGTGCTTCCGGTTACGGCACAGGTCCGTGCAATATTTCCGGTGTTCGCCGGAATCTCTGGTTCGACGAGAACAATGTGCATACGTGACGTACCCCCAAATCCAAATCCGCAACCAGTCTATCACGGGCTTGGACAAGGGGCCAATCATTTCGACGAGAAGGACGCTGATCAGCTCTGCTTCACAAGCGTTACCTGATCCGGCAGGTGGACGAACGCGTAACGCGTGTTCGGAGTGTAAGCACGGCTATCGTAATACAAATACGGTCTATGGAAGCTATCGTCGGTATGGGCGTTGACCAGAGGTTCACCTGCCGCATCGAATTCCGTGACGATGGTTGTATGGTGATAGGCGCCTGAACCGGTCCAGTCGTAAAAAATCAAATCACCCATTTTTAAATCGCTGGCCGTCGCCACAATTTGACCACCCAGCGCGGACGTGACAATTCGAAACAGAGCGTTCGACGTCGTCCAGCTGTAGCTCCATCGCCCAGTCTGCGGATCGTTCGTATCGATCCACCATCCCCCGCTTACATCTGGCTGTCCCCACATGGGAATCCCGCCTGCATGCAAGCACTGCGAAATGAAATTGGTACAGTCGTCCTCCAAACGTGGGTAGCGTGGATTGGTCGAATCCCACCATACATCGGCATACCGAGTCGCACGCACGCGATCGTACACGTCCTGCCGCCGGTTGCGATCCCGAGGCAACCGTGGTAACACGTAGTTACCACGTGTCTCTGGAAAACTGTCGAACGATTTTCCGTCCGTCGTCTCTTCCGCCTGCACAAGCCGCCATGTATGGCCTGCCCTTTGCCACAATTGGCGATGCTCGATGGTTCTGCATTCAACCTCGACGACATTTCGTCTATCCTCATATGTCCAGCACAGCCGTTCGGTGGCACGGGCGTGTACGAGATTCGGTTCCTTACCCTGGACAAGTTCTCGAATTTCAATTTGTGTGTGAACGCGCAGCAGTTGTTTGCCTTGTGCTTGATACGCACGGTGTTTTCGTTCCGCCAGGTGAACCGAGCGCTTCACCCAAGGCTCATTCGCTGCCGCGCCCTTGAGAGCTGCAAACGATTCCGCATCACGGGTCAACCATACGCGCGAGCGCGCATCGAAGTACTGGCGTAAAGCCTCAATACAAGAATCCACGGCGTCTCACACCTCATTCCTTGCTGATGCATCATATGACAGACGCCGTGCCTCGTTACCGCCGGAATGTTCTAACAACACAAGTGAACAACAATTTGTGATATACTCGCCGAGGAGCAAGTTTTGCAGTATGAAACAGAGGGGGCGTCCCTGTTGCCGTATCGATCGACTCCACCCACGACCGTTCGCGCCGTCGAAAGGGCGCTCGACATTTTACTCTGTTTCACGAAATCCACTCACGAATTGAGCCTGAGCGAGATCGCACGTGATGTCGGACTGCATAAAAGCACAGCGCATCGGCTGTTGCTGTCCCTGCAGCAGAAGGGCTTTGTGCGCAGACAGCAAGGTTCCGACAAATACATGCTTGGCTGGAGCGCCCTCTGCTTGTCCGCAAACGCGCCACTCTTCGACAGCTGGACTTCGATCGCGCTACCTGTCATGACGGAACTTCGCGACCACACCGGAGAGACGGTGAGTCTGTACGTGCGCAGCGGGATCGAACGCATTCGCGTGCAGGCTGTCGAAAGCCGTGAACCGATTCGCAATGTCGCCACTGTTGGCGAACGGTATCCGCTTTATATCGGTGCTTCCGGCAAGGTATTACTCGCCTGGTCCGATATCGATCTGATCAATGAGATACTGCGTAGAGAACGCTTGCCGAGTGGCTTTTCGCTCAGCGAGTTGCGATCTCAGCTGGTACAGGTGCGTACCGATGGCTATGCGGTGAGCTTTCAGGAACGGGATGCCGGAGCGGCGGCGATGGCAGCACCTGTCTTTGGACCGGAAGGCGACTGCATTGCGGCCTTGGCTGTATCGGGACCCGTGTCCCGTTTGACGGAGGCCAAAATGGAGCATTCCGCAAGCGATCTAATGGGCGCGGCGGCAACGTTCTCGCAGGCTATTGCAAACGCCACGTAAGCGATATGGCTCCAACGTAAAGTGGAACGTAAATGAGGTGAAGGAAATGACAAAACCGACCATCGTCGTGATGGAGGGCGACCAAACTGGACAGGAGCTTCTCGAACAGGCCCTGCGTGTATTGGCGCCTGAAGTGACTGGCTTCGAACTGGCTCTTTCGCGTTTTGATCTGAGCCTGGAAAACCGCCGCAAAACCAACAATCAAGTGGTGTTTGAAGCTGCGCAAGCCATGCGCGAGTCCGGCTTAGGACTGAAGGCAGCGACGATCACGCCTGAAGAGAAGGGCGATGTCGGAAGTCCGAATGCAATTCTGCGCAAGGAAATCAACGGGACCGTCATTGTCCGTACAGGCCGTCGGATTCCCGGGATTGCACCGCCGGTAGGCGTATATTCGCCGATCTCGGTCGTCCGCATGGCTGTGGACGACGCCTATGGCGCGAAAGAATGGCGTGAAACGGCTGACAACGGAGACGAGATCGCATTCCGGACAGAGAAGATTTCGCGTTCGGTATGTCGCGGTGTCGCCAAGTACGCTTTTCAGCACGCCCGTCGCTTACATGCGAAAGTGTTTGGCGGCCCGAAGTTCACCGTCAGTCCGGTGTATGAAGGTATGCTTAAGGAAGAGATGGATGCCGCGGCGGAGGAATACCCTGACGTCGCATATGAGCCTCAACTCATTGATGCGACGTACGCGCTGTTGCTCGTCAAGGCAGGAGAGCCGCTCGTCATCCCGGCCCTCAATCGCGATGGTGACTGCCTGTCCGACTTGGTCCTGCAAATGTTCGGGTCCATTGCCGGATCGGAATCGATGCTCTTGGCCTTGGACGACGACTTCCGCCCGCAGGTCGTCATGGCTGAAGCGCCACACGGCACGGCTCCGAGCCTGTTTGGCAAGAACATCGCCAATCCGATGGCCATGATTCTAGCCGGCGCGGCACTCCTTGGTTACATCGACGACAAAGACGCACATATCGCCTCGCGAGCCATTTACGAGTCGACGCTGGAAGCCATTATCGAGGGTTGCCGAACATCCGATCTCGGCGGCAGCGCGAGCACAACGGAATTCACAGACGAAGTCATCCGCCGCGTTGGCACAAAGCGCGAAGTGTGGAGCACATTTGGTGACAATGTATAAGACGTACCCGTTACAAGCCGTCCGACCACAAACGTGATCGGACGGCTTGACCTATGCCAAGGGTTCCTTTGCAGCTATATCCGCCGATCCAGCAAACTCCCCCCCCACTTGCGGCACGCTGCTGCCTTTGCCTCCTTCTCGGAATGGGCCATCGCCTGTTCACCCCCACCCTTCTGTGAATAGGCTGGTGACCGAAGGAGATGCGAAACATGCCAAAATCCCCTCGAACCAAATTGCCCGATTGGGTGCAACAATTGATTGACGAGTTGACACGACCACCATACTTTCTGGAGCCAGGAAACAGTGGCAACCGAAACGTCGGGGGAAAACGCAGCCAACCAGCGGGCGAACAGGAAACACCCTATGAAGCAAGACGCGACGCGGGTCACGAACATCAGGAATCGGCGTATCGCGCACACCGCGCAGAGGATGCAGGCCGCAATCGAGCAACCCAAGCCACAGCCCGCGCCCATACGTCTGCTGAACCGACCCGCGTACCCAAGTCGGTACTTGCCAAGTACGATCTCGCCCCGACCAAACGCGAGCAGCTTCTTGGCGTCGAACAGGTGACGACAGAGGACGGCCAGCGATATGCTGTGAAGCGAGCGTCTGTCGCCCCAGCGCGCGTGCGCTTCATACACCGGGCGCTCATGTATGCACGCAAACAAGGCTTCACGCGCTACGCCCCCTTTGTGCTTAACAAACAAAAATCGCCCGTTGCGATCGACGAAGGTCAGGCGTATTACGTGACCAAGTGGATCGATGGGCAAACGGCCAATTTTGCATCTGCGGAGCATGTTGCGCAAACAGCGTATACGTTGGCACAATTCCACGAAGCGACACGCGGCTTCGTCAGCGAAAAATACGCGCCTGCTGACGCCTTCGATCTCTTTGGGATGCTGCAGCGGCGCACGCGCGATCTCCGACAGATGCTCATTCGTGCCGATGCCAAACGGGATAAGGACGCCTTCGATGCTCTACTGCTCTCCCTGCGCGATTCGCTGCTCGACGATGCGGCACACAGTCTGCACCTCGTCGACGATGCCGAGGCTATTGCCTTCCTTGCTGAAGACAAAGACGAAGCAGGACTGTGCCATCTCGACGTGATCCCGGGAAACTGCTTGTACACGCCAGACCATCACGTCTGCCTCATTGATTTCGATCTCGCCACATATGCCCCGCGTGCATTGGACATGGCGCATCTATTGCGACGGAGCTTCCAGGCAAGCGATTGGAATGGCGAACTCGCGTACGCGTGTTTCCTGCATTTCGACGCAGTGCGAGCCATCCCGCGAGTCGAATACCGGCTGGTCGAGTCGCTCTTGCGCTTCCCATACCTGCCGTGGCGACTGGCACACACGCGTTACAGGTACTTTGCAAGCGAATCGCAACTTGACGAACTACAACGGTACGCACTGCAAGGCGAGAAGCGCCAAGCCTTTTTGTCTTCACTCGCGGATCAAATCGAACATCTCGGGGAGCAGGAGGAGTAACCCTTGTTCCAATGCGAGTAACCCTTCCTGAATGTCGACCGCAGCGCCAGCATAGCCGCGCAGGACGCTACCTTTGCCGACAACGCGATGACATGGCACGATAACCGCGACGGGGTTCGCCCGGTTTGCCTGCCCGACTGCCCGCACGGCAGCGGGCCGTCCAATCCGCTCGGCAATTTCGCCATATGTCGCCGTTTCGCCGTACGGTATGGCGCACAGAGCTTGCCATACAGCCTTCTGAAATCGCGTGCCATGGGCACGGACGGGAACCGTGAAGGCGGTCAACTCGCCCCGAAAATAGGCTTGTACCTCCTCTATCGCCCGATCCGCGAGCCTCGCAGACAGTCGCGAGCCATCCCGATTTTCTTTAAGCCTATCCACCTCGTGCTCTGCTCGCAGCCACGTCGCTTCCACCACGGTTTCATCGTCTGTCACCACGGCAAACGGGCCGAACTGCGTCGCGATCACACGCACACTCTGTCCATCCAATTCGATCACGCCTCCTTTTCCTTTGTCCTGTTCTTGATCGACATCACGGCTTCCTCTAGCTCACGGCGCACGTCTTCGTCCGCTTCCACGGCCTGTGCAGCCACGAGGAGCTTGACAGCGTCCGGCCCGCCGATTTCACCCAACGCCCACGCTGCACTCGCGCGCAATTCCACCCTGTCCGACCGAAGAAACGGCTCTATATGCGCAATCGCATCATGACGTCCAATGTTGCCAAGGGCAATCAGCGCATTGCGTTGTAATGTTCGCACACCCCGCCATCCCATGGCCGTCTCGCCGTACACGCGCATAAACTGACGATTTGACATCTTGAGCAACGCCACCAAATCTGGGTAGGCGAGCTCTGGGTTTGGGTGAAACGCCGGATCGTCCGCCGCTTCGCGCATTCGATTCAAGGGACACGCCGTTTGACAGACGTCGCATCCCCACACGCGGCGCCCCATTTTCTTGCGATACGCCCGCGGAATCACACCCTTCATTTGTGTGATGTATGACAGACAACGCGTCGCATCCAGTTGGCCCGGGCCCACGATGGCACCTGTCGGACACGCGGTCATGCAGCGTTCGCACGATCCGCAATGGCGGCCAATGGCAGGCGGATACGAATTTGCGTCGGCGATTTCAATGTCCAGCAACAAAGCGCCTAAAAACACGTAGGAACCGTATCGTTCGCTATATAACATGCCGTTTTTCCCAACCCAACCGACGCCACTGCGCTCCGCCACCCGCCTGTCGACCAGCGGCGAAGTATCCACTGCAACGCGCGCGCCGACAGGCCTGCCTAAACAGTCTTCTATCGCAGCTTGGAGTTGCGTTAAGCGATCCCGCAAGACACCATGGTAGTCTTGGCCATAGGTGTAACCGGAAGCTTGCCCACGCATTTCGCCGCGCGGATGTGACCTTGCCAGCGCTTCTCCGGCTGGTGTCATATAGGGCAACGCGGCAACGACAATCGACTTGACTTCCGGAAAAAGCAGGGATGGTTGTATTCGCGAAGCGAGATCGCCAGCTTCAAAACCGGTTCGCCCCCGCTCTTCGTACGCGAGGAGCGGGGCAACGAGCTCTGGAAACGGCTCTGCATCCGTGACGCCAATCTCCGGGAGATCGAGCGCAGCAGCCATTTGTGCAATGTCGTCCCGGGTGAGCCGGAGAGGCGGAGTCATCGCGGAATCGCCGCCCGCGCCAATTCGTCACAGCGCTCGTTCCAGTGTACGCCGGCGTGGCCCTTGACCTTCTGAAACTGCACGTTGTGTGGTTTCATGGCAGCCAGCAACGCTTCCCACAGGTCCTTGTTTTGCACAGGATCCCCTTTGCTGTTACGCCACCCGTTTTTCTGCCAGTTCACATACCACTTCTGCTGAAAGCAATTGACGACATAGGCTGAATCCGAATGAATCACAACATCACATGGACGTTTTAAAGCCCTTAGTCCTTCGATCACGGCTTGAATCTCCATACGTTGATTCGTCGTCTCGCGCTCGCCCCCGGACAGTTCCTTGACGGTATCGTTCCATTGCAAAATCGCCGCCCAGCCGCCTGGTCCTGGATTTCGAGAGCAAGCGCCGTCAGTATATATCACAACCGGTTCACGGTTCTCCATGATGTATCCTCCTTGCCACCAACAAGGGGGCATTCAATCCAGAACAGAATATACCGGGTCGGCTGGACGGTCAAACATCAGATTAACAACTTCCACAGTGCCGCCGCGCTGACGGCCAGAGACAGAACACCCAGCGTACCAGCAGATACCTGCGCCGTCGCACCGGCACGACTGCCTGCCCAACGCATGAATGACATCGTATACGCGAAAATCATGACAGGAATAATCATGGCAAACAGGAATTTAAACACGCTGCATCCTCCTTCGCCCACGATGGCCTCCGTGGAAGCGGCCGCCTCCCCGCATCAACTTCACCATGGCACCGATGGACAACACCGCAATCGGAACCGCAAAGACCACAATCCACCCCCAACGAAGCAAATAGGTACCGTCAAAATTGATGACCTGAATCCAGTTTTCAGGCCACATGCCCAGCGAGAACGATAACAGAACAAGCGCTGGCACCGCCGGGCGATACGTCGGCCAATCAAACGCCTTGCCAAGCAGGTACGAGCACCCCCACAGGGTAACAGCCATCCGCACAGTGGCGGCAGTCACCCACAAAAAGATGAAGATACTCTCCAGTCTTTGAAAGAACGGCCCGAGGTGGATCATGCGCGCCAACCGATACAAGGCGAAAGACGTCTTTCCCGTTTCGGATGCCGGAAAGACCATGTGATACGTGAGCATCAGCCCAACGAGCAACAAGGTCGAAACCACAATGCTGACAAAGCCAATTCTGCGCATTTTCGACGTGTCATGCACGTGCGGATAGATGATGGTCAGCAGCAACACGTTGGCGAAAATCGAGCTGTATTGAAGGGAGCCGCGCAGAACCTGTTCTGGTCCCGTCCCCCACAACGGCAGCAGCATGTAGGGCCGCCACCAATTGACGGTCAGAAGGCACACAGCAACAAGCCCAACCAAGAGTATCGGCAAAAAGATGAAGGCTGTTCGACAAATGCCCTCAATGCCGCCGTAGACGATGTATCCCACAGCAAACATGAACACCGCGCCAACGATCAGAATCGGGGTTGAGGGAAGGACGGTGCTGACCACATTTTCGGTAAACTCGCGCATGACCGCGGCGGTAGAACACAGGAAGTACAGCGAGAACAAAAGCGCTATCAAGATTGCACCGAACCTTCCAAACACCTCTTTAGAGACTTCGACGATGTCCAGGTTTTTGAAATACCTCCGCAACAGGTGTTCGACCAGGAAAAATAAAATGAGCGTCAACATCCCCGAAAATACGGGCTCCATCCAAGCTGCCTCATAGCCACTCAAACTGATGTATCGCGGATAGGTGAGGAACGCATTGGTACTGACGAAAA
The DNA here is from genome assembly GCF_004366795.1 of Alicyclobacillus sacchari. Taxonomy (GTDB): domain Bacteria; phylum Bacillota; class Bacilli; order Alicyclobacillales; family Alicyclobacillaceae; genus Alicyclobacillus; species Alicyclobacillus sacchari. Next base: position 41,283 of record NZ_SORF01000009.1, on the reverse strand, counting down.
TGATCAGCATGGCTGTCATCTCGGAGCCTGGGACCTTCGCGTTGCGCCGCGCCGACTGACTCATGTCTCTCCCCCCTCTTTACCAGCCGATTTGCGCGTTGGCGCACTCCAAGGCCTGGACATGGGCTTTTGTCGCCAACTTCGCAACGGATATAAAAACGATGGGCGTTTGTTCATCGACCAGAGTGGCCCGCGCAGCAAAACGTCGCGCGAAGCGCCGCTAGACGGCGCAATGGGCGATAAAATAGGAACGCCAAACGATTTCAGCATCGTCAGACGCACGACGTACACAACAAACAGAATGGCAATTCCATAGAACCCCAATACGGCACCGGCAATCAAGAACGCAAAGCGCATGATGCGAATGCCCATGCTCAATTCATAGTTCGGCACCGTGAACGAAGCAAGTGCAGTCGTCGCGACGACGATGACCAACAACGGGCTCACGATACCAGCCTGAACGGCCGATTGGCCGATAATCAACGCGCCGACAATGCCGATGGTCGGACCGATCACCGACGGAATGCGAATGCCCGCTTCGCGAATCAGCTCAATGGCAAATTCCATAAGGAGAACTTCCACCACGACTGGAAACGGCACTTGTTCGCGGCTGCCTGCAATCGCAAGCATCAGATCTGTGGGCAACATCTCCGAGTGATAATTTGTCACCGCCACATAGAGCCCCGGAAGCAATAACGCCGTCAGCAACGCTATCCAGCGAATCAGCCGCATGAACGTCCCTGGCAAGAAGCGAATGTTGGAATCCTCCGAACTGTGCACCAAGGACCAGAGGACAACCGGGACAATCAGGCAATATGTGCTATTGCCCACAAACAGGGCGACATAGCCTTCCGCCAGAGAGGCCGCGACCCTGTCCGGCCGCTCCGTCGCCATCACCTGCGGAATCAGCATGCTCGGCCGATCTTCGATGAACTGTTCCAACATACCGCTATCGAGGATAAAGTCGACGTCGATCTGCGAAATGCGCCGACGCACCTCGCGCACCAGCTTCGGATTGGTCACGCCATGAATGTACATGATGGCGACGTCTGTGCGCGCCAGATTGCCGACAGTATGAATTTCCGTAACCAAGTGTTCCGTACGCAGTCGCGCACGGACCAATCCTGTGTTCGCACGAAAGTTTTCCGTAAACGCATCCTGTGAACCACGAACGACGTTTTCCGTCTGCGGCGTCGATACGGATCGGTGTTCCCAGCCCTTTGTCTCAATCACCAGCGCGCCATTGCAACGGTCGAGAAAGAGCACAGTTGATCCTGTCAGGATATTGGCAACCGCCTCTGACCATTTGTCGACGATTTGAGATTGATTGCCGGGGAGTAGTTTTTCCACGACATACTCGAGCGTGCGTCGCGGATTTTCTTCGCTCACGTGTGTGAGAATCATCAATGGCTCAAGGATGGCTGAATTGATGACGTTTTTGTCGGACAGCCCATCGACAAACACGGCCATACCGCGCCATGGCGACTTGCTTTCAACGCCGACGCGAAACTCGCGGATCACGATATCTTTGTTCTGCGGCAGGTGGAAAAACCGCTCCAATCGCCGCTTCATCTCGTCGATATCGCACTCGATCCCGTCATCCTGGCCCACATGAGCCTTCTCCACGGCGTCTTCGTACTCTCTTGTCGCCCGCCGCAGAAATGTCCGCATCGAGACAGGTTTCTTTGAGGTGTCTGTCTTGTTTTCTGCAGTGGTGAAATTGACCGTCTCCGGCTGCGGTGTCTCGCCATAGGTATCAGCCGGTTCTGACGAATCATCGTCGGCGAGTGTAAACTGGTCGTCGAGCATCGAATCGTCGACCGTCAACAGGCGTTTCAGTGCTCCTGTGAAGCTCATATCCACCGACGCACCCTCCCATCGTCTCACGAACCATCTTTCATGTTTTGTAGGGTGCGACAGGCAGCTAAAAGTTATCCCGCCGCCGCGCCGGCGCCGGGACAAATTCTGATATTCCTCATGTGAAGACTGCGATTTACTGATTGCCCGAAAGGACGGCTTGCGGGGAAATTGTCAATTGGAGAGCCAACTTCTTCGTGGTATCCGAATAATTCAACACGCGAATGCCAAACGGGCGTTGCGGCCGCTTCGAAAAATCGATCCCGACATCATCTTGGTTGGGATTCGTCTCGACCCAATCCGGCGTGTGCGCCCGTTCTAACACCGAAAACAGAATACTGTTGGGTATGGGGAAAAAGGACATGGAGGCACTGTCGACATGAAGGACAAGGTTCCCAGACGTCACCTCTGGCGTAAGCACAAGGTGGAATGGCACGATTCTGCCGAGCAAGCGAATGCCAAAGTCGCAGTTCCAGTTTCGATCGAACTGCACATCGGCCGAACCGAGTATCTTGCCCACTTCTTCATCGTGCGCGATGGCATAAGAAAGATACGCGTTAATGGCGTCCTGGCCAATCTGGACCTCGACGGCCGGCTGCTGTCCAATCCCTTTAGGGGCTGTCCCGTTCCATGTCTGACTCTTGGTTGGAAGTGTATTCCACACAATGAGAGCTGCCACCACGATGAGTAAATTGATCGACAACAATACGATAAACGCCCGCTTCCAGGCCATCCGTGGACGCCTCCTCCAGCCCTTTGATCAAGGTACTGCCTTGCGCCGGTTGTTTCCTGTTGCAAGCCGCGCCTGCGTACGGGCGTAGTTACATAAATCGGCAACCGGGCAGATTTCACACTTCGGCTTACGCGCGACACAAATTTGGCGGCCATGGTGTATAAACAGATGATGTGCTTGCGTCCATAATTCGCGCGGCAGTTTGCGGCAGGCCTGTTCCTCTGTTTTCAACGGATCGTCGCTGTTCACAATGCCAATCCGATTCGTCACGCGCTGCACGTGCGTGTCCACCGCAAACGCGGGAATACCAAACGCATTGGAAAGCACAACGTTCGCAGTCTTTCTGCCGACGCCGGGCAGCTCAACCAACTGTTCGCGGCTTTGCGGCACGTCCCCGCCGTACTTCTCGAGCAGGATGCGCGCCGTTGCAACGATGTTCTGGGCCTTCGTGCGAAACAGCCCCACTTCGCGAATATCATTTGCCATCTGCTCAGGCGTCGCAGCGGCGAATGCCGCTGGTCCTTTGTACTTTTGGAACAATCGTGCCGTCACCATGTTGACGCGGGCATCTGTACACTGTGCAGACAACATCGTCGCAATGAGCAGCTCAAACGGCGTCGTGAAGTTGAGTGCGCATTTGGCGTCTGGATAACACGCGGCCAAACGCGCCACCACCTCCGCTGTCTCCCGCTTGGTCAGCAGGGCCATCGTCTCATCCCCTCTCGTCGGCAGACACTCGGACATACCGCCTCATCTTCGCCCGTTCGATCCGACCTTCTTCCGCGATTCGGGCAATCAACACTTCTCGCACCAACGGCGGTTGATACGTGATCTCCCGCGCGCTGCGGAACGGACCGAACACGGGAGAAAGCCAGAGATATTCGCATGTGATGATGCGATACGTGCGATCCGGCTCCAGTTCCCCGCCCTGGTGCACAATGCGACGCACGTGTTGGCGATCTCCATCATCCACCAATTCGACAACCGCCCCGGCAATCACGAGGTAGCCGATCTTCCCACCCCGAAAACCAAAGCCAATGCCCAGGCGACCGTACGTCTCCGGCTGAATTCCTTGTTCGATGGCATCTTGCAACTCTCGCCCTGTCATACTTACAATAATTGGACGTGTTGGCGTCGGACACGCAGCGAGTAACGCTTCCAGCGTCAGATTGCCAGGTAACAGGCTCGCGTTTAATGCGCCTGTCATCATCACGGCAAGGTCGCCCTGACATTCGTCAAACAGCACGTCGACCAACAAATTGGCGAAGACCGACTCGTCTTCATAGACAATCGGCAGGCGCTCCGGAATGGATGCAACCGTGCGCCCGAGAATCCCCTTCACCCGATCCTCATATCGGCGGTAAACCTCTTCCATCGCCGTGTCAAACAGGCTATCGTGCAGTACGGGTACAGGTGTTGACGTGACTTGTTGGACGCGTTCACCGTCCCACTCGATGACGGTGTGGCCAAACGCGCTCGCATGTTTGCCAGGTTGAAAGATGGCCGTTTTCTCGACATATTCGGCCTTCGGCATCGATTCATGCGAATGCCCGCCGAGAATCGCATCGATGCCTGGCACCGTCGCTGCCAGACGGCGATCATCGCGCAACCCCAAGTGTGATAAACAGACGATGATGTTTGCACCGGCGGAACGAAGGCTGGCAACCGCAGTGCGGGCACACGCGAACGGATCGAGGGGCCGCACTTGAAGCATCTCGTAGGGAAGATCGTACTTTGGCGTCAAGCCAAACGTGCCGATGCGGACGCCGTTTACGTCATACACGTGCGTGTCGATGAAAAAGGGAAACGGCTCGCCATTTGCCTGCCGCAGGTTGGTGCCGAATACCCAGGCGTTCGATCTCGCCGCTAAACCTTCCCAATCCTGAACTGGGATGGTCAATCCTTCGTTATTGCCAAACACCCAACCGTTCACGCCAAGTGCGGCCATCATGTCGGCGTTCAAGAAGCCCATCGTCGCTTCGGTCTCAGGACGCACGCGGTCGAGAACGTCGCCGATATCGAACGTAAGAACTGGTTCTCCCTGCTCGTGCAGTCGCGATCGCAATGCTCGTAGCTGTCGTCCCAAACGCATGTAACTTTCTAGACGACTGTGAACGTCGTTCATATGCAACAGATGAATGCGCACGCCGTCACCTCATCGTCCATGGATGGCCTGAGCCCGACTCGCCTCAACCCACAACGTACAGAGCGGAGTGAACGTGTTTTCGACCCATTCCACCAACTGAGACCCCGTCTGGGTCATCACGGTTTCTTGATCCATGCGCCGGCCAATCAGCAATTCTGCCTTTTTGACCTGCATCAGGCGTTCGCCAAACGCCACAATATCCCGCTCCGAAACTTGTGCCGCCGGGATGGATGAGGGCTGTGTATGATCTGGTATGTAAATAAAGTCAGTCGGCACAAGACGTTCGATGTCCCTCGCCTGCGCTCGGAGATAGTTTCCGAACGCCACCTTGTCCTTGGCTTCGTAAATGTAGCCAAACGCGGCAAAGATGTGCGTCGGCCAAATGCCAATTTGAAAGTGTGGGTGTTGTTTATAGCCACGGCCGTTCGCACTGAACGCGACCCACGTGTCACCCGGTGGATTCACCGTACGACGCGCGTGCTTCGCGACATGAGCGTACATCGGAGACTGCAGCCGCTCGGACAGAAACGGCACGAAATGCTCCCCAAGTGCCGCAAGCTTTGGTTGAATTCGCTCCCGAATGGCGGACATGCGCGGTTCCAGGCCTGGAATCCTAAACACGTCAAAATCCGCTTTGTCAAAACCCGTAAACAATGGCGGCACCTCACTCCATCAACTGCATATAGCGTACCTATACCTTAACCCTAGACTAGACAAGACAACAGTGTCAGGCAAGATCGATATGAATCTGTCTCGCCAATTTGCGTTCAATCCGATCCAGCCTGTGCGCCATGGCGGCTGCTTCCCCCGATGCTGGCCGAACACGCGCCAACGCCAATAGGGTCGCCTGCTTGGCCGCGTGCAAATCGGCGGTACGATGCTCGTAGTATTTTGCCAGTTCGATGAGCGGTTCGGGTTGCGTGACATAAGTCGCTTCCATCTCCTGCCAAAGTCGAACCGCCTCCTCCCAAAGACCTCGCCGCTTGAGAAAGAGGCTAAACAGCCAAAATGCGCGCCAATCGGCATCATCTGCCGCCGCTGCCCGCCGATACGCCTCGTCGGCCGCTTCCCAGTCGTGCCAGGCATCAAACCAGGTTGCTATGGCCAAATTGGGCCTTGCCGAAACGTAGACGGCATGGCCTGACAATGCTTCGGCGATCGCGATAAAAACGCTCACCAGCGAACAGACATCGTGCAAATTGTGCCGAAATACGTCCTCCATGACGAAAAACGACGCCCCGCCGACGAATTCAAAATAGCGCGCGGGCGCCTCGCGGCCAGGGAGATCGTCGATTCGTTCTACGCCGAGCAAGCTTTCGACCTCCGCTAGCGATACGCGATCGAGCACGCCTTTCCACAAACGCCTGCTGGGGTGTAGAAGATCCAGTTGTGGGCGGTCGATGCGCGGCATTTGGTGAAGGATTCGGCGGTTTTGTAGAAGCGGCCAGTCAAACGATTTGCCGTTAAAGGTGACCACGACAGCGTCCTGATCGCCCAGCGGTCCAGCTTGCAAAGCCGCAAGCACGGCGGCTTCATTCCCGTAATCGTCGACGAAGTACTGGTCGACGCAAAAGTCATCGTCCACAAAATAGCCGACACTGTGCAAGAATGGCAGTGTGCCGCTTCCAAGTCCCAGCCCGTTTGTTTCGGTGTCATAGAAGCGGAGGTTGGCCATGCTGACGGGCGCCTTCGCAAGCTTGGCTATCGGGGCGAGATCGAGATTCAATACATCGAAAAATGGCCGCTCTCCGTGCTTCGTACATACGTCAAACGATGTCGTGCGGCACCAACAGTGACCGCAATCCGTTTCCATCCGGCGGAATCCGGCCTGCAGCAATTCCTCATCGCGCGCGGCGATCGCGCCGATTTGACCGGTATCGACAGATTCGGACGGCTCGTCAACCATCACAGGCTCACTTGCGACTGTGCGGACGCTTTGTTCCAATGCGCGCAATTTATCCAGCAGGCTCCGCGCCATGGTTCAAACCTCCTGCAACTGCCGGCCATCGAGACAGCGCGCAACCAACTTCTCGACCATCTGTTTCAGCTGCTCTTCCTCGTTTCCGGGACCGACGCAACCCGGACACCCCCACTCGCACGCACAGCCGCGAACCATGTCGAGTGCCGACTGCAAGATCAGATCACGATCGCGAAACGCCCGTTCGCAAATGCCGATGCCGCCTGGATAGGCGTCGTACACATACACCGTCGGCTGGGTATAGAGCGGATCGCGCACTTGCACAGCCGCGTGGAGATCTGATACCGAGCACATGCAGTGAAGTGCAACCGCGTGCTTGAGCAGATGGCCAAACCCTTTTAATGCCGACTCCCACGCGTCAGGCCCAACCTTGAGCAAGCGTTCCTCAAACGTGCACCAATAACCCGCCGTATGCAATTCGGCCTCCGGGAGGTAGATTCGCCCCCAGCCCAGATTCTCGTGTGTGTCAAATTTGATCTTTTTAAACAGCGTCGGCGTCGCATTGACGGCAACCTCGCCTGTGCGATGGATGACACCCACACCTTGCGCATGTTGCAACTCGTCGAGCACCTGCAGCCGCACAGCCAGTTCAGCGTCGGTGTAGTAGTCGCAATCAACCGCCCGCACATACGCCTTGCCATTGTCGAGATCGAGCTTTTCTACCTGATAAGACTTTCCTTGATGCAAGTAAATAGCCTCTTCGTGCAACGTCGTCAGGGCACTGAAGCGATCCGTTTCGCCGATAACGATGGGCCTTGCTGCATCCGTTTCATCAATAATGACGACGTTCTCCTGTGCCGCACTGCGCAGCGAGACGCCATGGGAAGGCAAGGCGTCGGCCATCCAGTGGTACCGATTGTCGCCGCCCTTGTGAAGTACGCGGGCATCGGCCAGATATTCAAGCAATTCGGCAGTCGTTTCGACGGCAAACGACTCATGAACAGCAAACGGCAACTCGTAGGCCGAGCACTTCAAGTGGTCCATGAGAATCAACAGGTTATCCGGGTAAATACGGGCAGCCTCTGGTGATCCCTCGAGCAAAGCGCCAGGATGGCGCACCAAGTATTGATCAAGCGCCGATGCATTTGCCACAAACAGTGCAAGTGACACGCCCTTTCGACGCCCGGCACGGCCGCTCTGTTGACGGATGGAAGCGATAGAACCTGGGTAGCCGACGGTGATTGCTGCTTGTAGAGAGCCGATGTCGACGCCAAGTTCCAAGGCGTTCGTGCTGACAACCCCCAGAATGTCACCGTTGCGCAGCCCACGTTCGATCGCGCGGCGCTCATTGGGAAGGTAGCCGCCGCGGTAACCGACAATGCGAGATCGCAACCGTTCCCGGGCATCTGCCTTCAAATAAGAAGACAGCACCTCGACCTGTGTGCGTGTTTTGACAAACGCAATGGTCGAGATCTCAGCATCCAACAACCTGCGGGCAAGCCGTCTTGCCGTTTGCAGCGAAGACGCCCGCAGCCCCAACTGCGGGTGGACGATTGGCGGATTGTAAACAATCGTATGCCGTTCGCCCTCAGGGCTGCCCGACTCGTCGATGACAGTCGTCTCCCGGCCACACAAACGTGTCGTCAATTCACCAGGATTCGCGATCGTGGCGGAACTGAAGATGAACTGCGGCTGTGAGCCATAAAACGCACAAATGCGCTGCAACCGGCGCAATACGTTTGCCACGTGGCTCCCGAAAACACCACGATAGATATGGGCTTCGTCAATGACGACGTAACGCAGATTCTCAAACAGGCGAAGCCACTTTGTATGATGCGGTAGAATTGCGGCATGGAGCATGTCAGGATTCGTGACTACAATGTGTCCCGCTTCGCGAATCCTCTGTCGCGCATGTACGGGCGTATCGCCATCGTAGGTGAAGGACTGTACTTGCGTTTGCAACCGTCCAATCCAATCGTTGAGTTCCGCCACCTGGTCCTGGGCCAAGGCCTTGGTCGGAAATATGTACAAAGCTCGAGCACTCGGGTCACGGCAGATTTGATCGAGCACGGGCAGGTTATAACATAGTGTCTTGCCGCTTGCCGTCGGCGTGGCCACAACAATGTCGCGGCCAACCGCGAGCGCATCCCAGCACTCGGCTTGATGGCTGTACAGGCGGTCGATCCCGCGGGTCAACAGAGCTTGTTTGACATCTTCATGAAGCTCTTTGGGAATCTCGCGAAACCGCCCAAGCCGCGCCGGCGCAACATGCCACGCGGCCACTTGCGTCGCAAACGCCTCATCGCGCCGCCATTCTTCCAACAGTTGTTCCAAAACCACTCATATCATCCGCTTTCATCGCATTCAGTGTGTGAAGTTGCCTACGAAAAACACCTTTCATCTGTCACCTATTCAGTCACAATTTCAAAAGTCAATCATAGCATGTAATGAAGCCCCCGATAGAGAGGGTATGAATCTTGTACAGCATGGCAATAAGGTATAGTACCGAGTAGAGGGAGGAATCATCTTGCAAACGGTTGAGAAATGGGCGACACGTTCAGACGCGTGGACTCCCGACGATGATACTCGTTTGGCCGAACTCGTTCTGCATCATATCCGCACAGGCAGCACGCAACTCAAAGCATTTGAAGAAGCAGCAACACTGCTCGGGAGAACGGCAGCCGCCTGCGGTTACCGCTGGAATGGCGTGATCCGAAAACATTATCAAAGCGAGATCGATGCGGCCAAACAAGAACGAAAGACGCAGCAAGTTCAGGCCGATACGAGTACAACCGGCAAACCTTCGCAGCCGGAAATCAGCGCGTCCATGCTAGAAGTGATCTCGTTCCTGCAGACGTTCGACGAGCAATACCAGAAACTCAAGGCGTACGTGACACAAATTGAACAGGAAAAGCAACTGCTTGCAGAGCGCGTGGAAAGCCTCGAAGCACAATTGCATACGCAGGGCAAGGCGTTTGATCAACCGTTCACGCCCGAACAGCTCGAGGAAGATTCGCGCACACTTTTCGCTATCATGGAACGAGCGCGCAAGCTATTAGGAGACAACCGTCCGGCTGGAACTTGAGGATTCATGCACGAATTCGGCCCGCAACGCGGCAGCGAGTGCGGGTCGAAATGGTCCAATGCCCCTTTTCGCCATCGCAACCAACTGTTTCGCAGCTGCCACGGCTTCATTCCGCCAACTCTGTGGATACAAGTGACTCCGCCTCGTAAATTCGTCCACATCTACTAGCGACACAGCATCGTTCTCTATGCGCACGTCGAGATCGAGATCGATAAACACCACCAAGTCGGATCCGAAGATTGCAGGCGTGATCACATTGGCATAGTAATCTGTGACGTCCGGTTTGAGAAGGACGAAAACTTGGTAAAAAACCTTGGGCCAAAACAATGCAACAACGGGATAATCTGAACTCCATGTCGTTCCATCGCGCTCTTGTACGGCCGCACCAGCCGGAATGCGGTAGCTGCCCGGGAGGCTGCCTGGCTCCATACGCTGCCACACGCGATGGAGTTGGCCGTCATAACGCAAACTGATGAGACGCACTCATCCATCCCCTCCAACGCCATCGCCCTTCTCGCTTCGCTCCGACTCATGTGGCAAAAAATCGACGAACAAACGCGTCCGCAACAAGCCTTTTGCTCCGATCAGCACGATGGGTCCGATGAATAGCCCGATCACGCCCAGCACTTTCAAACCTACATATAATCCAAACAGTGTCGTCAACGTGTCCAATCCGACACTATCCGCGAGAATCTTCGGTTCAATGGCGTGCCTGATCAGCGAGATGACCACTTGCAAGGAGAGTACTTTCACCGCCGTCGCCGTATCTCCCATGACGAGCGCCCCAACCGCCCAGGGCACCGTCAACAATGCCGAACCGACAATGGGCACTAACCCCGTCAGGGCAAACAAAATGCCAAGCAGGACGGCATATGGAAAATGCAAGATGTACATGCCGATCACACCAAGGAACGCGGATAGGCACATGAGGATGAATTGGACGCGAATCGTCCCGAGAAACGCGCGCTCCATGTCTGTGAAGACGACGTTTACTTTCGGAGCCCATCCAGGCGGAAGTAAGCGATAGAAAGATGCGAGCATGCGTTCGCGCCGCAACAGGATAAAAAACGCGGTCACGACAGAAATCACAAAGATAAACAAGGTATCGGGCAAATGGGTAACGATGGAGATAAGCGATGTGACGAACTTGCGGACACTGCCTTCCAAGCTGTGCACAAACTGCGTCACCGCAGATTGCACGGCATTGCTCACCTGCGCCGGCAATTGCCCATAGAGAGGTTGCGTTCCATCGAGCCGCTGTTCTAACTGGAACAGTTCCGCTTTTAAAAACCATTGGCTATGCGTCAAAAACGACGTAGCTTCACGCAGCGTACCGATGATCACACCGACGGAAATCGCAAGCGCAACCGCGACTGCAACGGTCATGACACTGAGTACCGAGGTCAGCCGCCGCATGCCCCGACGCTCGCACACTCTCACGACGGGGATGAGTAGGATGGCAAATATCCAGCCAATTACAAACGGCAAGATATACTGCATGAGATATGCCAGCATCAGTGCAATGGCCGCGATAAACGCGAGCATGATGCAGACTTCGAGGGCGCGCCACAAGTAGCGGCGCAGTTGCACTTCGCGTCCCATCCCTTGCAAGCAAAGCGCTCCTTTATTCAGCGGCTGTAGGTTTCAGCAATCGGCGGCGCAACATAAAGCCAACGCCAGCAAGCAATATGCCTAGCACGTAGCTCAAGGCCGACAACCAACCATGGTGTCCTACGGCCATGAGCATCGCGCCCGCGGCTAGCAGGGCCATTGTAAACAGGGAAATACAAAAAAACATGACACGCACGGGAACAGACATCACGTTCCCCCCAATTGTAGTGTAGATAGCAACAAGCCATTTGATGTTTTCATCATACCATAAGACGTCGTTTGTGCAGAGGATGAAGGCAATGTCGGAAGACCATTTTACGGGGGGTGTCCAAGCTGGATCGAGGCGGGATCAGTGGCTGTGCAAGGTTCATCGCCCCATGGCAACATGCGGCCGCCGCAAACACTTGTCTAGGCCGCAGGCCGGACATGGTCTGCGGCCCTCCGTCGGATATCAAGCGGAGACATGCAGATGAAGGTACGGCATGATGCGATCCCACGCTTCTTCATGGGGATCGACAACCACCACGTTGTTGGCGCCGCAACGGCGGTACATCTGTGCGCGTGATTCATCCTTGCACATGACAATGATCTGCGGTACACCCGCCTCGCGCAAGGTCTGAATCAACAGCGCCGAGCGTATGACATCATGCATTTCACGGACGATCGCGATATCTAATTTCGCGCTTTGTACAGCCGCTTTTACTGTCGCTTTATGAGCTGGAACCCCAATGGTGCGATTGGGATACCAAGCTCGAACCTTATGATGAACGTCGTCAAAGCAAGTGAGCACTCGCACGTCGATTCCCGCGCCAAGGGCGCGATCGATCAGCAGTCGATCTTCTTCCGAGCAAGTAGCCACCAGCATGTTTTGTACCACGTGAATCAACCTTTCAGAAGCACATTGTTGATAGCGCTTTCATCAACAGTATAACATGAATCGACGACGAACAGAACCTTAGAACGCCGATTTGGGCGTCCGTTTTTTCAGCTGGATCGCTCGCAGAAGTTCTTCTCCATACGCATATACCACTTCGCGCGCCACATCAGGCCGTTCCATTTGTACCGCATCATAGATGGAGCGACAGGTGCGCAGGCCGAGATCGAGTTTGGGGTTGAGTACGCGCAGGCTGCTTCGCAAAGCCTCCTGCAATACGCGAAACGCATTTTCGAGCACACGGTTGGCGGCACAATCAGCCAGTACGGCATAAAAGTGCAGTTCACTGGCAATGCGATGCTCACTATGCCGCCCTGAGGACTCGAGTTCGAATAACGCCCGCGCCAACGCCGAATAATCCGATCCGCCGCGCCTTTTCGCTGCAGCATGAGCGATGCCCGCGAGCACGGCCGTCTGCAACTCGACCAAGTCGCGCACCTCGTCCAAGCCTAGGAGGATAGCGGCATCGAGCGGTTGCATCCACATTTCGACGGAGGCGGTTCGCACATACGTGCCATTGCCATGACGAAATTCCACAAGCCCCTGCCCGCGCAAAGCTCCAAGCGCCTCGCGAACCGTGGCGCGACTGCAGCCAAACTGGGAGGCCAATGCCTGCAGCGTGGGCAGCTTTTCCCCAGGCTGAAACAAGCCTTGCTCGATCATCCGGCGCATTTCGTCGGCAATCTGCATATACAGCTTCTTTTGGGTCGTGCCGTCCACGCTGCCGCCTCCCCCGCTTGTACTGGCATGTGCGCGGCCTAAAGGCTCGCACACGTCGTCAACGAACGACGATATTGACCAATCGTCCTGGTACGTAGATCTGCTTGGCGATCTCTTTCCCTGCGAGCCATTCGGCTAAATCCGGCAAGGCCTTTGCCTGCTCGATGGCGTCTTCTTGACCAATATCGGCAGCCACGGTCAATCGCGCCCGAACGCGTCCATTCACCTGAACAGCAATTTCGACTTCGTCATCCTTCAGCCATGCGTCGTCGTACGTCGGCCACGTCGCGTCAAAGACAGATGATTCATGACCTAAAAGCGACCACATCTCCTCGCCCAGATGCGGTGCAAACGGCGCAATTGCGATCGACAAGGTCTCCAGCGACGAGCGGTCAATGCCGTCCTTTGCTTCACCGCTCAAGGCATTGACGTATTCCATGAACGCGCTGACTGCCGTGTTAAAACGGAACGATTCCATGCGCTCCGTCAACGAAGCGACAAAGCGGTGGCGCAATTTGGTGAGTGCCGGGCGCTCACTCGCCGGATGGGCGGCGTGTGCGCTGACCAGCCTGAATGTGCGGCTGAGGAAACGAGCGACGCCTTCCAATCCGTTGGTGCTCCACTCCGCTTCGTCTTCCGGCGGACCGACAAACATCTCATACATACGCAAGGCGTCGACGCCATAGGTGGCGATGATGTCGTCCGGATTGACGACGTTGCCCTTCGACTTGCTCATCTTCGCGCCATTCAACGTGATCATGCCTTGCGTAAAGAGGCGTTGGAACGGCTCGTCAAACTGAATAAGGCCGAGATCGTAAATGAACTTGACGTAAAAACGCGAATACAGGAGGTGCAAGACGGCATGCTCGACACCGCCGATATACATGTCGACAGGCAGCCAGTAATCGATGGCCTCCTTCGAAAAAGGCGCCTTGTCATTGTGGGGATCGGCATACCTCAAGAAATACCAACAAGAACCTGCCCACTGTGGCATGGTGTCGGTTTCGCGTTCTGCCGGACCGCCGCACTGAGGGCATGTCGTATTGACGAAGGACGGGATGGCCGCGAGAGGCGACTCGCCGGTACCTGTTGGTTCGTAGCGCTCCACGTCAGGCAATGTGACCGGAAGTTGGTCCTCCGGTACCGCGACCGCGCCACACGCTGGGCAATGTACAATCGGAATGGGCTCGCCCCAGTACCGTTGACGAGCAAACACCCAGTCGCGCAGGCGATAGGTGACGGCCGCTTCGGCATGGCCAGTTTGCGCCAGCCACTCGATGGCTGCCTTTTTAGCCGCGGCTACCGACTTACCATCGAGTGGACCGGAATTGATCATGACGCCATCGCCCGTATAGAGTTCATCGGCCTCACCCTCAACCGGCTGGACGACCGGTATGATGTCGAGATCAAACTGTTTGGCAAACTCATAGTCGCGCTCATCGTGTGCAGGCACGGCCATGATGGCACCTGTTCCATAATCCATCAGGACGTAATCGGCAATCCACACAGGCAAGTTCCGATCAAGAAGGGGATGCTTGACATACGCGCCCGTGAACACACCTGTCTTTGTCTTGTCGACCACTTGCCGCTCGACGTTCGACTTCCGCAACGCTTCCTCGATATACGCTTCCACCGCCGCTTGCTGAGCCGGCGTGGTAATGCTGCGCACGAGCGGATGCTCCGGCGCCAAAACCATGTAGGTTGCACCGCAAATCGTGTCCGGCCGCGTCGAAAAAACTTCGATCTCGCCATCGTGATCGACTAACTGAAAGCGAATGCGCGCCCCCTCACTGCGCCCAATCCAAGCCCGCTGCATTCGCTTGACGTGCTCAGGCCAGTCGAGCTTGTCCAAATCGTCCAGCAAACGATCCGCATATGCGGTGATTTTTAGCATCCACTGATCCATTTCACGCTTGGTCACTTCTGCTCCGCAACGCTCGCACTTGCCTTCGACGACCTCCTCATTGGCAAGGCCGGTCTTACAACTCGGGCACCAATTGATAGGCATCTTCTTGCGATATGCCAAGCCGCGTTCAAACATTTTGACAAAAAAGTACTGCGTCCAACGATAAAACGATGGGTCTGTCGTGTTGACTTCGCGATCCCAGTCGTACATCGCGCCAATCTCCTCGAGCTGACGCTTAAAGTTCGCAATGTTGCGCTCCGTTGCGATGCGCGGATGAATGCCGTTCTGAATCGCGTAGTTCTCCGCCGGCAAGCCAAAGGCATCCCAGCCCATCGGATGCAGGATTTCATATCCGTGCAGTCGCTTATATCGACTCCATACATCGGAAATTGTGTAACCCCGCCAGTGGCCGACGTGCAAGCCGTTGCCAGACGGATAGGGAAACATGTCCAGGCAGTAGTACTTCGGCTTGCTGCCCTTGCCGTGCGCGCGATGCACGCCAGTCTCCCGCCACCGCTCCTTCCACTTGCGTTCAATTTCCTGTGGCTTGTATTCCATGTCTTGTCCCCCTGTTAGGTGCGTCGACGGCCGCCTGGCCGCATACTGACAAAAAACTCTCGTCCGTATTATAGGACGAGAGTTCCTGCGGCGCCAGGCCGTGTCTGTTTATGTCGATTTCATATCAACTTAACGGCGATCTGACGATCCACCCATAATGCCCATCAGGCGCAGAACGAACAGGAACAGGTTGACGAAGTCCAAGTACAGGGAGAGAACCATCCACGGTACATGCTGCTCCGCCACACCGTACTGAGCCAGACGGTTGACATCAAACAGAACATAGCCGACGAAAATGGCAACGCCGAGAAAGGCGTAAATCAAGCTCGCCACCGAAGAAAACCCTGTAAAGATGGACACGATGCCCATCAAGAGCAGAGCCAACATGCCGATGAACAAAAATCCGCCAAGGAATGAAAAATCCATCGACGAACGTGATGCGACAAACGAAGCCACGAGAAATGCACCGGCTGTGACGGCCAGCGCTTTAATCACGATCCCGACGCCAAGTCCGATTGCATAGTAACTGATGATAGGCCACAGCGTGATCCCCGAAATGAATGTGAAGAGGTACACAAACGGAAAACCGATGGCACGCGTGCGCTGCCGGAACATCGCATAGACAATCATCCCAAGTTCAACGAGGCTAAGCACAGGTATCAAACCAATGGGCAATTGCGTACCGGCCAAGACGCCGACAAGCGCGGTCAACAAGGTGCCAAACAACCCCAGAAAGACGCGCCCCAACAGGCGATTTTGCGTAATCGTATACGTCTGCATGCCAATGTCCTCCTTTACCCTTCTCCGCAGCATCGTCTCTACAGACGATGAACGGGCAAGCTGTTGAGCAACTGTGAGAGAAGTGTCTGATAGACTTTGGGCCACACGAGCTTGGACAGTTCGCCGATTGGTACCCACGCCGCACCGCCATGGTCACTGGCGATGTGCACCTGATGATACCCAATGGGCCGCAAAACGACAACCCGCCATTCCAAGTGCGTGAAGACGTGCCTTGCCTCTGCAATGGCCAGAAAATCCACTGCAGGTTGGTCGGCGACGGAAAGCACGTCTGCTTCTATGGTATTGCCGATCGCGAGTTTATGCAATCGTCTGCGCGCTGCCAGAAATAGCTCGCCTTCACTGTAAGGCGGATCGTCAGGGAGTTCGGTCATGGGAAGTTGCCACATCCCTGCAAGCAAACCGTCATCCGAGCGACGTTCGACGAGCAAGGCCCCGTCGCGCTCAATCCAAAGGGCTACGATGGTCCTTTTACGACGTGCCTTTTTGGGCGTTTTCGTTGGCAACTCCGCTGCTCTCCCGGACTGCCGGCCAAGACACCCATGTGCGACAGGACATGCATCGCAGCGCGGACGGCGTGGGACGCATACGAGTGCTCCAAGCTCCATCAATGCTTGCGTGAACAGTCGCGGTTCCGCCTGGTGAATGGCGCGATCGACCGCACTTGAAATCGTTCGTTTTGTCGTGGGCAGGTCGATGGGATCAAAGATGCCCAAGTAACGAGCCATGACACGCAACACATTGCCGTCTACGGCAGCCTGCGGCCGGTTAAAAGCAATGCTCATCACGGCACCGGCCGTGTACGGGCCCACACCGGGGAGCGCGCGAACCGCCTCCGCATCGTCGGGAATCGTGCCACCATACGAGTCACGAACGACCTGCATGGCGCGGTGAAGATTGCGTGCCCGGCGATAATAACCAAGACCCTCCCACAACTTCATGACGTCATCCTCGGCGGCATCGGCAAGCGCGGTGGCATCCGGGTAAGCCTCGAGAAAGCGGTGATAATACGGAATGACTGTTTCCACCCGCGTCTGTTGCAGCATCGTTTCGCTGACGAGAATGCGGTACGGATCCGTTGTTTCACGCCAAGGCAGCTTGCGGGCGTTGACGCGGTACCACGCCACTAGTGTATGAGCGAAATCAGTCAAGCTTTCCCTCGAGCGCATGCCAAACCTCCCGTCCACAAGATACTCGATATCACATACAGAGGGTAAAGTTGAAAGCCATGTTCGTCATGGCGAAGACAACCGAGGATTCCAGTTTGCACGTTCATACTGTGCCGATTTGCGGACACAATACGGTGCGGGGGGTGCTGTCCATGTGGAATGTGATGAACGCGATGACCGGCATGGCGCGCCAGCGCATGATGCCGCGCCGCCGCGGCAATGGTGTCGGCACGATGACCGCTTTGTTGATTGGCGCGAGTGTTGGCATCGCCGCGTGGGAAGCAGTGCGCCAAGTCCAAGGCAGGAATAGCGGCTCCCAAAGCAACAACAGCAGCGCGATGGAAATTGCTCAAGAAGTGATGAGCGAAATCCAGGAGTAAATGGGAAGGCCATCGCTTGCTGGTTCGTCGCCGCGCCGTTTCGGATGGAACGGCGCCGACGAACATCATGGCATCATGGGTATCGGCGATGAATGCCATACTTGTGTTTCCAAACCTGATACGATAGACGACTGCGCTTAAAGCTGTCCACGAATCTTTGCGTGTTGTCCAAAACGCGACGCGCTTCCGCCATACTTACCTGCCGCGTGAACAACGCTTCCCCGAATTCCTCGAGATCGATAATATGGTAGTACGAACGTTCATACAACAGCACGTCCACATACATATCCTCAACGTATATGTATTCTTGGTCTTCCCAGACCTTGACGAGATCGACATAGTGATCAAACCGCAGCCGCGGATGCTTAACGGGAACCCCTTGATCCATGCATGTGCTGACCGCAATCCCCCACTGCGGATAAATTTCGCGCATGTGATTGCTGTAGCCATGCTCAAAAGCGGGGCGCTCCACGACGACCAACCCCGGGCGCCGAAAGAACTTGTCGATGGTGAACGGCTCATTCGATCGGTCGATCCCGCGCTCTTCCCGTTTGTGTATCTGCTGGACGCGGCCTGCTCGAAGCGCCACACACGCCCCTCCTGACTCCGTGAAATCCGCTTTTCCATATAGACTACCATGAGTTGCGGAAAACACAAAGCCGAGGCGAGGGTCCCTCACCACAACCTGCGCGAAGATTTGGCTCGAAACCGCTTAGGGCGCCGCTTTCCCGCCGACACGCGCACACCTTCTTTGCGCGGTCCCCGCAGATACATGCGCTTTTTCCGCAAAGTACGGCGGCGATGCATCATCCACCACAATGCGCCCCCGATCATCGCCAGCATGATCAAATACCAGTAAGGTGGAGCACTTTCCAGGGGCTCTGCATAGGTGAGTGATGCGGCATCCGCGCGTTCAATCACAACCCATTTGCCGTCGGCACCAAACAGCTTTGCGTTGGGGGGCAACATCGAGTGACCACCGGTCGTTGGATTGTAAAACTCGAGGTAGCCCTCCTCGTTTTCGCCCTCGTATTCCCAGTTGTCGATCACGGTTTGTCCAAAATTGACCTCGTGATACAGCGGATTGCGGGAGACAAACGGCATGACCAAACGGTATGCCTCGAACATGAAGAGCAGTACCAGCACGCCCAGCACGGCCATGATCCAAATGGGAATGCGGCGGCGGTGCCCCAAATTCATGCGTGACTGCATGGACTCACCCCCATGCTTCCTTCACGACTATGATTATGAACAAGCCGCTCGGGACAGAACGGGGCGAGGAGGAAAGCAGCGGAGAGTAGAGAACGCTTAAAACAGTTGATCGGACTCAATCAGGTGGCTCAGTTGATCGACTGCCGTTTCTTCATCCGAACCATTTGCCCGCAAGACGACCTTCTGTCCGGATGCGATAGCCAGCGACATCACACCCATAATACTTTTCGCATTGACGGCTCGCCCGTCTTTTTCAATAAAGATTTCCGATTTAAACGTCGTGGCCTCCTGCACAAACTTTGCGGCCGCGCGAGCGAACAGACCTCCTTGTAAACGAACAGTGGTTTCTCTTTCCACCATCTTCATCACCAGTTTCTCATGATTTGTATTGAGTATAACACGCGTCAATGCCCGGTCGATAGCGGTTACAGGGCCGTTTCTAGCCCAAATCTGACGAATCATTGACAGTCCGTTGTCCAATGTTTGAACGATCGCGATGTTGTAATGCAATCTCCTCCAATTTGCGAAAACGGTGATTCAATCCAGATTTCGTCACGCGACCATCGAGTCGTTTGCTCAACTCCTGCAAATTGGCCTCGGGATGGCGCAAACGGATCTCTGCCACCTCCCGCAGGTGCTCCGGAAGGCTGTCTAGACCAATGGTTTGCTCGATCCAGTGAATATGCTCCAATTGGCGAACCGCGGCAGAGATCGTCTTGTTCATGTTGGCGGTCTCACAATTGACCAACCGATTCACCTGATTGCGCATTCCCTTTAAAATTCGCCGATCCTCGAACTGCAACAACGCCCGCACCGCACCGATAAGATTTAAGAAGTCCACAATTTTCTCGACTTCCTTGATGTACACGATGTATCCCTTTTTTCGATTCGTCATGCGGGCGTGCAGTTCGTACGCGTTCATCAAAGACAGCAACCAGCTTGCCAAATCGTTGGATGGAGCGTAAATCTCCAGGTGGTACGATGAACTGCCAGGGGCGTTGACGGAACCGCCTGCCAAAAACGCGCCGCGCAGAAAGGCGCGCCGCAGCTCATCCCGAGACGGTAGGTCCCAAGATGCCGACAGCGGCCCCTCATCAAAAGCCCCACGATAACCCAGGTCAGCAAGCACCGCTTCCGCCTGCGCCCGCGGCAAACGAACCGTATACACATGATTCTTCTTCAGCCTCATCTTTTTGCGTACGACAACTTCCGGGCGCACGTGGAAGAGGTCTTTTAAGGACGTATAAATTCGCCGTGCAGTCGCAACATTTTCCGTCTCGACCGCGAGCTCGCTCCGGCCCTCAAATGACTTAAACACGGCCCCCAGTGCAAGGATGGCCATTAACTCAAAACGCGATGCCGCCGCATCGGACGCCAATTGCGTAAGTTCTTTTTTGGTCTCTGCGGCAAACGACATACGCGTGTCTCCTATTCCCGCCTGGTGTCTCGTTCATAACCGAGCAGGCTGACGATTTGTTCCGCGATCTTGCGACTATCGTGACGCGCGTACGTCGCGTAATGCACGAAATCGCGGGCGATCACCTTGAGCCCCAGCCGATTCAATTCCTCAATGTCCACGCGCACTGGATAGCTCTTTTGCTGCTGGTACTGTTGCAATGCTTCCTCGGGGAGCGGCGCTGCATTGACCAGCACATAGTCGAACAAAGGTTTGCCAACATGTTTATAAATTGCCTTGACGTGGCTTGACGCAGAGAGATCGTCCGTTTCCCCGCGCTGCGTCATCACGTTACAAACATAAATCTTGCGTGCGCTGCTTCCTGCAATGGCGTCGGCAATGCCGGGAACCAACAAATTCGGCAGCACACTGGTATATAGACTACCGGGCCCCACGACAATTGCATCCGCCGACTCGATCGCGCTCAAGACGTCGGGCAAGGGCTGAAGATCCTCCGGAACGAGTTCCAGCTTTTCGATCCGGCCTCCAGCCTCCGGAATCTTCGATTCCCCTTCGACCACACTCCCATCCGCCAGATGGGCCCGCAGCCGAACATCCTCCCGTACCGCCGGAAGGACCTTCCCACGCACCGCCAAAACGCGACTTGTCTCACGGATCGCAGACTCGAAGTCGCCCATGATGTGCGTCATGGCCGCGAGAAACAGGTTGCCAAAGCTATGCCCTTCAAGCCCCTGTCCCGCCGGAAACCGAAACTGCAGCAAGCGCTCCAAAAGCGGCTCGGTGTCTGCCAAGGCAACGAGACAGTTGCGGATGTCGCCCGGCGGCGGCATGGCAAAGTCGTCGCGCAAACGTCCCGAGCTTCCACCGTCGTCCGCTACGGTTACAACTGCCGTCAGTTCGACCTGATACTCCTTCAAGCCGCGTAAGATGGTAGACAAACCAGTACCGCCGCCGATCGCGACGATTTTTAAGCGTCGCTCCTGCCAACGCTGACGCCTGCGCGACTGCCGCATATCCGACCACCAGCCAAAGGCCAGCAGCAATACGGCCGCCAACAAAACCGCCAGCCCCAGCATCGTCGCATGCGGCCAGTGCGCCAAGCGAACCACGCCAGCCAAGATGCCGATGCCGAAGCAGGCGATGGTCCATGCCAACAGCCACCACTGTCGCATGCTCAACCCTCCCGCCGAAAATCGCGATGCGTAAGCTCGACATCGGCCGCCTGCGCGAGGTGATTCGCGATATGTTTCGCGATCGCGACAGATCTGTGCTTTCCCCCGGTGCAACCGATGCCGACGACCAAGTGGCTCTTCCCTTCGCGCTGATATTCAGGGATCAAGAAATCGAGCATGTCTTCGGTCTTTTTGAGAAACTCCTGCGTGGCTGGCCATTGCATCACGTATTGATACACCGGATCGTCCTCACCGGTGTACGGCCTTAACCCATCGATATAGTGCGGATTGGGCAAGAAGCGAACATCCAATACCATGTCTGCGTCGAGCGGAACCCCGTACTTGAAGCCGAACGACATGACGTGGACAGGCAACCGCATGACGCGTTCGACAAAACGTCTGCCGAGCTCCTGCTTGAGCTGATTTGCCGTCAGCTGGCTCGTGTCGATGACGGCGTCGGCTGCTTGCCGCACCGCCGCTAAGGCCACGCGCTCCTCCTGAATGCTCTCAAGTAGACGAGCACCTTGAGCGAGTGGATGCCGACGGCGCGATTCCTTGTAGCGGCGAACCAACGTCGCGTCGTCTGCATCGAGGAACACCAGCTGAACCTCGGCGTCCTTGCGCTCGCGGATCGCCTTCAGCGTCTGCAGTAGAGGCTCAAACAGCTCACCTCCGCGCAGATCGCATCCGAACGCCATCTTCGCCAGCCTGCCGGATGCGTGTTCAGCCATATCGAGCAAGCGTGGAATCAGGGCCGGCGGCAAATTGTCGACACAGAAGAAGCCAAAGTCTTCGAACGCCTGCATGGCGACCGACTTGCCTGCGCCGGACATACCGGTCAATACGACGGTTTGCAAGCGGTTCGTCACATCGCATCCCCCTCTTGCCCTGTGCCAAACGGCTTCATGAGTGGATAGTCGGCTGGATCCATTTCGTATGCGAGCAACTTGTGATTGACGTCATACCCAAAGCGGCCGAAAAAGACACGCTTGTCGCCTCGCTCCTCCGCAGCAATGGTGCGCTGTAACATCAATCGGTCGCCTTCATCCATCGGCAAACCAAGCATCTCCTGCGGACGTACGAC
Organism: Alicyclobacillus sacchari; assembly: GCF_004366795.1. Taxonomy (GTDB): domain Bacteria; phylum Bacillota; class Bacilli; order Alicyclobacillales; family Alicyclobacillaceae; genus Alicyclobacillus; species Alicyclobacillus sacchari. Next base: position 18,583 of record NZ_SORF01000009.1, on the reverse strand, counting down.
GGCAAGCCTTCCTTCTCTGTGTTGTTGCAACAAAACGCCATTTGCACCATACCCAACAAACTGTGCAATCAGCCGATGCTTTGGCTGCTCGTCTGGACCGCCTGCAATCTGAACCTGATATATCCCTCGCAACGCGGCATCAGTCAACGAGATTCCCGTCTCTTCTGCAAATTCGCGCATGGCGGCCAGCCGCCATAACTCGTGTTCTTCCACCTTGCCACCGGGCAAGTACCACCAACCGCGCCGCGGTTTGCACAGCATGACAAACCCCTGTTCCCAAGGAACATAGCAGTTCACAATCACTTGCAAGGCGTCCACCTCACTTGTGAAAAGCATAGCATTTCCGTGCCGAAGTATACCAGGGTAGAACACCCGGGGCAAAAAAAGGGGCGCCCGAACCGGGCGCCAAAAGCTTTATATCAAAAGGGGGTCAAATGTGCTACGGTTTCATCATAAGGGCTTCATGTTTCAATCGTGTTACAGTGAAGTGAAATTTCGATGACCAACAAACATTTTGTTGGTCATCCGCCGTCCCTGCCCGGTGAAACAAATCCGAGCAACGTCACATCACGCAACTACCCTCGTGCTTAAACACCGAGCTTGAGCAAAATCTGTTCCAAGCGACCGCTGCATTTGCGTATCGACGAAGGCGAAACGCGAAATTCTGCGGCCAATTCGCGTTGTACCACCGGCACGCCATAATAGCGCAAAACGATGTATAGAACGCTCGCTACCCAGATGTCAGGCTTGCTGATGCGCCGATTGGCATGCAGGAACATGTCATACAAGTACATGTTCCAAAGGCGTTTCGCCTCCACCGCCAGCCTCTCGAGTCCATTTGTCGAAAGCCAATGACACACGCGTTCCGAGACATACCGCCACTGCGGATTTAGGCTGAGAATGATGTCGGAACTGATATCGTCCAGCGAAATCTCCCGCAAGGCTCCATCCTGCCATGACTTCAGCCTCCCCTTCGCACCCATGCGCTTAAGGGCTACCACAGCATAAAGCCGGAGCATGTCATCGATGTCCGGACGCCCCAGAAAAAGTCGCAACGCCTTTTCTGCATCGCTGTCGGCGACAACGGCAAGTGCGCGAATGACGCGCCGCCGGGTCTCATGATTGCCGTGACGAAGCCCCCAATAAAGCGAGGCGCGTAAAAGTGGGTCTCGCCGCCACTCGTCTGGGGCGGACGACTTCAACTTGTCTTTGACTTCTGCCAATTGCGCTTCGATGGGCAAATCAAGCTGATACCCGACGCGAAAATCAGCAGCTATATCGGCGCGAACGGCCGCAAGGCGCTGCAAATAGTACTCCGCTACATGTCGATAGCCGTGATCGCGCTTGAGCAACAGCCAGTAACGCTCTGCTGTCGCCCATTCGCCACAATTCGCGGCAGCCGCCGCGACCGCGTGAAGCAGTACCGGATCATCCGATTGCGAAACGTGCAACAACCGCCGAAAGACCATCATTGCCTCGCGGTGCCAGCCGATGATGCCAAGCGTGGTGCCAATCTTCATCGCAATATCAAGGTTTAATGAAAACACTTTGGTCAACGGCTCCGCCGCCGTCGCCAAGGCCGCTTCGGCCCCATAGTGCTTTAACAAAAGGGCGCGGTTGCAAAGGGCATGCAGATTGTCCGGCTGACGTTGCAAGACCTCTTCGACCATCTGAAGGGCCTTATCGTGTTGTCCTGTGTAATAATAAGCCAGACACAGATTGTTGCAGGCTGCGAGATGGTTTGGATCTTCCTGCACGACTTGTTCCAGCCATTCGACAGCAGCCTCAAACTGACCGTTTTCAAGAAAGTAACGGCCATCCTTCACAGCAGATACATTGTCGAGTTTTTCTCTTTCTTCTTGCCACTTCTGAAGAACTCGCCCACCGCCAAACTCATCCACGAGGATGTCCAGCATTTCTTCCGCATCTGCGGCGTATTCGCCGTTCGGATCCATATCGAGATAGCGCAGCACGTACTCCTCGGCGGTATCGTACTGCCCCATGTTTGCATAATTGTTGGCAAGGTAAAACTGGCACTCAGCCATGTTCGGATCAAGGTGGTTCAACACATGCTGCAGCACCTGATTCGATGCCTCAAAGTCGCCCATCTCAGACAGGACGCCTGCGAGGTTGCAATAGTTCACAGGATTGTCCGGTTCATATTCGACTGTCTTGCGAAACGCCCTGAGTGCCCGCGGCAAGTCATTGCGCTGCAAAAAGCGAACGCCACGCTCAAAGAAGTACGATGCGTCAAATTTCATCGCAATCACGTTGGATCGACGGTCGGACGAATCTTGGCGATAATGACGTGTATCCATACGTCCATACGCACCTCCTGCAACGCTGTCCGTTGTCTGCGAAACGGCCCTGCGTTGACAAGCCGGATTGCTGCTGAACCAACCGCAAGGACAAAGATTATGTGAACTGGTGGAAAAAGTATACCACATCAGAGACCGGTTGGCGAAGTACCTCAGGAAATTCGTCCATGGTATAATGAAGAATCAGTGTTGAACGAAAGTACAGGGGGATCGACGTGAAATCCATTAAGCATGCAATTGCCGCTGCGGTCTCGGAACATACGGGATTTTCCGCAGGCGACATTGTCAACCTGATCGAATATCCGCCAAATCCAGAGCTAGGCGATCTCGCACTACCATGTTTCCAATTCGCCAAACAGCTTCGGAAAAATCCAGCGATGATCGCATCCGAGTTGGCGGACAAGCTCGTTGCCAGCGACGGCATCGACAGCGCTAACGCACAGGGTGGTTACCTCAACATTCGCTTGGAGCGCTCCACATATGCCCTCGGCATTGTTGAACAGGCTTTGCGGTCAGTGCACGGCCTCTTTTCCGAAGAACGCGGCACAGGTCATACGGTTGCAGTCGATTACTCGGCACCGAACATTGCCAAACCGTTTGGCGTCGGCCATCTGCGTTCCACCATCATCGGCCAGGCCATCGTCCGTCTCATGCGAGAAGATGGTTATCGTGTGGAAGGTGTCAACCATCTGGGCGATTGGGGTACACAATTTGGTAAAAATATTGCGGCCTATCTCAAGTGGGGCGACGAAGAGACTGTGCGCAAAGACCCGGTGCGAGAGCTGTTTAAGCTGTACGTCCGCTTCCATGAAGAAGTACAGCAGCACCCTGAGTTGGAGGACGAGGGGCGGTACTGGTTCAGGCAGCTCGAGGAAGGAGACGAGCAGGCCAATCGCCTGTGGCGCTGGTTTATCGATGAGAGTCTGCGCGCTTTTCAAGAGACGTACAAAACGCTCGGCGTCGAGTTCGACCACTATCTCGGAGAAAGCTTCTACAATGACAAGATGGACGCGATCGTCGACGAATTGCGGGCCAAGGGACTGCTGGTCGAGGACGACGGCGCAGAGGTCGTCGATCTGTCCGCGTACGACATGCCACCTTGCATCATCAAAAAATCAGACGGAACTTCCATCTACGCAACGCGCGATCTCGCCGCTGCCGACTATCGGCACCGCGTGCTCGGAGCCGACACACTCGTGTACGTCGTGGGTGCTGAGCAGAAGCTTCACTTCCAACAGGTCTTTAAGGTGCTGGAATTGCTTGGCCGCGATTATGCCAAACGCTGCACGCACGTCGCGTTCGGCTTGATGAAATTCAACGGGGAACGTCTGTCTACGCGCCGCGGACATGTCGTCTATCTTGAGGATGTGCTCAACAAGGCCATCGAAGAAGCCAAAAGGATCATTCAGGAGAAGAATCCAAACCTGGCGGACCAAGACGCTGTAGCGCGCAGCGTTGGCGTCGGCGCCGTGATCTTTAACGATCTCAAGACATATCGCGTCCACGAAGTCGATTTTCGCTACGAAGACGTACTCAACTTCGATGGTGAAACAGGGCCATACGTCCAATACACGCATGCACGCGCTTGCAGCGTATTGCGCAAGGCGGACACCGCCGCTTCCGAGACTTTCAACTGGCCGACGCAAGTGCAGCCAGACGACATCGAGTGGGCGCTCATCCTGCGCCTGGCTCAGGCCGGAGAAGCTTTGGCGCGCGCGGTCGACGAGTTTGATCCATCGGTCATGGCACGCTATATCCTACATGTCTGTCATGCGTTCAACCGCTTTTATCACAACAACCCAATCCTCCAAGCTGACAATCCGGTGCGAGCCGCCCGCTTGGCGCTGACTCAAGCAACTCGCAATGTCATCGCCAAGGCGCTCTACTTGATTGGCCTTGACGCTCCCGAGGAGATGTAAGATGTAAAAGGCGGTGGCCTCACGCCACCGCCTACATCCCCGTTTGTGATGCAATCACCTGCTCCAATTCCTGCGTAAACGCCTTCGCAGCATCCAGGCCCATACCCTTCAATCGAAAATTCATCGCCGCCACTTCGACGATGACAGCCAGGTTGCGACCAGGCCGCACCGGCACCGTTACTTTGGGCACCTCCAGATCGAGAATTTTCATCGTTTCCATGTCGATGCCGAGACGGTCATACGCATGGTTTTCCCGCCAAGCTTCGAGATGGATGACCATCGAGATGCGCTTGTGCGTGCGCACCGCGCCTGCGCCGAACAGCGTCATCGCGTTCAGCACGCCGAGACCGCGAATTTCCAGCAGATGTTGCAAGAGCGGCGGTGCGCTGCCGACCAAGCTTTCGTCCGAGATTTGGCGAATCACCACAGCATCGTCAGCAACCAAACGATGCCCGCGCTTAATCAGTTCGAGCCCTGTTTCACTCTTTCCGATCCCGCTTGATCCCGTGATCAAAATGCCGATGCCATACACATCCACCAATACACCATGCTGCAAAGTCTCTGGTGCCAATCGCTCTTCTAGGTAGTTGGAAATGGCAGCGGTTAGACGTGTCGTTACCATATTGGTGCCAAGCACCGGAATGTGCTTGGATGCAGCTTCTGCGAGTAGGACTGGCGGCGGCGTGTCACCCCGCGTGATCAAGATGCACGGCGTTTGCTGGTAGGAGCAGAACGCGAACACGCGCAATGCCTTTTCCTTTTCGTTCATCCCTCGCAAAAATGAAAGCTCGGTTCGCCCGAGAATTTGCACGCGCTCGGCGGGATGGTAACGAAGATACCCTGCCAGAGCCAGACCCGGGCGATTGATGTCGCGCGTATAAATCATTTTGTCTAAATCCGCGTCTTCGTTGAACACGCGAAGATCGAGATCCTGTACCAATTGCCGAACGCTCACACCTCGCGGTTGCCCCAAGAGGCATCCTCCCTTTCTACAACTCGCTCCATCCCGCCCATCACCAAAGCCGTCAACCTACGCCTGCACCGCCGCACGACGCAATCTATCCATACGTGTGCGATCGCGCTCAAGGATGGGACCGAGAAAGCGCCCGGTGTGGGATGCCGGAACAGAACAAACCGCTTCCGGCGTGCCTTGCGCGACCAACTGACCACCCCGGCTACCGCCTTCCGGCCCAAGGTCGATCAAATAATCGGCCGTTTTGATGACGTCCAGGTTGTGTTCGATGATGAGCACCGTGTCTCCATTGTCCACGAGGCGATGAAGCACGGTCAATAGGCGCTCAATGTCGGCCACATGTAACCCCGTTGTAGGCTCATCGAGAATGTACAATGTGCGTCCGGTACTGCGCCGATGCAACTCCGAGGCAAGCTTCACCCGTTGCGCCTCGCCGCCGGAAAGTGTCGTAGCAGGCTGACCCAGGCGGATATAACCAAGCCCCACATCCATCAACGTCTGCAATCGTCGCTGGATGCGTGGAATATTTTCGAAGAACGCACAAGCGTCCTCCACCGTCATATCGAGCACTTCCGCGATGTTTTTGCCTTTAAACCGCACCTCGAGCGTCTCGCGATTGTAGCGTTTGCCCTTGCACACTTCGCAAGGCACGTAGACATCCGGTAAGAAGTGCATCTCGATTTTAATAATCCCATCGCCCTTGCACGCCTCACAGCGCCCGCCGCGCACGTTGAACGAAAAGCGACCCTTTTTGTATCCACGCATTTTCGCCTCGTTCGTCGATGCAAACAAGTCGCGAATGTCGTCAAACACGCCAGTATAGGTCGCCGGATTCGATCGCGGTGTACGCCCGATGGGCGATTGGTCGATATCGACCACCTTGTCCAGATGTTCCAGACCCGTGATGGTATCGTGGGCGCCAGGCCGCACGCGCGCTCGGTTCAAATCGCGAGCCAACGCTTTGTGCAAAATCTCGTTGACCAATGTCGACTTGCCCGATCCGGAGACACCCGTGACACACGTAAAGACACCGATGGGTATCTTCACATCGATCCCTTTCAGGTTGTTCTCTCGGGCCCCTTTGACCACCAGCCAACGATCGCTCGGTTGCCTGCGCTCTTCGGGCACTGGGATGAAGCGACGCCCCGACAAAAACTGCCCCGTCACAGAATCGGGATCGTCCATCACTTCGGCTGGTGTCCCCTGACTCACTACCTCGCCGCCGTGAATGCCGGCACCCTTGCCCATGTCGATGATATAATCGGACGCCAGCATGGTGTCCTCGTCGTGCTCGACGACAATCAGCGTATTGCCGAGATCGCGCATATGCTCCAACGTGCGGATCAAACGCTCGTTGTCGCGCTGGTGCAGCCCGATGCTCGGCTCGTCCAAAATGTAGAGAACGCCCATCAGCGACGAACCGAGCTGGGTTGCAAGTCGAATGCGTTGTGCCTCGCCGCCCGACAGCGTCCCAGCCGACCTCGCCAGAGTCAAGTAATCGAGTCCCACGTCGCGCAAAAAGCCGAGCCGGCTCTCAATCTCTTTGAGGATCTGACGTGCAATGTGCATCTCCTTTTCCGACAGTTCCAGCGTATTGAAGAAGGCCAAAGCGTCGCCTACAGACATTTCGGTGACGTCCGCAATGTTCCGGCCACCGATGAGAACCGCCAGGCTCTGCGGCTTCAAACGTTTGCCACGGCAGTCCGGACATGGCTTGGCACTCATGAACGATTCGATAAACTCACGGATAGAATCGGAAGCCGTCTCACGATGCCGCCGCTCAAGGTTCGGAATCACACCCTCAAACGGAATCTGTGCCGTCTTGTGCTGGCCAAAGTCGTTTTCGTACGCAAAACGTATCGTTTCCCCGCTACCATAGAGCAACTTTTGCAACGCTTCCCCCGGCAACTCGGCGACCGGCACCGTGGCATCGATCCCGAACGAACGGCAAGCGGCCCTCAACAATTCCGGGTAGTAGTTGGAGAAGGACCCCGCCCAGGGGACGATAGCACCTTCTTCGATACTGAGTGACGGGTTGGGTACCACCAGTTGCTCGTCCACCTCCATGTTGACACCGAGACCCAAACACGTGTCACACGCGCCAAATGGACTGTTGAACGAGAACATACGAGGTGCAAGTTCCTCAACCGAAAAGCCACAATTCGGACAAGCTGCGTTCTGACTGAACAACATCTCTTCACCGTCGATCACGTCGACCAACACGATGCCGTCTGACAGCTCAAGCGCGGCCTCCAAGGAATCGGCCAAGCGACTGGCGATGTCATCACGGACGATGAGCCGATCCACCACCACTTCAATGCTATGCTTACGGTTCTTTTCCAGCTGAATATCGTCTTCCAGTTCGCGAATGTCGCCGTCGACACGCACGCGAACATAGCCGGCCTTGCGCATCTGCTCAAACACCTTCTGGTGTTCACCCTTGCGTCCGCGCACCACGGGGGCAAGCACCTGCAACCTCGTACGCTCAGGCAACTTCATGACGCGGTCGACCATCTGCTCCACCGTTTGCGATTGAATCGGAATGTGGCAGTTCGGGCAGTAGGGGTGCCCTACCCGCGCAAAGAGCAAACGCAGGTAATCGTAGACTTCCGTCACGGTACCGACTGTGGAACGCGGATTGCGGCTTGTCGTCTTCTGATCAATGGAAATCGCCGGTGACAAGCCATCAATGCCATCGACGTCCGGCTTGTCCATCTGGCCGAGAAACTGTCGTGCATACGCCGACAGCGACTCGACATACCGCCGCTGCCCCTCGGCATAAATCGTGTCAAACGCCAGCGACGACTTACCCGATCCACTCAGTCCCGTGATGACCACAAACTTATCGCGCGGGATTTTGACATCGATGTTTTTCAAATTGTGCGCACGTGCACCGCGCACGTGAATGAAATCCTGAGGCATGCCGTTCTTCCCTTCTGATCGGGCCTGCGATCACGATGCATCCATCAATTCGGCAATCATGTCGCGTAGCTGTGCGGCGCGTTCGAACTCTAACGCCTTTGCCGCTTCGCGCATCTGCTGTTCCAACTTGGCAATCAATTCTTTGCGTTCGCGCCCCTTGAGGGCCTGCGCCTGCTCGGCAACCGCCACATACTCCTCGTGCGTTTCAGCCACCTTCGTCGTCTCGACGACGTCGCGAACAGCTTTGCGAACTGTGGTCGGCGTAATGCCATGTTTTTCGTTGTAGGCAATCTGCTTCGCCCTGCGTCGCTCTGTCTCGTCGATTGCAATTCGCATTGAATCCGTCATCTGATCCGCATACATAATGACCGTACCGTTGACATTGCGAGCGGCCCGTCCAATTGTCTGAATGAGCGACCGATGCGCGCGCAAGAAGCCTTCCTTGTCGGCATCGAGGATGGCGACCAACGATACTTCTGGCAGATCCAGCCCCTCGCGAAGGAGGTTGATGCCGACAAGCACGTCGAAGGCACCCTTTCGCAAATCGCGAAGGATCACCATGCGCTCAATGGTCTTGATATCGGAGTGCAGGTATCGCACCTTAATCCCAATTTCCTTGAGATAGTCGGTCAAATCTTCCGCCATCTTCTTCGTCAATGTCGTAACAAGCACGCGCTCATCGCGGCGTATGCGGTCGCGGATCTCACCAACGAGATCGTCAATTTGTCCTTGAATCGGCCGAACGTGAATGACTGGATCAAGCAATCCTGTTGGGCGAATAATCTGTTCGACAATCCGCTGCTGGTGTTCTTCCTCATACGGTCCCGGCGTCGCACTGACGTAAATGCACTGCCCCACCGCGCGTTCAAATTCCTCGAACGTGAGAGGCCGATTGTCCGCCGCGGATGGAAGCCGAAAGCCGTGCTCAATCAACGTCAGCTTGCGCGTTCGATCCCCGCCATACATCCCGCGAATCTGCGGCAGCGTGACGTGGGATTCATCGATCAACGTCAAAAATCCCGGTGGAAAGTAGTCGAGGAGCGTGTTCGGAGGCTCGCCTGCAGCACGCCCTTCCAGATGCCTCGAGTAATTCTCGATGCCTGAACAAAATCCCATCTCCAACATCATTTCGATATCGTACATTGTTCGTTGTTCAAGCCGCTGCGCCTCCAGCAGCTTGTCTTGCGCCCGCAATTCCTGTAGCCGTTCGCGCAGTTCCTCCCGAATGCGCTCGATGGCTGCCTCTAACCGTGGGCGCGATGTGACGAAGTGCGAAGCCGGAAAAATGCTGAAGTGATTGCGCCGCGCAACGACTTCCCCAGTGACCACATTGATTTCCGAAATGCGGTCGATTTCATCGCCAAACAGTTCAACCCGAATCGCGTGCTCGTCGCGCGAAGCCGGAAAAATCTCAACCACATCGCCGCGTACACGGAACGTGCCGCGAATGAAATTGATGTCGTTGCGCTCGTACTGCATATCCACCAAACGCCTCAGCATCTGGTTGCGATCCATCGTCGCCCCAACGCGCAGCGACAATACGTGCTGGCTATATTCTTGCGGACTACCGAGGCCATAGATTGCAGATACGCTGGCAACCACCAATACGTCGTTGCGTTCGAGAATGGCGGCCGTGGCCGAGTGCCTCATTTTATCGATCTCGTCGTTAATTTTTGCGTCTTTTTCGATATACGTATCAGTGGATGGAATGTACGCCTCCGGCTGATAGTAATCGTAGTAGCTGACGAAATACTCGACAGCATTATTCGGAAAGAATGCCCGAAACTCGGCTGCCAATTGGGCTGCCAACGTCTTGTTATGAGCGATTACAAGAGTTGGGCGATTCAGCTCGGCAATGATGTTCGCCATCGTAAACGTCTTACCCGAGCCGGTAACGCCGAGCAGTGTCTGATGGCGCAGACCACTGTCGACACCATCGACCAACTGCTCAATGGCCGCCGGTTGATCTCCTTGCGGGCGGTAATCCGATACCAACTCAAATCTGCCCGGCAGGTTCTGCACTTCCACCCCTCCTCACCACAAACATACGTTCGTCTACACAATATCATGGAAACACCAAAAAGGGAACGTGCGTTCCCTGGCTAGCGGTATGATTCAACTCACATCAATTGAGTCTCATTATAAAGAAGTGATGAATCCTGTTCAATGAACGCGAGAGGCAAATTTAGGAATGTAGCATTCCCGATGTTATGGCGTTTAGTTGCCAGTAGGTAACGTCTGTACCGTTCCCGGCGTGTATGCTTTACGCAAAACGACGATATTGACGCGGCGGTTCGCCTGGCGCCCGGCAGGGGTATTATTGGGCGCCACATTGTGGTATTGTCCGTAACCCATGCCCGCCAATCGCGTCGGATCGATCCCATGATAACTCAGAAACCGCACAACACTCATCGCACGAGCCGCTGAAAGCTCCCAGTTGGACGGATAAATCGGCGTATCAATAGGTTGCGTATCTGTATAACCTTCTACCACGATGCTATTGGTGATATGTTTAAAAAAAGGTACAAATCCCGAGATAATGTGCTGTGCACCAGGAAGTAATACGGCTTGCCCTGTATTAAACAAGGCCACGTCGCGCATCGTGATTTGAATGCCGCGAGCCTGATCCTCTACTTGCACCTCACCGCTCAAATGATGTGCGGCGATATATTGCTGTATCTCCTTATACAATTGGTCCAACTGCTGCTGATCTGCTAACGCCGACTGCGATTGATTTTGCACGTTCTGCTTAGACGAACCGTTGGAAGCTGTCAAATTATCCGGAAACTGCGTGCCGTTGTTTTGATCACCGCTGTTGAGTAGCGCCGTTGTCCCCATCCCATTGAGAGGAATCTGTTGCCCCGGGTGCAACGCCTGATACAATGATTGGGCCAGTGTCGCGAAACGAGTCTTATCGATGGTCGACATCGCAAACATCACGATAAAAAAAACTAACAAGAGCGTGATCAAATCGGAATAGGTAACCAGCCAGCGTTCATGGTTTTGATGCTTTTTAGGCCTCTTGCGCCGCGCCACTGGAGACACCCGCTTTCTTATCGGTCCGCTCAGAAGCCGCCAAGAAGGACATCAACTTCTGACGCAACACATTCGGGTTCTCGCCCGCCTGAATTGAAAGAATACCCTCCACGCTCATCTCGCGTTCCAGAATCTCCTCGTGTGAACGCACCCGCAGTTTGTTTCCTATCGGCATCCAGAACACGTTGGCACTCGCCACACCGTACAAGGTTGCGATGAATGCAGTGGCAATTTCAGGGCCAAGTTTACTCACGTCACTCAAGCTGCCAAGCACGTGCACGAGGCCCATGACCGTACCAATGATCCCCATCGTCGGCGCAAACCCTGCAGCAGACTCAAATAAGTTGATGCCTACCTCGTGCCGTTGCTCAATGTAGGATATTTCGGTCTCCAACATCTCTTTGACCAACTCCGGGTCGATCCCGTCGACGATCAAGCGAATCCCATTGCGAATAAACGGATCTTCAAACGAGTCAACGTGGTCTTCCAGGGCGAGAATCCCTTCCCTGCGAGCCATCGTCGCAAGATCGACCAACTGCTCGATGGTCTCGCGGGGATCCCGCTTCGGCGACATAAAAGCGATACGTAAGTAACGGATGATTGACGTAAAGGACTTCATTTTATTTGACAAAAGGGTTGCGCCAATCGTGCCACCAAACACAATCAACATCGCCGGTGGCTGAATCAGAGCGCCAAGTGCTCCCTTGTCCATGACATAGCCGCCAACCAGGCCAACGACGGCAATCACCAAACCTAATATCGTTGCGAGATCCATAGGCTCGCCTCCTCACCCCGGCCATCGGCCGACAGTCATTCCGCCTGTGTTTGCGTCGCCGCAGCATTCGGCTTCTTCGCACGGCGCAGATATATGGTCTCAAGAAACCCAAATGGGCGGATGAAGCGGAGTGCTGGCTCGTCGCTGGAGACAACCAGGAGGAGTCCGAGATCGTGACGCTCGCCCTCGAATATCGGACTGCTGAGCAACCGAACTTCCCCATCCGCATCTAACACTTGGAATCTTGCATACGCCGGGTTTTGCTCCATCGCAAAGTGAATGTCATATTCGGTATGTACCGGCGACTGATTGACGTGCGTGACAATTTCCCCTGGTCGAATGCCGATCTTGTCACTCAACGAGCCGCGAATCGTATACAACACCCGGACGCCCCGGCTGCTAGGCGTATACCGAGGTTCCATCGCTGCGTCAATGCGTCGCCAAAGAAACCTGAATAGCTCGGTCATGACGATAAGAAATGCAGCGGCCCAAGATGTCACAAGCGGATCGTACAAACGAGCGAGCGCAAATCCAGCCGCCGCCACCAACGCGCGCGCGACGTCAAACCAGCGAACATGCAAAAGGGCGCGCTGTGGCCGCAGGCCGGTAAACAGCGCGTGCAGACCGAACACCAAAGGCAGGATCCCAATCTCACTTGACTGCCCAAAAGCCATCTGCCAAGGGTGGAAACCTGACTGCCATGTCACAGCGTGCTTCGCAATGGGATGCATCCAGACGGCCACAGGCATGGCATAGCCCAATTGTAATTTGAGCGCACCCATGCGCCTGCCCCTTCGCGACGTCAACAGTATTGGCAATATCGCATCGCGAACGCCCCAGAACGTCATGATACATTCAGCACAACAACTCACGGCGACGATCGCCAGCCATGCCCCAACCGGAAACGACGCAACCACGTGCAACCATTGCCATCCGACCAGAGTTGAAAGATGTGCCTGGCGAACGCAAAACGAGATGATTGCAGCTGCAGCGACTGCAAACGGTGTGGCAGCGAAGCGTGATCGGATCACGCCGAGCACAATCGACACGGCACACACATAGGCTATCGACTGCCACGTCACAGACACACCGCAAACAAGCAGCGCGATCGATCCGGCCAGTCCGACAAGACAAGCCCTGGCGTAACGCAGGATGAGCGTCTGGCCGATCCGAGTCACGCGAATGCCGAACCATTCGCGCTCACTGCGGACATTGCGAACCAGATCCCAAATGACGAACCCTGTCGATACATAGTGTAACGGGTTCAACAAGAATGACAGCAAGGCGATTGCGACAATGGCCCACCATCCATTCGCCGTCAGATGCATGTGGACGTATCCCTTCTCGACTGATGCGCGAACTCATTGGCTCCCTTAAACACGGAGGAAGCGGCGAACAGACATGACGCCCCCCCAGAGCCCGATGAACAGGCCAATGGCCAACAAAATCACGGCAAGTTTGACACCGAGATCCCCAGCCTGCACCAACGGGAAAGAAAGCCCGCTAAACACTCCTTTGGCGCGAATATACAGCGAACGGTAGCCATAGACAAGCACCAGCACAGGAACTACCGCCCCAATCAAGCCGATCAGCATTCCTTCAACGATAAACGGCCACCGAATAAACCAGTTCGTCGCACCGACAAGTTTCATGATCTCGATCTCGCGGCGCCGCGAAAAAATCGTAATGCGAATGGTGTTTGAGATCAGGAACATCGACGTGATGAGCAACGCGACGACAAACACGACACCGACGTCTCGGACGATAGCCAAGGTGCGGAAAATCGCCGCAGCCAACTGATGAGGATCGCGCACCGTCGCAACTCCCTGGATTTCGCCAACCTGCCGGGCAATCCTGTCAATTTGATGCGGATCAACCGGCTTTACGACCAACTGAATTGGCAACGGATTCTGTTTGAACGCGTTGAGAACGTCACCCATCTCGGAGCCGAGTTCCTTCTTCATCTGTGCTAGGCCCTCGTTTTTTGAGATAACCTGGACAGATTCCACGCCAGGCAGAGCCTTGATCTGAGCAGCAATTGCGCTGCCCGTCTGTTGCGTTGCATTTACGTTGAGAAAGGCGCTGAACTCCAGTTGTGAGGTTACGTCTGTCGACATCTGTGCCACGTTAAACGTGAGAATGAGCGAAAACCCAAGCACCGCGAGCGTCACGATAACCGCACTCATCGATGCGAACGACATCCAGCCATTGCGAATGACGTTTTTGATCCCTTCGCGCAGATGGCGGAATAGCCTACTCATCATATCCGTAATACCCTTTCTCCTCGTCTCTTACGATCATGCCGTTTTCGATGGCGATGACACGCCTCCGCATCGAATTCACAATTTCTCGGTTGTGCGTAGCCATGACGATGGTCGTGCCGCGATCATTGATGTGTTGGAACAACCGCATGATCCCCCATGACGTGTCGGGATCCAAGTTCCCCGTCGGTTCATCGGCGATGATGACCGCCGGATTGTTTGCGAGCGATCTCGCCACCGCCACGCGCTGCTGCTCGCCGCCCGAGAGTTGAGAGGGTAGCATGTCCATCTTGTCTTCCAGGCCGACCTGAGTGAGCACCTCTCGCACTCGCTTGCGAATTTGCTTATGAGACAGGCCGATCACCTCAAGTGCAAATGCGACGTTCTCTGCCGCCGTCAGCTTAGGAAGCAATTTGAAATCCTGAAAGACGACACCGATGCTTCGACGGAGTAACGGGATTTTGTGATCCTTCAGACGCTCGATATTGAATCCGTTGACAAAAATGTGTCCGCGCGTTGGACGAACTTCTCTGTACATCAATTTGATAAATGTCGACTTCCCGGCACCGCTCGGTCCGACGACGTAAACGAACTCTCCTTTTTGAATCTGCACAGAGATGCCATTCAGGGCCTGCGTACCATTCGGGTACTCCTTCCATACATCCTGCATTTCAATCACTGCGCAAATCGACTCCTCTGTCACACGATAAATCGGTGTAAGTTTACGTCGGCAAGTCCGCCTGTCGGGCAGAAGATGATCATCACCCTTTGCACACAAAGGAGACAGTTCGACGCGATCCGTCAAAATTCCTGTTGTTAAAACTTGACCAACCTGCAAACATTGCTCCTCAAATCATAAGGTCGCGAAGCCGCACGACTCGTTTATCGGTCGTCAACGAGTCCACCACTTCCCAATCCACCCATGCTGCGACCCCACACGTGGGCACTACAGGCAGAATTCCGGGCTGTTCAAAGCGGATCGGCTGCTGAAGAATGTCGCGTTCGAAATATCGCTCACTCGGTCCCGTATCTGTCGGCAAAGTCATACCCGCAAGCGCACAAACAGCGAGATTGTGCAAGCGTCCAACCCCTGTTTCGTACATTCCTCCACACCAAAGTGCCATCTTGTAACGTTGCGCAACTGCATGGATACGGACGACTTCACCGATCCCGCCAACTCGACCTGGTTTGATGTTGACAATCCGGCACGCGCCAATATTGGCGGCCCGTCGCACATCGTCGGCGCTGCGTATGCTCTCGTCCAAGCAAATGGACGTACGCAACCGAGTCTGAAGTTCAGCGTGATCGACCATATCGTCGTACGCGAGTGGCTGCTCGATCATCATCAATTCCAAGTCATCGAGTTGCACCAAGCGGTCTATTTGGTCGAGACGATACGAACTATTTGCATCAGCCATCAGCGCCGCGTCAGGGAAAGCCTTGCGAATGGCTTCCAGTGGAATTCGATCTGCCTCAGGGGAAATTTTCAACTTGATTCGCCGGTAGCCAGCATCCAGAGACCGTTCCACACGTGATAGCAACTCCAGTGTAGATCTCTGCATACCGAGGCTGATCCCAACCTCTACCTTGTCGCGCACGCCGCCAAGAAGTGCGGTCAAAGGCGTGTGATTCTCCATCGACCAAAGATCCCAAAATGCCATTTCGACTGCGGCTTTTGCCATCTTGTTACCGCGAATGTCCGACCAAACATCCGCGATGGTCAATGGCTTGAGCGCGATCGCCTGTTGGGCCCTTGCGAGCCGCGGCAGTAGATCGTCAAGGATTACATGCCATGCGGTCGTACTTGTCTCCTCTGTGTACGTCGGTGCGCGCATGGCGACACATTCGGCAACGCCTCTAGCACCGCTATCGCTTTGTATTTCGACGAGGATCGCAGTTTTCAAGCGATGCTCGCCGTACGCAGTTCGTATGGGCTCAACCAGCGGAATTTCTAATCTACGCAAGGTACACGCTGAGATCATCTTGGTGATATCCTCCAGGTCTTATCATACAATTCTCAAGCAACGCCACAACCATCACTTCGACCATTGTCATAGTGTATCAGTTTTTGCAGAAACGCATGGTCAATGCTCAAGTGGAAAGGTGAGCGCAAGGAGTGTTTTTTGCAATCTAAGCCACAAGCGGGGGATCAAGGGTCATTTACCAACCGGGAGAACTCCACAGTAAAAAAGGCTGCCCTGTAGATCCCATGGTCTACAAGGCAGCCGTCCTCTAACTTTATTGAACCGGTTTTAAGTGATCCATAATAATGGCAGCAGACTGGAAAGTATATGGCGCTGGGTTGATCCACAGGTTGTTCTTCGTCGGCCATCCCGTGAATTTTGCATCGTTGTACTCATACCACAGTTCACCATCGAAGATTGGAATCACCGGTAGTTGCTGGGTCACAATCGACTCAACTCTGTACAGAGCTTGCCTTTGCTGGGCTAGATTCGTAGTCCCCGCAAACTGGTTAAGAGATGCATCAACCGCTGGATTCCGATATTGCTCAATGTTGAAGTTCCCTTTCGAATCGAGCATATCGTAATAAATTGTATACGGCGTGGGGCCTTCATTCGTCCAGGACAAAGCCAGGTCATAATGTGGCTTCAATCCTGCGCCCGGGTTGATGAGGTTGTAATACGCCGAAAATTGTTGTTGTACAACATTAATGTCGATACCGATTTTTTGTAACTGTTGCTTGATCAGAAGCGCGTCCTCATCCCAATCACTCCACCCCGTGACCGTCAACAGTTGGAACGAGAGTTCCTTCCCGTTCTTTGCGAAGATACCGTGACGATCGCGACGAAAGCCAGCCTTCTCCAGAATTTGAATAGCTTTTGCGTCATTCACACTGAACGACTTGCTATCTTGAAGATTTGGATCTGACCAAGACATTTGCGAAGGAATAAGACTGGTTGGCACAGGTAATTGCGAGTACCCGGTTTCACCCTTCGATTGAATCACATTCCGATCAATCGCGAAATTCATGGCCTCCCGAACAGGTAATTGACTCAACAAAGGATTGTTGAAGTTTGGATACATCTCAACGACGCTGCCAGCCGCAAAGTAGTAGTGATTGTGTTTCGGATCTGCAGATACATATGTCTTTTCAATATCAGGTATATCAATACCTGACCAGTCAATTTGACCGCTGGCCAATGCCAAATCTGCAGCTTGGTTACTCGTATATGCAGGATACTTCACATACTGTACCTTCGGTACGCCACCGTAATACAACTTGTTCGCTTCAAAGGTGTACATTTGCGGAGAGAACGAAACCAGTTTGAACGGACCTGTCCCGATTGCCTTTTGCCACGGCAACTTCACCTGTGTAGGATCCCCCAGCGACTTCCATTCATGTTCCGGAACGATATAGGTTGACCCCAGAACATATTGCTCCGCAAACGGAATGTCAACCGTTTTGAACGTGAACACAACCTTCGAACTTCCAACCGCCTTCACGCTCTCCAACTGGGACCACACGCTGTTGGTATCTGCGGCAGGGTACTTCTTAAGCTCATTAAACGTGAACACAACATCCTGAGCGGTGAACTTTACCCCATCAGACCACTTGGCATTCGTTTGCAAATTCACTGTAAGCGTCTTATTCCCATTGCTAAAGGTATAACTTTTGCCCAGTAGATTGAATGTCTTTCCTGTCACACTGTCAAAGTAAAACAACGTCTCGTAAATATTACCGAACGTCCCGTCATTTGTGCTCGGGTCAAACGGATTAAAACTATCAGCAAAACTACCCTTTGGACTTGTAACCACCGTCAGCGTTGAAGCCGATGGATTTGTCGATGCGGAAGCGCTTACTTGCTTCGTAGAAACAACAGGCTTTGACGTTCCTCCACTTGCGACACCGGCATACGCACCCGCAGCTACCACGACAGCCGCGGCGGCTATACCAGCCATGTGTTTCCTTTTCATGGTGATCCCCCTTTTTTGTGATTACGATCAAACCGGCTCAACTAGCTCTAGTTCATCTGGCTTTTGATTCACTTCACAAACTAACCAAATCGATTTATATGAATCATAGCAGTGAATGCATGCGTTTTCAATACCATTTCAACAAAACTCAACTATAACCATTGTGTGATCTGTAAACGTATATTCCGTCGTGTGTTGCGTCACCCCGGCCGATAGCGATCTCAGCTATATGCACCCCGGCGGTTTGCGCATGGCAATCGAGTAGGAGGGGGCGCCTAGCCCCCGACCTCTCACACCACCGTACATGCGGGTCCGCATACGGCGGTTCATGAAACACTACGAAGCTGTAAGTACCTTTCCTGAAGACTCTTCAGACCAAGTGCCTCAAAGTACGCCTTGTCCATGGCGTTGTTCAGGTTCTTCGCCATGAACCATGGCCCTCG
>NZ_SORF01000008.1 GCF_004366795.1 Alicyclobacillus sacchari | reverse complement strand
GACAGCTGTACTGGGACTCCCGGAGAAAATTCGTCGCCGTCTGCGGACAACCAATGGCGTGGAACGGCTAAACGAAGAGATTCGCAGACGTGAACACGTGATTCGCATCTTCCAGAACCGAGAATCAGCGATCCGCCTGATCGGCGCCCTACTCATGGAGATAGACGAAGCATGGACAACGGGCGCAGATATCTCGATATGGAGGCGTATTGGGCATGGAGAGAACAGCAAGCATCATTCGCACAAACTGCAAAGGTGCACACGCTACGGGGATAACGGGAGGAGCTGTGGTGCGGTGAACACCGCAGGTGCAGGCTTTGCCCCTTCGTTCCTTATCATCGACCGGCGAAGCGTCTCTTGATGGAGCGACGACGGAACATATTTGATTTGCCGAGGCAAAGCCGTCGAAGGAGGCACGTCGAAACTCAGCACATTCTACATGTAGGGGAAATTTACACACAATTCGGACTTGACCCGGAAGGGGGGGTTCCCATGGGAAGAACAGCGAAAATAGTGGTTGGCGTTACAAGTGCTTTAATTCTAACCATAGTTTTATGGTGGGCACATTTCATCTTCTGGCTCCCGCATTTTCATGTAGACGCACAAGGAGACCTGGTATCGGGAAAAACCAGATTGATTTTAGTTTCGAAACTTCTTGGAGGTAAATCTGGAATAACAGTACCAGAGCGTATACCGTTTTGGGACTCAATTGGTATCGTCGATGGAAACATAGGCGGGCGGCTTTGGAAGTTCACTGAGCATGGACAAAAATATGTGTTGTATCAGCCAAGCACCGAGATGCCGTGGCAATGGGTCTATAAGTATGCAGTTGCTTCTTGAATCAACGGTTGCGAATGTTCAAGGGGTCTGACGTCCCAACTGTAATCGCGGGCTACTGGAACGCCCACGTTTTTCTGGATTTCAACTTCCGGAAAACATGCCGTTTGCGGAACATTAAGGTGATTGGTAGACAACGCGTGGCGTATTCGGACACTCGCACCAGTAAGGCGAGAATGTGCGCGTGGTGCGCCAATCGATCAACTAACGTCAGAACCACCAAATCGCGGAGAACACTTTCACAGCGAGTTCACCAAAGTGCACAAGAACCAAAATAACCCTGCCCTGCCACCGGTGTACGACCACGCTGATGCATGAATATCTATTTTAGGAGAGGTGCCTCATACAGTGTCTCCAACAGTGTTCCACGTGCTCTGCCATGACCTGGGTGGGTAAAGCATTCCATTTGCCAGCCACCATTCAACGATTCCAACGTATGTATGAACAATAAACGGGACCATCACATCCTGCAATGCACCGCATCGTTCGCCTATGGTTCGGCGCTATTCCTGTTGAAGAGCCTCGAATTCAAACGCCAAAAAACGTGCACGAAAGTATAACGCTCCCTTGCTGGTGACCATCGCCGAGAAAATGAACCAAAATTACAATCTTGGAAAGATTGACGTGGTTTGGTGATGGATCGGAAACTTCAGTATGCAACTTAAGAAAAGGCATGCTGCATGAGTGTAAGAATTGTTATAATACTGTATGGTAAGCGAGAATGAATAAAAGGAATCCAACGGAGCAGTGGTTGGCACTGCTTCTCTTTTTTCTGTGGGGGAGTGGAAATTTGAATAGACAAGAGAGTAGGTACCGCTGGGCGGTCTTTTTTGCTGTGCTCCTGGCTTACTATCTCATTGTCAGCCAGCGGACGGCACCTGGCCTCATTACGAATCAACTGATGCATACGTTCCACATCTCAGCGGCGACCATTGGTCTCATGGGCAGTTTACAGTTTCTCGCGTACGCAGTCCTGCAAATCCCTGTTGGATTGTTGTCGGATCGGTTCGGGCCGAATCGCTTTCTCGTGATTGGAGCGTTTCTCGATGGACTAGGAACATTGCTATACAGTATTTCGGGCAACGAATATATGCTGATGGGATCTCGGTTTCTAGTTGGTATGGGCGATGCCACGATTTTCGTCAACTTTGTTGCGGTCGTCAATCAATGGTTTCAAGCCAGAGAGTTCATTAGCCTCCTCGGAATCATCGGTGTAGCGGCAGGGCTCGGATCGCTCACGGCGACAGTACCCTACGCGTTATGGATTTCAGCCGCTGGCTGGCGCGTTCCATTCTTCGCCGTCGGGCTAGTCATCATCGCCTGTGCGATGCTTCTATACGTGGTCCTCATCGCGAAGCCTAAGCGGATGTTTGACGAGCATCCTGGTGCATCGGGATCGCGACTACGGCCGCATGATCATGTCGCGGCAACGTTGCGACGTATGTTTTCGACACGCCAGGCTTGGGCTACGGCCATGTGTCATTTTGGGCTTGTCGGAACATATGTTGGCTTCATCGGGTCCTGGGGTGTTCCGTATTTCATGCAGGTGTTTGGACTGTCCCGCGCCGCTGCGAGCAGCCTGCTAATGTGCGGTCTGTTCGGCGCCATGGCGGGGGGGCCTGTGACCAGTGCCTTGGCCACGCGATTCGGCATGACAAAACGCATTTACACATTCGTTCACGCGATCACGTTTTTGAGTTGGCTCATCTGGTTCTTGATCGGAGACAGACCGCCTCTGTGGAGCATCATCGTGTTGCTTGTGCTCATTGGTTTTGGCAACGGTGGGAGTTCGCTCACATTCGCTGTCGTGCGAGACTCTTTTCCAATTGAGATGGTCGGTGTCGTATCGGGGTTTTCCAACATGGGTGGTTTTGTGAGTGCTGTCTTGTTGCCCAGCTTGTTTGGATATGTGCTTGGCTTGTTTCCTTTGCACACGCTGTCTCTTGGCTATCACTACGGCCTTCTGATTCCCGCGCTGTTTTCGCTGGTTGGGTTTGTGGGTGTCAGGCTCATTCGGCAACCGATGTACATGGAGGCGGGCACACACGTGAGTGTATGAGGAAGGGCAAACGGACGAACCGCTGGATATGCAAAGGGCCAACGCTTCTCGCGAGGCGTCGGCCCTTTGTATGTTATTTGACCGCCTGTGATACCAACTTTGAGACAAAGGCACCAATGCGTCGCATGGCGTCCTCAATCAATTCCACGGATGTGGCGTAGGAGCAGCGGACAAACCCTTCACCAGTCTCGCCAAATACGTTGCCTGGTACGACTGCCACGCCTTGCTCCAAGAGTAACCGCTCGGCAAACTCTTCAGAGGAAAGCCCAGTTGGCCGAATGTCTGGAAACGCATAGAATGCACCGCGGGGTTCGTGGCACGGCAAGCCAATTTCGTTCAAGCTCGCGACGATCAGTTTGCGCCGTCTATCATAGCTTTCGATCATTTTATCTCGCTCGTCATCCCCGTTGCGCAAAGCTTCCAGAGCTGCCCGTTGTGCCATGTGTGGGGCACACATAATGGTGTATTGATGGATTTTCAGCATCGCTGCGAGCAATGGCTCGGGCGCGGCGATATAACCGATTCGCCAGCCAGTCATAGCGTAGGCCTTCGACATCCCACTGATGACGATGGTTCGCTCGCGCATGCCTGGCAACGCCGCGATACTCGTGTGATGCCCGTCGTACGTCAGTTCGGCGTATATTTCGTCAGAAATGACAAAAAGGTCGTGCCGAATGGCAACCTCGGCGATTTGCGCCAAATCTTCTCGTGTCATGACGGCGCCAGTCGGGTTGTTGGGGAAGCAGAGGACGAGGACCTTGCTTCTCGTCGTGATGGCGCGTTCCAGCGCCTGCGCAGTGAGACGAAATCCATCTTCCGCATAGGTTGGCACGTCGATCACGCTGGCGCCGGCAAGCATCGCGCATGGTCTATACGAGACATAGGTTGGCGCCGGGATTAAGACCTCGTCACCCGGGCATACGAGCGTCCGCATCGCGAGATCAATCGCTTCACTACCACCTACGGTGACCATAATTTCGTGCGACGGATCGTAGGCGAGATCATATTTCGTCAGATATTTTGCGATCTCGATACACAATTCCGGCAAACCGCGATTGGATGTGTACGTGGTGTATCCTTGTTCCAGCGAATACATACAGGCTTCCCGGATGTGCCAAGGCGTGACGAAGTCCGGTTCGCCCACGCCAAGCGAGATGACGCCCTGCATCTGATTCGCGAGGTCAAAGAAACGGCGGATGCCGGAAGGGGGGAGGTTGATGACAATAGGCGACAGTCGGTCGTATAGATTGCTCATGGTGTGATCATCAGTCGCCTTTCTCCATCGGTGTCGTCGAAGATGACGCCATCCGATTTATAAGTTTTCAGCAGAAAATGTGTTGTGGTTGCGGTGACGTTTTCAATGGTGGCGAGCTTTTCCGAAACGAAGCGGGACACTTCGCGAATATCGCGGCCGACGACGGTGACTTGCAGATCATAACCACCGGACATGAGTGCGACGGATTTGACTTCTTCGAATCGGTAGATTTTCTTGGCAATGGAGTCAAAACCAACTTCGCGTTGCGGCAGCACACGTACGTCGATGACGGCGGTGACTTGATTAGTCTCCAGTTTATCCCAGTTTACAACAGCGGAATAGCGAAGGATGACTTTGTCCCGTTCCAGGTGGTGGATGGTTTCCGCGATAGTCTCGGGTGTTTCCCCCAGCATTTTGGCGATGGTGTCGACACTGAGCTTGGCATTGTCGTGCAATAAGTCCGCCACTTTGAGCCGCAGCGCGTCATTCATACATATTCCCTCATTCCGATTCCTTGTCTCGCGCGCAAAACGGTTGTGACGCGAGCTTGCGATGAACATGGTATATCGAATTGTAGCACAGTTCAGTCGTCTCGTGTCGTGCATCTCGACCCCGGGTGTCAAGGGAGAGTGTGTCTTGTTTATACTGTGTATGGTCAGATGCTCGATTGAGTGGGCGGTTAGCCTGGTCGCAAAAAAGGGAGTTGATCCATGTGCAGAATGAAACTTTGTGTCCACTCTGTGGAATGGATAACCGTTGTGGGCATGCGGCAGGCAATCCGCCGGGTACGTGCTGGTGTGACAACGTGCTCTTTCCGGAAGAGGTTCTTAAGCACATTCCTTCTTCTGAAGTGTGCATTTGTGAGATTTGCTTAGAGCGGCTCAAACGCCGTTTGGGGCGGTGACGGCGACATGGTGCTCGTCAATGTGCTTGTCCTCGTGTTTTCGCTCGGGATCGACACCTTGATGGTATCGGTCACGCTGGGCGCTGCTGGTATCGTGTCCAAGCTGCGGGTGGCGCTTGCCTTTGCGATCGCCGAAGCATGCATGCCGATGATTGGCCTGCTCATCGGCCGCTTTTTTGGCCGCGGCCTTGGGCATTGGGCGCCTGTGCTCGGCGGCGCGCTGCTCATTGCCGTCGCCATTTGGTCGTATGTGCACGAGGAAGGTGAGGCCGATGATCGACTTGGGGGGCAACTGGCGGGGTGGGCACTCCTGCTCACAGCCATCAGCGTTAGCTTGGATGAGCTTGCCGTAGGCTTCTCTATCGGCTTTCTCGATATTCCCGTCCTGCTTACGATCGCGCTCATAGCTTTGCAGGCATTTGTGGTCACGTGGGTAGGCCTGCAATTCGGTGCCCGTTTACGTCCTCACTTGGGCGAGTGGGTCGAGAAGTTGCCAGGCGCGGTGCTCGGGCTCTTAGGGCTATGGATGCTCGCTGATGCGTTCATCCACATGTGAGTACATATCCATGGCTGAACGTTGTCTTCAAACGATTGCCAAAGTACCTGCATATGTTGGGTGCAGGAGGCGAACGTTCATGCCCAACTATCGTATCATTGTCGATTTGTCCGACCGGCGCCTGTACCTTCTGGACGGCGGTAAGGTGATCCGGTCGTTCCCCGTCGGGATCGGCAAACTCGCGACGCAGACGCCGGTTGGCGAGTATATGATCGTAAATAAAGAGCCTAACCCTGGCGGACCATTCGGTGCATACTGGCTCGGGCTATCCAAGCCGCACTATGGCATACATGGAACGAACGATCCGTCCAGCATCGGCAAATACGTTTCTCACGGCTGTATTCGCATGTACAACGAGGATGTGACCTGGCTTGCGCACACTGTGCCGCTGCAGACCCCTGTCACGATCCGCCAATGATTTGGCGATGCATTCGTTGGTGCCTATGGACGGGGGCGATCGGCCGATTTAGAATAAGATAGCGCGTTGTCCAACCCTCCTTGCAACTGGTGGTTGGCGGCAATCTCAGCCTGCGAAAAGGGAGGTCGTCACGATGAAGCCTTTCTTGAAGTGGGCTGGCGGCAAGTACCGACTACTGCCGCACATCAGGCGGCGGCTACCGGCGGGTCGTCGCTTGATTGAACCTTTCGTCGGATCTGGAGCCGTTTTCCTCAATACGGACTATCCCGAATACATATTGGCTGATATCAATGCCGACGTCATCTCCCTTTATCAGGTTTTGCAGGAGTATGGCAATGAGTTTATTGCGTACTGCAAATCGATGTTTATTCCCGAGAACAACACGCCGGAGCGCTACTATGTACTGCGCGCAGAGTTTAACGACACCGATGATAGGCTGCACAGGGCAGCCTTGTTTGTATATCTAAATCGCCACGGCTATAACGGGTTGTGCCGCTACAATCGGAACGGTCGCTTCAACGTGCCTTTTGGACGATATCAAAAGCCGTATTTTCCTGAACAAGAGATGCAATATTTCGCCCAGAAGGCCACCCGCGCGACGTTTGTCTGCGACGACTTTCGGAACGTTATGGCGCGCGCCGTGCCGGGTGACGTCATGTACTGCGATCCGCCTTACGTTCCACTTTCGCGAACGGCCAACTTTCGCAGCTATGCCGCGAATGGCTTCACCTGGGAAGAACAG
Organism: Alicyclobacillus sacchari; assembly: GCF_004366795.1. Lineage (GTDB taxonomy): Bacteria > Bacillota > Bacilli > Alicyclobacillales > Alicyclobacillaceae > Alicyclobacillus > Alicyclobacillus sacchari. Next base: position 137,220 of record NZ_SORF01000008.1, on the reverse strand, counting down.
GAGGATCTTGCCCGCCTCGCGAAAGAGCTTTCGCAGAAAGGGATTCCGGTGTTGATTTCCAACCATGCAACCGAATTCACGTTAGCCGCTTATGCGGCCGCACAGCAAGAGCGGATCGAAGTGCGTCGCGTGATCAGTTGTGACGGTGCCAATCGAGCAACCGCGACAGAGGTGCTGGCGCTGTTTTGCGATTTGGCTGGTTATACCCAGCTTGACAGGTGATCCTTCCCCATGGCGAACTTTTACGGAACGGCGTTCGTCTTTTCCGCATGGAAAGAGGATTGGGTCACACTCTAGCGCAATCTACACATTGGGTAAGCGCATTGCGAGGGGAAGTCGAGAATGAGCGCGGTTCGATATGCCTCCACTCGCCGCATTCGCGCGCAGTGGACGAAGGTTCCAGAGATCACGGTGTATTTTTGGGTAGTCAAGTTGTTGACGACGGCGATGGGTGAAGCGACGTCGGATTATCTGGTATACCATATCAACCAGTATCTTGCTGTTTTTCTTGGGGCATTTGGCTTTTTGCTTGCCCTATTCTTACAATTCTCAGTGCGCAAGTATGTGCCTTGGGTATATTGGCTGCTTGTCACTATGGTCGCCATTTTTGGCACGATGGTCGCGGATGCGATACATATTGTGCTGGGTGTGCCGTACTATGCGTCGACCACTGCGTTTGCCATCATCTTGGCGGTTGTTTTCATATCGTGGGGGAAAGCAGAAGGGACGCTGTCGATCCACAGTATTTATACGCGCCGCCGCGAAATGTTCTATTGGGCTGCTGTTTTGGCGACGTTCGCCATGGGCACAGCCTGCGGCGACATGACGGCAACGACGTTACACTTAGGGTATTTTGCGTCAGGCGTCATGTTCATCGTGTTGTTTCTCGCACCGTTTGTTTGTCGCCGCTTGTTTGGCTTGAACGAGGTTTTTGCTTTCTGGTTTTCCTATGTGATGACAAGGCCGCTAGGCGCTTCGTTTGCGGACTGGTTCGGGGTTGAAAAGGCGTACGGTGGGCTTGGCTTCGGTCGAGGGGCCGTGAGCATTGTGACGACCATTCTGATTGTCTTGTTAGTCGGGTATTTGACCGCCACAAACAAAGACACGAAGGGAAGAATTGCGTCGGATTTGTAACAAACGTGTTGAATTGGTCCGTTAAAGCGCTATTTTTGCTGATCATTCCATTGATTCTGGCCCATCGATATCAGTAAACTGTACATGCGTAGATAAGACCTCGTATAATGCCGGGAATATGGCTCGGCAGTTTCTACCAAGCGACCGTGAATCGCTTGCCTACGAGGTCGTTGTCGTGTGAAGAGCGGTTTTAGCAGGTGATGCGCGGATCGTCCGCGGTGAGCGATGTGATCCGCGATACATCCTCCAACTCTTCCATATCAACGGCCTCTCGGCGAAGCATCAAGCGTTTCGCTATAAGAGGTCTTTTTTTATGTTGATTAAGGGGGAGTATGGGGGATGGCCACAAAGGTACGGCCAGATATGGAACAGGAACAAGTTGATGCGGCGTTTCATCTTGAAACGGAAGGCAACGGCATTATTGCTGAAAATAAGCGGCACGGTATGCCGAAAGAACTGTTTTTCGTGTGGTTTGCCGCTGTGCTGACGTACACAGGCGTCGTGACCGGACAATTGTTTACATCGCTCGGGCTTAACGTCTGGGAAAGCATGATTATCGTACTTCTATGTTCATTCTCCTTTGCTGTTCTAGGTATCGTGTGCGGAACGGGGCCGAAGGCCGGAACCGTGACGTTGACCATCTCTCGCGCCGCCTTTGGCGTTCATGGCAATAAGGTTCCAGCCTTCTTTAGCTGGCTGACGGCAGTTGGCTGGGAGAGTGTGACCATGGTTCTCACCGTCTGGGCGATTCTCAGTTTGGCGCAATATGTTGGCCTGCCATCGACAGGTGTGGGACCGACTGTCATTGCACTTATCATCACGTTGATCTTGACATACACAGTACCGATTTTGGGTCACGCCACGCTTCTCACGATGCAGCGTATATTTGCGTTCGTACTTGGCATCTGTGCCGTGATTGTCGTCTTTGCGGTGTTGCCATCCGTGCATTGGGGCTTTGCTCCTTCTATTCAAAGCATGGCGGCACACGGTCCATTCCCGACATTTTTACTGGCACTCTCGATTGGACTTGCCAGTACGTTTTATGGTTGGGTTAACTTTGCGGCCGACTACTCCCGTTATTTGCCTGTCCAAACGCCGACGCGGCGGATCGTCGGTGCGACGTTCTGGGGTGGCGGCGTAGCCAGCTTTGTGATGATGGGTCTTGGTGTTCTGCTCGGAACGTTCGTCAATCCCAACGCGTTTTCGAGCAATCCAGTGATGGCAATTGCCAAAGCGATTCCGGCTTGGGCGGCCATTCCGTTTTTGCTCGCGGTTGTCATTGGCGATATCTGCGCCAATTATCTGAATGCCTACAGTTCCGGAATGAGCTTCCTGTCCATGGGAATTCGCCTCAAGCGTTACTGGGCGGTGACTGTTGACGGCATCATTTGTACGGCTATCGGCGTGTATGCCTTATTCTTTTCGACGAACTTCGTATCGTTCTTCCAAAACTTCCTTGACCTTATGATCACGGTCATGGGTCCTTGGGCGGCCATTTATCTCGTCCATCACTTTTTGGTGAAAGGCCGTTATGATGCGCAAGCACTTGTTGAATCAGCGCCAGGCTCCGCCTACTGGTACACCGGTGGCGTCAACTGGCGGGCCATGGTGTCTTTCGTGATCGGTGTCGCGGCGACGTTTTTTACCGCGAACAGTGCTCTTTGGGTCAGCCCGCTCTCTACGGCGTGGTTTGGCGGTGCCGATTTGACGGCGTTTGCGGCGCCCGTTGTGACGGGCATTGTGTATCTCGTTCTCGCACCGAGGACAAAGGTCGGCGCGAAGCACCAAGTGAATGCAAAGGCATCCTAAGGTCTGTCCTTTTGCTTGAGTGGTCTTAACCTCCACGTGTCGTCATGCGCGTGGGGGTTTTTGCGTGTTACGATGCTCGCATGGCCCATATCAGTATGACGATATCTGTTAGACTGCCAGAATGCTCCACCAAATTCGCGCACAAGCGACGATGATGAGAACGGCAAGTAGGGCCTTTAACCAAGGGGTGTGGAGTTTTCGTCCGATGTGGACACCCAACGGCGCGCCGACGATACTGGCCCACACCAGCACGAGGGCTGGACTCCAAAGAATGTCGCCCGATATAGCTTTTCCAAAAGCACCGCCAAGCGAGGCAATAAACGTGATCGCAATCGAGGATGCAATCGCGATTCGCGTAGGTATCTTAAGTAGGGAAAGCAGAATGGGCATGATGAGAAATGATCCGGTGGACCCCACCATTCCTGAAATCATACCAACGAGCCCGGCAGATGAAATCGCTAACCACCTTGGGTAGGATATCTCTGCACACTCCAACCGTTGCTCCTCCTTGCCAACCCAGAGCATCATGAGGACAGCGATGCTTGCCAGGATTGCATACGTGACGTTGATCGTTGATTCGGGTATGGCGTGTGCCCCGTAAGCACCTACAAAGCTAGCGACAAGCATCGCGAGGCCCATGTCCCAAATCAGTGGTCGATATAGATGACCAGATCTGCGATTGGCCCATAATGCAGCGGACGAAGCGAACAACACTTGTATGGCGCTCATGCCAGTGACTTCATGCGCGGTGAACCCCAATCCGGTGACAAGTGGTGGTACGTATAGCAACAAGGGATACTTGACGACCGCCCCGCCGACCCCGACCATTCCGGCCAGCACAGACCCCACGAAACCGATTCCTAAAAGAACGAAAAACATGCTTAACGACACTCAGTTCGCCTCCTTGAAAGAAATTCTGTACAGGCTATGTGTTGTGAAGCTTGTATATACCTATCAGGGTATGCTTGACGTTTGGTTCTCTGGTTGTTATACTATACCCCGTACCGTACAAGAGGCGGTCACAGCATGAGAAGGTGGGGGTGAGTCATCGTGTTTGGGCGTAGCAAAGTCCGCAATATCATCCCAATTGACCTTGAAGAGCGGTTGAAGCGGGGGGATAAGTTACAAATTATTGACGTGCGTGAACCAAGTGAAGTGGCTTCCGGGAGAATTCCGGGGGCGGTGAATATCCCGCTGGGACAGTTGCCGCAACGGTTTGGCGAGATCGATCGAACGCGCGAGACGGTCGTCGTCTGCCGAAGTGGTATGCGCAGCACGAAGGCTTGCAAGTTTCTCGCGGGGCAAGGCTACGATAACGTTTGGAACCTAATGGGTGGCATGAGCGGTTGGCGAGGCAGTGTGCAATAAGCCGGAAAGATGGAATACAGGAGGACATGAGACATGGGAAAACGAGTTGCCATTATCGCGTCAAATGGCGGTATTGAGAGCGCCTATAAAGTGTTGAACATCGCAATGGCGGGTGTCGCAACGGAAGCCGAAGTAGCCATTTTCTTCACCTTTGACGGTTTGTCCATCATTCACAAACAGTCGGAGCAAATGCTCAAATTTGCACCGGGTCATGAGCATCTGGCCGAGGGCTTCACGAAAGCGAACGTTCCGTCTATTGCCCAGATGCTCGAAATGGCGAAAGAAAGCGGCGTGAAACTCATCGGCTGCCAAATGACAATGGACGTCATGGGCTTGACGAAGGACGATTTCGTCGATGGTGTAGAGGTCGGCGGAGCTGTGACATTCCTCGATTTTGCCTATGACGCCGATGTGACAGTGACGTTCTGATTGCCGTTTATTTAAACAGGAGACTAGGAGGGCGTATCCATGAGCGCATATACGGTAGATAAGAGCATTGACTGCAAAGGGCTTTCTTGCCCAATGCCGATTGTACGTACCAAAAAAGCGATCGATGAGATAGCGCCCGGCCAAGTGCTCGAAGTCGTCGCGACCGATCCTGGATCGGTCGCTGACGTCAAGAGCTGGGCGACGCGGACCGGGCATCAATTTCTAGGGACGACTGAAGATGGTGGTGTGTTTCACCACTACATTCGCAAGTCAATCCCGGAAGAACAAAAGCCGGAGACGACATTTGCGAACGTCGTGGATAACGACGTATTGGCAAGCAAGCTGGGCAGCGACGCGCTGATTCTCGATGTTCGCGAACCGATGGAATACGCGTTTGGCCACGTACCGGGAGCTAAGTTGGCACCACTTGGCCAACTTGAGCGTATGCTCGAAGGGTTAAAGACCTACGCGGATAAGGAAGTCTACGTGGTGTGCCGGACAGGCAATCGCAGCGACATGGCGTGTAAAATTTTGGCGGACCACGGATTTACCAACGTGTACAATGTCATTCCTGGCATGTCGGAGTGGCAAGGACCTGTGGAACAATCGGAGGTGGAACAACTATGACACAACAACTCCGCGCGTCCAGCGCGGCTGAAGTTTACGAACGCATGCTAGGGAGGGAACCTTTGTTCATTCTGGACGTACGCAATGAAGACGCATATGCCGACTGGCGGATCGAAGGCACATCGATAACCTCGCTCAACGTGCCTTATTTCGACCTGCTGGATGGCGTGGACAGCGTGCTTGGCAAGCTGCCAGAGGATGTACCGATTCTTGTCGTCTGCGCGAAAGAAGGCTCCTCCAAATTTGTCGCCGAGCAGTTGGTGGAAGCCGGAGTGCGCAATGTTGCTTATCTCGCGGGTGGCATGCAGGCGTGGAGCGAATATCTACACCCAGTCAAAATTGGCGATCTCGATGGTGGCGGAACGATTTATCAGTTTGTTCGGGTCGGTAAAGGATGCTTGTCGTATGCCATTGTTTCTGACGGCGAGGCAGCGATTGTCGATCCGGCCCGCATGATAGACGTCTATCTCCAATTTGCAAAGGAGCAGGGCGTTTCCATTCGTTACGCAATTGACACGCATCTGCACGCAGATCATATTTCTGGCGGTCGCCGCCTGGCGGATGCAGTCGGGGCAACATATCTATTACCGCCGAAAGATGCGACCGAGGCGGCCTTTGTGTTCACAGCCTTGGAGGAGGGGAACACAATGACCGTTGGACGTAGCGTCATGGAGATCATACCTGTCTACTCGCCTGGACACACCATCGGCAGCACGTCGTTGATTGTCGATCAAAAATATCTGCTCACCGGCGACATTTTGTTTGTTGCGTCGATTGGCCGTCCTGATCTCGCCGGCAAGGCTGGCGATTGGGCACCGGACTTACGCAACACGTTGTATCAGACGTACCGGCAACTTTCGCCTGACCTATGGGTGCTTCCTGCACACTATTCCGCAGCGGCGGAATTGGACGATGAAGGACGCGTCTGTGCGCGGTTGGGGGAATTGTACCGAGTCAATCCTGGGCTGCGCATCGAAGACGAGGCAGCGTTCCGCAAGGCAGTAACCGAGAACTTGCCGCCCCAGCCCAACGCCTATCAGGATATTCGTCTGACGAACATGGGCAAGCTTGAACCAAGCGATGCTCAAGCTAGTGAGATGGAAATAGGCCCGAATCGTTGTGCGATCCACGGCTGATTAGGATTCTAAGTAGTAACTCGTCGTGCGCGGGAAGCCCATATATTTTTTGTCTATCATATACCCATGCGTGTATATGTATATACATGGCGTTGTCCCGCGCATGTTTTCAAAGGAGGGTATCTATGGTTCATCTGACATTATTACAAACCATCTTGGCCGTTGTTAGCGGCGGAGTGGTTGGGTTTACCCTCGGGCTTATTGGTGGTGGCGGATCCATCTTGGCAGTGCCATTGCTTCTATACGTGGTGGGTGTACACAATGCACACGTGGTCATTGGTACGACGGCCCTAGCCGTGGCCGTTAATGCCTGGGTGAACCTCATCCCTCACTGGCGGAATGGACACGTGCGCTGGCGGCCTGCGATCGCCTTTGCGATTCCGGGGGCTATCGGGGCCATTGTCGGATCGATAGCTGGGAAGGCACTGGATGGTAAGGCCCTCTTATTCTTATTTGCCATACTGATACTTGTCATTGCTGTCCGCACGTTGCTTCAGAGCGGACGGACCGATCGCGATACCCCCGTTTCCCCACGTCGCTTGAACATGGGTCGCGTGATTGGAACGGGCGGCGCTACGGGGTTTCTCTCAGGGTTCTTTGGAATTGGCGGGGGCTTCCTCATTGTCCCTGGGTTGATGTTCTCGACGGGGATGACCTTGATTGACGCCATCGGCAGCTCGCTGGTGTCTGTCGGATCGTTCGGCCTGACAACGGCAGCATCGTACGCCATCTCAGGACTGGTGGCCTGGAAAGTGTTCATGCTCTACGTGGTGGGCGGAGTTATCGGAGGATTAGGCGGATCGTTTCTCTCAACGAAACTCGGCCATCGCAAACGTGTTCTGCAAACGGTATTTGGTGTCGTGCTCATTCTCGTAGCGTTGTACATGTTGTACGATAACCTGAGTAGTATGCATTGGCTCTAACAGTGAACAAGATGAAATGCCGGGCATGGCGAACGCGCCACAGCGGTAGAATAGAGCGGTAAGGTGGGGTTGAGATGCAATACAACGATCAAATGAAAAACCGCTTAAAGCGGATTGAGGGTCAAGTACGCGGCGTCATCGGCATGATGGAGCAGGAGAAGGGTTGCAAAGAAGTCGTCAACCAATTGACAGCTATTCGCACGGCGGTGGACAGGGTCATCATGTACGTCGTGGGCGAGAATATGGAGCAATGCATTCGTGAAGAACTAAACGGCGGCGGATCGGCTGAGCAAGTGATTAAAGAAGCCATTGATTTGCTTATGAAAAGCAGGTGATCAGCAAAGCCAACGGAAGGATAGGGGGCAATGAAAGTGCAGGACTTTCATTTTTGCGTCGAAACGCGAAAAAGTATAGATGAAGTTGTGGTGGCGCTCGAAACCGCTTTGAAGGAGCGCGGTTTTGGTGTCTTATGGGAGATGGATATACCGTCCAAGTTGCAGGAAAAGGGTGTTGAGTTCGCGAAACCATATCGCATTCTGGAAGTTTGTAATCCGCACGAGGCCAAAGAGGTACTGCTTCAGAATGAGTTGGTGGGGTACTTTCTGCCATGTAAAATTGTCGTGTACGATCATGCTGGTCAGACGGTCATTGGGTTTCCAAAGCCGACCGCACTCATGGGTATAATCGCAGATGAGCATCTCATGCAAACGGCTCGGCGAGTAGAAGCTGCATTGCAGGATGCGGTGAGCCACGCGGCTCAGTAAGCGGGCCGAATCATGTGGCAGGCAGCTGATCAGCAGGCGGTGAAAATAGCGTTGGAGGTGCGTGATGGGACACCGTTTTCATCCTAAACATGTCGACAAGCTATTGAATGCGGATCGACAAAAGCTTTTGCCACACACGGCGATCCTTGAACGATTGGACGTTCAAGAATCGCATGTCGTGGCAGATGTAGGGTGTGGGCCTGGCTACTTTACCATTCCAATGGCTCAACGTTGTACAACCGTATATGGAGTCGATGTGTCGCCCGAGATGCTGGATATGTTGAGCAAACGGGCGGCAGAAGCTGGACTGACAAATGTGCGATCGGTTACCGCACCGGCGGAACGTGTGCCTTTGCCTGATCATCGTATGGATCGTGTGTTATGCGCATTTGTTCTGCACGAGGTCGATGATTTGGACAAGACCGTAGAGGAGTTCGACAGACTGTTGAAACCGTCGGGAAAACTCATGGTAATAGAATGGGAAAAGAAGCCCATGGAGATGGGGCCGCCGTTCGTTGAGCGACTGGAACGGGCTGAACTGACGACACGGATGCAGAACGCTGGCTTCCATACGGAACTCTGGGGGATCAACCCGTATCATTATGCCGTGATTGCCGAAAAAGTTGAAGAATGAAAGCCGCGACAGGATGGACTCCTGGGTGAGCCCAGGGAAAGACGAACGTTATGCAAAGATCATACGCGATTCCTCAATTCCCTTTTCTCTCCTAACATATCGCCTCCCGGAATCGGGAACATCAGATTCGGGGGGTGATTTAATGAAACCACGACACTGCCGATTCGCCCTATTTGCCGCACTTGTCACATCGACCATACTCCCTTGCTCGGACGTTCTGGCGGCCCCAAACCAGGCCATTCGTCATCTGCAAACGAGTGACTGGTACAATACCGGGCAAGGGCCAAAGGTGTACGGCCTGCGTAAATTCCCATATCCGTATCAGGCCATGCTCGCCCTTTCATCGGATGCCGACAGCGAGACATTGCGCAAGTTCAATTTGGTTCACCGTTTTATCAATACGACTGAGCAGACACCCCTTGGTCCCGGCTTAGGTCTCGATTATGCGGACTCGATCTTTATGTTCAATGGCAATAATCATAAAAGCTTCATCGATCTCGACCGTGTGCCGATGGCGAATGAGCTCACGTATTTTCGCGGTGTCACGGCGCAACTCTACGCGGCTGACGCGTTGGATCATTACATCCGCTGTGGCTGGGTGGATACCCTGCATACATATGGCGATTTTAGCCGCGTGGATGAGCGCACAACCGTATTTCGCCGCTCACTCGCCGCCACAGCAGCCAAATCTTTGGCCGATCGCGGCGACCACATCGAAGTCTGGACCGACCACGGTAATAAATCGAACGTCGACAATTTCGGCTCATATCGGCAGGCGGGGTTCTATCGGTATCAACAAGGTGAGGTGCCTGGATCACCTTATTACCACACGGACATCACGATTCCCCATGGCATTCGTTTTGTCTGGCCGGACACGTCGAGCAATCAGTTTGTACGCGACTCAGTCATCTTTCCGTTACAACTCGCCGACGGTCGACGCGTGTGGGGCTTTTGGCGCTACACGAACGAACACTACACCTCTCAAGGAGCCGTCCGCTGGAACTGGACGCCTTACGGGTTACCTGAACAACTGACCGAGCAACATCTGCGGGCCTTGGAAGCACGGCACGGCTATGCCGTGGTGGCGCAGCACCTATGCGGTACGCCTTACCCTGGTGTTCTTCCGAAAGACGCGGTAGCGGCCTTGCGCTTACTGGCAGCGCATCATCATCAGGGAAAGGTACTTGTCGCGCGGACAAGCCGGCTGCTTCGCTATAACGTCGCCCAAAAGTACGTCACGTACGATGTAACGCACCGCTTTGGCACGACATACGTTCACATCCGCAAAATTTCCGATCCGGTGTTTGGCACCCATCAACCTTCGCTCGATGAAGTTCGGGGTCTCACCTTCTACACATCCAATCCCGAACGGACCGTGATCGATTTGGGAGATAGTCCATTGCCATCGGCGTTGGTTCAGCACAATGCGAGCGATGGCACACATCCGAGCGTCGGCATTCGCTGGTTCCCTTCCGACACCGCCGATCATGCGGTGTCGATGCCGAACGTTCCATAAATTCGAAAGCTGGTACTCGTCGCCATGGGCCGGGGCAAACGCCGCCACAGAAGTGTTGTATGCCTAGTATCCTGTATCATCGTCACCCGAGAAGGAGGATAAAGGCATATGATGAAACCATGCCCACCCATTGTTTGCCCGCCTGTGTATGAGTATCACGACTGTTACGTCTGCCGCGAGGTACCGATTGTACAGCCTGTAGTCAGGGTGAACCGCCGCATCGTGGTCAATGTACCAAGATATTATGTCAAACCTGAAATGAAAGACGTTGTTGTCGATCCCGGTTGTCCCGGAGGTTGCTGAGGAGTGCGAGGCTGTCTGTCGGCGCAGCCGACAAGGGCAGCCTCGCTTGCTCATTTCGCCAAATAAACACATATTCTGCTACAATGGCGTTCGTCCAGTAAAACTCGTTTGGTAAGGGGATTCGCCGTTGAGTGTGCAATCTACCATTGCGCTAACGCACCATGTACAGGTGGAGAATGGTGCGCATGTCTTGTACTTCTATATGAATCAGGACGTGTATATCGCCAATGCTATCGCGTTCATTGAAACAGCGATGGAACAACAGCAGCATGTCATCTTGATTGAATCCTCGTCTTTATGGTCGGCTATATCGCAAGCATGGCAACAACGGCATGGAGACATGCCAACCTCGATTTGCTATGTGGACAACGGTGGATTTTATGGGATGACGGGCGACTTTCGACCTGATCATGTCCACCGCCGCTTGAATCAAGCTGTCGATCCGTATATCACGCAGGCTCGCCCCGTTCGCCTGTGGGGGCATGTGCAGTGGACGGACGAAGTGGACATCGAGGAGAAGCTGTATCGGTACGAAACAAGCTGCGATTTCACCGTCAGTGAGCTGGGTTTTCTCACAGTATGCGCGTATGACGCACATCAGGTGCCGGCTTCGGTACAAATTGAAATGATGCGGACACATCCGTACCTGATGACGGATCGCGAATTGATCCGCAGCAATCTTTATGAGCATGCGGGGGAGAAGCAATACATATACCCCTCGCTGAGCGCACAGGCGAAACTCGAATCTGAAATGGATTTATATAAGCAAAAGCTGGACTTTGTGCATGTGGTATCGCACGAAGTTCGCAACCCTTTAACCGTCATCCAAGCGTATGCCACCATGTTGAGTGCCGATGAGCCTGACCCGGAACGGGCAAAGAAGCTGAGGACCATCGTCGATTATACGGTCGTAATCGATCACGAAATTTCCCACATCATGACCACCGAGCAGATGCTCGCGGCCGAGTCCATTTGGCATAAACGGATGTTACAACCGCGCTCTGTACTTGACGAAGTATTGCATATCATGGGGACCAAGGCTCGCACGCAAAACATTGCGTTGGTTGCAGATGTCGACGTCGCGCAGACCGTCACCTGCCTTGGCAACCGCTTGGGGTATAAGCTCATTTTTTCGAATGTCATCAGCAACGCCATCAAGTACAGCGACGAGGGGAGCATGGTGGAGGTCAGCTGTCACGTTGCGGATCAAATATTGCATTTCGCCGTGATCGATCACGGGGTCGGCATGACGGAGCAACAGGTAGCACGCCTGTTTCGCAAGTATGAAAAGCAAAACGAGGAGGAGAGTGGGCATGGCATCGGCCTCTTCATGGTAAAAAAGCTGGTAGACGAATTTGGCGGCGACATTTGCGTGCAGAGCGAGTTGGGCGTTGGGACTCGCGTCGTTATCCAATTGCCGGTTGTCTAAGGAGGGATGTGTATGCGAATTGTAGTAGTGGGAAGCATCAACATGGACGTGATTGCGTCGGTGGACAAGCTTCCCTTGCCTGGGGAGACAGTGGCCGCGAGTAGTGTGCAGTATTCGCCGGGAGGCAAAGGAGCCAACCAGGCGGTCGCGGCGGCACGTGCTGGTGCGGATGTATGGATGATTGGCGCGACAGGGAGCGATCCGTTTGCCCAAGCTACCCGCAACTCTCTGGCGAGTGCTGGTGTGGATATCGGGCATGTCGCGGACAAGCCGGGCGCGACCGGGATGGCAATCATCGAAGTCGGAGCGGACGGAGAAAATCACATTGTATTGGCTGCGGGGGCAAACGGGTTGCTCGGTCCCGCAGACGTGGTGCGTGCAGCTTCCGTTTTGGCGTCTTGCGATATGGTCTTGTTGCAGAATGAAGTACCTTGGTCTGTGAACCAGGAGGCGATGCGTATCGCAAAGGCGTCCGGGACTCGTGTCTGCTACAATCCTGCACCGGTGCGCAAGCTAGACATCAAGGCACTTGAAGGTGTCGACGTTCTGGTGATGAACGAGACGGAGGCTGCTGCGTTCGTCGCAACGGTACCACAGGGGTTGGACGGCGATTGGTCGGCGCTTGGCGTACTGTCGGATGCTGGCATCGGAATGACCGTGGTGACGCTTGGATCAAGAGGCTTGGTTTGTTACCATCGCAACGGACTGATTCGCTTGCCGGCGTTTCCTGTGCGCGCGATCGACACAACCGCAGCTGGGGACACGTTTATCGGTGCCTTTGCAGCCGCCTTTGACGAGCAAAATGTGCTATATGCGCTGCGCTTTGGGGCAGCGGCGGCCGCCATCGCGGTGACGAAGCCTGGCGCACAGGCGTCCGTACCGAGCCGCAGCGAGATCGATCGGCTGCTGAAAGCCAGCGGGGGCAAGGTGGAATAAGCCTGATGATGAACCAAATGTGCACAGACGCTGTCTGTAAAAATGAACGGCCGTACCGGTGAGATGCTGATTTGCGTTTCATGCGGCTTGTTGTGTTGGGTATAGGCCTGTCGCCGCCGGAGGTGATCTTGGTTGGAGCAAGCGGACCTCGACCTGATTCGTCAGGCGCGGCGCGGCAAACCCGAGGCGTTGGCGGACATCGTTCGCAATTATCAACAGTTTGTCTACCGGACTGCATATGGCGTGCTGCAAAACGCAACAGATGCAGAGGATGCAACGCAAGAGGCGTTTATCAAAGCGTTCCGATCCTTGAAGCAGTTGCGGGAAGATCGCACGTTTCCCACGTGGCTCGCTCGCATTGCCGTGCGCGTTTCACTCGACATGTTGGCTTCCCGCCAGCGGCGGGCGCAGTTGCCGACCGACGAAGTGAGTCCCGCGATTTCGGGTGCGGAGGATGCGGCGGCGGCCAGGATCGATGTCGATCGCGCTCTGGCTCATTTGAATGAAGAGCATCGAATGGTCATCGTGTTGCGGGCGTTTCATGGCCTCGAGTACGACGAGATCGCCCAAGTGCTAGACATTCCCGTAGGAACGGTGCGATCCCGCCTACATCACGCACGCATGCAGTTGCGGCGGCTTTTGGGCGGCGAGAGGGGTGATGGATGATGGATCGTTGTCGCGATTGGGAGTCGTTGCTGACTGCGTACGTAGACGGCGAGTTGAGCGCGGTTGAAGAGCAACGCGTTCGTGCTCATTTGGCCGTGTGCCCTTTTTGTGCGGACTTGTTGGCCGCCCTTCTGGCGGATGAACGGCAGGTCGCGGCCTACGCCCAGTCGATTGAACCGCCCCCGGGACTTGAGGCGCGCGTGGTGGCGGCGCTTGCAGAGGATCACCAGGTTGTACAGTCACGGCGCCTCATCTACGTCTACCTGTGCTGTTCCATCATTGGCCTGTGTACTCTTGTCGGGCTCGTCGTGTCGCCGTTCGGCTCGTTGGTGACGCTCGCGTTTCACTTCGTGTCGGCCGTCATGCGCGGCTTGATGGCGATACCGACCGCGGTGCATCAGCAGTGGTTGGTTGTGGCAGCGGCGTTCAGCCTGGTCCTTCTCGGCATATCGCTATTTGGTACCGCGCGTGTGCTCAGGTCTTCGCGAAAAAGCGAGGTCGTGCTATGAGGTGGCGGTGGCTGTACAGTTTGTGGGGAATGCTGCTTTGTATCGCCATTGGCCTCGGGAGCGCGCCGTCTGTTTTGGCGGCACAAGGCACGATGAACGCAGGGCTCATCCGGACGAGCACAACCCAAGTCGCTCCGGGGCAGGCGGTAGGCGATATCGTTGTGGTCGGGCACAACCTCACGATTGCGGGCATTGCGGATCACGTCCTCGTGATCAACGGCAACGTGACGCTGCTTCCCACGTCGCGCGTCGACATGGTGGTGGATTTGGGTGGAGCCGTGCACACCGTTCCTGGCGCAAAGGTGTACACCGTCTTCCATGCATCGCTCACGGATCCATTCTGGAGCGGTGCGCTGGTGACCGGCCTCGGTGCATTGGCCGTCTGGGGCGGTTTGTTGGCTGTAAGCATCGTCTTAACCCTGTTGCTCACTGTGATTGCCGCGGCTTTGCGCGAAACTATTCGCGTGCCTTTAGCGGAAATGCAACGCTCTGTCCGGCGCGTCGGGCTCACAGGTCTGTTTGTCAGCGTCGGGGCCGTCGCGTTTTGCGCGCTTTTGGCCGCGACGTTGGTGGGCATACCGTTTGCCGTGCTTTGTTTCTTTTTGTATGCCGTTGCAGCCATTGTTGGCTTGGCGGTCGTAGCGGTCTGGATTGGACGCATGGTGGTGAACGATCCGGCGCAGCGGCCGGTTTGGGTGGTGGCCCTTGTCGGTGTCAGTCTGTTGGTCGCATTTTGCAATATTCCATTTGTGGGACTGTTGTTGTTCTGCCTCGCGTGGGTTGTCGGTGTCGGCGTGACGACCCATTGGCTCTGGATGTTGTGGAGCATGCGCAAAGGCAGACGGCGTCCGAGCACCTTGGATAACGGTGAACTATAGAAAAAGCGGGCCGCTTCGGCCCGCTTTTGATTGTAATGTGTTTTTACGCGGAGTGTTGCGTGTCATGTTCAGGGGTTTTGGCCCTGACACCATAACCAAAGAGGCGCGCGACCATTCGCGTAAGCGGCATGATCTGGCGCGAGAACATCCACATGACGCGGCTCGCGATGATACCAACCACAGCGCCCCCGAGTACATCGGTCGGGTAATGCACGCCCACGAAGATGCGTGCAATCATGACGATCACGGCCACAACGGTGAACGGAATCGTAATCCACTTCGGAGTACGTCCCATCACGCCAGTCGCAAATCCCCACGATCCGGAGGTGTGATCGCTCGGGAAGGATGCATCAGCCGGGTGTGTGATGAGTTGTGTGAATGAACCCTTCGGAAATACCGTGAACGGTCGCGGCCGGAACCAAATGAAGTGGGATATGATCACGTTGATCACAAGCGCCAAGATTCCAGAAAAGCCTGCCACAGCAAGCGCGTTGCGCTGCTCGATGTCACGCTTTGGCAAGGCAAACCACGCAGCGATAAACATACAGGCATAGAGCTCTAACGCGTCCTTCGCAAAGAAAATCATGATGTCGTCAAGCAAATGGCTGTGTCCAGCCATTCCATTGATCATATGGTATACATGGGTGTCAAATGGATTGACGGCAGCGGCATGTATCATCGTCTCACTCCTATCGGCGGATATCGTAACACGGAGAAAGACGCGGTTGCGACAGGTTTGGTTCAATCCAAGATGGCAGTTTCTCCATTGGGTTTTGCGTAGTTGATTGTGAACCGTTTCCGAGCGTAAGCCGTCACTATGTCGAAGGGGTCCCAAAGGATCGCAACTCTATGTGGAGGTGGCCGTCATCCATCTCGTTTCGTTGATTGAACATTATGGATATCTAGGCTTGTTTGTCATGTTGATGTTGGAGTATTTCATTCTCGTTGTTCCAGGCGAGACGGCCTTGACGACAACAGGTGTTTTATCCCGAAGCGGGGTCTTGCACATGAACATCGCGTTGCTCATTGCCGTTACAGCCCTAGGGACGTTTGCTGGATCGACCATTGCCTATGGGATTGGCCGAGTGTGCGGGCGGCCGCTGCTTGTCCGCTATGGGAAATATGTAGGGCTTACAGAGAAACGGTTGAATAGCAGTGAGCGCATGTTTCGGAAGCAGCCCTGGCTTATTCTTATCGTTGCGAAATACATCGCCGTCGTGCGCGATATTGTACCGTATCTTGCGGGGATCAATCGCACTCCGCTGCGCGTCTTCATCCCGTTAAACCTGATGGCGTCGTTTATGTGGACTGCGACGTTTCTTGCACTTGGCGGCGTGATCGGAGGATTGTGGAAGTTTGTCGTGCACCACTGGCAGATTACCCTCATTCCCGCTGTGATCGTCGTTGGCGGTTGTGGCTACGGCTACTTGTTACTGAAGAAACGCCTGCATGCGGCATTGGAGAACGAGAGATCAGTCGAGGGGTGAACACCTCGTACATTCACTCGGCGTTGCCGATGTGCACTGACTAGCGAAAACTTGGACTTTGCGCGCCTTGTCGGTTGGATCATCGGCAGGGCGCGCAATCCTCTCTGGATGTTGTCGGCAGATTGGCCTACAATGAAAACCAACGGCTGTGTGAGCCGCCGATACGCAGTGGGCAGAGGAGATAGACCCTTGGATCGCACCGCAGATCAAGCATTGATGAAAGAGATTAACAAATACATCGTTTTGAATAGAATCCGCTTTCAAAGTCCGATTTCGCGGAGCCAAATTTCGACCGAGACCGGGTTGAACAAGGCGACTGTGTCTGCGTTGACCGACGAGTTAATCCGAGAAGGGCTCGTTCTCGAGGTTGGACAGGGGCGATCGCGCGTCGGACGCAGACCTATCATGTTGTTGTTCAACGCCAACGCGGGAAGCGTGATGGGCGTGGAGTTGGGCGTGGAGTATGTTCGGATCGTCATGACGGATTTTGCAGCCCGCGTAGTGTACGCCGTCGACCATCCTATCGACAAGCGCGCTGGAGCCGCGGATGTCCTCGAGTTCCTGGCGACCTGCATTGAGGACGCACTGTTGAAAGCTCCGGCTACGGACTACGGTGTGATTGGGATTGGTATTGGTGTTCCTGGTTTGGTGGATTTTCGGCGCGGTATCGTACTACGGGCTCCGCATTTGCACTGGGACAACATTCCTCTGAAGGCGATGCTGGAAAGTCGCTTGCATAAACCTGTTTTTGTCGATAACGAAGCAAATGCAGGCGCACTTGGGGAAAAGTTGTATGGAGCGGCGACGCATGTCTCGAATCTGCTATATGTAAGCGCGGGTACGGGCATCGGCACGGCCATCGTGGTGGGCGATGAATTGATGCGGGGCGCCGACGGCGTGGCTGGGGAGTTCGGGCATATGAGCATTGACGCGCACGGGGAAGTATGCACATGCGGCAATGTAGGATGCTGGGAGTTATATGCTTCGGAGCGCAGCTTATGTTCCGTTTACGCCAAGTTGACGGGGGAGAATGCGGACTTTGATGCCATCCTTCAGCGCTATCAAGCGTCCGATCCGGCCGCCATGCAGGCGTTTCAGACGATAGGGCGGTATTTAGGCATCGGGATCGTCAATCTCACCAACGGACTCAATCCAGCTATGATTATCTTGGGTAACCGCTTGGCGGAGGGTGGACGTATGGTCACCGATGCGATTCAGCAGGCCATTTCTGCGCGCTGTTTGGTAAGTCCATATGCGAAAGTGGCCGTGCAAGCGTCGGCGCTGGGGCGCGATGCGTGCGCAATCGGCTCGGCAGCGCTCGTGTTGCACGACTTTTTCGCTGGTCCACGAGCAAAGACGACGACCCGATCAATTGCGGGTAAATAGGGTCTGTACAAAGATTCGGAATAATGGTATTTTCAATGTGTTCCCTCTTTGACGAAGGCTACCCAACTGGGGATGGGTAGTCTTTGTTTGCGTGGCTGGCGAAATTACGGTGCGTATGGTTGCGATCCACGCATCTGTTGCTGTTGGTTGCGTTGCTGTCGTTGTCCGCCGCTAATTGCCCGCTCAATTGTATCCGCCATTGCTTCGCGACTTTGTGGCATGCAGAGAAACATCGTGCTTAAACCTACGCCAATTCCTCCGATAACAGGCCAGGCCCAATCGTTTCTGCGCTTAGGGGACATTTCACAACCACCTCGCTTTTACAATACCCCGACCTTCACAAAACATACTGCGTCAAGCTGCGCCATATCTTGGGCTTCGATGTATTGGAGACAAAATTGGGAATACTGCCTTTGAACTAAACATCAATTTGTCAGCCGTGGGATTGTGAACGATTCGAGGCAATTTCTCGAAGGAGTACAGGCTCTTTACACAAACTTAACAAAAAGACAACAGATTATTTACTGGAGTCGTGTAGTTTCTTAACGATTGAACTCGATGGGGGATGAACTGTGTCGAAACGAAGTGATCAATTATTTACGTATTTAGTTGATATTGCTGACAACATCGAAGTTGCTACAAAAACTTTTCACAATGAGCTGTCCGAGGGTGCTGACTTTGGGGCACTGGCCAATCAGATGAAGGCGTATGAGGACAAGGGTGATGATCTCATCAGCAAGTTGATTTCGCTCTTGAATAACACATACATCACGCCTCTGGAGCGAGAAGACTTTGTGACGCTCGCTGTTACACTGGATGATATCATCGACGGGATCCATGCGTGCAGTGTTCGCTTTACGCTTTACGACGTCAACGGGACAACGCCGACGATGGTCGAGTTCGCGAAAGACATTCATGCGAGTGCAGTGGAAATCGCTCAGGCCATTGGCAAATTGAATGAGCGCAAACTGCTTCATATCCGCGAGCATATCAAGCAACTGAATGTTTTGGAAAAGCACGGAGATCAGTTGCTGCACGCTGCTCTTCGCTCGCTTTTTGCCGAGTGTTCCGACGCAATTGAACTGATCAAACTGAAGGAGATCTACGAAATTCTCGAGAATGTCACCGACCGCTGCGAGGACGTGGCCGACGTCTTGGAGTCTGTGATTCTGAAAAACGCGTAGAGGTGGCCGTTTGATGCTGGTTGTCATTGTTCTCATCGTGCTTTTGGCCTTGTGCTTTGACTTCACGAACGGCTTTCATGATACGGCCAACGCCATTGCGACCAGTGTGTCGACAAGGGCGCTCTCACCGCGTGCCGCAGTTCTCATCGCAGGGGCAATGAATTTGATTGGCGCGCTGACGTTCACGGGTGTCGCGAAAACCATTGGTGGAAAAATAGCCGATCCTCTCAAGATTCAGCACGGGATGCTGGTGGTGCTCGCTGCGCTGTTGGCGGCTATCTTTTGGAACCTGTTCACGTGGTACTTCGGTATTCCCAGTTCATCTTCACATGCCTTAATTGGCGGATTGTCGGGTGCCGTGGTGGGGGCTGCGGGCTTTGGCGCCATCAATTACGGGGGCTTTCGTTCGATTATTGAAGCGCTCATCACGTCGCCCATCTTTGCGTTCATTCTTGGCTATATCATCATGTGGATCTTGCGCCTGCTGTTTGGCGGCATGTCACCACACCGCGTGAATCGGGGATTCCGCTTTTTACAGTGCTTTTCAGCCGCGGCGCAGGCGTTTATGCACGGGACGAACGACTCACAGAAAACGATGGGTGTGATCACGTTTGCGTTGATCGCCGGCGGATACCAGCACAGCATGCATATTCCGTTCTGGGTCAAGATCTTGTGTGCCGTCGCCATGGGCGTCGGTACCGCGACAGGCGGTTGGCGAATCATTAAGACTGTAGGATCCAAAATCATCAAAATCGAGCCCATTAACGGTTTTGCATCTGATCTAACGAGTTCTGCCATTATCTTTGGTTTCACGTTGCTCAAACTGCCCGTCAGTTCCACGCACGTGATCTCATCGGCCATCATGGGTTCAGGTGCGGCCAAACGCCCGAAAGGGGTACATTGGGGTATGGCAGGGCGGATTGTGGTTGCGTGGCTTATCACGATTCCCATCACAGGATGCATTGCCGCACTGTTGACTCGCCTTTTCTTATTGTAACTCCACCGAAAGTACAAGCCCGGCTCTGCAGGCCGGGCTTTTTCATGCCTCGCGAATCTGTGTTCAACTACTATACATGACTTTGCCAGCTTGACTCAGGTCGATATGTCCGCGCGAGGGAGGACCGCACGGACTTTACCTCGCGTTGTCTCTGCGTAGAGCGAAGGCAAGAGCCAACCCGGACAAGAGGATCGACACGATGGAGACGGTCAGGATGACGGTATCCGCCATCGTCCAACCGGCTGACCACGTTGGTGCGGCCGGTGCCGACACTCCGCTTGTTCCTGCGGGCGTCGTGTCCGACGTTGCCGAGGTTGCCGGACTTGCGGACAAGATTTGCGTAACAGAGTGCGGTGTCGCTGATCCTGTTGGGCCCGTCCAGGTTACGATGGTACCATCTTTGTAGTATTGGTACGCATCCCAGGCTATGTTGCCCGGTGTAGACGGATTGCTTGCGATGAACGGGAATTGCATAAATTGCCCAGGTGCGATGCCGTTACCTGTCGCTTGCCAGGTCACGATTTGTGATCCGCCAGTTTGGCTCGTCGACACGGTCCATCCGGGTATTGGTTCGTAATCGTCAAATTGCACGCCCTGCGGGATCTTGAGCACGATTTTCACTGTCGGATCTGTGCGTTCGCATGGCACGCGCATCGTGTACTGTTCCCATGCTCCGGCTGTCGGGGGGGTCGGATTCACCGGTATGACCACGACGTGCGCTAAGACCGTGCTTGCTGCTGCCATGGTTCCTAGTGCGCCGCCCGTGGCCGCCAAAAGCTGCTTCAGGCTCTGTCTCATCATCATTCCTCCTCGTCATTGCCCAACGTGAATGGGGAAGGTTGTCATCACATCGTGAAAGTCACTCGTCAAAATGTCGACTGAGACATCCCATCTACCGCCTCCTGATAAGGCAAGTCCATTTGCAGCATAGACGCCCGGGGCATGCGGCAACAAGCGCAGTTCTTCCGCGCCTTGGCTGACAGTCTTTGAGGCAAACGACAATTCCACCTGCTGGATGGCCGTATACGGCTTTCCATTTGCCTCGTTGACATGCACGCTGAACTGATTGTCACCGACGTGGTTCGGCGTGATCGTCAATGTGATCGTGAGGTTGTCGACACTTTGTACAGCATTGACTGGACCCGGATTGTTGTCGCCGGTTGGCAGATTGGTGAGGATCGATGTCAAGGCAAAGACACCAACACTCATGAGCAACTCCAGGCCCATGAACAGGCGCAACGTACCGCGCGCGGCATGGCGACGCAGCGCATGCGCGGATGCAAAAATCAGCATCAAGATGAAGAGTACAATTTTGGCGATGAGTGTCCGTCCATACCCAGTATGGAACAAGGCGTACCAGGTTGGGATGTGCAAGAAGGCCGAATACAGGCCGCTTAGGCCGAGGACGGCGACACACGTGAGGGCTATCTTGGAGAAACGCGATACCGTCGTGCGCGCTGCCGTGTCTGCAGCCGACCCGCCATCTTTGGTTGCTTGCCAGATGAGCACCAACATCGCCGCGGTGCCGCCGACCCAGATGGATGCCGCGTACAAGTGGACGACGATGGCGAACACGGGGAGGGCAGGGCTTGTCTCAGCGATGGCATGGCCCGAGAATCCCATCGCGATCGGCAAGAGAAACAGTGGTAATACCATCCACCACGTGCGATGGCGCACTTTTGCCGGCATCAGTGACGCAACCATCGGCGGTACGATGAGCAGAATGAGCATTTGCACCAGCCACAAGTAGCCAAAGACGGTCAGGTTCAGCGTTCGTTCAATATATCGTGCTGAGAAGGCAGAGGCTCCGTGCACATTCCAAGTGATCGCCGTCTGCAAGGGTAGATCGAGCCCGATACCCACGACCAGCATGAGCCATCCAATGCCCACCAGTGCCTTGCTGGCACGATGACGTAGCTGTGGCAGGCCAGCCTCGCTAAGGCGCAAGCCGATCGCGCCACCGATGGCGAGGGCCAGGCCGGCGTATTGCAAAATGCGATCGAGCACCATCCAGACGCCTGGCGTATAGCCCGTTTCACTCGCCCCTAGGTGTAGGGCGTTCACGTCGACGCCAATGCCAAACGGGATGGTGCCGGACACGAGATGTCCATCAGCGGAGATCACCTGCCAATGAATTGTATAAAGTCCTTTTGCCAATTGTTTGGGGATGCGTATCTCAATCTCGCGGTGATTGACTGGATTCAAATGTCCATCGCCCAAATCGATCCGCTGGTTATCCACGTTTGTCACGGTCAAGCCGTCGGGGATGAGTTGGACGTTCTCGTCGAACTCGATTTCGACTACACCGGGTGATTGTTGGAGCGATTGGCTCACCGTTGGGCTGGACTGAACGACATATGCGTGAGCTGAAACAAGCGCGGGGCGGCAGGTGAAGACAGCGATCACGGTCAGTATCGTCATCAGCAAAAGTCGACCCGAGGTTCGCTTCCACGCAGCTGCACCAAGCACATCAACACCTCCTATACCAGGATGAAAAACGAAGGCATTTCATAGGTCTACTGGCGTCTCACCACAAACATTATGGGAACTTGAAAGTTGAATCAAACGAGTTATGACAGGGTTTATGAACACACCGTTACATTTCGGCGACAAAGGTATGACCATGTGTGAAACGAAAAGTTGGCTGGTATCGTCTACTAGATATGGAGGTGGCGAGATGAGAATTCGCTATGTGGCTGCGATTTCTACAGGACTGTTTTTACTCTCTTCGCTGTGTGTCTGGCTGTTTGCGCAAAACTACTTCCTTGCCGCGTACGGCAACGGGATGGCGATACAGCCTGAGCTGAGCGGTGAACCGGTGATTTGGGAGTTTGGTTTGTTTATTACGACGGCGGTGGCAGTGCTGTCGGCCATCGTCGCCGCGGTTGTCTACATGCGCATGGCATTTCGCGATGTACGCAAGTGGTGCAAATAGAAGGGTAAATCCAAGTGAAAATCGGTGTTACCGGGGCTATCCATGCCAGTTCAATGTGCCGTGGAAGCCCCGTTGGCTTGTATCTAGATTGTATGAAAATGAAGTCTGACAGTTCCGCATACAGGAACAACAGGGTTGCTTCCCAAATTCGGTGGGGCGTATGGTTATGGCACATCATCTCAGTCTTCGTGTGTGCTTCCATCGTCAATATCTATCTCATAGAGAGGGGTCGGTACCGGCAAAAGGCCGAGTCTAAACGTTGCTGAAAGCGCTTGCAGATACCGGTTCGGGTATACCGATTTAGCAGGGAAAGGGTGTTTAACGTGGAGGATGGATCGAAAAAATCATTTTTCCGGTACGAAAATGGCGTCGTCCTTATGATGTTTTTTACATTCGGTTTTGTCTTCATGGAACGACTCAGTGTTGTCTATTTGTTTCCATTCCTTGGACCGGATTTGAAGTTTAACAATGCAGAGTTGGGGCTCATCGTATCAGTGCTCGCCATCTGTTGGTCGCTTTCAGGTTTTGTGTTCGGTACCATTTCCGACTTTATCGGCTCTCGTAAACATGTATTATTGCCAATCACGCTCGCGTTTTCGCTGTTCTCGTTCTTGTCCGGCATTGCGAAAAGTTTTGGTGCGATGCTGTCAATCCGCGCTTTAATGGGTGTTTCCGAAGGTCCGGTGCTACCCATTGCACAAGCGTCCGTGATTGCAGATTCCTCGGAACAACGCCGCGGCTTTAACATGGGATTTGTGCAAAGCTCATTAGGTCTTATTGGCTCGACGATCGGCCCACTTGTCCTGACATACGTCGCCACCAAGTATTCGTGGCATGCCGGTTTCTACATCGCAGGCATTCCAGGGCTCATCATGTTCTTCATCCTTTTATTCTGGATGAAAGATCCCAATAAGCGCATGTCGAAAGAGCAACTTGCGAAGCACGAGCACCGACTGCGCCGCGAAGACTATCCGGTGATTTTCCGCACACGCAACATCTGGATTACAATGGCAATCGCCGCCTTGATGATGACCTGGTTGTTCGCCTTTACGACGTTTGCCCCGACATTCTTGGTTGAATATGACAAGTATACCGGTCCCGAGATGGGCATCATCACCGCTGCCATGGGTTTGGGCACATTCTTCTGGGGGTTCATGGGGCCTTATATCTCTGACAAGTGGGGCCGCAAGCCGACGCTTGTTCTATTCTCGTTTGTCGCCGTTCTCTCACCTGTTTGTCTTGCCCTGATTCATGGCAGCGTGCTTGTGATGTCCATCATTGGTTTCCTAACATGCGCCGGGCAAGCATGTTTCCCGTTATTTATGGTTGTCGTCCCAGGTGAGTCCCTCTCGCCAAAGTACGTCGGCACGGCTGTCGGCCTTGTGCAAATGGTCGGGGAGCTGATTGGCGGCACCGCCATCCCGTCGATTGCGGGTGTCGCGGCAGATCACTATGGGTTGCAGGCGCCGCTTTGGATTGCTGCGGCTGGAGCTGCGGTAAGCGGATTCATCGCCTTCACGCTCAAAGAGACAGCGCCGATTCGCCTTCGATCCGCCCGGGATACAAGTCAACCAATGAGTGTGTGATAACCGCCATACACGTATCCAGTATCTAGCCAAAGACTGACACCCCGTCTCTTTAAACGGGGTGTTTGCACATGAAATGCTGTTTATCGGAGTCCGTCCTTACACGCGGTGCTAGTCCCATACGAGGTGTTGCAAATCGTCAGGTGTGTTCGTTTCACGCCAACGCCGAAAGTCCTCCTCGATTTCCGGCGCCCACTCTGCGACATCGATATCAGATGAGCTGTACTTGCCTTCGCGGATCCGAACGAATCCAAACATGTCGCGTAGCCGCGTCTTCTCCGCACTGACGCAGATCTCCTCAGCCAAGTGCGGCGGAATGAACGTCACACCGGCCGGTGTACCGAGCACCACGTCGCCTGGCATACAAATGGCCCCGCCGATACGGCAAGGCACATTCATGCCGACGAGGGTCACGTCGCGAATAGGCGTGGGATCAATTCCGCGGTAGTAGGTCTGCAAGTTTTCGATCTCGAGAATTTGTTGCAAATCTCGAATACCGCCATAGATGACCTGTCCACGCTTCGTGCGCGTCGCAATCGTCGTCGAGAGATTGCCCCCGGAAAATGTGCCCTCCACCACTTTGTCGAACATGTCGACAACGATGACATCGTCTTCGACGAGCGTATCAATCACCCAGACGTTAAAAAAACCCTTGCGGCCTTCGACTTTCTGTCCGTATTCCAGGAGATAATCGTGCAAGTCGGGGCGCTTTGGGACCATGACGGCAGTCACCGCCCTGCCAACCAGCACTTTGTTGGGGTGGACCATCCGCAGATTGCCCTCGAACTGATAGCGATAGCCATTTCGCTCGAGGACGGCCCACGCCTCTTCGTTTGTGATCCGTTCCATCCTGCGCAGGATGTCGTCCGGAACGCGGGGCCGGCCGTCGTCAAACCGCTCGCCCTGCCAGAGGGGGGTGAGTTGAATGATATCGTCGCGATCGTTGAACTTCATCAGGTACATCTCCTCTCGAAAGTGAACCCTACAACAGCATGCTGCCACCGTCTGCGCGAATCGCCGCTCCAGTGATAAACTCCGCCTCGTCGGACGCGAGAAAACAGACGATATGGCCGATGTCACTCGGTATGCCGATGCGCCCTAAGGGGAACTTGCGCGCACCCCGGCGCCGACTTTCTGCCGTCACCTGATCTGGTGGTACGATGGGGCGGGGGTTTCCGCTTTTGCGCCCAACCTGCACAGCACCCGGCTCAATCATGTTTACCGTGATTCCATACTGCGCCAGTTCGAT
Source organism: Alicyclobacillus sacchari (assembly GCF_004366795.1). Classification (GTDB taxonomy): domain Bacteria; phylum Bacillota; class Bacilli; order Alicyclobacillales; family Alicyclobacillaceae; genus Alicyclobacillus; species Alicyclobacillus sacchari. Next base: position 111,335 of record NZ_SORF01000008.1, on the reverse strand, counting down.
TGCGCTTTCGCGCACCAGCATCTTGATTCCACCTTTGCTCATGGCGTAGACCGCATCGAAATCGGTTGGACGCTTCGCGTGAACCGACGACATGCAGACGATTCTGCCTTGTTTCTGGGCCTTCATGACAGGCACCACAGCCTGAATGCAGTTCAGATAGCCAAGCAAGTTGACCGAAATGACGCGATCATACGACGCGTCGTCGTAGTCCATGAGGCCGAGATTGGGCTGGGTGGCTGCATTGTTGACCAGAATGTCGATACGGCCGTATCGCTCCCCAACCTGCTCGACCATCGCCTTGACCTGATCGGGCTCTGCCACGTCTGCTTGGACAATCAAGCCATCTGAGTTGGCCTCGTGAACCATCTTCAGCGTCGTATGCGCGTCTTCGGCGCGATCGAAATGGTTGATGGCCACGAGTGCACCCTGGCGCGCCAGTTCAATCGAGACACCGCGACCAATGCCTGTCCCGGCACCGGTGACCAGGGCCACCTTTCCTCGCAGGCTCAAATCGCTCACCTCACCGCTTCATTTTGTGGTCCATATAGTGCAGGGCAAAACCACCATCCAGCCGGATGATGGCTCCGTTCAAGTACCTAGCGCCATCGCTTGTCGCCCAGGCGACGGCTTCCGCCACATCTTCCGCCGTTCCTAGTGTCGCCGAGGGAACTTTGTACTGATAATCCAAGTAGATGTCCGAGATGTCACTCTGGAAGCGCATGTCGTCACCCTCGACTGGCCCCATTGCGATCAGATTCACGCGCACGCCGGAGCGGCCCAATTCGAGCGCGGCTTCTTTGCACAACATTTGCAGGGCGCCCTGCGCTAGCGCGTAGGAAAAGGCAGACCCTGTCGGTTTGTCCCCGTGGATGGATCCCACGTAGACGATACAGCCTTCTCCTTGTGCTGCCATGCGCTGTCCTATCACTTGTGTGCAAAGAAACGCCGTCTTGGCGTGGAAATGGAGCGAATCGCGGACGAGGCCATGTGGCATCGAGGCGACAGCACCACGGTCGATCCGGTTGTGCGTGTGTACGTGCAGATCGATCCTTCCGTACTTTGTGACAATGTCGTCGCACAGCGATGTGACGGCGGCAGTATCCTTCATGTCGTTAACGGTGACCAAGGCATCATGGCCCTCCGCTTGCAAGACCAGTGCAAGTGCGGCCACCGCTTGCTCACGAGGCCCTGGCGGGCCATTGAGTACGACGGTCATCCCGTCGTGAGCCAAACGTTTAGCCGTTGCCACGCCAAATGGGTGGCTTGCGTCTGAAACCAGCGCAACGCGTCGGTTGGGCATTGGCATTCCTCCTCACCAGGGCATCTCACTAACTCCAGAGCCTGTCGTGGGACCATTCGTCATCCCAGGCGTCTGTCGGTTCCCAAAGGCCCGGGATGTCCGGATGCAGGTGAGCGCGGATGACGTCATCGTTGAGCGCTTCAATGCCAAGTCCAGGTCTGTCGGGGATGCGGATAAAGCCGTGATCGACAATGGGCTTCGGCAAGCCTTCAATGAGATCGTCCCACCAGGGAACGTCGACCGAATGATATTCGAGCGCAATGAAGTTGTTGGTCGCCGCTGCGCTGTGTACCGCCGCCATACAGGCGATGGGGCTTTCCGCCATGTGTACAGCCATCGAAACGCCATATTCCTCCGCCATGTCGCCGATTTTCTTGTTCTCAAGAATGCCGCCCGACGTCAGGACATCCGGATGAATGACGGATACGCCGCCGGACTCCAACAGCGGCCGAAAGTTTTCTTTCAGGTAGATATCTTCACCTGTACAGATGGGAATGGTGCTTGCGCGCGACAGTTTGACGTACTGGTCCGTCAGTTGCCACGGAACCATGTCTTCCAGCCACGCCAAGTTATACTTGTCGAGGCGCCGCGCGAGTTTTATGCAGTCGTCGACGCCGATATGGCCGAAATGGTCAATCGCGAGAGGTACTTCGTAGCCAATGACCGCGCGAACGTCGGCAACATACTGCTCGAGGATGTCGAGCCCTTTTTCCGTGACGTGGATATGGGTGAAGGGGTGGGCGATATTCATGAGGTCGTATGCACGGTTGCGGCGCTCACGCCGTTCCCATTCGTCCCGTGGCGGCACCGAAGGGCGGGTCAGGCGTTTCATTGCATCGAGAAATCCCAGAGGGGCGCTCAGCGCACCAGGTTCGTCCAGGAGCAACCCAATGCCGAGATCCATTTTCAGAAATGTGAATCCCATTTCCATACGTTTCAACAACGCATTGCCCATTGCCGTGCCATCGTGTTTGCCGTGTACGTCGGTGTCGCAGTACATCCGGATGCTGTCTCGGAATTTACCTCCGAGCATTTGATATACGGGAACGCCGTAAGCCTTTCCGGCAAGATCCCAAAGGGCGATCTCGATGCCACAAACACCGCCGCCTTGCCTGGCGTGCCCGCCAAATTGCTTGATACGGCGAAACAGCTTGTCGATATTGCAGGGATTCTCGCCGAGCAGTCGGCTTTTCAACATGAGTGCGTAGGTCTTGCTCGCTCCGTCGCGAACCTCGCCATACCCGACAAGTCCTTGGTTCGTGTAAATCTTCATCAGGCTGCAGTGCATCGGCGCCCCGATGATGTCAGCGAAACGAATGTCGGTGATTTTTAACTCTGACGGGCTGGAGTGCGTGTTGACGTGCGCGAGCGTCTCTTCATAAGTCTCAGCTGTCGCCATGTTGTTCCCTGCACAGCCAGGGGACACCCCTGGTCGCACAGGTTTCCTCCTTCCTGCGGTCGGCATCAGAAGCGCAACCGATTTCGTCTGTCCATTCAAATTGTTTCGTGTTCCTTGTCCAGATTCCTGCAAGCGGTTTCAAAATGTATACGCAAAAGGCTGCCGTTCCATGTTGGAAGGCAGCCACAATGTTATGAACGCGCAGTTCTACCAGGTGACCTTTTGTCCTGTGCGGGCGCTCTCAATGGCGCCAAACACCATGTTCAAACTATGAATGTTATCAGTTGCATCCGTCTCGGCCAGCCGGTGCTCGGCAAGCGCTTGAAACATCTCATCCAAGCAACCAGCGTGACCTTCACGACCTTGCCATGTAATTGGAATTTCTAACTCAGTGCAAGGCCGGATGAATCCTTCAGCCGCTTCCTCAACGATCTGCGCACGTGGATTGTGATTGCCGTCCCACAAGGCGGTGCCACGGCTGCCAACGACCCGCCATGCCGCCTCCCATGATGTGTTCCATCCCTCGGCGCACCAACTGCCTCGGTAGTTGAAGACGGAGCCGTCGCTCATTTCGAAGATACAAATGGCACTTGCCGCCCCTTGGTACCAAGAGCCTTTTGGATTCGACTCGTGGCAATACACGGAAACTGGCTTGGCTCCCAATAAAAAGCGAGCTTGATCAAACGTATGGATGGCCATATCGAGTAATAGTGGGTGATCCATGGTGTCGCGAAACCCACCAAAATGGGCACCGATGAAAAAGTCTGCGTACACCGCCGTGACATCCCCAATGATACCGCGTTGCAGGGCCGCTTGCAGCGAGCGGATCTGGCGATGGTAGCGCCGATTTTGCATGACTGCATAGCGCCGTCCAGTTTCGTGCATGGCATCGAGAATGGCACGACTGTCTTCAGGTGTCGCGCCAATTGGCTTTTCACCTAAGACATCGCACCCGGCGCGCAGGGCTGTGGTCACGATGGCACGATGGCTTTCCGGAATGGTGACGTCAATCACGAGATTTGCGTTGACGGCGGCTAAGGCGTCTTCGATCCGCTCGAATATGGGAACGGCAAGGCCATGACGAGCCGCCATGGCTTCGCCGTTTTCGCGCCTGACATCAACCAGGGCGACAATGTGCACGTAGGGCCGTTTGAGCAAATCTTCCACCCACGTGTTAGCCATGCCACCACACCCTGCGACGATGACCCGATAATTCGCTTGTTCCATGAAAACACCTCGTTCTATAGATTTATCGACGGCGCGGGGATCTGGCCCAGCGCATCGGGAGGAACCGGATGTGAAAACAAAAAACCTTGGGCCTCGTCGCAACCGAGAGATTGGATGACGGCTAGCTGTTCTTGCGTCTCTACGCCTTCTGCGAGGCAACGCATGCCCAAGTTGTGGGCAATATCGATGATGCTGCGGACCAGTGCACGCGCCTTCTCCTGCGTGGAGACGTGTTGTGTAAACGAGCGATCGATTTTGACGAGATTGAGCGGCAATTTCGTCAACCTGCTCAGCGAACTGTAGCCTGTGCCAAAATCGTCGAGCGAAACCTCGATGCCAAGCGCCCGGCAGCCACTCAGAAAACGGTTGGCGATCTCGGCATCCATCATCGCACTTTCTGTAATTTCAACTTCGAGATACTGCGGCGGTAGGTCCGTCTCCTCGAGAATTCCGCTGATGATGCCAAGGAAACGCTCGTTCATGACTTGGTGCGGCGAGAGATTGACAGCGATTTTCCGCGGCGTGCCAGCTTCCAGCCAGCCTTTTGCCTGTCGTGCGGCGGTGCGCAAGCACCATTCTCCGATAGGCACGATGAGACCGGTTTCCTCCGCGATCGGGATAAATTCGGCGGGCGATACTTGTTCACCAGACCGTCTCGTCCAGCGAATCAAGGCTTCGACACCCACCGTTTCTCCCGAGGAAACGCTCACCTTTGGTTGGTAAACCAGTTGGAATAAGCCGTTCTCTGCCGCTTCGCGCAGTTCTTGCTCAAGTTCCAGTCGCGCCATGGCTGTCGCGGCCGTGGCCTCTTCAAATACATGATACGTGCCGCGCCCTGAAGATTTGGCTGCATACATCGCCAAATCTGCATGGCGTAAAAGCATGTCGCGCGTGCATCCGTGCTGTGGATAACTGGCGAGGCCGAGGCTTGCCGTCATGTAAATGGAGCGATCGTCAATTAAAAGTGGACGGTGCAGGCGCTCTATCAAAGCATCCGCAATGGCAACTGCCGCCTGCAGCGGCTGGTTAAACAGGGTGATGGTAAACTCGTCGCCGCCCATGCGGGCGACAAACCCCGGATTGCCGACGATCTCCTGAATCAGCCATGCGACGTGTTGCAACAGTTTGTCGCCAAACTCGTGTCCCAGCGTGTCGTTGACCGATTTAAAACGATCGAGATCGACAAATAGAATGTGCATTTCCGCATTCCCGTCGGCTGTCGCAATGAATCTGTCGACCTGCACTTCGAACAAGCGGCGGTTGGGGAGTTGCGTGAGGGCGTCGTGAAATGCCATATGATTAATTTGGTCCGCAACGGCGCGTTCGCGCGTGACGTCGCGGGCGATCACGAATACGCCAGTTACCTCGGCATCGACAAGGATGGGAATTTGAATGGCGCTGACGACTAACGTCTGCTCGTTTGGTCCGTGCAAGGAGAACTCTGAATGTGTTGTTTCGCCCTTTGTCGCTCGGTGGTAATCGCCAACCACCTCTGTGCGGTCGCCTTCTTCGATCATGCTCAACATCGCTTGTGCGTCCACACTGGCGGCAAGTGCGCCAATCAAGCGCCGAGCTTGCGGATTCATGTCCAGGCAGTTGCCCTTGGTGTCAAACGTAAAGATGGCATCCGAGTGGTGCATATACAGTGAGCGGAAGCGTTCGTCGGCAGACTGGATACGGATCCGGTCGGCTTCTAGACGGCGGTCCAACACACTTGTTGCAATGGCCAGCAACAGCACCATGACGCCAAATATCCCGACGACGATGGCGAGCGGTCCATGTGTAGACATGTTCATGTGTGGCATGACCTGCGGGACGCGGAAGATCGTTGCCCACATACCTGTGTAGTGCATTCCTGCGACGGCGACGCCCATCACGAGGGCGCATATCACTTTGATGGCATAGGCGCGCCAGCCGTCCGCTCGTGCGAATGCGAATGCCAGTGTCAGCGCGACAAACGACGCGCCAACGGCAATGACGCATGACAGCGCGAACAGCGCCGGTCGGTACGAGAACGATCCCGTCAGCCGCATCGCCGCCATTCCTGTATAGTGCATGCCGACGATACCTGCGCCCATAAATATCGCACCGAAGCCAAATTTGAAGCGTAACCGATGCAGGCGGGCCACCACAAACAGCGCGATGATGGGCCCAAGCATGGCAAATGCAAGTGAGAGCGCGACAATGGCCCAATTGTATGTCATGGCGACGGGCAAAACGAGCGCAAGCATGGCAATAAAGTGCATCGACCAGATGCCAATGCCCATCACCGCTCCGCCCGAAATCATCCACCATGTCTGTGTTGAGCCACGCGTTTCGACGACGCGCCGCCCCAAATCCAGGGCCGCATATGATGCCAACGATGCGACGATATAGGAGAGTATCACAAGGCGGAAATGGTAGTGTTGAGGCACGATGTGCACGTCAAAAAATCATCCCTTCAAAGCGCGAAACCTGCGTGTTACAGGGGCACTGTAGTCGTTATCGGCCCACGCGCGGTCGGCAAACAGTGGAGCACAATAAAATTGTTAGGTACACAACTTCGTGACATCGATGTCGAATCCCTCTGGAAACGTCGTGAATTTCATAATTGCTGTATAGCCAACAGGCTACATACTGAGGCCAAGAGCATGGTACTTTGGAGGTGGCACAGGTGGCTGATAAGCGGAAATCGGCGATCACCTGGTGGGGGTGGGCAGCCTGGGTGGTGGTGTGTGCTGTCAGTGCAGCCCTGTATCCGCAGTTACTCGCCAGCGTGGCGACGGATTTCGATGTCTTTGGCAAGCCGAACGGCTATATGAGCCGATTTGGGGCGACCATTGTCATGCCTCTCATCATGCTTGCACTGATCGGGTGTTGGCACGTTTTGGCGGATCGATCCGAAGCGCGCACAGTACACGACGTTTTGGCCAATTATTTACCGCGCGTCTCACCAAATTGGTTGGTGGGCATTCGCACACCATGGACGCTGGCCAGCGACGAGGCGTGGCGGCGCACCCATCGCGCCGCAGGTGCACTTGGCGTCGTGGCGGGCCTGTTATGCGTCGTTTGTGCATGGGTTGTGCCGTTGCATTTCGCCATTCTTGGCACGCTGGTAATCATTTTCACTTGGGCGGCGGCGGCCACGGTCCTATCCTACGTGTATTTTCGTCGCGGCTAAGCCTGGAGCCTCTGGGTTGAATTTTGCGCGCTGCCCGCAGGCGCCCAAGTAAACGAGACATTACGCTGTCCGCGAAAAGGCGACGCATTGCCTCCTATGAGCGTCCAGGTACCAGTTTGATCCTCCTGCCAGAGGCCTCCGATATCGCCTCCGTCACACACCAGCACACCCTTGGGTGACCAGGCAAAATAGGGCGGCATGGCGTCGGGATCGGATGCTTTCGTTTTGTTCCAGATGCGCACCCAGCGTCCGTTTTGCAACTGAAACAGTTGGCACGCCGTGCCGTCGCTGACCGTCAACACGCCCTTTGGCGACCAACCAAACTCGCGGATCCTGTCCTGCCCAACAGTTGGGCCGCTGCCGCTTACTTCGTGCCAACGCCCCCCGCTCAATTCCCAGAGTCCGGCCGATCCGGACGTATGGCCGGCAACGTACAAATGGCCTTGCGGCGACCAGGCGAACTGTTGCACATCGGCAATGGGGGAGGGCACACCTCCTGCAGGCACCCATTTTCCGTGGTCGTACGCAAACAGGCCATGGCCGCTGGAACCGACCGTGAGTTGCCCGGAAGGCGACCATTGCACCGTCAGCGTATCGCCCGCAAACGGGGTGTTCTCGCCGCCGAGTGCAGTCCATGTTGGCCCGTTTTGCTGCCAGATGGTCGTCGCGCCGTTGTCAGGGATGGAGACGACCGTGAGGACGCCCTTTGGCGACCAAACGATGGCCGTGATGTATCCCAGTTGGGCAGTTCCACTCACCTGTGTCCAGCCTTTACTTGTTCTCTTCCATAGTCCGGCCAATTGCCCATCGTCCGGCGCGGCGTAGAGCGTTCCATCCGGTGCAAAGGCATGAACCTGAACATTGGTATCACCTTGAATCTGCACCGGTTGCCATCCACGGTGATAGGTCCAAAGTGCGCTTCCGCTGCTGCCATCGGTCAATGTGTCGCTATTGCCTGGTGTCGTCGCGGCAACCTCACCGGTTGCGGAGACATCCACCGTTTGAAATGCTGACGAAGGTGCATTGACGACGGATGCAGCCGGTAGGTAGATCCACTTGCCATTGACGAATTCTGCGACGACTGTCGATCCGCCCGCCACCAGAGCTCCTGGTTGTACACGCGCGGGTGGCGCATTTTCCGTTTCTGGCTGCTGCGGTTTGTTCACCGAATCGCACCCTGTCACCACCATGACAGTGGCACAAACGGCGGCGATCAGCCGCATAGCCTGTTTATTTCCGCGCATCAAATCACCTCGAGCCTGATATTACGTGTTCCAACATCAAATCACAAATAGAATGGCGCGAGTGTCATCAAACAGCCAAATGTGCGGAAGGAATTTGCTATACTGAAAGCGTTTTGGCACGGACGGTCGCAAATGATCTGATCGCATAGACGCAAATGGACTCGTGATGACGAGAATCGACAAGCGGATGGAGTGGGACGGATGACGAAACAGAAGTTGCGCTGGGGCGTGCTTGGCTGTGCCGATATCGCGGTGCGCAAGGTGATTCCTGGCATTCAAAAGTCGCAGACTGGCAGCGTGATCGCTGTAGCCAGCCGCAGCCAGGAGAAGGCTGATGCCGCGGCTACGCAGTTTGGCATTGCCCGTGCTTATGGAAACTACGAAGAGTTGCTGGCCGATCGCGATGTCGATGCGGTGTACATCCCGCTGCCCAATCACTTGCACAAGGAATGGACCATTCGCGCGGCCCAGGCGGGGAAACACGTGCTTTGCGAGAAGCCGATCGCGCTCTCGGCGGCGGAAGCTGAGGAGATGGTCGTGGCCTGTGCGAAGGCGGGTGTTCTTCTCGCCGAGGCGTTTATGTATCGCCATCATCCGCGTTACGAACGCATCTCGCAAATTGTGAGAAGCGGCGAGATTGGCGTGATTCGCGGCATTCACGCGACGTTCACGTTCAACAATGCATCCGATTTCGGCAATGTTCGGTATCGCCGGGAATGGGGCGGCGGATCGCTCTATGATGTGGGCTGTTACCCCATCAGTGCCGCGCGGCTCATCCTTGCTGACGAGCCTGTGGCCGCGACGGCGGTCGGTTTCACATCGTCGCAGCATGACGATGTGGACATGATGGTGTCGGGACTCGTCGAATTCCCGAACGCTGTTGGATTGACGTTTGATTGTGCAATGTGGGCCGCCCCGCGCAACACGCTCGAAGTTTTGGGCAGCGATGGGCGAATTGAGGTGGCGAATGCGTTTGTCGGTGAAGATCTGTCGATTAAGGTGATCACGTCGCGTGGCGAGCGCGTCGAGGCGTTTCCGAATCTGGACGCGTATACACTGCAGGCCGACGACTTTGCCGATGCGTTGCTCAACGGGGGGAGTCTTCGGTTCCAACCGGCGGACGCCATCGCGAACATGCGCGTCATCGACGCGTGCTTGCAATCGATGGCGTCTCGTCAGCGGATCGAAATCGCGAAGTGATTCAGTTACCCATCTCCCAGAGGCGGTCAGGCCGTAGATGTTCGGCGAGCAGTTTACTTTGTTCGCGGTGGCGCTTGCGGGCCTCGGCGCGAGCAGGAGCCGTTTCGTGCAGCTTCTTTTCCTCCGGAGACTCTGGCACGACTTTCGGCACGGGGACGGGGCGGCCGTCTGGCCCGAGTGCGACAAAGGTCAGAAAAGCGGTCGCCGCAATCATCCGCTCACCGGTGCGCAGATGCTCGGCGACCACCTTGACGAATACCTCCATGGAGCTGCGGCCAGTCGATGTCACATACGACGTCAAGCAGACGGAATGACCTTCGCGAATCGGAAGCAAGAAGTCGACGCTGTCGGTGGAGGCAGTGACGCATTCTGCGCGTGCGTGTCGTTCTGCTGAAATCGAAGCCACGTCGTCGATGTAGGCCATCAGCTTGCCGCCAAACATCGTGTTGTGATCGTTTAAGTCGGAGGGGAAGACACGAAGGATCTTTGTCGCTCTGGATTCTTTACAAAATTTTTCTTCTCTATTTGTCTCCATCTGAACCTCACCTTTCTTTAGATGTAGACCCCATTTAGGCACCGCGTTTCAATTCCGAAAAAATTGTATCGCAGCTTGCATGAGCCCGCCAAACAGGTGAAGCGGATTCAAGGCCTGCCAATTTCGGCAAACACACAATTTCGTCATGTTTTGACCAGATCTGCAATCCTCAAGGGCCGTGCCATGGTGCTACCATGGTGTAGTTTGATCCGGGAGGGGATCGGCTTGAGTTTTCGTTTGCGGTTTGGTTCGCTCGGTTCGCGTTTGTTGCCTGGCTACGGTACACTCGTGCTCGCCATCACGCTTGTCGGCATTGGGGTTTCCATCACGAGGCCCTATCTGTCTTTGTTTGGTGCCAATGTCGTTCACATGTCGGCGGCCGAGCTTGGGGTCTTCATGTGTGTCAATGGCGTCGGTGGCATTTTGGCAAGCACGTGGCTCGGCAGGTTATCTGATTTACGGGTGGCCAAGAAGTTCATCATGCTCGTCTCGGCCGCCTGTTCCGCTTTGGGGTATGGCGTTTTCCTCGTCTTGCACAGCTATTTGCCGCTGCTCATCGTTTCGACTGTGCTGCTCGGGCTTGGCTCTTCGGTGTTTCCACAGCTGTTCGCGTACGCGCGCGAGACGGCCAGTCGCGTGCCGGGAGTCGACGCGACGTTTGCCACCTCATCGCTCAGGTCGTTCTTTTCATTGGCATGGGTCATCGGACCTTTGCTCGGGTCCTATCTGTTGCAGGTCTGCCACTTTTCCGGCTTGTTCGCCGCGACAGCCTTGTTATTTGCAGCCGTGTTTGCGATCGTCGTTTGGCGGATCGAGCGGCGGCCGCCTGCTGGTATTCAGGGTTCGCGGCCGATCAAATCGTTTGCCATGTTGCGAGATGGTCATATTGTGACCGCGTGCCTCTCCTATGTTGCCGTTTATACCGCGTCGTCCATGAATGGACTGTACATGCCACTCTTCGTGACGAAGGAACTGCATGGTTCGGACAGGGTGGTGGGCTCTGTGGTCGCGTTGAGCGCGGGCCTCGAAATTCCCATCATTCTTGGGCTCGGTGTCCTGAGTGTGCGGATCGGAAAGCGGCCTTTGCTTTTATTCGGCTCTGTCTGCGGTGCTATGTACTACGTAGGCGCCTGGCTTGCCCAGAAACCATGGGAAATGCTGGCGCTCCAGCTTCTCTGCGCGACGTTTATCGCCATCAGCGTGAGCATCGGCATGAGCTATATGCAGGATTTCATGCCGGGCACCCCCGGGGCCGCGACGGCGCTGTACAGCAATACGAACAACCTAGGGCAGATGCTCGGCAGCTTGCTGGGCGGCGCCATCGCACAGTGGGCCGGGTATCGCGACGTGTATCTACTGTGCACCGCACTGGCCGCGATCAGCTGGCTTCTGTTGCTTCGCGGCAAACGGTTCAAGGCAGAGGAAACGAAGGCGCTGCACGCCGCTTTGTCGTCGCCAGACGCTGCGACACAGCAGAGGCAGCGAGCGGTGAACGGAGATTAGCCCGCGGCTGTTGTCATTGATAACGATGGCCGGGCATCGTCATACCAGTTTGTTGCGTTTGTGGTTGCGATCCGCTTGCATATTGGGCGGCAGGCTGATGATAAGGAACTTCCTGATAGGTTTGCGCTAGGGTTTGTACGGCCTGAGCGGGTGCCTGCTGCGCCGCATACCAGCCTTTGCGGACCGCGTATTGCCACACCTCAAACGCCTGGTGCGAGCACATCCGGAATGCGTCTTCCAAAAACGTGCGCATCTGCACGGTGGATGTCTCGAACGCGGCCCACGCGTACTCGCGCCCGGCTCGCTTGAGCGTCAGCAGATACGACGTCGTAATGGCGCGATCATCAAGCTGTTGCAACTTGACCTGCGGTTGCACAGGCTGTACGGACATCGATTGCATCGGCATGGGCTGCATGGACGGCAGCGGGGGAACGTCCAGCGTATCGGTCGATCCCTGTTGCTGTTTGGCAAATTCGACTTTCATGTTGTAATCTTGCACATGCACCGCGTAGTGCCTGGCAATCATGTCGCGCAGTTCCTGATCCTGTGCTTGGTTCAAAAACAGCGCCATCGACTGAATCGAGTTTGTGCAGCTGAGCAAAAGTTCATTGAGTTCTGCCATTTCATGCGTCAACATCTGCATCGTATCATCCTCCCAAAGAGATTACTTGTTTCCTCGTCGATTAACATATGGATCCTGCTGTGGGTTATACGTTCAAATCAGGATGAAGAATCACGCCGCTTTGAGATGTTGTGTACGGAAACAAAAAACCGCCCCCCAATGCATTGCGCATCGAGGAACGGCTTCGTATGTACCCCGTTCTGCCGTGGGACAATCGGTTTTGAACCTGCTCTCACAGGTGGGTACCCTATCGCCTGAATCAACCTTCCACTCATGGAGGCATGGCATCTTCAAGCTGGAATCGGATTCCCATATTACTCGCCATAGATTAAAACCAAAAAATGTCCCACCAACATCACAGGAGTTTGTGTTCGTCAGTGTAACACGTTTTGCAAGGGATCGCCAGCGAAGCGAAGTGTAAGTTATTGGATTACCGCGAGCCGCATTGTATATGTACCCTCTATGCTTTCCGTCGAAAGATGGATCGTGGGCTTTTCTCATGAATAGGCTGCAGGGAAGCGTCACGTGATTTCCTATGTACAGGGCCGCGACCGCCGCCAGTGCCAGCTTGAATGCCCCACACGCTATACCATGCGGCCAACAGGCACACTCCCGCCATGATCCCAAACACCCACGATTGCCCAAACCTGGCGAGTAACGAAACGACCGGAGGGCCAGCAGCCACGCCGATGAAACGGGTGCTTGTGTAGACAGACGTGATCGAACCGCGTTGCGCTTTACGGATACTTTCCGTAATCAACGCATCGGTGGCTGGCAGGGCGGCACCAATGCCTATGCCGGTGACACACACGGCAACAGCGACCCAGAACATCCCAGGTACCATGGCGCCGATGAGCGATCCGCAGCTCGCCACGATTCCGCCGATGACAGCTGTGTATTTCATACGCCGCTTGTGATTGCCAATGACGCGCCCGGCGAAATAGGAGGTTAGGCACAAACAACCCAGTGGAATCGCGAGGATCAGGCCCTTTAGGATGCCGTCCATGTTCCAATCGGACTCCAGCCTGTCGGATAGATACACGAGCGTGCCGAATAAAACGAACATCGCTGAGGCACCGGTGAAAAACACGGCCAACAACCAGCGCAGATGTCTGTGCACCAAGGAGAACAATTCGGAGACGCTGGGAGGCCGCGCAAGCTCCTCGCCACGGCGCTTTGGCACGCGCACGCACCATGCGACCATGATGCCGGAGATGAGACACAGCACCGGAATGGCGTAAAACGGCAATGAAAATCCCCACATTGCCAATGCCGCGCCGAGGAGGGGACTGAGCACCTTGCCAAACGTGTTTGACATCTCGATGGTACCAAGCGCCTTACTGACTTCGTCGTCGCGCTTCAGCATATCTCCGACGAGCGGCATTGCAATGGGCATGGCTCCGGCGGATCCGGCCCCCTGGATGAAGCGGCCTGCGAGCACCCAGCCGTAGCTGTGAAACAGGCTTGCTCCGATTCCCGCGACCAGTCCACCGACAGCCGTCATTGCAAGTGCAGGTAGGATGACCCGCTTGCGGCCGATCCGGTCCGACACAAATCCGGCTACTGGAATGAGAACGATCGCGATGATCGAATACGCCGTGATGATGAGGCTGCTTTGAAAGGCGCTAATGTCGAGCTTGCGCTGCAGGATAGGAAGTACCGGGATCATCATCGAGTTGCCCAGCGTTACAATGAGCGGAATCGTCGCGACGCTCGCGACGTCCCAGCGCTTATCTGCCTCGATAAGAAGTCCCCCTCTCAGGCTGTGCGCATCTCCCTTGTCTGTGCGTCACTCGTGCGTCCGCCGGAACAAAAGGGCCGACATCGCGATGATGCCGACGACGTCAAAGTACGCGAGTGAGTGATCCACGACGGAATAAGGACTGGTCGCCCAAGTGACGTTGGTCCAAAATGCGGGGCTCAAAATCAGGTCCATCGCACACATGACGAGGATACCCGCGCCGACGCCACGAAAGCCTCCGAACAAGGCGACGGCGCCAAGCACGACGGCCGCCGGCTCAAGCCGCAGCACGCCAAATGTCGGCGTGATGGCGCACAAGATGGCGATGGAAAGCGCGACGAGCCCGCAAATTCGAGCGTATTTTGGCACCGAAGCAGAGGATTGCAGCCATTTCTCCATATCGATTCCCCCCAGGGTGGTTCGTTTTCTGGTTGAGCGAGGGTCTGCCGCAAGCATCCTGTGGATGCTTCGACGTTTCCCTTAGGATCTGGTGTACCACTGGCGCGAGTGCGCTATACCCGTTTCGCCTGTGTTCATACGCGTTCCACATTCGCATGGAAGATTGGTACAATTACCTGCGGATGAGATGTCAACATGGGGAGTCGAACGCGAATTGGCAGATCACGAAGAGTCGATAAATTCGCTGTCCTCTGTGATGGCCATCGTTGGCCCTGGCAGGGTTGGAACGGCCTTGGCGTGTGCTTGCAAAGCTATGGGAGCCGACGTTGTTTGTGCTCTGCAACGGGACGAAGGCAGTCACCACGCCTCTCGCTTTCGACAAGCGACCGGCGTCCCTGTCCTAAAATGGAGCGACGCCGCGTCGCAGGTTCGGGCCGCAGATGTGATCTGGGTCACAGTTCCGGATCGAGAGATTTCTAATGTTGCCGCTCGCTTGTGCGAACTCGACATGATACGTCCCGGTCAGATGATCATCCATACCTCGGGTGCGCTGGCGAGTACCGCGCTTGCCGTAGCGGCGGATCGCGGTGCTCGCGTGGGCAGCGTGCATCCATTGCAGACGTTTGCCGATCACGCCGATGGTGCCAAGGCCCTGACAGGGATCGCGATTGCCGTGGAAGGCCATCCCGACGTCGTGCAGGCGGCCTTTGCCTGGGCAAGGCACTGGGGAGGTCACCCATTCCTCTTGGCCGCGCAGGACAAAGTCGCCTATCACGCCGCGGCGGTCCTCGCGTCGAATGCCTTGGTGGCACTTTTAGCGACGGCCGCGAGATTGGCTCCGCTGCCAGATGGCGTGCGCAGTTTGCTGCCTTTGGTTCGCGGCACCATCGAGAACGTGGATCGACTAGGCATACCACAGGCGTTGACCGGGCCTATCGAACGGGGAGACGTTTCAACCGTGGCGAAACACCTCGCCGCGCTCGTCAGCGATCCGCAGGCCCATGCCGTGTACCTCGCGTTGGCCCGGGCAACCGTGCCTATCGCCCATGCGAAGGGCGGCATCGGTGACGAGCAGGCTGACGAATTCACGCAATGGCTTGGATCTGAAACAGGGGGAGTCTAAATGGCAAAGAACGTAACCGTGCGAACACTCGCCAAGATGAAGCAGGCTGGCGAAAAGATTGCAATGATGACGGCATATGACTATCCCACGGCGCGGCTGCTGTCGGAGGCGGGCGTGCATATATTGTTAATTGGCGATTCGCTGGGGATGGTGGTGCAAGGGCAGTCGACGACCGTCCCAGTCACGTTGGATCAGATGATTTACCACGCGAGCATGGTGTCGCGCGGTGCGACAAACGGCGCCATGGTTGTCGCAGATTTGCCGTTCCTAACCTACCAAGTCACGCCCGAGGAGGCGATGCGCAGCGCCGCACGCATCATGCAAGAAGGCGGCGTGCACGGCTTGAAGTTGGAAGGTGGGCGGGAACTGGCGCCGACGATCACGAGACTCGTACAGGCTGGTGTTCCCGTCATGGGACATATCGGTCTGACACCGCAATCGGTACATGCGTTTGGCGGATTTGCCGTCCAAGGAAAAACGGCGGACGCGGCGATGCAGATGATCGAGGATGCGAAGGCGCTTGAGGAAGCGGGGGCGTTTGCCATCGTTCTCGAGGCCGTACCGGCAGAAGTTGCCGCCGCTGTGACGGAACGGCTTGCGATCCCGACCATCGGGATTGGCGCAGGCGCCCTGTGCGATGGCCAGGTGCTCGTCTTCCACGATTTCATCGGATATACGTCGGGCTACATCCCGAAACACAACAAGCGCTACGCCGCCATTGCCGACACCATTGTGACGGCGGCACAGCAGTACGTCGATGAGGTGCAGACGGGTACCTTCCCAGGCGAAGAACAGACGGTTCACCTGCAGCGAAACGAGCACGAAGCGTTTTTGGAGATGTTGCAGCGAAAGGATGAGAATCTTGACTAAGTCGTTTATGCAAAGCGAAACCATTGCTGGCGTCCGTCAAGCGGTCGCGGCGGCGAGAGCGGATGGCAAGCGGATCGCGCTCGTGCCAACGATGGGCTATCTGCATGAGGGCCATCTCGCGCTGGTCGAGGCCGCGAGCCGCGAGGCGGATTTCGTTGTGGTAAGCATCTTTGTAAATCCTCTGCAGTTCGGTGCCAATGAAGATCTAAGTAGCTATCCGCGCGATCTTGATCGGGATTTGCGCCTGCTTGCCACAAGTGGCCAGTGCGACGTGGCGTTCACGCCTACGGTCGCCGAGATGTATCCGCAGCAGATGGCGACAACGGTGCAACTTCCAGAGATGGCTGCCAAGCTGTGTGGCAAGACGCGGCCTGGCCACTTTGCCGGCGTTGCGACGGTCGTCTCAAAACTATTTCATATTGTCGCTCCCGACGTGGCGTGCTTTGGCCAAAAGGACGGCCAGCAACTCGCCATCATCCGCCGCATGGTCGCCGACCTGAACATGCCCATACGCATTGTCTCCGTGCCGACGGTGCGCGAGCCCGATGGACTCGCGAAAAGTTCGCGCAACGTCTACCTGACACCTGATGAGCGCGATCACGCAGTCATACTCTATCGAACGCTCGCCTGGGCGCAGGGGGAAATTGCGCGTGGCAACCGCGACGGCCAAGCGATTGCGTCCGGCATGCGCGAGCGCATCGTGGCGGATCCCGTCGCCCGCTTGGATTATGCCGAGGTCGTCTCGTTGGCTAACCTGGAGTCGATCGACGTGATCGAAGGGGATGTCATGCTCGCGGTAGCCGCCTATTTCGGCAAGGCGCGCCTCATTGACAACGTGCAATTGAGCGTGTGACGACCTTGTAGAAAATACTTGAAAAAGTATAGTGAGTTTCGTTATGGTAAGGCGGCGAGTTGTTTGCCATTGATATTGAGGAGGGAAATCCCGAGTGCGACACACAAACCGCCAAATGGTGACGGTTGCAATGTTGGTCGCCGTGTTCCTCGTCGCTATTGACGTCACCGTTGTCAGTACGGCGATGCCGCACATCGTGCGCGAATTGCACGGTCTCAGTCTTTATAGCTGGGTGTTTGCCATCTACACGCTCACAACCAGTGTGACGACACCAATATACGGAAAGTTAGCCGACCTCTTTGGCCGCAAAGTGATTTTTAGCATCGGTGTCATTCTATTCGTTCTTGGGTCCGCTCTTTCCGGTGCGTCACAAAACATGACGGAATTGGTCTGGTTCCGCGCTTTTCAAGGAATTGGCGCTGGCGCCGTGATGCCTGTTACCTTTACCATCATCGGCGATCTTTTCCCTGGTGAACAGCGTGCGCGTATGCAAGGGCTGTTCAGCTCGGTATGGGGCGTGGCTGGCCTGCTCGGGCCGCTCGTCGGCGGTCTGTTTGTCGATCACGTTAGCTGGCGTTGGATCTTCTATATCAACGTGCCGGTTGGCGCCGTTTCCTTTATTTTGGTGCTGCTGTTCTTGCATGAGAAGTTTGAGCGACACACGAAATCTATCGATTATCTCGGTGCGGCCGTCTTCACCGTCGGCGTATCCGCTTTGCTTTACGCCTTGTTGAACGGTGGCAGCAAGTACGCTTGGAATAGTGGCATCGTCATTGGCTTGTTTGTCGTGGCCGCTGTGTTTCTTGCAGGATTTGTCTGGATTGAGCGGATGGCAAAGGAACCTATGTTGCCGTTGAGTTTATTTTCGAATCCGGTCATCGCCGTCTCGAACGTGATCGGCTTTCTTTCGAGTTTCGTGTTGATTGGTGCCAACGTATATCTACCGATGTGGATTCAAACCATCCTCGGCCACAGTGCGACCAGTTCCGGCCTGACACTTATGCCGATGTCGATTGCGTGGCCGCTCGGGTCGACATTTGCCGGACGTTTCATGTATCGCGTCGGAGCGAAGCGGACGACGGTGATTGGCGCCATCTTGGTCGCCTGTGCCACCCTTTGGTTGTTGGCCGTCGCGCTGCACTCACCTTATTGGTTCTTCGTGGGCATCATGGTGGTCATGGGCCTCGGCATGGGCTACATGACGACGCCGACCACGGTGATGATTCAATCGGCGGTGCCCTGGCACATGCGCGGCGCAGCGACGGGATCGAATCAGTTCTCGCGATCTCTCGGCCAAACCATTGGTGTCACAGTCTTCGGAGCACTCTTTAACGCTGGGATTCAGGATTACGCCACACGGCATGCACAAGGTGTTTCTGGGCTGAATCCAAGTCGCCTTACCGGCATCCTCAATGAGCTTAGCGGCGGCGGTTCGGCCGCAGGTCTTTCGGCAAGGATGAAGCAGTTTGTCGATCAAATGCTTGCCCATGCATTACACCACATTTTCATCACGATGTTTGGTATCGGCTTATTGACGCTTATCGTCTCGTGGTTCCTCCCTTCGCATCAAAAGGTGATGGAACAACAAAAGCAGGTCGCTTGAGATTGGGTATGTATTGTGAACTCCCGGCCACACTACGTTTGACGATCACATTCGGTGGACGGGGGGATGCCTGTGAAGAGGCCGTATGTGCCAGAGGTGGAAGTTGACCATCCTTTGCACGATGATGGCGAGGGTCTGCGCGTGACGCGCGAACAGGTCCGAGATGTCTACTTTGCCGGCACCAGTGACGGCATCGTCTTTCTGGACGAAGGTCGTGTACGGAATCTGCAGGCGACAGCCGGCATCCCGGATGACGTCGAATGAGGATTGTCCAAAAGCAGGGCGGGTTGGCCATCTAGCGTTGGTCATCCTGCCCTGCTTTGCGTCTTCTTCCTGACCTTCGGCGCTTGTCCATGTCAATTCGGGACAAGGCAGCATTGTATACGGTGTGTTCGCTGCCATGGGGCGGGCACGAATGTCAGGAAGGCAGGTGAAGGAACGTGAAGACATCGACTGTGGTTCTGACCATCGACAATCGCACAAACCGGGTCTTGCGGTCCATCAGCAGTGCAGGGGCTCCGCAGTTCCGCCGCGGTGCTCTGGCGCGCACGGCCATCTACCGTCTCTTGCACAACGGCTACGTCGAAGCGTCGAGTTTTGAGGGCAGGTTCTTCACAGTACTCGGCTTTGTCGAAGAGACCGAGAAGGGTATCGAGGAGTAACTGAGCAGCAAACAAAACAGGCTGGCCGGATGCCAGTCTGTTTTGTTTTGGTATGGTATGATTGGGGCCTTTCGAGGGAACCGCCAATCGTTTTTCAAGATTCAGAGGCTATACTGCTTACTGGAATCATCGTTTGAACCACATTCTGATACGGGTAGAGCGGGGTGATGTGGATGGCGAAGCAAATGAGTAAGCAGCTGATTGCGATGTGCACCGTGGCGCTTGGCGCGATGTATGCCGCAGGCTATGCCGTGACCGCACAATCCGCAGATAAACCGGTGGTCGGTGTGCCAAGCGGCGGATCGGGCACGACCAGCCGAAACGAACGGCCTGCTTCGACGCATACGACCAACGATACAGCGACAGCCGGCAACCGTGAGACAAGCCGGCCAAAGTCGACAGCAAAATACATAGATGGGACTTATCAAGGCTCCGGATCTGACCAAATTGGCACCGTTGTCGTTTCGGTGATCATCCGGGACGGTAAAATTGCGCAAGTGGAAATCACGCAGTGCGACACTCACTATCCGCAAAGCGATATCGATCCCGTGCTGCCGAACGAAGTGATCGCAAAGCAAAGTGCCGATGTGGACTTTGTCTCCGGTGCTACGCTCAGTTCGTACGCGTTTGCGATGGCGGTTCAACAGGCCTTGGACCAGGCACAGAATCCAAACGATAAAGGGTGAGATGCCGATGGAGCGGCCGGCTTCTGTGCAGAAGGCGTTCGTCGCGATGGACACGCGGGTAGCCATAACAGGAGTATCGCGGCACCATGCGGAGGCTGACATCGGACTTCGCATCGAGAGCGCAATCCGTCCGTTTTACGAAGTTGAGGCGAGCTGTTCGCGGTTCCGTTCCGACAGCGAGGTCAGGCGGCTGCTCCACCACGTCGGCGAAGCTGTTGTCGTGTCGCCTTTGTTGTATCATCCGCTGCGATTTGCGCTTACGATCGCGGACATCACGGCTGGTCAGTTCGATCCCGCCGTTGGCCGCCGCATGGAACGCCTTGGCTTTGCGATCGATTATCAATCCGGCTGCTCCATCGCCAGCGTATCGGTACCGGACGACGTGACGTATCGGGACATCACGTTGGATGATGAGCACCGGACCGTGACGCTGCACCGACCGGTTGTGATCGATCTCGGTGCAGTCGCGAAGGGCTTCGCTGTCGATCTCGCCGCAACGCAATTGCAGGAACTCGATGGCTTTGTCATCGATGCAGGTGGCGATATCTATGCCGGTGGGCTTCGTCCGGACGGCAAGCCGTGGCGGATCGGTATCCGCCATCCGCGCGTGTCCGGTGCCACTGTGGCGACCTTAGCCATATCGAATTGCGCGGTCTGTACATCGGGCGATTATGAGCGCAAAAGCCGAGTTGAGCCAGGGGCATCGCATATTGTTCTGCCGCAACGAGGAGGGACTTCGCCGGCGAGTGTGACCGTGATCGCCCGCTATGCGATGATGGCAGATGCGTTGTCGACGGCGGCGATGGTGCTTGGCCCCGACGAGGGAAGGGCCCTGCTCGCCAAGTGTGGCGTCGAAGGACTGTTCATCATGCCGGATTTATCGACGTTTACAACGGACCAATGGGAGGTGTACACAGATGAGTGAAGCGCATACGATCCCGCTGGCGCGGCGGCGACATTCGAAGCTAATGCGCTATCTGCGGACGCCGAAAGGGTTTGTGCTCGTGCTGTTGTGCGTGCTCATGTGTATCGGCGCGATCGACAGTGGCACGCTGCGCGGTGTCGCCAATGTCTTGGTCGCGGTGGCCACCGCGGTAGCCTGTGACACCGTCGCACTCTGGTTGCGCCGCTATCCTGTTCGGCTGTCTGACGGTGGCTTGGTGACGGCCATCATCATCGGCCTGGTACTCGCCGCAGACACTCCGATTCCTGTCGTCATGGCCACGACGGCCATCGCCATTGCGTCCAAGCATGTGCTGAAGATTGGCCGCAAGCCCATCTTGAATCCGGCGGCGGTCGGCTTACTCGTCGCCGTTGCAGGATTCCACGCCAGCGAAAGTTGGTGGGGTGATTTATCCGCCATGCCGGCGTGGAGCGCCGCGATCCTGCTCGTCATCGGCTACGCCATCGTCCAGCGTGTCAACAAGTTCCCGCAATTCTTCTCATTTTTTGCGGTCTATCTAGCTTTTTTCGCCTTCGAAGGCGCTTTTCACGTCGCTTTGGCCGCAGACGCGTTTCGTAACCCGATCATCAATTCAGCATTGTTTCTCGCCTGTTTCATGTTGACCGATCCGCCCACGTCACCGGCCCGCTATCGCCACCAGATTGGGTTTGGTGCTATTTCAGCCATCGTCAGCAGCTTGATCTACCTGACTTTTGGCGGCCTGTTGTATTTGTTCATCGGTCTGATGGCGGCAAACCTATGGAAACTTTGGATAACGCGTCAGAAAAGTGTGCTAGGATAGATAGGAACGGAGGCGAGTGTGGGATGCGGTTAGAAGCAAACAGCAAACTTGTGATGATTGGCGATTCCATCACCGACTGCGGCCGCAATCAACCGATCGGCGAAGCGCCTCGCGGCGGGCTCGGCTTTGGTTACGTCGCGTTTGTCGACGGTTTATTGCAGGCATTGTATCCAGATCGGCCAATACGCGTCGTCAACGTCGGGACGAGCGGCAATACCGTGGTCGATTTGCAAGAGCGCTGGCAGCGCGACGTGATTGATCAGCGCCCCGACTACGTGTCGGTGATGATTGGGGTTAACGATGTCTGGCGGCAGTTCGATTCGCGCCTATTGTACGAGAACCATGTCAGTCTGGATCGTTATCGAGAGACGTTGCGGTCACTGGTCACCAAGACACTTCCGCGCGTAAAGGAAATGTTCTTGTTAAGCCCATTTTTCCTCGAACTCAATCGGAGTGATCCGATGCGCGCGATGGTAGACGCATACGCGGATTCCATGAAAACGGTTGCGGAAGAGACCGGTGCGACGTTCATCGATATTCAGGCTGAGTTTGATGAGCGCCTGCAGCACCTGACCACGTGGAGTTGGTCTGGGGATCGCGTTCATCCGTACGTGAGTGGACACATGGTCATTGCCAGGGCCTTTTTGCGCGAAATCGGCGTGCAATGTTAGATGTGGCTATGGCTATTGGCGCCGGGCCTTCACGCCTGGCGCCGATTTTTCATAGGTTTACCAGGCGTACGCCTCTGGGGCTGGCTTGCCCGGGCCGGGGAAGATTTCGTGTAAACGCTGCATGACGTCGTCGGTCAACTTCACCTCGACGGCGCGCAACGAGTCCTCAAGTTGCTGTATCGTTCGTGGTCCGATGATGGGAGCTGTGACGACTGGATTGGCCAACAGCCAGGCGAGCGCGATCACATCTTGCGGCTCACCGAGTTCATTGGCCAATTGCTGGAACGCCTCCAACTGGCCCTTGTGTTTCTCGACTTCTGCATGTGCGCGTGCACTTCGCGATCCGGTGCGCGTGAGGGCGTTGCGCCCGAGCAAACCGCCTCCGAGCGGGCTCCATGGAATCACACCGATACCATGCGCCTGTGCGCTTGGCAGCACTTCGAGCTCCGGTTCGCGGCAAAGCAAGTGGTATTTGTGTTGCTCGGAAACGAGTCCGAGGAAGTTGCGCTGTTTCGCGGCAGCCTGGGCGACGGCCAAATGCCATCCCGCAAAGTTGCTGGCTCCCACGTAGCCAATTTTGCCTTGATAAACGGCGACCTCAAACGCACCCCAAAGCTCGTCCCAGGTGACGCTGAGGTCGACATGATGCATTTGATAGAGTTCGATGTGATCGGTTTGTAGGCGCCGCAAGGAGCCCTCGAGGTGTCGCCGGATTTTGTATGCAGAAAGACCGCGCCCCTCATTGGGGCCATCGAGTGGATCTTCCATGATGTTGTACACCTTGGTCGCGAGCACCACCCGTTCCCGGCGTCCTCCGCCTTGTGCGAACCAGCGACCGATGATTTCCTCCGTACGGCCGCGATGTCCTTCACCGCCATAGACGTTCGCCGTATCGAAGAAGTTGATGCCGGCGTCCAGCGCCGCATCCATGATGCGAAATGCGTCCTTCTCATCGGTTTCGGGCCCGAAGTTCATCGTGCCCAAGCAAAGCCGACTGACGACAAGCCCTGTTCGGCCAAGTTTGGTAAATTCCACACAAGACACCTCTTTCGCATAATGATATCATGTCTATCAATAGCACGTTCGGGTAACGCTTTCAAATCCAGATGGACAGGGAAGCTGGAATACGCAAAAATTTCGTATAAATGACGGTCTATCAAAAGGGATTTGGCTTATGATTCAAGAACGTATACAATGTGAATTAGAGGGGCCGAAAGCGGTTTCGGACAATGCTTTTGACACATGGATGTCGCATGTGCTTGGGGTAGATGCATGTGTTTGTGCAAGGTGTCAAAGCGCAACTGGGGCCGGGTGATTGACACTACAGAGAAAAAGGAAGTTGTTGCAATGACCACTATCTATGATATTGCGAGGCGAGCTGGGGTATCGGCGACGACAGTTTCTAAGGTGCTGAACGGATACCCTGATGTGAGTGCTAAGACACGGGAAAAAGTGCAGCAAATTACAAATGAACTAGGCTACCAACCGAGTGCGGCCGCGCGCGGTTTGGTCACGCGCAGGTCAATGTCGATTGGCGTGTTTTTCCAGGATGAGTCTGGGATGGGATTTCGCCATCCGTTTTTACATGACATTATTGCCAGCTTCCAGGATGTAGTGGGTGCAAGCGGTTACGATGTGCTGTTCTTTTCGCCTACTAACGGATCGAAGATGCCACATGGATTTGAGGCCCGGGCACGCCACCGCGATGTGGACGGATTGTTTTTGCTTGGCGTTCCCCGTACCTCGCCAGGGTTGACCTCGTTGTCCCGCAGTCGCATTCCTATCATCTCGGTCGATCTCGACCTGCTCGGTTCGCGAGCGAGTTATTTGGCGTCCGACAATATCGGTGGCGCCCGTCTGGCTGTAAGCCACCTCGCTGAAAATGGTCATCGTTATATCGGTTTCGTGGGAGATCGTACGGGGACAAAACCGGGACATGATCGCACGCTGGGGTATCATCAGGCGATGCAGGATTTCGGACTGCCATTTCGCGCGGAATGGGTTATGGAGGGGGACTTTACAGAAGAATCGGGCTACGAAGCTATGCAAAGGATGCTTACCTTACCAGAATCGCCAACGGCCATTTTCTTCGCTTCGGACATGATGGCCATCGGTGCGATGCGGGCAATGCGCGAGGCGGGGTTGACGCCGGGAGAAGACATTTCGTTGATTGGTTTTGACGATGTCCAGCTTGCCGCATATGTCACGCCCGCCTTGACAACCATTCGTCAGAACAAAGAGGAGATGGGGCGCATGGCTGGACACGAGTTACTCGAGCTCATGCAGAATCCCAACAAGCCTCCGGCCGTTTTGACTGTTCCCGTCGAATTGGTCATGCGTTCGAGCGTGAAGCGAATTGGCATCGGGACAACGCCGCGACTTGCGACCAACCTCCGCAGAGCGTAACCGCTTTCGAGCAGTTCCCGTCCTTCTGCCTGTGCAACCACCTTCTTGGAGGGACGGGAACGTCAAGATCCTGTTCAAAATGTCCTATTCATAATTTGAAAATTTCTTTTGCGGACATATTGAAAGCGCTTTATGACAAGTGCTAAGATATTCCCGTCAGAAATCTTATCCAGAAGGAGGGGGCTGCTGGTAAGTAGATTCGAAAGCGGTTTCTATCACCGTTGACAATTTTCAAACAAGGGATACCAGATCCTAAGGGGGATTCATATGTCGAAGAAAGTATGGGCGGCCGCATTGGCAGCGCCTGCGGCAGCGCTGATCACACTCTCCGGCCTTGCCGCGACGGCATCCGCAGCATCTACGCCGACCACGTTGACGGTTGTGCCCAACGTGCTGGCCACCTGGCAGGACAACTTCAATCCGTTTGCGGGGACGAACAGTGTTTCGGGTACTTTGGGCAATATTTACGAAACCCTTTTCTATTTTGACAACACGACTGGCAAGCAGTTTAACTTGCTGGGTACAAGTTTCGCATTCAGCAATGGCGCCAAGACGCTGACTGTTGGCCTGCAATCCAAGGCGAAGTGGACAGATGGGAAGCCGTTTACAGCTCAGGATGTCGTCTTCACGTTCAACGAGTTGAAGAAATACCCGGACGCTGACACCAATGGCATCTGGCAGCAATTGTCCAGCGTCAAGGCGGAGGGCAACTACAAAGTCGTCTTCCAGTTCAAGCAGCCCAACATTCCGTTCGCGGAACAGTACGTGCTTGGCGGTACATACATCGTGCCTCAACATGAATGGGCGAGCCTTGGCGATCCTGCCAAAGCGAAAATCACGCATGACAAGGCGATTGGTACGGGGCCGTTCAAGTTGATGTCCTTCTCGACACAGGATGTCAAGTACGAGGCCAACAAAATGTACTACAACGGGGCTCCGAAGGTGCAAATTCTGAGCTACCCGGCGTACGCGACCAACCAAGCTGCCGATCTCGCTCTCGCCAGCGGTCAAATCCAGTACGCAGGCATCAACATTCCAGATATTCAAAAGACGTTCGTGGCGGCCAATCCGAAACATAATCACTACTACTTCCCGCCCAACAACCCAGTTGAGCTGTATCCGAATTTGAACAACCCACTTCTCGCGGAACTCCCTGTGCGCGAGGCTATAAGCGACGCGATCAATCGGACGCAGCTGTCGGTGAAAGGTGAAACCGGATACGAGAGTGTCGCTTCTCCAAACGGCCTCGTTCTGCCGCCGCAGAAGTCGTGGCTCAATCCGAACCTGCCAGCCGCCGATAAAACGTTCACGCAGAACGATGCGAAGGCTGTCCAACTGTTGACTGCGGCCGGTTTTAAGAAGGATAAGAACGGCATCTTTGCGAAAAACGGCAAAGAGCTGTCGTTCAATCTTTTGGTTGTCGCCGGCTGGAGCGACTGGGATGAAGACGCGTTGCTGATTAAGCAGGATCTGCAGAAGATCGGAATCAACGTCAATGTGCAACAAGAGCAGTACTCTGCGTACTACAACCAGATCGATCCCGGTGCAGGGCAAAAGCCGACTTACGATTTCGCAATTTCTTGGACGAATGTCGGGCCGACCCCGTATACGCTGTACTACGACATGCTCGATTCGAACGGTTCGTTCAACATCGAGGGTTATAAGAACGCGACGGTGGATACGGCTCTGTCGGACTTTTCAAAGACGACGAACCTTGTCCAGCAAAAGAGCGATATTTACAAGATCGAGAAAATTGCTGCCGAGCAGTTGCCCGTCATTCCGCTCTTGAACGGTGCGCTGTGGTATGAGTACAACGATGCGCAGTTCACGGGCTGGTCGACACAAAGCAACCTCTGGATTGATCCGTCGCCGTACAACTATCAGTCGGCCGCGATTGTCATGGATCGCCTGAAACCAATCGGTTAATCGGTTCATTCATGAGAAACAGCGCCTGCTCATGTGCAGGCGCTGTTTGCGTGCAGCAGTTTTCACGCTCGTATCAGTTCTGTCCCTCGCGCTGTTTCGGATGTTGTGGCTGTCGGCGGGATCGCGTCACGAACAATCGGCGCCCAGACACCAGCAAAAACAAAGCGCACGGGATTGCGTAAACCAATGTCGCCCAAGGTTTTCCTGTATCCGTCCCCGACAGCAGCCCGTGCAGGGTGACGCCGATGAACATGGGGAAGGCAAGAATGTGTATCGTTCGCCACACCTTGGCATTCAGCTTTTCGCGGAAATACGATGTCACAATGAGCAAAACCCATCCATACATGACGAGTATGCCAAGGCCGACAGCCATCGGCCGATAGCTTGCGTGCAATGGAATGAACAGGGATGGCAACGGAAACGGCACTGAGGTGTCGGCGTGAAGCCCCCACAAGTGGAAAAATAAAAAGGGAAACACGAGCAACGCAGAAAACTGGTGCAGTTGCGTGGTCAGCTTGCGCAACTTCCATCGGTCCCAAAGCCCGGTTGAGCTTGACGCCCCAAGCAGAACTGCGATGGCAAGCAAGATGTAGGACGTCATGCCAGACGCGCGCGCCACATACCAGTGCATCCGGTTGGCCGACGCCGGAGCTGGATCCGTGAGGAAAACGAGCGCATACGATCCGGCGATCACGGCAGCAACAGCCACCCATGTATAGACAAAAGGCAAGCGTTGCGGCTTTACAATCAGTTGCATTGATGAACGACCTCCCGCGAACTTGTGATCAACACCCACTCGTCACAATCCTGTTGGGACAGCCAGGTTTGGCCCAAGTCTGAACCCAACAAGATGGCCACTTTCGCCTGAATTTCGGCGAACACCAGATCAGCATGCACGACCGTGCAGGAGACGACATTGCTCTCGGTCGGCAGACCGGTGAATGGATCGAGCAGATGGTGTGCAGGTCCCTTTGCAGTCATCCAGCGGCGGCGGTATGTGCCGCTTGTCGCCACGGCGCGATCGCGCACAGAGAGGGTCAATCTGACGGCCTTAGGTGCAAACGGATCGAGTACGCCGACAGACCACGGCTTGTCCCCGTTGAGGCCACGGCACACCATATCACCGCCCGCATTGCAAATGAACGATCGAAGTCCAGCTTGTTCAAGCCACTGGGCAGCTTGCTTTACGATCCACCCTTTGCCGATGCCCCCCAAATCCACTTCGTATCCTGGCAGCAGGAGGGCGCGGCAGTCGGTGGCATGGAGGGCAAGTGGTGAATCGACAGGGGCAATCCGATCGCTCACATCGATGGAACGATAGGTAATTGTCAGTTGTTCAAACGACAGGTCGTAGCCTATTCGGCGGATATCTGCGCCGAGAAACGGATCGAACCAGCCGTTTGTCGCGGCGAACGCATCGTCTGCAAGCCGCAGGACTTCGAAGAGGCGAGGGTCGACATGCACCCATTGGCCCTGGGAACGGTTGAATCGGGATAAGGCGCTATCCGGTTGAAATCGCGTCAGGATCGACTCCAATTCGGCGATATGTTGCTGTACGCCGTCTGCCAGCGCTTTGCCGAACTCGTCCGGTACGCGATGGGCATCAGGGACGCGAACGGTAACGTCCGTACCCATGGCTCGGAACCGTGCAATGTCCATCTGGCACACCTCAAGACGCTGATGTGATGGCGCTTGGTGGTGTTTGCACAGAACTTGCGGGGGGCACGTAGGTGTTGGACGCGTTGGAACCGGACGCGTTGGAACCGCTGCTGACTCCTCCGCTTTGCGTGGTCTGCGCAGGTTGTTGCTGCACGGTCTGCGTGGACTGTGGCTGTGTAGGTTGTGCGGATTGCTTTTGCGCGGTTTGTTGGTTTTGCAGCCTTTGCATGCGTTGTTCTTGGACGGCTTTCTGCAGGGCTTGCAAGGTCTTGCGATCCACCGTGCCTGTCGCCGGCAGACCCACTGACGACTGGAATGCAGACACAGCACTTTCCGTGATCGACCCGTAATCGCCGGTTGCGACATAGGAGAAAAAGCCTAAACTGGCCAGTTGCTGTTGCAACGCTTTGACCTTTGTTCCGGTATCGCCAAATTGAAGTACAATATCGTTCGCAACATGCTTGCTGATGGTGCGAATGGTGCCCGTTGCCGAACCGGTTGACGGGTGGGCAACGCTCTTCGCCAACGTCGTGTTTACCTGTGCCGACGCGCCTCCCGCAATGGCGTGCCAAATTGCAAAAAATCCGCCAAACGACACGGCTGGCAGCGTCCACGATAATCCTGCCAGCCACCTGCGAATGCGTCTTTCACGCTGTTGGTTGGCCAGTTTTCGCTCCTCAGGTGTCATGTATGGACCTCCTAACATTTCAGCAAGATGGGGCTCTGGTTCCAAGCATCGCATCGCAACCTTGAATTTGAATTTGATAGCTGGGCTGTGGGCACTTCGGCGCGTTTGGCATCGAGGCGAGGGCGAGGTATGATCAACGAAACGTTGTGAAGACTTCCGGTTCGAATGAATGGGAGAGCGATCCTATGACAACTGTATTCATTGGTACGTATGGAGGCGAAGACGAGCAATCCATTCGGATTCTTGAATTTGATCCACATTCGGCGTCGTTCAGGCCGATGGGTGGCGCATCGGGAATCGCGTCTCCTTCGTATCTCTTGTACGAGCAGAAGAAACGGTATCTTTATGCGGTGAGTGAAACGGCAAACGGCCAGGTTGCGGCATACCGCTATGAGCCGTCGGCGTACACTTTGATACCACTCAATCGGCAGTTGGCAGATGGCGCTTCACCTTGCCATCTCGCTTTCGGGGAAACAGGCAACATCTATGTTTCCAACTACATGTCTGGCAACATCACCGTGCTGTCGACGGACGAAAACGGCTGGCTCGAACCAGCCTCGCAAGTCCTGCGCTTTTCCGGAAGCGGACCAAACAGAGACCGCCAAGAGGCTCCACATGCCCATTCAGTCGCCATCGATCCGGTAACCAAACGCGTCTTTGCTGCCGATCTCGGTACGGATCGGCTCTATATCTACGAGCAGGGCAATAGCTATCTCACATTCAGCGATGAAATAGTCTTGCCGCCAGGCACGGGGCCACGCCACATGGCGTTTCTGGCAAGCGGAGAGGCGTTGTACGTCGTCGGTGAGTTGAACGCAACGGTGAATGTGTTCAGGCGGGACGGGCAATCATTCAAACTCGCACAAGTTTTGCCGCTCTATGACGATCCGGCAAGCGTGCGCTGGGCTGCCCATCTCCAGCTCAATGCGCGTGGGACTCGCCTGTATGTGACAAACCGCGGCGCGGACACATTGAGCGTATTCGAGGTCCGGCCAGGCGGTTTGCTGCAGGCAATCTATGAGGTGGCGGCAGGCGGGAAGACGCCGCGTCACTTCAGTTTGTTGGCCGATGACAGGTATCTGCTGATCGCTTACCAAGACGACGACGCACTTGGTGTGTTTGCCATCGATGAAGGGGGCAAGCCTATGGACACGAAGCTCCGGTATGAGGTGAAGAGGCCGGTTTGTGTGTTGCCCATGTGAGTGAAGTTGTCCGAGAAAGGAGAGCGGTGCGGTGTACGGCGTGATCGTGGTCGAAGTGTGCGCGAGCAATCCGCTGGCCGCGTACCCGCTCGGCGAACTGGAGGAAGAGTTTCCGGGGGTCACGGTGTTAGAAACCGAGTGCCTTAGTCTGTGTGGCCTGTGTCAACATAACGCGTATGCCTACGTCAATGGCAGGCTGGTTTTTGCAAAGGACCCAAAGACGTGTTACGAGCGGCTGCGTCAGCGCATTGTGGAAGAACAGACGTGGTTGCTCGACGAACACGAATCGTAACCGCGGACAAACCCGTGTCCACAGATGTAGTTCGACGGGCCCCGTTTGCTGCAAGGGGCCCGTCGGATACCGTTGATGAAGAAATGACAGGACGTTTGTTAACGGTCCCTGTACCAGTCTTTGTAGCGTCGGCGGCGCAGCCATTCGAGGCGATGATACAGAAAGCGCCCAATCTCGAGTCCTGTCGAGATTTTGCCGAGAACACTCAAAATCGGTTCCAAGGTCCAATAGATGGTCAATGCGACAAATGCAATGATGGCGAGACAGATGACGGCGATTCCGAGCAGGACGACAAGTGCGATGGTGAGCAAATGCATCACAGCACCTCGTTTCGAGAATGGTAGTCTCGCTTGATTGGGCAACAAGAGCCTCAAGTCCATTGTACGGCATGGTCAGGGAAAGACAAGGTGGAACTTTCAGGAGCCGTAAGGGACATTGTAAGGAGGACGGCCGTGGAACGGGTAAGGTTGGACAAGTGGCTTGCCACCGCTGGTATGGGTACGCGCAGTGAGGTCAAGAAGCTGTGTAAATCTGGTCGCGTGCGCGTCAATGGCGAGATCGTGAAAGATCCTGCGGCACATGCCGTCGTCGGGCAAGATGTGGTTGAGTGCGATGGCGAGCCCATCCCATACGAGCAGTTTGTTTACTTTATGATGTACAAGCCGCAGGGCGTGCTCAGTGCCACCGAAGATCTGCGCCAGCCGGTTGTCACAGAACTGCTTGCAGCTCGGGATCGGTCGTTTGGTGTGTTTCCCGTCGGGCGCCTTGACAAAGATGCAGAGGGCCTGCTGCTTTTGACAAACGACGGGCAATTGGCGCACAGCCTCCTCTCTCCGAAGCGTCACGTGCCTAAGCGCTACTGCGTACGCGTCGAGGGGCGCTTGGACGAGCGCGATCGCGATGCCATAGCGGCTGGTATCGTCCTCGAAGACGGCTACGTCTGCCTGCCGGGGCGATTGGAAATCGTTAGGTCCAGTGACGAATCGGAGGCGTACATTGAGATTTACGAAGGTAAGTTTCATCAAGTGAAGCGGATGTTTCAGAGTTTGGGAAAGCAGGTGACGTTTTTGAAGCGGGTGACGATGGGCCCGCTCGCCCTCGATCCAGCCTTGACCCCGGGCACGTACAGGCCGTTGTCGGAGGCGGAGCTTCGGCCGCTCCTGCAATTGCGTGTGTAGACTGGGAACGTGGTACACTATTGGCAACAAGCCGTGCGCGTGTGCGCCGCACATCATAAGGTAGTCACACAGCGAATTGCGAAGCGAGGTGCACGATAGTGGAAGACTCCTGGAAAAAAGTTCTCGATCTCGGTGTCGGACTGATGTCCTACAGCCGCGAGCGATTGTCTGAAGCCGCCAAACAATGGGCGGAAGAGAAGCGGATGACCCCGCAACAGACGCGGGATTTTGTGCATGAGATGATCGAGCGTGGCGAACAAGGTCGGATCGAGCTGCAGAATGCCGTACAGGACAATGTGCAAAAGGCGTTAACGAAGCTTGGCGTGCGCGAAGACCAGGAAGGCATTCGCGCTGAATTGGCGAGTCTTCGTCAACTGATCGAACGGTTGGATAGCCGCGTGCAGCAACTTGAGGCCAAGCTGTCCGGGAATGCCGGAACTGAAACGTCAACCGCCGCTGACCAGCTCGAACAGGTCGATTGATTCTGGCTGACGTCGGCAGGCAAAGGAGAATGACATGGTTGGGGGACAGATTCTCGGCAAGCGGGTTCGCCATCTATCGCGGTACAAGGACATTGCACAGATTCTGGTCGCCAACGGTTTTGGCTGGTTTATCGACGAGATTGGTCTGTTTGACATTTTGTCCTTGCCGCGGCGCATCTTTTCGGAACGGCGTGAACGCGAGACCATTTCGACGTATGAGCGGATGCGCCTGGTCATCGAGCAGCTCGGCCCAACCTTCATCAAGCTAGGGCAAATCGCCAGCCTGCGTGCCGATGTGTTTCCGCCCGAGTTCATTGAGCAGTTGGCGAAGCTGCAGGACGAAGTGCCGCCCGTCGCGTTTGACCAGATTCGCACCATCGTCGAGACCGAGCTGGGGCAACCGCTCACGGAGATGTTCCGGGTCTTCGACGAGGTCCCCGTGGGTGCTGCATCCATCGGTCAAGTGCACCGTGCCGAGCTGCAGACGGGTGAAGAGGTGGCCGTGAAGGTGCAGCGTCCAGACATCCAGCAAAAAATCGAGATCGATCTCGACATTTTGATGGATTTGGCGCGCCTCGCCGAACGACATTTTGAATGGGCGGCGCACTATGAGCTCAGCCAGGTCGTCGAAGAGTTTCGCTACACTTTGCTCAACGAGTTGAATTATACGATTGAGGGTCGTAACGCTGATCGATTGCGCAAGATCCACGAAGGCGATACAACCGTGCGCATCCCAGAAATCTTCTGGGACTGGAGCACATCTCGCGTGTTGACGATGGAGTATGTGCGCGGGATCAAACTGACGAACGGCGCATTTTTGCGTGAATCGGGCTATCGCACAGGCGAGATCGCCCAACGTGTGGCCCACGCCGAATTTACACAGATGCTCATGCATGGCTTCTTTCATGCAGATCCTCACCCAGGCAATCTCGCGGTGCTGCCAGATCACAGTGTGCTGTTCATGGACTTCGGCATGGTTGGCCGCCTGACTCCGGAGATGAAGCGACATTTGTCGGGGCTAATCATCGCGCTCATGCGCCGCGACTCCGACGCCATCGTCCGCGTGCTCTACCGCATGGGCGTGGTCCCCAATGACGTCGACGACAGGCGTTTGCACCGCGACGTCGATAACCTCCGCGAAAAGTATTATGACTTGCCGTTTACACAAATCAGTCTCGGCGATGCGGTGAGTGAACTGTTCTCCGTCGCATACCGCCATCGCATAAAAATTCCTTCCGATCTCGCGCTTGTCGGCAAGACGCTCGTCACGGTCGAGGGTGTGGTCGAAGGGCTGGAGCCATCGTTTCGCATCCTGAATATCGCCGAGCCGTTTGGTCGTGCATTGTTGCGCGAACGCATGAATCCGCGGCAATTCGTCGGCAAGGCATTTCGGGGCGCCATCGATACGGCCGAGCTATTGACCGACGTTCCCCGGCAAATTCGTGGCATCTTGCGCGAATGGCGACGAGGAAAAGTGCGCGTGCAGCTCGAAATGGCAGAAGTGGATCAGCTGATGCGCCAGCTCATTCGGATTGGCAATCGCTTGTCGTTTAGTATCACGTTGCTCGCATTCAGCATCTTTATGGCTGGGCTTTTGATTGCGACGGTACTCAAGCGCTCGCCCTCGGCACTTTGGTCGTTTCCGACCACCGAAGTGGGCGTCGCTGTCGGACTGTTCATGGTATTCATCCTGATTATATCCATCTGGCGATCGAGTAAATAGGTGGCAGGAGGCTGAGCGATGCAGGAAATCGAAGTTTTTCAGGTCGATGCATTTACGACAGATCCATTCTTCGGCAATCCAGCCGGCGTCGTGCTCGATGCGGACGAGCTTGCGGCCGACATGCGGCAATCGATAGCTCGTGAGATGAACTGTTCGGAGACGGTCTTTGTCGTACACCTTGGTGATCACCGCTACGATTTTCGTTACTATACGCCGACGATTGAGGTGGACCTTTGCGGACATGCCACGATCGCTGCCTTGCATCTTTTGCGCGAGTGGTCAGAGGTAACAGGGGATCTTCAGGTTGAGACGAACGTGGGCAGGCTGCGAATGCGAATTGAAGACACCGGGATGGTGTGGATGCGGCAGGCGAAGCCGCAGTTTCGCGACTTGGAGCAAGAGGACAAGGCACAAATTCTTGCGGCACTTGGTATGACGGGAGACGAGGTTGTGCAGGACTTGCCTTTCACCATGGCTTCAACCGGGTTGTGGCAGGTCATGGTGCCTGTGGTGAGTCGTTCTGCGCTCTTGGCTCTTGAGCCGCATACGGAGCGGGTTGCGACTGTCTCGCGCAAGCTTGGCGCCGCTTGCGTGCACCTTTACACGCTTGATCCTGTGGATCCGCAGGCCAGCGCGCATACGCGCGATTTCGCGCCCGCAGTCGGCGTCGCGGAAGATCCGCATACGGGTACGGCGACCGGGGCGCTGGCAGCGTTATTGGTACATCGCGGCGTACTTCAACCTGGCCGGCTCGTTTTCGAACAAGGATGGAGTCTCAAGCGGCCTGGCCGTATTTGGGCCGAGATCGATCCGACCGACCTTTCGGCGGTTTGGGTTGGTGGCGAAGCGATCACGGTGCTGCGTGGAGAGATGCGGCTGGCGAAGTAGGGCTGGCTGATTGGGCAAGGTCGGCGCATATGTACACTACGTCGATAGCTGACGAACGCAATCCCCGTACCAGGTGGCCAGCCATGCTGTGGTGGCGTCGTCGAGCGCCCGCCCTGGCGCTGTCCCGCGGTAGACAGATTGTTTCGTGGGGGTTGCGCGGTCTTCGTCCAGGCTTCGTATGGCTGAAATTTGTACGATCGCATCCGTTTGCGCCTCGACGGCCAAGACGACGGCGGCGACAGCACCTGTATGATGGCGAAATGTAACCTCGATGCCATGCTCGGTGCGGGCAAAGGAAAGGCGATGGTCAAACGTGCAGATCATATCGGCTGTTGCTTCGATCCGCTCGAGAATGGGGGATAGCGGCGCGTTTTCGAAATTCATCTTTTGTACGCCTCCAGAAAGTTGTGGTTAAATTGACCCACTTAGGTTACACTATAGGTGTCGCCGATATCTCGGCTGGCAGCACGGGTCCGAAGCCGCTTATGAACAGCGGGATTGGCCGCCTGTGTGGAATTTGAAAGCGTGCATTGAGCACCATGGAGGAATTGATTTTGCAGCAAGGTACAGTTAAGTGGTTTAACGCAGAAAAGGGTTACGGTTTCATTCAGGTCGAAGGCGGCGAAGATGTATT
This sequence comes from Alicyclobacillus sacchari, assembly GCF_004366795.1. Taxonomy (GTDB): domain Bacteria; phylum Bacillota; class Bacilli; order Alicyclobacillales; family Alicyclobacillaceae; genus Alicyclobacillus; species Alicyclobacillus sacchari. Next base: position 75,714 of record NZ_SORF01000008.1, on the reverse strand, counting down.
CGTTCACTTCAGCGCCATCCAAGGCAACGGCTTCAAGACGCTCGACGAAGGTCAAGCTGTCGAGTTCGACATCGTGGAAGGCCCGAAGGGTCCGCAAGCAGCCAACGTGTACAAACTGTAATCTGACGTACTACGAATGAGCATGGCATTCATTCGATGTATGTACAAACGAGTCCACAAAAGTGGGCTCGTTTTTGTTGGTGTATGAAATGTATGAACGCGGAAAAAGCCGCGCGCATGAGTCAGGAATTCTATACAATCCGTAATACTTAGGGAACACGCCTTGTTTCAGGGATGTAAACAACTTGGTAGCGGCGAGTGGACTCGAACCACCGACACCACGGGTATGAACCGTGTGCTCTAACCAGCTGAGCTACGCCGCCATGGAAGGGTTGCGCGTTGCCAATGCCGTCGGTATGGGCCATGATGTGAACGAGTCAAAAAGGGGAGAGTCCCTTCATTAAGCAATCACTTCGACGAAGAAAGGCAACACAGAATGGTGGCTCGGGACGGAATCGAACCGCCGACACGAGGATTTTCAGTCCTCTGCTCTACCGACTGAGCTACCGAGCCGAATGGTTGCGGGGGCAGGACTTGAACCTGCGACCTTCGGGTTATGAGCCCGACGAGCTGCCAACTGCTCCACCCCGCGGCAAGAAGTGGTGGACGTTGACGGGCTCGAACCGCCGACCCTCTGCTTGTAAGGCAGATGCTCTCCCAACTGAGCTAAACGTCCAAGTATGAAGATGCAGTATGGTGACCCCAGCGGGATTCGAACCCGCGTTACCGCCGTGAAAGGGCGGTGTCTTAACCACTTGACCATGGGGCCGCAACTTGGCTCCCCGAGTAGGATTCGAACCTACGACCCTCCGGTTAACAGCCGGATGCTCTACCGCTGAGCTATCGAGGAAAGTGGTGGAGGTAGACGGATTCGAACCGACGACCCCCTGCTTGCAAGGCAGGTGCTCTCCCAGCTGAGCTATACCCCCACGATGGCGTGCCCTGAGAGATTCGAACTCCCGACCTTTTGATTCGTAGTCAAACGCTCTATCCGGCTGAGCTAAGGGCACATATGGCTGGGGAAGAAGGATTCGAACCTTCGCATGACGGTACCAAAAACCGTTGCCTTACCGCTTGGCTATTCCCCAGCATGGGGTGAGTGATGGGATTCGAACCCACGAATGCCGGAACCACAATCCGGTGCGTTAACCCCTTCGCCACACTCACCATACGCGTATTCAGCTTTTCCCAAACGTCCAAAATTCAGACGCTGGTGGAGGGGGTAGGATTCGAACCTACGAAGCATTCCGCAACGGATTTACAGTCCGCCCCATTTGGCCACTTTGGTACCCCTCCGCGTTGGGAAAACCGCGTTCTCGCAACGCGCAATGAGTACATTACCATGTGGTTTGGACGAAAGTCAAGTGGTAACATGGAGAAGGAAAAAGTGTGCAAGAGGGAGGGGAGCCCCACATGCAGAAGGCCATCGAATTGACGGTTGACGGACTCGTGCTGCGCGGGATGGAGCACGTGCCGGATCAAGCGGCAACAAGGCCGGTGCCGGCAGCGATTTTGTTTCACGGGTTTACGGGTACACACATCGAACCCCATCAGATTTTTGTCAAATTGAGCCGTGCGCTTGAAGCGGCCGGCATCGCTGCCTTTCGCTTTGACTTTGCCGGAAGTGGCGACAGTGACGGCGACTTCCAAAACATGACGGCGAGCTCCGAAATTCGCGACGCCAAGGCCATCCTCGAGTGGGTGAAAGCCGACCCGCGGATCCTCTCTGATCGCGTCAGTCTCGTCGGCCTCAGCATGGGCGGCTATGTGGCGTCCATCGTCGCGGGGGACATGCCTGATGCGGTGGATCGACTCGTTCTCTGGGCGCCTGCGGGCAGTTTGCGCGAATCGATGCGGCGTGCGGCCGAAGAGCAGCATGTCGGTGCCGACGATGATGTGATCGATCTCGGCGGCAATCTCGTCGGGCGCGGGTTGTACGAGGATGTTCTCGCGATCGATCCGTACGAACGTGCCCGTCCCTTTTCAGGCCGCGTGCTGATCCTGCATGGCATGGAAGATGCCACAGTGCCGTACGAGGTGTCCCTCAAATACCAGGAGGACGTGTACGGCGAGCGGGCTCGCGTGCATCTACTCGAAGAAGCGGATCACACGTTCAACAACCAGCACTGGGAGAATGAGGTCATTCGCGAAACGGTGGCATTCCTAACGGACGTGGAGCGCTGACGGGCGTCCGTCCAACAAGACAAAAAGCTAGGAGACAGGAGGAGAACGCGTGGACGACATCTTCATACTCGGCGCCGGTGCGATGGCTGAATCGTTTATCAAGGGGGTCGTCGCACAGCAGGCGGTCCACCCGGCGCGCATCCGCGTGCTCAACCGCTCGAATCGCGATCGCCTCGCGCAGTTGCAGCAACTGTATGGCATTACACCTGCCAGCTCGCTCGCTGAGGTCAGTCAATCTGGTGTCGTCATTCTCTCCATCAAACCTTACGACGTGCTTGCCGCCTGCAAGGAGATGGCGGACTATCTGTCCGGGCAGACGTTGATTTCGTTTGCTGCAGGCATTTCGATCGCGGCCATCCAGCGCGCCTCGTGCGGCAAGGCGCAGGTGGTGCGCACGATGCCCAACGTGCCGGTTGCGGTCATGGCCGGCGCCATCGCGCTTGCCGCAGCTCCCGATGTCAGCGCCAAGCGGCGCGACGAAGCCGTGCGTTTGTTGTCCCAGTTGGGGGAAGTTGTCGTCATGGAGGAAGCGATGATCGATGCCGCAACGGCTGTTTCGGGGAGCGGACCGGGTTTTCTCAGCTACTTGCTCGAGGCGATGGAACAGGCGGCCATTGAACTCGGTTTCACGCCGGAATTGGCGCGGCGTCTCATCATTCAGACGGTGATTGGCACCGCGCATGTGTTGCGCGAATGGGAGCTAAGCCCGGGCGAACTGCGGGAACGCGTGACGTCGCCAAACGGCACGACGCACGCCGGGCTCCAGGTGTTGGCAGGGCGTGGCGTGCAGCAGGCAATTGTCGATGCGATGCGTCAGGCGGCGATACGGGCAGAAGAGATGGGGCTGGAATACACCAGACAGGAATAAACATTGGATGCGGTGGGTATCGCCTAATGCCGATGTTCGGTGTCTCCCATCAGTAGGTCTACCACATGTTTGAGCACTGGGCGCACCACCGCAAAACACTCTTCCACGGCTTTGGTGCTGCCCGGAAAGTTGACGATCAGCGTGCGACCGACACTTCCCGCAACTTGTCGCGACGTCATTGCAAATGGCGTTTTCCGCAGCGTCTCGGCGCGCATCGCTTCGGCGATGCCCGGAATTTCGCGTTCGATGACGTCGCGCGTCGCCTCCGGCGTCACGTCGCGCGGTCCAAGCCCCGTGCCGCCGGTGGTCGCAACCATCGATACGCCTGCCGTCACATGTTGGCGCAGGAGATCGGCAATCTGCGTTCGTTCGTCGGGGACGGTGGTCGTTGCGATCACCACAAACCCAAGTTCCGACAAGAGTCCTGCAAGCAAGGGGCCGCTCGTGTCCTGGCGCCGCCCGGCCGCGGACGAATCGCTCACCGTCACCACGGCCGCCCGATAGGTGGTCATCTTGCTCAACCTCTCTTCCAAGCGGTTTTCACACCTGTTTCGGCTTAGTTGAGCCGATGATTGCACTGTGACACAATATCCATGGAGGTGGCAAATATGTCATTACATACTGAATGGATTCGCTATGGCAAAAACGGCGAACAACTGGGCTATTTGGCGAAGCCGGAGCGCCTGCCCAATGGGCAACCAGCCGTCATTGTCCTACAGGAAATCTGGGGCGTGGACGATCACATCCAAAACGTCGCCAATCGCTTTGCGGAGGCAGGTTATGTCGCGCTCGCGCCGGATTTGTACGCCATCGATGGCAAGCGCAAGGAAGGCTTTGAAGCAGACGCGATCGACGCCGTCAAAAAGTTCCTCGAGACCGTGCCACCGCAGGTTTGGAACGACACAGAAGCGCGCGATCGCGCGATGGAAACGCTCCCAGAACCGCAGCGCACCCAGGTTCGACGCACATTTGGGGCCTTGTTTGGCGGTTTGAACCTCGATGCGTACAACGAACAATTGCTCGCCGCATCCTCATTCCTGCGAGATACATATCCTGGGAGTCAGGGTCAACCCGTCGTCTCCATCGGCTTCTGCATGGGTGGGGGCCTATCGGCGCGACTCGCGACACTTGACCCGAAACTGGCTGGCGCCGTCATTTTCTACGGCCAAGCGCCTGGTGAAGACCGGATCGCAAGCATCCAGTGTCCGATTCGCGGCTTTTACGCATCGCTCGATCCGCGCATTACCGATGCCGTTCCGGCGTTTGCCGAGCAAATGCAAAAAGCTGGGAAGGACTTCCGGTACCGCGTGTACGAAGGGGCGCATCACGCGTTTTTCAATGACTCACGGGCGTCGTATCATCCTCAAGCAGCTCGCTCTGCGTTTGCCGAAGTGTTGACGTTCTTCAATCAAGTCACTGGCGGCGTATGATGGCGGCTTAGCCGGGGCAGTCGGCGAACCATCCAATCGAAGGAGGCGTGATCGAACATGACCGCGTTTGACGCAGCGAAGGAGTATCAACACTGGCTTGATCAACCGCACTTGCCCGCCGAGATGCGCGAGGAACTTAAAAGCCTGACGAATGAGGCGGAAATCCGCGATCGTTTTGGCGCCGATCTCGACTTTGGCACTGGTGGCTTGCGCGGTGTCATGGGAGCAGGCCTCAATCGGATGAACATCTACACGGTGCGCCGCGCAACTGCTGGTCTCGCACTCCATCTACAGGCGCAAGGGGAGGATGCGGTGAAGGCGGGGGTGGCGATTGGCTATGACTGTCGCCATCACTCGCAACTGTTTGCCGAGATCGCGGCGTGCACATTGGCAGCATACGGCATTCGCGCGTATGTTGCGCCATTGCTCTGTCCGACTCCTGAGCTGTCTTGGGCGGTTCGCCATCTCGGCGCCGCCGCAGGCATCATGATTACCGCCAGCCACAATCCGCCGAAGTACAACGGGTACAAGGTTTACAACCGGCACGGCGGGCAGTTGCTTGAAGATGATGCGCACGACATCAAAGCCCGCATGGCCACCTTTGCCGACATCTTTCAGGTGCCGAGTCTGGCGCGCGACGAGGCGCTAGCCAAGGGGCTGCTGCAGTCCATCCCGACTACTGTGCGCGCTGAGTATCTCGAAACGGTCGTTCGCGAACTGCGCGATCCGCGGCTTACCGACGAACGCAAGCAACTGTCGATCGTCTACACGCCGTTGCATGGAACAGGCAACGTGCCTGTCCGTGAAGCGCTGCGGCTCGCCGGGTATGAGCAGGTGGCTTTGGTCTCGCCACAGGTCGAGCCCAATGGCGATTTCCCAACCGTGAAAAGCCCCAATCCGGAAGAGGGCGAGGCCTTGTCGCTTGGCTGTCAGTTGGCAGACGACGTGGGAGCCGATCTCGTCATGGGCACCGATCCAGACGCGGATCGCGTCGGCATTGCCGCTCGCGACAAGAGCGGGAAGCTACAGTTGCTCACGGGTAACCAGGTTGGTGCGCTACTGGTCGATTACATGTGTGGACGCTTGCAGGCGGGGGAGCAGAACAGTCAGCCACCCATCGTCTTCAAAACCATCGTCACCTCTGATTTTGGCCGCGCCATTGCTCAGGCGCACGGCGTCACCGTCGAGGAGACGTTAACCGGCTTCAAGTACATCGGCGATCGCATTACGGCTTATGAAGCGGATGGCTCCTATCGCCTGCTCGTCGGCTACGAGGAGAGCTATGGCTATTTGCTTTCGCCCATTGTCCGCGACAAGGATGCTGTCCAAGGTTGTCTGGCCATTGCGGAGATGACCGCGTATCACAAGTCGCGGGGCGAGACCCTGTTCGATGTGTTGGAGCGTCTGTACGAACAATGGGGTTGGTACGGCGAAAAGCTGGTCAATGTGGAACTGTCCGGAGGCGACGGTGTGGAGCGGATGAAGAGGGCGTTAGCGGCCCTGCGCGAACAGCCATTACAGGTCGAAGGACTTCGGTTGATCGCCATTGAGGACTATCTCTCCGGCGAGCGCCGATTCGTCGCGGACGGTAAGATAGAACGCCTGACGTTGCCGACCTCCGATGTACAGAAGTTCCTGTTTGCAGGGGGACATTGGGCAGCCATCCGACCGTCAGGCACGGAGCCCAAGATGAAGATGTACGTCGGGGTGCGTGGCAACAGCGCTGGCGACCGGGACGACACGCTGTCGCGGATCGTCGAGACGTTGCGGCGAAGGGTCGCCGATTGACATGGTTGCCTGGAAACGCACGCTCGTCATTTTGTGGTTCGCCAACTTTTGCGTGACGATGGGCACAAGCCTCATCATCCCGTTCATACCGCTGTATTTGGCGCAACTGGGCGTGCATACGGAGCAAAGCATTGACCGGTGGTCGAGTTGGGTATTTTCTATCCAGTTCGTGACATCGTTCATCTTTCAACCGATTTGGGGGGCGTTTGCCGATCGCCGTGGCCGCAAGCTGATGCTGCTCCGCGCAGGTTTTGGCATGGGCGCGATGACGGCCTGTATGGGCCTTGTCACCGCGCCCTGGCAATTGCTCTTGCTGCGTTTCATCAACGGCATCTTCTCTGGGTTTATTTCGATGGCCATATCCTTGCAGGCGTCGGTTACGCCCGCCGAACAATCGGGAAAGGCACTTGGCACCCTGCAAACCGGTAACATTGCCGGATCGCTCATCGGCCCCTTGATTGGCGGCGTGCTCTCGGAATGGCTCGGCTTTCAAGGCTGCTTCTTCTTCACAGGCGCCCTGTTGGTGGTGGCCAGCCTCATCGTTCTCATCTTTGTGCACGAACCGAAGGTCAAGCGGGAAGTCAGGGCCAAACAGCGCGGATCGTGGCGCACGCTCATCGGGCTTTGGCCGGTATTCCTGGGGTCGTTCATGACGCAGTTGGCGATGATGAGCATCGAACCGATTGTCACCATCTTCACGCGCCACATCTATCACGGACCGCATTTATCCTTGGTTGCCGGTTTGGTCATCGCGACCTCTGGCATCGCCAACTTGATCGGCACGCCGACGCTTGGGCGAATCGGCGACAGGATTGGACAATACCGCATTCTCTTGGTCGCATTTCTTGGGGCGGCCATGGCGTTTATCCCACAGTCGCTCGCACACAATCTAGCACTCCTGCTTTGTGGACGGTTTTTGCTTGGATTATTTATCGGCGGTATGCTGCCGTCTTTGCAGGTGCTTGTGCGCAAGCTCGCACCGCTTGAAAAGCAGGCTACGGCATTTGGCATGAATTCCAGCGCGACGTTCTTTGGCAATCTCGTCGGGCCGCTGATTGGCGGCAGCGTCGCCGCGAGCTACGGAATTCGATCCGTGTTTTACGTCACGATGTCGCTGCTTGTTGCGAATGCCATCGTGATCGCGTTCAACCGCAAGGCGCTCTCGCCGCGCACGGAGGAGACAGCCATCTGAGACGCGACTGCGATTCTGGCTGTTTAGCTCGGTTGTGGACGGGGGAAAACTGGAGAAGGCAGGGCCATGGAGCCCTGCCTATTCTCATGTGGGGATGCGATCCGAATGAAGGCGCCACGCAGCCGAATGTTCCACATTGTTATCTCGGTCGTCGCGCTCATGGTCACGGCCGTTTCCGTGGCCTCCATCGCGCTTGAACTCTCTGTCGCACGTCTGTTATCCTAGCGCGTGGCTCGTCTTTGCGTGGTATGATGGATGCGATAGATTTCGGAAAGTGGAGGCTGGCGACGTGGCTGTACAAGGTTTCGCGAAAGATGTCGTCGATGTGTTGGGCGTGCGTTTCCATCGCGTGACGACAGCGGAAGCGGTCGAGAAAATCCTGTACTGGACGGGCGATGGCAACCATCACTTGGTCGTCACGGCCGGCCCTGAGTTTGTCATGCAGTGTCAGTTGAGCGAGTCCCTATTGCGCCTCGTCAACTCCGCCGACTTGGTCACAGCCGATGGCATTGGGGTTGTGTGGGCGGCAGCGAAGCGCGGCAGACCTGTGCCCGAGCGGGTGACGGGTGTCGAGTTACTGCCAGCGGTCTTTCGCGCCGCAGAGGATCGCCGCCAAAGTCTGCGCATCTATTTGCTCGGCGCCACCGAGGTGTCGCTTGCGGCTTGTCTTAGCCAATTGCGACATGCTTATCCGACGCTCGAGTTTGCCGGCCATCATGGTTATTTCTCGCCGCCGGAAGTCGAGTCGATTGTGAACGACGTGCGGGCGTTTGCACCCAACCTGTTTCTCGTTGGCATGGGGCAGCCGCGCCAGGAGCAGTTCTTGCGCGACGTGCTCGGTCGCTTGCCCGCGTGTGTAGGCGTTGGGATTGGCGGATCGATAGACGTTTGGGGCGGCACGGTGACACGCGCGCCGGATGTCTTTCAACGCTTGAACTTGGAGTGGCTATATAGACTCCTGTCTGAGCCGAAGCGTTGGCGGCGCCAACTGGCCTTGCCGAAATTCGCGTTGCGTGTGTTGATGGCGGGCGGTAAGGCGGAAACGGCGGAATCTAAATGAAGAACAGCGCTTGCTGGCGTTTACAGTGACTAGTGGTTGACTCTGATTTTTTCATATACTACGATATGATTTGTTTTGCACTCGGACAAGCTGGCCGCAGATGCCGCCGCTTGGAACTAAAGGAGGTTCCAGATTGGGACAACGACGCCTGTTTACCTCAGAATCTGTGACAGAGGGACATCCAGACAAGATTTGTGACCAAATCTCTGACGCCGTGTTGGATGAGATTTTGACATATGATCCGAATGCGCGCGTGGCGTGCGAGACGACCGTGACAACCGGGTTGGTGCTGGTCGCGGGAGAAATTACGACGAACTGCTATGTCGATATTCCGAAGGTCGTGCGCCGCACCATCGCCGATATCGGTTATACGCGCGCAAAGTTCGGCTTTGATGCCGAGACCTGCGCGGTTATCACATCCATCGACGAGCAGTCTCCGGACATTGCGCAGGGTGTCAACCAGGCGCTCGAGGTGCGCGGCCAGTTAAGCGACGCCGCCATCGAGGAGATCGGCGCCGGCGACCAAGGCCTGATGTTTGGCTTCGCCTGCGATGAGACACCGGAGTTGATGCCGTTGCCCATTTCGTTGGCGCACCGTTTGTCGCGTCAGTTGACGGCTTTGCGCAAGAACGGCGAATTATCGTATCTGCGGCCAGACGGAAAGACGCAGGTGACCGTCGAATACGATGGCGATGTTCCGGTTCGCGTCGACACCATCGTCATTTCGACACAGCACGACGAACAGACAGATCTTGCGACCGTGGAACGCGATATGATAGAACGCGTCATCCGTCCCATCGTTCCGGCGGAGTTGCTCGACGGGCAGACGAAGTACCTCATTAACCCGACCGGTCGTTTTGTCATTGGCGGACCGCAAGGGGATGCGGGACTGACCGGGCGCAAGATCATTGTCGACACCTATGGCGGTTATGCACGTCACGGCGGTGGCGCGTTCTCCGGCAAGGATCCGACAAAGGTCGACCGCAGCGGCGCTTATGCAGCGCGTTACGTCGCGAAAAACGTCGTGGCGGCAGGGCTCGCGCGCAAGTGTGAAGTGCAGGTCGCGTATGCGATTGGCGTTGCCCGCCCGGTGTCGATTTCGGTCGATACGTACGGTACAGGTCAGATCAGTGACGAGAAGATTGTCGAGATGATCGGGCAAGTATTCGATCTACGCCCGGCTGCGATTATTCGCGATCTCGATTTGCGCCGTCCCATCTACCGTCAAACGGCGGCTTACGGGCACTTTGGCCGCGCGGATCTCGATCTCCCGTGGGAACGAACAGACAAGGTGGCGGAGTTGCAGAAACTCGCGCAGCGCTAAAGAGGATCTGACCCTCAAAAACGGGCAAGGGGAATCGAATCATTTGGTATCACCCTTACACCCCATGATTTGCACCTCTTGGCCAGGTTGGTCCTGGTCGGAGGTGCTTTTTTTCTGACGCTTTGCGGCGGAGTTTGCTATGATGGTGAAGAGCCGAGACACCTGAGCTTTCGGTGGCTCGGGAGATGGCAGGGAACGTGTCTAAGGGGAAGAACATGAGTGAACCAATCATTCGCGTCGCCATTGCGGACGATAACGAAGCATATCGCCTGACCATGCGCGACGTTCTCTTGTATGAATCGGGGATTGAAGTGGTCGCACTTTGGGCGAACGGACTCGAGGTGTTGGCCGAAGTGGAGGCGGTGCGGCCAGACGTTCTGTTGTTGGACATCACGATGCCGCACGTCGACGGTCTCGCTGTGCTCACGGCATTGCACGAGCGGCATTCGCGCGTGCGCATTGTCGTGCTCACCATGCATGATCAGTCTAATGTGGTTCTTCCTGCCGCGCGCTCCGGAATCAGCGGCTACGTCGTCAAAGATGCGCCCATCGAGGATGTGGTGCGCGCCATTCGCGAGGCGTTTGCGGGCCATGCTCTAATTCATCCGCAGGTCATGCCCCTTCTGCTCGGCGAGATCGAACGGCAGCACCAGTTGAGCGACGGCTGGAGATCTTTGTTGACGGTGCGCGAGTTTGACGTGTTGTGCCAGTTGGCGGCGGGAAAGAGCAATGAACAGATTGCCGAAAGTCTGCACATCACCGTGAAAACGGCGAAGAACCACGTGTCGCATATCCTCGCCAAACTGCAGGTGGCAGATCGCGGTCAGGCGGTTCTGTACGCGTACAAGCATCGCTGGTTGCAGCCGGAGTGGCCATGACGCCAGTGTCCGCCACCTCCTTCGCCACATATCTTGTGGCAAAGGAGGTGGGCCGGCATGTGGCCGAAGTTGGTACTGTTGGTGGCCGCCCTCATTTACGTGGCCTTGGCTGTCGCCGGGAGCGGGCTGGCTGGACTGGCCAGGCGAAATCCAGGCGATACACAGGCATCGCTGTACGTGCTTTTGGCCGACAATGCCGAACAACACATGGAGGCTGTGCTGCGGCGTCTACAACGGATTGCGCGACGACGTGTGCAACCGCTTTCGGTTGTCGTGATCGACGTGGCGTCGACCGACCAAACGGCTGCCATTGCCCATCGTTTTTCCGATCCGGCCTTGGCCATCGCCTACGTGTACACCACCAACTGGGATCACGCACGGGCGGAGGCGGGGCGTATCGCAGCCCAAGCGCCAGCCAATTGCGACGTGCGGACGCTTGAACTGCGATCCGGCAGGTCCTCCTTCCGCCAGGTGATGTGATGGCGGCCAATCAACCGCTTGTCAGCTCCAGAACGGCAACGACGGCCGCGCCTCGCATGCAAGCTCCTCCATTTTGCGGCAGTACGTGAGGACGCGGTCGACGTCGCCAGCATCGCCATACCACAGTGTCAGCAAAGCGCATGCGCGGCGCCGATACTCGGGGTTGCCCCACTCTGGATATTCCGCTTCATATTGCACGAGTCTCTGCAAGCTCTCTTCGCGGTGCCCGCGCTGCTCCGCCAGCTCGATGTCGAGGAGCGCCAATTGCAACTCCATATCCCGGTTCATCATCGAATCGGGATCCCCCGTCAACGCGAGCAGCGCCTTGGCGTCTGCGATGAACGCTGCCGCCGCTTCCACTTCCTTGCGCTGCAGATGCTTGCGAATTTGCTTGCAGGCGTCGTGCAGGCGCGATTGGGGGGAGAGTGTGGTCATCGCGACAGCAGTTTGCTCAACCGTCTTCCATTCGTTCGTCCACAGGTTGTCCTGCCCTTCATTGTATCTCGCCGCTTCTTGGGTCCGGTTGCGCACCTCGATATCGGCTTCGATCAACTGCGCGTAGCTCACCAAGGTGTTTGCTTGTTCTGCCCATTGCCGCGCCGTCGCGGGATCCGTTGGCATCAACTCCAGCGCTGCTTGCACAAGCCTTTCTGTGACGGTCCACAGCGTTGGCATGCGCCGCGCCAAATCCGCTGCCCGGTTCAGATAAGGGCGGTTCTGTCGGCTGGGCGTATCAGTCTCAGCGGCATGTACAAAATGAGCATCGGGAATTTGTGGCGGTACACTCAGACTCGGGAGCAATGCCGTGATCGAACGCTGCCACGGTGCACTGAAGCCTTCTCCGGCCGGATCGAGCAAGTCCAGCTGCAGATGCAACTCGATCATGCTCTGCGTCAGATCGAGCGGCGAGATGTTACTTTTCTCCTCCAGCCGATCCGCCAGCGTGACCGCTTCCCGCCACTCTTGCAAGGCGCCGCCGAGGTTGCCGCGATCGTACTCGGCTTGTCCGGTTTCGCGCAGCACATAAAACAACAGGCGCCAGTCTTGTGCACTGTAGGCGTGCTCGCGCAATTGCTCAAGTTCTCGCACGGCCTCGGGATACTCTCCACAAGCGCGATGGACGCGTGCCAAGACGAGCCTGTATTCGGTCAGATTGCGCGTTTGCAGGGATGCACGTGGCAAGTTTTCGAGCAACTGGCGCGCGGCTTGCGGCCGTCCCGTCGCCAAGTTGTACTGCGCGAGGCGGATCGTTGCCTGCAGCAGGAAATGTGGATCGAGCTCTGTGAGAAACGTCTCCACGGGCTCGCCCAAACGTTTTGCCAGTTCCATGAGCAAGGTGTAGGAAGGCTTCACCTTGCCAGATTCGATTTGACTGATCATGCTCGGCCTGACCAGATCACCAGCGAGATCGACCTGGCTCATGCCGCGCTGAACGCGAAGATCGTGAATTTTCTCACCAATTGACACACAGACACCCGCTTCCCCTAACCTATGAATTGAGTTTCACATATTGGTATTGTTTTGACAAGAAGCGATAGAGTTCTACAAAACAGTTCTGGCCGTCGTCTGGTGAGACTTGCTACAATGTGGACAGGACAATGAGCGGGGGGAACCTTGTGCCGACAGTTTTGGTTGTCGACGACGAAGCGTCTATTAGGACATTGGTGGAATATAACTTTAGCCGCTCCGGATTTGACGTGGAGGGCGTCGCGGACGGCAAGACGGCCTACGACATTCTGAGCAAGGACGCGCGCAAGTACGATCTCGTCGTACTGGATCTGATGCTGCCCGGTATGGACGGGATGGAGGTATGTCGGCGGCTTCGCCAAGAGGGTGTGAAGATTCCCATCATCCTCCTGACCGCACGCGATGAAGAAGTCGACTTGGTGCTCGGCCTCGAGCTGGGTGCCGACGACTATGTCACGAAACCCTTCAGCCCGCGCGAGCTGGTGGCGCGGGCACGCGCCGTTCTGCGCCGCAGTGATGTGCAGGAGCTCGAAGCGAAGCCAAATCCCACAGGCAAGGTGCTGCGTGCCGGGCGGATCGTGCTCGACGTCGCCCGCCACGAGGTTCGTGTCGGCGGCGTTCTCATGGACTTCACACCCAAGGAGTTCGATTTACTTCAATACTTCATGGAGAATCCGGAACATGTTCTGTCGCGGGATCAACTGCTGGATCGCGTTTGGGGCTATAGCAGCGCCACGGATACGCGCATCGTCGACGTGCACGTGTCACATCTGCGTGAGAAGATCGAGGAGGATTCCAAGAATCCAGTCTACATCCGCACGGTGCGCGGCATTGGCTACAAGTTCACGGAAGGCGCGCCAGCAACATGACAAGCTTCTGGATTGGACTTGCGATTGGACTGGCCTTGCTGGCAGCCGGGCTGCTCGTCCAGGCGGCCGCGTTCCGCAATTTGCGAAGCTACTTGCGCGATGCGATGGATGCCATCGTCGAGGGCCGATACGACGTGCGGATGTACGAATACCGCAACAGGCCTTCCGAGGTCGTATTGTTTCGCCAGTTTAACCGGATGGCCGAGCGGATCGAAGAGACGCTCGCGGATATGTCACAGGAGCGCGATATCTTGCGCCACATTTTGCAAAATATGACTACGGGTGTCATCTACTTGCGCAGCGATGGCCAGGTGCAGATGGTCAACCATGCGGCGGAGCGGTTGTTTCGGCGTCCGAGCGAACAGTGGCAAGACAGGGATCACTGGACGGTCTTTCGCAACTACAACCTGGGGAGCGCCATTGACCACGCATTGCTGTTTGGCACGCCGTGGGCGGGCGAACTCATCATCCGCGAGGGCGTGACGCTGACGGTTCGGCTGGTACCCATCTCGGCGGCTCCCCGCTTGCGCGCGACGGCGGACGGCGCGCACGACGTGCTCATGCTCGTCAATGACGTCTCCGAGTGGCGCCGGCTCGAACGGATGCGCAGCGAGTTTGTCGCCAACGTCTCACATGAGTTAAAAACGCCCATTGCTGCTATTCGCGGTTTCGCCGAGACCTTGCTCGACGGCGGTGTCGACGAGGAAGTGCAGCAGAAATTTCTCCAGACCATCTATGACGAATCGATGCGCATGGGCAATCTGGTTTCTGACTTGCTCGAATTATCGAAGCTGGAGGCGACCGATAGCCGTGTCGATCCGGTCGCTGTCAATCTGTACGTCGTCCTCGAGCGGGCGCTGGATCGCATCGGCCCTACTGCCAGCGAGCGCGGCATTCGCATCGTGACTCCGTCGCGAGATTCGGTTCAGGTCTGGGCCGAACCGGATCTGCTGTTGCAAGTGTTCTTGAACTTGCTGGCGAACGCCATTCATTATTCGCCGCCAGGCAGCACGATTCGCGTCACTTGGGACGTGCTGGTCGACCGCATTAAGGTACACGTGCAAGACAATGGCATCGGTATCCCGCGCGAGTCGTTGGATCGCGTCTTTGAACGCTTTTACCGCGTACAAAAGGATCGCAGCCGCGCATCAGGGGGTACCGGCCTTGGCCTCGCCATCGTCAAACACATCATCTCGTCGCTGGGCGGCGAGGTCGGTGTGGAGAGCGAAGAAGGCAAAGGCAGCGACTTTTGGTTCACGTTGTCGCGGCTCGATCGACCCGTATCTGCCGGATCCCGCTGATCGACAGGAGGTATGCCTGTGAAACGCGGCATGACATCCAGCTTTGCCTGGAGGCGCGGCCTGCACGGCGTGTTGAATTGGGTCTTTCCCACGGATGCCGAGACATGCGCCGTTTGCGGGCGTCCCTCCCTCACCACGGACGCTGCCCCTCTCTGGCAATCGCCGTCAGACAGCTCGCGCCTATGCCCATTTTGCGTGCAGGATCTGGAAAGGTGCCGCATCGCAGTGGAGTGCCACGCCCTGCAGGTGGAGCGTGCACCCTATGGGCGCATCGACGTGTACAGCGGCATCGACTATGACGCATTTGTACGAACCTTGTTTCGATCCTTCAAGTATGATGGCGTGATCGAGCTTGCACCGTTTTTTTCGCATGTGCTGCTCGCCTGCTGGCAGGAGCTTGGGGAAGCCGGGTGTGACTGCGTTGTGCCGGTGCCGACAGCGGCGGATCGCATGCGCAAGCGGGGATACGATCACGTTCGCATTCTCGCAGATATGGTCGCCGACCGCGTGCAACTGCCCATCCGTGCGGCGCTCGTTCGGGTGCAACGGCCGGGCGGGTTCACGCAGTCACAAACGGCGAAAAATGCACAGTTGCGGCGCCGGGAGTTGGAGGGGGGCTTTGTCGCCAATCGAGAGAGGCCAATCGGCGGACGTCGCGTGCTGCTGCTGGACGATGTCGCTACAACTGGTGCCACACTCGCGGCATGTGCGAACATCCTGTTCGCCTCAGGCGCCCAAAGCGTGATCGCCATGGTCGCGGCACGAGTGCGATAGCATGGCAGGATTTTGTCGGGAAAGCGCGAAACATGGGGGACAGGGAGGTATTTGGCATGCCAATCGCCAATTGTAAACGTTGTGGGCGCTTGTACAATCGCGCAGGCCGGGACATCTGCCCGGAGTGCATTCGCCAGGAAGACGCGGTCCTGCTTGAGATTCGGCAGTATTTGAAAAAACATCCGCAGGCGAATATTTATGAAGTCGCGGAAGGCACAAACGCCACATATGAGGAGATTGTCGAGTTTTTGCGCGATGGGCGCCTCATTCTGCGCGACAATCCCAATATGGCGTATCCGTGTGAGCGCTGCGGCACATTGACGCAATCGGGGCGCCTGTGCGCCAATTGCACGCAGGTGATGGCTAAAGGACTGGGGCACGCGACGGCTACGCTACATAGAGACGAGACACAGGGCAAGCGGGGAAAGGGATTTCTAAGCCGGTAGACACAGCCGGTATGTAGGGAGTTAGGTGTCAGCGGTGGAAGCCGGAATGAACTTCGAAGATTATACCCAGTATGTGCATCGGCTTGCGAAACGTCTGATTCGGTACCGGCGGAGCGCCATGATTGATGAATCGGATTTAGCGGCGGCTGCGCTCTCCGCTTTGTGGCAGCGCCAGATGGACCGCGGGCTTTTGGATATAAAATACGCCAAGCAAATCATCAAATACGCCATGCTGGAAGTACTGCGAAATTCCAATATGTTAAAGACGCCCCGGTCCGTACCTATGAGGCAAGCCATTCAGGCCTACCAACGGTCCGTTGATCACACTGCGGTGGAACAATTCGCAGCAACCGATCCAATAGGAGAGTGGGAACAAGAAGAATTCGTTCGTGAAGTGGGGCATATCATAGGCACCCTTCCTCATGAAGATCAATTGTTACTCTCTTTAGTGTTTGAGCAGGGGTTGAGTTTTCGAGAGGTGGCGGAGGTGCTCGGTAGTACCAAGTCGGCGATTTATCACAGGTATCGAGAGGTTCTTTCGGAGGTTCGTTCAAAACTTGATGTGGATCAACTTAGTCACTTCAAGCACCAATCATGAACCCAAATACGAAGTCATGGCACCACGGAGCGGTTCGCAATCGCTCCTTTTCTATTTCTATCTTTTTCAATGTTGCTCGACAAAAACAAAAAAATTTTTTGCCTCACTCGAACGATCCGACAAAAGGTGACGTTGTTCAAGATGAAGGGCAAGGAGGGAAGCTCGATGTGGTCGCCATCCAATTCGTTTGATGTGACTGGGAATCGACAGATATCTCAGACGACGAATTTGCAAACTCCGGAAACGAGTCGCTTAGACAAGCTTAAGCAACTTCAAGAAGCGGTGCGCAACGGAACGTATGTCGTGAATGTGAATCACATTGCAAAGGTTATCGTTCAACAAGGGGTTCTTGATGCGGATGGCTGATGTCATAGATGCAGTTGACCAATTGGAAATGGCAACGGATCGTGTGCTTACAGCTCTGAAGTCGGGGCGGACGGATGGGTTAATCGAACTCCTTACGGAACAATGTTCATGCTTACAACGGGTACAACGTGTTGACATGGAACGGCGTCCCGAAGAAATGCATCGTATCGCCCAAAAGGTCCAACTTCAGCAAATGCTCATTGAACAAGGATTGAGCATTTCTGAGAGTTTCTTAAAGAAACTTTATAAGGGGCGTTCTTATAGCGGTCTGGCATAAGGCTCTCGATTAGGAGGTGAATCAAGCGTGGGTATTTCAACATTTATGCCGCTCTATGTGGGCCTATCTGGACTTGAAAGTATGCAACAAGCGGAAAACGTTGTGGGCAACAACATTGACAACGCCAGTACACCTGGTTACGCGGAAGAACAAGTTAATTTTGTGGAAAATGGACCGTTTCCGGTTGTTCCTGGCTCTGGCCCGGATGTTGCAGGTCAATTCGGTCAAGGTGTTGCGGTAGGGTCGGTTACGCGTCAGGACGATGCTTACTACGACGAACAGGATCGACAGAATCAAGGTATATATCAGATGTACTCGACACACAGCTCGGTGCTTACACAGATTCAAGGTATATTGAACGAACCGAGTTCTACGAGCATGCAAAATTCGATGGATCAATTTTTCAGTGCATGGCAGGAACTTTCGAACAACCCGTCGGATGATGCTGCGAAGCAGGCGGTCATCACGCAAGGCCAAGTGGTTGGACAGACGTTCCAAGTTGTGACACAGCAGCTTCAACAGTTGCAGAGCAACCTCACTGGGGTTGTGAACGGTCAATTAGTGCAATTGAACCAGTACGCACAGCAGTTGGCAAATCTGAACAAACAAATTACTCAAGTCAAACAATCGGGTGAAAATCCCAACCAACTGTTTGATGAGCAAAGTCAGATTCTTGACGAAATCTCCAAATTGGCGAATATCACGTACACGCCTGACTCAGCCGGAGACGGTGGTGTGGATGTTACTGTAGGTAGCGGAGCGAATGCGGTTCAGGTGGTCAAAGATGATACGTATTCGCCGTTCCCCAATTCGTCCGCGGCATCATCTCTTTCAACAAGCACGCCGGTTTCGCTTTCATCTCTGCAACCGCAGTTATCGGCCATCACATCGGGTGAGATTGCTGGTAATGTGCAAGGGTACGATGATGCGAGCAATCTGCTTGGCAACATTGACTCGTTTTTAAGTGGCTTTGCGAGCCAGGTGAACAGTGCGCTTGGAGGTCAGTCGTTTTTCTCGTACAGTGGCGGCGTTCTCACTGTCGCCATGTCATCGCCTTCTGGATTGAAAACTGGTCCGTCCGGTAATGCCGGCGACAACGGCTACGCCGTTGCCATGGTGAATCTGCAGACAACATCGTGGACCATCAACTGGGCTTACAATCAGCAGGCTAATGGGGGTTCTTCAGTATCCCAAAGTGTCACGGGAACTCCAGACCAACAACTGGCAGCGATGGTTTCTGGCATTGGAACGGAAGCGTCCGGTGTTACCTTTAATGAGAATACGGCAAATGCGTTGCAGGAGCAAAGTTCGCAACTTCGACAATCAGTGTCTGGAGTATCACTGGACGAGCAGGCTTCATATATGGTTGAGTTCCAGAACGCCTATGCTGCCGCGGCGAAATACATCACGACATTTCAATCGATGATGCAGAGTCTATTAAACATGGTTCAGCCATGAGGAGGTGAAGGAAGATGCGCGTGACGCCGTGGATGGAGCAACAACAGTTTTTGTATAACATCACAAATATCGATAACTCGATGCAGAATACGCAAGAGCAGCTATCGACGGGCAAGACACTGAATAAAGCGTCAGACAATCCTTTGGCTGTATCCGAAGACATGAATTTGGCGTCTGAGGTTCAGGAGACGTCGGGTTATCTATCAACTATCTCGACAGGACTCACTTGGATGAACAATACATCCACTGCGCTCCAGGGGATTATTTCGCAGCTTCAGGAGGTGCAGTCTGATGTGGTGCAGGCGCTTAACTCGACCAATATGAGTGCGGGTGGGCAACAAGGACTTGCGGATACGGTTGCACAGCTTATTCAAGGGATTTATCAGACTGCGGACCAGCGGCAGGGTAACAACTATATTTTTGGTGGACAAGCATCCCAAACGCAACCAAGTACGTATCTGAAAAAAAGTCCATCTGATAGCCCTTCGCCTGTACCGAGTGGAGCAACTTCCGAAATGAACTATCAGATAGCTTCTGGTGTCAGCGTCTCGATCACGGTGACTGCGTCAGATATTTTCCTTACCGCACCAGGTTC
Source organism: Alicyclobacillus sacchari (assembly GCF_004366795.1). Taxonomy (GTDB): domain Bacteria; phylum Bacillota; class Bacilli; order Alicyclobacillales; family Alicyclobacillaceae; genus Alicyclobacillus; species Alicyclobacillus sacchari. Next base: position 56,299 of record NZ_SORF01000008.1, on the reverse strand, counting down.
ATCTCCAAATTTGCAAGACACGCTGAACAATATCCAGTCAGACTTGACGGCAGGTAACGAAACGGGTCTACAACAGGACTTGAGTGATCTGAACGCAAACCTCACACAGGTAATCAACCTGAATGCGGATCTTGGAGCTCGCATCCAAAGGTTTACTACCGCACAAAATCAGTTACAGCAGTATAGTACAAATCTTACTAACGAGAAGGGGGGGATTGAAGGGGCGGATATGGCGCAGGTGATCACTCAATTCACCACAGACCAGACCGTTTACACGGCGGCCTTGCAAATGGGCGCGCAAATCCTACTCCCCTCTCTCGTAAACTATTTACCCAACTCATAATTGTGGGTAGAACAACTCTTATTCCTTTGAGGAGGTCTTATCATGGCTCTTGATTTCAGTGTGAACAACAATGCATCCGCGTCCAGCATTCTTTCCAATCTGTCCGCTGTGAACAACGCCTTGAACACATCGTATACGCAGTTGTCGACAGGCAATAAGATCAACAGTGCCGCGGACGATCCTGCAGGATATGCGATTGCTCAACAGATGACGGCACAGGTCAATGCTTTGAACCAATCTGTGCAAAATGCGCAAAATGGTATCAGCATGTTGCAGACCGCGTCTGGAGCGATGAATCAGATCAACAACATTCTTCAGACCATGAACACATTGGCTGTAGAAGCGGCCAACGGAACGGAGAACAGCACAGACCTCTCGAACTTGAATCAAGAGATGACCGCTCTTCAGAATCAGATCAACAACATCGCGAATCAGACGAAATTTAATACCATGACTCTGCTTGACGGTTCCCTTGCAACCTCAGGTGTTACATTCCAGATTAACACCGACGGCACAGGCAATTCTCAGTTGAATATTACAATTGCTTCTGTCGCTGTTGGCTCGTTGCTTGGCGGAACTATCAACATCACATCGCAAACGCTCGCGCAGCAGGCCATCACGTCGATTCAAAATGCGATTACGAGCTTGTCCGCTTACCAGGCAAACGTAGGTGCTGTGGAAGACCAACTGAACTACACCGTGTCAAATCTGCAAAACACGGCAGAAAACCTGCAGAACGCTCAGTCCACCATCACCAACACGGATATGGCGCAGGCGTACACGCAGTTCAGCCAGCAGCAAGTGCTTCAACAAGTCGGTTTGGCAATGCTTTCGCAAGCAGATCAACAGCCGGACGCAATCCTCAAGCTGTTGCAATAAGATTGACATGTTCCTCGGTCGGCGGATGCGTCGGCCGAGGAATTTTCGAAAGGTGGTATACCGATGTCCATTTCATCAACCGGTTCAAGCTCCATGGCCAACTTGCTTCAACAGTTGAATACCCTGTCAAACCCGAGTGGTACAGGTTTACCGGTATCACAATATGCCCAAGATTTACAACAAATTTTGACTCAACAGTTGGAAACACCGTCAAATAACGAATTGTCTCAATTGAGCTCACAACAAACCGCACTAACAGGGCTGCAAACGGCTTTGCAGACATTCGAGCAAGCCACGGAAACGCTATCGAGCTTGCAAAGTTGGAGCACAGTCACAGGAACGTCGAGTGACCCAAGTGCGTTCACAGTTACCGTTCAGCCCAGCGCGCAACCAGCTATGTATTCTTTGCAAGTAACCTCCTTAGCCACCAGTCAAACATCAATTCAGAACTCTCCGTCGCAGTTTCAGACGAGTGCTGACGGCAGTTCAAACCTTACTTCGGGCACCATTGTCCTAACAAACACTGTCGACAGCAGTAAGACGGCCACGATTAGTGTGTCGGCAGGTGAATCATTGAACGATATTGCAGCGGCCATCAATCAACAGACATCGGCTACAGGAGTACAGGCCTCTGTGTTAACGAACGGACAAAATCAGTACTTTTTGTCACTCTCGTCCGTCAATACAGGGACTACAAACAACTTCTCTATAAGCGGTAGCTTAATTGGTTCAGGGACAGGGCAAATGCAGTTTTCTACAACGAATGGGACCGATGCGCAGATTACACTTGATGGGCAGGCCATGACGTCGTCAACCAACACGTTTCAAAATTATATTCCGAATGTAACCATTCAGGTGTCGCAGACGATGGTGAGCGCTGGAACCCTGACCCTCTCTACCGACACAAGCGAAGCAGAGAAGGCTGTCCAGACTTGGATGTCAGCGTATAACACGCTGATGGACACCATTAACCAAGACACCGCGTATTCTCCACCGTCTACAGGAAGTTCATCGGCACAAGGAACCGCTGGTCCTTTATTTGGAGATCCGCTTGCCATGGACTTATTGCGCCAGTTGCCCGCAGCTGTGAGCGCGTCCATAACGACTTCTAGCTCAGCAATTAATTCATTGGCGTCAATTGGTATTGTAATTGATCCCTCCAATGGACATTTAGAGTTTCAGTCCGCATCTGGTTTTTCTAGTGCAGCAGGAACGTTGCCCGATGGGCAAAGCATGTTCGAATCTGCGCTATCGTCGAACCCAAGCGCAGTGCAGCAGCTTTTTGGCGTGGTTTCCACGACAGCGACTACGGCAATCCCCCAGTCTGGCGTGCTCGGCAATGCTTATAACCTGATGAACAATCTATTGCTGGGAAATTCGAGTGGCACGGGCACAAGCCCCATTGAGGGTGAGTTGAATGCCATTTCAGCGCAACAGACGAGCATTCAGAATTACCTAAAGCTTGTTCAACAACAGATTACGAATCAAGTCAATAACTACACGAATCAGTTGAATCAATTGAATTCTGTTATGGAACAGGCGCAGGCGCAGATGAAACAAATTTCGGCGATGTTTGGAACTTCGGCGTCGTCTTCATCGGGTGGCATACTGTAATGCTGCATTCCAATCAGTCCGAGGATGCAATTCCGGAAAGAATTCGCGCGTTGGGGCAAATGGCAATTACGTTATTGAGCGAGCGCAGGTTGCAGGAAGCTCTGGCGGTTATGACGACGCGAGGTCATTTGCTTGCAGGGTGGTCACCTGTCGATGCTCAGAACAACAACGATGGGAATGCACAAGAGATCTTTGAACAAACACACCGAATCTTTACGCTGGCAATGGTGTATCACCAAGAAATTTCGGATGGGCTGTTAGCGTTGTTCGAAGTTTCACCCGCCATGAAGGCCTACGCAAAGGCGCAGTTTATGTCGGAAGCTTGCAGCAAAGTGTAAATAAGATAGGAGACCGAGATGTTACTTTCAGCGTGTCTGATCACGAAAGATGAGGAATTCACTTTATCAAGATGTCTAGAGTCACTTACAGGTGTTGTTGACGAGATTATCGTGGTGGATACAGGTTCCAAAGATAAAACGGTCGATATCGCACGAGATCATGGGGCAAAGGTATACTTTCATGAGTGGGATGGTGACTTCGCCACGGCTCGCAATGCTGCGCTTGAGCGCGCATCAGGTGAGTATGTACTGGTGATTGATGCTGACGAGTTTTTGGATCCCATGGACAAGCGCCATATTCGGTCGAAACTTCTGGAATCGAGGGCCGATGGTTATTTGGTTGGCGTCGTGAATTACACGGGGACTTCGGCGAGGTATCAGACTTCCTCTCCTGTTCAGGTACTCCGGGTTTTTAAGAATGGCTATCGTTATTCAGGTTCTATTCACGAACAAGTGTTGCCTGCCGTGATAGACAGTGGAGGTCGCATCGAGACACTCAATCTGCGGATTCACCACTTAGGGTACCTGTATGAGTTTGTTGTGTACAAAGCAAAGCCGGCGCGGAACATGGAACTCTTGCAAAGAGAACTGGACAAAGATCCGGATAGCTTGTTTCACATCTCCAACATGATGGCAGAGTACATGCGAGTACAGAGGTATGACGAGGTTGTGAAGCTTGGTAAACATGGGTTTGAAGTGTTTCAAAAAAATCCCAACCACGCTACCCACCTGCTTGCGAGACTTTTGAGAATGTTGGTTGTGGCTCTTTCGATGACGGGTGAAACGGCGGAGGCTATCAAGTATGCGGAGCGGGGTGAAAATATCTTCCCATATCTCCCTGATATCCGCATGGATCATGCGCACGCGCTCATTCAGGTCGGCCGCGTCGCGGATGCCATCCCTCTACTGCTTCAGTGTCGACAATTAGGAGACGTGAAAGATCCCTTAATCGATACGGTCCCCGGGCTCGGCAGTTTTCTTGCGGCTGCGGAATTGGGGAGAGCATGGCTGCTCTTAGGTGACACAGCTTGTGCTGCTGAATGGTATTTGACGAGTTTTCGGGAGAACACTCGTCAGGAAAATATCGTGTGGTTTCTGGCAAATCTTTTGCCACTGGAGCATGCGTCGATTCGTGCTCAGTTATACAATGTATGTAAGCAAGATCCGCTCTGCTTCGCGTATTTTGTCCAGGCGTGTGCCGTTCGGGGGGGGAAGGATTGGCAGCGTTGGATTTCAGAAATTTCACGTGGTCCCCTGACAGACACGCTGATCGAACGGTTGCATTGGATCGAGGCGTTGAGGGCATCCGAGCAATCTATGGATGTGTATACGAAATCGAATCCGTGTGCTGAGATCCAGATATTATTGGGTTTATATTATCTGGAACACGGTGATATACAAGCAGCTCAAGAATGGTTAGTGGATGCCGATTCGCGCGGTCAAATGATTCTCGAGTGGATTTCAGACGGACATACCGAGGTTCAGATTGCAGATGTCTTGATGGAACTCATGCTTTTGCATGCTACGAAGTTATTAACTGCGTGGTTGCCGAGAGCTACGGATAAGCATACGGTACTCCCAACGATTCTTGCCAGCCCCTTGCGTGATGTACTCGTTGAGGTGGAGTGGGTTGGAGAGAACGGGTGGGAGTGCGAATTTCGGGCAAACCGCGCTTTCCGACGTGGCGATATGAGGGAAAGCATATCCTGGCTAGAGAAAGCGATGCAATATCCACCCAGTGTTCGTCGTGTTGTGATCGAAGCTGACATTGCGTTGGCTCACGGGAATGTGGAGCTTGCACGCCATGTTGTCGAGCAGGGGGGGATGATTTTCTCGTCATCAGAACTGCTCAAACGAATTGCAAGCGAATTGGACGTTCGTCAGCGCCGTGTCAAACAGATAGATGAGTTGTTGCAATGGAACGAAGGGGATGAAGGCATGAATCCACATCGTGCATATCAGTCGTCTGCATTGACCATGCCTTTGCAGGTTAAGCTTGTGAAACTTCACGAACGCGCAGTTGAGTGTGTGGAACAAATCCGTATTCTCAATGAGCAAGGAGAGATTATGGAGGCTCGTAAATACATTCAATATGTACAAGATATTATTACGTTCCTCAGAAGCAGTACAGATTCCTCGACAGAGGCTGGAAAAGCGGCGGACGCATCATACGCGTTTTACTATAGCATGTTGGTAAAATGGTTTTTGCAGCCAAGCCTCATTGCAGAGCAGTATCAGAATATGAAGGAATTCTGGGAGTCATGGACGGAAACTTGGAAACGACTTTGACTGTTTTTCGGTGAAATACTACCCTCCTGTCACTTACACGAGACCAAATGACAGGAGGGGGAGTAAACGGCCTTCTTATACAAATGGATTGTCATTAGCGAGACGTGAGGCAAATATCAGTGCATCATCCCCTCCAGGCATTTTACCTCCGGTTATTGTACGGAATCCAACCTCGGAAAGTAGCAATTGTAATAGTTCCATGGAATAGGGACGTATATTAAATGGATTTGTCCAAAACTTCTTTGTGATCATTTGTGTGTTATCGCAATCTGGTGTTACAATGAAAATTCGACCACGATAGCTCAGTGCTTTGTAAAGTTGCAAAAGTAGTTCAACAGCGGATCTGGGTTGCAATTTCTCAATTACGTGTCTCATGAACACCACGTCGTAAATCTTATGGTTTAACCACTCATCCGACAGTAGGCTGCGGATTTTATTCTCTAGAGGATAGGGGCCAACTAGGGCTAACGTAGTGACGCGTCCCCCTTTCATTTGTAGAAATTCCAACAGGTCCGCTGATTTTGGGCCTATATCCAATATCACGTCACTTTCATGCAAACCGTGAGAGAGGATTGCCGCATATGTTGCACTTGTCGCAGTATGATTAGTGGTTCGTTGGTTGACATTCTGTAAGAGATGAAAAGCCTGTTCTTCCATGGATTGACGGATGATAGTCTTGCTCAGGGGCCTTTCATGTAAGGCTTGGATGCGTTTTGCAACAATCTCTCCAATCACTTCCCATGTGTATTTCTGCGCATGTTGCACAGCTTTCTCGCACATCACGGAGTGGCGTGTTCGGTTTGTAAATGCCTCTATTAGTGTGTCCATCAGGTGGTTAACATCGACATCAATGATTTCTGCTGGCAGTACGAGTTGCATGTCGGTTGGCATAGATATCGTGCTTAATGTAGATTCCACACGGTAGCTATTTTCTTCCGTCGTAAATTCTGTGGCAGGGCCGATACAAGGAATAATCGCCGGTACCCCGCACGCCATAGCCTCAAGAATAGGCAACCCAAATCCCTCGGCACGATATGGATGGACAAGGCAATTGCTTGCTCGGTACAGAGCCCCCATTTCGGCAGGTGTTAAATCCCAATCTATATAAAGTATTTCCGGAGAAGCTGGGTCAAGCGTGGCCTCTAGAATTTGTTCATGGTACGTTTGTCCCGCGTAATAACTCGTTCGGCCAAAATCTTTGATCACTAAGCATACATCGTCGGAGCGTTTGAATGCTTTACGGTATGCTTCAAGCACTTTGTCTATACCTTTGCGGTAAATAGTTCCGCCAACAAACAGAAATATAAATGATTTTGCAGTTTTTAATGCGTAGCGCGGCCCGTTCACTCGATATACGGTTGTATCGACACCAAGTGGGAAGGTAAAGACTTTGTCCTCGTTGATGCCGGACTTAACGTAGCCCTGCTTGGTGTAATCACTGTTCACCCAGATTTCATCGACGGATGTTTGAATGAAAGGTATCCATTTTTCAGGGATCGGTCCATACTCCCAAGGCTGGAACAAAATATTTAACGGTGCCTCCGAGGAACGCAGGCTTGGAGGCCATTGCTGTCGAATATGAATAAAGGGCATTCCAATGTTGGCGTTGTAGCAATCACGGATGATATTTGCATCAGAGAACCAATAGTCTGGTATTGTATCCTTTTCTGTGGGGGTAACCTTGAGTTGTGCCCCATGCCGAAGCAACTCGCGGCACAAGTGCCGATTGACGAGCCCCAAGCTACTATTCACCAATTGTGGACCTTCCCACTCGATTTTCGGTAGAATCATTTCTTAGACACCTCATTTGCAATACGGATACTTAGTGCTTGTAATCGTTCATCGACCTTGGCTTGAATCACTGATTCATTGAAATGTACCAGTAAATCTTCTCGAGCTATTTGGCCGCGTATCTTAGCTTCGGATGGAAATTCATAGATTTGACGTAAACGTTGTTTAAGGTTGGGAATGGACGGATGAGCCCATGAATGTCCATCAAACACTGAGTACTCGCTTTCTGCAGGTCCAAGCTCATATGAGATTAGATAAGAGTTTGTCTCATTCATGAAGTCCTTTTGACCCCCCCAGTCAGTTGCAATTGTAGGCAATTGCATCGCCATGGCTTCAAAGAGTGGCCGGCCCCATCCTTCTCCATGCGTTGGAAGGACAAAAGCGTCTGCAGCTCGATATAACGCTGCAACTTCATGAATTGGTAAGTGGCGACTCAAGACATACACTGGAGGTGAGTCGTGTTTGGAAAACAACTCCATGCATTTTGCCAATTCGCCTACCGGATCCCGGTTCCCTGTTAAATCGTACGTCTTGACTACGAGTACCACGTTATCTTTTACCGTGAATTCTTCCATGTAAGCCTGCAAAAGCTCGCGGAAACCTTTACGAGCCTGCCAGTCGAAAATGGAGAGGAACACAAACTGGTTGTGGGTCGGAAGCGGCCACGCGTCGCCTTTCGGGTCAAAAATTTGAAAGTCTATCGTTTCGGGTATGACGTAAATTGGCGACACGACGCCTGCACTGCTGAAAACATCTGCATTAAAACTGCTTGGAACCCAAATTTCATCAAATGCATTTAATCGGGTTACCCATTCCTTAGGCAAGCGATCGGTTTCGAACGTGGTACGTGCTATGTTGATGCGGAAGTCATCTCTTGCTTCAACTGCGCCACACATCAGATTGCATATGTAAATGTCGTTTGTGTCCAGACGTACTGACTCAAACAGCCTGAGTGCAGGATTGGGGGCATGCCCGGCAAGGCGATTTTGGATTTGCACCTTGTGCCGACCGCTCCGAAGAGCGGATAAAATTCGCAAATTATCTTCAGCGAAACCTGACCCGTTAGTGAAAAGACCATCCAGCAAGATGTTTAGAGGCTGCATATGATCAATGAACCTTCCTTTATTTAGGGACAGACAATCCCGGTAGACATTAGGGGGTTGGGAATAGCATGACGATATTTTCCACAATGTTGTTTCTTTGTAGTAAATCGACTATGTCACAAATGACGGGCTGACCTTCATTATTTAATGTGTAAAAAGTAACTTCGAACGCATCTCGATAATATAAGAGTTTATCTAATAGCCTATGCCACTGTTCACCAATACGCATCTTATTAAACTCAAAAACGACCCGTGCTACCTTTTTGGCATGAAATAGATCTGTCATGCCTTCGAACACATGAAGTTCTGCGCCCTCAACGTCTATCTTTATCAGATCTATCTTCTCGAACGAATGCAGATGTTTGTCTAGAGGTTCGCAAGCAATTGAAATACGTGTCACTTCTTCATCGCTTCTAAAATACGAAAAGTATTGTGTATCGGGTTCGAACACGGATGAATTCCCTGTAAATTTGCTAGTTTGGAACAGTGCTATGGTACCGACGTGATCGTGCACTGCTGCATTCACTACGGTGGTTTGTTCGTTCGTGTAATTGATGAAGATATTATCCTGAAGGAAGTTAAAAATGGCTGGCGATGGTTCATAAGCAACAACTCGTCCGTTCCTTTGGACCAACAAACCCATCAAAACAGTGAAATATCCAATATTTGCACCTATGTCAAAGACGACATTACCAGGCTTAACAGTGTCAATCAGGTATTTTGTAAGTTGTACTTCGAAAACGCCATGAGTGGCAAGAACCGGCATAATGGATAGGTCAAACCCAGGTGCTAGCAGTCGCCCGCCCCATACGGTAGACGACAGTACTTTTCCATTTCCGACATATACAGAATTCATGATCTACAGCTACCTCCATTCATAGGCGATTGCTAGAGAACACATCGATTGTTGGTCAAGTCCTCAGCTCGGCGGTCTCATTTCTTTTGCTTCATATTCTCACGATGATAAAAAGTGGTAATATGGATGTTTTAGACGTCGGGTGGATATCATCGGTGCCGTCCGATTGTAATCAGTTCTTCATTGACGGAATAAACCCAACTAGCGGATGACGTTTGCAATGACCCTATATAATTTTCAAACTCGTCTGCGGTTAGCAACCCGTGTTCAATGATAGCTTCTTGGTGTTCAAGAAACTGCTGAATTGCTAATCTAGTAGCCAAACCGTCGGAAGAAACATGGGAAAATTGAGCCTGAGGGAGTACGAGCGTCCTTATAACGTCGAGTCCGCACTCGTGCATCATTAACGGAATTTTACGACCGATGTAGCGATCTCCTCCATTCAAATTCTGCAATTGACAAAATGCTTCTCTGAGTCGGACAAACGCTAGTGACGGTTCCGGATATGACAACGATAACCTGTCGTCAATATCGATGATACAGACGATACCCCCTGGTTTTAGGATCCGTCTAATTTCTTGCATAGCAAGCTGGGGGCTGGACAGATGTTGAAATACAAAACGACTGACGACGTAGTCAAACGAGTTGTCTTCGTAAGCGAGTTGGTACACGTCGCCAATGTGAAAGATTATACTTGATTGCGGATGTATTCCTTGCGCACCTGCGATTTCAGCTAGCATGCTCTCCGCTGAGCTTATTGCCGCTTCGTCACGATCGACCGCGTACATGGTAACACCCCAAGATGCAGCGATCTCGAACGCCAGTGCACCAAACCCAGTGCCTAAATCAAGCACCGTCATGTTGTCTTTGATACCCAGAGCAGGAAGAAAGGCTCGACGGGTGGCCGCTGTGTGTAACGTTTGAGCCAGAAGCCAGCGGTTATCTAACTGATCCTGATGTGCATAGGAGGACCAAGTTGCATCGATGGTTAGAAATCGTTCCGATAGCGGCTTCAAAGGTGTACTTCTCCTCGCATACCAATCTTGTGGTTTGTTTGTTGCCTTATGTATTGCGGAGAGTTGCTTGTTTCAAGTATACCAAGTATACAATGTAAGAGTGCCACTCGAAACCCGAATCTGACCATTCCTCTTTCCGGCCATTAGGCTTATAATGTAGCCACCACGAAGGAGGAGTTGTCAATGAAGATTCAGGTTCATGGCGACAACATTTCTGTCACTTCGGCTCTTCAGGAATACGTGGACAAAAAAATTGGGCGCTTGACCCGGTACTTTGAGGGTGAGGCGGACAAGCAGATTCACGTAACGATGGCGGTTGAAGGAACGTATCACCGCGTTGAAATGACAGTGCACGTACATGGTGTCATCTTCCGGGCGGAAGAAAAGTCGCAGGACATGTACGCCTCCATTGATTTGGTCACAGATAAATTGGAAGAACAGGTTCACCGATATAAACAAAAATTGAATAGACGGTTTCGTGCTCGCGGATTACGCACACAAATTCGGCATCGTGGCTTTGCGGATGAAGTGCTGGACACGGAAGAGGATTTGCGCGTTGTTCGTGTAAAGCGGTTTCCCATTAAGCCAATGGACGTGGAGGAGGCCATCATGCAGATGGATCTGCTCGGCCATGATTTCTTCGTCTTCACGAACGCCGAGACGGAAGAGGTCAATGTCGTCTATCGCCGCAAACGGGGAGATTACGGTCTCATCGAACCTCAGGGCTAATCGTCAAGGGTTCTGGCGAACCATTCCAACAACTGCAACAGACGCAACGCAATAGGTTTCAACAGCGTGGTTGAACAATGTCTCCATCATGCTTTTCATCAAGGGGCTTCCTGCACCGCTCGTGCGCGACGGTGGTGCCGGAAGCCTCTTCTTGTAGAAAAGAAATTTAACGAAAATGGTGTTTGATTTCTTTATGTTGTGATATCGTGCATGGCTACGGTACAATCTCTAGTTAGAAGTCGATCGCGATATGGGGGTGTAACCGTTCGGTGGGACTCCTCAAACAGGTCTTTAATTCGAACGAACGAGATATTGCCCGATTGCGCCGTAAGGTGGATCGGATTAATGCGCTCGAACCGCAATTCGAGGCGATGACAGATGCTGAACTGCAAGCGATGACACCTGCGTTTCGGGAACGGCTGGCAAATGGCGAAAAGTTGGACAATCTCTTACCCGAGGCGTTCGCGGTTGTGCGTGAGGCCGCGAAGCGCGTATTTGGCCAACGCCATTACGACGTTCAGTTGATGGGCGGCATGGTGTTGCATGAAGGCCGGGTCGCTGAGATGAAGACCGGTGAGGGTAAGACGCTGGTCGCAACCTTGCCTTCGTATCTGAACGGTTTGACAGGACACGGTGTGCATGTGGTCACGGTCAACGACTATTTGGCCAAGCGTGACGCCGAATATACAGGCCAGGTCCATCGTTTTCTCGGCCTCACCGTAGGCTATAACGGCCACGACATGACACCCGCGCAGAAGCGCGAAGCCTACATGGCCGATATTACCTATGGCACAAACAATGAGTTCGGTTTCGATTATCTGCGCGACAACATGGTGATGACGCTTGACGATATGGTGCAACGCCGCCTGCACTTTGCCATCGTCGACGAAGTGGACTCCATCCTCATTGACGAGGCGCGTACGCCGCTTATCATCTCTGGACCTGCCGAGAAGTCTGCGGATCTCTACTTTCGGGCAGATCTTCTCGTTCGCCGCTTGAAGCCGGAAGAAGACTATGAAGTCGACGAGAAGATGCGCACCGCCAACTTGACCGATTCCGGCGTCCGCAAGGCGGAATCCTACTTCGGTGTGAGCAACTTGTTCGATCCCGATCATGTCACGTTGATGCATCATATTACGCAAGCCCTCAAGGCACACGGCCTCATGCACCGAGACAAGGACTATGTCGTGATGGGCGACGAGATTTGCATCGTCGACGAGTTCACCGGTCGCCTGATGGAGGGGCGGCGCTACAGCGAAGGCCTGCACCAGGCCATCGAGGCCAAGGAAGGCGTGCGCGTCCAGAACGAGTCGAAGACCTTAGCCACCATCACGTTGCAGAACTACTTCCGCATGTACGAAAAGTTATCCGGTATGACCGGTACTGCCAAGACGGAAGAGAAAGAGTTCGTTGAAATTTACGGCATGGATGTCGTCGTCATCCCGACGAATCGGCCGCTTGCCCGCAAAGACCTTGGTGACGTCATCTATAAGACGGAGCGTGCGAAGTTCAATGCGGTGGTCAACGACGTCGTCGAACGCCATCGGGTCGGTCAGCCGGTATTGGTAGGCACGACGTCCATCGAGAAATCGGAGCTTGTTTCACATCTTCTGCACCAGCGGGGCGTGCCGCATCAAGTATTGAATGCGAAGCATCACGCGCGTGAAGCGGAAATTGTCGCGCTCGCCGGGCAACGCGGCATGGTGACCATCGCCACCAACATGGCCGGACGCGGTACTGATATTCTGCTGGGTGAAGGGGTTCCTGCACTTGGCGGCTTGCACATCATTGGTACCGAGCGCCATGAGAGCCGCCGCATCGACAATCAGTTGCGCGGTCGTGCAGGTCGTCAGGGGGATCCTGGTTCATCGCAGTTCTTCCTGTCGCTTGAGGACGATTTGTTGCGGCTCTTTGGCTCCGAGAACATCCGTCGATTGATGGATCGCCTTGGGCTTGAAGAAGATCAACCCATTGAGCACAAGATGTTGACCGGTGCCATGGAGCGTGCTCAAAAGAAGGTTGAAGGCAATAACTACGATCTTCGCAAACACGTCCTCCGCTATGACGACGTTTTGAATAAGCAGCGCGAAGTCATTTATCGTCAACGCCGACAAATTCTCGAACGCGAGAACCTGCGAGAAGTCGTCGAAGGCATGCTCGACGACCTGGTCGATCACATGCTCGAGGTCTATTGTTCCGAAGAACAAATTCCGGAGGACTGGGACATTCCGGCGCTTCTGCAGTACGCGGAGCATCACTTTCTCCTGCCGGGACAAGTCGATGAAGCGTCGATTCGCAAGCTTGATCGCGATGAAATTAAAACTCGCTTGCTTGAGTTGGCGAAGGCCAATTACGACGCCCGCGAGGAAGAGCTGCAGGGATTCTTGCGCGAACTGGAGCGTATCGTCCTGCTGCGAGCAGTCGACTCGAAATGGATGGATCACATTGATGCGATGGATCAGTTCCGCCAGGGTGTACACTTGCGTTCCTACGGCCAAGCCGATCCGCTTGTGATTTACCAAAAAGAGGGATTCGAGATGTTTGAAGCGATGATCCATTCCATCGAGGAAGAGGTTGTGCTTTACGTCTTCAAGGCGACTTTGCAACAGGCGCCTCAGCCTGTGCAGGCACACGGCGCAGTGCCTGTACAGGGCGGCTGACCGGGGTTGCACGATGAAAGGCGCAGCGGCCTGCTGCGCCTTCTTGACATGGGCATGACAACAGCTGAATGATGGCACAGATGGGTTCGTGCGTTTGATACAATACCGTGGGAAATGACACGAGGAGTGATCTGTTTATGGCAGAGACTTTTGGCGAGCTTCGCCAAGATCTAAAGACGATGGCCACTCGGTTGGCGGACTTCGGGAGGTCTCTTTGACGTCCCTAACAAGCAAAACCGCATTGCGACGCTCGAGTCGTTGATGGCGGAGCCGAATTTTTGGGATGATCAGGAGAAGGCTCAGAAAATCATCGGCGAGATGAACGCCCTCAAGTCCGTCGTGGATAAGATGAACGAGCTGACCAGCCTGCATGCCGATGCGGATGTCGCATTGCAACTTGCGCAGGAAGAGAACGACATGGACCTGTTCGCCGAGGCGAACGAGATGGCGACGAAACTGAGGGACGGGATCGACTCCTTCGAGTTACAGTTGATGCTTTCAGGGGACTATGACGCAAATAACGCGATCGTCGAGTTGCACCCGGGCGCAGGCGGCACGGAGTCGCAGGACTGGGCGTCCATCCTGCTGCGCATGTATACGCGCTGGGCGGAAGACCACGGATACAAAGTTGAAGTTCTCGACTATCTTCCTGGCGACGAAGCGGGTATCAAGAGCGTGACATTGCGCATCAAAGGGCACAACGCCTATGGCTACCTCAAGGCCGAGAAAGGCGTGCATCGGCTTGTCCGCATCTCGCCGTTTGACGCCTCTGGGCGTCGTCATACATCTTTCGCATCCGTCGACGTGATTCCCGAGATTGCCGAGGATGATACGACCATCGAAATACGTCCGGAGGAACTGCGGATCGATACCTACCGATCGACGGGTGCCGGCGGTCAGCACGTCAACACCACCGACTCTGCTGTACGCATCACGCACTTGCCGACAGGAATCGTCGTCAGTTGTCAGAGCGAGCGTTCACAGATCCAAAACCGCGCTGTTGCGATGGAACTGCTGAAAGCGCGTCTGGCGGCCAAACGTCAGGAAGAGCGCGAGGCGGAGCTCGCAGAACTGCGCGGCGAGCAGAAGGAGATCGCGTGGGGAAGCCAGATTCGCTCTTACGTCTTTCATCCGTATTCGCTCGTCAAGGACCATCGCACAAACCAGGAAGTCGGCAATGTTCAGGCGGTGGTCGATGGCTTGCTCGATCCGTTCATTCACGCCTACTTGCGCTGGCAGCTCGCGCGCGAACAGGCTCGCGAGTCAGGCAATTCCGCGCAATAATTCATAAACGTTGGCTGCGAATCAAAAACTAATGTCAAGTCACATCATTTGCCGATTGGCATTGGTATGATCGCGAGCGCTTGATGTACAATGAGTCCCGGAATATATACAAGAGATTGGGGAAGTGGTTGGAGTGGAGATGGAGAACAACACTCGTCAATTGCCGCCGCATGTCTTTGTCCTATTCGGTGCCACGGGCGATCTCGCCCATCGCAAACTGTTTCCGGCCTTATATCAACTCGAGAAGAAGGGTCTCATGCCGGAAGGCTTGAGCATCGTCGGCACGGCGCGTCGCGACTACACGACGGAAGCGTTCCGCGATGAAGTGCACAAGGCACTTGTATCCTTCGTGAAGGAAGGCGTGGAGGAAGACGTCTGGTCGCGCTTCCTGGCGCGTATCTTCTATGTCCCAGGCAACGTCGACAGCGAGGACGACTTCCGCAAGTTGCATCAGTTTGTGCTGGACGTCGAGAGCAAGAAGGATCATGGCGGCAACCGCCTCTTCTATCTGTCGATGGCGCCTCGTTTCTTCGGCGAAACAGCCCTCTATTTGAAGAAGGTAGGCCTTGCCGACACCAAAGGATGGCGTCGCCTGATTATCGAGAAGCCGTTCGGACACGACTACAAGTCGGCTGCCGAATTGAACGATCAGCTCTCAAGCGCGTTTGCAGAAGAAGAGATCTATCGTATTGACCACTACCTTGGCAAAGAAATGGTGCAGAACATCGAAGTCATCCGCTTTGCCAACTCGATGTTCGAACCGCTTTGGGATAACCGTTCCATCGCGTCGGTGCAAATCACCTCGAGTGAGACAGTCGGCGTCGAGGATCGCGCGTCGTACTACGAGACGTCAGGCGCACTGCGCGACATGGTCCAAAACCACATGTTGCAAATGGTCATGATGACCGCCATGGAGCCACCCAGCCGCTTGCACACAGAGGCGATCCGCGACGAAAAGGTGAAGGTGCTGCGCTCCTTGCGCGCGTATCAGGAAGATGAAGTTGGCCAGTACGTCGTGCGTGGCCAGTATACGGCTGGTGAAATCGGCGGCAAAGCAGTACCGGGATACTTGGAAGAGCCGGGTGTTGCGCCGGATTCCAAGACGGAGACGTTTGTCGCGGCGAAGCTGTTCATCGACAACTTCCGTTGGGCAGGCGTGCCATTTTACATTCGAACTGGCAAGCGGATGCCGGTGAAATCGACCGAGATCGTCATCCAGTTCCGCAACATGCCGAAGCACCTGTACTTCAACCAGGACGGCAATCTCGGCCCGAACCTGCTCGTCATTCGCATCAACCCGGTGGAAGGCATGTACATGCAGATGAACGTCAAGCGCCCGGGAACCGACAATGTCGTTGTGCCGATCGCGATGGAGTTCAGTCAATCTGCCGACAAGTCGCCGGAAGCTTACGAACGCCTCCTGCACGATGCGATGCACGGCGATTCGACGTTCTTCACGCGCTGGGACGAAGTTTCACTGGCGTGGAAGTTTGTCGATCCGATTGCGCACGCCTTTGCAAACAACACAGTGCCGCTGCACACTTACAAGGCTGGCGAATGGGGACCGAAGGCTGCGCACGATCTCGTCAAGGAACAGCCGGGTCTCTGGTGGCCGCTCTACGGCAATGAGTCGCCGATGGACAACCTCGAGCACGCGACCGGACATCCGGTGGAGGTGAAGCGGTAAATGGCAAAGCTCTACGATATCAGCATGTTGATCCATGCTGATATGCAGGTATACAAGAACAAGGATGAAAAACGTCCTCAGTTCGAAACCACCTCTGACTTCACCACCGGAAGTGCGCATGAGACGCGTCTGCATCTCGATGCGCACACCGGTACGCACATCGACGCCGAGCTGCACATGATTCCGAATGGGCGGACGATCGAAGCTGTCGGTTTGGACAAGTTGGTTCGATCCTGCCGCGTGATCGATCTGACCTCAGTCACTGGTGGCATCACGAAGGCGGATCTGGAGCCGCACCAACCGCAAGCGGGCGAATTTTTGTTGTTCAAGACGCGCAACTCGTTCGAGGAGACGTTCAACTTCGAATTTATTTATTTGGCTGCGGACGGTGCCGAGTATTTGGCAAACATCGGGATCGCTGGTGTGGGCATTGATGGTCTTGGCGTTGAGCGGGCACAGCCGAACCACGAGACGCACGTGTCGCTGTTGTCGAAGGATATCGTGATTCTGGAAGGCTTGCGCTTGAAGGACGTGCCGGCAGGCCATTACTTCATGGTTGCGTTGCCGCTGAAACTTACGGGAATTGACGCGGCGCCTGCGCGAGTGGTGCTACTTGAGGGCGTGCCAGACATCACGTGGGCATAATACAGTGATTGCTCATCCGAGGGGGCGGGCTGGCCGTATTGGCTGCCTGACCCTCCATCACTGGCTTGAATGGCGCTGGGAAGGGGAGTGCTTAGAATTTCGATCTCGAGCGTGACAACCAGCGACGACTGTGTTATAATTTTTATCGTCGCATCGGGCCCATAGCTCAGTTGGTTAGAGCGGCCGGCTCATAACCGGTTGGTCCTAGGTTCGAGTCCTAGTGGGCCCACCAGTGAAATGTGCGCAAACAAAATGTGCGGGTGTAGTTCAATGGTAGAACTCCAGCCTTCCAAGCTGGTAGCGTGGGTTCGATTCCCATCACCCGCTCCATGAGATAAGGGGAAGCCGCTTTGGATGAACAACACCAAAGGCGGCTTTTTCGATCCCCTGGCGTTTGTGATTCCGAATCATTCGCCAAGAGTCATGTCTAAATGGTTGGTGGTTAGTGTAGCCAACTGCTTGAAGATGCTTCTACAGGCGTGAACAGGCCGTCCATCGGCCGTTCACATGCGAGCCTTAACGCCTCACGGTACCCAATTGGATTCCCCAGCCGAAAACTCAACAGACCCTCGCACCAATACGTGCGAGGGTCTGTTGATGTCCGCTTAGTTCATGCCACTCATCGCGTTTCCGGAGGTTCCCGAGGCACTGGACGACTGGGAGCCACCAGTACCCATACTTTGTGCTGCGGTAGGGGCAGGCACGGATCCTGCGTGCGCTTGAGGCGTCATGTCGAGGGTGCTCCCGTCAAACGCCGCATCGAACCCGAGCGACTGGAGTGCACCGACGACTTGGTGTACCGGTACGAACGTGGTCGCGTGTCCGTTCAGACTCCACACCTGACTGTCGCCGCTAAACAGAAGCTGGTTGTTCAAATAGAGGTGGATGTTGCCGCTGCTTCCGGCCTGGCTGTGGGCGTTAATCGGCGTCGTCGAGCTCACCTTCCAGTCGGATCCATTCCAAGTGCTATGCAGTCCTTGCGATTGCAACATGTGCATCACGTACCAGATGGGCACGTAGGTCGTCTTGCCCACTGTCCGAGATGGTACGTTGTCCACGCTGTTGTTTAGCGCGATCGTCAAGACGTTGGGCTGTGGTGTCACGTCCACTGTTCCCAACATACCCATCACATCGTGGAGCAAGCAGCGGTAAGCAAAGTTGCCTGACTTAATAAATGTGAGATCATACGTTGCGCCTGGAACCATGAATCCAGAGTTATAGAACCCTGTTCCCGCATAGATGTGACCGCCATAGGGGACCGGCATGAGACTCTCGTTCGGGATATCGGACCATCCGCTCGGGAGGAACGTGACCGTGTGCACTTCGTTGATACCGGTCTGTGTCCACACCACCGTGTCTCCCGTGTGGATGTGGAGCGTATCTGGCAGGAAGCGTTCGTATGCCCACGACGGATGGTCAATGCGCCCACTCGCCACTATGTGGTGAGTGGCGTCCTCAATGTCGAGCGTCCAAACACCTTGCGGCAGCGCCATTGCGTTGACCGATCCGGTGACCGTTCCCGTACCATCCGCGTTGACGGTGACCGTTCCAAACTGGGACTGAGGAACCGTCACGCCGCTGCCGCTCGTCCCCTCGCTCAACACTGCCGTGTACGATTGTCCTGGTGTCAATCCCGCCAGCTTCACGGCGATGCTGTATGTCGTCTCTGGATTCGACTGGGACGGTGGCAGCGAAAACGCAATGAGCGCAGAGCCACGGACGGTACTGCTATTCTGCGCTGACAAGTCAAATGTGTACGTTTGTGGTTCGGGCGCATCCGTCTGCGCAAAATAGGTGGTGGTTCCGTTCGGATTCTTCTGGGCCTTCAATTGGAACGACGATACCGCTTGGTCCCCAGCAGTGAAATCCGCTTGTTGCTCCGACTGTCCTTCGGCATTGTACTGGGCCTGCGTCATCGGATACGGGGTTCCGGCTGGGTTGACGATGACGACGCCCATCATGCCAGGATGAAGTAAACAATAGTACGGATAGACACCAGGTTTCGTGAACGTCAAGGTGTAGGGCTTGCCGATCAGGAGACCGGAAGACGTGAAGGAGGTACCGTCATACGTACTCCCGCCCGCAGGGGCCTGGGCCGCTGGGGATGTTGATGCTGGAAGCTTGCCGTCTGCGCCCGGAAACGAAACGGTATGACCTGCTCCCTCAAACGTGATCGTGTCGCCGGCGTCAATGGTGATGACATTCGGGAAGAACGCCATGGCCATCACGCCACTCTTCGACATCGCACCCGCATCCACAGTCCACGTCACTCCAGTCGAAGTTGTCGCGGCGCTGGTACTCGATGTGGTGTTGGCGGTGTCTGCGAGTACTGGCATGGTCGAGAAGGACAACGCCGCGACAACCGCAAGGCCGACTGCGCCGGCGTGTAGCAAATGAGCCCGGTTCATACTCTATCTCCCCTTCACATGTTGCTTGCTCTAGAAGTTGGTTAATTCCCGTTCTCCCAACCGGATTCGATGATAATGCCTCGGAGTGACGCACGCGTTCCACAATTGTTCCATTTATCTCATCTTTGTCTTTGCAGCAGGGTGTCTTCCTCGACTATAAAGTCCGATCTTGAACATATGCTTCCAGTATTACATCTTTTTCGTAAATGTCTTGATGTGCTGTCGTTTAATCCGTATTCCTCCAGGTCGCTGGCCCGATCTGATTGTGGTTGGAGCCTTTTCGGGAAACGCGATCGGAGAGGACTATCAGACGCGATTCGCGCGTATCGACGGGGGGAGTAAACTTACTTTTGTCATAACCGTTCAAACATCGTATATTTTGGCTAGATCCACGATAACGCCCGCAAAGGAGTGGGAGGATGTCGGATCGCCTTTCCCTCGCGCAAGCACTCAGCATGAATACTGGTATTTGGATCACAGTTGGCCTCACGATGGCGTTTGTCATCTTATCCGTTGTGTTATCGCGATCGTTTGCCAAGAGTTATGCAAGGCAGTTCCGTCTGTTATTTCGCATTCTACCGTTTGCCCCGTCGTTTCTATGCGTATGGATGCTTGTTACCATGCTTGCGGGGGGCTGGCAAGTCCGCGGCTCCACGCTCGAGCTGCGCACCGATGTCGGTGTGACCACGGTCGATCTCGCTCGTGCATCGGCAGACTGGGTGGTGCCTGATGGCCCCTATGCACCCGCTGTACGAATGTACGGTACCAGTGCAGGCGACTATCAGACAGGTCTATTTCGCCTCAAGAACGGTGAAACCGCGATTGTCTACAGACTTGGCCATTACCCAGAGCTCGCGATTTCCGACGGTCATCACCTTGTGCTCATCTCCACGCTCAACGTTCACGCCCTTGCCGATCGCGTTGCGGATTTTGGAGCACCGCTTCCTTCGGCGCAGTACACAGCCGCTGTCCCTATCCACTGGTCCGCCGCTGTGGCAGCATTCCTGATCTCCTGTCTATTTGTATACCTTCAAATTCACCTTGCACGTACGTATCGCGATCACTTGCCGGATGAGGTTGTGTCCCACTGGGGCGTGGGCGGAAAGGCGAATGGGTGGATGAGCCGTAAAGCGTTTTTACGCGTCGGGGTCATTGTGGCAGTGGGCTTTGGCGTGTTATTCTCGGGTACCTCATTGGTCAGTTGGGTGGGACTTGGGATGTGTATCTATGTGCAACTTGTCCTGTGGGCGGCCATGAAAGCTGCCATCGAAATCAACGCACGAGGGCAGATGAACACATCTACATCCAGATAACAGGAGGAAGGAGAATGGAACACGACTCACGCTGATGACTTCGGAAAGTTGGTTGGTGAACGACCAGGGTTAAGCTGTTCAATGACACATTTGATAGGGCCCAAGAAGCACCTCGATGTGGTGGTAGTCGAGAACGGCTCTACCCGACCTCCCAGAAATGGTGCCAAGGATGTAAATCTCAATAGTGAGGAGGGATAATTTGTGTTTTCAGAGTTCTCCATAGGGTCAGATGACAGTACCCAGATTTACGGCTGCACCTGGTCTCCCGAAGATCGATCTGCACCACGCGCAGTGGTGCAGATTGCTCACGGCATGGCTGAGCACATAGCTCGTTACGATGCCTTTGCGCAGTTCCTCGTGAGTCAGGGTATCGTCGTCTATGGACACGATCATCGCGGCCACGGTCGAACAGGAACGCAACATGGCATACTTGGGTATTTCGCCGATCACGATGGGTTCGAGAAGGTTGTGCGCGATATCGAAGTGGTGACCAAACGGATTGAAGAAGATTACCCGGGCGTTCCCATCTTTTTGTTTGGACACAGTATGGGATCTTCGTTGTCGCTTCGTTACATCCAACAGTTCGGAGAACGGCTTGCGGGTGTGATTCTATGCGGATCGGGGTGGTTTTCGAGACCAATACTCATGCTAGCTTCGTGGCTTGCTGTACGCGAGGTGGCGAAGCGAGGGCGCAGGGAACCGAGTCCTTTTCTTCATCGGCTAACCTTTGGTGGTTTCAACAAGGCGTTCCGTCCTAATCGAACAGAAATGGATTGGCTCAGTCGAGATACTACACAAGTCGACGCATATTTGGCAGACCCACTGTGCGGTCATGTGCACACAGCTGGGTTCTTCCATGATTATTTCTGTGGGTTGCAAATCGTAGAGCAACCCAAGCAAATGGTTCAAGTTCCTGAAAGTCTGCCATTTCTACTCATCTCCGGTACGCGCGATCCGGTTGGCAACTTTGGCCGTGGCGTACAGAAGCTTAGAGCAGCACTGCAACGGGCGGGTGTATTGAACATCGATTACAAATTATACACCGATGCTCGCCATGAGTTATTGAACGAGATCGGCCGTGAACAAGTTTACACCGATATTTATAGGTGGATAGAGAGACGCCTGCAGCGATGACAATCATTTGTCACGTTCTGGCCATGGCCTTCGTCAAACGAGTGTAGATTCATACTACTCTGACGAGGGGCGTGCTGACGAAATGAGAAAATGGGTGAAAACGACGGGTGCTACAAGGGGAAGGGGCTGGCCATCTCGAACGTTTATCGCGATCGGCTCTGGGATTGCGCTCCTGGGAGCCTTGACGGGAAACGCATGGGCCATGGGGGCACCCGATCCCTCGACAAATACAGCCAACGTGTTAGCACCTGACACCATGACCGTCGAGGGCGTTGCGACGCTGCCAATACCAAATCCGGTGACCGACATCACCTATGCGATGACCGTCACAGACTCATCGGTTACGGCGGAAATGAAGGATGTGTCGATTCTTGAGCAGCACATGCGAACCACATTGAAGCAAGTTGGGATTTCCAATGGGGATATTCAGTTCACGACACCCTCGTTTAACGAGGGCAATTCCGGGGCGCAGACGAATCTGCAACTGAATGTGATCGTACCTAGCGCCGGTCAAGTCCCTCATGTGATCGCCAGCTTAGGAAGTTACAGCCCGAGTTTCTTGCAAAATGGCTTCATGAGCGATCAGGTGGTACCACTCGACCCAGATGCACTATGGCCAAGGCTCTATCAGGCGGCTTTAAATAGCGCGCACGCTCAAGCTGCGACATTAGCAAACGAGGCGGGTGTGCAACTTGGATCTGTGAACGCGATTTCTACAGTTATGCCCAGTGGTGGCGTACAGCCGCTTACCGGTCCATATTCAACGAGCCCGTCCGTGCCTGGTCTGCAACTTGTGTATAACAACGGGAATCAGGCCGGAGAAGTGATGACCGAGCTGTACGTGACGTATTCAATCAGCTCGTCAAATGCATAAATCCATGATTGGTTGGACAGTTGACCGCTTAAACGTCGCGGAAATGTATGTGTCATCAATGATTTTTGAGGGGAAGGCAGCCATCCAGCGGCCTTCCACCATATTACGTTGGGGGGATTGAAGCCTCACAACCGCTCCGATACGGCCTTCGCTTGGGTGAATTGCAGCAGGTAGTCGCGTCCGCCCGCCTTGGAATCGGTGCCGGACATGTTGAATCCGCCAAAAGGATGGACCCCGACAAGCGCGCCGGTGGACTTGCGGTTGAAGTAAAGGTTGCCCACCTGGAAGTTGACACGGGCGTATTCCAAATGATCCCGGTCGCGACTGAACACGGATCCCGTCAGCCCATAATCGGTATCATTGGCGATATCAATGGCCTCCTCAAACGTGCGTGCCTTGATGAGCGCGAGCACAGGTCCAAAGATTTCTTCTTGGGCAATGCGCGCCGTTGGCCGCACATCCCCAAAGATGGTTGGCTCGATGAAATAGCCATCCGGGCTTGCTTGCTTACCACCACAAAGCAAGGTACCTTCGCCTTGCCCAATCTCGATGTACGATAGCACTTTTTGGAACGCTCCCTCGTCAATCACCGGACCGACATGGCTGTCCGGGCTTTCCGCATCGCCGATACGCAAATCCTTCGTGATGGCAAGCAGGCGGTCCACCATCTCGTCGTAAATCGCTTCGTGCAGAATCGCCCGGCTGCAGGCTGAGCACTTCTGTCCCGCGAAATTGAATGCGGAAGCGACAATCTGCCGGGCAGCGTCGTCGAGATCGGCGTGCTCGTCGACCACGATGGCGTCTTTGCCGCCCATTTCTGCGATCACGCGCTTCAACCAAATTTGCCCCGGTTGCACTTTCGCTGCCCGCTCATAGATTCGGCAACCGACGCGGCGTGATCCGGTGAATGAAATGAACCGGGTTTGCGGGTGATCCACCAGCGTCTCACCGACCGTCTCACCTGCACCTGGAACGAACTGGATGACGCCGGCTGGGACGCCCGCCTCTTTCATGACTTCCATAAACTTAGCTGCGATCACCGGCGTTTGCATAGCAGGCTTTAAGACGACCGTGTTGCCTGCGACGATGGCCGATGTGGTCATACCGGTCAGAATGGCGAGAGGGAAGTTCCAAGGCGTGATGATAGCGCCCACACCAAGCGGAATATAGTAGAGTTCATTGTCTTCTTCGCGAATGCGTGTCAATGGCTGAGGCGCACCTAGGCGCATGGCCTCTCGCGCATAAAATTCCAGGAAATCAATCGCTTCCGCGGTGTCTGCATCGGCCTCTGCCCACGTCTTTCCTGCTTCCAACACCATGGTCGCGGATAACTCAAACTTGCGTCGCCGCATAATAGCTGCGGCCTTGAACAAATAGCGTGCCCGTTCTTCGAACGACTTCTTGCTCCACGATGTAAAGGCGCGTGCAGCTCCTGCAATGGCGCGTTCAGCGTGCTCGGCCGTTCCTTCGTGAACGCGGCCAATCACTTGCTCCTTGCGCGACGGATTGAGGGATTCGATCACGTTCGCGGTCGTGATCGCTTCACCATCAATGTAGAGCGGATAGACAACGTCGTGTTCGTGTTTGACGGCTTCCAGGGCCGCAAGCATCTGCGCACGGACTTCGGGATTGGAAAAACGGCTGAATGGCTCATTGCGGAATTCTGGTAACATATGAAAACCTCCTTAGTGGATTGAGATAGCTCATACAGAAGGATTGGCTGGGTAGAATCATGAAACTCACTCGGTGTCGAGATGGTACTGTTTCATTTTGTAGTACAGTGCTCCGCGAGAAATACCAAGCAATCGCGCAGCAATGGTTTTGTTGCCTTTGCTCTGCTTCAACGCTTCTTCAATGCGAGTGCGTTCAGCTGCGCGCGAGACGACGGCGAGCGGGGTAGCATCTCCGGTAAACTGCGCCAGAGATCCCTGCGCGAGCGCGGTCGGAAGATCTTCCTTCATCAGTGTGCTGCCTTGGCACACCGTGACTGCGTGTCGCATCGTTTGCTCCAGTTCGGCCACATTGCCTGGCCAGTCATAGGCCCGCAACAGGGCCAGCACTTCATCCGAGAGAGTTGGGACCGGGCGTCCCATTTCTCGTGCGAGACGCGATAAGAAAAATTGACAAAACCCCGAAATTTCCTCTTTGCGATCGCGCAGAGGTAACACATCAATTCGATGCAGGACACATTCCAGCGCCGGATCGAGCTTGGTACCGGGCACTGCGGACGCGATCACGTGGCAGTTGATCGGTTTGCGATCAGCGCTTCCCACGCGTGAAAAGGAGCCAACGCGCAGGGCCTTGGCCAGGGCTCGCTGGGCGGGCGGGGGCAGCGCGTGCACGTTCGCGAGGTACAATGTGCCACCGGCGGCCTGTTCGAGCCGACCGATGCGACCTTCGGATTCCCCGGCCAGCAATCCTCCTTGAAATCCGAATAGTTCCACATCCGCGAGGGCGGGCGGAATCGCATTACAGGCTATTGGGACAAAGGGGCCATCTTGCCGCAGCTGCCAAAGCACAGTGTGAGCAATGGTGCGTTTTCCAGTACCAGGTTCACCCATCAGTAAAATGGGCGCGTGATGGCCGAGCAGAGGCGTGTGCGTGAGCAACTGTAGGATGGTTTGTGTTGACGGGCCTATGTAAGGTCCGTCATTCGCGTCGATTTTTTGAACTGCCGTCCGCATCTGCTCTCCGCTCATGCGCACGAGGTGGGTGATATCCTGCTCGACGGCCACGGCGCCAATCAGTTCGCCGTCCGTGTCATATAGGGGCTCGGCGGAAATGAAGACATGGACGTCGGATCGCGGTTGATGATAGACCTGGTGCAGAGATTCTCCTGTGCGCATCACGTTGAACAACATGATGGACTCAGCTGGGAAGAATTCGCCGATGGAGTGCCCTAAAATCTCCTCTTCCGCGATCCCGTAAAGGGCCTGTGCGGCGGCATTCCAGACGGTGACCATACCCTCCGTATTGATGGCGGTAATGGCGTCGTGAATGAGATTGAGAACGGGTTCCGTTAAGTCGTATGGGCCAGGTACGCACTGCATGAAATTGCCCATCGTTCGCTTCCTCTCCCACATTGAACCAGGCACTTGTACTAGGCGCAGCATATCGAGAGACACAGCAGATGCTGCATGAATACAGCGATGTCTCTTGTACATGTACCCCCATGATATCCATGTATTGCGCTTTCACATGTGTGTGTCTAAAATGAAACCACGATACGCTTGGTGTGTCAACTTTCTGATCGATATGTCCAAAAATGAAACACAAGAACAGACGTTTCTTGGAGAAACGGAGGAATGGCCATGGAGCAGTGGATGCGCAGCACACTCTTACAGCTATCGCAAAATCGCAAGGTCGAGCGTATGGCACGCCGCTTCGGGCCGCGGCTGGGTGCTTCGCGGTTTGTTCCAGGCGAGACGATTGAGGACGCCGTCAGGGCCGTCCGCATGCTGCAAAGCAAGGGATTGGCCACAGCGCTCGATCATTTGGGCGAGTTTGTCGACAATCGCGAAGAGGCCATAGCGGCAGCGGAGTTTTGTGTACGCACGCTACAGGCAACGGAAAATGAAACCGGTGATGTCTATCTATCGGTGAAGTTGACGCAGTTGGGTTTGGATATCTCGGAGGAACTATGCCACGAAAACATGCGAAGGATTGTTCGTCAAGCGCGCGAGATCGGTCGTTTTGTTCGAATTGATATGGAGGACTATGCGCGCAACGAGAAGACCCTGCACATGTACCGTGCTTTATGCGATGAATTTGGATCCCATGCAATCGGAACTGTGATCCAAGCGTATCTGTATAAAAGCATGGACGATTTGGCTGCACTGCGGTCTTTGCAGCCAAACCTTCGCTTGGTCAAAGGTGCATATAAGGAACCTGCGAGCGTCGCATATCCAGAGAAACGGGACGTCGATGAAAACTATAAGCGTATGATTGCCGCCCAACTTGAGGCACACTGCCCGACTGCCGTGGCCACCCATGATGAACGGATCATCGATTGGGTGAAAGCGTTTGTAAGAGAGCACAATATCCCGCAATCGGTTTGGGAATTTCAGATGCTCTATGGTATCCGTCCACAATTGCAAGAGTCATTGGCACAGGAAGGGTATCGCGTACGTGTATACGTTCCCTTTGGAGAAGACTGGTATGGGTACTTTATGCGCAGGTTGGCCGAGCGGCCTGCGAATGTTTCCTTCGTATTGAAATCACTCGTCAGAGCGTAAAGTGGTTCACCAAACCCAGTGGCGTTGCGCTGGATGGAGAGGGTGAGTGCATTGGCGATGCGAACTGAGTCTGAACATGCGTCGGGAACACTACAACAAAGTCTGCGTATGCGGCACATGACCATGATCTCGCTGGGCGGCGTGATCGGCGCTGGATTGTTTGTGGGAAGCGGTGCCGTGATTCAAGCGACAGGTCCCGCGGCCATCATTTCCTACGCGATGGCCGGTCTGCTGGTCATTTTCATTATGCGCATGCTTGGTGAAATGGCGGTGGCGAGACCATCCGTGGGATCGTTTGCAGAGTATGGCCGGATCGCGCTTGGAGAGTGGGCGGGATTTCTCATTGGCTGGCTGTACTGGTACTTCTGGGTCATTGTCGTCGCCGTTGAGGCTACCGCAGGCGCCTTGACCTTGCACAACTGGGTGCTTCCTGGCGTCCCACTGTGGCTGTTATCCTTGGCCTTGCTTGTCATATTGACACTGACCAACGTCTTTTCCGTGCGATCGTACGGCGAGTTTGAGTATTGGTTCGCCTTTATCAAAGTCGCGGCGATCGTCGTTTTCATCGTGCTGGGCGCATTGTTTGTCCTCGGACTTTGGCCGCACGCTCATCTCAATTTTTCCAATTTGACCAAACATGGTGGCTTCATACCGTTTGGTGTAGGGGCGCTCTTTTCGAGCGTGACCACGCTCATCTTTTCATTTTTCGGCTCAGAAATTGTAACTATTGCCGCGGCCGAGTCCAAAGAACCCGCGCGATCCGTTGCCCGGGCCACCAATTCCGTCATTTGGCGGGTCCTGGTCTTCTATGTTTTATCTATCTTTCTCATTGTGACCATCTTGCCGTGGAACGATCCGAAGGCCTTGGCGAGCCCCTACGTCAACGCGTTGAAACTGTTAGGAGTACCCGGTGTCGCTTCGGCCATGGATGTCGTCGTCATCACAGCGGTTCTATCCTGCTTGAACTCTGGGCTTTATACCGCTTCGCGCATGTTGTTTGCCCTAGCTCATCAGGGGAATGCACCCAAGAATCTCTTGCGTGTGAATCGGCGCGGCGTACCCGTACGTGCGATCCTTGTGTGCACCATTGTGGGGTACCTGTCCATCATCATGGACTACGTCTCGCCACAGCACGTGTTCTTGTTTCTCTTAAACTCGTCCGGTGCGGTCGGTCTGTTTATCTACTTGCTCATTGCCTGTTCACAACTTCGGCTGCGTCGCCAGTTGAATCGCGATCGCGTAGAACTCCCAGTCAAGATGTGGTTTTATCCGTATCTCACCTATCTTTGCATTGCTGGCATGGTGGCGGTCATGATCTCGATGGTCTTTCACAAAGGGGATGTCTCACAGCTTGTTTTAAGTTTGGTAAGCGTCGCTGTATTGCTTACCATCCACTGGTTCCGATCTGCTTTGACACGACGTTGAGGTCCCTTTTCCTGTACGGATGCGTCACGTTCCGGCATGGCACTTCGCTTGTCCCGCGAGGTGCCATGTTTCGTATCTCTGTGGGCGACGTTCTCTTGACCTTTGACGGCTAGATTTCGTATGCTTTCGGGGTCGTTTTTAGTAGGAACATCATGGAGAGTCATCCAAGACGGAAAGGCAGGTACGACGTGCAGGTCATGAATCGGCAATTCTCCACGTATGAAGACGTAGAACAGAGCATGCTTGCCTTGGTAGACGAGCACTTCTTTCAAGGGAGCTTCCTGCAAACGCTGTGCAGCGGCAACTATAACAACGTTCAGCTTCGTTATTTCGCGCTTCAGTATGGCTATTACAGTCGGCATTTTCCTCGCGTGCTCGGAGCCGCCATTGCGGCCATGCCTCCCATTGACGAATGGTGGGTTCCTGTGGCAGACAATCTATGGGATGAGGCCGGACGCGGCGAATCTGGCAGGGCACACGAAAAATTGTATCTGACCTTTTTAAAGTCGGTGGTGCCAGATGCCAAGTTGGATCGGCACGGCATACCGGATGTCCCGATGTCACCTGCAGTGGAAACAGCCATTGACACCTTCATTCAGTTCTTCCGAGAGGCGACGCCGCTACAAGCCATGGCTGCGGTGGGACTCGGATCGGAACTTTTTGCGGGTGCGGTTATGGCGCGCATTGGGGAAGGGGTCTTGCACCCACATTACCAGGCGGAGGGGGCTGTGAACAGCCTGTTCTGGCAGGTTCATGCCGACGAGCACGAGCCTCGGCATTACGAATTGTGCAAACAGATCTTACAGCGTCACACAGCACCGGATGAACTGCGTCTGATGTATGAAACAGGAAGGTATATTGCCTTGTCAGAAGCATCGATGTACGAAGAACTTCATGCTGAAATGATGTCGCTCGTATGATCGCTGGTTTGCTGCACCCCGCTGTGCTTGTCATGCGCAATGCCTCCTGAGCACAGCGGGAGATCGCGATACGATGTACGAAAGCGTTTACTCCAACACTTCGCCTTTTGATTCACGCCATAGGGACGCAAAGATGATCACAAGAAGGGACGCGATCGCGACGGAATAGGTCATCGCCGCAGCGAGTCCCCCAACGGAATTGGCCATTCCGGATACAATCAATGGAACAACGGCACCTCCGAGTGCCGCACCGATATGATACGTGGTGCCTTGGCCCGTCGAGCGAACGCCAGTGGGGAAGTGCTCGGCCAAATACGTCGGGATCACTGACCATACGCCCCCAATCGAGAAAAATCCAATCAGGAACGTAAAGATGTCGCGATCGGCTTGGTTCGCGATGTGCAAAAAGACAAATGAGCTTGCGGCCGTGCCAATCGAGGCAATCACGAGCGTCAAGCGGCGACCGATGGCATCTGAAACCCAACCGCCAATCAGGTTGCCGAGAATACCGGCGACGTTCAGAATGATGATGGTATTGGCGACAACGGCAGTCGAGAAGTGGCCGTCTTCTTTGAGCAGTGTCGCGTAGAACGTGTTGATGGGATAGGTGACGCTAAAGGCGATGATCGCGATGAGTGTGGCGTGGAGGGTGTTCCACGTACGGCCTTTGCCAAAGATAGAAGAAATGGGTATGCGCTTATTCTGCGTGGCTTGAGCTTGCTTCCAACGGCGGGATTCGGGTAAGGTGCGCCAGATGTAGATGGCCACGAGAACGGCTGGAACACAGGCGATAAAGAACAGATTGTGCCAACCGAGATCGGAATACCACAGGCGATACAGGATTGCTGCGAAAATATAGCCAAACGAGAAGCCTGATTGCATCAAGCCGGATGCGAGGCCGCGCCACTTGGCAGGCATCATTTCCATCAGCATCGGCGTGCCGTTGGCATACATCCCGCCCATGCCGATGCCATAAAGGATGCGAACGACGAACAACAGTGCGAATCCGATGGAAAAGCCGGTGAGACACTCGAACACGCTGAACCATAGGATCGAGATGATGAGGCCAATTTTACGCCCGGCGGCATCGCCCAACAGTCCGCCCAGAAAGCCACCGCCGAGCCGCGCAAACGTGGTGGCGGACGAAACAGCGGCAGCCAGTGTCAGCGGTACATGATAATCTTTGATAATATCAATGAGAACAAACGTCAAGATGGAGAAGTCCATCGCGTCAAACGCCCATACCAAGGCAATGGATATAAGCGCTTTCAAGAACGGCCGGGGTGTTTCGGTTGGCTCTACGATGTGCGGTTTACCCATTTGGGGGGTGCCGGTCATCCTGATCACCTCTTGTTAATGACATCAGTAATATTTCCACTCTCGAATTATTATATTAAAAGACCCAGGGTTCGAGAATGGTTCTGTAGAAGAATTGATGAACGTGTTTTTTTGAACAGGAAGCGCTGTGTTCGTGAATGTCGTTGGAGAGTGTCACAAGGAAAGGCGTGAGACGGAGTGAGTGTAGACTGGGAGTCGCTGCAGAGGTTGTTAGGCGCGGACAAGGTGAGCCGGGGCGAGAGCGTGCGGCGGGCACATGCGCGGGACGAGTCGTATCATCCAGAGCACCTTCCTGATGCGGTGGTATTTGCAGAATCGCTCGATGATATTTGTCAGACGGTGCGGTTTGCCCGCGAGCACCGTGTACCGATTGTGCCGTTTGGCGCTGGGTCTGGCTTGGAGGGGCACGTGATTCCGGTTGATGGCGGCATTTCGCTTGATTTGACACGAATGAATCGCGTGATCGAAGTACGGCCCAACGATTTTCTTGTCTGTGTCGAACCGGGTGTCACGCGACGCGCCTTACATGAGGCCTTGCGGCCGTATGGACTCTTTTTTCCGGTCGATCCCGGTGCAAACGCCACACTGGGTGGCATGGCGGCCACCAACGCCAGCGGCACGACGACCGTTCGCTACGGCGGCATGAAGGACAACGTGCGGAGCTTGGAGGTCGTGTTGGCTGATGGACGCGTCATACAGACCGGATCGCTCGCCGCCAAGTCGAGTTCAGGCTATCATCTGACCGAGTTGTTTGTGGGGTCGGAAGGGACACTGGGCGTGTTTAGCAAACTGTGGCTGAGGTTATATGGCATACCGGAGCGCACAGTCGCCGCTGCAGCGGAATTTGGCAGCGTTCAAGCGGCTGTACAAGCTGTCTGCACCTTGCTTGGGACGGGCTTGTTGCTCACGCGATGTGAGTTGGTGAGTCGCCAATACATGGAGGTTATCAATAAGCAGCTAGGTACACAGTACGCGGAGACACCGACATTGTTCCTCGAATTGTCAGGTTCTGAAGCCAGTGTTCAGGCGGATACGGAGCTGGTGGAGGCCATCCTGCGCGACGAGGGTTGTGCGCAGTTTCGAGCTGTGCAGTCAGAGGAGGATCGACGCCAGTTGTGGACCGCGCGGCACAATGCTGCTTATGCGCTGATGCGTTCCTACCCAGGGTTGTTTCACATGAGCACGGATGTTTGTGTCCCGATTTCCCAGCTACCAGAGGCCATCGCAGTTGCGGAGTCGTGGATGGAGCGCCTGCAAATCCGCGGCGGGATCATTGGGCACGTGGGTGATGGCAACTTCCATGTCGGCGTCATGGTAGATACGAACGATCCGGACGATTTGAGGCGCGCCGAAGACTTTTCCCACCATGTGGTGGAGTTTGCCCTCTCGGTTGGTGGCACGTGCACAGGGGAACACGGCGTAGGCCTTGGCAAGCGTGCATACCAACAGGCGGAGCATGGCCCTGCCCTGGCCATCATGCAGGATATAAAACGCATGCTCGATCCTTTGGGGATTTTCAACCCTGGTAAACTTGTCGATAGGCTGACCGAACTTGGTTGAGTGGCGAGGGCGATGATAATCTCCAGATGCTACAATAAGTTGCATTTGGCCACATATGCCCCTTCAGGTTTATACGGATGGGCGCTACAGAGGCACTGTAGATGAGATATTGGCAATTTTCTTGGGTATGATAGCACACAGACCATGTAATTAGGCCCATCCGTCCGACAATTGGGGCGTTTACGAACGACCGACGACATCATCGACGTAAATCACAGTGAGGAGCTATCCGAGATGGAACCCATCAGTTTGACAGGAGTCCGCATTCTTGTGACCGGCGCTTCCAGTGGCCTCGGCCTTGCCATGAGCGAAGCATTGTTACGTGCAGGGGCTTCAGTCGCCTTGGCCGCACGACAAAGTTCCAAACTGGACAGCGAAGTGAAACGCCTTGTTGATGTGGGATACGACGCGCACAAGCTGCCGATGGACGTTCGCTCTGAGGATTCGGTGAGTGACGCGGTCACGTGGGTAAGAGAAACGTGGGGGAGCCTCGATGTCCTCGTGAACAACGCCGGGATTGGCATGCGAACGGTCAATCCTCGCTTTATGGTCGAACCGCTGCCTTTCTATGAAGTTACGCCGGACGGATTTCGTGACGTAATCGACACAAATCTGACCGGCTACTTTCTGGTGGCCCGTGGTTTTGCACCGATGATGGTGGCGCAGGGCCACGGGAAGATCATTAACATCAGTATGAACCACGCGACGATGCGCCGGCGGGGTTTTGTCCCGTATGGGCCGTCTCGTGCCGGGGCGGAGTCCCTGTCGTACATTATGGCGGAAGATTTGTTGCCGCACGGGATTACGGTCAATATGCTGTTACCGGGCGGTGCAACGGAAACCGGCATGATTCCGGAAGACATGAAGGCGAAGCTTACATCTCCTTTGCTATACCCAGAAGTGATGGCAGAGCCGATTGTGTTCTTGGCGTCAAACCTATCGGATGGATTCACGAGTGAGAGGATTGTGGCCAACGAGTTTGAACAGTGGTATGAACGTTACGTTTCGAATCCCAAAGAAAGTCGGTGACGGACTGGGCAGCTGTTTCCGTATAGATGTTGCCTTTTGAATACATAATACCCGACACAGTATGTCCAGGGAGCGATTTGAGCGCGGTGGTAAGACGTATACGAAGGTTGTTTGATGAATTGAGCCAAGCTGGAAAAACCCGCCCAGTTTGAAGCGGGTACAGTACGCTTTTCCTGAGCCAAGGTATATGAAGTCTATTCAAACACATGGGCTGTTAGCAACAACCTTTACGAAAATATCCTTTACAAAACTTCAATCCAAGCCACATGACATCTTCATATCAGGCGGCTAATATCCCTGGGTGTAGGGCGGTGTCATCCACGAACGAAATTTGGGAGGGGCTGCTGATGAAGATAAGATCGGTTTGGTTTTCTACCGCAGGTGTTGCCGCGCTGCTCGTTGGAGCGGTTGCGCTTCCCGCCCACGCCGCGCAGCGTGTCGCGAATTCTGTTAAGGGCCAATCCACTGTGCACGGATCATCTGAATCTGTGCAACCATTCCAGCATATTTACGTGATTATGATGGAAAACGAAGGCGCCCAACAAATTCTTGGCAACGTCAACATGCCGTATGTCAACGAACTTGCACAGCGCGACGGCTATGAAAGCAACTATTTTGGTGTGACGCACGACAGTCTGGCCAACTATGTGGCTCTGTTGAGCGGAAGTAACTGGGGGACCAACAGCGACGACCCTTCGCAGACTTTTGATCACACCAACTTGGTCGATCAGCTCGAAGCGCACCACCTCACTTGGAAAGGCTATATGGAGAGCATTCCGTATGCCGGGTATACTGGCTACTGGGATAACAACGCTACGTCTCTCAGCACACCGACTGGCGCGTTGTACGCGAACAAGCACGATCCGTTCGTGTTGATGACCGATATCCTTGACAACCAGAAGCGGTTGCAAAACGTAGTACCGTTGACCCAGTTGCAACAGGATCTGCAGAACAACCGCGTGCCGAACTTCGCGTTCATCAGCCCGAATCTCATCAACGACATGCACGGTACGCCCCCGTACAAGGAGACCGACGCGGAATTGGCGAAAGATGGCGATCAGACGATCCAACGGTTGGTACAGGAAATCACCTCGTCGAAGAGCTGGAAGACGAGCAAGTCCGTGATTTACATCACGTGGGATGAAGCGGAGTATCCACCCTATGGAACCGTGCCGGACAAGGCCACAATGGACATTTTCACCGCACCTGGTCCGGATGCTCCGATTCTGCCGAAAGGCGTCACGGTGGACAACGGCTATACATGGACCGGCGGCCCATACGGGGGCGGGCAGGTTCCGATGATTATCGTGGATAATGCGGCAGTTGGCCCCTTCAAGGTGAACACGTGGGCAGACCACTACTCTTTGCTGCGTACGATTGAGCAAAACTGGAATCTTGGGTATCTGGGCAATGCGTCGGACAGTGAGCAAGTCAAAACCATCGCAATACCTGGTGAACCGAAGTAATTTGGTGAGCTAAAGGAATTTCTGGGTCGCAAATCGGGCTGCTTCCGTTCACTCGATCTTTGTCTGGCGTGTGGCAGGAATACGTTGTGTCACGCGCTTGGACGCATTGTGCCGAACATGATTGTCCCAATGAGCAACAACCGATACGAAAAGAGCCAAAGCCAAAAAGGCGCAGGATGCACAATCCCCCGCTGGTTCTCCGGCGGGGGATTTCCTCATCTACGACTTTCGTACAACGACGGTGGAAGCACAGTGTGAGTTTCTTACCCACAAAAGACGGGCAATGTCATCAACCTGCGGACTTTCCGCGGCAAGCAGGGCAAATTCCTTTGACCTCGACATGATAATCTTCGATTTCAAACCCAGTGGCTTCCGGCGGCAATTGGAACTTCGGTTGTTCCTCCATATAAAAGTCAATGAGTGCGCCACATTTGACACACACAAGGTGATGGTGCGGCTTGACGTTGATATCGAAACGGCTCGGTCCATCCCCGACTGTGATCTCTTTGACCAAGCCGAGTTGGGCGAAGTTCTTCACCGTGTTGTACACCGTCGAAACACTCATGCTTGGGAAGGTCGGATGAACGGACCGATAGATCTCATCGACTGTCGCATGTCCCTGGTAGTCCATCAGGAACTGCAGAATCACCTCACGCTGGGGGGTCACCCGAAGACCAGCCTCTTTGAGCAACTGCACGCTGTTGATTGCATGTCCGTGCACGTACCTTCCCTCCCTTCTGTTCTCCATCCAATGTATCAGATGTGTTTTGACAAAGCCAAGTGCATTCTTTATAATCGAATCAAGTTAATAATAATTATCAACAAGGAGTTGATATGAACTAAGCCTACTAAGAATCGCCGGGATTGTCCACGGGTATGATCGCGCGAAAGTACATGTGAACGATGTGAAGGAGGAAATGACATGTCGCTGATAGGAACTGAGATCAAACCGTTTAAGGTTACGGGATATCGCAATGGTGAGTTTGTTGAAGTTACCGATGCAGATTTGAAGGGGAAGTGGAACGTTCTTTGCTTTTATCCGGCAGACTTCTCATTTGTCTGTCCAACGGAATTAGAGGACTTGCAAGATCAATATGAGACGTTGAAGTCACTCGGTGTAGAAGTGTATTCCATTTCTACAGACACGCATTTCACTCACAAGGCATGGCACGATGCGTCACCTGCCATCGGCAAAATTACCTACACCATGCTCAGCGATGCGGCACACGTCTTATCGCGCAACTTCGACGTTCTTATTGAATCGCAAGGCATTGCTGAACGGGGAACCTTTGTTGTGGATCCGGACGGTGTCATTCAGGTGTACGAAATTCATGCTGACGGTATCGGTCGCGATGCAAGTATGCTTGTCAATAAAATCAAGGCTGCACAATATGTGCGCAACCACCCCGGTGAGGTTTGTCCGGCGAAATGGAAAGAAGGGGAAAAGACACTTAAGCCAAGCCTCGACCTGGTCGGCAAGATTTAAGGAGGTCGAGTGATGGTATTAGATGATGACATTCGCGGCCAATTGACGCAGTACCTCCAATTGATGGAGGGGGACGTGGTCATCCGTGTCAGCGTAGGATCGGACGATGTGTCAAAGGATATGCTGTCCCTCGTCAACGAGTTGGCAGACATGTCACAGCATATTCGCGTTGAACAGGCGACACTGCCGAGGACTCCGAGTTTCACGCTCAATCGTATCGGTGAAGATACGGGCATTGCGTTTGCAGGCGTTCCCCTGGGTCACGAATTCACTTCCCTTGTTTTAGCGCTCTTGCAGGTGAGTGGCCGGACTCCGAAGCTGGATGAAGCGGTGATTCGTCAAATTCAAGGCTTGCAGGGCGAATACCACTTTGAAACGTACGTAAGCTTGAGTTGCCACAATTGCCCCGATGTCGTCCAAGCTCTTAACGCGATGAGCGTTTTGCATCCCCGGATTACGCACACGATGATCGACGGGGCGGCGTTCAAGGCGGAAGTTGAAGCGAAAAGCGTGATGGCGGTGCCCGCGGTGTATTTGAACGGGGAATGGTTTGAAAGTGGGCGAATGACCATTGGTGAAATCTTGGCGAAACTCGGGAGCAATCCGGATCCGGTTGATCTAGCGGATCGCGATCCGTACGACGTATTGGTGGTAGGTGGCGGCCCGGCGGGGGCCAGCGCCGCAATTTATGCCGCGCGCAAAGGGATTCGCACAGGGATGATAGCCGAGCGGTTTGGCGGCCAAGTTCTGGACACCTTGGGGATCGAAAACTTCATCAGTGTCAAATACACGGAGGGGCCGACGTTCGCTGCTCGTTTAGAGGAGCATGTGCGGCATTATGACGTGGATATCATTCCAGCGCAACGCGCAAAACAGCTGCGAAAGGGCGAGCTTGCTGAAGTCGAACTTGAGAATGGCGCGGTCTTGAGGAGTAAAGCGGTGATTATCGCGACTGGGGCTCGTTGGCGGACGCTTGGCGTGCCAGGAGAAGCGGAGTTCAAAAATAAAGGCGTCGCTTACTGCCCGCACTGTGATGGACCTCTGTTTCAAGGAAAGCACGTGGCTGTCATTGGCGGAGGGAATTCTGGAATTGAAGCCGCCATTGATCTCGCCGGTCTTGCCCGCCATGTGACGGTACTCGAATTCTTGCCGGAGCTTAAGGCCGACGATGTCTTGCAAAAACGACTATTCAGCTTGGCCAATGTCACCGTGCTCACCCATGTTGAGACAAAAGAAATCACCGGTACCGACAAGGTTGACGGAATCACGTACCTGGATCGCAGTTCAGGTGAAACCAAGCACATGGATCTGGATGGCGTCTTTGTTCAGATTGGCCTTGTGCCGAATACCGAGTGGCTGGGCGGCGTCGTGGAACGTACGCGGATTGGTGAAATCGTCGTCGATAGCCGAGGGGCGACAAACATACCCGGCGTATTCGCGGCAGGGGATTGTACCAATGCCCCATATAAGCAGATTATCATCTCCATGGGATCGGGAGCGACGGCAGCCTTGGGGGCCTTCGATCACCTCATTCGCAGCTGAGATGGCTTTTGGGATTGACAATCTGCGGATGTCGATATATATTTCGACTATACTGACAACTCTATCGTGGAAACGGCATGGATGAAGAGAGTACCTGTTCGGATCGGTACAGAGAGTCGGTGGTTGGTGCAAACCGAACTGAGATGGGCAGTGGAAGTTCACTTCGGAGCCGCAGAGTGAAGACTACTGGTATGGTAGCTTGTAGCTCGAGCCGGAAGCGCCTAACGTTTCCGTTATCCCAATGAAGTAAAAGGCTTGCGGCCTTTGCAATAGGGTGGTACCACGACGACCTCGTCCCTACTTGGGGCGGGGTTTTTATTGTGATACGCCATTGCTTAGGCAGGCCTTTGCAGGGTGGTACCGCGAGCATATCCTCGCCCCTCAAGGGGCGGGGATATTTTGTGTTGTACAATGGGGGGCGTGAATACGATGTCAGATCCCATCCTTGAGACATTGCGCAGGGAGATTGACCGAGTGGATCGCGAATTGATTGCGTGTATTGCCAGACGTTTGACATTGTCGGCGGAGATCGGGGCGCGCAAACAGGCGACATCTGAGTCTGTCTATCAGCCGCAGCGGGCCGCCGCGGTACAGGAAAACTATGTTCGCTTGGGGACTGCGTTAGGGTTGCGGGGGGAGTTCATGCAGGATGTATTTCGCGCCATTCACGCCGAGTCGTGCAAGATCCAGCGGGATCGTTTGAATCGGTTGTAACAGGCAGGCGAGTCTCAGATATAACCCGTATGCATGCCTGCGTGTCACAATCGGTATTAGACCTCCGCTTTAGCTGGTGATACATTCGGTGTACCCGGCCGGTGGAGCATATGTCATCTTCTCGACGAAACGAAGAGCGAAGGAGTGGGGACAGGTGCGGGAGCTTATTCTGGAGGAGCCTGGAAAGTTATTCGTGCACACGCCTCGTTCCGAAAGCCGTCCCTTGCAGGCTGGCGAGCTTCGGGTTAGCACGCTGTATGGTGGTATCTGTGGATCGGATTTGAAGGTATATGAGGGGCATCTTGCACATGCTGTGTACCCGGTGCGGCCTGGGCATGAAGTACTTGCTGTCGTGACGGAAGCCGGCGATGGGACTTCGTTTGTACCAGGGGATCGCATTGTTATCATTCCCAATACGTTTTGTAATGAGTGTGACAGATGTAAGCGGGGCCAGACAAACATCTGTCGAAACAAGCAATCGCTTGGCATCAACGTACCTGGTGGCTTTGCTGACGAATGGGTGGTTGCAGCCAAGTACGCGGTACCTGTACCGGAAGCAATACCCGATCGAGTGGCGGTTCTTGTCGAGCCATTTGCGGTGGCTGTGCACGCAATGCGCAAAGTACACATTTGCGAAGGTGAAGAGGTTCTCGTCAGCGGTTGCGGGACGGAAGGGGCACTATGCGCGATGGTTGCCAGAGCTCGGGGCGCTCAGGTTACTGTAACTGATATCCAGCCGAGCCGCCTGACCTGGATTCGCTCGTTTTTGCCAGATGTGCATACGATCACGCCGGATCAAGTTGAGGATGACGCCTTTTCCGTGGTGGTTGAGGCGGCGGGTGCACGTGCATCCGTTGAAGCGGCATTTGCTGCCGTGTCGTCGGGCGGTTCCATCATTGGCGTTGGCATGGCTGAGGAAGCGGCCATTCCGATGCAGCGGTTTGTGCGTAAAGAGGCCACGCTGTATGGCTCTATCATTTATGTCTATGACGACTTCGTGGCGGCTTTGGCGTGGCTCAATCGCGATCGCGAACTGGCGTCTAAACTGGAGGCATGCATTGGGGCTGAGGTATCGCTCGATGCATTTGAAGCGGCTTATGCCCATGCGCTTTCCGGTAAACCAGGTAAAGCGTTGCTCAGATTCTAACTCCGAACAAGCGAGGGATGCAGCTATGAAGTGGAGTGTTTGCACGACAGGTATGAAAGAGCACGACGTACAATGGGTGTTGCAACAAGTCGATCTATGGCGCAGGGAAGGTGCCAGCATCGATGGCCTGGAGTTGTGGGAGGGTCACCTCGAGCCGTACGCATCACGAAATGCGCTTGAGGGCTTGATCGAGCAATTGGAAGGAAATCGCGTTGAAGTGCCTGTGGTAAGTGGGTATACCTATTTTTCGCAAGGTCCAGCCGAGCGGGAGAAGGACATTCTGAAGGTACAGCAGCTAGCCGCGATAGGCCGTAAAATCGGTGCAAAGGCGGTACGGACGTTTTTTGGTCACATTCCGTCCGCGAAAACGAGTCCCGAACTATGGGATGAGTCGTTGATGGCTTTGCGCCACGCGGCAAAAATTGCGTATGCAGACGGAATGGAGCTATGGGTGGAGACACATTATCAGACGTTCGCGGATCACCTTGATGCGCTTGAGGAGCTGATTGAGGCTACGCGCGACTGCGATGTCAAATTGATTTTTGATCCGGCCAATTTCAATCCAGATCACATTGATCCGCTGCAGGTTTTAGACGCGATGTATGCAAGTATCGCACATGTGCATTGCAAAAACTATCACTGGAATCACGATTGTTGGTATCGCAGCCAGCCAGTGTCTGTGTTCGATCCGACAGGCGATGTCAACAATACGGCTGTGTTGCGTGAATTGCAAGGTCGGGGCTACACGGGTTACGTTTCCTTAGAGTATTTTGGGCATCGTGGGTGGAGCGCACTGTTGCGTTCGCTTGCGGAGTGCCGTGGGCGATCCGCCTAGTTGTCCCTTCTTCCGCCTTGCATGTAAGCCCTTTCAATCAGCGTTCGGCAGGAATGGAGGACAACTGACCAGAACGTAATAGCACGCACAATAGGGGAGTGACGCAATGAAACATCGACGTTGGTGGATTGGCATACTGATTGCGTTTGGCGTGATCGTCAACTACTTGGATCGCTCGACCATGTCGATCGCGACAAAGCCCATCGAGTCGGGCTTTCACTTGACAGCCGGGCAAATGGGCATCATCTTATCGGCATTTGGTTGGTCCTACGCATTGCTTCAGATTCCGGTTGGCGCGCTGCTCGATAAGGTCGGCGTGAAATGGGTTATTCGTTTGGGGATGTTGTTGTGGTCGATTGCATGTTTCACCACGGCGGCGGCCACGGGGCAGGGGTTGCTTTTATTCGCACGCGTGCTACTTGGGTTTGGTGAGGCGCCGTATTTTCCAGCCGCAACCAAGGCATCGGCGTATTGGTTTCCCGTTGCTGAGCGCGCCCGTGCGGTATCTCTATACGATTCAGAGTCCAAACTGGCTAGTGCCATTGGGGCTCCTTTGCTCGCCTGGGCCGTCACGGCCTGGGGCTGGCGCGGGGGCTTCATTGCGACTGGCGCCCTCAGCATTGTCTATGTCATCGTCTTTTGGGCGATGTATCGCAATCCAAGCGAGGATCAGCGGCTTTCGTCAGAAGAACGCAAGTACATTGAGGCGGGAGGAAGCCAAGCTGAAGGTGAGGCCGTCGGTGGCACTTGGAGCAATTTAGTGTATTTGCTTCGGTTCAAGAAGGTTTGGGGTGTCTTTATTGGCTTTGCGGCTTACGGATATTCCTGGTGGCTCTTTTTATCCTGGCTGCCTGGTTATCTGGAAGACCAAATGCACTTGACCGTTTTAAAAACAGGTTGGTACGCGGCGGTGCCATGGCTCGTCGGGTTCCTGGCCGAGATGCTGGTGGGCGGTATACTCGTGGATGCGCTGATTCGCCGCGGACGTAACCCTTTGCGGGTGCGTAAAGCGGTTCTGGTTATTGGTCTCCTGCTTGGATTATCCGTTATTGGGGCCGCCTATGTGCACTCCGCGGGGTGGGCGGTTTTGTGGATATCTTTGGCGCTAGGTTCGCTCGTATGTACCTCTTCGGTTGCGTATAGTGTGCCGACGTTCATTGCCCCGCGTGGTACAGTTGGCGTCCTAACCGGTTTCCTCACGTTTGGAAATAACGCCATGGGCATTGTTGCACCTATTGTCACTGGGTTCA
This sequence comes from Alicyclobacillus sacchari, assembly GCF_004366795.1. GTDB lineage: Bacteria > Bacillota > Bacilli > Alicyclobacillales > Alicyclobacillaceae > Alicyclobacillus > Alicyclobacillus sacchari. The sequence continues at coordinate 14,389 of NZ_SORF01000008.1, read as the reverse complement.
TTGTGCAAGCGACAGGTTCTTTCATGGATGCTTTTCTCTGCGCGGCCGGCGTGCTCGTCATCGGCATATTCAGTTATGCTTTTTTGCTAACCGATCTCGATCCAATCGCACCCATGGAACAAGCTTCTGCAGGCAGCCGTCCCATCCCTCGTTCGAATTCATTGTAACATGTCGCGTGTGGTCATGACGCGCAGGCAACGTACACTGGATGATTGAATCTAGCAGACTTTTGGGAGTGACGCCAAACTATATGTAATTCCCCAAACGGGGCTGGCCATTCATCCGTCAATGAAAGCGGATTTGCGTACCAGCCCCATATGTTTAGTTGAAACCTGTATATATAACGCCGTTTGGTTACCATACGGCATGACGCCGAATCAAAAGCATTGCAGATGGATAGGCAGGAGAAGTGCCAATACCAATCAGGATGCGCGAGAAAATCAACATGGCTAGGTTGCGCCCTAAGCCACCTAACAGACCTCCAAAAAGGACCAAGAGGATGCCAGAGAGAAAGATCCGCCTCGGACCGAATTCCGCTGCGAGTTTTCCCGAGGTGGGTTGGGCGATCGCGCTTGCGAGGTAGAGAACGGTCACGAGTACTGTGACTTGCGCGACGGAAACGTGTATGCGTGTTGCAATCGGAACGAGTGCGGTCGCAATCATGGAATTGTTGATGGGATTCAACGTGGACTCCATATATAAAGGTGCCAAAAACCTCCAAGCAAAAGGGACGCCCTTTGACTTTCTCGTCACGGGTCCACGGGTAATCTCACGAGAAACGGCTGGCAATCTCGCGCAAAAATCGATTGTTCTGCCGTTCCACAGCCATCTTTGTCGGCACGCCGTGTCCTGGGTAAATCATCAAATCGTCATGCCAATCCAGAATACGCGCAAGCGATTGCCGCATATCTTCCGGACTTGAGCCTTCCAAGTCTGTTCGTCCGATAGTACCAGCGAATAGGGTATCGCCTGAAAAGACAATCTCGTTCCCTACCAAACAGACGCTGCCCGGCGAATGGCCTGGCGTGTGCCAGACTGTGAATGTCTCGGTGCCCAGCGTCAGCGTGTCACCGTCGTGCATGTATTGATCCGGCTTTGCCACGGCTGGCGCCGATGCGCCAAGAAACTGCTCATGCGCCACATGTGCCTTCGCCCAGACTGGAGCATCCGCTTCATGCACCCAAGCAGGAATGCCGTAGCGATCGCGCAGAACATCGACACCTATGATGTGATCGAAGTGGGCGTGTGTGTTCCAGTTGGCAACCACTTGGAGGCCTGTGTTATCAACAAACTCAAAAACTGGGTCAAGATGAAGATCTCCTGGATCGATCACGACCGCCTTTGCCCCTTTTTCAAATGATTCGGCCATGATATAGCAACATGAACGCAGTGGGGAAAGGAAAAAACAACGAATTTCCATGAGTAGCTCCTCCTGTTACTCGAAAGGCGTATTGGGCAAGTTTTGCTGTGGACATAACTCGGCTCGGTGCTGCGTGACGAAGTTTACGAATTTACGGGCTGCTGGCGTGAGCAGTTGGTGCTTTCGCCAAACCATGCTCACGGCACGAAAGCACTTGGGTATGTCGATATGCACGACGTGAATAGGAAGTTGAAGCAAATGGCGGTTGTATGGCACGATGGCAATTCCCAGGCCCGCTGCAACCAAGCCTGCTACCGTCAAATCCTCGATGCCTTCCATGACGATTTTCGGTGTAAAACCTGCTATTTTGCAGTATCGCATAATCATTGCGCGAATACCACTTTCCTTACTATACATAACGAATGGCTCGTCCTTGCCCTCTATCAGTGCGGCTCGCTCATGGCCCGCCCATTTATGCTCCTTCGGTACGATAAACACCAAATCTTCCCGCAGTACTTCGATTCGCTCTAAGTGACGGAAGTCGTCCCCTGGTGAGCAGAACGCAATGTCAATATCGCCTCGTTCGAGACACTCCAGTAAACCGCGCGTTGGCGACTCGATTAATTGGACAGAAATCTTGGGTTCGTCTTGGCTAAACGCGTGGATGAGCTCGGGCAAAAATCGTGTTCCCAAAGAATAGATAAGTCCAATATGGAGCACGCCATGGCTCGGATTCACCAGTGCGCGCACAGCCTCTTGCCCCTGCGCAAGCTCTGCGAACGCGCGTTGAACGTAGGGCAAAAATGTCTTGCCGTACGGAGTAAGGCGAACGCCGCGGCTTTCTCGAATAAACAAGGGGGCAGCGAGTTCCTCTTCCAGTTTTGCGATGGCCCGGCTGAGGGCTGGTTGCGAAACGGAAAGTTCTTCAGCCGCCTTGCTGACGTTTTCTAATTCGGCGGCGCGCATGAAGTAACGCAATTGGAACCAGTCCATAGCTTCGATTCCCCCTTACTCAGAATGGCGGTGGCAGGGAACCTTCTCTCACCAAGATGAAATCGTTTTCAACCGCTCGTGTCAAGACTCGGTTATTCGTATCTGGTGCGGTGGCGAACTTGACGGATTTTCTCGAAGCTGGCACCGTAGTAGACAGCGTTCCATTCCGTGATTTACTAGGGACTGAAAACCATGCGTAAAAAAGTTACGATTAAAGATGTGGCGAGAGCAGTTGGTGTCACGCCAACCACTGTATCGAACGTGTTAAATGGAACCAACCGCATCAGTGATGAGACGAGGCGGCGAGTGTTACAGGCTGTCGAGGAATTGCAGTACACGCCCAACATGTCTGCACGGGCCCTCGTCAAGCGCCGCACGTATACGATAGGACTCTTCATCCCCGCTTCACCACGCGTATTATCGGATTCGTATTTCGCCGAAGCGCTTCGCGGAATGACGGAAGTGGCGCTACAGTATGGCTATGTCGTGTCCATCATTTATTCGGACGGCTTGAGCGACTCTGTGCGTCAACGGATCGACGGACTTGTGCTCACAGAGCTGAAAAACAACGACGAATATGTACAGTATTTCAAAAGAATTCGCATGCCGTTTGTCGCCTTGGGGAGAGGCGGCGATCCGATGCTGCGTGATTACGTCATTTCGGATACGAATCGTGGGATTCGAGAAGCGATCAATCATGTCTATCGCTTGGGACACCGCCGCATGGGCTATTTGCTGGGCCCGCTTGGTTATGAGTATGTGTGTGAACGGTACCGCATCTTTCGTTGTATGCACGCTGAACTTGGGTTGTCATTGGATCGGCGGCTTTGTGCGACGGGCGAGAACAGCCGTGAAGGCGGGGCGTTGGCGATACATGCCATTTTGACACGTGGCGTCCGGCCGACGGCGATTTTTGCGTCGACCGACATCATGGCCCTTGGTGCGATAGAGTATCTGCATGAACGCGGGCTTCGTGTTCCGGACGATATGTCCGTGATTGGGTTTGATGATGCCGACTTCTCCAAGTATGTGCGGCCATCGATAACAACGGTGCACCACGATATTTACCGTGCCGGGCGGGAGGCTGCTTCCATGCTCATCGCCAAGCTGGACGGGCGAGAGTACAAGTGCCCTGTGATACTGCCGGTTCGCTTCGTACCACGCGAATCGACCTCCACAATATCCCTTGACAATCAGTAAATGTCTTGCATCTAAGAAGAGGAAAGTGTATGTTAGCTTTAACGTTTAAGCTAAATGAAAGCGCTTGCTCTTGGAGGGGGGATTTCAGCCTGCGGGACAAAGGGCCCCGGCCAATGCAGTGACGATACGAACTTTGATTGGTGTGATTGCTTGTATACGAATTCAGGGGGGTTGAAATGTATGGATAAGAAAAGATTATCAGTTTTATTGGCCACTTCGGCTGTCACAGTTGCTGGCTTTGCGATTCCAGCAGCCACGGCAACGGCCAAGACGTTGCCGCCGCTGGTTGTCTGCACCAGTCCGCAAGGAACCTACGCAGATAACTTCAACCCATATGCGTCTGGCAATTTGGCCGGAACGCTGGGCAATGTATACGAGACACTATTCTACTTTGATGCGGTCAGCGGTCATACCTTCGACTTGCTTGGAACGAGCTATCACTTTTCAAGCGACAATAAGACGTTGACCGTGAATCTTCGACACAATGCAAAGTGGACCGATGGGAAGGCATTTACCGCACAAGACGTCGTGTTCACGTTTAATGCCATGAAAAAGTACCCGGATGCGGACGCCAATGGTGTTTGGCAACATCTCGCGAGCGTCAAGGCTGTAGGCAACTATCAAGTCGTCTTCACCTTTAAAACGGTGAACGTCCCATTTGCGGAGCAATATGTGCTGGGTTCAACCTACATTTTGCCACAACACGAGTGGGCTTCTCTGGGCGATCCCGCGAAGGCCAAAATCACTTGGGATAAGGCCATTGGGACCGGTCCCTTCATCGTCTCATATTTTTCTTCGCAGGACTACAAATTTAAAGCAAACCCAAATTACTATCTCGGCGCACCCAAGGTACCTGAACTCGACTATCCCGCTTTCACGAGCAACAGTAGCGCAGATTTGGCCCTAGCACAAGGCAACGTGCAATATGGCAACTTGGATATTCCGAATGTGCAGAAGACATACGTTGCGGCAAATCCGCACAACCACTACTACTTCCCGCCCGATAACGAAGTCGAGCTGTATCCGAATCTGACCAACCCACTTTTGGCCAACTATAACGTTCGCGAGGCTATCAGTTTGGCGATTGATCGAAACAAGCTCTCCACCCTTGGGGAAACCGGCTACGAAGCTGTTGGCAACCCTATCAGCCTTCCATTGCCCAACTACAAAAGCTGGCTCGATCCGAGCTTGTCCCAATCGTACCTCAAGTTCCCGGCGGTCAACGATGCGAAGGCCCAGCAACTGTTGCAAGCTGCCGGTTTTCGCAAAGACGCAAATGGCATTTACGCGAAAAACGGCAAGGAGCTCAACTTCTCGCTTGAGGTGGTCTCTGGGTGGAGCGATTGGGACGAGGATTGCTTGTTGATCCAGCAGGATCTCGCCAAGATAGGCATCAAAATCACGATTAACCAGGTGAACTTCGGGACGTACTATTCAAACATCGCGCCCACCGCGTCCGCAAACGGTGTTCAAGTCGGCAAGTACGATCTCGCCATTTCCTGGACGAACTCGGGTCCAACGCCGTATTTGGCATATTACGACATGCTCGATTCGAATGGGTCGTTTAACGTCGAGGGCTTTAAGGATCCGCAAGTCGATCAAGCGCTCAACGAGTTCGCGTCAACTACGGACCTGGCCAAACAGAAGCAGGCCATGTACAAGATTGAGCGGATCGCCGCAGACAAGTTGCCGGTCATTCCGTTGCTGACGGGAGCGTACTGGTACGAGTACAACGATACGAATTACACAGGCTGGCCAACCAAGGCAAATCTTTGGATCACTCCTGGCCCTGCCAACTATCAATCTGCAGCGATTGTCATGCAACATCTCAAGCCAGTACAATAAAACCATTCCCAAGGAAAAAGGCCTCGCCATCAGCGGGGCCTTTTGGCCGAGATCAAAGCGTCACTGCAAATTGATCCACACGTCTTTGACTTCTGTGTAGTTGTTCAATGCGTATGATCCCATTTCGCGACCGATGCCCGACTGCTTGTAGCCTCCAAATGGCGCTGCCGCATCAAAGACGTTATAACAGTTCACCCACACCGTTCCCGCCTTTAATTTGCTTGCGACGTAGTGAGCATTGCGGACGTTCTCCGTCCACAGCCCCGCAGCCAGACCGTAATCGGAACGGTTTGCACGGCGAATCACTTCGTCGAGATCGTCGAATGGCATGGCAGCCACGACGGGCCCGAAAATTTCCTCTTTGGCAATCGTCATGTCATCACGCACATTGGCGAAAATCGTAGGGGAGACAAAGTAACCTTGGTCTGTGGGCCGACCGCCGCCGACGAGTAACTCCGCGCCGTCGCTCACACCACTCTCGATATAGCGCAAAACCTTGTCTTGCTGTTCGTCCGAGACAAGAGGCCCCATCTCGGTATCCGGCTGAATACCGACGCCTTGATGGATATTTTTTGCCAAGGAAACAAGATCGGCGACCACATGATCGTAAGCCTTCTTTTGGACGAACAGACGCGATCCTGCGCAACAAACCTGCCCTTGGTTGAACATGATGCCCATCAACGCACCAGGGATTGCGCGCGACAGGTCGGCATCGGGCAGAATGATGTTCGGTGATTTGCCGCCTAACTCCAATGTAACGCGCTTTAGGGTCTGGGATGCCTGGCGCATAATCAACTTGCCAACCTCGGTCGATCCGGTGAATGCGATTTTATCGACCTGCGGGTGATCGACAAGAGCGGCACCGGCAGTCTCACCGAATCCAGGGACGACATTGACCACCCCATCGGGAAACCCAGCTTCTTGAATGAGTGTCGCGAGGTAGAGGGCGGAAAGCGGTGTTTGCTCCGCTGGCTTGAGAACGACGGTACAGCCCATCGCCAAAGCCGCTCCCAGCTTCCATGCTGCCATGAGGAGTGGGAAGTTCCATGGGATGATCTGGCCGACGACGCCAACTGGTTCGTGCCGCGTGTAGTTCAAGTAGTGTCCTGCGACAGGTATGGTCTGACCGACGACTTTGCTAGCCCAGCCGGCGTAGTATCGGAAATGTTCAATGGCAAGAGGGACGTCTGCATTCGTCGTTTCCCGAATGGGTTTACCGTTATCCAGAGTATCCAACTGGGCAAGTTCCAGCCGATGTTCTTCCATTAAATCGGCCAATTTGTAAATGAGGCGTCCGCGTTCGGCTCCACTCATGGTTGACCATGGTCCTTCGTCGAACGCTCGTCGTGCAGCTTTCACCGCTTTGTCGATATCGGCCGCTTCGGCTTCCGAGACGACAGCGAGCACTTCTTCTGTCGCTGGATTCAGCGTTTCAAATGTTTTTCCGGACGACGAAGGGACAAACCGACCATCGATAAACAATTCCTTTGTACCTTGTAAGAAATTGATCACGTTCGGATGCAGTGAGCTACCCACTTGATTGACAGCCATCAAGTTTCCCTCCCTCAGATTTCACGAAAGTGGTCAGAAACCGCTTTCATATAGGATCCTAACCCTTACAGAAAGGAGTATCAATGAGAAGTTTTGTCGAAATATGCCTACCCAACGCGTGTAACTTGAGTATACATTTAAAAATACAAAAAATTACGATAACCATTTGTGCGCGTGATTTGGATTGTAAACCCAATAAGTATCTACGTTGACAAATTGGCCCGATTTCTTCATCATAAAATTCATTAGGTTGGGGATGTGTGCTTGTAGGGCTTCATTCTTCATTACTATCGAGAGAAGCCGGAGTCCATTTGTTGTAATCGGATTCACAAAAAGTGGATAACATGTCCGAGTAGCCTCAACCGGGATTGTATTTTGTTAAGGAGGGATCGCATGGAGAAAGGCATGCGGCGAGACATTGGCCTACTGGCCTTGACGATGACAGGCCTAGGTTCCATTATTGGCTCGGGCTGGCTGTTTGGTGCCTGGAAAGCCGCTAAAGTGGCTGGTCCTGGTGCACTTGTCGCCTGGATATTAGGCGTGATCGTCATTTTGCTCATTGGCCTCACGTATGCAGAATTAGGCTCAATGTTTCCACAATCGGGCGGCATGGTTCGCTACGCACACTATTCACACGGTTCGTTCGTAGGATTTCTTTCTGGGTGGGCCAACTGGATTGCCATCGTTTCGGTTATTCCGGTCGAAGCAGAGGCGTCCATCCAATATATGAGTTCCTGGCCGTGGCATTGGGCAGCATGGGCGCATGGGTTGTATCACAATAAAACGTTAACGCCACCCGGGCTCGTGTTGGCGGGTATACTTGTGCTGATTTACTTTTTCTTAAATTATTGGACGGTAAAGATATTTGCGCGTTCCAATACACTCATCACGGTTTTCAAATTCATCATCCCGACTTTGACCGTAATCGGCTTAATGGTTGCGGGGTTTCACGGGCAGAACTTCACGCAGTACGGCGGCTTCACGCCCAATGGCTGGTCCAGCGTGCTGACTGCAATTGCGACATCTGGCGTTATCTTTGCTTTTAATGGCTTCCAAAGTCCCGTGAACCTGGCCGGGGAAGCGCGTAATCCGAGCCGGAATATTCCACTGGCCGTCATTGGATCGGTGCTCTTGGCCGGTGTCATCTACCTTCTATTGCAGACCGCGTTCATTGGAGCTGTGCGTGGCAACATGTTGACGCACGGATGGGCTGGATTGAATCTGAACTCGCCATTCGCTGACCTCGCCTTGTCGCTTGGCGTCAACTGGTTGGCCATTGTCCTCTTCCTGGATGCCTTCGTATCTCCATCGGGTACGGGCATCACCTACACGGCAACAACCGCACGCATGGTGCATGGCATGCAGCAGAACGGGTACTTCCCTGAGGTCTTTGGCCGCATTCATCCTCTGTATGGAGTGCCGCGTGCGGCCATGTGGCTGAACCTTGTGATTGCGTACATCTTCATGCTGATGTTTCGTGGGTGGGGCGAGTTGTCCGGAGTCATCTCCGTGGCGACGCTTATTTCCTACGTGACCGGTCCGATTTCGGTGATTGCGTTCCGGCGTATGGGTGACGCTGTCAAGCGACCGGTAAAGGTTCGGGGGATGTCCATCATCGCTCCAATCGCGTTCATCTTTGCGTCGCTCATTTTGTACTGGGCGCAATGGCCGTTGACCGGAGAAGTGATTGTGGTCATCGTGATCGGATTGCCAATTTACTTTTATTACATGGCTAAAGGTGGTTGGCAGGATATAGGTCGCCACCTCCGCTCCGGTATCTGGCTAATTGGCTACTTCCTATGGATGGCTTTGATTTCATTCCTAGGGAGTAAGCAGTTTGGCGGCAGCAACGTCATCCCGTACGGGGTCGACATGGTGGTCGTGGCCATTTCGGCCTTGCTGTTTTACGTCTGGGGAGTACGAAGTGCCTTTGCAAAGCCAAATTTCCGAGATGGGGATGCGAACACGGCGCAGAGTGAGTAATCTTCAGTCACTGCAACTTAGAACGCCAGTATGAGGCAAGCGTCTCATACCGGCGTTTTTTGCATTACGGAAGTTGTACGGTTACTTGTTGGCCGTTTTGGCCGAAGGTTAACGTTGCGCTGCTGGAAACTGACTCCTGAGACATTTGGGATGAGGAACCGGAGTTCCCTGGCGTAGGCTGATTGGCCCCACTGGGTTGCGAAGCGCCGCTGGATTGCGAAGCGCCGCTGGATTGTGCAGTGTCGCTGGGTTGTGCAGCGCTGCTGGATTGCGAAGCGCCGCTGGATTGCGGAGCACTGCTGGATTGTGCAGCGCCGCTGGATTGTGTAGCGCCGCTGGATTGTGTAGCGCCGCTGGATTGCGAAGCGCCGCTGGATTGTGCAGTGTCGCTGGATTGCGAAGCACTGCTGGATTGTGCAGTGTCGCTGGATTGCGAAGCACTGCTGGATTGCGAAGCGCCGCTGGATTGTGTAGCGCCGCTGGATTGCGAAGCGCCGCTGGATTGCGAAGCGCCGCTGGATTGCGAAGCGCTGCTGGATTGCGAAGCGCCGCTGGATTGCGAAGCGCCGCTGGATTGCGAAGCGCCGCTGGATTGTGCAGTGTCGCTGGATTGCGAAGCACTGCTGGATTGTGCAGTGTCGCTGGATTGCGAAGCACTGCTGGATTGCGAAGCGCCGCTGGATTGCGAAGCGCTGCTGGGTTGCGAAGCGCTGCTGGGTTGGGCACTCTGGCCCTGTTCAACGCTCAATGTACTGTTGTCATTGGGGCCGTCCACACTGTCTCCTGTGGGTATATTTGGATTCACAGGAGTTGCCGATTGGTGCTCCGCGACGGTTACGGTTCCATTGCAGTCATACGTATGAAAGAACTGTCCATTGACATAGACGTTCAAAATTCCGGTGTTTGCGGTGGAGTTTCCTGTGGATGATAAGTCGACTTCTATTCCTTCCGAAAGTAGTACTCCTGATGTCGATGCTGTCGCGTTCTGCGTCACATAGAGATTCGTAACCGAAGCCACTTGAAAACTTGCCGATTGAGATTGGTCGGCACTTGCCGTGGCATTTGAACCGCTTGCGTATGTTTGCACGATTGGACTTCCTGTATTTGATTCTGCAGACGATGACAAGTCGGAAGGTTGTATTGCTTGCAGCTGGTTCATGGCAATTGTCATTGTCGTACCAGGTTCGTTACCTGGAGAAGACATCGTCGTAGACTGCACTTGAGATGTGCTGGTGTTTGATGACTGAATTTGGTTGAAACTTACGGGTCCGTTCGTCGAAATTTGTTGAGTTTGCTTTGTGATACTACCATTGGATTGCGTTTGGGTATCAGATGTCGTCCCGCTGAACGACTGTGTTTGTGAGCTTCCTACATTTGTCATCTCACTTTGAACAGCAATCGCTGGCGTACTCACCGTGGCACTTTCTTGTTGTGACGCATTTACGTCAGCGGTTTGTATGGCTGTACCGGGTGTCGGGACAAAAGGGCTTGACGCAGATTTGATCACGACACCTGGATTGCATATTCTGGCATCGATCACGTCATAACTTGGTGAATTTCCTGCGTTTGTATAGACGAATGGCACACCGTAGGAGCCTTCAGGAACTTCAATACCGTAAGCTGGGTGTCCCCCAACGGATATGGTGCCGTTCGGATTGTTGGAGTATAAGTTCACATAGCAATTATCTGGACTGACAATGGGCATACCGGCCGAGTTAACCGCACAGACAATTAAAATGGTAGATTGGTTGGGCTGGAAGCAGTCAAAATGTGCTGTTGCGTTACTCATACTGCCAAAACTGTCGCTGAGGCGATTGCCATTTAAATCGAAGACGGCGTAGCCGGCGACGGTCTGTTGCGAACCTTTTGAACGGCGGTAGGCCCAGTACCACCAGGATGACGTCTGCGACCAGGTACTTGAGGATGACGGTTCTGTCCAGCCTTGAGTACAGATGGAAGCGGCAGTAGACCAGTTTCGCAGAACTTCAGCGTCAATCACATCAAATCCCGCTTGTCTTCCTAAATTTGTGTATATAAACGGCACACCAAGTGAACCCATTGGCATGTACAGACTATGCACATCTTTGCCCATAACACTCACTTGTCCGTCAGGGTTATTGGAATGAAAGTGAATTCTAGCTGCGGAAGGGTTGGCAATCGGGTTGCCTTGTTTATCAACTGCACGAACAACTAGCACGACAGGAATATTGGGTTGAAAGTCGTCGAAGTGTTGAACTCCGTTACCTAAATTTCCGAATGTGTCGCTTATCATGTTTCCAGATGCATCAAAAACAGCGTAACCGGCGAATTGATCGACGGATGTAGCGGGGGAATCATGTGATCCTGACAGAAAAGGTTGTACGTTTTCATCAAGGGGGATCTCTTGATTCTGACTTTCGGTTGTACCGATGGTTTGTGTTTGTTGAATCTCGGATGAGCTAGCATTCTGTGTACCGATGGAGCTTTCTTGCGCAACCGCTTGATATCCATGGTAACTTGTGGAAGGGGTTGCGGTGGATTGAGTAGGGAGCTGCAAGATTTGCGTTCCTGATATGGCGGAAGTTTGTGCGGCGGATTCTAAGCTGTTGCTATTGCCACTCTGAATGCCCTGATACTGTTGACTGAATGCATTTTGATTCTGCGATTGTGTCGCCGCGTGGACAGTCACATAGCCGCCTGCAAGCCCCGCGAACGATGCGGCAATCGTAATCCCCAAACTTCTAATCACCCATTTTCACCCTCACTGTTTGAGTCTGTATCTGCTTCTATGACTTCAAGTCTGTCTATTTGATGAACAGCTTTTCGCAAATATGCTTCTGCTAAACCCATGACTGAAAATTTTACAAACAACGTATGGAAAGTAGGTTGTCCGGCAAAACTCAGAACGGGCGATATTTCACCTTTGCGGTGGTGATGCGGGCGTCGGCGGACGGGGAGAAAAATTTTTCAGCGGGATCGGTCTAAAGGATTGTGATGTGAGAATAGATTCAGAGCGGCTGGGTTAAAAGACAGACAAGATAGAGATCGACAACAACTCCGGCGCAAACCACGGTTGTGTTTTGCCGGATCATCAGCGCGAACCTCCGTGGGGTTAAGGGTGGAGGAATCCTCTTGTAGATCATTCGTATGTACATGAGGTTCCCATATAAAGAGCAATTATTAGGGAGGAAAAAAGCGTTGATGAACGGAAAGGGCAAGGCGGGTATGACAGTGGCAGCGGCAGTGACGGTTTTGGCTATTGCTTCTCCGATGGCGTTTGCTGGCGTTAGTCCACAGCAGCAAAGTGTTACGCAGAAAAACGTGTTAAGCCAGTCGGCAAACGGAGCAGATGGTGTTGTACAGCAGCAAGACTACGGAAATGGAACGCTTCAGGATCCAGGTACGGCGGTTGCACAGTCGCAGGGCAACACATCATCGGAAGGAAGCCAGCAAACGGCTACGTATCGTGGAGTAACAGCTGCGACAGAAAGTGCAAATAGATCGACAGATGTTGGCCAACAAGAGTCCGGTGCAACATCTGTTGCTCAATCACAGACAGGAAAATGGACGTTGCTTTCCGGACAAAACCAGCAAGCGCTCAACACAACGAAATCTGTGCAGTCCGCAAATGATGCAACAGGTGTCGCGGGTTACAACACACAGGAGTCAGCTAATGATACGGGGCTTGCACAATCTCAGCAACTTGGCGCATCTATCTTCGGACAGCAGTCACAGTCGTTTGTCAACCATACCTTGACCGGCCAGCGTGCGGATGGATCGCTGGATGTATTTCAAGGACAACAAAATCAAACTACGGCTCAGCAAACGCAAGGCAGTTTGTTTTCAATCACTGGGCAAAGCCAAAAGACAGCAGTTTTCACAGCCGACGGCCAGTCCGCAGAAGGAGCCATGGGGAGCGATCAAGCTCAAACCACTAGCACAGGAAGTGCACAGACTCAAAACAGTGTGATCTCAGGTGCAGAGCAAAAACAGTTAGATACGAATGTGAACCTTAGCGGCCAGCAAGCGGATGGATCGACTGATACATTGCAAGAACAGGGAGATAACAACAATGCAACACAACAGCAAAAAGCTGTTGGAGGCATGGCTACACAAACGCAGGCCAGTGGTGTGGCGAATCTGGATGGACAGTCGGCTCAAGGGGCATCAGGAACGTTTCAGAGTCAATCCAACACATACTTGACAGCACAGTCACAAGGGCAAGTGGGAAGAGGGTACCTACCACAAACCCAGGCTAGCGGCAGCCTAAATGTGAACTTGCAATCTGCCAATGGCTCAACTGACACTATGCAGTCTCAGACGACATCCACGGGATCCGTCCAAAAGCAAATTGGTTTGAGTGGGGATCGCAGCCAGACGCAAATTGGAGGCGCTGTAAATGTAGGCGTGCAGTCTGCAGAAGGAGCAAACGGCCAATATCAGTCGCAGTCGAATTTGAATGACTTCGGTCAGGATCAGACGAATGTCAACTCCAACTCGCATCAGACACAGGCCGCTGGCGTGCTGAACGTGGGAGTTCAACAGGCGAATGGCTCGACAGGGCAAATTGGCGATAACAGTACGGACGGTCAGTATCAAATCAATCAGTCTGGCATTGGTCAGGGCCAATCTTCTACGAGTGGTTCCGATACTGCGCAGCACCAGGCCGCTGGCGTCGCGAATCTCTCGGGCCAACATGCGAATGGTGCAACCAATGTAACACAGGTGCAGTCTACTGGAACAAATATTGGTCAAATCCAGGGTGCACATGATAGCTCCATCGGCCAAGGGCAGTCGGCAGCCGTGGTGAACGTCTCTGGACAACAAGCGGACGGTTCGACAGGTACGACGCAGTCGCAGAGCGGAACAACTACCGTGATTCAAACACAAAACGCTTCAAATTCGTATCCTGGGGATGATCTTTCCATTCTGGGTTAACTTCCAACAAGACGAAACTCAAGGCTGCGCCGTAGGCCACTCGGCTTGCGGTGCAGTTCTTTAGGTCAAGTCCGAATTTGTGTGTAAATTGCCCCTACATGTAGAATGTGCTGAGTTTCGACGTGCCGCCTTTGACGGCTTTGCCTCGGCAAATCAAATATGTCCCGTCGTCGCTCCATCAAGAGGCGCTTCGCCGGTCGATGATAAGGAACGAAGGGGCAAAGCCTTCACCTGCGGTGTTCACCGCACCACAGCTCCTCCCGTTATCCCCGTAGCGTGTGCACCTTTGCGGTTTGTGCGGATGATGCTTGCTGTTCTCTCCATGCCCAATACGCCTCCATATCGAGATATCTGCGCCCCGTTGTCCATGCTTCGTCTATCTCCATGAGTAGAGCGCCGATCAGGCGAATCGCTGATTCGCGGTTCGAGAAGATGCGGATCACGCGTTCACGTCTGCGAATCTCTTCGTTTAGCCGTTCCACGCCATTGGTTGTCCGCAGACGGCGACGAATTTTCTCCGGGAGTCCCAGTACAGCTGTC
>NZ_SORF01000007.1 GCF_004366795.1 Alicyclobacillus sacchari | reverse complement strand
AAACTCTCAATGAAATCTCACTATCCCGCATACGCGAGACAGATAAACTGGCGTGGTGTGTGTTTAGTTTTCAAGGAGCGACGCTGCCGTTCGAGGCAGCCCAATCAATATATCACAGCTTACACTTCATCGTCAACCGGTAAGTTTTGCATCGCTCACTCGCTGGCGAGAAACAGCTTCTTACCGACTGTGCTGCTTGGCGTCGCAAACTGCGCCGTCCGAAGCGGCATCGACTACTATACTACGCAGTCTCACGTTTGTCCACTAGAAGATGTTGGTGCAAAGCCATCATCTGAAGTGAACCTGAAGACGCGTAACTCTGCAAGATGAAGGCCGCTGAATCAGCGGCGAAAAGGATGTTAACACCTTTCGCCGCACGTGTCAAGAGGTCCAGCCAATCTCAAAGTATCACTCTGACCGCTCACGCATCAGCGGGAAAAGCAACACATCGCGAATAGACGGTTGCCCTGTAAGCAACATCACCAAGCGATCGATCCCGACACCAAGCCCCCCCGTCGGCGGCATGCCATGCTCCAGCGCGGTCAAAAAATCCTCATCGAGTTCCTGAGCTTCCTCGTTTCCGGCCTCTCGTTCCCTAAGCTGAGCCATGAAGCGCTCTCTTTGGTCAATCGGATCGTTTAACTCACTGAACGCATTCGCGTGCTCGCGGCCTACAATGAAGAGCTCAAAGCGATCTGTGAAACGCGGATCGTCCACGTTTTTCTTCGCAAGTGGTGAAATTTCCACGGGATGGCCATATACGAAGGTAGGCTGTATAAGCTTGTCCTCAACCCGTTGTTCAAAAAACTCGTTGAGGATGTGGCCATAGGTCATGTGCTCCTCAAAACGGACTCCATGTTCGCGGGCGATCGCGCGCGCAGCGTCGTCACCATGAATCGTTCTGAAGTCAACCCCTGTATGCTCAAGGACGAGGTCGAGCATATGAGCACGGCGCCATGGCGTCTCGAGGTCGATCTCATCTGCGCCGTACACAAGGTGCAACGACCCCGTCACGGTCAACGCCGCGTGGCGAATCATGGCTTCCGTCAGATCCATGATGTCATGGAAGTCCGCGTACGCTTCGTACAATTCAAGCATCGTGAATTCCGGGTTGTGTCGAGTCGACACACCTTCATTGCGATAGACGCGCCCTATTTCGTACACTCGTTCCAGCCCACCGACGATCAATCTCTTCAAGTGCAGTTCGATCGCAATTCGCAGATGAAGTTCCATGTCCAATGCGTTGTGATGTGTCAGAAACGGCCGTGCATGCGCACCGCTGGCAACCGCGTGCAGTGTCGGCGTCTCGACCTCAAGATACCCTCGATCCGCCAGGAAATCACGAATCGCCTGAATGATACGCGATCGCATGATAAAAATCTGGCGGACGTCGGGGTTTACAATCAAATCGAGATAACGCTGGCGATAACGGGTTTCAATATCCTTGAGACCGTGCCACTTTTCCGGCAATGGGCGCAACGCCTTTGCCAACACAGTGATCTGCTCCGCAAGCACGGTGACTTCCCCGCGATTCGTACGAAAGACTGTACCTTCGACACCGATGAAATCGCCTAAATCCAGCAACTGAAATATGTCGTACTGCGCCTCGCCCAAGACGTCGAGCTTCGCGTAGATTTGAATGTTCCCGGTGAGGTCGTTGAGTACAGCGAAGGTCGCCTTACCATGCCCGCGACGCACCATCATGCGACCGGCAATGCGAACACGCAACGACTCTGCTTCCAGCTGGTCTTTGTCCTTACCCTCGCCAAACGCGAGAATGTCAGCTGCATGGTGTGTTACGGCGTATCTTGTGCCAAACGGATCGACCCCGCGCTCGCGGAGCGCGTTCATCTTTTCCATACGCATTTGTACCAAATCGTTATCTTCCAAGATGCCACTCCCCTTGTATGTATCGTTGCACATAAATGGACGAGGCCAAGCCTCGTCCCGAGTCCATCGATCATGGCAAATGATTTAACGTTTGATATCGAGAATTTTGAACTGAATGACGCCTGCAGGGACATTGACCTCAACGATGGAACCAATCGTCTTGCCAAGCAGCGCCTTGCCGACAGGAGATTCATTGGAAATCTTGTTCTCCGCAGGATTGGCCTCTGCCGAGCCAACAATGGTGTATTGCACGTCCTCGTCAAACTCCACGTCGCGAAGTGTCACCGTCGAACCAATACTGACCACGTTGGTATCGACTTCGTCTTCATTGATAATTCGCGCATTGCGCAATTGCTTTTCGAGCGTCATGATACGCCCTTCAATGAACGCCTGCTCGTTCTTAGCATCCTCGTATTCCGAGTTTTCACTGATATCTCCGTAGCTGATAGCCACCTTGATACGTTCCGCCACTTCACGCCGCTTCACGCTTTTCAGGAGTTCCAGTTCTTCCTCGAGTTTCCTCAGACCCTCCGGCGTCAAAAGAACTTCTTTTTCTGCCATATGCCTTCTCTCCTTTACACAAGCCAGTGAACGATTCATATGCGACAAGCGTGCCTACCATGAATATGGCAGCACGCACATTCTAAGGGCCATCGCTGTCGAGAAGACGCCGTGCGAGAGGCTGTCGATGATCTATGCGCCATTATAGAGACGGCCCCACAGATTGTCAACGGACGTTCCGCCTGGCTTGAGTGTCATCATTGCCCACAACGTCCGATGCGGAGCGACCGAAAAGCTCATCTTCACTAACTTGCAAGATACGAGATATTTCGCCGACCAACTGCGGTGTGGGAACTCGCGTCCCACGTTCCAACGAACCTACAATGGCCACACTGACTGCCAACTTCTCAGCCAATTCGATCTGCGTCAGGTTTTTCAGTTTCCGGAATGCCCGTAGCTTTCTACCAAAAACGTCCGACATATCGCACCTCTTCTCCAACCTGCAAAGACTTTGCGAGTTGCCCCACGCGGATCCCCCCCAATCCAAGGCGGTCCGGCGTAAGATCGGCCAGCGGAACGATCACAAACGCTCGCTCCCACATTCGCGGATGGGGAATTTGCAAATCGGAAACGCAGTAGTAGTCGTTGTCGTACAACAAAATGTCGAGATCGAGCGTGCGTGGTCCAAATCGAATCGTACGCTCACGCCGCGCCTGCTGTTCAAGACGAGCAAGGTACTCGAGCAACTCACGCGGCTTTGCGGTGGTGCGCAGGTGCACGACCATATTGAGAAACTTGTCTTGGTTCGCATATCCGACGGGATCGGTTTCATATACAGGTGAACATTGCACAATTTCCCCAATATCACGCAATCCGCACACTGCGGCGTCGAGATGAAACAAGCGCTTGCCCACATTGGATCCTGCACCAATGTAAACATCATGTACCCCATCAGGCGCCTGAGGCATGAACAATCGCCTCCATCATCCGACACAAGCGAACCGTCTCGCGTACGTCGTGAACACGAACCATTTCCACACCTTGCGCTACGGCGTAAGCCACCGTCGCAAGACTGCCCTCGAGCCGTTCGTTCACCGGCAACCCCAACACGTTGCCAATCACCCGCTTTCGGCTCGTCCCAAGCAGGACTGGGTAACCCAAGCCGCGAAACTTGTCGATCTCGCGAATGCACTCGAGGTTTTGTGCTTGAGTTTTCGCAAACCCCACCCCAGGATCGACAATGAGCTGACTCTGCTTGACTCCTCTCTGCAGGAGGCGATCAATCCCGTAACGTATTTCCGCCAAGAAGATGTCGACGGTGAGCGATGGCTCAATCCCTGTACGATTGTGCATATACACGTACTGTAAGCCTGTCTCCCGTACCGTGCGGGCCATCTCCGGATCCGCAGCAGCAGACACGTCATTGATGATCTCAACGCCCATTTCAGCAGCTTGGAGCGCCGTCTGCGCGTGATAGGTGTCGACAGAAATGGGTACCGAGAGCTTGCCGCACAGCCGGGCAAGGACAGGCTTCAAGCGCTGCCACTCCGTGTCGGGATCGAGGGCCGTGAACCCTGGGCGTGTACTTTCCGCGCCAATGTCGATCACGCCAGCCCCTTCTTCAACCATAGCAAACGCTCGCTCACTCGCCGCGCCTGGATCGACATAGCGTCCCCCGTCGGAAAACGAGTCTGGCGTCACATTCAGGATGCCCATAACCAGTGTCATACGGTTCCTTCACCCGTCTCCTCGACACTTGCCTGCAATGTTGCAATCATCGATTCGAGTTCTTCCTCTTCGAACGTGTACACGTTCCCGCAGAAGTGACACGTGACTTCCGCAATGCCCTGTTCCTTCCGGATGGATGCAAGCTCGTCCGCACCTAAGCTCAGAAGAATTCGCTTGATGCGCTCATACGAACATTTACAGCGGAAGCGAACATCTTGCATGGCTAAAATCTGTGCGTCAGGACAGAGCTCATGCAGCAAGGCTTCCGCACTTGTATGCGACTCGAGGAAAGACGTGACGCTGGGTACTCGTTGCAACCCCTCTTCGATATAGGCAATATCCTCCTCACGGTGATCCGGCATCAATTGGACGAGAAAGCCCCCGGCAACGATTGGCGCATCATCTGTATCCACGAGCACACCCGCGCCAACGGCAGACGGCGTCTGTTCGGACGTTACAAAATAATACGTAAAATCGTCGGCGATCTCGCCTGATTGCAGTTCACTGCTGCTGGTGTAATAATCTCGCAGTCCAGTGTCCCGAATGACGTACAAATGACCGCTTCCGACAGCGCCGCCCACGTCCAGTTTGCCAGCCGCATTGAGTGGCAGATCGACATATGGGTTGTCCACATAGCCGCGAACATCCCCGTTTGGCAGAGCCTCCACCCAAATCTGGCCAACCGGACCGTCACCTGCGACTTTCACGGTAAGCGACTCTTCATTCTTCAATAACATGGCCATCATCGCCGAGATGGAGGCCGTTCGACCCAGCGCGGCTGTGGCTACAGGCCATGTGTCATGTCGTTTTTGTAATGTGCGAACAAGTTCTGTTGTTACACAGGTGAGCACACGCACACGGCCGTCGCGGGCGATAGCTCGAATGATTCGATCCGTCGTCATGGTATCTCTCCGCCTCCGCATCTTGGTCAGCACTTCTCGTTAAGATTCACAGGCTTCAATCCAAATATCAGCCACGTTTGCCAGGTCGATTTCATAGGGGGCAATCACTTGGCCATACTGGTCTTCGATGGCCCGGACAACCGGAAACTGAAGATTTTGCGAGGGCCGCACAACAACGGCAAGATGCCTATTCGATAACCGAACGGACATGCCGATTGGGTAAATGGAGATGGTCTCACGAAACGCCTGTACCGCCGAATCCGAAAACCGCCCCTTATCGTGATCCTGCTGAATCATCCTCAGTGCATCATGAGGCAAAAACGCACGCCGATACACCCGGTTTGCGGTCAGCGCCTCGTACACGTCAGCAACCGCAGACAACTGGCTGAATAGATGAATGTCCCTGCCCGCCAGCCCGCTCGGATAACCGCTGCCATCCATGCGCTCGTGATGCTGCAACGCAACGATGGAAGATCGCGCGGAGATGTCACCCTCCCGGGTAAGTATGTCATAGCCGAGCTGAGCATGGCGCTTGATTTCTTCGAATTCCTCATCCGATAAGCGCCCAGGTTTCTGAAGCACGCGGGAATCAACGCACAACTTACCCACATCGTGCAGTAAGGTACCGATACCCAGGTCAATCAACTCCGATTTTGTAAGCCCCATGTGCATCCCCAACGTAAGTGTATAAAACGTTACATTGACGGAATGGTGAAACAGTTCTCCATCTGCCACATACACCGAGCTGAGTTGATCGCCAGCACCGCCAGTTTCCTTCAATTGTGCAATGACATCCTCGACCACGGGAGCGAACGATTGGCGTAACCGTTTCGGCTGCACGCAAGGCGTGAATTGAGCCGTGGCCAGTTCGTGCAGCGTGTCGTACGTCATGCCGAGCAATTGTACTTTCGTGCGCTCATCGACGATTTCACGCACCAGAATGTCGTCAGTCGCCTGATTTTCGATACACACAGCTCGGACACCCACCTCACCGAGCCGACGAATCAGACTCTCGGTCAGCACAACGCCCCGTGCCAACAGGGTCCTTCCTCGCTTGTCCGCCACCCTTTGTGCTAACACAGAGTCTGGCTTAACGTATTGTAAGGCGACCCATCTCACGGGACAAACCCCTCCATCGCAAGATCATGATTGTTGTCGAATCCCATATGTATTTCACAAAAAAGCCTCCGAGTTCCTGCCTCGGAGGCACAATTTGTGATACAAATCAGCCGCAACTTTCCATAATTTCGCGAACCTCTTGTTCATCAATTGTCTCTTTTTCCAAGAGGCGTTCTGCCAACGCATTCAGGCAAGCACGCTTTTCCGTCAGGATCTTACGTGTACGTTCATGGCAGGCCTCGACAATGTCCCGCATCTCTTTGTCGATTTCAAACGCAACTTGATCGCTGTAATTCTGCTCGCCCTGCAAATCCCGGCCCAAGAAAATCTGGCCGCCTTGACGGCTCCCATACTGCAAAAGACCTAGTCGATCGCTCATGCCGTACTCGGTAATCATTTGACGAGCTACAGTGGTCACGCGCTCCAGATCACCAGAAGCGCCCGTACTGATTTCCCCGAAAACAATTTCTTCGGCGACCCGCCCGCCCAACGTCATACAGATTTCATCGAGCATTTGCTGCTTCGTAATGAAGTACCTGTCCTCTTTCGGAAGCGATAAGGTATAACCTCCAGCCATTCCGCGCGGCACAATGGTCACTTTATGTACTGTGCGCTCAGGCTGCACGAAATAACCAACCACCGCATGCCCTGCCTCGTGAAACGCAACCAACCGACGCTCCTGTTCGCTCATCACGCGGCTTCGCTTCTCAGGTCCCGCCATCACGCGGTCAATAGCTTCGTCGATGTCACCTTCGGTGATTTCCCGTTCCCGTCTCCGCGCGGCCAATAAAGCGGCTTCGTTCAGGACGTTTTCGAGATCGGCACCGGTAAAACCAGGCGTGCGTTTCGCGATTGTCTCTAAATTAATACCTTTGGCAAACGGCTTGTTTCGCGCGTGCACGCGCAAAATTTCCTCGCGTCCCTTGACGTCCGGTCGATTGACAACAATTTGCCGATCCATACGTCCAGGCCGCAGCAAAGCCGGATCGAGAATGTCGGGGCGGTTCGTCGCCGCAATAATAATAATTCCCTCATTGGCAGAAAAACCGTCCATCTCCACGAGCAGCTGGTTCAGCGTTTGTTCGCGTTCATCGTGTCCGCCGCCGAGACCCGCACCGCGATGACGACCCACGGCATCGATCTCGTCAATGAAAATGATGCAAGGTGCGTTCTTCTTGGCATTGTCGAACAAGTCACGCACGCGAGAAGCACCGACACCTACAAACATTTCGACGAAATCCGATCCACTGATACTGAAAAACGGTACGCCCGCTTCACCTGCAACTGCGCGTGCGAGCAGGGTTTTGCCGGTGCCCGGCGGTCCAACGAGCAAAACACCTTTTGGAATGCGGGCACCGAGTGTCGAGAAACGCTTCGGATCCTTTAAGAAATCGACGATCTCTTCGAGCTCGGCCTTTTCTTCATCCGCTCCCGCGACATCCGCAAACGTAACCTTCCGCTTCTCCTCAGAATAGAGGCGAGCCCGGCTCTTGCCGAAGTTCATCACGCGGCTGCCCCCGCCCTGGGCCTGATTAAACAAGAAGAACATCAGGATGAACAGGAACACAAACGGAACCACTTGCTCTAAAAACGAAATCCAGACGCTGCCACGAGGCTGCGGCGTCACGTTGTACGAAACATTGTGGTTTGTCAAGAAGGGACCGAGGTTATTGTCATACAGGGCTCGCGTCTCAAACTTTTGCCCATTTTTCAACGATCCATCGATGGTCGCGGTCAGCCCCTCCGGTGTCACCTGCACCGTTCCACTGATGTCTCCATCTTTCACGTACGTCACAAATTGCGTGTATGGAATTGGCCCGCGCGCCCGCTCTGAACCAGTCAGATATTGCACGACGCCAACGAGTACCAACAAAATCAGCACGTATAACAGGATGCTCCGGTAAAAACGGTTCATGCCTTACCTCCTCTCGGTCATGGCGCGACTATTGTACCATACCCATATGGGCGTTCCTAGCAATCGTCAAGCCTGTTTCGGCTCATCCGATTCGCCTGTCGCATAGATGTCAGATTTCAACACGCCGACGAACGGGAGGTTGCGATACCGTTCCGCATAGTCGAGTCCATAGCCGACAATAAATTCATTAGGCACGGTAAAACCGTAGTAATCAGGGACGATATCCACCTTGCGGCCGCCGGGTTTGTCGAACAAGGCTACGATGCGAACCGATGCCGCTTGCCGGCGAAGCAGCGTATCCCGTAAATAGGCAAGCGTAAGCCCAGTGTCGACAATGTCCTCGACAATAATGACGTCCCGCCCCTCAATCGGCTTGCCAAGGTCATTTAAAATGCGAACCGCACCGGAGGATTGCGTGGAAGCGCCATAGCTTGAAATCGCCATGAAGTCCATCTCCATCGGAACCGTTACCCGCTTGACCAAATCGGCCATGAACAGTGCTGCACCCTTCAAAATACAAATAAACAGCGGATTTTTATCGTAGTAGTCCGCGCTCAACTGTGCGCCTAACTGGCTCACTTTTTCTAGAATCGTTTGTTCATCAAATAGGATGCGTTCCAAGTCCGGATGCATGAGTGCCTCCCAAAACATCTGTGATTTCATTATCATACGCTGACCCTTTGCATCACATGTCCGTCCAGCGAGACCTAGTCCTGGAATCTCGATGGCCGCGCAAACAATGCGTATCCTCCGCCCGTGTCATCCCACCTTTGTACATCCGTACGCACAGCGCCTGGGATCCAGACAATCCTGCCGGCCACGCGAACTATGGGCCAGCCGGGACGGAGCCGACGCGGAATTTTGCTGTCGGAAAAAACGTCCTGCAATTTCTTGCTCCCTGCCAGGCCAAGCGGACGAACGCGAACACTGGTTGGCAGGCCGCAGACGATTTCCACAAAATCCACGTCGGGCACATATGCCCGCCAAGGCGATCTGCGTGGCTGTGGCGGAAGCTTCGCGATTGGAAGCGCGCGAAAACGCCAGAACACGCCTGCAGATGCAAATGACAACTGCCGCACGTGCACCAAGTCCCATTGTGCAATCGAGCGAGGACCTCGCGTCTCATGGTCATGCGGCAATGCCTGATGTCCTATGTATATGCGCCCGTACTCTCGCCAAGCGCCTAGACCGTGCGGCAAGCTCACGGCGGCCGAGGCGGTATCCTGGCGCAGGGCTAGCGTCCGAATTGACTCGACGTGTGAAAAAAGCCAATCCCGCGCGCAGAAACAATTCAATAGTATGTGAATAACCCTGCGTTGTAAAGAAAGGTGAAGCCCGGCAAACGCTTCGGTCGAGATTTCAACATCATGCCCGGATCTGCGCACGACCACCTGTTCCAGAGCACGCTCCGCCTGTTCCTGCAAAAACGACTCGTCTGCCTGTAATTGTTCGGTCAAATCAAGCGTTCTCGCTTCGACTGCAGGTTGCAAGGCTGCGAGCAATGGCAGCAGTTCATGCCGAACACGATTGCGAAAGAACCGCGTGTTCGCGTTCGTCTCGTCTTCGCGAAACGGGACATCCCACATGTTTGCGTATTGTACAATCTCGCTTCGCCTAACCCGTAGCAAAGGTCGAAGCAATGGTACGCCCTCCCGAATTGCGGCAGGGCGCATAGCTCCTAGACCCGCCAATCCCGATCCGCGAAGCCAACGCATGACAAACGTCTCCAACTGATCTCGACTGTGATGAGCAACCAAGCAGACACCATGCGGGTACGATCTCGCCCTTGCCAACAGGGCCTCGTAGCGAACGCGCCGCGCGGCGGCCTCGATCCCTTCGCCGTGGCAGTCCTTCACCTCAACGGGGACGACCTCACAGAAAACCCCTAAACGAGAACAATAGGACGCGACAAACTGCGCGTCGTCGGCTGAGGTTGGCCGCAGGCCGTGATCGACGTGTACGACAGAAAAGCCGCCCAAAAGCGGCTCACTTCCATGCATGGCGCGATGGCACAACTGAAGCAGTACCATGGAATCGACGCCACCCGAAACGCCAATCACCGCATGGGCGGACTGAAGTTGGTGTGTTTTGCAGAATTGCGCAAATTCGCGTTCAAGCTGGACGTTGTTCAATCGCTGTCCGCGCCTTTCGGTGTCATATCCATCATTGTAGCAAATACGCCGCCCGACTTCCTCGTCCGCCCGGCCAAAGCACTCTTTTATATCAGGCGCAAATACAGCGCCCATGCACAGGCAGTCGACAATGTTGCGCTCGCAAGGCTGCCCCACATCAACTTGGCAGACCAATCGGTTCCATCAGGCTCCTTCGGAAGCGGGATACTTTGAATGGCCCTTGCCAATGTAGGTGCATCTGTCACAGAACCGCGCAACACTTTTTGTAAAAGACTTCGCCACCCCGGCTCTGCCACTTGCAAGATGGCCTTATTGAGCCATGCTCGCCGCTGTTCTTGGGATTGACTGAACACGTTCGCAGGTGGTTTGACGTCAAGCGTCAAAGCCATAAGTGCGACGCCGATGAGATCGTACTGCGCCGAAGCGCGGCGCTCGCA
This sequence comes from Alicyclobacillus sacchari, assembly GCF_004366795.1. GTDB lineage: Bacteria > Bacillota > Bacilli > Alicyclobacillales > Alicyclobacillaceae > Alicyclobacillus > Alicyclobacillus sacchari. The sequence goes on along the minus strand of NZ_SORF01000007.1, from coordinate 149,338 downwards.
TACGCCCCAAAACGCGCCGTCCGAGGTTGGCGTGAACTGCCGCACGGCTTTGCCAAGGGGGGTAACACCCCCCGCATCGACAAAGCGTACGCGCATGTCGTCAGAGGAATCCACCAGGATGTTTTGTGCCTTCACGTCACAAAATGCATATCCGGTCTCGTGCAGATGGGCCAAGCCAGCGACGATCTCGTGCAACACGCGCTTGCGATCCGCCGGTCTCAAGCCGAGCCAGACCTTGTCCAGCGGCTTACCCCCGACGCGTTCCATGACGTAGAAATATTGCGCGTGTGGATGATCGCTATCGTCAATTTGCTGTGGCGCAGGAAACGAGGAACGGGCACCTTTCACACGCTCGAGCAAAGACCATTCGAACGCGACTTGCCCGGCGCCCTCACAGACTTTCATCGCGCCCGGCAGTCCGTCGTCGCGATCGACCGCGTAGACGACGCCATTCGCACCAACGCCCAGGCACCCGCGGATGCGCCAGCGACGGCCTGTCCACTTCCCGACGATCCAAGTGCCGCTTGGAATCTGCACTTGTGACTTATCGGTCATGCAAAGTCACGCCTTGGCCCATCGGCCTCATCTACGGTGCGCTGGCGGTCGATGATCAAGGATGCTGCATAGTCGATTGCCGGCCCCGTCGGCGTCCCCCCGCGCGCAACCAATGCCGATTCGAGAGAGGCCACATCGACCTTGTTCGAAAACGGCTGCACAAGTCTTGTCGATTCCTCTCCTTTCCCGGGAAAACTCAGCACAGCGACCTCAAGCGATCCTGTGCGAACCTGCAGAGATAAAGAAAGATCGCGTACAGCCTCGCGCACAGTGGGAATCTTGTCGCGCATGCTGGCACTCATGTCGAGCGCGACAACCAGTTGCAATGCGATCTCTTCCTCGAGTTTCGCCACAACCTGCATCACGCGCGAGCGTTCCGCGGGCGGTAGATCCTCGGTCGTCTTTCCCATCACCGACATGAGTTCCTGATTCACCACCTGCTGCAGCGTCATCTGCATCGTCTGATGCGTCATCATCTGCGCGGTAGCGGAAATGTCCGCCGGCTGGACGATCCGGCACATACCGCCACCGGCGTCCGCTATGGACTGTGCCTCTTCATACCCTTTTTGCGCCGCCTCGCCGTCGCCCACGATGCCAATCACGTTGACGACAATCCCTCGGCCATGGGCTCGCCTTGCGGCGTCCACCGGATCCGGCCCAATATTGGAGCACCCGTCGGTGATCACGAGAATTTGTCGAATCGTTGCCTCTTTACCCAACGAATCCACCTCCGTATTTCTAGCTAGTTGCCAGTATCGCCGATGAACGGGTGGTTCATTCCAAAAAAGAGAGTAGATTCGCTTGTAAAAAAAAGCGCGGCCTTTTAAGCGCCGCGCCTGTTCTTGTGTGGTTTGCGCAGACTCGGGATGTTCGGCAGTTTGATGGCCGCCCACTCCTCTTGACTGCGTTCGACAACGGCCACGACAACGGTCATATCATCGCGCACAAGCCCGTGATTCATCCGCACCGCGTGTTCAATGAGTTCATCGGCAATCGCCTGCGGTTCCATCACCGCAAGATCCGCAATCGCCTGCTTTAACCAGCTGTCACCGTCGTACCGATGCGGTGGAGCGTCGTACAGGCCGTCCGAGACGAGGATGAGGATATCGCCCGGATACAACTGCTGCTCAATCGCCTGCACCTCGATGTCCTGCAGAATGCCAATAGGTACGTTGCTGCCGGTAATTTCGATCACCTCGTCGCCCCGTTTCACATAGCTGGGGGCCGAGCCGACCTTTAAGAACTCCGCCTTCGCGTTGAATAGGTCGATCAACGCCATGTCCAGGGTCGTGAACATCTCGTCTCGAGATCGCAGTAACAGGGTCGAATTGACGGTGCGGATGGCCAGTTTCTCGTCAAAGCCAGCTTTCATCAACTTTTTTAACAGATCGATGGCCGCTTTCGATTCCTGGCGTGCGCGCTCGCCGTTGCCCATGCCGTCGCTGACAGCCACGGCGTAGCGCCCATTACCGAGATCGACAGTCGTATGAGTGTCCCCGGAAACCAAGCGACCGTCGCGGGCAACGGCAGCAACCGCGGTGTTCACCTGGAACAAGCGCGCCGAAGCGAAGACGCTCGTGCATGGTCCTCCCCCTTCGGACACATGCACATGGGAAACGGAGATGTGTTCGCCCAACACACCGGACAATAGCGGCGCAATCATCTTCGCTGCCGTCTCGTACGCCCCCTCGGTCGGCTGCACGACTTCGATCTCGACCTTGCCAGGTTCCAGACTGACGATGTGCACATCGTCAACGTATAGTCCGAGCTGTTCCAAAGCTCCTAAGATTTGCTCCTCATCGGACAATAGTGTCTGTTGTTCGGCATCCAGCTCACGAGCCATGGTGCGCACGACTTCTGCCACCCCGGAGAGTTGAGCCGATAGCAAGGTCCGTTGCTCGCGCAGCTTCTGTAACCACTTTGCGTCGCGGTGCGTGATGTCGAGGTTGTACCGCAGCGTACCAATCAACGGATCGAGACGGATGCATCGTTCGCGCAACTCTTGGCTGGGAACGGCGCGACGTCCGCCGGACATTTCGAGATTGCGCAGCGTATTGGCGATGGCGTGATACGTTTGCACGCTCTCTTTCTCCCAGCAGCGCGATCGCCTTGGACACAACGAACATACCGTCTGCCGAGTCGCCTCGACCATTTGTGTGACAAGCTGCTGAGCCGTCTGAAATTCGCTGTCGTTTGTATCGGCGAAGCTCTCCGAAAGTTCATCGAAAACCAGACTAACCTCGCTGATCTTCTCCGTCAGAAGAGCGTGAACGCGATGAGCGCGGGCACGCTCCTCCGCCGAGTGCTCCGTGGTGCCAGGCACGAACGAGCGCAATTCGCGAGACAGGCTTGCTGGTGTGGCCAGAAAACCGATGGAAGCGACAACAGCGGCCATCATCTGATCCAAAAGCAGCGTATATCCATGTGCATAGGTGAGTGTCAAAACGGTCGTCGCCAGCACAAACGACAACGCGATCAAAACCTTGTGCGTATCGCGCAACAACCCGCACAATAGCCCCGCAAATCCAAAGATCGCGACTTCTGGCAGCGAAGACTGGTGGTTCAGCAGCGTGAGCATGCTCACAGCAATGGCGCCCGCAGCACACATACCCATCCCACCAGCACTCATGACGAGCACCAACCAGTCGACGGCAACGAGCGCAACGGGTATTCCATGCACCTGCAGACCATCAAACCCCATGATCACGGAGGCAATCAAAATGATGACACTTAAGAGTTGTTCATAGCGCAATGTTCGCGAGGTTTCCTGACCGACAAACAAGTTCATGCACTGGATGAAGATCAGCGATAATATGGTGACCAAAGCGCCTTCGGCGAAGCTCACAAGCACTTCGAGCCCGGTGATTCCGGTGCCATACATCCCGAGTTTCGCCAAGAAGCCAACTCCGCCTGCGGCAATCGGGATCCACATGAAGTCGGTGGATGGACGGCGAATCACAAAGCGCCGAACGAGCTTGTACAAAACGAGAGAAACAAACATCAAAAAGCCACTGTCGATACCTGTGGTCAGCGCTCCGATGACGGCCGCATAGGCAGGCCAAGCGCGGCGTTGGCCTGCGATCTCGGCAAGTACGGCGAAATAAGCAAGGCCAAATGGGGAGACGACGTGATCGATGTTGGCTCGTCCGAGCAATAAGCCAAGTACAGCCAACAGGGCGACGCGCCGCCACGCCCGCCAAGTCCACCGTGGGGAGACCGCCGTACGAACGGGCGCTTGTTGGTTCTGATGGCGCTTATGAAGCGATGAGAGTTGGACCATGAGACGTAACTCCCTCCTCGAATGTGTATGGCCATTATACGGGTGGTATGCCTGAATAATTTGTCAAACGGCGTCCGTGGGGGGAACAAAAATTGTGACATGATGTGCGAAGGTTCGCATGAGAAAGGGAGAAAGCGACATGGAACAGACACCATCGCGCGAACGCATGGACTGGCACACGTTCTTCGCATCCCAGAGTCGGGTGATGGCGGCGAGATCGACATGCCCCCGACTCGCTGTGGGATGTGTTCTTGTGCGCGAAAAACGCATGATTGCCAGTGGCTACAACGGAAGCATCCACGGCGATGAACACTGTCTGGACGTCGGATGTAAAGTGATTGGGGGACATTGTGTTCGGGCTGTCCATGCCGAACAGAACGCGCTGCTGCAGTGTGCCCGCTTTGGTATTTCCACCGAAGGCGCAGACTTGTACGTGACACATACGCCGTGCCTACACTGCACCAAAAGCCTGATCCAAGCCGGAATTTCCAGGGTGTTTTATGAAGTTGAATATCGACCAGATCCCTATGCACAGGAACTGTTGAACAAAGCGGGGATTCTCGTCGAGCAGGTTGTAAGCAGGCTCGACCTTCTCGTCGACCTTCGCGAAGGGCACAGATGACGTCGATTTTCGGCGTTCGAGGTTGAAGAATGCGGATTCTGGGCGCAGATTCGAGGCATTGTGCGTAGACTAACAACAAACACCGAAGAACCGCGGCATACGCCGCGATGGGCGAGGTGAAGTGGAATGCCAGAATGGCTTCGCAGTCAGCTCAGGCGAGCGTTCCTCAATCGCGATCGAAAGTCCATCCTAATGCTCAATCAAGCGTTCTACCGTTACCGCCAGACGCGAACATAAAACGGGCGGCGGCATTTGGCCGCCTCACCCATTTTCATGTTTTTCACGTGAGCTGGCAATGCGGCCATTGAACTTGTTGACGATACGCGAAAAGACATCCTCTGTGACGGGGCCGAGTTGGGCTTTGTACATATCGAGCGATATGTGACACCCGTCGCGGTCGTTCTCTTCATCAAAGGCTAGGATCACGCGTTGGCCGTCGGACAACTCGTATTCTAAATAGTATGTATCCACAGTAAACCAACCTCTCCACAACAAAACACCGGGCCTTACTCCGAAGCCCGGTGTTTTGTTGGTGCATTAGCCGCGGCGTCCGCCGCGTCCACCGCGTTTACTCTCATTTCGACGAAGCGCTGAAAGGCGCTCTTCACTGTCTTTCAGAAACCGGTTCATGATTTGTTCGAAACCCGGTCGCCGCCCGTCGCCGCGATGGCCGCCTCCTCGCGGTCCGCCGTGTCCACGCCCCGATTGGCCGCTATTGGAAGACTCATTGGCCTGTCGAATGGAAAGGGCGATTTTCCCGTCCCCGCCGATACTGATGATTTTTACGGTGACTTCGTCGTCGACTTTTAAAAAGTCGTGGACGTCCTTCACGTAGCTGTCCGAAATCTCGGAGATGTGCACCAACCCAGTTGCGCCCTCGGGCAAAGTTACGAAAGCCCCGAACTTCGTGATGCCTGTAACTTTCCCTGTCACCTTGCTGCCGACCTCAATGGCCATAAAGACGTCTGTTCCTCCCTGTTCGCATAAGACGAAAGAATCATTTCTGATGAGTGCGAAGCTATCCAACGAGTCATCCTTGGATCAGGATATCCTCTTTGCAAGAATGGAACACAAGGACCGACTGCGAATTACGACAATCTTAGCCTGTATGACCATTCGGTTGCAAATCGAACGGAACTTGATTTGGCAACACCAAATTCTGATGCTCCGTTGCGTACTTTTCAATATACGATGGATCATTCAATTGTTGCTTCTCTTTTTGAAGGGTTTGCTGCTGTGTCTGTATGCGGTGCAGTTGATTTTGAAGCTCGACGCTTTGGGCCTGAAGTTGCTTCAACTGAGGACGCTCCGCATGTAGAAAGTACACTGCGGCCCAACCACAAATGACGATCATCGCAAGATAGCGTACGCGCATCCACGGATGCCGAACGATTCGGCTTCTAGGTTGTTGCTCGGCACCATAACGTTGACGGTCTGCTCGCACGAGTATACGCTCCCTCATGGACGTTGACAAAGCTGAGGACTACTGTATCGGCTTTCGAGTACGCCCTAACCATTTCGCTGTCAGATGCCAAAACTCCTCTTGCCACTGCAAAAGTTTTTTCCGCCAGCCGGCTTCCTTGCCCACATAGCGGCGGATCGGAAACGTTAGTACCAGGAGGATGATGAACAGGAGCTTGGCAATCGCGTCCTCCAACCGACAACCGAGCCCGTACAACAGCTTTGCCAAACCGCTCAACAAGCGCCAGGCCCATCGTGCAGGTAAACCGAACAGCATGTACAACGCGCGTCCAAAAATTACCACAACGACGCGCATCACGTGCAAAATGGCAAAGGCACTACCCACGACCCACCGCCTCAAAAGCAGGCGATACAAAGTGTACCCAGCGACAAGCAGCAAGAATGTCCAAATGCGAAACGTACCGGAGATGGTGCGATACGTGCAAACATATACGACAACAGCGGCGACAAGCCAAAAGGCGAGATCGAAAAGCGGCCGCAATCGGCGCAACCAACGCGATGCGCCCGTGATGGTGTTGTAAAAGTCGAACGTCGCCCCCATGGCCATGCCACACAGGACCATCCAGACGACATAAGTGGCGTTTTGCGCAGTATTCATCGCAACAACCGCCCCATCAAGCCCCTCTGCTTCCCATCGTCGTAGACAATGGCTCCGATCTCGCCCTCGATGCAGACTATGCCTGCATGCCTATCAAACTGTTTCATATGCAGCGACTGCCCTGCAATACGCATATTGCCTGCCGTGGTCGACAATTCAAACGCCTGGACGTCAAAGCTTTCGACGCGCTTGACTCCCGTGATTTGCAACTCACGGCGCCCCGTCAAGTGCACATCGTGTTCCTCCGCCGCAGCCATACCGCCACCCCCATCGACCCAAGTCGTCCATCTTCAGTCTATGAGAGCATTTGTGATATAGAACGGCGGTATATGCAAAAGGACCGATCCGTGTGCAACGGATCGATCCCCTGACTCAACGAGCGACGTCGTCTTCGTCGTCGACAAACGCGGCATCTACATGATCTTGGCGCGTCTCCACAGCGATGGTGTCATACAGCGAAGCAGCCTCATCCCGGCGTGGATTCTCGGCCAGTTTGCGAACGACGACCGTCATGGTCTTATTACCATAGCGAATGATAAGTTCGTCGTCGACCGCGACGTCTGTCGATGCTTTGGCTGTGCGCCCGTTGACACTCACACGTCCAGCGTCGCAAATCTGCTTCGCCAGCGTCCGACGCTTGATGAGACGCGATACCTTGAGAAACTTATCGAGGCGCAAGGCTTACCGCGTGCTCTCCTTCAGCTTGTTGCCTGGTTTAAAGGCAGGAACGGTAGACGCCGGGATCTCAATGACTTCACCGGTCTGCGGATTGCGGCCGGAGCGCGCCGCGCGCGAACGGGTCTCGAATGTACCAAAGCCGATGACCTGCACCTTTTCACCCGCAGCCAGAGCTTCCTCAATGGTGTCGAAAACGCTGTTGACGGCCAATTCGGCGTCCTTTTTCTTCAGACCGGTCTTCTCGGCCACCTTGTTTATCAGTTCCATCTTATTCACTCGCGAGATACCCCTTTCGTGGGAATGTCGGGAATCTAATTCGTCCTTCGCCGCAGGAATCCTGCTAGTTTTCCCTCGGAAGCGTTATTTTTGCTTCATTCCAGTAGCTATCGAGCGTTTCCGGCGATATCTCTGCCCAAGATTCGTTACCTTCCGCCACACGCCGCTCCACGTACTGAAACCGATGGATGAACTTACGCGTCGCCTCTGCCAATAACGTCTCGGCATCCAATTGGAGAAACCGGGCCACATTGACACACGCAAACAGCAAGTCCCCCAATTCTTCTGCCACCGCTGCATCACGCCTGCGATCGCGGACAAGCTCGATTTCAAGTTCATTCATTTCCTCTTTTATCTTTCCCCATACATCCTCGAGCTTTGTCCAGTCAAATCCGACTTTCGCCGCCGCAGTCTGAACAGCCTGTGCGACCATGAGCGCAGGTCCGGCAAAGGATACAGCGGCGAGCGTACTCTGCCGACTCTCTTGTTTTGCGTGCTCTTCCTCTTTTACACGCTCCCAAATGGCGTTCACTTCGTCCACGGATTGCGCGGTTCCCTCGCCAAACACGTGCGGATGGCGCCGTACCAACTTCTCCGATAACCGGGCGAACACGTCGCGGACGTCAAAGTCGCCCACCTCGCTCGCAATCTGCGCGTGCAATAACACCTGCAACAGCAAATCGCCAAGCTCTTCCGCCAGATGATCCGGATCTCGCTCATCGATAGCCGCAGCGACTTCGTACGCCTCCTCGATGACATACTTACGCAGCGATTCGTGCGTCTGTTTTCGGTCCCATGGGCAGCCATCCGGCCCCCGCAACGTCTCGACAATCTCGACGGCGGCAAAGGGATCGCGCCAGGTCAACTGCGCGTCCTGTACCGGTGGGACGTAGACTGTCGTCAAATGATCGATCCAATCGAGCCTGTCCAGTTCATATAATGGCACGGTCTCAAGCCGCTCTTCGCCTGCGACTCCGGCGGCACGAACCACCGTCACTTGGTAGTCGTCCGGGTAAACGTCCATGAGACTCAATTTCACATCAGTTGCCACCTGTCGTTGATAGACCTGGGCGATAAGCGTATGTACGCGCGGATTCAACAATCGACTCGCCGGTTGCGTGCCATCGAGCAACAACAGCCCTTCGATAGGATCGATCCGCAGACGGGACGCCGCAACATCGAGAAAGCTCTGCCCCGGTCCGATTTCGATCACAACGTCGGAATCGGTCGTTGTGAGCAGAAGCTGCACACTCAACTCCGCGATCAACGGGTGCCCTGGCACAGCGTAGATGACGTGATCGTGCGTTTTCGCGCGCTCCCGCACCCGCTTAGCCATGCGCGCGTAAGCCTCGTCAAACGTCTCGCTCGTTTCGTAGATGTCGTCGAGCGACTCATACTCGACGCCAAGTTCAGGCAACGAGGCAACGACCGGATGCACAGCCGTACGCAATATTACAGGCCATCCGGACTGTAACAAACGGTATGTGCCAACGGGCAAACCGTCCACATCCCCCGGACCGAGCCCTACCACATGCACGATTCCCACGACAAAACCGCCCTTTCCCTTCGTCGACATGTCATTGGCCAGTATAAACAATCCTTCACCAGAGTTGAAATCTCCATACGCTGAAAGGCCTGTTGCGGGAAATCCTGCAACAGGCCTTTTCAGAAAAACACCAGACGATTCCAAACTCCTGCGGGCAACTTCATTATTGCTCCATCTGTTTACCAAGAAAGCCGGCTGCCGTTTCGGCAAGCTTTGTTTCAGTCTCTCCCATCCGCACATTCTCTTCGCGCGTCACCAGGATGACTGCGCCAATTGGATCGCCAGCGGCAATGATGGGAGCGATGACGCGTGCGCCAAATCGTTCGCTTCGATCCTTGACAATCGAGTAATCGGCGGGTGTAGAGTTGATCACCGTTTTGCGATCCTCCATTGCCTGTTCGACGTCTTCGCTGACTTGCTTCTCAAGGAAGTCCTTTTTTGAAGCACCCGCAACTGCGATAATGACATCGCGATCGGCAATCATAGCGATATGTCCGGTCGTCTCCGCCAACGAATCGGCGTATTCCTTCGCAAAGTCGCCGAGTTCGCCAATCGGCGAGTATTTCTTCAAAATGACTTCCCCGTCGCGATCGACGAAGATTTCTAAGGGATCGCCTTCGCGGATCCGCAACGTGCGTCGAATTTCCTTCGGAATTACAACACGACCGAGGTCATCAATTCTCCGTACGATGCCTGTAGCTTTCAAGAAATGATCCCTCACCCTCATGAAGTTTGGTGCAACGGATGTCTGACGTGACTGTATTATGTGACACCATATGATCCTCTATGCACCAAGGAAGCATGAGGGTTGTCGTTAAACGCCGGCCACTTCCTCCTGCGCTTTGGACTGGCGAACCATCTCCAGATAATCGCGCAAAAATGCGGTAAGCTTGTTCAAAATCTCTTCTCCAGGCATACCCTTTGTGCGGAACGCCACGAAGAAAAGACCGTTGGGTCGGCTGGTCGGCTGCCCGTGATGCTTCATCGCCATCGCCAACGCTTTGCTGTAGTCCACGGGGCGCGACTCATCGTTGCCAAAGCGAACGGCCGTCTCCGCCCCATGCACAGAGATTTGATCGACGCCGGAGCTGGCGGCGAGGCTCTTTAGGCGCGTGACATTGAGAAGATTGCGCACCTCTTTTGGCAGGTCGCCATAGCGATCCTCCAGCTCTTCTTCGAGATCGTCCGCCTCCATCAATGTCTGAACCCCACGGAAACGTTTATACATGGCAATTTTCTGCGCGGAATCGGAGATATAGGTATCCGGAATATAAGCTTCAACCGGCAGATCGATCGTCGGTTCGACGCCTTGTGCCACTTTTTCTCCACGCAATTCGCGAACCGCCTGCGCCAGCATCTCGGTGTACATATCAAAGCCGACAGAATTGATAAATCCATGTTGTTCCGCACCGAGCAGGTTACCCGCGCCGCGAATGGACAAATCGCGCATGGCAATTTTAAAGCCGCTGCCAAGTTCGGTGAATTCCTTGATGGCGGATAGCCGCTTTTCCGCGACCTCAGTCAGCACCTTATCCCGCTGGTACGTGAAATACGCATAGGCAATTCGATTCGAACGGCCCACGCGGCCGCGCAATTGATACAGCTGAGAAAGCCCGAACTTATCGGCATCGTAAACAATTAACGTATTGACGTTTGAAATGTCCAGACCAGTCTCGATAATGGTGGTCGTGACGAGAATGTCGATCTCGCCTTCCAGGAAGTCGAGCATTACGCGCTCGAGCTCCGCCTCCTGCATCTGCCCGTGGGCAACAGTCACGCGGGCGTCCGGCGCCATCTCCTGTACCCGTTCGGCCATGCGGTGAATGTTGTGAACCTGGTTATAGACGAAATACACCTGACCGCCCCGCCCAAGTTCGCGCTCCAACGCCTCCCGTATCAGCCCCTCATTGTACTCGACAACATACGTTTGCACAGGAAAGCGATTTTCTGGCGGCGTCTCGATCACGGACAAATCGCGCACGCCCATCATCGACATGTGCAATGTCCGTGGAATAGGTGTCGCAGTCAAGGTAAGGCAGTCGACATTGGCGCGCAACTGCTTGAGCCGTTCCTTGTGCGTCACGCCAAAGCGCTGTTCTTCGTCGACGATGAGAAGTCCCAGATCCTTAAATTGAACCGACTTTTGCAACAGTCGATGGGTTCCGATCACGATGTCGACGGAGCCGTCCTGCAACCCCTTGACACAAGCCTGCGACTCTTTGCGCGAGCGAAACCTGCTCAACATATCGATGGTCACCGGAAACCCGGCAAACCGCTCTTTAAATGTCTCATAGTGCTGTTGCGCCAACACGGTTGTTGGCACGAGCACGGCCACCTGCTTGCCATCCATGACGGCTTTGAAGGCAGCCCGCACTGCGACTTCCGTCTTGCCGTATCCGACGTCTCCGCACAACAGCCTATCCATCGGCCTTGCCCGCTCCATGTCGCGCTTGATATCCGCAATCGCGCGCAGTTGATCCGGAGTCTCCTCGTACGGAAACATGTTCTCAAAATCGGCTTGCCACGGCGTATCCGGCGAGAATGCGTGTCCTGGCGTCGCCTCGCGCTGCGCATAGAGCTTGACGAGATCGGCCGCGATGTCCTTGACCGTCTTGCTCACGCGATGCTTGACCTTCTGCCATTCGCCGCTGCCGAGATGGTGCAGTTTGGGTTCCTTTTCACCAGAACCGACGTAGCGTTGAATTTGATCGATTTGATCGACCGGCACGTACAAGCTGTCGTTGCCCGCGTAACTCAAATACAAATAATCGTTGTGCCGCCCCTCGACTTCGAGCGTTTTGATGCCCATATACTTGCCAATGCCATGATTGACATGGACGACATAGTCGCCGACATTCAATTCCTGATAGCTTTTAATTCGCTCGGCGTCTGAGACGTTTGACCGCGTGCGCCGATGCTTGCGCTTGGCAGTAAACACCTCGGTCTCGACGATGAGGGCGATATGCTGCATCGGCAATTCAAAGCCACTCGACAGGTTCGCGACGACAATCTGCGGCACCTTTGCACCCGGCGTGAACGACTCCGCTTCGTCCGCGTCGATCCGGTAATCGTCCAACACCCGCGCGAGGTGCTCCGCCCGCTCCTTGGTCGCGGCCGCAAACACGACGTTCATCCCGGCGTGTTGCCAACGTGCGACCTCCGCCTTCAAGACGTTCATCTGGCCGTGGAAGTTCTGCATGCTTCGTGTCGTTAGATTGACTACCTGCCCAAAGCGTGCGCCGGCCTGGCTGCGGGTGAACGTCGAAAAGTGCACCTTCGCTTTCGACAATTCTGCAATCTTCGCGTCATAGTCGATGGCCTCGACGGTCCCAGATAACACTTCGCCTCGCATGAGTGCTCCTGACAGCCACTCGTTGAACTCCTTTTCGAGAGCCTGCGCGCGCTCGAGCAAGCGCGAGGTCTCGTCGAGGCAGACAAACGTCGGACCAGTGACGTGATCGAACAGCGTGTCGACGTGCCCATCAAGCAGCTTGCGGTAGCGGGCTAGCCCTGGAAATGCCTGACCGCTCTGCAATTTGCGCAGGTCCGCACCAATTGTCGTCTGCAGGCGATCGCGCACATCCGCATCCGTGGTCGTCCGCACGCGGGACTCCAAGTGTTCAGCGACGCGTTCCCCCACCTCGGCCGCGACACCAGCAGGAACTGCCAGGTCGATGGCAGGGCCAAAAGATACTTCGTTCAACTTCTCAAGGGAACGCTGTGTTTCGGGATCGAATGTGCGAATCGAGTCGATCTCGGTGTCAAACCACTCGATTCGATAGGGCTGTGTAGCCGCCATCGGAAAGACATCCAAAATGCCGCCGCGAACGCTGAACTGTCCGCGACTCTCAACCAAGTCCACGCGTTCGTAGCCGCCTTTTAGCAATTGCTCCGAGACAGCGTCAAGCGGCTGATCGGCCCCAACCTCGAGGTGAACCAGCGTTTGGATAAACTGACTGCGCTTCGTGATAGGCTGCCACGCGGCCAAAAGCGTTGTGATCACGACAACAGGGCCCTCCGCAACGAGGGCCTCCATGACGTGCAACCGATCCGACATCACGTCGGTTGAAGCTGCGATATAGTCGACCAAAGCGTTTTCGCGCTCTGGGAACAGATAAACGCGCGCATCTGGAAGATATTCTTTTAGGTCTTCCCAAATAGTTTGCGCCTGACTCGCCGTATGCGTCACCACGACCATCGACTCAGGCCCACGGGCATTGCGCAATGCGTACAGCGCGGCCATCGTCAGTTGGCGAGCCGCGCCCGTCACACCCGTGACGAGTGCGTCGTTGCGCCGTGGCCCCATCCCGCCGGCCAACGCTTGTAGCGCGTCATCAGCAGCCATGAGTTGGACGAGACCTTTCACGCTACTCCCCCTCCCAGTCCGCGCACAGATCTGGATCTATTGAATGATGCTGCCCTCTATCAAGAGCTCTGGATGCATAGCAACCGCTTGTTCGCAGGCGTCGCAAACGGTTTGAATCTCATACTTGTCCGGGCCCGCATGAATCACGTCGCGCTGATGTTCAACATCCAAATGGTGCAACCCAAGCCGTGAAACTGCGTCGGCATATGACCAAGCTTCGTGATCAACGACGCCGACCGGCTGCTTACAATACCGGCATACGTATTCAAAGCGCATCTGCGCCACCCCCGACAACGATGTCTGCCACTAGTATGGGGGTAGAACAAAATGGACATACGTCACAAGCCAAAATTGCATGAACAAGCCAATCCCTCTAAAACGAGACGCGGTTAAATTTGTTCATCGCCTGTTCAAAACCGTGCTCAACGGCATACACCGCCGCATCCCCAGCTGCCTCGGCCGCCTTTTCGACCCGTACGCGCTCCGCTTCGGGAAAGGTGCCAAGGACATAGGGAATGATGTCCGAGCCGGCCGGTGGACGCCCGATGCCGATGCGGATACGGCAAAACGAATCCGTTCCCAACGACTGTATCAGCGACTTCACACCGTTGTGTCCGCCCGCCGAACCGCGGGCGCGCAACTTGAGTTGGCCCGGCAGAAAATCCATGTCGTCGTACATCACCAAGATGTCCTGCTCAACGTCCAGTTTATAGAAGCGTGCAATTTCAGCAGCCGCAACTCCACTTACGTTCATATACGTCTGCGGTTTCACGAGCAGAACCGGTTCGCCCGCAACCCGCGCTTCGCCAATGAGCGACTGGAATTTGGCGCGATCGACAACGACGCCGAGCTTTTGGGCGGCGCGATCAATCGCCCAAAAGCCGACGTTGTGCCGGGTACGCTCGTATTTGAAGCCTGGGTTGCCAAGCCCAATGATTGCTTTCAAAAGACTGTATCCTCCTGTGGCGACCGCGCTCAGTCGAACAGTTGACTGATAGAGCGCTGCGTGTGCACGCGGATGATGGCTTCCGCAATCAACTCGGCGACAGACAACACGCGAATTTTATCGATCCGCTTGTGCTCCGGCAGAGCAATGGTGTTGGTGACCACGACCTCCTGGATCTCGGACTTCGCGATGCGCTCAACCCCGGCGCCAGACAATACCGGGTGAATGCAACAGGCGTACACGCCTTTCGCGCCCCGCGCCAACAACTCGCTGGCGCCGGCGGAGATGGTTCCGGCGGTGTCGATCATGTCGTCGATGAGAATGGCGGTCTTGCCCTCAATGTCGCCGATGATATTCATCACTTTTGCCTCGTTGACTTCGGGGCGCCGCTTATCAATGATGGCCAAGGGTGCCCCCAGCCGCTCAGCGAAGGCTCGCGCCCGCGTCACGCCGCCCATATCTGGCGATACGACGACCGGGTTATCGAGTTGCTTGTCCAGAAAATAATCGGCCAAAATCGGCATGCCGATCAGATGATCCAGCGGGATATCGAAGAAGCCTTGAATTTGGCCTGCGTGCAAGTCCATGCAGATGACGCGGGACGCCCCTGCTGTCTCGAGCAGGTTCGCGACCAATTTCGCCGTGATCGGATCGCGAGCCCTTGCCTTGCGATCCTGGCGCGCATATCCATAATACGGAATGACGACGTTGATGGTTCGAGCCGACGCCCGCTTGACGGCGTCGATCAAAATCAACAACTCCATCAGGTGCTCATTGACCGGCGCGCTCGTCGGTTGAATGATGAACACGTTGCTACCGCGAACGCTCTCGCCCAGCTTGATCTGCACTTCGCCGTCTTTGAAGCGGCTGACCTTGCACTCGGCCAAAGAGACGCCAATGTAGTCGGCAATTTCCTGTGCCAAGGCTGGATTGGCGTTTCCCGTGACAAGCTTCAAGTCGCTGTCAATGGCCACTATCGTCCCCGCCTTTCACGAGATTCTGGTTCTGTTTGCGCGCTTTCCAAGCTCGCACATAGTTCGGCTTGGTCGTTTGCGGCACGCGGGCGATGACAAATG
Source organism: Alicyclobacillus sacchari (assembly GCF_004366795.1). Classification (GTDB taxonomy): domain Bacteria; phylum Bacillota; class Bacilli; order Alicyclobacillales; family Alicyclobacillaceae; genus Alicyclobacillus; species Alicyclobacillus sacchari. The sequence goes on along the minus strand of NZ_SORF01000007.1, from coordinate 133,913 downwards.
CGTCATCCCCTACGTCATCCGTGACGGTCGATCCGGCCGTGATATACGCTCCCTCGCCAATGGCGAGCGGTGCGATGAGATTGACGTTAGATCCGACAAAACTGTTGTCGCCAATTACCGTCCGATGTTTGCGTTCGCCGTCGTAATTGACGGTGATGACGCCACAACCGACATTCACATGGCTGCCAACGTCCGCATCGCCGACGTAAGCCAGGTGACTCACCTTCGTATCATCGCCAATCCGGCTGTTTTTGACTTCGACGAAATCGCCAATCTTTACGCGCTTACCGACCCGTGAACCCGGTCGCAGATAGGCAAACGGTCCAACCTGAGCCTGCTCGCCGATTTCACTCTCCACCGCAACCGCATTCTGTACCACAGCGCCCGCCTCGACCCGCGTATCGACGAGTCGGGTATGCGGACCAATCACGGCTCCTTCACGAACGATGGTGCGACCGCTGAGCAATGTCCCGGGCAACAGTGTAACATCCGGGGCGAGGACAACGTCGGCGTCAATATAGGTATGATTCGGATCGACAATGGTTACACCTTCGCGCATCCACCGCCTGGCAATGTTGCTGCGACAAATCTGTTCAACCTGCGCAAGTTGCGCGCGATCGTTCACGCTGGCAATTTCCAAGGGATCCTCGACCGTCCGGGCGATCACGCGTTCACCGCCGGATCTCAGGATGGCAAGCGTGTCCGTCAAGTAATATTCGCGCTGGGCGTTGTCGGCCTTGAGCCGACCCACCGACGATTTAAGGGCATCGCGGCGATATGCGTAAATCCCTGTGTTGATCAACCGATGCTGCCGTTCTTCGGGAGACGCGTCCTTTTCTTCGACGATGCGAAGTACACCGCCCTCGCCGTCGAGAAACACGCGCCCCAAACCCGTTGGATCGGGAACAGAAGCCGTTAACACGACGGCCGCCGCATCACTCGTTTCTCGCGCCTCAAACATGCTTGCGATGGTTTGCGGGCGGATGAGTGGCGCATCGCCATACAACACGACCACCGTATCTGTATCCGAACGCAATGTGGAAAGAGCCGCCTTGACGGCGTCGCCCGTGCCGAGCTGGGCCGCTTGCACCGCGATATCCGCACGCCCAGCGACCGCTGCCGCCACGCGTTCCCGCTGCTGACCGACGACAACGACAATTTGGTCGACGCCCACCTCTTCCAGTGTGTCGAGAATATGGTGAATCATCGGTTTTCCGCAGACCGGATGCAACACTTTATGTGTCTGCGATTTCATGCGTGTGCCATGGCCAGCGGCCAACACGATGGCACTTCTCGTCATTCGGATCTCCCCCACAAAACGTAAACACTGCGGATCTTGACTCATGTTGTCGAAACCCAGTGTACCCGAAGGACATTTCCGATTTCAATTTGAAACGCCTCTGTAGACAAAAAAGCCCTGGCATTTGCCAGGGACTTTTCAAACAAGATTCAGAAGTTGTTCGAAAAGAAGCCCGTCCCGTCCTAGGGATGTGCTTCACCCGGTCGATTCACCGACCACTTGCTCTTCCGGTTGGATCACTGCGCCGGACTGTTGCGCATCACGGAAATACGCATCGAGGACTGCTTGTTGAATTTTTTGACGTGTCGATGCAGAGATGGGATGCGCGATATCCCTGAATTCGCCGTCTGGTGTCTTTTTACTCGGCATCGCAACGAACATCCCATTGTTCCCATCAATAATTCGAATATCGTGCACCACGAATTCGCTATCAATGGTAATAGAAGCAATCGCCTTCATACGGCCTTCTGTCGCAACCTTGCGAAGCCTTACATCGGTGATTTGCACCCTTTTCACCACCCTGATGTCGCGATTGGTCAGTTCTACCTAAACCACCAATTCAACATCGAGGCGGTAAACTCCTGCATCAAACGTCATACATTATTCAAAAATTTACGTGCATGTGGCAAATTAACCACGATACGCAATCAGTTCGATCTCAACTCTTGCGCCGCGCGGGAGTGCCGCAACCTGAACGGTTGATCGCGCAGGCCGATGCTCGCCAAAAAAGCTCGCGCAGGCCTCGTTGACGACCTGAAACTCTGCGAGATCGGTCATAAAAATAGTCGCCTTGACGACTTGCTCGCGCGTGGCGCCCCCAGCTTTGAGGACCGCGTCCAAATTCGCAAACACCTGTGCCACCTGCTCAGAGATACCGCCTTCCACCAGATTGCCTTCCTTGGTCAGCGGTATTTGTCCCGAGGTATACAAAAACGGGCCAACACGCACAGCCTGCGAATAGGGGCCGATTGCAGCAGGTGCGTCATGGGTTTGAATGATGTCCATCGTACATTCCTCCTAAAAGGGCTTACGGGCCCGTCGTCATGATTCAGATAACGGATACGGACAAACCTCGATACCAGCTTCACTGACTTGGTTCACTTGCAGCAGTGCCACGTATGAATCGACCATCTTTGCCACGGGCATTGCAGTCGCCATAAAGACTGCTGTGCCAACCACTTCCGCATCGAACTCGGCCAACAATTGCGCCACGGCCCGCGCGGTCGCCCCCGCCCGCATGAAGTCGTCGACTATGAGCGCACGGGCGTCACTTGGCACCAATCGCTTGCTGAGCGACATCGTTTGAATGCGCTTGGCAGAACCCGAAACATAGTGTGTCGTCAAGGAGGCCCCTTCGGTCACACGTTGATCGCGACGCACAATCGCAATCGGAACGTGCAGATAGCGAGCTACCGATGCCGCTAAGGTAATGCCCTTGGTTTCCACGGTGACGACGACGTTAACGCCGCTGTCTTGGAAGCGCGCACTGACAAGCCGCCCGACGAAATCGAGCACATCCGGATCTCCCAAAACGTCCGACAGGTAGACGAACTCGCCCGCCAACACCCTGTCCGGATCGGAAAGGCGCTCCGCAAGTTGCGCGAGAAATACGGCTGCATCGGCATTGGAGACGACCGGCCGATAGCGCACGCCCCCTTGAACACCTGCCATCGTCTCGACGTTCCCCGTCCCAGCACCAACAAACGTCTCACGAACGAGTGCGATGTCCTCGCTCAACGTCGATTTGGCGACGCCCCACCTATCGGCGAGTTGTGTCACATGAAGCGGCGCCGCAGGTTGCTCGACAAGGCGCTGGGTTAGGCGAATCAGACGTTCCTGCCTCTGCATGGCGACGCTCCTTTCCGCGAAACAGCGTTTCCCGTAATCTCACTCGGTGGCAGTTTGTCCCACTGCCTCCTCACCGCCGACAAAACGGCATATGTAGACGTCTTTCATGATGCCGCGCAAGGCGTTGTACATCCGCTGTGCCTGCCCGGACGTCACGGCGAGGCAAAACAAAGTCGGTCCGCTGCCCGACATGTGCACCGGATGGTGCGTCACCGCCTCGACTTTTTCGGCCAGCGCTCGTAACTCTGGATACATGTCGAACGTGACGCGCTGCAGTGCGTTGCGAACCAAAGGAGCCACTCCCTGTACGTCCTCCTCGGCCAAACACCGAACCATGGCGGCACTCGCCGGATTGCCTGTAAAGTCGTCCGGCCGGAGACCCTGATACACCTCGGCTGTCGACACAAACAGGCGTGGATGAATCAACACCGCAAACATTGGGAGCAGATAGGGGATGCGGGTTAACCGTTCGCCGCGCCCCCGCGCAATCGCCGTGCCGCCATACATGCAAAAGGGCACATCCGAACCAATGCGCGCCCCGATTTCTGCGAGCTCATCAAGCGACATACCGGTCCCAAACAGCTCGTTCAGCCCGCGCAAAACGGCGGCCGCATCACTTGATCCACCGGCCAATCCAGCGGCAATCGGAATGTGCTTCTCAAGCTGGATGTGCACACCTGCGGCTGTCCCCGTATGCTCAAAGAACCGCTGCGCTGCTTGCACAGCCAAGTTGCGGTCATCAACAGGAATGGCAGCCGATGTGCTTTCGATGGTTACCTCCCCCGCCGGGCGCCTATCCAGCCACACCAGATCCGACAGATCGATACTTTGCATGACCATGTCGACTTCGTGATACCCATCGTCACGACGGCCCAATACATCCAACGTCAAGTTGATTTTTGCGTACGCCCGCTTAAACAGCAAAATGCCCCACCTCGACTAGGACTAGCATGCCGAGGTGGAGCGGCAAAGTCAAGATCCGGTCACAGCATGGCGTAACTGGGCCCATCTGACGACACGACGAGTCCGTTCACGCGAAGAGCGCCCAATTGTGACAAACGTTCTTCAAGCGGAGCCAATTTTTCGTAGAAGACACACAGCACATCTCCGTTTTGCATGTCGCGCATCGCCGCCTCCATCGCTTGCACCTCCGACAAGACAACGGCCACCGGCTTGTGAGGTGCCGACTGCTTCATGGCAGTCTGTAAGATATGGGCGATCTCGCCCGGTTTACGGCCGCGCAAATCCTCGTCCTCTTTGACGACGAACTGGTCAAACCATGGTACCAACGCCTGTGCTGCCTGCTCGACAACGTGATCGGCCCTGTCGCCCGGAACCCCCACAACGGCTAACAGACGCTTGTGCGGTAGCCGTGCCAACCATTCGCCCACCCGCTGAAATCCGGCTGGATTATGCGCATAGTCGAGAATGACGTAGGCGCCATTCTGTAGTTGAAACATCGCGCATCGCCCTTGATTCCGATCCGGTTCGAACGTGCGCAACGCCTTTCCGACGATGCGCCTGGGAAGCCCAGCAGCGCGCATCGCCGCCGCCGCAATGACCGCATTTTCCACGTGAAAGCCGACCGTGCCACCCAAGGTAATGGGAATTTCGGCAACCGATACGACCGTCCGCCGCACGCGCCCAGTCACCTCGACAATCTGCCCGTCTTCCACGTAAAACGCGGTGCCGCCAGCTGCGACATGGCGGGCAATCCGTTCGTTGCGATGCGACGAAGACGTCAAATACGCCTCAGCCTGAAAGCGGGAACGCATCGCCATGACGCGATCGTCATCCGCGTTGAGTACGACGATACCGCCCGGGCGCACACGCTCGCCCACCAACGCCTTGACATGGGCGATGTCATCGATCGTGTCCAGGCAATCTTGGCCGACGTGATCGAGCGAGATATTCGTAATGACCCCGACATCTGCGAAGTCATACGCGAGACCGCCGCGGATGATCCCGCCCCGCGCAGTCTCGAGCACGGCAACCTCCACCTCTGGGTGGGATAGTACCAAGCGGGCGCTGCGCGGCCCCGTTGTATCGCCTGGCTGAACCAACTCGCCGCCAATGTACACGCCGCCCGTCGACGTATGACCGACCGTTTTGCCCGCCGTAGCAAAGCCGTGAGCAACCAAGCGGGACGTCGTGGTCTTACCGTTGGTACCTGTGATGGAGATGATCGGAATGCGACCGTCCTGACCGTTCGGGAACAGCGACTCGACAATCGCTTCGGCGACCCTGCGCGGCTCGCCCTGCGAGGGATGTTCGTGCATGCGGATGCCTGGCGCCGCGTTGACTTCGATCACGGCGCAATGGCCACGTCCGGCCGGTTCACTCGGCGAACCAATCACCATGTCGACGCCGCACACGTCGAGCCCGATGTGCATCGCGCTCCGTTCCGCAATACGTCGGTACGTGGGGTGAAGCAGCTCCGTGATGTCGCATGCCTCGCCGCCGGTCGACAGATTTGCGCTGTCCCGTACCATCACGCGTTCACCTTGTGGCGGTACGCTATCCAACGTGTAGCCGGCCTTCGCCAACGTCCCTTCAACGATCTCGTCGATCTCGATGCGCGTCAACGGCTTTTCGTGCCCCACGCCCCGCCGCGGATCCTGATTCACCCGCTCGATCAGCTCGCGAATGGTCGCCTTGCCATCGCCCTCTACCGTCGCGGGTTGACGGACTGATGCAGCCACACAACGGCCGTCGACAACAAGCAGGCGAACGTTTGCACCCGGAATGTACTCTTCAATCACGACACTCCGCGAAAACGCCGACGCGATCGCAAACGCCTTGCGCACCTCGTCTTCCGTCGTCAGATTCAACGAGACCCCCTGCCCCTGGCGACCATCGAGCGGCTTGACGACGACTGGCGCTCCGACATCGTGCAGCCAGTCGATGGCCTCCTCGGGGGTTGTCGCAACCCCGCCATAGGGCACCGGAATGCCAGCGTCCTCCAATAATCGTTTGGTAAACGCCTTATCGCATGCGATGTCAACACCTATGCAAGACGTCTTCTCTGTAATCGTCGCTTCGATCCGCTTGCGATGAACACCATATCCCAGCTCCAAGAAACTTCCTTGCAGGCGGCGAACCGGAATCCCTCGACGCTTGCATGCATCGACGATGGCCTGTGTGCTCGGCCCAAGTTGATTTCGCGCATGGATGTCGCTGGCCTCTGCAACGATGCGTGCGACGTCTGGCGCACGTTCGTTGCGAGCGAGTGCACGAACAAGTTCTACCGCTTGCAGAAGCAACCAGCGCTGCGTTTCAAAACACACACATTCGATGACAATGTCATAGCTACCCGGACCGTCGGCATACACTGTCTTGCCGTAGTGGACGTCGAGCCCGGCTAAGTGGGAAAGCTCGATGGCGACGTGTTCGCAGATGTGCCCGAAATATGTGCCGCCTTGAAGGCGCTCGACAAAACCGCCTGGGGCACCTTTGGCACAGTGGTGATCCGCAAGCCCTGGTAAAAGCGCGAGTAGGCGCTCGGTAAAGCCAGGGTAATCTACGCTCTCTTTTTCCGTCCATTCACCTAAGTGAATGCGCGCAACAAGTATGGGTTTATACAAATAGACGTTCGGGCCTTCAATGTGCCGAACTGTTTGAATGTTCATGAGGAAAGCTCCTTGCGATGAAGCCATTGTTCAAAATCGGGAATTGGTTTTCGATCGCGCAGTAAGAATCCGCATCCTTCTGGCAGCATGTGCAATTGCACGCCACACAAGGCCAGCGACTCGTCCCGCCGCACGCGATCCAGGTTGGAATAGGTAACCTTGCCTGCATCGACGATGCTCACGGCTCCCCTGCCAATCACTTGCAGGACGTGATCGCGCACAACCACTGCCGTGTCCTCGTCAATCCCAAGGCCAAGATGATGCGGATATTGCGCGACTGCTGACAACAATCTGCCGAGCCTGCCTCGCTGTGCGAAATGTTGATCGATCACGCAGCCGTCGAGAAACTCCATGCCCGGCGCCATATCGACGATCGATGGTCGCGGATTCGTTTCCGCCTGGCCATCGACAATCATCGTGCTCGACATCATCGATGCACCGGCGCTGGTACCGCCAAGTACAACGCCGCGGTGATGCGCCTCGTGCAGCGCTGCATCCACGCGTGTGCCACCGAGTAGCTTCGTGATCCGGAGTTGATCCCCTCCAGTAAAGTAAATGCAGGTCGCTTGCTCGATCATTTGAATCGCGCTCGCCGCATTGGCGGCATCGCGATGCGAGACGTCGAACGTGCGCACATCTTCCACGCCAATGCGCTGAAACACGTCGATGTACTCCGCCCCAACTTCCACGGGAAGCTTGGTTGCGACGGTGATGACGAGCACGCGCGCGTTCTTCCCGCCCCCGAGTTCGACGAATCTTCGTAGAATGCGGCACTCGCCCGTTTTATCTTCGGCGCCGCCGACAATAACCAATGGCCCCGATTGACCTGCCAAACGGTTCTCCTCCTCGCGTACTATGAGCGCCGCCCGCGATAGGCGATGCTAGTACTTTTTCCACGCAGGTTGGAGTATATTCCAACAAAAATGGCCGGGAACGCGCCCCGGCCATCGTCGTCACCTCTGCCCGGTTTTGTCTGCCATAGCTTGCTCTGCGATCTCGATGGCGCGTTTGACCATGTTCCCTGCATCTCTCGCTCGAATTCCGCCCCATCCTTCTTTCTGGACGGTGTCGTAAAACCCGAGTTCCTTCGCAAGTTCCACTTTCAACGCATCCGACATCGTTCCGCCATGCCTTGCCATGCCAAATCCCTCCCTGAGTCAGAGGACGACAGTGCTAATATGTCGCATTTGCGTTTCGTTTATCCCAACGCGGTACGGGTGACATAAAAATCCACAATCGACATGACAATCGAAACCAAAACAAAAGCGAGGCTCACGCCTCGCTTACAACGATGTCACATCGTAATATCTCATTGTTCAACAGCGAACTTTGCGGTGTTGCCGTCCTCTGTGCACAGCATGAGCTCGACGGTTTCCGTCAGCACGTCAGCGTAGCTATACGAAACGCGCTCAAACGATCCGTCAGGTGGGTCAAGCTTAACCACAAAGACAGACGGATACGTTTCTTCCAAAACCCCGAAGCGCTCAACCGTCTTACGACGCCCTCCGTTTGCACGAAGGAGAACACGTTCGCCGATGAGTCCATCCAGACTCTTTTTAATTTCGTGGAGCGCATTTTTGGCCAACACACACCACCTCTTTCCGCGCTTGATTATAGCACGGGTAAGAGGTTGTGTCAACAAAATTCAAACATTATATCAGCGTATGTTTTTCGTTGTCAATGGGTAATTTACGACGTTGACGCCCGTCAGTACGCTGATCTAGGCAACCCTAACCTATATTTTCCTCTCGACTCCAATCCCCCTATACCATCGGTTCCTGTGTAGGTGGATTTGACCACATCGTACAAGTTGACCGTTTCATGGATGGGCGTGAAGGCGATTTTCTCCGCGATGAACACCGGATCGAGCGCGTGAATCATGATTCGCTGCGGAGAAGACGCAAAATTGGCCCCGGCATCGAGGATGCCCTCAAAGTGAGACTGGCAGGCGCCCGCGATAATGACGAGATCGTCCATGTTGCGAACGTGTTTGCGTGCGTTGGAAACCGTCCTCACGAAGTTTTGCGAGTTGCGGTAATTGCGTATATCCGACCAGTCCTTGCCCTTTTTGATGACGCCGTCGTGACCAGTAATAATCAAGATATCCGGCTCATACTGTTCCAGCAAGCCGATGATCTTATCCGGCATCTGTGATTCCGCGACGTGTTGGCCAACCGCCCGGATCCCGAGTTCCCGATACATGGCCATGCACTTTTGCAAATACGATCCATCGCCGTCCAAGTGCAGAACCCGGCCGGGCCGCTCAAAAAAATCCGGGTTGCTTTGGAATCGGCTCTCGCGCCGCAACGCTCGCTTTTCATATTCGTGTGCGCGCCTCGACTGAATCAGGCGTAAACACTCGCCCTCAACCTGATTCCGGGCCGCTTCAAATTGGCGAAGTTCATCTTCGCTAACGCGCTCCAAATCGTCAAAAGGTGCGTCTGCCATCAGCCGTACGTCGATCCCCTTCAGAATCGCCGTTTCCGTGTCATGATCCACCTCGACGACGACAAAGCAGACGTCTTTGCCATAGGACTTACGCGTGACCATTTCGCCCGCTTTCCACATGCAACCACCCCTCACGAACGACTCTGCCATACGATATGCAAGGTCAGTTCAGTGTGACAGACGCGGAGGCCGCAGATGAGCAGAGAATCAAGACAAACCGCGGCAATCATCGCGGCGTGCAACGAAGCGAAGACGATTGGCAACGTGATGCGCCAGTTGCTGCGTGCAGGCGTGCATAAAGTCGTGATCGTCGATAACGGGAGTCATGACGCAACGAGCGAGAAGGCCTTGGCGGTCCACGGCATCGACGTGCGCATCGTCGGGTTTGACCGTCCACTCGGGCACGATGTCCCGCGCGCCATTGGCGCCGTAGCGGCTTTGCGTGCATGGCAAAAAGGGGGACTGGATGCGCTTTTATTTGTCGATGGAGACTGGGGAGGATCATTCGGGCCGATGCTGCAGACATTCATCGACGAAGCGCAAACGGGATCGGATTCGATTGTGGGTGTCGATGCGGATAACCTGCGCAACGGCCCCCTCGCACAAGCCATTCGATCCGCTTGGATTCCGGTGTTAGAAGGCGTTGGTACATGTGATAAGCCGATACCGTGCCTCTTGCCCCAATACGTTCCACGCGCTGTCTTCCAGGCCGTGTCTCCCATCTGGCTGGCTTCGCCCGGTACCTGGTTTGCTACGACCGTAGAAGCCGGCTGGGCGTGGCGGGGAGTTCGCGGCTGGAACATCGGACTTGTCGGCAACCGCTCCCGCTCCGCATCTCATCATCGGCGACTTGCCAACTTGATTCGCGCGGACGCCCGCATCGCGGCAGCCCACCTTGGCCTCACAGACGAGCGCGTTTCTGTCATGAAAGCCTTTCCCGAACGCGAGTGGGCTGTGCTCATCGATTATGCAAGCTCGTTTCAGTTGGGAGACTGGCTATGACTTTGTGTAACGATCCGCCACCTTGCTCGCGCCAAACGAATCCGGCTTGATGTGCGCTTCGTAGCCGTTGGCCTCAATCCAGGCGACAATTTCGCGAATCCACTGCTTGGTTTCGCCAGCTTCGCCGATATCGAGGTGCACTTCAATATGCCAATCATTTCTGTCCCGCTGGAGATGTTCGCTAAGAAGGCCGCCTGTTTGAATGGAGAGGGATGCTTCGGTGAACATGCGCTGCCGGAGCGCACGCATGTTGTCGTGGTGTTCCTTGTGGATGTAATATCGTGCGCCATGTCCCACGCGATGCAAGATCACTGCGGTGACAAACGTCGCCTCATGCAGCCGCTCTCGCGGCTGCGAATCCGTGCCGATGATCAAGCGATATCTGTCGGCTGCGTGTAACCGCCGTTCGCGGATGATGTCGTCCGCGACTTGCGCCAACGTCAACGTACCTAGCGTCGGACTTCGGAACATCATCATGCCCATCGCCCCCTATGCTATGAACTAGTATATTCTTCGCAAAAGCGATGGTCACGTATAAAGGCCAACGCGCAGCGGCCAAGGTTGTGCAAACGCGCGTCGCCATCGAAAGCGCTTGCATACAAAACTCTCGTTTCGCATAATAGAAACCGTATTTCCCAGATCACACAATATCCTGAGGGGTCCTCCATGATGAATATACATGACATTCCTGGCACCATGGCTGTACGATCCGAAGACGCATTCGACACAAAGGCGGTTTTGGCCTACCTCGTTCAACAACAACTCGTACCAGCTGACGCAAGCGCGAATCTGGAGGTCGTACAGTTTCCAACGGGCGCTTCCAATTTGACCTACCTGCTGCAGTGCGGATCGTGGGTGGCCGTACTGCGTCGACCCCCACACGGGCCACTGCCGCCGCGCGCCCACGATATGAAGCGAGAAGCCGCCTTTCTCGCGAAACTGCACCCACACTTCCCCAAAGCACCGCAACCGTACTCATTCTGCGAAGACACAAGCGTCATTGGAGTGCCCTTTTTCCTTATGGAATATCGCCCCGGCATTTGCATCGATATGGCTTTTCCGCCGCACGTGCCCTATACGCCAGCGAAGGCGAAAGCTGTTTCGGAACAAGCCGTGCTCGCGCTCGTCGATTTGCACAGTGTCGACGTCGCGGCGACAGAGTTGACTTCCTTCGGGCATCCTGAGGGATTTCTGCAGCGCCAAGTCGACGGTTGGATAGAACGCTTTCGACGGTCGGACATCGGCGAGCCCGTGCCAGGAGCCGACGCCCTAATGGCGTGGCTTACGCGCAAGATTCCAGACACCCACAGCTACACCGTCATCCACAATGACTTTAAGCTGAATAACTTGCTCTTCGATCCAAACTCACTTACGGAAATCGTCGGGATCGTCGATTGGGAAATGGCGACCATAGGCGATCCACTGTTCGATCTCGGCGTCATGCTCAGCTATTGGGTAGAGGCCTCGGATCCGGAACCGTTACGCAGCCTTCTGCCCTCGGCCACCGTCCTGCCTGGTTTTCTACGGCGCGACGAAATCGTTCAGTTATATGCTCGTACAAGCGGCCGCCCTGTCGATCATCTGGTGTTTTACCAGGTGCTCGGTACGTTCAAGTTGGCCGTAATCATCCAACAGATTTATGTTCGTTACAAAATGGGTAAGACCACCGATCCGCGGTTCGCTCAGTTCGGAGATGCCATACGCACACTGATGGACCACGCCGTACACACCGCGGGTTTATAGGCATCAAAACAAGGCGTCACACGTGCGCGGTGTGACGCCTGCTGCGATGGACCGTCAGTTTCATCAGGGAATAACTTGGCGTAGATCGTGTTCAGGCCGTTCCTCGGATACATCGTTATACGCGAAATGGCCCCGACGCGAGTCAAGTCCTCCTAACGAAACGTGCGAAAACGCGCGGTACCCTGAACGACTTTCTCGCCGCTGGGCGTTTTTTTCGCCCAAATATCGCAGGCTACGATTTGTCCGTCCGCATCTTCCTCGACTTCGGTGACGATGCCCTCACACGTGATGATATCGTCTGGTCTGACCATATCGATGAAGCGGATGCCGAAAGTCTCCAATTCCCCGCATTCGCCAAGTAAATCGGTCAGCATCTGCCCGACAAACGCCATCGTCAGCATCCCATGAGCGATCACGCCGCCAAGCCCCGCTTCCTGGGCGAACGACTCGACTGTGTGTATCGGATTAAAGTCGCCGGATGCCCCTGAGTACATCACTAACTGCGTGCGCGTAACCGGAGGTTTGGTGAGCGGCGCCAGCCTGTCGCCAACCGCAAAACGCATGCCTTCAGTCATGTCTGTTGTCTCCTTCCGGCCGATAAATCACTGTTGACGTCGACGTCTGAACCAAATCTCCCGCCTCATTCTCCACCTTGTAGGAAAAGACGAGTATAATCATGCGGCCAAGCTTCCCAGAGCGCTCCTTGACATCCACCAAGCCCTGACTGGCATAAAGTACATCGCCCGCTAAGATGGGACGGTGGAACACATACGACTGCTCACCGTGAATGAGTCCTGCCACCGGCAAAACCAAATGCGGAATTTGGCCATAATCAAAGGTACGGCTGAAGGTTGGCGGCGCCACGAGACGCCCGTAACGGCTTTTCGTTGCCGCCTCCTCGTCATGATAGAGTGGATTGCCATCTCCAATCGCTTGTGCAAACTTCCGGATCGCGCCTTTTTCCACCTCGTTTTTCACCGGTTTCGACCAGACGCCAACCAGTGGCAAAAAATCGCCCATATCCACGTCCATAGCTCGCTCCCTTCAGAATCAATACGCGGACACTAAATTGCCTTGTTCCCACCATTCGCGAAGCGTCTTTTTTGAAAACTTCCCAACACTCGTCTTCGGGATCTCCTCCAAGAACACCACTTCGTCCGGAAGCCACCACTTCGCCACGCGCCCGGACAGGTAGGAAAGGAGATCTTCTTTCGTCACCTTGCCGCGGGCCTCAGCGCGCAGCACGACACAGGCGAGCGGTCGCTCCTGCCACTTTTCATGTGGAATGGCAATCAGCGCCGCTTCGAGCACATCAGGATGGCCCATCAGCGCATTCTCCAAATCGACAGACGAAATCCACTCGCCTCCACTCTTGATCAAATCTTTGACACGATCGACAATTTGCAAGTAGCCATGCTGGTCTATGGTTGCGATATCGCCTGTTCGAAACCAACCATCCGTAAACGCCTCGCGCGTCTTTTCGGCATCTCGGTAATACGAATCGATGATCCAAGGACCTCGCAGCCACAACTCCCCCATCTCCTTGCCATCATGTGCAACATCGTTGCCCTCCGCATTGACAATGCGCATCTCAAGCCCAGGCACGAGCAATCCCGTTTTTGCCCGTAGCTGATACTTGGCCGGCTCGGGAAGGTTCTTTAGCGACGACTTGGGGAAGTTGACAAACGTAATGGGGCTAGTTTCTGTCTGTCCATAACCCTGATACAGCTTGACGCCGAGTTCCTTTTCATACGCCTGGGTCAACGTCGGCGATAACGCGGATCCACCCGACATCAGCAGGCGAACGCAAGAAAAGTCGTACGTCCCAGGATGCTCGCGCATGTGGTTGAGCACGGCCATCCAAATGGTCGGCACACCAGCACTAAACGTGACGCGCTCGTTGTGAATCAATTCGCAAAGATCTTGTGCTTGCGGACGCGGTCCCGGATAGACCTGTTTGGCTCCGATCCACGTGTCTGAATAGGGTCGGCCCCAGGCGTTGACGTGGAACATCGGAACCACAGGCATCGTCACATCCGCGTCGTCCACGCCAAGTTCCCCAATCAGCGACGTCAGACAGTGTAGGTACAGCCCGCGATGGCTATAGAGGACGCCTTTGGGATTTCCAGTCGTAGCGGATGTATAGCCAATGATGGCCGTGGTATGTTCATCGAACGTCGGAAATTCATAGTCATCGTGAGCCTGCACCAACAGTTCCTCGTACGAGTAGACAGGAGCGAGCGTGGTCTTGGGCAAGGTCTGAGCGTCCGTCATGATCACGTACGCCTTGACCGTGGTCAGTTCAGGCGCAATGCTTTCAATCAGGGGCAACAAATCTTCGTCGATGAACAAAACCTTGTCTTCTGCGTGATTGATGGTATACACAATTTGCTCTTGAAACAGACGGATATTGATGGTATGCAGTACCCGCTGTGCACACGGTACCGCAAAGTACAATTCCAAATGGCGATGGTGATTCCACGCAAACGATCCGACATGCTCGCCAGGCTTGACATCGAGCACTTGCTCAAGGGCGTGAGCGAGCCGACAGACCCGCTTGTACATGTCACGGTAGGTATACCGAAAGACGCCGTGAGACCCGCGCGAGACAATTTCTTGTTCGGGGAATACCGTGTTCGCGCGATACAACACAGACTTTAATAAAAGCGGATAATCCATCATGTTTCATCAACCTCTCAGCAAGAGATACCAGCATGGATGCGTCGCATCGTCCATCGCTCAACGACCATTGGCCTCGATCAAAACCGGCCGAAAATATGGAAGTACCACCCCGTCGTCACGTTCGCAAAACACCACTTCGACCCTATCTCCAATGTGGATGCCGTCGCCAGCGTCAACGATGCGCGTCATCATGCGGACGCCTTCGTCGAGATCGACAAGCGCCATGGTGAACGGAACTTCGTCTTGAAACGGCCCGAAGCCGCGATGTACAACCGTATAGGTATACACCGTGCCGACTCCCTTGGCGTTGATCCAGACGAGACTTTCAGACATGCAGTGCGGACAAACGGAGCGTGGGTAGAACACGTGCCGTCCACAGCCTTCGCACAACTGAATGCGCAGAACACCTTGACGGCACCCCTTCCAAAAAGGGCTTGAATCAGTGTCCTGAATTGGAATCGGCTTTGGTTGCATGGCCATGTCTAGTCCCTCCCCAAAACGACGGTTGCACTCGAGGATAACTGGACTCCCATCCCATGTACGAGTGCAATCCGCGCGTCTGGCACCTGGCGATCGCCACCGTCGCCACGCAATTGCAGTACCGCCTCAATCAGCAGGAAGATACCGTACATGCCTGGATGACAATGGGACAAGCCGCCCCCGTTCGTGTTCATCGGGAAATCGCCACCTGGCGCGATCCGCCCGCCACTTACAAACTCCCCGCCTTCCCCGCGTCGACAAAAGCCCAGATCTTCGAGCGTCAGAATCACCGTGATCGTAAACGAATCGTAAATCTGGGCGACATCGACGTCGTCGTGGCGAATGCCAGCCATAGCCATGGCGCGAGGGCCAGAAATGGCGGCACCGGTGGACGTCACATCCGGCATCGAGAGCAGCGTGTGATGCGTGTGCGTCTCAGCCTGACCGAGCACCCAAACCGGCTTCTGCCGACACTGTCGGGCAACGCGTTCGGATACGACGACCATGGCGCCGCCGCCGTCTGTGACCAGGCAGCAGTCATACAGGTGGAGCGGCTCGCAAATCATGCGCGAGGCGAGGACATCGTCGACGGAAAGCGGATCGCGCACAAAGGCACGGGGATTCCGCATCGCCCACTGGCGCGCCGCAACCGCCACTTCGGCCAGTTGTTCGGATCGCGTTCCGTATTCGTACATGTGACGCATCGCCGCCATCGCGTACGCGCCTACGGGCGTGGGCAATCCAAACGGAGCCTCGTACTGGTCGGTGAGACCCACTTCCACCGGGACCTTGCCGCGCAATCGCTGCGAACGCTGGGTACTGCCGTAGACGATCAGGGCAACCTCGAATAACCCGGCTTGAATCCCGGCGACAGCATGCCCAACGTGCGCCTCAAACGAAGAACCGCCAATGTTCGTTGAATCGGTATAGATGGGTTGTATGCCTAGATACTCTGCGAGCATCAGGTTGGTCCACGTGGTCCACGCCCCCGCGCAAAACAAAGCCTGCACGTCGCGCGTGTGCAATCCGGCATCAGCCAATGCTCGCACAGCCGCTTGTGCTTGCAGTTGCAGGACGGTTTTATCCGGCGTCGCGCCGATATCCGACTCCGCGATACCGACAATCGCCGCGATGCGATCTCGCCTCATGGCAACACCCCCCTAGCGCATTCTGCAGCCGTCGATGTAGATCACTTGACCCGAGACATAAGCTGCATCATCGCTCACAAGAAACGCGACCACATTCGCCACGTCCTCTGGTTTGCCGACCCGGCGCAGCGCGATCGATTGGACGGCCATCTCCTTAAACTGCGCGAAGTCCACGCCAACGCGATCCGCCGTTTGCTTCGTCATGTCTGTCTCGATAAATCCAGGTGCCACCGCGTTGACGCGAATGCCAAACGGCCCAAGTTCTAGTGCGAGCGTACGCGTGAATCCCTGAATTCCCGCCTTCGCCGCTGCGTAATTTGCCTGCCCCCGATTGCCCAGTGCCGAGGTGCTCGACGTGTTCACGATCTTCCCGGAACGTTGCTGAACCATGTACGTCTGAGCCGCTTTACTACACAGAAAGGCGCCTTTGAGGTGCACGTTCATCACGGTGTCCCAGTCGTCCTCCGACATCTTGAACAGCAGGTTATCGCGAATCACACCCGCGTTGTTGACAAGGATGTCGAGCCGGCCAAACCGCTCGACAACCGACTGCATGGCGGTTTCTACTGCTGTCGTATCTGTCACGTCACAACCGATCCCAATGGCCTCGCCGCCATCAGCTTGTATGGCTTTCACCGTTTCCGCGATCCACTCTTCTTTCAGATCAAACACAGCCACCTTGGCACCGTCCGCCGCCAACCGTTTGGCTGTCGCTGCACCAATCCCTCGCGCCGCGCCTGTCACCACTGCCACTTGCCCCGTTAAACGAGCCATACAAACGACTCCCTTCTGTTCTTTTCAAATTTGATTAGCATTCATCGGCAAGCGTTTTCAGCCGGATGAATCGAACTCCGTTCCGCAATCGCTGTAATCATCCCACTTCATTGCGAAACAACCATCAGATTTCATAAGTCAACAAACATCGCAACAGCTATCGCCAACGCTACTCAATGCGACTGCGCAGATACTCCTTGTGTAACTGTGCGGCGATAATGTTCTTTTGAATCTCGGAGGTTCCTTCATAAATGCGTGTGATGCGCGCGTCTCGATAAAATCTCTCGATTGGATATTCCGCGATATAACCGAGCCCACCGTGGATCTGTACCGCCTTGTCGGCAATTCGGTTGTACACCTCAGATCCATATAACTTGATCATCGCGGCCTCTTTCACCACATTCATGCCCTGATCGGTCATCCATGCCACACGATGCACGAAACTTCGCAACAGCTCGATCTCGGTCGCCATATCCGCGAGATAATGCTGGATAATCTGTTGTTCAAAAATGGGTTTCCCGAATTGCACCCTCTCGTGTGCATATTGGACAGATTTCTCGAGCAGATATTCACAGGAACCCAAACACCTGGCGGCTAAACCTGCACGACCATTGGCCAGGATTTTCAAAGCGTTCACATACCCATCCCCGACACTACCCAGCACGTTCTCTTCCGGAACCTCCATGTCGTCAAAGAACAACTGGGCTGTGTGCGATCCATGCAGACCCATCTTCCTTTCGATGTGCCCAACGCGAAAACCTGGAAAATCACGTTCGACGATGAACGAGGTAATCCCCTTTGCGCCTTTCTCTGGTTCCGTTACGGCCATCACGGTGAACACGTGTGCCAAAGGCGCATTGGTGATGTAAATCTTCTGCCCGTTCAGCACATAGCGATCCCCTTTTTTCACGGCCGTCGTTTTTAATGCCGCCGCATTCGATCCCGCCTGCGGTTCGGTCAATGCGAAGGCTCCAATCCACTCACCGCTGGCCATCTTGGGAAGGTATCTCGTCTTTTGTTCCTTTGTGCCAAACGAAACAATTCCGACGGAGCCAATGCCATTGTGGGCTCCGATGATGGATGTGTATCCGTTGATGGTCTTTCCCAACTCGGCAAAGAGCGTGCATTTACCGACCATATCAAGTCCTAGTCCGCCGAATTCCTCAGGAATGCTGAGCCCAAACAAACCAAGCCTTTTCGACGCTTCCATGATGTCGTCGGGAACCTGATCCTCATCCTCAATTTGCATCGCCCGCGGTTCGATCACGCCCTCGACAAACTCCCGAATTGCCCGCCGCAACATATCGAGTTCAGGCGTAAGCACAAAGTCCATCGGCTCACCTCTCCATTCCTGCAAGACACCGAGTTCATAACAGCATCGAGGATCTCCACAATCTTCATCGATCTCGCGGATCTGGTTCGATACCTTCCAACAGTATGGTTGCGAACGCATCCGCAACTTCTCGATCCGATAATTCGCCATCGGGATGAAACCATTGGTAACTCCAATTGGCAATGCCAAGCAGTGCAAACGCTGCAAGCTTGGGATTGATTTCGGATCGAAAAGCGCCTGCCTCCACTCCAGCACGCACCAACTGCTCAATGTTCAGGCGAAATTGGTTGCGCAAGGGCACGATTTTGGCTTTTCGCCCGTCGTTGAGGTGGCGCATCTCGCGGAAGAACACACGCCCGCGGGCACCGCGTTTCTCGATGTCGCGAATGAGCATATAGATGACGGCACGTACCTTTTCCCGGTAGGTCAAATTGTCGTCTTCCAAAATTCCCTTTTGCTCCTCGAGCAGTGTCACGATGTACTGCTCGTGGATATCCATGAGCAGCGTTTCTTTGCTGTCGAAGTAGTAATAAAACGTTCCCTTTGTGACACCCAGTTCATTGCAGATATCCTGGACGGACGTCTCTGTGAACCCCCGCTGCTCAAAGAGAGCAAGGCTTGCCTCCGCGATAAGTGTTTTCATGCCTGGTTTCTCTTCGTTCATGCACCGTCCACTTTCACTGTAGATTCTTCGCGCAGCGCACGCCGCAACAGCTTGCCGACGCTGCTCTTGGGAAGCTCATTGCGGAACTCAATCAGCTTCGGCACCTTATAAGCCGACAACCCGGCTTTGCAGTGCGCGATGATTTCGTCTTCCGTCACCTGGGCACCTGCCCTTCGCACAATGAACGCCTTTACCGTTTCTCCGCGGTACGCATCCGGAACACCGACGACAATGGCCTCCTGAACTGCTGGATGTTCGTAGAGAACCTCCTCGACCTCGCGCGGATAGATATTGTAACCACTTGCGATAATCATGTCCTTTTTGCGATCCACAATCGATACGTAACCGTCTTCGTCGACGGTCGCAATATCGCCAGTGTACAGCCATCCGTCACGCAGTGCTCGCGCAGTCTCCTCGGGCATGTTCCAATACCCCTTCATCACCTGCGGGCCACGTATGACCAATTCGCCGAGTTGACCAACGGGCACTTCCGTCACCCCATCTTCGAGATCGACGATTTTGTATTCGGTGGACGGATACGGCAGTCCAATTGTCCCCGGCTTGCGCGGCGCAAATGTCGAGTTGCAATGAGTCACCGGTGAAGCCTCCGACAGACCAAAGCCTTCGTACACGACGCTGCCCGTTTTCGCTTCAAATTCACGCATCAGCTCGACTGGCATCGGGGCGCCGCCACTGTTGCAAACGCGAATGCTGCGCAATCCATAGTCTTCGATATTCGGCAAGTGCAAGAGCGCAGTGTACATTGTCGGTACCCCGGGAAACATCGTCGGCTGCTCCGCCTTGATGATCTGCGCCACCTCTACCGGATCGAAACGCGGTATAAGAAGTAGGCGTGCACCATTGTAAATGGAGACGTTCATACAAACGGTCATGCCAAAGACGTGGAACAGCGGGAGGACGGTTAGACACGTGTCGTGGCCAGGGTTATAGCTGTCGCGAAAGAAATAATAGCATTGCAAGGTGTTTGCGACGAGGTTGCGGTGCGTGAGCATGGCTCCCTTTGAAAGACCTGTTGTGCCACCGGTATATTGGAGCACAGCGACATCCTCTGCCGGATGTATCGCAACTTCGTTTAAAGCCCTAGCCAAACCGCTTTGTATCACGTTCGCAAACGGAATCGCGCCGGGCGGTGTGCTATCTTGCGCCTGCAACGACACACTGATTGTGTGTTCCAAATCGGTTTGGCCCTGCACGCCCTGTACGCGGGGTACCAGCGCATCAAGCGTCACAATGACCTTTGCCCCAGAGTCGGCAAGAATGTGCTGAAGTTCACGGGGCATCGACATGGGGTTCATCTGCGCGACAATGGCACCGGCCGACAGAATTCCGTAATACGCAATCACGTATTGCGGACAATTCGGCAACATGATGGCAACGCGGTCTCCCTTGCCGACACCCATGCCTTGGAGACCCGCGGCAAATGCGTCCACCGCCTGCCGTAACTCACCGTAGGTCATCTGTTGACCGTAAAACCAAGTGGCAACGCAATCTCGATAGGTCTCCACCGATTGTAACAATACATCGCGCATCGAAATCTCCGGTACATCAATGCTCGTAGGAATGTGAGCGGGGTAATGCTGAAACCCATACCCTTGTAACATCACGCAACCTCCTTCACAATGGCGCGGCGACGCGAGCCGCAAGTCAGTGGTGGGCCGAAACGCCGCCGTCGATCGTCAGTACGGCTCCCGTCATGTAATCGGATGCGGCAGAAGCCAGAAACACAGCGGCCCCCTTTAAGTCAGAGTCGCCTCCGAAGCGCCCCAACGGCGTCTGTGCCAGGAGCGCCTCACCAGCTTGGGCGAGAACGCCCCTCGACATCTTGGTCGGAAAAAAGCCCGGCGCGATAGCATTGACTGTGACTCCGTGTCGTCCCCATTTGACTGCGAGATCTTTGGTGAATGTCAAAATGGCACCTTTGCTCGTGTTGTAGCCAATAGCATCCATGAGCCGGGGATCGACACCGCCAAAACCGGCGGTCGAAGCAATATTGATGATTTTCCCGCCGCCTTGCTGAATCATGACGCGCCCGACCGCCTGACTCATCAGGAATGTGCCTGTGACATTGGTGTCGATAACCTTTCGCCATGCTTCAAGTGGCATGTCAACAGCCGGAGCTCCCCAAGTCGCCCCACTGTTATTCACCAAGATGTCGATCCGGCCAAACTCCGCCATGGCCCGATCGACGACCCGCGCCACGTCGTCCGGTTGCACAATATCACACGACATGGCGACAGCCTTGACGCCGGTCGCAGCGGTGATACGATCCGCCACCTCGGCGCAAGCCTCCACCTTGCGCGAACACAAAAGCAGATCTGCGCCCGCTTCCGCGAGCGCCTCGGCCAACTGTTCGCCAAGTCCACGCCCACCCCCTGTGACAATCGCTACCTTCCCATGAAGGTCAAATAAGTCCCGAATATGCATGGAGTTCCCCCTCGCTTATGGCGCCTCGCGATATTTCCGCAATTCGTCGCGCGCAATTTGCATACGGTGCACTTCATCTGGGCCGTCCGCAATGCGCAGAGTGCGGGCGTTCGCCCAGAACGCGGCAAGCGGATAATCGTCGCTCACCCCGGCTGCGCCATGGGCTTGAATTGCGCGGTCGATCACGCGAAGCGCAATGGTTGGCGCAACAGCCTTGATCATCGCGATTTCGGTGCGAGCTGCCCGGTTGCCCACCGTGTCCATCAGGTATGCAGCCTTGAGCGTCAACAGCCGCGCTTGCTCTATGTCGATACGCGACTGGGCAATCCAGTCCTGAATGACCCCTTGGCTGGCAAGGGGATGGCCAAATGCCAAGCGCGATTGTACGCGCTTACAAAGGAGTTCCAGCGCTCGTTCCGCCGCGCCCAAGAGACGCATACAGTGATGGATGCGACCAGGCCCCAAACGCCCCTGCGCGATCGCGAACCCTTTTCCTTCGCCCCAGATGATATGGCTCGCTGGCACGCGCACGTTGTCAAACGCGATTTCGCCATGTCCATGTGGAGCGTGATCGTACCCGAAGACGGAGAGCATCCGTGTCACTCGCACACCTGGCGTGTCAAGGGGCACGAGAATCATGGATTGCTGCTCGTGGCGCGGTGCTTCCGGGTTTGTGCGCCCCATGACGATGGCGACTTTGCAACGCGGATCGCCAGCCCCGGTTGACCACCATTTGCGTCCGTTGACGATATATTCGTCACCATCGCGAACAATGCTCGCCCTGATGTTCGTGGCGTCGCTCGAAGCGACATCGGGCTCAGTCATCGCGAAACAAGAGCGAATGTCGCCAGCGAGCAACGGATGAAGCCATTTCTCTTTCTGCTCATCCGATCCGTAACGAGCGAGAACCTCGATGTTCCCAGTATCAGGTGCATTGCAATTGAAAATTTCAGGAGCGATGATAGATCTGCCCATCGTTTCACAAAGCGGCGCATACTCGAGGTTTGTCAGCCCCGCCCCATATTCACTGTCTGGAAGAAACAGATTCCATAGTCCTTGCTCTTTCGCCTTCGCCTTCAGCTCTTCCACGATAGGCGGAATACTCGACCAGCGCCTGGATTCGTCGGTAAGCGCTTTCAGTTGAGCGGCGTAAACAGCCTCGTTCGGATACACGTACGTCTCCATAAACTCCGTGAGCCTTTCCTGTAACCGAACAACCTTTTCTGAATAGGAGAAGTCCATGAGTCCCTCCTGTGTACTGACTGGTTGGTATGTTACAGGACTATTATAACGCAATGGTACCTGTTCAGGCTACGTCTGAGTGGCTTTTTTTGCGCTGCTTATGACCACTGCCGCCGTGCAAGGCACTTGGATCTGGCCACAAACGTCTGACTCCCTTGGCGGATGCAGGTAGACGCAAAGAGCTGCAGCAACATCAGGATGTTTTTGATCGTCGATGTTGCTGCAGAAACCGGTGAAATGAAATGGCACTTCACCCTAGGTCCCCATCTGCTCTGCCAAGCGTACAAAATCCGCGATAGATAAGGCTTCCGCGCGTACAGAGGGGTTGAGGCCTGCTCTTCGAATCAAATCGGCAGATTCCGACTTTGGCACGCCAAGGCCGCTCGCCAGCGCGTTTTCGAGTGTTTTTCGACGCGTGGAAAATGCCGCGCGTACGACCTGAAAGAACTTCTCCTCATCGGTTGCTCGGTCATCTGGGCGTCGCTCACAGTCGATGAGCACGACAGCCGACTCAACTCCTGGCTGAGGAAGAAAAGCGCTTGGCGGCACAACAAACAAGCGTTTCACGGCACCCCGATACTGCACGCCGACAGACAGAACGCCGTAGTCCTTTCCTCCCGGCTCAGCCACCATCCTGTCCGCTACCTCGCGCTGTACCATGACGACGGCACGGCGGAGCGGCAACTTGGATTCGAGCACGGCAAAGAGAATCGGCGTCGTGACGTAGTACGGCAGGTTGGCGGCAAAAACGAAATCGTCAACCGGTTGCAAAAAGGGAGACACCAGAGCCTCAATATCGACCTTCAAACAGTCGGCAAAGACGAGTTCTACATTCTCACGGCCAGCCAGCACGCCACCGAGCACCGGCCGCAATGTCTCGTCTTTCTCGATGGCGATGACTTGCCGCGCCCGATTCGCCAATTGTATTGTGAGTGCCCCAAGCCCAGGCCCCACCTCGAGTGCCACCGTGCGATCATCGGCGTTGACAGCGTCGACGATGCCCTCCAGCACCCGTGCATCGATCAGAAAGTTCTGCCCGAATTGCTTCTTTGCGATCACGCCGTACTGCCGCAGAAGCTCTTTCGTCGCCCGCGGCCCAAAATCGCCCCCAGCCATTAATCCGTCAACCTTTCCACCGCTCGTTCGAATTCGTCGCGCGTGACACCATAGGCGTTGAGCTTGTGCAAAAATGCCTTCCCGTTGCCGTAACCAATGCCCAGTGCATCGCCAACGCGCTGCCTTCGTAGCGCCGCTTGCGGGTGGCCTGTCAAGCCGTGCCGCAACAAATCATCGTACGTGAAGGCGTCCGATGTACCCATGCACGGTGCCACATCCGTCGACCTTGCCGCCAACAATGCCCGTCCTACATCTTCGGCTCGGGCGTGTTCAACGCCGAGCCCTCCGTCGGCAATGGCCTTCCCGCGCGGCAGATAAGCATGTTTGCATCCAGGTGCCAGGCTGTCGATGCGGCGCCTGATCCGCTCGCCAGCTCCATCTGGATCTGTGAGCAAAATTGCGCCTCGTACCGCGATCGCGCGGCGCAAAAGTGCGAGCACCCGTTTGCTCAACCTGTCCCCACCCAGGACAATGACATCTGCTTCAACAGCCTCATCGACACGCTGCTTATCGTGGATGCCCTCGACCACGACCACTTCCGACAGTTTCGGCCGTTCCCAAGTCATCTATGGCTTCACCTTCCAGAACAGCCGATGAGCGTTCTCCCGGGTCTGCTCGGCGCACGCTTGCACCGACTCGCCGCGTGCATAGGCGACCGTATCGGCGACCAACTTCACACGTGCGGGCTCGTTACGCTTGCCGCGAAACGGGTGTGGCGACAAATACGGACTGTCCGTTTCGATAAGCAGCCTGTCAGACGGCACCTTGGCCGCAAGTGCACGGAGGTCATCCGACTTCTTAAATGTGACAGGCCCCGCAAACGAAATGTACATACCGAGCTCCAGACACCGCCGGAGCGCCTCTTCGCGTTCGTTGAAACAGTGCATCACGCCGCCGACGCTCGTCCCGACCTGAGTTTTCGCAAGCAACGCGATGACGTCTTCCGTCGACTCCCGGTTGTGCACGATAATGGGCAACCCCACTCGCTTTGCGAGCTCGATCTGCCGCTCCATGACCTCCTGCTGGACAGACCGCGGTGCGCTATCCCAGTAGTAGTCGAGGCCAATCTCGCCAATCGCGACGACCTTTTCATGCCCGGCCAGGCGCTCCATTTCGTCATAGTCCTCGATCCTCGCGCTCGCGGCAGACTCTGGATGAATGCCGACCGCCGCATACACGCCTTCATGCGCCTCGGCAATGTGAATGGCTGCACGGGCCGTGGCGAGATCGACCGCCGGAATGACCATGCGATCGACCCCCTCCGCACGAGCACGGGCGATCACGCTGTCGAGATCGTCGCCAAACTGCCCATCCATCAAGTGGCAGTGCGTATCAAACAACCTCACTTGACAATCGCTCCGTTTGGCATGGATTCGGGTACGGAGACGATGGAGAGCTTGTCGCCCTCTGAGGCACAGAGAATCATGCCCTGTGATTCGACACCACGCAGCTTCGCAGGCTTCAGGTTGGATACGACAACGACCTTTTTACCGACGAGCTCCTCCGGCTGATAGTATTTCGCGATACCAGAGACAATCTGCCGCTTCTCGGCGCCGAGATCGATGTCGAATTGGAGGAGTTTGTCTGCTCCCTCCACTTTTTTTGCGGTCAAAACTTGGCCTACGCGAAGTTCGACCTGATCGAACGCGTCGATGCCGATTTGCGGCTTGCCACTTGGTGCAGCCTTTGCTGCTTTCTGCTGTTCTGCCTTCGCCGTCGTATTCTGGTTGGTCGTCATTTCAGTCAACGCTTCAATCTCCTTCTCTACATCAAGTCGCGGAAAAAGTGGTGCCACTTCGGCAACCTGCTTGCCAGCACCGCCCATGCCGATGACAGCGGCCGTCCAAGCGAATTCGTCCGCCGTCCAACCAAACTGCTGCCGGATGGCCTGTGGTGCGTCCGTCATAAACGGCTGTACCAGAATGGTCGAGACGCGAATGGCTTCGACCATGTGATACAGCACCGTCTGCAGGCGCTCCTTGTGTCCCTCTTTGTAAAGGCGCCACGGCTGACAGTCGTCGATGTACTTATTCGCGGCTCGCACAAGATTCCAAATCTCTGTCAGCGCAAGTGAAAACTGCATCTTGTCCATGTGTTCTTCGACTTTCGCCCGTGTCGACTCGGCCAATTCGGCCAAAGCCTCATCCTGTTCCGCGCGTGCGCCTGGCTCCGGCACGATCCCGTCCGTGAACCGCCCCAGCATCGCTGCCGTGCGATGCACTAGGTTGCCGAAGTCGTTGGCGAGATCGTAATTGAGCCGCTCGACCATCGCTTCCGGCGTGAAGACGCCGTCTTGGCCAAACGGGATCTCGCGCAACAAGAAATAGCGAAACGCGTCACGACCATAGCGATCAATCAAGCGCAGCGGATCAATCACATTGCCCTTCGATTTACTCATCTTTCCGCCCTTGGCCAAGAAGAAGCCGTGACCGAACACTTTCTTCGGCAGCGGCAACCCCAATGCCATGAGAATGATGGGCCAGTAAATCGTGTGGAAGCGGACGATGTCCTTACCTACGACGTGGACATCGGCCGGCCAGTACTTCTCAAACTTCGCCCGCTCCTCCACCTTGTCGGAGCCATAGCCAATGGCGGTGATATAGTTTGTCAGGGCATCGAGCCAAACGTAAACAACATGCTTCGGATCGCTCTTGACATGAACGCCCCAATCGAACGAGGTGCGTGACACGCACAGATCCTGCAACCCTGGCTCGATGAAGTTCTTCAGCATCTCGGTCTTGCGGCCAATGGGTTCAATAAACTCTGGATTCTCGTCGTAGTATTGCACCAATTTGTCCACATACTTGCTCATCCGGAAGAAATACGACGCTTCGCGAACATATTGCACTTCGCGGCCGCATTCTGGGCATTTGCCGTCCTTCAGCTCCCGCTCGGTCCAGAACGACTCGTCGGGTGTACAGTACCATCCTTCGTACTCAGACAGGTAAATGTCGCCCTGCTTCAGCAGGCGTTCAAAAATGTCGGCGACCACCTTGGTATGCCGATCCTCTGTCGTCCGAATGAAGTCGTCATATGAGATGTCGAGTTTCTTCCACAGCGACTGAATCCAGTCGATGATGGGATCGAGGAACTGTTTTGGTGGCAGTCCGGCCTGTGCAGCCCGCGTCTGGATCTTCTGACCATGCTCATCTGTGCCAGTCAAGAAGTATACGTCATAACCACGCAGCCGCTTGTAGCGCGCCATCGCGTCCGCCGCGACAGTGGTGTAGGCGTGGCCAATGTGCAGCTTGTCATTCGGATAATAAATCGGTGTCGTGATGTAAAACGTCGGTTTTGCCAACTCTTCTTCCCCCTTTGCATACTGGACCATCGCGATTTCATAAACACCGCGAAAAAGCCTCGTCCCCAGATTGGGACGAGGCTCGGCTCGTGGTACCACCCAACTTCGCCCGCAAACTCCATTCGAGTTTACAGGCCTTGTTGCGGACGCTCGGCAAAGCGCCCTGTTCGCTAACGGGAACGACCGCGCCCGGCTTAGCCCAACTGTGAGCCTCACCGAGCGATTCTCCAGAACCATACTCCCCAACCGCTCGTTACCGGCTTCCACCATCCCGGCTCGCTGTCAACCGCACTTTTGGGTACCATTCTTTCACCGAATCACAATGTGTAGTTGTGACTTGATTTGCCAATCATCATACGCGATCCGTCTGGCGATCGCAACTTGCCTGTAACTGCCCGGCACACGTTTTCCCGCTGGCGCGTGGATTGTAGGCGGAAGCGTGGCGTGTGTCGTGAAATGTGCAGAAAACTTTCATCCTGCAAGCACACGGAAATCTGAATCATCCGAACAGCTACCTTCAGAAATGTAAGGTCTTGCAAAAACCCTGATATCCAGTATAGTAAGACTATAGAAGTATTTGCATGGCGTGATAGTGATGGTATACGGTCACTGCCAAGCTGTGCGATATTTCAAAAAGACAAACATATTTTGATTGAACGGGGATGGTACAGTGAAGTCTACAGGTATCGTGCGCAAGGTTGACGAGTTGGGTCGTGTCGTGATTCCTATCGAGCTGCGCCGTACGCTCGGCATTGGCGAAAAAGATGCTCTTGAAATCTATGTCGATGGGGATCGCATCATTTTGAAGAAGTATGAACCAGCTTGTATCTTCTGCGGACAAGCGGACGAGATTATCCACTTCAAGGGCAAGAACATCTGCCCGTCCTGCATCTCTGAAATGCAACACGCGTAATGTGAGACGAGGATAGCCCAAGGCCGACGCAGGCAACGTCCTGCTGCGGCCTTTTTCGCGCCATTGACGTTCTGATATTCAGCTTTGCTCCTGTGCCAAAGTGGCATTGTAGAGTTCTCGGCGTTTCACGCCAAACCGCTCGCTCGCCTCGGCCACCGCTTGTTTGTGGGACATCCCCTGTTCCATGGCATGCCGGACTTCTTCGAGCGCACGCTGCCAGGCACATTCTGTCTCCTCTTCACGAACGCGCTCTGCGTCCTCGGCGGTCAGCCGATTGTCAATTAACACGACGTACTCGCCGCGCGGGTGTTCGGCAGCCACTCGTTCGCATAATGCCGACAGCGTTCCCCGCGCAAACGACTCATGTAGCTTGGTCAATTCTTTCGCCAGAACCGCTGGCTTGTCGCCGAGAGTATCACGTAAAAACGCGAGCGTCGCCTCGAGGCGATGCGGTGCCTCGTAGAGCACGAGCGTCGCTGGTGCACTGCGAAACGGTTCCAGCCAAAGCAAACGCTCAGACTGCGATCGCGGTGGAAATCCCAGGTAGACAAACGGTGTCATGGTGAGTCCACTGCCCACCAAGCCCGCAAGCACGGCGCTCGGTCCAGGAATGGGGACAACTGGCACCTCCATCGCGATGGCCGTCTCGACCACGACCGCACCAGGATCAGAAACCAGCGGTGTACCAGCGTCGGATACGAGCGCGATGCGCCTCCCTGCGGCAAACTGTTCGCGCAGCCAAGCCTGGCTTGCCCTCTCGTTATGCTGATGATAGCTGCGCAGTCGATCCGCAGGTATCTTAAAGCGGCTGAATAACTTACGGGTTTGACGCGTGTCTTCGCACAGCACAAGATCCACCTCGCGCAACACCTCGAGAAGCCGCAAGCTGACATCTGAAAGGTTGCCGATTGGGGTGCTACACACGTATAAACATGCTGACGGCGATACGGTACTTTCCAACACCACCATGCTCACCTGCCGAAAAAGGGTCTGCCGCCAAGCCACAATCCATCTTCCAAGACGGACGGCTTTACACCGACAGACCCCTGGTTTTCTATCGCAAAGGCACAGCCCGCCTGCAATTTCAGGCGCGATCGATGAACGAAAGGCAAAACAGACATTCTCCCTCTGTGCGCAAGCTCCCATACTTGACGTTGCAGATGTGGAATCCTTCTCGATAAATACGGCGCAAATTCTCCTGCGCAGAACTGGACTCCGGGTTGACCACCTTACCCAGCGACTCAGCCTGGTAATGCTCATTCTCCCGTTGCAATCGCTGGTTTTCCTCGATGAGTTCCTGGATCTTGTGCTTGAGCGATCCCAATTCCTCGTACAACTCGCCAATCCGCTCTTCCAAATTCGCAACTTGTACGAACAAAGATTGCTTGTCCATGTGCGGACACCAACCTCTTTTACGCCATCGCGTCTTGGTCTTGGTACGAATCGTTCTCAAATTTCAAACAACACATCAAACGGCCGCACAAACCCGAAATTTTGGACGGGTTAAGCGATAAACTTTGATCCTTGGCCATCCGAATGGATACGGGGTCAAATTCCCCCATCCACGTCGAACAACACAGCAGACGGCCACACGGCCCAATGCCGCCAAGGATTTTCGCCTCGTCACGGACACCAATTTGCCGAAGCTCGATGCGAACGCGGAATACGCTCGCCAAATCCTTCACGAGTTCGCGAAAATCGACGCGCCCATCCGCCGTAAAGTAAAAAATCAGCTTGTTTCGATCAAATGTATATTCAGCGTCGACCAACTTCATTTGCAGCCGATGTTTCGCGACTTTTTCGCGAAACGTCACCATGGCTTGTCGTGCACGTACACGGTTTTCCTCAACGGTCATCTCGTCTTCCGGCGTTGCCAAGCGCATCACTTGTTTCAACGGCAACACGACCGAATCCTCAGTCACCTGGCGATGATCGACGACCACACGGCCATATTCAATTCCGCGCGCTGTTTCGACAATGACGCGCGAATCCTTGTGAATCGGGAGATCGCCGGGGTCAAAATAATAAATTTTCCCGGCTGGCTTAAAGCGAACGCCGACAATGTCGTACATTAGGATGAAACCTCCCGCAAACGGATGCACATCTGCTCGAAGTTCAACAGAGCTGCGACGTGTGACTGCAACCGGAGACGGCTGTCCAGCACAATCTCTATCGCTTCGGCCCACTGATGAATCTCGAGGATGGGAGCGATGCGCAAAATGGCCTGTTCCCAGTCCCGAAACCGCCCACACGGCATTTTCGCCCGGGCATTCAGGACTTCGCGCAACCACTCTGCGAGTAGCAACAGGCTGTCCTCTGCGGGTATTTGTTCAGATAACGACTGCCACGCTGCCGCCAGCGTCCATGCTGGCGCGCGTTCGACGAGCCACATCTCCGTCCATTTTATCACTTGATCGACGAAGCCATCAAACGAAGGATCTTCCGTCGTATTCAGCAGGCGGCGAAGCTGTTCTGCTGCCCCCGGATCGGTGGCGGTGTAGGGATCTGCTGGAGCGAGATCATACGCAAATGCACGCGAACGAATGGTCGATAGCACGTTATGGCGATTCTTGGCCGTCATAATGGCATATACATTAGGCTCTGGCTCTTCCAGCGTCTTTAACATGCGATTGGCCGCTACGCCGGTCATGTGATCCACGCCGTGAAGTACATAGACCTTGCATCCGCCGTGTGCCTTCGTCCCTAGCCAGTCCTGTACCATCTCGACGTCGGCCGTCTTTAACCCTTCAGTACCTGCCTCAAGAAAGTCGGGATGCACCCCCGCCGCCATTTGCACGCAGGCACGACACGTCCCACAAGGTGTGTCGGCAGGCCGTTCACACAGCAAATAGCGCGCAACCATCATAGCCGCTCGCGCCGTATCCGTCGGCGTGCCGACAAGTAGCACCGCATGTAACAGGCTCTTGCCTCGCAATGATGTGATCAGCGGCTGCGGCAGACCGATGAGTGATCCATTCGCCATGTCCTCCGCTGCAGCCACATGCATTCCTCCGTCCAACTTTCTTTGGCGGTCCGTCAAAACTGGTCAAACTGCTCGATGTCAAGAACAAATACCGTCGCACCACCAACCTGGACATTGACCGGGTAGGGAATGTACGACTCCATGCTGGCGCCCATCGGCGACATCGGGGCCACGACCTGTTCCCGCGCCTTACAGGACTGCTGAATAATGCTCTTGACGCGATCCACCATGTGATCCTCGATACCAATCAAGAACGTGGTGTTGCCCGCGTGAAGGAATCCGCCTGTCGAAGCCAGTTTGGTCGCCCTGATATTTTCTTTTACCAAGTTTTGTGCCAACTTTGCACTGTCCTTGTCCTGTACGACTGCGATCATCAACTTCATGGGGGTCACCCGCCTATTCCAAGTCGTTGTTGATGTGATTCCATACGATCCGCCGGATTTCCTGCTGAATCGTTTCGACATCGCGACGCGCGTCGATCCGCTGGATACGCCGAGGTTCCGTGGTCTGCAGTACACGAAAGGCGTTTGCGACGCGATCGAAAAAATCCCTGCCACGTTGCTCAATCCGATCCAGTCTTCCCGCCCCGCGCCTTGCCAAGAGGCGTTCACTTGCCTGCGCCCAGTCGATATCAAACCACAAGGTTAAGTCGGGCATCAGATTTCCCAGCGCAAACGTGTTCACCTCACGCACAGCCTGTTCGCCAATCCGAAGCCCAGCCCCTTGGTATGCGACCGAGGCATCGACGAACCGATCACACAGCACAACGGCCCCATCCTCTATCGCCGGCCGAATGATTTGGTCAACTAGTTGCGCTCGCGAAGCCGCGTACAAGAGTACCTCGGTCCGTGCCGTCATCTCAGTATGTTCGGGGTTGAGCAGCACTGCCCGGACCGCGTCGCCGATGCGCGTCCCTCCAGGCTCGCGCGTGCAGACGACCCGCCGTCCCTGTTCCTCCAGCCACCCGGCCAGCCGCTCAATCTGCGTCGTCTTGCCAGCCCCGTCGATGCCCTCGAACGTGATGAATCTCCCTCGTCTGTCAGTCATCGCACACCTCAATCTGATCCTCCAGTTCGAGGCCAATCAGCGTCTGTCCTGTCGCCCGCAAACGCATAAGGATGGCGACCGCATCCCCACTCAAGGTCTGCCCCGGCCAAAGCGCCGGAACGCCCGGTGGATAGGGCGCGATCGCGCGCTTGAGCACGCGACCTGCCGCCTGTGCAAGTGGCACCATCCGACCCGTCGTCTCGTCAACCTGGCGCGGGCACAGCGCATGCTCGCTCGTACCGAGTTCGTACAAGGCCTCGAGACTATCCGTATGACGACGCACCATCGGCCATGCTTCAGATTCCTGCCAATTGCGCAAGACGGCAAAGAACTTGGCCAATTCGCGCTCGTGTTGACCAAAGCCGAAAATGGCGAGGGCCCCCGCCGCATCAGCGTATTCGAGAAACATCCCATGTCTAGTCAGCCCATCCGCCAACCGCTGGCTGGCCGCAAAATCGCCCGTAGGTATCCAAACGCGCATCGGATCCCGATTTGGCTCGAGTTCCCGGAACTTTGCAAGTGTCGCTAGCGTGGCCTCCACCGTATCGCGTCCGGAAGTCAACCAGGCCTGAGCCGCGTCGAGCGAGGCAAGCAACAGATAGGACGGACTGGTGGTTTGCAAGAAGCTGAGCGCATCGCGAACCGCGCGACACCGTGCCGCATCACCTGTCACATGTACCCATGCCGCCTGTGTCAAACAGGGCAACGTCTTGTGTGGACTCTGAATGACGATATCTGCTCCCTGCGAAACGCTATGCGGTGGAAGCATCGGGTGAAGTCCAAAGTGAGCCCCGTGCGCTTCATCTACAACAAGCGGTACACCTGCGTCGTGACAAGCGGCAGCAAGGCCCGCGACGTCTGCGACAAAGCCTTGGTATGTCGGCGATGTGACCACGACACAGGCGACATGGGAATGCTTCTTTAGGGCCGTGTACAGCGCATCTGGATGCGGGCACTCAAAAGCCTGCAAGTCCGATCGCCAAGGAGATGGCAGCCACACCGGTTCTGCGTCCGCATGCACAAGGCCGCGCCAAACACTGACATGACAGGGGCCCAGCAGGATAACCCGCCTCCGCTTCGGCGTCACACACGCTCGAATCGCGGCCATCATACATGCTGTCGCGCCGTTGACGCTAAAGTAAGTGGCGTCAGCGCCATAATGGGTCGCGGTCAACCGCTCGGACTCGAGAATGCAGCCCTCTGCCGCATGCAGGTTGTCCAATCCGGGTAGTTCCGTCAGATCGATGCGCAATGCTTGGCCAAGCCAGGGGGACAAACCGTCGTAAAACAGGCGACCACTGTGATGACCCGGTACATGCAGCGACGTCCGTTCGACCTTAGCATGCCTCTCCAACGCATCGAGAATTGGAGTATGACCCAGGCGACCGCCGTACCCCCAAATGTGATCCAGCAACGCACTCGTTCTCCTCTCCACGATCAGCGCAGGCCTTGCACGCTCCTGTACGAATGATGGAGCCACCGCTCTTCCAGAACCCACGCCATGAATCAACGCCTTTTTTTCCACTCATACCGCACGAGCGCCACAAAGGTGACGACGCTTGCCAAAGCATAGACGACGCCCCATAACGGCCAAATGACTTTCGTCACGCCGAATCTCTCCTTCTTAACGCAGAAAACATCTGCCCATATAGTAGCATATGAAGAAAAGCGACATCGTCCGAAGCGATGCATGGCAAGTTACAAGGGTACACCATATATGTATCAAAGCGCATGCCCACCATATTTACGCGAAAAACGCACCTCGAAGCGGCGAGATTCGTTTTCTCCACCGTTTTCCGACGTGCGCCCTCCATGATTATGTTTGGAAATCTCGCATGCTATAACGACAACGCAGACAACCAAATACGTTTCATTCCCTCGACATAGTGCGCATACGCCTCGTCCTCGACGTTGGAATGGACAATCGCGCGCTCACAATCAAGACAGATTAATTGGCCACAAACGTGTATGCCATACAACTTTGATTTGTGACAGATGATGCATTCCGCCAGCGGCGGCTGCATACTTTCCACTGGATCCATCATCATACATCACCTTCTTCGCTCTATACCGACAACACGGTGAATGTCCCTTGTTCTAGTTTGTCTCAATTTGCTCTTGCCCATACCTACCACACCTGGTGGATGCCAATCAGAATCAGCAAGACTCCCGCAATGTACGTCGCCTTATCACCCAAAGCCTGTGCTGCGTAACGGCGGCCGAGATAAGCGGCGAGACCCAGTAGGATAAAGGAAAACACCGTCACCGATGCGACCGTTGCCCAAATGCTCAAATGCGTCACGCCTGCGTCAAAACCACCTGCAAATGCATTCAACGCAAGCGCAACACCAAGGATCGACGCTTCTGTCAAACTGATCGATTGCGAATTGTCGAAGTCAGCCGCAGCAGGATCGTCCAGAATCCGCCCAATCACGCCGCTATTTCGGCGGCGCCGCTTGCGCCGCGAGCGGATGGGCTCTGTGATGACCCAAATACCCACCGCCATAATGACGACGGCGCCTAACCAGTTTGAAATCTGTGGGTGAACATAACGGCTCACGGTATTGCCCACCCAACCAGATAAAAGTGTCGCGACGCCGCTGATGGCCGCGATAAGCAGATTTGCGATTGTGGAAATTTGAATTCGCCGCACGCCGTATGCAATACCGACGCCCGCATTATCCAAGTTTGCCGCAATACCAAGCCCTAGTAGCGTCAATATCGTTGCGATTGTCACACGTCGCCACCCCCGGTCTTCTCAGACACCTTATGTGCATGGCCAGTCCTTGTTTCTGCACCGAATGGTGGCTTTCCGCGGTGATTTTCGGGCTGTGCTATAATCTCATCGAAATGGAGGTGGAGAGGTGAGTCGACCGGGAACGTCCAGCCTCGCCCGCGGAGCCTCTCTCTATGTGATTTGTGTCGCCCTCGCCAAAGTTTTAGGGCTTGTTTGGATCATTCCGGTAACTGCCATCATTGGTCAGACCGGAAACGGCATCTACGGAAATGCGTACGCCATTTACAATATCCTTCAGCAGTTGGCGACAGCCGGCTTTCCGCTGGCCATGGGGAAATTGATCAGTGAACGACGTGCCAACGGCGAACGGCCGGTTGTCGAACACATCTACCGCGTGACGATGAGATCGCTGTTGGTCTTTAGCATCTGCGCGTTTCTCATCATGTGGTTTGGCGCACCCATGTTCGCCCACGTCATTTCGCTCAAAAGCGGACAGGCGTCGATGGCGCAAAACGTGCCGTCCATTCGAGCCGTATCCTTGATGCTCCTCGTCGTGCCCGCAATGAGCGGTTTGCGAGGCTACTTGCAAGGCTTTCAGAAGCTGGAGGGCCCCGCGTACTCGCAGACTTTTGAACAACTCTTTCGCGTCATTGCGATGGTGGTCGGAGCCTATCTGGTTGTCGACGTCTGGCATCGCGATCGCGCCGTGGATGGGGCTGCGGCAGCCACGTTCGGTGGATTTGTGGGGGGCGTCGCAGGACTTCTGTTGCTCATTGGCTTTGCTTGGAAGTTGCGGCGCAAGGAACGCGCCTATGGATATGAGGACAGCCCGTTTCGCGACGGGCAAATTCTGCGCATGGTGTATCGACTGGCGCTGCCGGTCAGCCTTGGTGGCCTGGTCGTGCCAATCGCGAATCTCGTAGACTCTTGGACTGTTACCAACCTACTTCAGGCAACTGGGCAAAGTTATTTGCAAGCAGTGGCCAATTACGGCATTCTAACGCGGCAAGCTATGTATTTAGTCATGTTGCCGATGGCGTTCGCCTACGCCATCGGCGTCTCTGTGCTGCCCGCAGTATCGGCTGCCAGAGCCAAGCGCAGTCATCAAGAATTACAGGGCAGTATTGTGTTCACGCTGCGCAGTATGTTTCTCATGAGCTTCCCGACGTCTGCGGCATTGCTCGTGTTAAGCCGACCGATTAACGAGGCACTGTTCGGAACAACGGCGGGATCGGCCATTATCTCGACGGTGTCGTTTATGAGCATCTTTGCGAGCATGGAGCTCATATCCACGTACATCTTACAGGGTCTCGGCAAAATGTACCGGCCGGTACGCAACATGTTCATCGGCGTGGCCATCAAGACGGCCCTCAACTTTATACTCATCCTGGGTACACACTCGGTGATTGGCGCTGCACTCGCCACCACCATTGGCTATCTGTTCTCATCGCTGTTGAACATCGCGGCTGTCCGCAAATACAGCCAGGTATACTTTTCGGTGAGACGATTGATGAGCCCGTTTTTCCGGGCATCGCTCGTTGTCGCCGCAATCATGTTTGGGGTCAACCGGTTCATTCACTGGGCATATACGACCGTTTTGCCGACAGCGCCTTGGCGGCTTTGCGCCATTGTGCAGCTGCTCGTAGCAGGCGGCGTCGGCGCGCTCCTCTATCTCCTGCTCATTGTTCGATCCGGCGCTCTCGGCGACGATGAACTGCGGAGCGTTCCTGGCGTTGGTCGCTACCTGGCCCGATTTGGTCGGCGCTTTCGGAAACCCCGCCGCAGCGGCACCATTCGCTCACGCAAATATCCATAATTTCATCGCAACCAACGCAGCCACACCAGGTACACCGAGAATACCTGCGGTCAAAGCTGTGACAGGGTTAAATGGAACGTGGAAGTGCAGGTAGCTGCCAATCCAATCGACGGCGAAGACAAACAAGCAACCAAGGGCGACGTTGCGAACGATACGCCACGCCGCCCTGCCCGGCTGCTGAAAGAATTGACTGACGATGAGCACCCCAAGTACAATAGCTCCACCCCAAAGCCATACCGATGAAATGTGCACTTGCATCACCTCCCCGCACCAGTGCAGGATCCCTTGGCGTCGTCCAAGCCATCCGCTAATCGATCCGCCATTCGTCCGACGTCCAGTCCCATTGCTGTCCGTCAAATGAGATCCCATGTTCCCGCGCAAGTCGAAACAAGTAGTTCAACTGGCGCTCGGCGGCCCCGATGCGGAACACAATGTGATCAATCAAGAGCGGATCAGAGACGTATTCAAATTGCCTGCGGGCAATTTCCAACTCGCGATGGCTCTTCAGGATTTCACGCAGAAATTTCTCAGGATTGATAGGATCAATATCGAGGTCGTGTCTGCTAAGGACGGCATCGTGATCGGCGTGCGGGGCGTGATTTGCTTTCGCTGCCACGGGCAACATGGGTGTCCTTGTCGCACCGTCCACGGCGACTGGTCTGGTTTCCGAGTGCGTCACGGTCCAGTCCCTCCCTTGTCCAAGTTAGTACATCATAGGCGGGAGAAACGGCGAATATGACTGGATGGTTATAAACATCTGGACGCCGGGAACGCAAAAAAGGCGGCCAGCGGCCGCCTGGATTCCGTTTGATACAGTTTGTCTTTTTGTACCCGATTGCTCACAAAGCTCGCCGGCCCTCGAGCGCCTTGGCGAGGGTGACCTCGTCCGCATACTCCAAATCGCCGCCAACTGGCAAGCCATGCGCAATACGCGTGATCTTGACATGAAACGGCTTGAGCAGGCGCGAGATATACATCGCCGTGGCCTCGCCCTCGACATTCGGGTTGGTCGCCAAAATGACCTCGTCGATGTCTCCTTCGCCCACGCGCACAACCAGCTCCTTGATGCGAATGTCCTGCGGACCGATGCCCTCCATCGGCGAGATGGCACCGTGCAGAACGTGATACGTGCCATTGTACTCGTGTGTCCTCTCCATGGCCATGACATCTTTCGGCTCTTGGACGACACAAATGACGAGCTTGTCCCGGCGCGGATCCTGACAGATGGAGCACGGGGACGACTCCGTGATGTTGCAGCATATGGCACACTCGGTGAGCTGGGTCTTCACGTCCTGCAGGGCCTTGGCGAATGCGAGCACGTCCGTCTCCTCCATAGTCATCACGTGAAATGCCAGCCTGGCTGCGGTCTTGGGGCCGATACCGGGAAGCTTCATGAACTGCTCAATGACCCTTGCCAGCGGTTCCGGGTAACCCCACATCTCAGAACAACCCCGGGATGTTCATTCCCTTGGTATACTTGCCCATCGTTTGTTCCGTGAGTTCGTTCACCTTCGTCGATGCATCCTGGAACGCCGCCATAATGAGGTCTTGCAACATGTCGACATCCTCCGGCGTCACCACGTCAGGGCTGATGGAAACGCCCGTAATCTCCTTATGCCCATTCATGGCGATTTTCACCGCACCGCCTCCCGCCGTGCCTTCGACAATCTGCTCACCCAAGGCCTCTTGCGCCTTGAGCAGCTCCTCTTGCATCTTTTTCGCTTGCCGCATCAATTGATTCATATTTTTCATTCCGTCGATCCCTCATCTTCCGTAGTCACTACTTTATCAGGTCCAAATAGCCGTACGGCCAGTTCGACCAAATTCGGCTCTTCGGCTGTGCCAGGTTCAGGGGGAGCCGCGTCCGTCAACGATGCCAGATACTCGTCCCAATCTGCCTTCAACAAGGCAAACAACTGCATATCCCGCTCTAAAATCACCTGAAACGCCGCTTCAATCGTCTGCCTATCCGCAGGCTTCATCACGGCTTCACGGTGGATCCGACTGAGAAACGACATGACAACGGCGCGTTCCGTCACAAATGCGACGTCGCCATGGGCCAGCCAAGCATGCGTCTGAATCCGATCCGCCTTGACCTTATGCAGTACGTCCGGCCAACGCTCGCGAACCATCGCCTCGACGTCGGGGCTGCGTTCGGCATACAGGCGTGCCAGCGTCTCCCGTTTCCGATCCGGCCCCGCTGCGCGCCTTGTGGCACGAGCCGTCTGTGTCTGCTGGCCCCGGTTGCGCGCCCCAGGCTGGAGTGACGTTTCGTTGACGGAAGCCATCTGCACCCCAGTGGTGGCCGTCTGCGCTGCAAACTGCGATGCCGTTGAACTCATCGGCGCTTGCGACGCCACTTGCGCAGAAGCTTGAACAGGCGTTTGCGGTGTCACCGCTGCCGCACTCGGCAAGACCATGCTCAGCAATGCAGCTTCAAGCGCAAGCCGAGGTTGGTCAAGATAGCGCAACTGCGTATAGAGTTCACCAAGCTTGTGCACAGCTCCAAGCAACCACTCGCTCGTCACGCGGTTGCTCTCGGTCACCGCTCGGTATGGCGCTGTCGGCTTCCCGCCCAGCGCATCGTCCGTCGGCGACAGCTTGACGATAAACAAATCGCGAAGGACTTGCAACAAGTCGTGAACAATGCGGGTCGCATCCTTCCCCGCTGCATACCAGGCGCCCAGGCGGCGCAGAGCATCAAGGTGCTGTTGTCCGGCAAGATCAGAAACCAACGCGAGAAGCCCTGCCGTATCGACCCCACCGACGACGTTCGCCACCACCTCGTCGTCGATCTCACCTTGGCCAAAGGCGGCTGCCTGTTCCAAGAGGCCAAGTGCATCGCGCAAACCGCCATCGGCGGCTTCGGCCAACTTCCACAGTGCACTGTCCTGTGCAGTCCAATCTTGATGGCAGACGACCTCCTGCAGCCGCTTCACGATGGCCTCTGTCGCGATGCGGTGAAAGTCGAACCGCTGACAGCGAGATATGATGGTATGGGGAAGCCGGTGCGGCTCTGTCGTTGCGAGCAAAAACAACACATGCGCCGGTGGCT
Source organism: Alicyclobacillus sacchari (assembly GCF_004366795.1). GTDB lineage: Bacteria > Bacillota > Bacilli > Alicyclobacillales > Alicyclobacillaceae > Alicyclobacillus > Alicyclobacillus sacchari. The sequence continues at coordinate 94,207 of NZ_SORF01000007.1, read as the reverse complement.
CTTCCAGCGTTTTTAGCAACGCATTGAACGCCTCAGTCGTCAACATGTGGACTTCGTCGACAATGTACACTTTTTTCCGAACGCTTGTAGGCAGGTAGTGAACCTTGTCACGCAGTTCGCGAATTTCATCCACACCGCGGTTGGATGCCGCGTCGATTTCCTCGACATCGACATTGTTGCCACGAGTGATGGAGATACAAGCCGTACATTCGTTGCACGGCTCAACTCCGCGCGGCGCGAGACAGTTGACGGCCTTGGCAAACAATTTTGCCGCGCTTGTCTTACCCGTACCACGCGGCCCACAGAACAGATACGCGTGCGCGATCTTACCGCTTTGCAAGGCGTTCATCAACGTTTGCCGCACATGCGGCTGACCGATGAAATCCGCAAACGTTTGCGGCCTCCAGGTGCGATACAAAGCCTGGTACGACATGCGAGGCCCCCTCTCTGTTTTACACTACCACAGAAGGGAGCCCTTTTCACGGCCTGTCAGCAGCTGCGCCGTACGGCCAAATGATGTAACGATGACGCACGTTTAAGTGGCAACGACACGGTGAACGTGGTGCCAAACCCTTTTGATGACACCCGGATTTGCCCACCGTGATCGGCAACAATTCGCTGACATATGGCCAATCCCAGACCCGTTCCCTTTTCCTTGGTCGTGTAGAATACATCAAAAATGCGATCAAATAAATAATATGGAATCCCAGGACCCGTATCCGCAACTTCGATTTCGACTCTGCCATCGATCTCCCGGGCATCGATGCGCAGTTTCCCACCTTTATCCATCGCCTCAATGGCGTTCTTCACCAAATGTAAGAGCAACTGTCGGATCATGTTGCGATCCGCCTGTAAGGCAACGCCGTCCGCAATCCGACACTCCGCCTGAATCCCTGCGTCGTCAGCGACAGCCTCGGCCCACGGCAAAATTTCGCTAAACAGCCCTTGGAGATCAAAGGTCGACCATTCCATGTCCTGCGGTTTGGACAATAACAGCAGCTCTGTGACAAGCGCGTTGACGCGTTCAATTTCCCCCATCATCACCTGCACATAGCGGATTTCTTCATCCATCATCCCGCTGTTGAGACGCTGTTCAAGCAGCTGTAGAAAACCTTTGACCGTCGTTAACGGATTGCGGATTTCGTGTGCAATTCCGGCTGCAAGCCGACCTACGGTCGCGATCCGTTCCGCCCGCTGCGTGTTTTGATTCAGCAGCGCAAAATTCCCCATGTCTTTCATCACAATGTACATGCCGCCAGCACCGTCTTCGTCCTCATCGTGGAACGTATCGACCAGCACGTGGCGAACCAGACCGCCAACTTCCCACTTGAGGATGGCGTCTCGATACTCGTATTCATTTTCGACGACATGGACCATAAACTGGTATTCTTCTGAATTGACGTCAAACGCTTCAGACAGCGGAAATGCCTGGTTGGTACCACGAGGAACACCAAGGAGATCGCTCGCCATATCATTTTGAACTGACAGCTCCTGCCCTTTGGAGAGGTAGAAGATCCCCGCATTGAGCAATTGCGCGTCAAACGTATGCTTGGGGTGGCGACGGGCGTTGTGTGGTTTCCGCAGGGTTTTCACCAGAATCACCTGTCCTATGTGCAGTGTTGTCCTGGGATTATTCGCACGTGAAAGCGAGAATCCTGCACGCCCGACAAAACTTCCATTCGCTCGACAGAAGCCGACACTGAGCACCCATGCGCAAACTTGATGAGGATTCACCAATGCCCTGAGATGCAAAAAGCGCGATCTTTGACCAAACCCCGACCAGGCACCCCCACGTCGCCCGAAAGGTCTCCCTTAGTGCTGCTTCCGTCAGGACCTGACACGGTTCGGGAGTTTTCGCCGCATGGGACCCAGTCAGGGCTTGGTCAAAAACCACGCTCAAACAGGTGTATGCTCAGGGAAATAGCGATGTCCGACAAGACCTACGCCCCATCGGACATCGCAAACATGGCGGAGAGAGTGGGATTCGAACCCACGAGCCCCTTGCGGAGCTACTCGCTTTCGAGGCGAGCTCTTTCGACCACTCAGACATCTCTCCGCGGTCGAATTCTGGAATGCTCACGAGCGCAAAGCCCGGAAGAAATCCCTTAATATATTAGCACACTCATCCCGCAAAACGCCAGAGGTAATTTGTGGAGTATGATTCCACAAGCCCGGCTCGCACAGGCGAATTTTCGATTCCATGGCGCCGCCTTTAGGGTCGGTTGCACCATAAATCACGTGGCGAACGCGCGACAACACAATGGCCCCCGCGCACATGGGACAGGGCTCTAGTGTTACATATAAATCGCATTCTGTCAAGCGCCAGCCACCGAGGCGTCGGCTCGCCTCGCGAAGTGCAATGATCTCTGCATGCGCCGTACCATCCCGCCAAATTTCCCGGCGGTTGAAGCCTCGGCCCACGACCGTATCGTCACGAACGACGATCGCGCCAATCGGCACCTCACCGAGCTCTGCCGCCAACTTCGCCATGTCCAAGGCTTCCTGCATCCAACGTCGATGACGCAACTCAACGTCCGCCGTCACTGCGTATCAGCCGCCTTTGACGTCTGTGCGTGATGAGGGTGGTTTGCCACTTGCAAGGCTGAGCGCGTCAACTCTGTCACAATATCTGACTGCAACTGCGGTTGTAAGTAATAGTTCACGTTGACAAACACACGTCCCGCGTCTGTGGTCACGTACCGAGCCGGCAATCGATTGAGCGTCATCGCAAGTACATCACTGATGCACTGCTCACATTTGCACTTGAGCAGATCGTAAATCTCTGAGTCCTGCAGTATTTGCATCGCCAGTTGCTCAGTGACATTGACAATCGGCATGAACAGTCCTCCACAAGGTCATCGTTCGGCACGGTAGCATACGTTGGCAAAGTGAGAGGTGAATCTGGGTGCCAAGGCCAACGCTAGATGAACAGCGGTACTTTTTGGACAAATGGCAAATGTACCTGGCTATGCAAGAGGCACATCTTAATGGCCTTCATTTGCCGAACACCTATCTTCTTCCCCAAATCTCCATTCAACTTTTGGAGCAATTTTCAAGTTGGTACATCAAACCTGTTGAGACGTGGGGCGGCAACCAAATCGCTCGCGTCACCAGGCATGCCTCAGGTCTGTGGCGATTCGAATCAAGCGACGGTGAATCACGCGCATTCTCGCATCCTGTAGATTTACTTTCAGTTTTATTGACCATGTACGTGCCCGAACGAACCATCGTTCAGCAGACAGCGCCTGTACTCACCTTGTCGGGGCGTCCGTTCGATATTCGGACACTCTGTCAACGAGATCATCTCGACGCTTGGATAGTAGCCGGACACTTGGCACGGGTTGGCAGTGTCAACAGTATCGTCTCCAATATCGGTACAGGTCACGGCGAAGTGTTACCTACAATACAGCTTCTCCGACAAGTATATCAAAATCGCGATTTGTCCGGCCGTGTATTGCGTCGTTTACGGCGTGTCAGCCTCGATATCTGCCGTGTCCTCGACACATATGCCGAGTTCGACGAAGTCGGTATCGACTTTGGACTTGACCGCCATGGACGCATCTGGCTGTTCGAGGTCAATACCAACGATCGCCTCGGCAAACCGAGCCACGAATTGTTTTTACAACTGCCAGATCGAAGACTGTATGACGCGATCGAAGAGCGTGCCAAACGCCGCCAGGAACGCTGGTTCCGCCGCCTCTTGCGAGATGTTGGGCGATTTCACCCGTCATAAGGCACCATTCGCCTATTTCACGCATAAGGTATGGAGATTTTGCCTCGCCTCGCCATGGGCGGGCAGTTCCCTGAAGGAGGATGAGCGCATGTGCGGTTTCACTGGTTGGGTCGACTGGTACCGCGACCTCACATCGGAAACGCAAACCATCAAAGCCATGGGTGACACACTTGTTGCCCGCGGGCCGGACGCCGACGGACTATTCGTAGATCCACACGCGCTCTTTGCGCACCGCCGACTTGTCGTCGTCGATCCCGAAGGCGGTAAACAACCGTTGACGCGTCGATTTGGAGAACGCGCCTACACCATCGCCTATAACGGCGAATTGTACAATACCGAAGATCTCAGGCAACAGTTATTGGCAGAGGGATTCACATTTCACGGTTATTCCGACACAGAAGTGCTGCTCGTGTCCTATGTGGCATGGGGTGAGGATTGCGTATCGAAATTCAACGGCATCTTTGCTTTCGCCATTTGGGACGCCGCAAATCAACGACTGTTCATGGGACGCGATCGCCTTGGTGTCAAACCGCTCTTCATTAGCCGTGTCGGCCAAGGTATCGTCTTTGGATCTGAGCTCAAGGCACTGCTTCGTCATCCGGAGATTGAACCGGTGATCGACGAGCAGGGCCTGGCCGAAATTTTCGCCATCGGTCCCGCCCGAACGCCTGGTGTCGGGGTCTTTGTTGGCATCGAGGAAGTGCGCCCTGGTCATATTCTCATTGGTACTCCGAATGGCATTCAAACCAAGCGCTATTGGCAATTGCAGAGTATCGAGCACAGCGACTCGTTGGAAAAAACAGTAGAAACGGTGCGAGATCTGATGATCGACACAGTTGAGCGTCAGCTCGTATCCGACGTCCCCCTGGCCACATTCTTGTCCGGGGGCCTCGATTCGAGCGTGGTGTCAGCCATTGCCGCACGCTACTATCGGAAAAAGGGCAGGCCGCCTTTGCATACGTACGCCATTGAGTTTCAGGACATGGAGAAGCACTTTACGGCGAACGCGTTTCAAAAGAGCCTCGATGGACCATGGGCGCAGATGATCTCCGAACACATCGGGAGCGTCCATCACCGGATCGTGTTTGACACCCCGGATCTTGAACGGCATTTGCTCGATCCGCTGTTGGCCAGGGATTTGCCTGGAATGGCTGACATTGACACATCGCTCTTTCTGTTTTGCCGACGGATCAAAGAAGATGTCACGGTCGCCCTGTCCGGCGAGGCAGCGGATGAAGTGTTTGGCGGGTATCCTTGGTTTCATCGGGAGGACGCGCTGGCAGCAGACACCTTCCCATGGTCATTGCGCCTGCACGAGCGCATGGGCGTGATGTCCGACGCGTTAAAGCAGGCGATCCGCCCGCAGGAGTACGTGCAAGAAAGGTATCTTGAAGCCTTGTCGGAAGTGCCAAGACTCCCCGGGGAATCGGGGCGTGAAGCTCGTGTACGCGAGATTGGATACCTTTCGATCACGCGGTTTATGCCGACACTGCTCGATCGCAAGGATCGTATGAGCATGGGCTCCGGACTTGAGGTGCGAGTACCGTTTTGCGATCATCGCCTCGTCGAATACGTATTCAACATACCGTGGGCCTTGAAAACGGCCGGTAACGAAGTCAAGGGCGTGTTGCGCCAAGCGATGGCCGACTTTCTGCCACACGAGGCGCTGTATCGCAAAAAGAGTCCATATCCCTCGACGCCAAATCCAGCTTACTTGGCTCTCGTTCGCAGTAAGGCGCTCGACATGTTAGGCGATTCATCGTCCCCCATCCTGCCGTTTATCGATGCGAATGCCATACGCGCATTGGCCCGCATGAGTGAACAGCCGTCGGAACACCGCCCCTGGTTTGGGCAAATCATGGGCACGGCACAGATGTTCCACTATCTGTATGAAGTCAACGAGTGGCTTCGCAGGTACAACGTACGTGTCAAATGACGGATCGCATACCCCCTTACATTCAGCGAAAACTATGTTTGAAGGGGGTTGACTGCCGTGATCCACGACTGGGTTTGGGGTGTTGCATTTCTCGTTGGAGTTGGCGCCGTGTGGGCGTATGTCGACCTTCGCTTCCGCCGCCAAGACTAACTGTTTTGGTGCCTGGCGGCAAAAAAGGCTGCCCCAAAGCCAACGTATACCGTTGATTGGGGCAGCCTTTTTGCTTACAAGCGCGGATCGTCGATGCGAGCCTCTTGCAACACCTTTTCCCGTCCCCGCATGAAGTGATCCCAATAAATCATGGCAGCACCTGTCGCGACCACGATGAAAAACGAAATGATCATCCATATAACCGTGTCCGTATCCACATCCTGAAACCAAGACGCCATCTCCGCACCCATGTGCACACCGCCCTTCGGCTTTTGGCGTTAGTATCTGCCGAGGCGGGCGGATCAAATACGGCGTTTTATGGAGCTACAAAGCCGGCTGCACGGATCAACTCCAGCCTATATACATACTCACAAAGGAACTCCACAGCCTCCAAGTGGCGACGTGCAGCATCCGGCGTTTCGCCAAATGCGTACACGCCATGCGCCCGCACCAGCACAGCCGGCACGTCAGCTTGGGCAACATCCGCCACAGCTTGACCGAGTTGGTTTAAATCCGACCAATTCGGAACGATTGGGATTCTTACAGATGCGTTCTCCTCCCAATGGCCAAGTGCCTTGAGCAATTCGTGATGTGCAATCTCGACATATCCCTGGCGAGCGAACAGCTCGCTAACCAAATTATTATACACCGTGTGTACGTGCAGGATGCTGCCGCACGGCAGTTTGTGATACAGCGCCACATGGACGGTCGTCTCAGCAGATGGTCGATATGGCGTATCGCCTTGTACCTGCATGTGAGCGTCAACGAGCAACACGTCCTGATCGGTCAAGCGCTGCTTGTCCGCACCGCTGCGCGTGATCGCAAATAAAAGGGGATCGCGCTCGACCAAGACTGAGAGATTTCCGCTGGTTGCAGGCAACCAACCTTTTTCCGACGCAAAGCGTGCGAGTTCGATCACGCCCTCCGCCTGTTCATTGTATGTGGGCATGAAGTGGCCCCTCCTTGTCGTCGATAGCAGCTATGATATCGTCAAACGTTGCGAACGGCAGATGTGGGATCCTGCGCTCCTCGACAAGCTTCAAGAGTTGAGCCCGCGCAAACACGAAATCTGCCATCTTTGCGGCTTTAAAATCCGTTACACCATCGCCGATGACGATCACGCCGTCCCCTGAATGAACTCGTTGCCGAATGACGCTCGGTTTACAAAGTCCACAACCACCTTCACACGCCTGATCACAAGGATGTGACCACTGCACACGCAGGCGTGGGCCGCTCGTATCAAGATGGTTACAATAGATGTCCACAGCATCTGTGGAGAACTTGTGGATAACCGGCATCACAAAAAAGTCGAATCCACCGCTGACTACGGACAATTTCCACCCAAGTTGTACACAGGTGTGGATGAATTGTGGAAAACCTCGCCGAACTTGTGTGTGCTCCTGTGCATAACGAGCGACCTCGTCGTAATGATTTGACGGGATCAGTTCAAACATCGCTTCGACGCCTTCCTTGACCGTTTGTCGGCCCGCCTTGACTGCGTCGATGATCGGCCGGCTTTCCTTCGGCACGAATCGCTCCATAATCGCTGTGATCATGTCGCGTTGAGAAATCGTGCCGTCGAAATCGCAAATGACATGAACCGTCACGCCCGTGCCCCCCATTTCGCGATGGCGGCGGCAAGAGCCGGTTTATCCACAGCCGCGGCTTGGAGTGATTGCCCTTGTTGAACTGCCGAAATGGCATCGAAAAACGCCTGTCCCCCCATACTTGCACCACCCGGGTGACCGTGGATACCACCGCCTGCGTTCAGAATCAAATCGATGCCGAAGTCCCGGTACAGCTGCGGAACGAGCCCCGGGTAAATGCCTGCCGAGGGTGCGGGTAAGACCTTGCGATGGACGCCATCCTTACGCAAATGGGCAAGCAATTGCTCCGTCGCCTCGCCTCCCAATGTGACGCTGCCGTACATCGACGGGAAAATGCCCATGTCAGCCCCCGCCAAGCGCATGAGTTGACCCAGAACGATATCAGCGGCGATGCCGTAGTTCGGCGAACCGTACAAAGCCCCGGATACCGCAGGATGCGCCAATATCGGCACGGAGATGTCGGGATCGCGTGCGAGATCGGCAAGGACGTCAAATCCGTAGGCAACGACGTTAACCAGGAGGGCACCGGCGCCAAGTTCGGCAAGGCGCTTGGCCTTATCGCGCAATTGGTGAACAGGCCCCGTCAGATTGACGGCATATGCTGTCTCACGCCCTGTTTGCGCCGCCACCTCGCGCGCCTTTTCCCGATACGCCACAACGCGCTCAGCGGCAGAGGCATGTACCTCGCTAAAGAAAATCTCATCGTCTTTGACCAGATCGACCCCACCAGCCGCCTGTTCTCCAAATTGATCCACCAGCTCATCCAACGTGAGGCCCGCACAGGCCTTGAAAATACTCATCACCAGCGGCCGGCCGTATACGCCAAAGCGTTCGCGAACGCCACTGACGCCAAACTTGGGCCCTGGATATGCACGCTCCAAGTCTTCCGGCAGATGCAAACGCTGTAAACGAATTTCGCCGTCCATCGACAACTTGCCAAAGACAGTCGTCAGCAATGACGCGAAGGTGGTGTCCAGATTCGCCACAGGATACGCGATGTCAATTTCCGCGATCACGCCTCCTGGCGCCGCTTCGTCGATGACGCGAATCCCTTCCACGCGACCGCAATGTGCTGCCACCTGCGCTTTGCGGGCGTTCGGCAAATCTGTCCACGTGCCGATGGTGAGCCCGATGGCAATCCCTTCGGCACGAGCTTCCAATGTATCGGCGCGATCGCGCAACCGATATGTGGCTACCACATACCGTGAATCGGTATCAGTACCCGCATGAATGGTATCGTCCATCTATGTACACCCCTTGTGCAATCCACATCGCCAACCAGCTTATCCACAAGCCTGTTGATGACTCAATCGACATTATACACAAGCCAAGTTTCAGCAGCACTGCAGTTCTCCACAGTTTGTTGTGGATAAATGGGGATAAGCTGTGGACAAGTTAGACTAGCCTTGTGGACAAGTTGATTTGCAACACGGACCGATTTACGTTAACGTAATGAGTGTAACGTCACGTTGCAACGCTGAATTCCCGTCCAGGGAAGCGGGGGACCCATACCTGGGGTGAAACGCATGTATCGCGTGGGGCGCCTTTCAGCCCTAACCCGTCAGCTAACCTCGCAAGCGTCATGAAAGGAGTGTTATACCCATGTTGTATACCGCGTTTGCCTTCCGTGCTGCCCTGCAAAAACCTTCTTACGAAACGTCATCTGCAGATCCACCGTCCAACCCCTAACCCAGAGACCAAGCACCGTGCACAAACCGCCAGCATTCACGTTTGGGCGCACAGGCGCCTGGAAAAATGTATACTCCTATATTTCGCCAAACGAAAATTTCGCATCAAAATCCAACTCCAGGCGAACTGTGTCTGCACATGTTTGGGCCTCCCGTCGACGTCCGGTTGCCGATTGACGAAAGGGGATGGCAAGTTTGTCTGCAAAAACCACCAATGTGGTGGAGGACGCGAGCTTTAGTCCGTTTCACCTAAAACTCACCGTCTATTCGTCGGGCGGTCCCTTTCTCGACGGATACATTCTCAGCATCATCGCGATCGCGCTCACGCAAATCACGCCCCAATTGCAGTTGAACGCAACTTGGAGCGGCTTGATTGGCGCGTCTGCATTGATTGGGATCTTCATAGGCGGATTTCTCGGCTATATAACCGACAAATTTGGCCGCCAACTGATGTACACCATCGACTTCATCTTGCTCATCGTCGCTTCCGTTCTCCAGTTCTTCGTCCACAATGCGTGGGAGTTGTTTGCCCTACGCATCATTCTGGGGATTTCCGTCGGTGCGGATTACCCAATTGCCACATCGCTGCTAACCGAGTTTGCGCCGCGTCGGCATCGCGGAATGATGCTCGGCGTGACATTAGTCGCGTATTATGTCGGATCGACCGTCGCCTATCTGGTCGGCCAATGGATGCTCGCCATCGGCCCGGAGGCTTGGCGCTGGATCTTGGCCAGCAGTGCAGTGCCGGCGGTCATCTTGGTACTTTTACGCATGGGCACGCCGGAATCCCCTCGTTGGTTGTTACAACAGGGGCGTAAACAAGAAGCACTGAAGGTTCTGCAGGCGGTCTATGGCCCGGAGGCTTCCCTCGAAGATATCGAGGTACCAACCGAAAGCCAGGGTAGAACCAGTTATCTAAAGCTGTTCTCGCGCGCCTACGTCAAACGCACATTGTACGTCGGCCTGTTTTACATGGCGGCCGTCGCCCCGCTGTTCGCCATGCTCACGTTCGGGCCGGAAATGCTGACATCCTATCACCTCTTCACAGGTGCATCGGGATATGGTGCGGCCATCATCAGCGCGCTGTTTCTGATTGGTTGTATTCCAGCCCTCTTTCTTGTCAATCGCTGGGGACGGCGGCGATTGATCATCATCGCTTTCGCCGGTATGACGGTCGGGATTGCCTTGCTAGGATTCTTCCCGAGCGGACCGCTTGCCGTCATCTTGCTTGGCTTTATCTTGTACGCACTGTTCTCGGGCGGCCCCAACGTGATGGAGTGGCTGGCGCCAAACGAGTTGTTCCCAACCGAAGTGCGTGGTACAGCCGTCGGCATCACGACGTGCATCAGCCGCTTCGGGGCGGTGTTCGGAACCTACTTGTTCCCATGGGGCTTGTCACGCTTTGGCATTGGACCCACCATGCTCGTCGGTGCGCTCGTGACCTTGGGAGGTCTCGTCGTCTGTGTCCTCCTTGCGCCAGAAACCACACAACAAACGCTCAACGAAGCCAGCGTTGCTCCACAAGCGAGATCGCATCGCCATCCTACTGCAGGGACCAGTCGATCCCGATCCATTCACCACGTCTCACGATGATGTACGAATAGACAAACGTTGACGCCAATTTTAAGATAGCGTTAGGTATGGGTGGCCCATCGGCCGCCCTTGCTAGCGTAAAGGAGGAATCGTCAATGGCTGTCATTCGCGTTCGCGACACCGGCGAAGAAATCCGCGGCGAAGCCGAGGTCCGCGCATTTCTCACCGAGAACGACGTGTACTATGATCACTGGGACGTGCAAGCAAAGATGCCCGTGCACTTACAAAACAAGTTCACCTTGAGCGACAGCGAAAAGGACGAGATTCTCGCAGCTCTCAACGAGGATATTCAAGATCTCAGTCAGAAGCGAGGATACGTGAAATGGGACGTGATCGCCCTGTCGGACAGCACGCCCAATATTGAAGAGATGCTCAAGAAGTTTGAACAAGTGCATACGCACACGGAGGACGAAGTTCGTGCCATCGCGGCCGGCAGCGGCATTTTTGTGATCAAGGGCAAGGATGGCTACTTTGACGTCGTCCTCCAAGCGGGCGACGTGATTTCCGTGCCGGAAGGCAACCCGCACTTCTTCACCTTGACGGACGAGCGCAAAGTTGTCGCGGTTCGCCTCTTCATCGATCCAGCAGGTTGGGTCGCACACCCTTACGCCGATCCCGCCTTTCAGCAAGCTTAATCCAGCCGCTCACTCCTCACGAAACAAAAAGCGACGGCCACTTCGGGCCGCCGCTTTTTGTTTTTCGATCAGCAGGTTGTCGTCGCAACCGGAGCTGCCGGAACGAACAGGAAGAATAACACGAAGATAATGAGGAACACAACCGCCCAACGCGTATACCCACCGAAGACACCGTACATGTATCGTCATCCTCCTTTATGATGGTGGATTCGATATACGATATGTCGCCCGCTGGGCGGTGCCAAGGACATCCGCCCGGGAGCCCGCATTTTGGGCGATTCATACTCCGCACCGAAGATCCTGTGTCATTTCAGTGATCGCGGAGGCCATACCAAAGCAATGAGACCACCTCGTCCGTGATAGCCTGTACGTCGGCAGTCGCACCCAAGCGCTCCATTTCACCCCTCCCGATAACCAACAGGGACAAAAAGGCACGCGCAATGAACTCTGGCGATGCTTTGCGAATACTGCCTGCACGCATCTCTTCTTCAAATGCATTCGCCAAGACCTCAACCAAACGCTCCTCGGCCGAACGCAGCTCTCCCAATTGCTCTGGCGATAAAATCTCTTCGCTACCGCGCATGATGACGTTCATATCGAGGGTGACATCAATACTCAGTCGCGTTCGTGTAAGCTTTTCAAGACGGCTGAGCAATGGCTCTGAGCTCTCAAGGATGGCAACAGTCCGCTGCCTGGCAATCTCCATGACATACAATAACGAGCGCAGAAACAGCTCCGCTTTGGATGCGTAGTAATAATACAAAACGGCTTTCGTGACGCCAGCTTGATCCGCAACGTCACTCATGCTCACACTGTCAAACCCCGACTTTATAAAACACCTTGCGGCCACCTGCAGAATGCGATCCGCGGTCGGCACCTCCACGGAATCTGCCGGCGGTCGCCCAGGACGCCGTGACGGTGATGGCCCTTTTCGCACGCCACAGCCCCCCTTTCTGGAACCCGTTCAGTGCACAAGATACATGTCAGTATAGCATGTTCGCCCGAACGCTTGAGTCCTCATGACTGTGTAGACACATTAATTAACTATCCGGTATATTTAATTTTGCACCAACAATATCCGCCATAAGGAGTGTCTACGTGTGGAACGTACTGAATACGCAGGTTACCTGAGTGTACTTTCCAAATGGACCACCGGTCCACGAAGCAAGTGGGTTACGCTTTTCATATGGATCGCCTGCACAATCATTGCATCTTTAGCATGGCCAGCGGCAAATCGTATGGACCGTGACAGTTCCTCCTATCTGCCGCATTCAGCTCCCAGTGTGCAGGCGCAACGAAACATTGAACAAAGCTTTCCGTCGGCAACTGGGACACCCGCGCTCGTGGTGTGGTACAACAGTCAAGGAATCACAAGCAAAGATGTAAAGATCATCACAAGCGTCTCTCAGACACTCCTCGTTCACCCAGTTACATCTCAAGTCGCAGTACCACCGCTCGCGTCCATGCCTGCAACAGCACTCTCATCGTTGATGTCGAAGGATAAAACGACACTGGTGCTACCCGTCACACTGAAAAGCAACGCCACTCAAGCGCAATTAAACCGCGCAATCGCGCAGATAAAGCGCATTGTGGAAGCCCAAGCGGGCCCTCAGGCCATCACTGGGTCACTTAACACCCACGGGCTCCATGTACGAATTACAGGCCCTGCTGGTATCGCGGTCGACGCCGTAAGCTTATTTCAGCACGCCGACTTCACCTTACTTATGGCAACCACCTTGCTCGTCCTGGCGCTTCTGATTATCCTCTATCGTTCACCAATTCTGGCATTCGTACCACTCGTCACCGTCGGGATCGCATACGGACTCATCAGCCCAATCCTCGGTGAATTGTCTGCACAACACTTGGTCACCTTTGACGCGCAAACAACGTCCATCATGACCGTACTGTTGTTCGGTGCCGGCACCGACTATTGCTTGCTCATGGTCGCTCGCTACCGGGAACAACTGTATCGATTTCAAAGTAAGGACAGCGCCATTCGTGAAGCCGTTGGAGGAGCCGCTGGAGCCATCGCCTTGAGTGGGCTCACCGTCGCACTTGCACTTGTATCGTTGCTGCTGGCACAGTACGAGTCGTACCACGAGTTTGCCATTCCATTTTGCTTGGCCATCGTGATCATGGCGCTGGCCGGCGTAACACTATTGCCGGCTCTGCTTGCCATCCTCGGGCGCGTCGCCTTCTTTCCATTCATACCGCGTCCAGAAGCGAGTGCTGGTGCGACATCCGCGCGTCGTCGCAGTCGTCGCGGCGAACCTGGCGCTCTAAGCAACTGGATTGCACGCACTGCCACTTCGCGATCCGTCATGGTCACGACCATCGGCATCCTCATATTGATTTGTTTGGGATTATTTACGTTCCAAATTCGAACGACCTACAGCCTGATTTCCTCGTTCCCAACATCCATGCCCTCTCGCGAAGGTTATGCGATTCTGTCCAAGCATTTCGAGCCAGGCGAACTTGCTCCCGTGGAGTTACTCGTACCAAACCAGGCTGCACAATCGGTAACCCATGCACTCAAGGACGAGCCCTGCGTCGATACGGCGTACGTCGTTCAAACCAACGGGCACACCCACTTAGCACTTGTCGACGTCACGTTGGCGACCGATCCATACAGCAACACAGCCATTGCCGATCTCGCCAAAGTGAAAGACGCCGCGGAAAAGGCAGTGGACTCGCAGCGGCCCGGCCTGCAACATGGCCAGGTGTGGATCAGCGGGCCAACAGCCACTGAAGCCGACACCGCAGCCCTCACAAGCCGTGATACACACGTCGTGGTACCGGTTGTGATCGCGATCATTGCACTTGTACTACTGTTGTATTTACGCTCGATCGTGGCGGCGCTGTACCTTATCGCCACCGTCATCCTATCGTATCTAGGCGCGCTTGGGGCAGGATGGCTGATCATTCACTACGTACTCGGCTCCGCAGCCATGCAAGGAGCTATACCTCTCTACGCATTTGTGTTCCTGGTCGCACTCGGCGAAGACTACAACATATTCGTCGTGTCGCGCATATGGCAAACAAAAGGACGTTTGTCCCATAAGGAATCCGTTGCACAGGCAGTGGCGTCGACAAGCGGCGTCATTACGTCGGCTGGGCTCATTCTGGCTGGCACCTTCGCAGTTTTGGCAAGTCTACCGATTCAGGTGCTGGTTCAATTCGGTATCGTATCCGCCATCGGCGTGCTCTTGGATACATTTATCGTCCGACCGTTTATCGTTCCTGCGATCACGTCGCTTTGTGGACGTTTTGCTTATTGGCCATCGCGCCCATCCATGGCTGTTGAGAAGTGATGGTGATGGCGAGGATGACGGCGAACTTTCTCGCCGACGGGTCTTGTTGTGCGTATAAGGGGGCGACCATTCGAGCACAACGCTACACTTGGTTTTGCACCTTTGCGTAAAATAAAAACCGCCGCTTCAGATGTTCTGAAACGGCGGTTTCATCTTCTTGGCGGAGCCGACGGGATTCGAACCCGCGATCTCCTGCGTGACAGGCAGGCATGTTAGGCCTCTACACCACGGCTCCATGTGGTTGCGGGGGCAGGACTTGAACCTGCGACCTTCGGGTTATGAGCCCGACGAGCTGCCAACTGCTCCACCCCGCGTTATTCAACTGGTGGGTCATGAAGGACTCGAACCTTCAACCTGCCGATTAAGAGTCGGATGCTCTACCAATTGAGCTAATGACCCAAGTGCCCGGCGAACGCTTATAAATATAACACACGGACTTGCCCTTGTCAAACAGAACTTGCATCTTCGACTTCAAATTCGTGAAGTTCCGGGACAAACGGGCGATTTTCAGCCCTTCGTTCCTCAAGAAACCTACGAATAAGCTTTTTGACATCCTGCATGGCATGACCTTTATTTTTGCGTAACACCTGACACATTGGAATTTCTGCGCAGGTCGCAACGTACATGCCGTCTGGCAACTGGAACAAGGAAATATGCAGCTTCATCAGTATTCCTCCCAATTCCATTGTAATACGCCAAACGCTGTTCACAAAACGGACGATCACGCCTTTGCGACAAGCACAATATCCTCTGCCACAACATCGCACCATGCCAGCGTATCACGAATATCGCGCACAAGATCCGGGACAATATCGCTCAATTCTTCGTTGGATATGCCGTCCTCAACCGCCACGGTCTGATGCACGACGAGATGGATGGAATCGACATTGGCTGGCCGAATCCGAAACCTCCGACCGAGCCGGCGATGAAGATGGTGCACGCAGATTCGCTGTACCAAACACGCGATCAGCTTTTGTTCCTTCTCCGTTAAAGCGATTCCAGGATGCTTCACTTGAATTTGCAATAGATCGGCCATACGCAACTATGCCCCTCGAGCAGCCGACAATCGACTCTTCATTCGTCCCTATTGTACATGCGAAAAGTTCAATTGTCGTTGGAGAGTGTTGCTAGGGCAAGCGCTGTTTGGTTGCCATTGGCCGATCACACTGCGCAGCCGCGTCACGCGTGATATGCCCCCGCACCGATGATCAGCAGCACAAGAGCGATAATCCAACCGGCAATCCGGCGCGATCGCGCGTACCGAAGTGATGTCATCACATGCAGGATGATCACTGCAACAATCATCAGAATCGGATGTCCAATGAATTGCCAATGCGGACGCCGCACAATCCAAGTGATGATTCCCAAAATCACCTGTAAGTCGAACAAACCGATGACAATCCCGCGAAACGGTTTTGGCAGTCCGGATTTGCTCGCAATTTCCCATGCTGTCGCGACAATGGCGAGCAGAATCAAGATGACTCCGTAAATCATGTGTACGTGCCCCATGTCTTCCCCTCCTTTTCGCACATCAACTGCATATTTTCGCGCAACACTCAAACACTACCTGATGCATGATCAAAACCCTGGAGGGATGACGATGAAGTCGGTGGCAGTGGAACAAGGTCTGACACCTGTGAAAGAATACCTGCGGCAACAAGGGTGTCAAGTGGTCGATATGACGGGTGAACGACAAGAGCCCGGCGTTTGTGCGGTCGTCATCACCGGATCGGATAAAAACATCATGGGCATCCAGACCGTTGTCAACAACGTCCCGGTCATTTCAGCCGACGGCTTGTCCCCCGAGGACGTATACCAACGCGTTAAAGAGTACATCCACTGACGCGGCGGGCGACAGGCGAAACCGCCTGTCGCTCACCTTACACTGTCTCGATTTCCTGAAGAACGAGGCGCGCTGCCCCAAGAACGCCCGCCTGGGAACCGAGTTTGGCTGGAACAATCGTACAGGCTCGCGCCACGCGGGCCAAAGCCTCGTGATTGAACTCTTTCCGTAAGGGCTGAATCAGTGCATCACCGGCATTGACAACGCCGCCTGCGATCACAATGACGTCCGGATTCAGGATGTTGGCTCCGATCGACAACCCGACGGCAAGCCAGTGAATCATGTCATCCACAACCGCTTTCGCCTTCGCGTTGCCCGCTTCTGCCATCTCAAAGATCTCTTTCGAGGTCAATTCACGGCCCTCTTTACCGACGAGTCCGGCTTGCTCAGCGTGACGGGACAATGCCGTCGCCGACGCGAGGGTCTCCAAACAGCCATGATGCCCGCAATTGCACAACTCACCGTCGTTCTTAACCATGATATGGCCAATTTCACCCGCCATATTGGTTACGCCTCGATGAATGCGGCCATTGATGACAATCCCGCCGCCGACGCCCGTACCCAGTGTCACACACAGGGCCGTATTCGCATTGCGACCAGCGCCTAACCATACTTCACCAAGCGCGGCGACATTGGCGTCGTTGTCCACGCGGACCGGCTTGCCCAGTTCCCTGGTGAGCATCTCTCCTAACGGAACGTCCCGCCAATGGAGATTGACGGACTCTTCAATCCATCCTCGTTCGACATCAAGAAAGGCCGCCATGCCAACGCCAACACCGATGACTGCCTCCCAGGCGATTCCCGCCTGGGCAGTCATCTTCTTGGCCGTCGCAGCAACTTCTCGACAGAACGCCTCCGCTCCCCGCTCTGGCTCCGTCGGTACGGATTCGCTGGCGATGACCTCACCAGCTTCGTTGACGAGCGCCAACTTGACGTTCGTGCCGCCGATGTCGATGCCTAAAGCCAACTTTCCACTCATCCCGTTGCCCCTTCTCCCTTAGTTCGTCACTTCTGCAAGCGAGCCCTCATTTCGCTCTTGTATGCTTCCACGCCAGGCTGGTCAAACGCATTGATACCGAGCAGGTAACCGCCAAACGCACAAGCAACTTCAAAGAAGTATACCAGTTCCCCATAGAGCGATTCCGCATCACCGCGAGCTTCAATCCGGATGTTCGGGACGCCCGCTTCACTGTGAGCGATCATGACCGACTCAACGGCAACTTCCTGCAGCTTGTGGAATGATACGTTCTCCAAGTAGCGGTTCTTTTCATCCAGGCCCACTGGCACCTGTAATTCCGGCGCATCATCAATGAATGCATCCAGTACTGTCTCGACGAGCACCTTGCGCGAGTCTTGAACGTATTGACCCATGGAGTGTAAATCTGTCGTATATTGCAGCATCGTCGGATACAGCCCGATGCCATCTTTGCCTTGGCTTTCGCCGAACAACTGTTGCCACCAGCCGGCAAAATCCGCCACGCGCGGCTCATAGGTGACCAGGGCTTCGGCGACAAAACCTTGTTGATACAACACATGGCGTGCCAACGCGTATTGTACCGCTGGATTGGCGGTGATCGCTACTTTCCCAAGCTGATCCCGCATATTGGCAGCTCCCTGCATAACCTTGCGGTAGTCGACGCCGGCGAGGGCCATCGGCAACAATCCTACAGCCGACAAAACGGAATAGCGCCCGCCGATATCGTCCGGAATGGGCAACGTCACGTACTTCTTCTCGTCCGAGTACGCACGCAGGCTGCCCTTTTGTGCGTCCGTGATGGCGCAAATGCGAGAGGATGCTTCCGCCTCCCCGTAGCGCTTCTCCAAATAGTCGCGGAATGTATGGAACACCGCCGAAGGCTCGAGGGTCGTACCGGACTTTGAAACAACCACCAAAGTAACCTCGCGGCTGTCGAGGTACTTCAACAGATGAGCATGGTATGTAGGGCTGAGTTGTTGTCCTGCGAAGATAACCTCGTGCTTGCCTTCTTTCGTAAACTCAGGCTGCACCATCGACAAAACAGAGCGAGCCCCGAGATACGATCCGCCGATGCCAATCACCACGGTCACGTTCGACTTCGAACGGAAATCGGCAGCAATTTTATCGATACCGGCATACAGCGATTCGTGGTTATCGACGGGCCACGACATCCAGCCTTTGCCGAATGCGTCGCGCTCGCGGTTTTGCAACTCCCCGTACGCAAACTCCGCAAGTGGAGCCAGACGCTTTTCATGTTCTTCCGTAAACCACTTTCTCGCCTTTTCTAAATGCAGTTGAATCATATCTGTCCCTCCTAGACCTAACGAATCTCCCTCAGTATCTTACCACAGTCGACACCTATCCATTAGATTGCAAGGCGATTCACCGCATGGATACGCACACCGGATGCTTCCGAATATTCAATGATGTTCATGCACGCGTTCTCTTGGACGATCCGCCGATAGTGCCGCGCCTCGCTGCCAAGCAGGCCAACCAGCAGCAGACGATTGATGGTATTGTGGGCAACCACCGCGATGTCGCAATCCGCGAACCGCACCAGCAGCCGAGAAAACGCCGACAATACCTCCTGCTGACGCTGCGTGACGTCGTCCCCGCCCGGAATACTGACATGTGCCGGATCGGCAAGCCATTGCGCGTACATGTCTGGATAACGCTTGTTCACTTCAGCGCGCGTCAGTCCCTCCCAGGAACCAAACCCCACCTCGCGAAAGGCGGGTTCGACATGTAACCTCGCACCGGCCAACTGCGGTTGCGACTCTTGAATGGCCTTCGCCGTCTCGGCCGCTCGGCGTAGGCCCGAGTGCACAAATGCATGCAAACGCACCCCCGACAGCATTTGTGCGGCACGGCGCGCCTGTTGCCAGCCTAGTGCAGTCAGGCCGACGTCGGACGTTCCACAAAACCGTTCGCCATCGGCGTTATAAACCGTTTGGCCATGGCGAAACAGGTAAATCATCATGCCCAAATCCTCCTTACACCCGTGCATAGGTGTCCGCCGGCTGCTCGGCAATCCACCGATTCGGATTCCCCACGCAGGCAATTCGCAATTCGTGCATCGCGCGCGTACACGCCGTGTAAAACAACTGCCGCTCAAACTCGCGTCGATACGCCGACGCGGATCCGTCGGCAACAATCACACCGTCAAATTCCACACCTTTAGCTAGATACGCCGGAACGGCGACAACTCCTGCAGCAAATGTCCCTGTCGTTTTATCCATGCACCGGACATCACAACCGGCGCGGTTCAATTGTTCAGCCAATCGATTCGTCTCCTGCTGGGTCCTGCATATGACCGCGATCGACTGATACCCCGCAGATTGATAGTCCCCAATCCAGGTGCGAATGAGCTGCACCTGCCCATCAGATGCGACCTGTTGCACCAGGGGTAAAGGCCCTTCGCGATCGAACGCCACGATGGCCGCCCCTTCCCTTGCCATACCGCGTGTGAAGCGAACGATGGGCGCCGTCGAGCGGTAACTTTGGGTCAATTCGATGGATGTAAAACCCGGAAAGCTGTGCCGCAATTCACTGATCACAGCCATCCCTGGATCATGCGCGTAGATCGCCTGGTTTGGATCGCCAAGCAGCGTCAGGCGACTGCGTGGAAACAAACGCCGGATCACATGCAATTGCAGCGATGAGTAGTCCTGCGCCTCGTCGATGAACACGTGGCGCATCGCCGTGTTGACTGCCTGACCGAGCAACAACTCTTTCATATACAAATAAGGCGTGGCGTCTTCGTAAGGCAATCGCTGTGCCTCGAGCGCGCGAATGGTGTTCGCGCATACGGATCGCCAAAGATTGATGTCCACCCCGGACGGAGTCGGGACGTTGCCAGCCAGTGCTTGCTCAAACCATTGTTGGTAGATGGCTGGTACGTCGACAAACGCGAGGCGTTGGATGAAGCGGCGCACAGGCTTCAGGCGGCGATTCAGCAGCAACTGGGCAAGTTCGTTGCGCTCCGCTTGAGCATCGTCGAATAAATGCTTGGCATGCCGCCGCCTCTTTTCCACCTTTTGATGTACCCGTTGATAATCCTCGTCAGACATCAACTCCAACTCGTCTTCGACCCATGCGGCGCTCAACTCCTCCTGTGCAAACGCATCAACACGCGCCAGCAACTCTTTTTGCACCGCCTCGATGCGAAGCGGCATGCGCCAGTGCGCCTCCGTCTGTGCAAAAATGGCCGCCACTTCATTCGCAGTCATGATGGTCCGGTCCATGAAGCGGATCGGCAAGAATCGCATACCGGATGGAGCCAGTTGTGACACATATTCATGGATGGCGTCCGCGAAGGCTGACGATGCCTTCCACGAGGCGGAGAACATCTGGATGTCCGCTTGTGTCCCGTCCTCAAGGTTCAAGAGACGTTCCAATTGGTCAAATCCATCCTCCACAACAAATTCGCCCTGTAGCCTCCGTGCGAGATACTCGTAAAACGTCGTCTGCTCGATGCTTTGCTCACCAAGTTCAGGTAACACGTTGGCCACGTACGAGCTGAACAGGGGATTCGGCGAAAACAGGAGCATTTGGCTGGCCTGCAAGCGCCCCCTGTGCTTGTAGAGCAGATATGCCGCCCGTTGCAGCGCGGCCGACGTTTTGCCGCTGCCAGCGGCACCGCGCACCACCAAGACTGGACTCGTGTCGTCGCGAATGACGCGATTCTGTTCACGTTGAATCGTCGCCACAATGTTCTTCATCTTTGCGTCGGCACGTCCGGACAGGGCATACATCAGCAATTCGTCGCCGATGGTAATCCCCGCATCGAACATGGCGAAAATGTTGCCGCCGCGAATGACAAATTGACGCTTCAGCGTCATCTCCCCGCGAATCTCCCCTCGCGGGGCTGCAAACGAGACTGGCCCAGGCGTATGATCGTAGTACACACTTGCAATCGGAGCACGCCAGTCGTACACCAAAAAGTCGTCCGTCTCTTCGTCGCGGAAAGACGCAATGCCGATGTACACGCGCTCGGTATCCGCCTCACCTTGCTCCCGAAAATCGATCCGGGCAAAAAACGGCGTGGATTTTTGTTTTTCAAGAACCTGCGCCGCCTCCGCTGCGCGATGCCATCGCCGCTCACGTTCCGCCAAGATCTCGGCTTGCTGACGGATCGCAAAATGGGTTTCGACCAAATCGTCCGGATTGCTGACGTTCACCGTCACATCGTCCCAGAAATGCCGACGAATGTCGACGACTTCGCCACGGACCAGAGATACGTCAGCCTGCATCTGAATCAGCTTCGCTTCCATCTTCTGTACAACCCGGTCGACATACGCCTGTTC
Source organism: Alicyclobacillus sacchari (assembly GCF_004366795.1). Lineage (GTDB taxonomy): Bacteria > Bacillota > Bacilli > Alicyclobacillales > Alicyclobacillaceae > Alicyclobacillus > Alicyclobacillus sacchari. The sequence goes on along the minus strand of NZ_SORF01000007.1, from coordinate 72,428 downwards.
GCGCTCCCACTCCGGATGACGGTTTTCTTGGTTGTTGTCTTGCATCGGATATGCCTCCTTCTGCAAATGAACATCAACCGTCTCCTCGACGATGCCAAGAGACGGTTGAACAACTTCCTGTGCGATCACGCTTCCAAAGCGGCTGCTTTGCCTGTCGTCGTCCCTTTGTACTGCCTGCGATACATGACAGCAAAAAAGGCAAACGAAAGGACCAAAAACACAACTCCGTAGGCCGTCAAACGCCAGATGTCTGTCGTCATGGCCGCAGAATTGCCGCCGCCGATGATATATCGGAAACCATCCACTGTGTAATGCATGGGCAGCCAGGGCCCCAATTTTTGAAAGAACGTTGGCGACAGAACGACCGGATAGGTTCCGGAACTGCTCGTCAACTGCAAAATCAACAGAACCACTCCGACAAATCGGCCCGGATTTTGCATGGCTGCGACAAAGAACAACAGGATCGCAGCAAACACCAAACTCGTCAAGAGCGAGAACAACACGAACCAAAGGGGATGACTCGTATGCACGCCTAAGCCTGCCAACAGCACGAAATCGGCAATACCAGCTTGCACAATCGCCATGCCGCCAATCATGAGCCACTTTGAGGAAAACCACGAGAGACCGGACGACGGGATTGCCGGCGGATCGCGAAACGATATGATCACGCTCATCAGCAAGACGCCGACATAGAGCCCCAGTGACAAGAAATATGGCGCAAATCCATTCCCATACGTGTTGATGTTGCCCGCCTCGACCTGATGTACGCCCACCGGATTGGCAATTGCATTGACGAGCTGTGTATGGTGTATGGCAGGCATCGACTGTGCAGCCGTGTGCAAACGTGAAGCAAGTGTTTCGGCACCGGATGCCACCGACGCAACGCCACTCGTATAGCGCCCAACGCCCTGTTGCAGACCCTGAGTGCCAGCAGCCAACTGCACCGCTCCGCGCTGTAAACTGCTGATGCCAGCGGCAAGCTGGTTTGCACCAATGGCGATCCGCTGCTCACCCAATGCAAGTTGTTGTGCGCCAGAAGCTGCCTTGGCGGTACCCGCGCTCAACGCCTCGCTTCCCTGCGCCACTTGTTCCGCGCCGCCAGCCAACTTTTGGGCACTCGTGGCAAGCGACTGGTTTGCCGCCGCCACTTGGGCAGATCCGGCTGCAACTTGCTGGCTTGCTGTGAGCAACGTCTGAAACTGAGGAGACGAGGCCAATGCTGGATTTGCCTTGGCCAGTTCCGCAAGGCCGTCCGCAACCTGTTTGGCGCCTCCAGCAACTTGGTTGGCTCCCGTCGCCGCGCGATTTGCACCGGACGCCAAGGCTGTCGATCCTGATTGCAACTGCCCGACTCCCGTCTGAACCTGGGCTGCACCTCGTGACAACTGCACCATGGAATCTGCTAACTGTGCCGCCGCATGCTGCGTTTGAGCGACCCCTGATGCCAACTGACCTGCGGCCGTGGTTGCGGTTTGCAACTTGTTAGCAAGTGTAACGCCCCCACTGGCCACCTGCTTGGCACCACGTACAAGCGATCCCCCCGCCGCCTGAAGCTTGCCGGCTCCAGCGGCAACCTGGGAAGCCCCCGTGCTCGCGGCGCGAAGCCCCGACTGCGCCGAAACGAGACCACTCACCACATTCTCTGCATACGATCGTGCCAGTTGGCTGGCCGTTTGTTCTTCCAGCTTCACCATCGCGTTACGCCCAACAATGCCCGCAATATAGTTGTGCCTGTCATTGGTGACGCTTTCGATGGTCGGCTGTGGCGCGCCCGGCGTCGTTGCAGCATTTGCTGCGTCCTGCGAGAAATCGGGTGGAATCGTGATCGCCATGATATAGGTACCGTTCAACATACCTTGTTGTGCCTGCTTTGCATCGACGATCCGCCAACCTAAGTTATGATCGGTTTGAAGACGATTCACCATTTGTGCACCGGCGTCAATACGATGTCCATTGAACGTCGCGCCGCGGTCTTCATTCACAACCGCTACAGGCAATCGTTCCAGGTGCCCGTATGGATTCCAAAACGCCCATAAAAATGTGGCGGCATATAGTACAGGGATCAAGAGAATCCCGACAACTTGAATTCGATTGCGCCAACTTGCAAGGTTCCACGATAGCTCTCGTCCGATGGTGGACCAGAAACCGAATCCTTCCGTTTCCATGCTCGCCCTCCCCCGTTCCTCGTCATCGAATCTTCGCCATTTTGGATGGATTGCGCAGACCGTCGGCAAAAAGTTGATGGAACAGGGCAATAAGGCTCTCGTTGGACAACGGTTCGTGCGCATCAGCCCAATCGTTGACCAACGCCGTATACGTCCGCAAAAGCACGAACGCAACGACCTCCGGATCACACGTCCTGACATCCCCTTCTGCGATGCCTCGTTCCAAATACCCTTTCAAATAGTCGACGATCGACCGCTCGACCTGTCGCAACCCAGAACGAGCCGGCTCCGTGCCGAACTGGCGCACCTCCTGCGCAAGTTTCGCAAATACGGCATGTTCCTTGCGAAAGGCGACCACACGGCGTAAACCGCGCTCCAGGTTATCGAAAAAATCGGCGTCTTCCCGCAACTCGGCTTCTACGGCCTCGCGCAGGCGCACGATTAATTGTTGCAACATGTTCCCAAATAACGCTTCTTTGCTTGGGAAGTGGATGTAAATAGCCCCTTTGCTGATACCCGCAAGACGGGCCACTTGTTCCATTGTCGTCGCTTTATACCCGAATTCGGAAAATGCATGTGTTGCGGCCGCCTCAATTTTCTCGCGCAACTCCACCAAGTTCACTCCTTTATGCTTCGCAATGACCAAAATTCCAATTCAGTCAACCAGTCAGAAAAAGTATACGACGGGACATGGATAAGGTAAAGCGCGGTTGCCCAAAAAGGGATTACAGCCTGATTCAAGGAATATAGTCATGAGGAGGGATGCGGATGGAAACCGTTTTATTGACAGGATTTGAACCGTTTCAGGGAGAGGCCCTCAATCCCTCGTGGGAAATTGCCCGCACGCTTAGCGGCGAAACGGTCGCAAACCGTTTCCGCATTGTAGCCAAACGCCTGCCGACGGCATTTTCCACGGCGGCTGACGAACTGTACAGCGCGATCGAAAACGCTCGCCCACGTGCCATTATCTGCCTCGGCGAAGCCGGCGGCCGGACACAACTTACGCCAGAGCGTGTCGCGGTAAACATCATTGACGCGCGAATTCCGGACAACGCGGGCGCACAGCCTCAGGACGAACCGATTGCGCATGACGGACCTGTCGGATACTTCTCTTTGCTCCCGCTTCGGTCTATGGTCGATGCGATCCGGGCTGCAGGCGCTCCAGCCGAGATTTCCGATACAGCCGGAACGTTTGTGTGCAATTATGTGTTTTACAAGTTGTTGCATCACATTCACACGTACAACTTGCCCATCACCGGGGGGTTTCTGCATGTGCCCTACATGACGGAGCAAGTGCTCATGAAAAAGGCGCCCGGCCTGCCGCTTGACTTGATGGCGAAAGGCGTGCGTGCCGCCGTCGAAGCCGTCGTGCAGAGTTTTCCCGAGCGCCCGACTTTGATGTGTTAAGGGTTGGTTGAAGTTTGCTTATAAAATGGAAATGGCACCGTCCGTACGCGGCTCCGTCCCGCCTGCCAGCACACCCTGTGTGTCGCGCCAAATGATTTGACCGCGTCCAAAGGGCGTGGGATCATCGGTCACTTCAACATCGTGCCCTCGATCCACAAGCGCCTGAATCGCCTCAATTCCCACTGCCCGCTCCACCAGCACGCGCTTCCCGGTCAGCCACTGCCAGCGCGGCGCATCGAGAGCGGCTTGGGGATTGCGGCAGAGATCGAGGGCTTGGCTTACAACCTGAACATGCCCCTGTGGTTGCATAAACCCACCCATGACGCCAAACGGGCCGACTGCCTGACCCCCTTGCGTCAAGAAGCCAGGAATGATGGTGTGATAAGGGCGCCTTTGAGGTGCAAGAGCGTTTGGATGGTTTGGATCCATCGCGAAGTTGTGACCTCGGTTCTGCAGCGACACGCCCGTACCCGGTACGACGATACCGGATCCAAAGCCCATGTAGTTGCTTTGGATGAAGGACACCATGTTACCCTCGCCATCTGCCGTGCACAGATACACGGTGCCACCTGGCTGTGGCCGCGAAGGCGGCAGAATCAAGGCCTCGTCGCCGATGCGTGAGCGCAAGCCGGCGATGAAATCATCTGCCAACAACTCGCTTGGCGGGCGGCGCATCGCTGCCGGATCGGCAATCTCCGTAAGGCCTACTGAAAAAGCGAGTTTCACAGCTTCGATCTGCACATGGGTGCGAGTCTCCGGCGACATGCCGGCGACATCGAGTCCCTCCAGAATCGCGAAGGCCATGAGGGCAACAATCCCCTGGCCATTGGGCGGAAGCTCCCAAACGTCATAGCCTCGATAGCGAACAGAGAGCGGCTCGACCCATTCCGGTGCGAACGCCGCAAGATCAGAGGCGCGCAACAATCCACCTGTATCCTTTGCAAACTGGTCGATCCGCTCGGCAATCTCGCCTTCGTAAAACGCTCGCGCCCCGCTCTCCGCAATGGCCTTTAGCGTTTGTGCTGCATCAGGATTGCGAAAACACGCACCGGCTTGCGGCGACTCCCCATTGGGGGCAAAAAGTTTAAAAAATGGATCATGTTCAGTGCCAGAGAGATGGTTCTTGTAAAGTTCCATCGCACGACGCCAGTTGGCCGACGTGACAGGGGCCACAGGAAATCCGTCTTCAGCATACCCAATGGCTGGTGCAAGCGCTTCCTGCAAGGGCACTCGGCCAAAACGTTCAGACAGTGCCGCCCAAGCGCCGGGGGCACCTGGCACAGTGACCGGCAACCAACCATGCATCGGCAGTTCGTGGAGCCCCCGCTCCGCAAGTGCATCAAACGATAGCCGCCGCGGCGACCTACCACTGCTATTTAAACCGTACATTTTCCCCTCGTGCCAGACGATGGCGAAGGCATCGCTGCCAATGCCGTTCGACGTCGGCTCGACAATGGCCAGCGCAGCCGCGGCGGCAACCGCCGCATCCACGGCGTTGCCACCACGGCGCAACACCTCCACACCGGCTGCAGATGCCAGTGGCTGTGACGTCGCGATCATGCCGCCGCGCGCATAGACGACCGTACGCCGCGACGGATATGGATACTGTGTGCTATCAAAAGAAAGACTCCCCATCCCTATGCCTCCCGACAAAACGGTCTTTCAGACGGCCCCGTTTGCCCAACGCCCCTTGCGAAAGACGGGTACCGTGCTGCCATCGAACAACTCCGCATCGATATCGAGATCGGCTGAGCCAATCATGAAATCGACGTGCATGAGACTATCGTTAAGTCCTCGGCCTTCCCATTCGTTTGCGGCCAGATCGTGACCACCTGCGACGAGCGGATACGCGCGGCCAATCGCAAGGTGGCAGGACGCATTCTCATCGAACAGCGTGTTGTAGAAGATTTGATTCATCTCAGCGATGGGGGAATCAATTGGCACCAAGGCAACCTCCCCAAGATAGTGACTGCCTTCGTCCGCCTCGATGATGCCCTGCAGCGCATCCTGTCCCTTTTCCGCACTGTACTCGACAATACGCCCCCGCTCAAAACGCAGGCGAATTCCCTCGATGAGCGATCCATTATGGTTCAACGGCATCGTGCTGGTCACCGTACCATGAACACCGGTCTTCTTCGGTGCGGTGTAGACTTCTTCCGTTGGGATGTTGGCGACAAAACGTACACCCTTTCGATCCGGATGTCCGGCCGCCGCAAAGTAATGGCCTTCCGCAAGCTCAATGGCCAAATCCGTACCCGGTGCACGATAACGCAATGTCCGAATGCGCAAACCATTCAACCATTGCGCGCGGCGCTGCAAATTCTGAATATGGTTCTCCCAATCGGCAATCGGGTCATCACCAGTGGCCCGCGCCGCTTTTAGAATGTCTTGCCATAAAGCGTTTAGCCGCTCTGTCTTCGGCAGTTCACCGTGCACGGCATCCGCCCATGCAGTCGTCGGCGCCGATGCCAATGTCCAACGATGAATGTCACTCGTGCGCTCGTTGTCAAATGCACGGAAGGTTTCACGAATCGCTCGTTCCGCCGTTTCCACGCGATCCGCAGGTACACCGTTGTACAAGTTCGGATCGCTTGCCGGAATGGCGATATACGCGGCACCGAGTTTGGCGAGCTTCTCGACCCAGGCCAACTGCCACTTCGCACGCTCGCGCAAGAGACTGAGATCGCCCCGTGCCACCGTTTCACGCTGCCACCATTCGTCTCCCCAATCGACCTGGACGAAGCTGGCACCGGCATCGTAAGCCGCCGCAACCAGCTTGCGCGCAAACTCAATGTGTTCCGGGTACACCTGCCTACGTCCAAAGCCAATGACCAAGGGCTGCCCCGGCTGCAAATTCACACCGATGCGAACGATGAGATCGGCGTACTTCCGCTGTAAGTCTGTCAAGATGTGTCCGCCCCTTTTACCGATGCTGAAATGCTACATTTCAAGAACGCCCTGCACTCACTATAACAAATTCGCCTATTTTACGAGACCTTTACTGAAACGCAATCGATGGTTGATAACCATTTCAAAAACAACGCGTACACTCAAGGCCGGATCGGTCTTGATAACCATTTCTCTTGCTATGCCTAAAGGAGGGGTATCGGGTTGAGCAGAGCTCTCACAGGCGTCCTTGCCAGTCAGCCGCGAGTGCGCCGGCAGATTGCGCGGCAAATCCAGTCTTCGACTCAGGGCTGGTTCATGATGTTGCCCGCTCTCGCGTTCTTGACACTGTTCGTGTTCATCCCCATGGCGTATGTGGTCTATCTGAGCATGTTTCAATCAAATCTTCTCACTCCAAAGCCAAGGTTTGTCGGCTGGGAGAACTACATTCACCTGCTGACCGCACCCGATTTTGCCCAAGCGCTGACAAACACCGCAGTGCTCGCCGCGGGCATGTTGCTGTTGTCGTTGCCCCTTGCACTCATCCTGGCCATGTTGGTGAACATGCGACTTTGGGGAACAAGAGTCTACCGCACCGTCCTCTTCGGCCCGTATGTCATTCCATTGGTCGGCTCGGGTCTCATGTTCACCTTGCTGTTCAATACGGACGGTGGGCTTGTCAACCGGATCGTCGAGATATTTGGGGGACAACCCATCGATTGGCTTGGTGGCCGCCGATCCGCACTCGCGGCGGTTCTCATCCTCTCAGTTTGGCAGTACACGGGATACTACATGCTCGTCTTTCTTGCGGGTCTGCAAAATGTGCCACAACACCTGCGGGAATCCTGCCAGGTCGACGGAGGTGGCCGCTGGTCGACATTGCGCCATGTGACACTTCCCGCAATGGCCCCAACTGTGTTCTTTGCCATCGTCATCTGCCTCATTCAGACCTTTCAGACGTTTGACCAAGTCTACGTCATGACCGCCGGCGGCCCCGATGGTGCCTCCACCACGCTTGCCTATTACATCTTCGAGAAGGGATTTCAAATGTACGACATCGGCACTTCTTCTGCTGCTTCTGTCGTCCTACTTGCCATGCTGGCACTCTTAACCTGGCTGCAAGTCTACATGCGCTATCGCTGGGTGGGGGAGGAATCGTGATGCACACCAAACGCCTGCGTAGCACAATGGCTCGTGGCGGAGCGCACATCGTATTGATCATCCTCTGCGTGATGTGTGCAACCCCGTTGTTCTGGATGATTCGCACGGCGCTCGCACCGAACGCCGACATCCTCTCGGCACGTTTGTGGCCAAAGCACCTGGTCTTAGGCAACTTCGCCACAGCGTGGCACGCGCAACCGTTCCTCTTGTTTTTATGCAACAGCCTGATCACCAACCTGGTGATTGTGGCTTGTCAACTTGGGACATCAGCCCTCGCGGCCTATTCGCTCGTCTTCATTCCCTATCGGGGCAAGCGACTGCTCTTTTTCGGCATTCTGCTCGCCATGATGGTGCCCATGCAGGCGACCTTCGTCCCCATCTACAGCATGCTTTCGGCATTCCATCTCATCAATACGTACGGCGCGCTGATCCTTCCCTTCGCCGGTTCTGCATTCGGCGTCTTTCTCATGCGTCAAGGGTTTCTGTCAATCCCGAAGGATATGGTGCAAGCGGCGCGCGTCGACGGTGCAAACGAATGGCGGATCCTCGTAAACATTGTCCTACCGCATGCCAAACCCACCATCGCAACCCTCGTGCTGCTTGATTTCGTGTACCACTACAACAGCCTGTTTTGGCCGCTCATCGCGACCAACACAAACAACATGCGGGTCGTTCCAGTCGCATTGTCGTACTTCCTGACACAGGACGCGGGCCAAACTCTGCAATGGAACCTCGCCATGGCGTTTGACGTATTTGCGATCGTCCCTGTCGTCATCCTATTCCTGCTTGGCCAACGTTATTTCGTGCAAGGCGTGGCAGGCGTTTCCCTGAAGGGCTGAAGAAAACGACACGCCCGCATATGAACACATAGAATAAGGAGTGTATTGGTAAATGAACAACTTACGACGTCCCCTCGTCTATTTGGGAGTGACATGCACAGCGGGAATCCTGGCCACGGGTTGTGGTGCAACGAACTCAACGCCTTCAACGATTACGCGATCCGCAGCGCATAAATCGGACCAATCTGCCACGGGAGCGGCGAGTCAGACCCCCATCACCATCGCCTTCTGGTACGGCGTCAGCAACAATCTGAGCAACGACATTCAACAAATGGTTGCCGAATTCAACCGCACACATCCAAACATTCGAGTCGTCGCCACGTATGAAGGTAGTTATTCAGGAGGTGGTGAGGAACAGCAAAAACTTCTCGCGGCCATCAAAGCGGGCGACCCGCCTGCCATCGCACAAATCGAAGTTCATGCCATGCCTTTGTTTGCTGCGAGCGGTCAGCTGCTGGATCTCACTTCGCGATTGCAGACGAGTCCTATCGACAAGCCCAGCAACTTCCTTGACGGCATTCTCGTCTCAACACAGTACCAAGGCCGATATTTTGGCGTGCCATTTAATCGCAGCGTACCCGTGCTGTATTACAACGAGACGCTGTTTCGGCAAGCAGGCATCGCCCACCCACCGACGAACTGGTCGCAACTAATATCAGACGCCAAAGCGCTGACGAAGGGCACAGGCAATCACAAGATATACGGTTTTTCACCACTGGTCGACTGGTGGTCCTGGGAATATGCGGTCGGGTCAAGCGGCGGATCCGTGCTCTCGACGAACTTGACGAAAGCGACATTTGCCAAACCCAATGCGTTGACCATCCTGAATGCACAAGCCCAGTTGGTCAAGGATGGGGATGCCAAGGTCGAGACCGGCCCAAATACATGGGATCTCATGACGCAGGATTTTATCAATGGCGAAGTAGCTATGGATATTGATTCGATTGGAAGTGCTGGCAAGGTTGCGTCGGGCGTCGGATCGAAATTCACATGGGGAACGGCGTTGCTGCCACGTGGAAAGACCCTCGCTGTGCCTCCCGGAGGTGGCGATCTCGCCATTCTCAAGGGCGTTTCCCCGGCCCAACTACAAGCCGCCTGGACGTTTATCCAATGGTGGACGGCTCCGGCACAGTCCGTCAAGTGGTCGATGGAAACAGGGTACCTGCCTGTGCAGAAAGCTGACTTGTCGAACCAAACGTATGAGTCGTTCATCGCCAATCACCCGCAATACAGAACGGCGATCGATGAATTGAAATACGAGCAACCCTCGCCTGCATCGCCAGCGTACCTCGCGGTGCTGGAACAAGTACAGCAAGCACTGGAAGGCATCTTTGACGAGGGGAAACCTGTCGCTCAAACCATGGAGCAAACGGCGGAACAAGTGGACCAAAACTTGCGCTGACGAAACGTTGTCAGCCTATGGAGGATGGACGATGAACATAGAGGCATTGCTTCAAGCGGACGACATGCTGTGGATCGCACATCGCGGGGCAAAGTCGGAGTGTCCCGAAAATACCTTACCTGCCTTCATACGAGCTGTGGAGATGGGGGCCGATATGATCGAGCTCGACGTGCGCTTGGCCGGCGACGGCTCGCTCGTCATTCTCCACGATCCAACCCTGAACCGGACGACCAACGGCAAAGGTGCTGTCAGCGACATGACGCTCGCACAAATCCGCCAATACGACGCCGGCGCATGGTTTGACCTACGCTTTCAAGGGACGCTCGTCCCGACGCTGGACGAAGTGCTCGCGGCCCTCCCCAACACATGCTTAAACATCGAACTGAAAACCGATTCGACCGCTCGCGCCCAAGCCCTCGTCCGCCGCGTATTGGGCTGCATCTACCGTCACGGCGCAGCAGGACGCGTCCTTCTGTCATCGTTCGATCACGCCGCGCTCGCCGATGTACGTGCGCTCGATCCGACTATTGCCTTAGGCGCCCTCTTCGTTGGCCGCCCCTGGCCCCCCTTCGATCTCGCCGAGACCTTGCGCCTTTCCAGTCTGCACCCTGACGTCGAACACCTCGATCCTCATTTTGTCGCACAAGCCAAAGGGCAAGGCTATGCCGTGTTCGCTTGGACTGTGCGCAGCAAAGAAGATTTATCACACTGCGTGCAAGCAGGCGTCTCCGGTGTCATTCTTGACGACTTGACCTATCAACACGCCGCATCGTCACCCATCTGAGACAATGAACTCGAATCTCGTACCATCGTAAAACGAGAAGCCATGAAGCACAGACAGCAGGGGATGACTCGATGCACAAGCCGTCGCCAAGGAGCGATATGCTACTTTAACGGCAGCGGCCATTCGGGGCACGTCTCACGATGATTCGCGCACCAAGATCAGGGCGGCTGGGTCACAGCCGCCCGAGCAACTGCCTCGCGACGTGCACACCGCTGCTCGCCGCCTGCGAAATGCCCCTTGAAATACCCGGCCCATCTCCGGCGCAGTACAGTCCATCGATGCGCGTCTGCAGGTCCTTGCCAACATCCGCCCGCGCGGCGTAAAACTTCGCCTCCACCCCGTAGAACAAGGTGTGATCGCTCGCAATACCCGGCGTCACCTGATCGAGAGCCTCAATCATCTCTTGCAATGCCAGCATCGTCTTGTACGGCAGAACAAGGCCGAGATCGCCCGGTACCGCTTCCTTCAGAGTTGGTTCGACGAAACCTTCCCGAATGCGCTGTTCTGTACTGCGGCGCCCTTTGCGAATATCGCCATACTTCTGAACGATAATGGAACCGTTGGATAGTTCGTTCGCTTGATGACAGATGCTTTTCGCAAATTCATTCGGTCGGTCAAACGGTTCTGTAAAGCGATGGCTGACCAGGAGTGCAAAGTTCGTATTGCGGGACCCGAGCGCCGGATCATGGTACGCGTGACCGTTTGCAGCCATCACACCGGTGTGATTTTCGACGACGACGTGACCAGACGGGTTGCTGCAGAACGTGCGCACCATTAGCCCCGTCGCCGGCGATTGGTAAAGGAATTTCCCTTCATAGAGATGATCGTTAATCTCTTGCATCACAACGTTGCTCGTCTCGACACGAACACCGATGTCCACCTGATTGTTTGTCATACGCAATTTGTGTCGCCGGAACAAATCGGACAACCAGGTCGCCCCATCGCGTCCTGGCGCGAGCAGGACGAATCTGGCACGGACTTCTTCGCCGCCACGGAGGACGACCCCCGCAATTCGCTCCTCTTCGACAAGCAAATCGTCCACAAACGTCCGGAAGCGAAGATCTATGCGCTGTGCGAGGTGATGAAAAATGGCGTTCATCAACTCGAGATTCATGTCTGTACCAATATGGCGCACTCGCGCCCGCAGCAATTTAAGCCCCGCCGCCATCGCACGCCGCTCGATGGCGGCAACGGCCGGCGTCGACGGATCTGTGATGACATCTGGCGCACCGTGCTTCAAATTGATGGCATCCACGTATTCGATCAGCGACAGAACTTCGGACGACGGCAGATATTCTGTGAGATACCCGCCAAATTCGGCCGTAATGTTAAACTTCCCGTCGCTGAAGCTACCCGCGCCCCCCGCACCGTTGATGACTCCACACGCCGGCCAACAACTTGCATATGTCTTGATTTTGTTCGCTGGTGGGCATTTGTCGATGCGCCCCTCCATAATTGGACAATGCCTGTACTTCGCTTCGACGCCTTTATCGATCATCAGCACCCGTGCTTGCGGAGCTTTCTCCGCCAGTTCATACGCGGCGTAAATACCCGCAGGCCCAGCACCGACGATAATCACATCATAGTTATCCGCCATCCAAACCCCTCCTGTTCGGAGACTGACCATCCGCAGTGATGAACCATAGCATCCCGAACATTAATGTTCAAACGTTGTGCATCGTTCGGATGAACAACCTTCGTCATTATAGCGGTTACAGCTTTAAGGTCAAGAGGGAGTCGGCAGTTTGACACACGAACATATGTTCTGTATAGTGATTTGCATCCAGCGAAACGGAGGTCATTGGGAATGAAACGAGTGTATCTATCTGGACCCATGACAGGGTTGCCTGACTTGAACCGTCCAGCGTTTTTCGAGGCCGCCACGAAACTGCGCAAGTACGGGCACGAGGTTATGAATCCTGCCGAATTGTGTGGTGTCGACGAAGCATGGACGAGCGCAATGCGCAAAGACATTCGTCTGCTCATGGATGCCGACTGTGTCGTTACGTTGCCTGGTTGGGAACATTCGCGCGGTGCACGGCTTGAAGTGTATGTGGCGAGCCAACTCGAGATGCCAGTCTATTCAATATCGACGTTTGTACGCCTTTGTGCACATACCATTGAGGATGTTGGCGTGCGCCAACTGGCGCTGGATGTCTAGAAAAGGGAGACGCCAGTCATGCGGATTATAAGTCAGGGGCCCGCATCAGCCCATCGATGTCTGGATGGAAATAATGTTTGCGGCATACAGACTTGTACAAATCATTGCCCCCGACTTCGATTTGTTCCCCAGCGTACACCGGTTTGCCGTCTTTAAACTTTAAAATCATCGTCGCCTTGCGGTCACATCCAGGATTCGCACATATGGTCTTGATTTCCTCGATGCGATCCGCCCATAAAATGGCCGCCTCGCTACCTTCAAATAGCTGATTGCGATAGTCTTTCAAGAGGCCGTACGCAATCACGGGAATATCGAGATCGTCCGCGATGCGTGCTAGTTGGCGAACGTGGTAGGCACGCAAAAATTGTACTTCATCCACGAGAACACAATCGGGGGGATCGCACTGTACAACTTCGTACAGATTCGTGTCATCGTCAACGACGATGGCCTGCTTCGCAATGCCGACACGCGAAGCAATCACGCCTCGCCCATAGCGATCATCCAAAGCAGGCGTGAACAATGTGACTCGCTTCCCCTGTTCCTCGTAACTGTGGGCAACGGTCAACAATTGAATTGATTTGCTGGCATTCATCTGCCCAAATCGGTAATACAGTTTTGCCAAGTTGCAAGATCCCCTTCTGTTTCAAGCTACATGTCATCCGCCAGTGCAATCCAATCGTCCACGTCGATATTCGAGAGCTCGAGGGACACATCCCAGAGACATTGGGCGGCATCGACATCATAAGAAGCCTCGCTCGAGCGAACAACGCCTGGATAGCCGCGCATACCACCCAAGGGGCCGATGTATTCACCACCGACCAAGTCGGGATACGTCGCCGCGTACAGTGTTGGCAAGGCGCCCATATCACTCGGTTGAGCAAAACGATTCGCAAAGCGTGCAAATGGACGAACCCATCTGGAACGTGCAAACATGCCATTGTCCAACAGCGACGTCGCGGCGAAGCCGGGATGCGCTGCCATACTTTGTATTGCCAATCCTCGTCTTTGCACGCGCCGTTGCAACTCATAGGTGAACAACAAATTGGCCAACTTGCTCTGCGCGTAACTGGTAAACCGCCGATATCTACCATGCCCACGAAGATATGAAATGTCCAGAGCTTTGGCCATCGTATGCGCCATGCTGCTGACCGTAACCACACGTGCACCACGGCCGCTGCACAACGTGGGCAAGAGCCGTAATGTGAGAGCGAAATGACCAATATGGTTGGTACCAAACTGCAACTCCAGGCCTTGCCGCGTGGTTTGATAGGAAGGCGCCATGACACCCGCGTTGTTGATGAGCAGGTTTACCTTTACCTCTTGCGCCGTCACGTCTTCGGCAAATGCCTGTACCGAGCGTAAATCCGCGAGATCGAGCCGCTTCACGGCGACGTTCGCGTGCGGAATCTCCGAAAGGATGCGATTTTTGGCCATTTCCCCGCGATCCAAGTTGCGCACAGCAAGAATGACCCTCGCGTGGCGTGCGGCTAAGGCCTTGGCCGCTTCCCACCCAATACCACTGTTCGCACCTGTCACAATCGCGGTTGTCCCCTGCATGCTTGGCATGCGATCTATTGTCCAATCCATAGCGGCCCTCCCGTCTTGCGGGCACTTACAAATCACCATCTAATACTACTGCAATCCATCCCTGGCGGATAGACTGGAAAATGAACAACCATGCGTACTGCATTCATCCGCGCTACAATGACGACTATCCACACAAAACCCGGAAAGGAGGACTGCGGCCATGTATGATTGGTTGACAATCGTTCTCGTCGGATGTGTCATCATCTCTGCTGTGCTCGGTTTCGCGCGGGGCTTCACCCGCGAACTACGAACGACAATCGCCCAGATCATGAATATCGCGATCGCTTGCTTTTCCGGTTGGCTCGCCTGGCGTCTTAGCGGCTACGTTCAACAGTGGATGATCCATCCTGCCCGCACCGCCCACTTTCCCACATGGCTTACACACCTAGCCATAGCATGGCAACAAGCACCGCGCATGGGCAACTTGATCTGTTTTGCCGCGCTGTACCTCGTCCTTTCCAATTTCATCATGGCCATCGTGCGTCCAATAGGGAGCATGATATTTGCAAGATCGCAACGCACACCAGACATGTTCGGACGTATCGGCGGCGGAGGCATCGGTGCCATCGCAGGGTCCATTCGCGCGATGGCACTAGGCGCCTGCATTTTCCTTGCAACGCAATACTTGTCGCTACCCGCTCTCGCACAGGCGACAAACGCCTCCACTCCTTACACGATACTTGAACGCGACGTCTACAAACCATGGCTACAGCCGTTTGCCACACGTGAATTGCCTGTTCTTGCACAGGGTGCGTTACATCCCATCGCCGACAACATCTCGCTGTTTGCGATCCCGACGCCAGGCGCCGCCACGGAGACCGGTATCCTGATTGTTCCAAAAGCAGTTGCCGAGAAGGCACGACAGATCACCAAAGGAGACACGACACCAGAGCAAAAAGCCCGGGCATTGTACGAATGGGAAATCCACCATATCTCTTACAACTGGGCCAAATACGACGACTATGTGGAGCACGGTAAATGGGATGCTCAATCTCCTTTGCAGACCCTGAAAACCGGCAAAGGCGTCTGTGCCGATTTTGCCCTGTTGTACGCCGATATGGCCCATACCTGTGGTCTCACCGTGCGGATTGACGAAGGCTTGGGCGGTATCGCAGGGAATGAAGGGAGCCACGCTTGGAACGAAGTTTACCTACCGAACGAGCATCGCTGGATGCTCATCGACACCACGTGGGGCTCGGAGCAGGATGTTTGGTTCGACGTTCCACCTGCACAGTTCGACCAAACCCACCACGCAGAGACGTCCATCACGTTTTATGCCTCGTCTTGAACGACGCCGTCGATGAGCGGCAGGCGCATTCGCATGCGGGTGCCGCCAGGTCCGCTGTCGACGACTTCAATTGTTCCGCCATGTGCAATCGCGACCAAACCACTGAACGTCAGACCGAGCCCAAGCCCGTTTTTCTTCGTCGAACTATAGGGCATGAAAATAGAATCCCAGCGCTCCCTTGGAATGCCCACTCCCGTATCCACGACATCCAGGAGCAACTGTTCCCCTTGCACACCTGTTTCAAGGCGAACTTGGCGCACGGGTGCAGTTTCAGGTATCGCATCCATCGCGTTTTTCAACAAATTGACGATGGCGGCGAACAGTTTGTCGGCGTCGACCTCCAACTCGACGCGGCCCATCGCTGTCCGATTGTCCAGCGTCAAGTTGATGCCTTTGGCCTCCATCATCGGTCGACACATCCCCGCTGCATCGCTCACGATGGCAAGGATGTCGGCCCGTTTGACAGACAATCGGCCATGTTTAAGGAAGCTCGTGAACTCGCGGGAAACGCGATTCGCATAGTCAGAGGCCGCATGCATACGCTCGACGATCTCAATCGCCTTGCTGTTGAGCCCCGGTTGGACGCGCGGCAACAGTTCCGACATCTGGCGGATCGCCGCCAGGGGGGTACCGAGCTCGTGCACCAACGCGTGCGTTGCCATCACGAGATAATCCATCCCCTTGCCGCGCTCGCGAAGGGAAAGCTCGCGCAGATAACCAACCAACTTACGCGACATTTCATTGACGTGATCGGCCAATACGCCAATCTCGTCCGAACGGTGCACCTGCACCTGAGCCTCGAAATTGCGATCCGCAATCTCGTCCACGGCCTTTGTGATACGACGCAGTGGCTTCGCAATCAGATCCGACCCTAAGTAACTCAATAAAGCGGTGGCAAACAGCAATATGGCGGAAACGACCACCAGATTGTGGATGAGGAGCGTCAAGGTACTGCTGATGACGCGATAATCAGTCACCACTTCGACAACATAGCGAGTGCCTCGTACACTCTCCGGGATAAACGTCTTTAATACGCTGTGTCCGGACGCGCTATCGATCACACTCACCGTTCGATTGGAGCGGAGCGCTGTATTTTTCGACTTCACGTCCACCGCCATGTTACGGTATTTGTAATCGCCGTACATCACTGGCTCGTTGGCGACGTCCACCCACGACGTACCATGGTATGAATACCGAATTGGGGTCTGGCCGAACGTGCGATTCAACACCGCGATGGCTAGCACATCCGAATCCGCTGCCTGAATGTGCCGGATTGCCGTATTGACGCCTACTTCCTGTTCGTAACCGGGTATCGATGTCGAGACGTAGAAAGGATCAATGATGTAGTCGGTAGTCCCATCATAGTAGTAACCCCATTTATCTACTTTGGACGGGTCGGACGTGGCGTTGGAGAACGGGCCTGACCAGTAGTCCTTCGCTGCGGTGCCATAGCTGGAGGCCTGCGGATGCCCAGCCAGGAGATCGCGAAAGGCAATGTACCATTTGCCCATTCCTTTCGTGGAAAGGCCGATTTCCCGGGGATCTGTAGAACGCACACCGACGATGTCGCCGGCAGTCGGCTGAAACAAGGTGATGCCGCTAACGCCCAACTGTGCTGCGATCCTCTGTAACTGGCGATTGGTGACTTCCGCAACATGTCGCGGAAGTTGTTCCTCAATGGCGATGGAGGCAATCCTGAGCTCATTGCCAAGCAAATTGTCGATGTACGCTTCGCCAGTCTGTGATGAGGCAATCTCCAGGTCAATTTGATGAGCGAGCAACTCGGTCTGCTTCACAGCGTTATTGAGCAATTGCGTTCGAGTCGTGCTGTAAAACAGCGTGTCGCTCAGCAGTGCGATGAGCAACATCGCCCCAAACAGGATGGCCATGATCTTATACCGCAACGAGAAACGGACGCGGGTCCTGCGATCCACGTTAGCCTCCACCCCCTCCAATGCCTGCCCATAGCATAGCAGGCCCATCTGGAATCTGTGGAGTCTTATTTCCTGGATGCGGAACCCAACGTAAACACCTGTAGAAAGTCCCGGAGATGCAAGGGTCGACTGAACAGATAACCTTGGAAGACGTCGCATCCGCGATCGCGAAGCCACGTACCATGCAAATCCGTCTCAACGCCTTCAGCGACAACCACGGCACCCAGATGATGAGCGAGGTCGATGATGCTGGAAACGATAATTTCGCATTTGGGATCCAATCCTATGTAACGCACGAACGACTGGTCAATTTTCAGGATATCCGGCGCGAGATCCCGAAAATAGCGAAATGACGAGTATCCTGTGCCAAAATCGTCAATGGCCAAGAGATGCCCGTTATCCTGAAGAGACTGCAATACGGAGAGGCGTCGCCCGGAATCGGCGAAAACGCTTTCCGTCACTTCGAATACGATGCGCTGTGGCGCTATCCCATAGTTTCCCAAGACAGTGTGGATATTTCGCAAAAAGTCGGGATGATCCAGTTGGCGCACGGAGCAATTGACGGAGATCGGGATATTCGCCGCGGCAAGTATATCGTTCTGGACCAAGTCGCGACACACTGTCCCCAACACACGCAAACCGAGCTTGTGAATGAGCCCTAACTCTTCTGCGATAGGAATGAATGTTCCTGGGGAACATGGATATTCTGGATCATTCCAACGAGCCAAGGCTTCCGCACCCACGACATTCCCCAAACGATCAAACTTCGGCTGATAAACCACGCCAATCTGCCCTTTGTCAAGTGCCTCCATAAGGCGAAAGTACAGCGAATGTTTCTCTTCCATGCCACGTTTCAAGCTCGGTGTGTACCATGTACTGTTGAGCGATGCTTCCCCTGCTGTGTGCAGGGCAAGCAACGACTGGTGCAAGAGTTCGACAAAAGCCATCTTTGTCCCGTCTTCCGATTCTCCATGGACAGCGACACCAAATCTAGCCTGCAGCCGAAAGTTGAAATCTCGTACCTGTATTGGTTGCTCCACTAAAAAGGTAAGAAAGCTGAGCACCGTTTGGTCGATCCCTGCTGTGCGCAAGGCCACAACAAACTCGTCCGTCGCCACACGCGCCACGTATGACTTAGGCAGTGCCCTCTGCACGCGCATCAAAAGTTGGTGGAAAACCTCGTTCATCACCTCGTCCCCGTAACTATCCCGGAGACCTATGAACTTGTTCAATCCTACTGCGACCACCGAGACCTGTGTGCCTGTTTGACTTTGCAGCGACATAAGCTTTGCGTGCAGCCAGTGCTCGTTAGGAAAGCCTGTCCCCCTGTCGAAAAAAGGGCGATCCGCCAATTTCCGCACAGCACCGATGCGTTCGCCATACGGTCTGCAGGTGAACACCCAGAATTGCTTATCGTCCTCGGCGAAGTGGCTCACTGCTGTTTCAAAGGAAACAACACTTCCATCCCTATGTACGTGTGGTACTTCTACAGGCAACTCGGCCTCGCCCTGATGACACACCTCGCGCAAAACGTGGTGCGCATCTGGATGAACAATACACAAACCGCTTTGTCCAACCAACTCTTGTGGCTCATAGCCCAGTTCCCGACACAGCACGTCGTTTACAGCGGCAATCGACAGCAAACGCCCCGATCCATCTTCAAGGCACACGTATACCGCTTCTGGCAGATGTCGCATCACGCTATGTGAATTCAGAATATGCCCAAGCCCTGCATGCGTGTAAAACGTACCATCTTGCCGAACCCGAACCGCAGCGCTGGTTCGTGCATCGCCGGTGCGCTGTTGCGTCATAACCTTCCTCCCAGGGCAGGTCCGTCATCACTTCCCATCGGGAACCCTTTCGACATGGTTCGAGCAAGTTCCTCTCTGACGGTTGCGCGATCGCAAGAAAACCCCCTATGCACGCTTGCGCGTACACGTCCGGATAATTTGAGCAAGCTCTGCCGTCGCCGTGGGGATATCGTCGTTGAAAATAAGGTAGTCGAATTGATCACTGAGCGATTCTTCGTACTTCAAGCGATCCATCCGAATACGAATGTCGGCTTCTGCATCGCCGCGGCCATATAACCGACCCTCGAGATCGTTCAACGAAGTCGGACGCACGTAAATTAATACGACGCGATCGCCAAACGCCTTCTTCATGTTCAGGGCGCCATTGACGTCGATGTCCTTAATCACGATGTTACCTTCATCCAGCGCGCGCTCGTACGTCAGTAGATGCGTACCGTAATAATTGCCGTGGATGGATTCGTACTCGAGAAACTCACCGCGATCCGCCATCGCCATAAATTCTTCCGTCGATACAAAGTAATACGGATTTCCATTGCGTTCGCCCGGCCGCATTGGACGCGTTGCAAACGACGGGATAAAGGTCAAACCGAGATCGTAACGATCGCGCAACGAATTGATGAGCGTGTTTTTACCGGCCCCAGACGGCCCCGACAGAATAAACAATAGCCCTTTCGTCTCGTGCTCCCCCTTTGGCTCGTAGCTCATCAAGTCGGACAGCGCGCATTGCAAGGCATCACAAATGCTTTGCAAAACTTTGAGATCGACCCGAGAGATCTCGTTTTTCTTGATGGCATAGAGCGTGTTTTTATTGACGCCGGAACGCTTCATCAGATCGGGAATCTTCCAATTGCGTTCGAACAATAACCGATCAAGATGAAATTGCACTTTGTGCACACGAACACATCCCCGTTTGAAGTTTCCATCCAGTATACACACTTCCGGCGAACAAGTACATGTATCATTGGAATTTCATCGTCATTGTGATTTTGCACGAGTCGCGCTAGACTACGCTTATCAGGATGCGCACGAACATTTCGTCATAGAAAGGTCGACCCGCCATGCCAGAAAGGCCATTCTCTCCTCTCCCACAGACGAAACCGCTTTCCACCCTGGATTTGATCGTTTTTGGAGCTGTGTTGATGGTACCTATCGCGCCGATGTCCATGTACGTGTACATCGCACAGCAAAGCGGCGGGCACAGTTGGCTTGTCATCCTCCTTGGATGGTTCGGCGCTTGTCTTACGGCATACGCCTATCGGCGCCTTGCCCGCGCATTCCCCGGAGGCTCCATCTACAGTTACGTCGGTCATGCTCTGCAAAGCGATATCGGATGGATCGCCGCTTGGATTATCCTGGCGGACTACCTGTTCGTGCCGGCGACACTGTATGCCAATTGCTCCAGCCTGATCGGCGAGTACTTGCCGCAAGTCCCCAACTGGACATGGTATGCGCTGCTCAGCGTCATCAATCTGACGCTTGGCATGTTGCCTATCCGACGACAAATCCGCATCTATGCACTGGTACTCGTCTGCGAACTGATCGCTCTCTTCACTTTTGTCGTCGCTGCACTGCACGCTTTACCACATGCGAGTGCGCCGCCCAGCACACCTGTACCCGTTGGCCCGAATCGGTTGCTGTCACTTGTATCCGTCGGCGTGATTGGCTTTCTTGGCTTCGACGGTATAAGTACACTCGATGGTGAAGCGGATCGTCCGACACGATCCGTGGGACAGGCGACGACCTGGGTCGCAGCAGGCATGGGCCTTGTGTTCCTGCTACAATGCGCACTTGCCGGTGCCATCCATCCCAACTACGCCACACTGGACCCGGCGACAGGCTTTTTCGATCTGGCTCGTTCTATCGGCGGCCCGTTCAGCGGCTGGTTGCTCATCACGGTGTCTCTACTGGGATCCGGTATTGTGAACGCAAGCGCAGGGCAAGTTGCGGCTTCGCGCGTTTTGGGCGTGCTAGGTCAACACACCCAGCCAAAGTTGTCGGCAAGTCCTCTCCCCCTGCAAAAAGTTACGATGCCCGTCATATCGCTTCTTTCTTTTGTTGTAGCCACTTTCTTGCCCTTACAAACACTGAACGCGTTTGTCTCGTTTGGGGCGTTTACGGCTTTCATCATGATTCACGCATCTTTGTTTTATCGGTTCTATCTCCTAGGAGAGAAAGGGACGAAGCGGTTTTTGGATGGCGTAATCGCCATCTTAGGCTTACTCGTTATGATTGTGGCGCTTGTTTGCGAAGAGTCGCCGTGGCTCGTGCTCAAACTGGGCGTCCTCTGGTTGCTCTTGGGTGTAGCAATCTGGGCCGTACGCACGTGGCGTGAGGCTGAAACTTGACCCGAGACGTACGAAAAACCGCCCGTACCGTCCTATGGACGCCGATTGGGCGGCTTTTTATCATCAGCGTTTGAAACAAACCGTAACCCATAATCAGTGCGCATGGGTGTATCAACCGATGTCTCCGATACAAGCTGACCCGCGCCCGCCACCAGACGATTGTGTAAGTCCCACCAGTCTACCTTCACAGCACCGTTTTCGGACCAAGTACCTGGATTCTGCGGATACCCGTGAACACCGACATCATTCATTTTCGATCCGGCGATCTTTCACACAGTCGGATTCCACGGTTGCGGCGACTGATTGACGGGATCTTTACCGTCCGGATACGAAGTAGCCCCACCCTTTATGGTGGAGTCATCCAGACCATTGCCGTGTGCCGCTAGCACGGCGCCAACTTGGATAGTCGGGTCCGCCTTCTTCATATCCTGAATAACGATAGAATGAGACTATGATTGCAGTAATTCCTGTAACCTTCCATTTTGCTAGACTATAAACTGCATACATCGCATAGGACGGTGAGCGACATGCCATGGTTTGCAGAAATAATTTCATCTATCACGTTCATAGCATGGCTGTTCCTGCTGCTGTGCAGGGGCTTGTATTGGCGAATGGATGATAGACTCACGGCCACGGTCGCCGATGATTTGTGTGGACCCAGCAAATGGCCGAAAGTGTGTGCGGTGGTACCGGCCCGCAACGAGGCAGCAGTTTTACCCGAAACGCTGCCGTCACTTTTGCTTCAGGATTACCCGGGTGAGTTTCAAATTATCTTGGTGGACGATCACAGCGAAGACGAAACTAGCGATGTCGCCCGCGCAATTGCACAGACATTTCGACGTGCGGATCGATTGCAGATTGTCAAGGCACATCCTCTACCAAACGGTTGGGCCGGGAAGGTTTGGGCGATGCAGAACGGACTGCGCCATGTCCCTGCGGATGCTGAATACATACTGTTTACTGACGCTGACATCCGGCACCCTGCGTCGTCACTGTCATCTCTCGTAAGACATGCAAGGAAGCGGAGAAGAGATGCTGTTTCCTTGATGGTGCGCCTGCACGTGAAGTCCAAATGGGAGACCCTTCTGATCCCGGCCTTCGTCTACTTCTTCGCGAAGTTGTACCCGTTTCGTTGGGTCGCAAACGACAAGCGAAAGACGGCGGCGGCGGCAGGTGGCTGTATTCTAGTGCGACGCGAACTCGTGCAATCTGAGGAAGGGCTGACGCCCATAGCGGGCGCCGTGATCGACGACTGCTCATTGGCAAAACTCATTCAGTCCCGCGGTGGCAGACTGTGGCTGGGACTTGGCGATGACGTGATGAGTGTCCGTCGTTATGCAACGTTGGCAGAAATTTGGGATATGGTGGCACGTACCGCGTTCGTCCAGTTGAACTACTCCGTGTGGCTTTTGATCGGCACCGTGATTGGCATGATATTGCTCTATCTAGCGCCTATTGTTACAGGTATTGCAGGCGTCTGTCTCGCCCTTTCGGGATATACTGGTTGGATTTGGACGGGTATCCTTGGCCTTGCCGCATGGTGCATCATGTCGTGTACGTTTGTGCCGATTCTTCGCTGGTATCAGCTTTCACCGTGGCGGGCCATCGCATTACCCGCCGCTGGCTTCCTGTATACGCTGATGACCGCCGATTCTGCGATCCGATTCTGGCAACGACGGGCTGGCGCGTGGAAGGGACGACCGTATGAAATTCCCTAGGCCTGTCTGGCTGGTGCTTTCACGCGTCGGCGGTAGACCCACCGCTCAGCGTCTTCGATATCCCGCTCATCAAACTGACCGATGACCAGTCGTTCAGGGCTGTCTTCACAGCCAGCCAACCGCAGCTTGTGCCGCAAAGCCAGGAAACGTCGCCGTTTTTCGCGCACCGAAGGAACTGATTGCAGAGTCTCATCCAGAGCGTCCCAGGATCGGCCTAGCCTGTCGTACATAATGATCATCCAATAATCGCAGATTTGGAAAGGCGTTGCCTCGTCGGTTCCTGGCGAGGCCAACTCCATCCACAGTTCGTCACCGGTATACGGAATCCGCTCAATCAGCTGCAGATCCTTTCCCCCACAAACCTTGCGATACGCTTCATTCAAAACCGACGCGTCAATCTCCACATCGATTTTACCAAGATATTCGTAAAAATCGGACCACCGAGACATCATGCGTCGTGCATTGTCTAAGGTCAAATGGAATCGCTCTCCGTCGATGATATGACTCTCTATCCATTCCAAAGCCAATGAATATTCCCACCATGGAAGCTCCGCCAAATCATCGATACCAGTGCGTTCGAGATACATCATCAAAGCCTCCAGATCGCCCCAGGCCCAATCCAGTTCATCGCTCCGCTTTGCAAAGTACAATGTGTTTAGGTAAGAGACTACCCACCGTTCTGGAAAACACCGAACGTCGCCACGCCCACGGTAAAAGTCACGGACCTGGCGCATCACTTCGCTCATACGACTCATGCAAAATTCCCTCCAGCACCACTCTATCTATATTATAACAAATCGCAACGCTTACAAATTTGCACTGTGCTACGAGAAGGGTCACAATGATGTAGCGTAAATCAAAAGCTACCTTTCCCTAAACGATACACCCTTCGACCGCGAGGTATATCAAAATGAACAAACCAAAGAGATATCCCAAACTACCAGTGCGCTTAGATCAACCGACCACAACTGAGGCATTGACGCACGATTCACCCAAATTGCATCATGCGTTTCTGGTGAGAAAAGCGCCATGGCCTTGGCGTCGGGCCATTGGCGCAGGTCTGTGCCTTTTTGTCCCGCTGTTAACAGCAACTTTAGCCCACCGACCACTATGGGGATTGCTTGCAACCATCGGCGGCTTCACGGGTATCTATACCGCTGCCATCCCCTTGCGGCGATTGGCACTCAAACTGGCCATCGTCGCGCTGGGACTGTCGATATCGCTTGGACTCGGGACGGTTAGCGCGGGATCGCCTGGAACCATTGCTATCGTTTTCGCCTTCGTTGGGGGATGCGCTACCTTTCTCTGCGGATCACTGCAAGTTGCGCCACCGGGACCGTTCTTTTTCATCATGGCCTGTGCCATAGGCACCGGTATGCCGGTTGAGCCAACATTGGCACCAGAGCGTATGGGTATCGCATTGATTGGCGGCACGATCGCATGGATCATTTCGATGGCCATCGCCTGGGGTTTATCTTTGCGCCAACCACACCACCAAACCGAACCTGCAAAACATTTGATGCGCAGAGCACCGGTCCAGATCGCAGCCGCGCGACTGCGGCTGGCCATTCACGTGCGTTCACCGTATATGATGGCAGGAATCCGAATGGCAGTCGGTATATGTTGTGCAGTACTCTTTGCATATGCACTCGGAAACACACGTCCGTACTGGGTACCTATTGGTTGCGCGGCCACCTTGATCGGCACGACGGTCATGGGGACTATCCACCGCGCTATGCAGAGAGCGTTGGGTACAACGTTAGGGGTTTTCATCGCAGGCGCCATCTTGTCGATACACCCCTCGTATATCGTGCTAGCGTGTATTGTGTTTGCCCTGCAAACGGTGACTGAATTGCTCATTCCACGCAATTATGGCCTGGCCGTCATATTCATTACGCCACTCGCGTTGACCATTACAGAGATTGCACGAGTCGGCATGAGCGTTCCTGCGCTTATTCACGCAAGGTTCATCGATACACTAGTCGGGTGTGGTATTGGATTGGTCATTCGCTTGCTGTGGTGGTTACCTGAGAAATAGGTAACCACCTTCTCCGTGAATATTTCCCGGCAAATATCGACGAATGATTCCCCCATATTCGTTAACCCGTCAATCGTCGACAGATCATGGGTTGAAAAATATATAGTATTTTTCATAAATCGACCCATTTCGACAGCATTCGCCCTTTGGACATGCTATTGTCATGTTGTCGGTGTCGGATTTTACATCCATGGAGGTGAAATTCGATGAAAAAGCTCGCTATGAAGAAAGAGGTCATTGCGACGGCTGCAGTGCTCGTCGCGTTGGCCGCCGCAACCATCGCACCTTGGCCCTGGATATAATTTATTAGAATAAAGTGATCACGATTTCTGAAAAAGAATCGGTAACAGCCGATTCTTTTTTCTTTGCTTGCGGTGCGCTAGCCCCAACATGCTAATATAGGATTATACAATAAGGTGAGTGAGATTTATGCCATATTGCCTTGCCGTTCCGTTCTTACTAATGCTTATTTTCCGTCGATCTTTGTCATCCTTGCTCGAAATCCGATTTCGCTTGATATCGCTTTTATTCCTTGGCCTTGTTGGTCAGGTCATAGCTGACAACGTGCACCAGACATTGTCATATGGCCTGCTGCCCGTATCTATGGGGCTTGTTGTACTATGGCTATATCTCAATCGTAAAGTATCGGGACTGCCTTTCGTATTGTACGGAACCGCCCTCAACCTAATTGCAATTGTCGTGACAGGCGGTGCCATGCCAGTATTACTTTCCACAGTCCACCTCTTGCACCTATCGATTGCAAAAAATACTGGACTGCGCCATTCCTTTACGGCGATGGATGGATGGTGGTGGTTGGGTGATTGGATACCCGTTCCTCCCTTTGTCATGAGCCCAGGGGATATTCTTGTCGGCATAGGATTAGGTAGATTCGCGCTGGCAGAATCACAGAAGAGAGCGAGTTATCAACATGGGTCAGATTCGCAGTAGCTATCGTGCTGTACTGTTTCTTATCGGCGTGACGGTGCCCGTGTGGGCATTGTATACCAATGTTCTCCATATGATCCCCAGCATTTGGTTTGTTACACTGTTGGCATGCGTACTGGACTACTATCCCCTATACCTTCCTGGAGGGGCACAATGGAGCACCTCGATTTTATGCTATATATGGGCGGGTACAAAGTACGGCGTCATGGCAGCGGATCTCGTCATGGGAATGGGGTGCCTTTTTACATTTCTTCGCGCGTATCACTGGAATGTGCGCAAGATCCGTTGGTTTCGCTATATCACGACGCTCGGTATGTTTCAGGTATCGCTCTATACGAGCGTGGCTGTCTTTCAAGTTACGAAGGGGACCCCGAGCTTGTTTCAGTCCGCCCTAATCTTCGGCACCTTTGAAGCAGTAAACATCTTATTATTCCTCGGCGTGCACTGGTCGTTCGACCAGCTTGCATCCGCTTGGTCGACCGTCCGCAGCTTTAATTATCTTTCCGTCTCCATGAGTTCGATTCTGTTTGTATTGATTGGACGTTACGATCAGATCATGGACGCCATACTCCCTGTCGGGTTGTTGCTGATCTGTTTTATTCTCATGTGGCAGCAGTACTCCAGAGCCGTCAAATCCTCTTCGGAAGCCACAAAGAAATACCAATTAATTGCCAATCACACAGACGATCTCATCCTACTTGTCAATCCAAGTGCGACAATCACCTTTGCGTCACCATCGCATGCTCGCCTTTTTAACAAACCTCTCGACGAGATTGTCGGACAGTCACTGTATACGTTTATTCAGAATCCTGATTCCGTACGTGCAGCATTGGAGGACAACCGACTGCGCTCGTCGCTGCACCAGATACGCCTTCAATTCGGCGACAGAGTCGTCCCGACAGAAACAAAAATCTCTCCTGTTTCTACACCAGACAACGAGATCGAGTGCTTTATCGTTGTCTCACGAGATATATCAGAGCGCCTGCGCCAGCAAGACTACCTGTTGCAAACCGAAAAACTAGCTGTGGCGGGACAGCTGGCGGCCGGTATTGCCCATGAGATTCGCAATCCATTGACATCCGTCATGGGTTTTCTGCAACTGCTTCGGGAACACTTTGATCAGGTGTCACCCGAATCCTATCGCATCGTCTGGTCAGAGCTTGTTCGCATATCCGATATTGCAAGCTCTTTACTCGTTCTCGCAAAGCCAGAACCGGCGCAATTTTGCAACTATACGCTGGATACCATTATCCGTGATACGATCACGCTGCTTGAGGGACAGGCCCACAAAGTCAATGTCTACTTTGATTCTAGTCCGATACCGGATGTCACTCTACACTGCAGCCCTGGGCAGCTCAAACAGGTCTTTTTAAACCTTTTCAAAAACAGCATTGAAGCTATGGAAGACGGCGGAGGGACCATTCGTCTCTCATATGATGTTCAACCTGAACATGTCATCATCGAAGTGACCGATGACGGGCCTGGTATACCTAAACATCTTCTCGCTACACTCGGCCAACCTTTTTACACAACCAAAGAAAAAGGGACTGGACTCGGACTAATGGTGGTATACAATATTATCCAGGAACACCGTGGCCATATCCAATTTGACAGTGACGGGACGCATGGGACGCGTGTGACGATTCAACTTCCGATCGCACAATTCTAAATCGCTTTCTACCGTGATAGCTTTTGTAAGATTCCTGGATGAAAACACAGCGGAAAACCAATCCATATAATAGTTATAAAATCAATATATAGTATATCATGTGCGCATCTTTGACAGAGCCGTGACTTTTAGATATAAATATTCTTACTGCGGTGTAAGCGTTGCCACTAATGTATTGTGTGAAGTTTCTTCCATGTCCAAATCCAGTTGTTCAAGGAGGTGTTCTGTATGAACAAACCGAATCACACCGCTTCGCATCGCCGCCGCTGGTGGTATTTGCTGGTCTTCATCCCGCTCATCGGCACACTGTTTCCGCAATTCTATGCGTCTGCATCACCCACACTGTGGGGGATTCCCCTTTTTTATTGGTACCAAATGATGTGGGTCATCATTAGTGCCATCATCACTGGATTTCTATACTTCATACTTCAAGATGACTGATAAGTTTGATAAGGGGAGGGGGCGAACCAACGATGAATTGGACCGCGTTTACAGTTTTCATTATCTTCTTTATACTTGTTACTGTCCTTGGCTTCATAGCCGCAAGATGGCGGCGAGCTGACCTGAACCATCTGGAAGAATGGGGCTTGGCAGGACGACGCTTCGGAACACTGATCACATGGTTTTTGGTCGGTGGGGATCTCTACACCGCCTACACGTTCATCGCCGTTCCTGCGCTCATGTATGGGGCAGGCGCACTCGGTTTTTATGCCGTACCTTACACCATCGTGGTCTATCCTATGTTTCTCCTCATCTTGCCGCGCTTTTGGTCTGTAGCCAAACAGCACGGCTATGTCACCGCTTCTGATTTTATTGAGGGACGTTTCGACGACAAACTCTTATCTCTGGCCATTGCTATCACTGGCATTGTTGCAACCATGCCATACATCGCACTGCAGTTGACAGGTATGCAGGCGGTCATCAGCGCCATTGGTATCGGTGGCGACTGGCCGCTCATCATTGCATTTATCATCCTGGCCTTGTATACCTACACCAGTGGATTGAGGGCCCCTGCGATGATCGCGGTGGTCAAAGACTTGATGATTTACATCACCGTCATTGTATCGGTCATCGTCATTCCCATGAAACTCGGCGGCTTCGGGCACATCTTTCACGCAGCTGCGACGATATTGCCGACACATCATCCGTCAGGTTCGTACATCTTGTCACCGAAACAGTATGCGGCATATGGTACCTTGGCATTTGGTTCCGCGCTCGCTCTGTTCCTCTACCCACACGCGCTCACTGGCGTCTTCAGTGCTTCCAGCCGCCGTGTGGTCAAGCGCAATATGGCGTTGCTGCCGGCCTATTCGTTCGCACTCGGCATTGTGGCATTGCTGGGCTTTATGGCGCTGGCGGCTGGTGTTCACGCCAAATCGACAAGCCAAGCGGTTCCGCTGCTTTTTCTCAAGGAATTCCCAAGCTGGTTCACCGGCTTCGCATTTGCGGCGATCGCGATTGGGGCACTCGTACCGGCAGCTATCATGTCGATCGCGGCGTCAAATTTATTCACGCGCAATATTTACAAAACATACTTTGTAAAAGGTGCATCACCAGAACATGAAGCGCGCGTAGCCAAGATTGTATCGCTTCTGGTCAAAGTCGGTGCGCTGGTCTTCATCCTGGGCTTCCCTCAACAATACGCCATTAGTATGCAACAAGTCGGCGGCATCTTGATCTTGCAAACCGTGCCTGCTCTTGTACTCGGGCTGTACACGCGCTGGTTCCATCGGCGCGCACTGCTGATTGGCTGGTTGGTCGGGATTGTCTATGGTATCTACATGTGGGGAACGACAGGGTATAAGTCCACCACCTACGCACTTCACATCTTTGGTGGCACCGTCGCAGGTTATGCGGGTATTTGGGCACTTGTGTTGAATGTTATCGTCGTCATTGTTTTGACGCTGGCGTTCCGCGCGGCAAACCTGAGCAATGGCTCGGATCACACAAGCCAAAGCGACTACCACGTGGAAGCCTCACTTTGATTCAACCCTTACACGAAAACGGGCGAGCAAACGGAACCACCGTCTGCCGCCCGTCTTCATCGTGCCGGCCATTTTTTCTTCCTCAAATAATTCGATCATCAGGGCAATTGACCGTCGTATCACACGTACCCTTACATCCTTGAAGCTAAACGCCGATTCGCCCTTCTTTGTATGAATAGCCACCACTCCACAACCAAAACATTGACGACAATGCTCACGCATACCGCGATGGCGTAGGCAGTCGTATAGGGCAAATGCACCACATGCGCCCCCAGGTAGGTGAACCCGCGATTCAGGACGTTCGTATCACAAAACACATAACTACGCAGCATGAATGCGCGATGTCCTGCGACATCCCCCCGCCGTATCCGCACATAAGCCAGCACCGTAACGATTAGCCAATAGACATTCAACGTATTAAACGCCACAGTCGAGATTTCACCACCTGTGGCAAAAGGGGCCAAGTAACCCGATGTACCGTCTACGCCAAGAACAGACAGGACATAAAGGTAACCGACCATGCGATGCACACCGCACCTGTGTTTGGCCCCTGTCAGTGTCCAATTGAGCATGCCGCTAACAATGGCAACGACAGCGGCCGCGATGTGAATATGCAGCACCGCAATCCAAACAGGATGATTGAGATGGCGCGCAATTCCGACCTTATGGGAAAGGAACGATACATCCTGCGGGTCAGCGATGAAACTGCTAAATAGCATGTACAGGGCATATGCAATCGCGGCGGCTATCGCGATATCTCCCAGGTAACGTCGTACGACCATATGAACGCCTCCAGCGGGAATGATCATACCGCGAATAGCCATCGATCGCACGAGCGAGCAACTTCCCACCAAGATGCCGTCTCGGCGCTGCCCGCTCAGCGAACCTCCTCGGGTGCGCCAATGTCCATCAAATGGTGAACCGCGACGCGATCGCCGAGCATCTGCTTCGCGGCATCCACCACGAACTGATGATGCGTGAAGTACAACACCTGTGTATGTGCAGACAGTTCGCTCAACACAGCGAGCGTCGCCAATGTTCGCTCGTCGTCGAAATGCACGAGGATATCATCCATGACGAGTGGCAGTCCGGGTGCAAACTGAACGTGGTCCTCGATAAAACCGAGGCGCAGTGCCAGATAGAGCTGGTCTCGTGTGCCGTCGCTCAGTTGTTCAACGGTTCTGGCATGACCGGACGGATCTAGAACGACCAACCGCGATCCGCCTTCCTCATACACAATATCGACCTTCTTGTAGTGATCGCACGTCAGACGCCGAAACAGCGCCGAAGCCCGATCAAGCACAGTGGACGGATGTTGCTCGTGAAACCACTCGATGGCTCTTTGCAACAGGCGCCGTGCCAACTCCACTCGCAAGTATTCGCGCCAATAACGATCCGCTTCGGCCAACTTAGCCTCGGCCTCTTGACGTTTCGCTGCCGCATCCGCACGCTCCCGATTCATCTCTTCAAATTGCATTTCGCACTCGCGCAGCGAATCATTGGTACGATCCAGTTGCTCCCGAAGATCGTGCAATGTGTCGGCATGGGCTTGAAGCGATCGCTCGAGTTCGCCCGGGTCTGGGTATTCTGCCAGTTCCGCCTGTAATCTTTCCAGCGGCAGCCCATCCCCCGCGGCGATGGCACTCCTCTCAAGAGACCTCACCTTCTCCTCCAGCTGCCGATACCGCCTTGACTCAGCCATGACCCGTCTGCACTCTTCAGGTGTCACACCGCCTGTGATCCGACTGTAACGTTCCATCTCCTGCAGACAAAACGCCAAAGTTGACTCCTTTTCGCGCAGTTGTTCATGCAGTCGCTCGAGATCCCGCTCCACGCTCTCTAACCGATTTGCCGTCTCTAACGCCTGTTTGACGCGAGCCTGCAACCGGCGAACCAGAGCGCCACAAGACGTGTCGGGTGCCCACGGTTCACTCATATCCACGGCAATCCGACGCACCTGTGTTGCAAAGCGATCCCGTGAGGCCTTCGCGTCCTGCAACTCGCGCCCAAGCCGCTCGACCTGTGTGGCCTGGGTTTGCCATTCAAAGAGCAAACGAACAAACGGCACATCCGGCGTTTCGGGCAGAAACGGGAACTCTCCACGGAAAGCGTGCCAACGCCCAGCATATTGCGCAGCCTTTTCCTCGGCCGACGCAAGTTCCTGCAACTTGTTCTGCTGCCGATTCCGCTCCTCGGCCAACGCTTGGTTTGCGGCCTGTTTCTGCTGTGCTAACTCCGCGAATTCGTGGCATTTGTGCAGAAGTGCTTGCATCCACTCGGCAACGGTCCATTCCGGCTGAATTTCCACATATAAATCGGCTGACGCAAGTTGTAAGCGGGATCGCAACTGCTTGCGAAGCTCCTCGTACTGTTCAAGTTTCGCCATGTCCTCCCGCATACCCGCATGCCGCTCGCGCACGGGTTGTTGAAACTCCATCAACCACTGTTTCATTTCCCTCGGCGAGCCCGGCACCAACCCACAAGCCGACCAAACAGCCGTCCAATTGCTGGTTAGCTGATCCCTCTGCGCCAACACATCCTGCTCATGCCTTTGTTCCAGCTCGATCCGCCGAAGTGTCTGATCCTTCTCCAACGTCTTGGCTGCGCGGTCCGCAAATCGTGCGGCGTCCCGCAACATCGCATCCACAAGCTGGTCGGCCGTGGCGAGTGCCCGTTCAAACGCCAGCGGCAACGACGTCGCGCCCATCTCGGAGACATAGCGGGCCACGTCTGCTTGTGACGAAACACCGCCGCTGACAACCGCCTTGATGAGCGCCCAGCCCGCATCGCGTTGAGCACGAGCTGCCTGCAAGTCCTTGGCAGTCGGTACAAACGCGGACTGGTCGATACGCTCCAGTTCGTCTTCCAAATCGGTCACACGCCGCCGTTCCTTTTCCAACTCGCGACGGCATTCCCACAATTCCTCGCCTACTCTCGAAAAATCTTTCTCGTATTGGCTTATGGTCTCCTCGAGCGGAATCGGCAACTTGGCGACCCTCTCGATATCTGGCTCAACGAGCCGTTGCCGACTGAGCAGTTGTTCCAGCCTTCTGCGCTCCAGGCTGATGGTTTCGTTCAACTCTTGAATATCTGCGTCGATCCGATTGTGACCAGCTTGTAAGGCGTCTTCCAGCCATGTTTGCCAGCGAGCGAAGTCCGGTACATCACCGAAGGCGAAGCACGCTTCCTGACGCCGCTCGACCTCCTGCGTGGACACTTGCCAATCGCAGCGGACGCGCTGGCTGTCCTCCATCGCCTTTTGCCACGCCTCAGCAACTTTATATAGTTCTTCGTGCAAAAAAGTTCCGCGAAGGAGATCCGTTGCCACACCCTCGTCAAGGCGCGTGGGCATCTTCGCCATGATCGCGTCGCATCGGCGAACGGATTCAGCATATTCGGCCTCCAAACGCGGAATATCGCACTCTAGCAGGTCTTCATACCGCCCCACCCCTTCAAGCAGTGCGTGCACGGCATCTTCATTGCGCAGCGCTTCCTCGTCGATGACAATCTCCTGACGCTGCTCCTGCAGTTGTTCCATCTGGGTTCGCAGCACATGGAGGGCCTGCGCGGATGTAACACGAAGCTCGAGAATCTTCTCGAGTGCGCGTTCGTCCTCCTCAGTTAGCGGTGACACGTCCGCCAATGACCGCAATTCTCCTTGCAGAGCAGCCAACTCCTGCAAAGGCTCGCGAACGCGCTTCAACCGCTCAAGCCGTGTGCGCTCGCGTTCGATGACACGTTCCTGCTCCTGTATGTCCGCACGCTCCCGTCGGCATCTGTCGATCTCTTGCTGCAAACGCGTAAAGTCTTGTCCACGCAAGCTGTTTTGGTCGATTTCACGCACGAGCTGATGGTAGACATTTATCGCGCCCGTAAACTTCTTCGTGGTGGCATTGTTCCTTTGCGCGACCAGCTCTCCTGCCCGCTTGCCCAACGCGTCGATGTGCCGCTGCAACGTGGCGATCCCGCCACCCGCCGCAAACAGTGAAATGGCTGCGTCGCCATGGGACGCCAACAATCCTTCGCCACCCTGCCGCAGGCCTTCGTGGTTCAATCCATAAAGCAGCTCGTAGCGGCTGCGGTCGTGCCCTTGTAAACACGCGTGCAGAGCCTGCTCAAGTGCTGCATCGCCACCGACGGCAACGAGCTTGTTGCGATGAATCGATCGCGCAAAGTTGATCTCGCGGCCATGGGCATCCAACAATAGGCCCGAAAGCCTCGACCATTTGGTGTATGTGAGCGATGGCGTGCCACCAAACAACCAATCGAGGACGATGTGTAGCAACGTGGTTTTCCCCGCTTCGTTTGGCCCATACAACACATGGAGGTTGACATCGCCGCGAAAATCGAGAGCGAGATCGCGAAAATGTTGCACGTGCTGAACCTGAAGCCCCAGCATTTTCATCGCCGATCACCGCCCTTCGCCAACTGTGCGAACAGCATGGCTTCAGCCTCCTCCAACAAGCGCAGGACGTCGTCCCGAGAGCGAATGTATGGTATATCTGAGCCGTGATCGACATAACTATGGCGATTCTGCGTGTGCTGCATGTCCCTCACAAAGTCATCCAGCAGTGCCATATCGCCACGCGCAGCCTGTAATGCGCTGACGAGCCAGTCCGATGTCGCATGGTCAAGGTGTTGCCTTGACACAACCGGCTTCGTCTCGATGCGAACTTGCTCAATCCAAATGTTCGATCCGATATCCTGTCCAACGCCAATCATTTCGGCGTAGACGCGGTCTTCGTCCCCGAGCAACATACCGTGTATCTCTGTTTCCCCCTGGAGCACGACACGCACCGCCAGAGGATAACCTGGATGCGCGTTCGCCAATGCCGCCAGCGAAGTTGCCGCCCGATCCGCCACTTCTTCCAGATCCGTCACGCCGTCGATCGCGACGTCGCAGACTTCCCAGCGCAAAACGTCCAGAGGTTGCTGCCACATCTCGGTGACGCGCCCGCCGTCGACGCGTACGACGGTACAGCCTTTCGCACCTGTTTCGCGAATATGTCGTCCTTGCAGGTTACCGGGATACACGATATGGGGATATTCATGGAGGATTTGGCGCATGTGAACGTGCCCCAAAGCCCAATAGTCATAGCCCTTGCGGCGGAGATCGTCGATGTGACAAGGGGCGTACGGATCGTGGCCGGCTTGCCCTTGCACAGCTGTGTGCAAGAGCCCGATATTGAAATAGCCTGGGACCGGCGCCGGATATGAACGCGCGAGGTTTTCCCGCACATCGCGCATGGCAAAACCCTGCCCGTGGATGGCCACACCGATGTCCTCAAGGAATTTCGTCTCCGGCTCCGATACGGAAAACTCGAACACGTTATCCGGCAAACGCAGTTCCCGCGTAATCAGGCTTGCCGCATCGTGGTTGCCACGAATGAAGTAGACGGGGATATTCGCTTCGCCCAAACGAGCCATGCACTTGCGGAAAAACAGGCCTGTATGGTAGTCCTTCCAATCGCCATCGTAAACGTCGCCGGCGATCACGACAAATTGCACCGACTCCCGAACACAAAAATCGACCAGATTTTCCAGGGCACGCCGCGTCGCTGACCGCAACAGGTCAATCGGCGCGTCTTCGCGCCCTGTCAACCCATGCAAAGGACTGTCCAAGTGCAGATCTGCACAGTGCACAAACGTAAACAGATGAACCCCTCCTACCCCGCTCACAGTTCATGGTTGAATTCATTCGCGAGATCGGACAGGTGTTCCTTCTGTTAGAAGATGGTTCTCCCTTGCCTGTCAGGAATGCCAGATTTGCGATAGAAATACGTATTGATCACGTCCCGCCACTCGATCGCGTCTTGCAGCTGAACATCCAAGCGAGTACGCACGGCATGGTGGCGCTCCGGATCGACCTTGTCCGCAAGTTCCGCCCACATCCTGCGCATCTGTTCCACGGCTTCGACCCCGCCAAAGTGCGTATCGTAGATGTGTTGAATCACCGTCTTCCCCGAGCGCAGTCGATGCGTATAGGGTACGTGGTGGAAGAACAACAGCAACTCGTCCGGGCAGGTTTCCAGGTTCTCATACATGCTGCGATTCGGCTCATGATATTGCCCTGTGTAACCTGTGCCCGTCGCGATCGTGCGATCGACGCCAATGCCGTGGCAATCAGAGAAGTGGTACGTTCCCCACTTGGAATACTCGTACCCGTCGACATTGGGACCATAGTGATGGCCGGGGTTGACCATCCAACCGACGCCAAGCGGAGCCGTATAGTCTTCGTAAGTTCGCCACGATGCAAGCAGGATGTACGCCAGCGCGCTGACGACATCTTGATCATCGCCATACGTCAAGCGCACCCACTCGTCTGTAATAGTTTCCACAGACAGCGACGGATCCCAACAAAGCCGTCCGAAGCCATACAGGTTCGCTTGCGCGAAGGAGTGACCCGTCCAGTTCAAATCGTCGCCAACGTTGACGACACCCGCGATGCCACCGTGCGCACAGCCAAACAGGGCTCCTGACACGCAGCGGGCCACGGTCGATCCCTGTCCGCATGCGTGTGTATCAAAGTCCAAAATTTCCTTCCATTGCGGGACGAGGTAGCACACATGTTTCTGCTGCCCAGTGTACTCTTGCGTGATTTGCAGTTCGAGCATTTGATTCGTCCTTGCCAACCCACCAAACAACGGCGAAACAGGCTCGCGCACCTGAAAGTCCATAGGGCCGTTCTTGATCTGCAAGAGAACGTTGTCGTCAAACCGGCCATCAAGCGGCACAAAATGATCAAATGCCGCCCGTGCCCGATCCGTCTTCCTGTCCCGCCAATCCTGCAGGCAGTTGTACACAAAGCACCGCCAAATCACGAGTCCTCCGTAGGGTTTCAACGATCGCGCCAACATGTTCGCGCCATCTGCGTGATCGCGGCCATACGTAAAAGGACCCGGGCGAAACTCAGAGTCGGCTTTCACCAAAAAACCGCCGAAGTCCGGGATATGTCGATAAATCCGATCCGCCGTCGAGTTCCACCAAGCTTGCACCTCTGGGTCGAGTGGATCGGCCGTCGCAAGGTCGCCCAGCTCGACGGGACTTGCAAAGTTGACACTCAGGAAGATGCGGACGCCGTAATCGCGGAACAGATCCGCCAACCGCGCCAGCGACGGAAGGTACGCGTCGGTGACAAACTGGGTTTCCACGCGATGGACGTTGACGTTGTTCACCGCGATCGCGTTGATGCCGACAGAGGCGAGCAATCGCGCGTAGTCACGCACCCGCACCGGATCGAATTGCACCGTGTTCGAGCGATAAAACAGAGATTTGCCTGCATACCCGCGTTCAATGGTGCCATCGGCATTGTCCCAGTGATTGATCATGCGCAGCTCGTTGTGCGGCGACTGCACGATCGGCTCTGTTAGCGGTTGTGCCATGCGGATCGCCCGCAACAGGTGAAAGACGCCGTACAAACAACCAATATCCACGTGACCAACGACAGCGAGAGAACCGCCCTCGATGGGCACGATGACGTACCCATCACCGCAAACTTGTTGAACATATGCAGAGACTTGGTTGGCAACAAAGCCTGGAAGATCAGTTGGGAGGCCCAGATAGAGGCGGCAAGGGGCCAGCCGTGCGGCCTCCCCCACCTTGGGCTCGACCGCGAACGCTTCCGCGATGCCTTGACACAACTCGGCCGCCGCGGTGTCGAGGACACGACGACCCGTTCGCCAAACAATGGCTTGCGTAAACGGATACGCCTTGGCATCCAATGCAACAGGCGTCGCCTGCAGCCATGCAGCATAGTCCAGATTGACTGGCATCGTTGACGCACGATGATCTTGCACTGTCTTCACAGAGAAATTCCTCCTTTCGACGCCAAGGGTTGTTGCCTGCAACCCGCCAATCACTCGTCGAGCCAGAGGATACTCGTCACGCCGCGCGGATAGTACTTGCTGCCGTGAAATTCTCCGCGGACAATTTGGTCACTCCAACTCCACACAGACCATGTCGGGTGAGTCAACCACTCGACGTGTGCCGCGTCGGCCCGTCGGCCGGCCTCTTGCCAAGGCAGCCCGAAGACCTTGCGCGCAATAAACTGGCAGAGATAAATCTTGCTGAGCCACGAGTTGTCGCTCGTCGATGAAATCTTCCAACCGCCGTCTGGGAATAAACAAACGCCTTCCACCAGAACGGTCTCCAAATGGCGGCGCAAGGCTTGCATCAATTCGGCATATGGACCGCTTTCAGCGAGGACCTCGGGACACCCCATGTAGAGCGGAAAGACAAGCCCCTCGATGGCAGGGATGATGCGTGAATCATTACCTTCGCCCATCACAGCCGGGATGTACCCATCTTTCGTCTGATGGCGCACGATGGTCTGCGCCGTACGTCGAGCCTGCGCTTGCGCGGTGTCCGCCAAATCGGCCCGGCCTGCCCGCGCAAACAATCGCGCCAAGGCAAGGTACGCCGCCCATGTCTTACTTGCCAAGTAGAGATTATTCCGGGCCTGCCCGAGAGACACGTCCAGACTGTCGTAGGTCGTGATTTCACTGCCGCCCATTGTGCGATCGCTGTCGAGGCCCATCACGCCATTGCGCTGCGTCGGATCTGGGTGATCGCGATGAAGCAAACTCGTCAAGCACTGTTCCAAAATGGGCAACCGGTGTGTGAACCACGCTTCATCCCCCGTTTGTTCGACGTACACAGCGGCGCACAAGACCCAGTTGACCAACTGCTCGTGCGTCATGTGCGAAAAGCATCCTGTCAATCCGTATTCCTCATATGACGAGTAGTGCGGCCGCGAGAATGCGTTTGCAACACCCATGTCGTGTGTAAAACTGATGCCTCCCGGATGCAGCTCTTCCTCGCCTGGGAAACGAACTCGGTCCTCGTAGCTATAGCGCTCCACAAATAGGTCAAGCTCGTTACGCACCGTCCACGGATTCATCTTCAGCTCGAAAAACAGCTGATCGACGGTGAGATCGAACGTGTTCATCATGCGATACTCGCCTTCGTTGACAATCCATACCGGCTTGCCGCCGACGTCCAGCAATTCGGTCGATCCATAGTAGCTGCGAATGGCGTGTGCCATCATAAACTTTTGGTCGTCATTCAGCCTTGCCTCAGCCAAGCGCTGATTCGCCCGGTCCGCGCGGGACTTCACCTCACCAAATGAGGCTATCGCCGTCTCTGCTACTTCTTCGATATTTCGATAGTACCGCGTGTACCAATACGATCCGTCCATGCCCGTGGTCACGATTCCGCCACGGTAGAAACAAATGACGAACGGATATGTCCGCACTTCACCCGCTGGCACGTCCATGATGAGCGCACCCGTGCGGCCGAGTCCGAATGTCCAGTTTTCCTCGAGCGGGGTCGTTAAGATGTCTTCCATACTGAAATGAGTTGCAGGTCGAACATCCGGATGAGCCGTGGCAATGGCCGTGATCCGCCCCTGTCCGACACCGACAAACCCAGGGCCTGAGATGTGGCGCATGGCCGCATACGGGTCCCCACCTTCATAGCCGAAAAAGGCGCGGCGCGTCTTGGCACCAGCCCGGTTATCGACGGTCAATTCTGCGATCACGGCTGGAAGCAATGCGAGTTTCAGCGCATCCGTATCACCTTGCTCCGGATCGGGAACGCCAACGACCTGGTTGTACAACGTAAACGTCAGATCACCTGCCTGCCAGGTGTCGCTGCCAAGTTGGAAGTCGCGCGCCACAGCGGATCGCACAAATGGACGCAAGTGGCGATTGGCATTCGCATCGACTTCCTTCTCGACGTCATAACGGAGACTTTCGTCTGCACCGATTTCAAAGAACGGCAACGCCTCAAACTGCCCGCCCGTACGCGTCTCGAGGCCAATGTAGACACTGGTCTGGGGCGGCCGCCCGAGCTCCAAATCAAATCCCGCATTTGCGCCCGGAAAGCCGAGCGTAAAGCTGGAAAACGCCCCAATTGGGCTGTGATGTGCATTAAAAAACATATTCTTCGGCATCTTGATCCATTCACTCCATACTCTCTCGTCGCTATCTGCGCTCGTTACACATATCCGTTAGCCAAAAATCCGCCATCGACAAGGAGCGTCGTGCCCGTCATGTAATTGCTGTCAGACGACGCAAGAAAAACGGCCGGACCAGCAATGTCATCGACTTCTCCCATGCGTCCCGCCGGAATCCGCGCCACCATTTTCTCCGGCTTATGGACGCCACGGGCGATATAGTCGCGCACGATTTCGGTCATGATGAATCCCGGGCTAATGGTGTTGACCTGAATATTGTACTTCGCCCACTCCAAAGCCAAGTTTTGCGTAAGTTGTTTGACGCCACCCTTGCTCGCTGCATACGCCGCACGCTCTGGGATGGCCGCATGGGCGACGAGCGAGGTGATGTTGATGATCTTGCCACCCTGCCCGCGCTCAATCATCCGTTTACCAACCGCCTGACAGTACAGGAATGTGCCGTCGAGATTGACGTTCAGGCACTGTTTCCAGCGTTCAAACGGCAGATCCACCGAAGCATGGGCGATGGAAATTCCCGCACAGTTGACGAGAATATCGATGTGTCCGAAATGCGCCACTGCCTCTCTCACGGTGCGTTCGACGTCCTCCGGATTGCCCACATCCCCGACGGCCACCAAGACGTCCGCCTCCGTGTGTTCGCGAATCCACGCCGCCTGCGCTTGCAATTCCGCCTGTGTCCGGCTGACAAGGCACACCTTCGCACCTTCTGAAGCCATTCTCCGCGCGATCGCGGCACCAATCCCGCGCCCGCCGCCAGTGACCAATGCCACCTTATCTTGCAATCGCATGTCTCTTCATCCCCATCCTTTTCGATCACGCCCGGTGATTCGCCCAACGTGTATTTGGAATGAGCGGAAACCAGTCCTTGCGCGCTGGATCGCGATCGTACGGATATCCGCCAAGCCGTTTGTACAGCTCCGCATATTCGCCCAATTTTTCGTGATCGAGCTCAACGCCAAGGCCGGGGCCATCCGGCACGCGAATGCAGCCGTTTTCATAGCGAAGCTTGCCGCCCTGAATCACATCGTCAAGCAGATGATGATAATGGGCATCGGCGGCGTAGGTCAGATTGGGCAAGACAGCACCCAGATGAAGCATGGTCGCCAATTGAATGCCCAGTTCGCCAGACGAGTGAACCGCAATCGGAAGCTGAAATGTCTCGCAGACGGCAGCAGCCTTGACACACGGGCGAATGCCACCCCAAAACGTCGTGTCGAGCAAAATTACATCGATAGCTGGTTGTAAAATATTGGCTGATAGCTGCTCGAAATTGATCACGAACGTGTTGGTGGCAATTGGAATGCGAACAAACTCGCGAACACGGCGGTTACCGTTGAGCCCAAATGTCGGGTCTTCGTAATAATCGTTGTTCACGTGTTCAATCGCTCTTCCGAAGCGAATGGCATCTTCCACGCTCAGCGCGGCGTTTGGATCATAACGTAGACGATCCTCCGGGAAAGCGTTTGCGAGCGCTAGATAACATTCTAACTCATAATCTGGGTGAAAGACCCCGCCCTTTAGCTTGTGTACGCGAAATCCATACATATCCCGCAACTGCGCCGCATATTCGACCAACTGCTGCACGCTGCGAATCTCACCTTCACCTGTGTTCTCATTCGGAAGTCGAAAGAAAAGATAGCTTGCAAACTCGACTTCATCTCGTAACTTCCCGCCTAATAAATCGTAAACCGGCCGCCCCAGGTGCTTGCCCATGATATCGAGACATGCGAATTCAATCGCGGCAAGCAATTGGGTTCGGTTGTTATACAAACTGGCTGTCGGATTGGCAATTTTGAACCGAAGTTCCTCGAGCCGGTATGGATCATGACCGATTAAGTACGTCTTCAGTGCCGCAAAGGCCTGTTCGGCGCTCTCGCCGCCACCCCCCATCTCACCAAGACCGACAATTCCTTCATCCGTGTGAACCTGAACGATGGTTCGTACAAACCGCCCCCAATGTGCACCGTTGCTGTGCCGCAATGGAGCTTCCAGCGGAACAGTCACCGTGGTGGCGACAATATCGGTAATGCGCATCGCTTCATCCCCCTGGTCTTGATCGTCTGGCCCTTGCACGGCTTGGATTTAACGTGTGCTCGCAGTAGATGAGGGCTCGAAGTAATCCGGATGGCGTGACTTCACAATTGGCAAATCGTCCATCAGGCGACCAAGATGTGCCCGCATGGCGTGCGCTGCCCAGTCTGAATCTGCTGCGAGCACGGCCTGCACAATCTGTTCGTGTTCCTGCACCAATTGAGCCATCGCTTTCGGTTCATACAGGGACAACATCCGTACGCGATTGAGATGCCCCCTCATTTGCGTCACAATGGACGTCAATGTCACATTGCCCAAGACCCGTAAAAACGCTTGATGAAATTGATCGTCCGCGTGCAAGAACGAAACGGCGTCTGCTTGCCGCACGAAACGTCGCTGTTCCTCAAGTGAGCGTCCCAAATTCTCTTCGAGGTACGCCTTCACTTCGGAAGACCTGGCTTGATTGGCCACACAAGCGACCGCACTGACTTCGAGACTCTCTCGAATAAAGCGTGTCTCCTCGACCTGGCGCTCCGAAATCAGGGCAATCTTCATACCGCGCTGCGGAAGAACCTCAATCAGACGCTCCATCGCCAGTGCGCGAACAGCCTCGCGAACTGGTGTCCTGCTCATGTTAAGCATGCGAGTAAAGTCCGACTCGTAAACCGTTTGACCAGGGTAAAGGCGGAGAGATAAAATTTCTTCGCGGATAGATTCATAAGCTTGTTCGCCAAGCGTCTTTTTTGCTTCGCCATACGAGATTCCGGCAATCACGCCCACACCCCCTGTGCCTTCCTACAAGCGCAATCATACCGTATACTTGTATACAAGTCAATGAACACGAAAGCGTTGATGATCAACTCGTTTCACAGACCCCTGAACGGTTTGCACCTTCTTCATGACATCATTACATAAAAGCTACTTTGAGCCTCTACAGTGAACAGCACATCGGGCTGTCCCCGCCACCAAAATAACGGTGTAGGACAGCCCACAAGCGCACTGTTCAACGATGCGGGAGGTTCATGCCGGCAAACCGCACCTCAGTGCAGCCATTTCAATGCGGCAGCCAAGTTTGCCACATTCGGCGTCCCGATGCCCGATGCTGGATCATACCCAGGAACGGCTTGGTAGTACCAGTTCGTGCTGCCGTCGCTCAAGTCATTAAACGGTTTATCGGAGCCATATCCCAACGTCTTTTGCAATCCGTACAACACTGGGTTGATGAACCCCACACGCGATCCAGTGAATTGGTCAATCAACGCGGCAATGCCGTTCAACTGCGGTGCGACGAAACTCGTTCCGCCATACCCCGCAACCCAGCCCCCATCCGCACTATCATAGACTAAGTACCCTGTTTCAGGATCCGCATCCATCGACAAGTCGGACACGTTACGACCGGCAAAGTTGGCCGGTAATTGATACGTGAAAGGCGTTCCAAACAACAGCCCTTGCGAGTCTGTAAACGCCTGCCCAGACGCGCTATTTTGCATGCCTGAGATCCCCATTTGATACCATGGGCGCGGCCAGATGACACTCACGCCGCCACCCGTGCCAATTGGGAACAAACCCGTATAACCAAGGTTCTGCAGATAATCCCATGCCCAAGGCCGTTCCTTCTGGATGTTCACTGCACCCAGTTGGAAGTTTGCCGAAAACGGAACCGTTGTCCCGCCTGCCGCCGTGATATACGGATCAGAAGCTGGGAAATCGACCGTTAGCGGCGTCGTGAAACCGTCCGACGGTGGAAAGTCACGTGCAGTATCGTAAGCACCGGAATCGCCTGCCGCGGCGAACATGGAAATGCCTTGGGCCGCAGCTTCCATAAACGCCTGGTTGAAAGCGGCGAGTTCATCCGTATAGTCGACACCATTGTTCATGGCTGCCAAGTAGTCAATCTCGGGCTGCCCCCAACTCACGGACAGCGAATCGGCCACGTTGTCGGACACGGCTTGATAAAACGCATCGATGAAACCAGCGTCCGTGTTTGGCG
Source organism: Alicyclobacillus sacchari (assembly GCF_004366795.1). Lineage (GTDB taxonomy): Bacteria > Bacillota > Bacilli > Alicyclobacillales > Alicyclobacillaceae > Alicyclobacillus > Alicyclobacillus sacchari. Next base: position 28,306 of record NZ_SORF01000007.1, on the reverse strand, counting down.
CATCGTACACGACGATATTGGCGTCTGGTGCGATCCCACCAGCCTGCTCGACATCGAGCGTCGTTTCATCCGAACCAGCATCGATTTGGCCACCACCGTCGACCTGTACTTCGCGAATTCGATTCGCCGGTGTCTTCAGCCCGATGCCACTCCAGTACGCGTACGCATCTGACGGATTGAAGTCGGACAGTGTAACGATACCTACAGTTTCTCCCTTGCCCGTGATCCCTTTTTGATAGAGAGGATTGATATCGTACATGTTTGCAGTATCGCCCACCGTGTAGCTCCCCGGCGTATTGGTCGCTGTACTTCCGCTCTTCGGCAACACAACCTGAGGACTTGAAGCACCGTTCACATTCGGGGATTTTACGGTCAACGACTGTGCCGCCTGCTCTGTATCCAAACCGACGACCGCCAAAACACTGTTCAGCAACACGTTCGGAATGTGCGGGACATGCTTCGGTGCTCTGAATTCGTGGCCATCTGCACGGAAGTTATCGATGGTCGTATTAAGGGCGTTGTCAAATTGGGCGACCGTACCGCTTACCTGTATATCGAGCCCATCCGCATCGACCTGATCCACCTGAAGTCCCAGTTGGTGGATATCCCCCACAATCTGTTGAATGACTTGTTGTGATGGTGCATATTCTGCAGCAAACTGACTCGTCGTCAGAAATTTATGGTAATTCGGATTTCCCGGTGTCTCCGTTTGTTGAATGTAGTTCTCCAATCCTTGTTCGTTTTGGACCTTCAGGATGAGCGACGCAGTGATGGTCTCACCAGCACTGGCAGGGCCTAAATCCTGCGCGTTCTGTGTATTAGGATTCTGCACAGTGTCTGCCTGTACAGATGCCGCATCAACCCCCGGAACTTGCCACGCCAACAGTCCGATGGCTGCAGGTAACCCAACCGCGATATGTTTCCAAAAACCCACGACCTACTCCCCCACTCTGGTTGTAAAAATCGCTTTCATCATGATTTGTACTCTTGTTTCTGCATCGTGTCTTGTCTTTCCTCTTTCGAATCCTCACAACTTTTGATGAATCCCGGAGTCTTCTGTCGAATGTGCCAACACTACTGGTCCCACGGCTCGCCGTCGACACGCAACGAAACCGATCGCGCGGCTGCTTCCGGCGACACACGCTGCTTGAATTGCCCCATCTGCAAACTGTGTACACACAATCCCGCGACGACGATCGCGATACCAACATATCCGGCGGGAGTCGGCGCCGCACCAGGCAACACCAGCATCTGGCCGAAGAGTGTGAACAACACTTCCCCCGCCTGCGTCGCCTCCACGACAGCCAGCCACTTCGGAGAGTTCCTGGCCATATCGGTCGCAGCAAAGAATAATGCCGTTGCGATCACGCCGGACGACAAGGCCACGACCAGTGACCCAAGCACCTGACTGGGAGACGGCCATCCAGCGAACGGCACACCTATCGCGCATAGAGCGATCCAAAACGGAAGGCTGCCAATCGTCATACCAAGCAAGCGCTGATACGTATCGAGCGACGACGAAAACATCATCATGGTCTTGCGGTTGCCAAGTGGATACGCGATCGCGGCCAAAACGACGGGCAGAAAAGCGGCAAACCATGCACCCGGGCGCACATGCGTCGACTGTGCGGATTCCATGAGGGCGACACCCAACAGAATGACAGTAGACGTGACCAACTCTCTGCGCGGCAAGCGCGTACGCACCCCCGATGATCCCCTTGGCGAGAGCCAAGGAGTGAGCAGCACACCGCAAACAATGGTGATTTGCCACGATCCCGCCACAAGCCAAGCCGGTCCATACGCAGAACTAAAACAGAGCGGCGCATAAAACAGGCCGAAGCCAATCGTTCCCCAAACAAGCCACTGCCGGCCATGATGACGGATCGATTCCAATAATTCAGACAAGCCACCGCGCAAAGACACAACCGCGATGAGACATGGAAGCATGAAAAAGTACCGCAATGCGGCGCTCCAGAACCAAGGTCCCCCACGCAGACTCATCGCTTCGTTGAACACGAACGTCACCGCAAAAAAGAGGGAAGCGAGAATTCCCAACAACATTGGGCGGAAAATCCGGATGTGTGTCTTCTGTTGAGCCTGCATTCGGGCAAACAACCTTTCTTGCGAAATGGGGACAGCAAAATCGCCGTCCCCCGCCGCCAGCCAAGCAACCAAAGGCGCCTGGCCCCTGCAAATCGAATGACGCTATAGGTATGTTACACCCGAACAGGCCCTTTGTGTCAGGCTCCCACATATGCTCCTCGGTCTGCAGCCGACGAGGAACCGGGTTCCCCTTCGACGGTCGTCGCTTCACATATTTGGCGTGCAAGATCGGCCGCATGACGTTCCACTTCGCGCTCTGTCCAACCGAGCTCCTGAGCCATATACCGGACGACAGGTTCTTGCCAACGGCGCACCCAGTCTATATCGAAGTAAAGCGCCCCGGTGCGGCGAACAAAGAAGTCGGACGGTGTCATCGCCATTTCATACACCAGGGCATATTGCAAAGCCCCATACACCTCAAGCGACAGGCCCGATGCCGCCGCCTTATCCCGCCCATCCGCAATCAAGGCGTACACAGCGTCGACATTCGTGCCGTAGCGCCTGGCGAGTCTACGCGCCTCGCTCTCCGTCAACCCCAAGGCCGTGCCTTGTTGCACGCGATTATCTACAAAGGCTGGCATCTGGCCCGATCCGCCAAAGTCACCTCCCGAATAGGGGATGTGATCCGTGGCACAGGGCGCGAACGTACAACCACGGCGCGCGGCCAAGTCGGTCGCAATCATGGTTACAACTTTTTCGGCCATCTTCCGGTAACCCGTGAGCTTGCCGCCGGCAATCGTAATGAGGCCGCTGCCCGATACAAACACCTCATCTTTGCGCGAGATTTCAGATGGATCCTTGCCCTCCTCGTGAATTAACGGTCGCACGCCTGCCCAGCTGCTTTCGATGTCCGCGTCCGTCAAGCGTACAGATGGAAACATCGCGTTGACGCAGGCAGTCAGATAATCCCTGTCCTCCTGTGTCACGCGCGGGTTCTTCAAGTCGCCATGGTAGTTGGTATCGGTCGTTCCGATATACGTCTTACCTTCACGCGGGATCGCAAAAATCATGCGACCGTCCGGGACGTCGAAGTAAACCGAATTGCGAAGCGGAAAACGCCCGCCATCCACGACGATATGAACGCCCTTGGTATGATGCAACGTCTTGCCTTGCTTCGAACCGTCCATATCCCGCAGCTCGTCGACCCACGGTCCAGTCGCATTGACCACCTTCTCCGCGTAGACGTCAAGCGTATCACCCGTGAGCACGTCCTCTATGGACGCGCCGACGACGCGGCCTTCGTGATATAGGAGCTTCGTGACCTTTGCGTAGTTAAGCGCCTTTGCTCCGCGATCGACCGCCGCTTTCAGGATTTCGAGCGTCAGTCGGGCATCGTCCGTTCGGTATTCGACATAATAGCCTGCCCCTTTCAATCCTTCGCGCCGCAGCAAAGGTTCCTTGGCAAGCGCCTCGTCCACGCTCAACATCTTCCGCCGTTCCGAACGCTTCACACCAGCGAGCTTGTCGTAAACGTAAATACCAAAACTTGTGGCCAAGCGACCGTACGTGCCACCCTCGATAATCGGAAGCAGCATCCAAACCGGCGTCGTGATGTGTGGGCCATTCTCATACACGATGGCGCGTTCCTTGCCGACTTCGGCGACCAAACCGACTTCAAACTGCTTCAGATAACGCAAACCGCCGTGCACCAGTTTTGTTGAACGATTCGAAGTCCCAGCGGCGAAATCTTGCATTTCGACGACCGCGGCGTTGAGCCCGCGAGCCCTGGCATCGAGAAGAATGCCTGCTCCTGTAATGCCACCGCCGATGATTAGCACATCGAGCTTCTCGCTTGCCAACGAGCGTTTGATGTCCTGCCGATTCCGAAACGAAAATGCACTCTCTCTCACTGCCGCTTCCTCCCCAAAAGAAAAACCACAAACCAAGCGCACTCTTGTGCACCTGACTTGTGGTTCTCTCATGATCTCAACCAGTCTCATATGAACTTGGCAAGTGACAATCGGTCCGATTGTCTATCTGTGGATATCATACGCCGAATCGGCGATCATTGCTATACCTGTGCAACGGGATTGCGTGTGGTTGAAACTTTTTCGTCTTCGTCTTCGCGCGCCCATCCCATCGTTCGTTTCACTGCCTTTTGCCAGCCACGATAGAGATCATGCCGCGCCTGTTCATCCATTTCGGGTTCAAACTTGCGTTCGATCTCGCCATTCTGTGCAATCTCATCCATGGTCCAAAAGCCGACCGCCAGACCCGCTAAATAAGCCGCGCCCAAGGCCGTCGATTCCGTAACAAGCGGTCGTTCGACTGGCACGCCGAGGATATCCGCCTGGAACTGCATCAACAGATTGTTTGCGACCGCCCCTCCATCGACGCGCAGGGATTTCAAATGGATGCCGGAATCCGCCTGCATGGCGTCGAGGATATCTTTCGTCTGATATGCGAGGGATTCCAGAGTGGCACGCGTGATATGCTCCTTGCGTGTTCCGCGCGTCAACCCGAAAATGGCGCCACGCGCGTACATATCCCAGTACGGCGCACCAAGCCCGGCAAAGGCGGGAACAACATACACACCTTCTGTATCCCCAACTTTTCCCGCGAAATATTCGGAATCAGGAGCTGCATCGAAGAAGCGCAATCCATCGCGCAACCACTGAATAGCCGCCCCGGCGATAAAGACGCTGCCCTCCAGCGCGTAGGTCACCTTACCGTTGAGTCCCCACGCGATGGTCGTGAGCAGCCCGTTGGGCGACGCCACAGGTGTCTCGCCGGTGTTCATCAACATAAAGCAACCTGTGCCATATGTGTTCTTCACCATGCCAGGTTCGAAACACGTCTGGCCGAACAAGGCGGCCTGTTGATCGCCTGCGATCCCAGCGATCGGGATCCGTGCACCGCCGAACGTCCGCTCGTCCGTGTGTCCGTACACCTCACTCGACGGCCGGACATCTGGCAGCATGGCGCGTGGGATATCCAAAATTTCAAGCATCCTGTCATCCCAATCAAGGGTATGGATATTGAACATCATCGTGCGCGATGCGTTCGTATAATCCGTGACATGCACCTTACCTCGAGTCAGATTCCACACCAGCCAGGTATCGACCGTGCCAAATAGGAGTTCGCCACGCTGCGCCCGTTCGCGGGCGCCTTCGACGTGATCGAGAATCCACTTCAGCTTGGTGCCCGAGAAATAGGCGTCGATGACGAGTCCTGTCGTTTCGCGAATATAGTCGGTCAATCCCTGCGCCTTTAGATCGTCGCAAATGGCGGCCGTGCGCCGATCCTGCCACACAATGGCGTTATATACCGGCTTGCCGGTCTCCTTATCCCAAACCAGGGTCGTCTCCCGTTGATTGGTGATGCCAATAGCCGCCACTTCGTCCGGCGAGACGCCTGCACGCTCTAGAACTTCGCGCGATACGCCGCTCTGACTGCCCCAGATTTCCATCGGATCATGCTCAACAAAGCCCGGTTTCGGGTAGAACTGTTGAAACTCCTTTTGCGCTACGCTGTGAATACGACCAGCGCGATCGAACAAAATCGCACGCGAACTCGTTGTGCCTTGGTCAAACGCAAGAACGTAAGATTTGGCCATCCCCAGTTCCTCCTCAGATCATTCCCAGAATTTCTCTTCGATCACGCCTGAACAGTCGTCTGCACGGGTCCAGCGACTTTTGCACGCTTCGGATTGCCCGGCATGAACGGGCGCAAAAGGAAGTTATAAATCGCTCCAGCAACAATCCCGCCGAGAATCGGCGCCACAATTGGTACCCACCAGTAGCCATTGGGCCCTGGGAAAGCGTTCTGCCCCCATCCGGCAAACCAAGCAAAAATGCGCGGACCGAGATCACGTGCCGGATTGAGTGCCCAAGCCTCCAACTCGCCGCCGAAACCACCAACCATAGCTACCAGCAGCCCGACGATCAAAGGCTGGATCTTGCCTAATTGTCCGTTCGAGTTGTACGCATCACTGAGCGCCAGAATGCCAATCACCAGCGCACCGGTTAAAATCACTTCGTCTACGAATGCGTGCCCTGTCGTAATTCCAACATTCGGATGCGTGAAGAAGATGCCAGATGTCGTAAGGCCGGACGTTGCATTGCGAACGGCGTGATGCGCCGCGTTGTAGGCGTTGATGGCAGGGCTGAACAAGACGTAGGTCAGCGCACCACCGAGAAAGCCGCCGATCACTTGAGATACAATGAATCCCGGCACCTTCTTCCATGAAAATCCTCCATACACAGCAAACGCGACGGTAACGGCCGGATTGAGATGTGCCCCTGAGATGGCCCCAACCAAATAGCAAGCCATCGTGACACCCAAGCCCCACAAAATACAAATGCCCCAGTAGTCCCCAGAAAACGCGTTATAGACAATAGCCATTGCAGCAACACTGTCGCCGACCATCAGCAGGAATGCAGTGCCAATCACTTCGGCCAAATACTCGCCCCATACAGTTTCTCTCACCATGTACCCCCCTCTATGACTCGGCTTGTGTGTTGATCCAACGTCCGGATCGATGAACCAACGGGCTAACCTGTGCACTCTGCACAAATCCAGCCAAGCGCCGAGGCGTCCCTGAGACACAAATAGACGGCAGACAACGTCAGGCGGTAGTTAATACCACTCTCTCATTGCTGCCGTCTCCATAATCTCAGAGGCATGATATGAACTTGAGACCATCATACCCGTTTTCATTCGTGTTGTAAAGGCTTTCATATCGAAAGCTTTTATATTTGAGCCTTTTGCAGAATGGCCGATTTGATCAAATCAAAAAACGAACTGATACCGCACCGACGGATTGGTATTACAATTTTTGAAAGCAGGACATGATCGCCACGATGCGTGTAATCCATTGCAAGCAAACTGCTGGGTGGCTTAGGCGCTCTCCTTCTCTCGCCTGGCCGCGCTGACCGCCAAAGCCGCCGCCAGTAGAACAACGGCGTTGATGTAGACGTGGATCGTGACCTTCTGGATGCCTCGTACGTGCGCGTCGTTCATCGTGAGACGCTCTTTCTGCGTCGTAACCCATCGAGCAGCGGAGCGTTCCGTCGGATGCGATGCCGATAGGGGGTTCCTTTTCGCCTCGTTTGTTCAATGCGATGATGGCCTGCGCACCGTACTGACGAGCAGCTTCACCGTTCTTTGCCTGGTCATAACCAGCGTCCATCATGACGAATTGGAATCGCCAGTTACGCTCGTGGATCTCCTTCATGAGCGGTATAGCCATTTCGCCGTCGTATACGTTGGCAGGTGTTACGTCCAAGGCAATCGGAAGTTCGCTTTTGGCATCCACTGCAAGATGAACCTTGTACCCAAACCACGTCAGCTTGTTCCCAAACGTGTCGTACTTGGCACCCAGTTGGCGTTGCCGTCTCCTGAATTCGCGACTGCCGTTCACTAGGTTCAATTTCTAGCCACTCTTCGAAGGAAAACAGGAATTTTTGAAGAAAATACAGGTGGATTTCCGTCCTGTAGGGATTTTGGTTTCTAAACCTGAAATCCCCTCAAAGCTTGGGGTGAAGTCGTTTTTTATACCCCGAAATCCCTTGCCCTACAAGGACTTAGAAATCTGCAAAAGGCTCATACTTTATTTCCCATCCATATCATGCATGGATATCTATCCATTGGTCCTCACAACTGTCCAGCCTACGCGAGCGCATTAGGACTCCCACAGTTCTTTGACTGACGATGTTACGGCAGTGGCACCTGCCGCCAAGGCTGCTTCCACTTCGTCCCTGGTACGAATGAATCCGCCGGCCAGAATCGGAATCTTCGTCCTCTCGCGGATCTCGGCAATCAGATGCGGCAGCAAGCCAGGCAACACCTCGAGGTAATCTGGATTTGCCTGATCCAGGATGCGATAACTCGTACGCAGGCTGTGCGAGTCGATAAGAAAAACGCGTTGCACCGCAAGCACACCTTGTCTCTTCGCGGTTGCAATCACAGAGGCATGCGTGGAGATGAGGCCAAAAGGGCGGATCATTTGGCACAAAAACTGTGTCGCAGCCTCGTCGTGTTTTAGCCCTTGAATTAAATCTGCATGCAGAATCACCTTTTTCTGATGCTTATTTGCCATGCGCACCAGACTGGGCAAGGCAGACAGATTGCTTTCGAGCAACACGACGTACGTGGAATGGCCGTCCATCAACGACTCGTAATCTTTTAAGCTGCGCACAGCCGGCAATACCGCTTGCCCGTCAAAATGCATCGCTTACGATCCCGCCCTTTCAACAGATGCGCGCTCCACAACGATAGGCGAGATCCACTCGACAGCAGCCGCTAGCTCTTCTCCCTTAATCATTGTCATCAACATACTGGCCGCCCTCTGTCCCTGCTCAAACACAGGCTGTTGAATCGTCGTCAAGGCTGGGCTGCTAGCCTCAGCAACGTCGGTATCGTCAAAACCGAGGATGGAAATGTCATGCGGCACGTTCAATCCAACTTCCGATGCGGCCCGCAATGCGCCAATGGCCATATAGTCGTTAAAACAGAATATGGCGCTGGGTTTCTTGTCCGCGTCCAAAATGCGCTTCATGCCCGCATAACCGCTCTCGATATCAAAGTCCCCTTGCTGCACCCACACGCTCTTCCATGCTAAATCGAGCTCCTGCATCGTCTGATAGGCAGACTGCATCCGCAAAACGTTGTCGACATGTTCTACCGGCCCCGCGATCATTCCAATCTCACGATGTCCCTGCGCGTGAAGATAGCGAATGGCCAAGTTTACACCTTTCATTTGATCGATTGCGACACAATGGCGAGGCTTAGTGGCCGGATCAGATTGCATAAATACCACTGGAAAGTCATGTGGGAGATCTCGCATGATCTGCTCCGTAACGCCCGAAAATTGCGGAAGCACAAGCATGCCATCGACGGCATGCTCCAAGGCCTTTTTGATTAACACGTCAATGGTAGACGGAGTGATGATATCGAACTGCATAGAATACCCGTCGCTGGCCAAGACCTTTGAGATGCCCGCCAACATAGGAAACAGGTAGCCGTTGAGTCGTGGATCCAGGCTTGGGTTCACAATGTAAAAACCGATCGAAAACACTTTGCCTGCGCGCAGGCTACGTGCGCTCAGTTTCGGATGATAGTTCAGTGCTTGCGCTGCCTCCAAAACGCGCCGCAGCGATTCCTCGCTGACGCGCTTGCCGTTTAACGCCCACGACACAGTTGTCGGAGACACTCCCGCCAAACGTGCGATGTCCTTCACCGTCGCCAACTGTCAAATCCCCCCTTGTATACATGCTCACTTCAAGACTGACCCGTTGTTCAGCCTGCATGGTTATACCCTTGACGATGGCGATGGTGAACCCATACAGGTTTGCTAATTGACATTATAGACGAATGACGCTATAACGAAAGTAAATCGATTTTGCTAAATCGATTTAGGGATTTATTGAATGCGCTTACAGACATGCCAATTCTCTCTTCTAAGGGGTGATCGAGTTCTAGGGCTCCAAAACAATGCAACAACCGTTGTGGTTACAACCATACCCATTCCAGGGGGGGTACATTTGAAGAGGCAAATTGCCACGGCCGCAGCCGCGTGGTTGGCCATCGGGACGATGTTGATTCCAACCGCATTGGCGTCTGACTCGGCAGTCAAAGACTCTGTACATGCTGTAAAGCACTCATCAGCAGGGCGCCCATCCTTATATACCACCAACAAGAAGGCCCTCGACAACCAACCAAGCTCAGCCACAGGAAACGCGCTGGTCACCCATTTCACAACAAACATCTCTGCCATCCATGACGCACTGACGCTAACAGAACTACAAGCCGTCAAAAATGCCGCTACCGATACACAAAATCTCACCGGTGCCGACTGGAAAGCGATCGTCTATCCAAGTGAGTCATCTATTTCGGCCTCTCAACAAGCGATGGTGCAGGCGCTCAACGCTGTCATCCATCTGTTTACGTTCGGATCCGCCGCGGTGGACGGCGAAAATGTGCAACAATCGCTCACAGCGATTCAAGCAGCCGTGCCACAACTCAATCCACAAACCGTGTATCGCTTATATATGAGCTTCCTTGCAAGTATTGGCGGACAATCGAAGACCATTCTCGCTGGCCAAACCGATTCGCAAGTGATGGCAGAGGCATGGAAGAGCGCGGTCACCATGAATCCGGATATCCTCATCCTTCTTCAGAAATTCGGGATCACGCCCGATGGTCTTGGCCAAATTTGGTCTGCGTATGAGAGTAGAGTCGATTCGAGCGGCGCGGCGCAAAGTGGCTTTTTAACGCGTGTAGTGACCAACTATCTTAAGGTTGGCGCACCGACTGGGCATGCCACCGTGACGGTCAATGCGGCGTCCAGTACCGGCACCATACCCACCACCGCATTTGGCATCAACGCAGCTGTCTGGGACAGCGGCCTTGAAAACCCGACATTGATCTCCCTCACCAAAGCATTGGCGCCCGATTTGCTGCGCTATCCAGGCGGATCGATATCCGATAATTACGACTGGGAGACCAATACGCGCAACGACGGAGGCTACGTCAATCCGGACGACACGTTTGATCACTTTATGACATTCGCCCACAACACAGGGTCTCAGCCCATCATCACAGTCAACTACGGCACAGGCACACCCGCTGAAGCGGCGGCATGGGTCAAGTACGCCAATGTCACCAACCACTATAACGTCAAGTACTGGGAAATCGGCAACGAGATATATGGCAACGGCTACTACAACGGCAACGGCTGGGAAGCGGACGATCACGCTGTGCAAGGCAAGCCCGAGAAAGGCAATCCAGGGTTGAGCCCACAGACGTACGCAAGCAACGCAGAACAGTATATCCAGCAAATGAAAGCTCAAGATCCGTCAATTCAGATTGGCGCGGTCCTGACCATGCCGTACAACTGGCCGTGGGGCGCTACGGTCAATGGTAACGACGATTGGAATTCCACCGTGCTCAAAGCCATTGGCAAGGACATCGATTTTGTCGATGTGCACTGGTACCCCGAGTCACCAGGACAGGAGACCGACGCAGGGCTGCTGGCCGATACGGACCAAATTCCGGCCATGATTACCGAACTACGCAAGGAAATCGACGAATATGCCGGATCCAACGCAAAGAACGTCCAGATTTTCGTAACGGAGACAAACAACACTTCGTCAACACCTGGACAGCAGTCGAACAATCTGGTGAATGCGCTCTATTTGGCTGACGATCTCACCGGGTTCGTGCAAGCTGGCGTACAAAACGTCGACTGGTGGGACCTTCTCAACAGTGCAGGCGATGGCTATAACAGCCCGACACTGTATGGCCAAAATTTGTTTGGCGACGAAGGGCTTCTATCCTCTGGCCAGACCTCGCCAAAGGGCGCTGTAGAACCACCGGCTGACACTCCGTTGCCCACGTACTACGGCTATCAAATGGTTGCAGACTTCGCAAAGCCAGGCGACACCATGTTGGGAACTCTATCATCGGCAAGCGAGATCGACACACATGCCGTTAAGCTGCCCAATGGAGATCTCTCCCTCATGCTCGTCAACCGTGACCCAAGCAACATTTACGACGTCTCGCTCAATTTGGAGGGTTACTCGCCTGCCTTGATCGAGAAATCAGAGATTTACGGCGAAGGCAGTCCATCGGTGACCAACACCGCGCAACTTCCCTTTACGAATACGGTCAAACTTCCGCCATACTCGGTCACTGACCTGCTGCTCAAACCCGCCTTGCCCGGAGTCACCAAGCAGCAAATATCGGATCACACCACGATCTCCGCAAGCAGCATCGCAGCCGGGCAAACCGAGACGATCACATCCACCTTCACCAACCATGGCGGTTACGTGCCGGATGCGACGCTCGATCTCGAAGTATATGACGCAACGGGAGATCTCGTCGCACAGCAAATCGTGCCCCATGTGTCACTACCCTCCGGTGGATCGAAAGAGGTGACATGGAATTGGGTTACACCGAACAACCAACAGACGTTTACGGTAGAGGCATACGCCTTTAGCGCGATCGGCGGCTTGGTCTACGACGCAGATCGCAGTGCTGCGACATTCGCCGTCACACCCCCGCCGCTGACCAAGTACGGAGACATCGTCGCCACGAATACAGAGGTGACCGTTTCCGGCGCAGATGAAGGCACGTACAACATTCCGGATAACAATGGCCAGTACCAAAACGGACCTACGATCAAGATTTCACCTGGCGATACGGTGACCATCACAACGACGTTTAAGAACGTCTCATCGTTTGACTTTCTTCAGAACGCCATACTCGATATGGAGATTGACCCGGGCGCGTTCCAGTACTTTACGCAAAGTAACAACCTGGCGCCCGGACAAACGATCACGCTGACGAAAACGTGGATAGTGCCGTCATCTCTCGCGTCAGGCAACTACGAACTTGGATTTCAGGCTGACAATAACAACTCGTGGGGCGGATCGAACAACTGCTATTACCAGCCAAACGTCGCGACATTCGCCATGACCAACACAAATGGGGCCAAGCCTGCTGCCAAGTATGGGGACATCGTCACAGGCGACACAACGATTCGTGTGAACGATACCGTCTACAACGTTCCGGCGCCCGATAGCAGCGGACACTACCCAAGTGGAACCAGCGTCGCGGTTCACCCTGGCGATACGGTGACCATCACAACGACGTTCAAGAACGTCTCGTCCTCTGATTACCTCCAAGACGGGTTATTGGACATTGAAGTGGATGATTCATCCGGCGCCGCGTTCCAGCAAACTGTTCAACATGTCACACTCAATCCCAATGACACAAAAACGGTCTCGGTGACTTGGAATGTGCCATCATCCCAAGCGAATGGAACGTATTCGATGGTGTTCCAGGCTTTTGACAACAGTGACTGGACAGGAAACTGTTACTACACCAATGGCGGCGTGGCAGATGTTGATATCGGATGAATATGAAGTGCCATTTGTCGTGCAGGGCTGACCATTTCGTGGTCAGCCCTTTCGCAACTACCGAAAGGTAGAAAGAATGTATCCAAGGTAAACCGCTGAAGCACACATCATCAGCGCCGACAGACGATTGATGATGCGTTTCGTACCCATGCCCGCAGCGGCTCGGCTAGCCATGTGCCCAATGGTCATTAAGACGAAGAACCAAATCCATGATACAGCCGCACATGCCGCACCAAACGCCAGTTTCGTTGACCATGCTGTGTATACGGTTGCACTGCCGCCAATGACGGCTAAGGTATCGAGCAAAGCATGCGGGTTAAGCAATGAAACCGAGGCGGCAAACGTCACTTGACGCTTTATGTTCCAAACACCCTGATCACCTTGATCTGTATCCCTTGGCTCCTCCCGCCACGTCGCCCAGCCCATATACAGTAAAAAACAAATCCCGACGATCCCGAATGCCAAGCGTAACCAGATGATATGAAATGCGGCCGCTGAAACCCCCAGAACCGCCAACGCGATGAGCAGCGTGTCGCAAAGAGCTGCTGCAACCACGGCCGGTGCCGCGCCTAGCCAGCGTTTGTGCATGGCACCCTGACTGAGCAAAAAACCATTTTGCATGCCGATTGGCATAATGAGTGCAATCGAGAGAAGAAGCCCGTGCAGGGCGGCTGCAAGCATTTCCTACCACCTCCGCATCCAGACCATTGTTCTGTTCATATGTATCCAGTAATGAATATATCATACAGAAGTGTGAACCATAGTAGGGATGAAAGCGCCCACCTGCTTCGCTACAATGTTCCTAGTAAGGAAATGCAGCAGGGATAGTTTTCCACATGCTGGCTCATAAGGAGGAAGTGCCATTGAAACACGAAACCCGTATTCGCGTCCGCTTCAGCGACACGGATCTGAATGGCCATGTCAACAACGCGGTTTACGCCACTTACATGGAAGAGTCCCGCATCGCTTTTGTGCGCGACATTTTTCCGGATGAGAAACTTTCGTTAGTCTTGGCATCGCTGCACATCGACTATCGAGCACAAACCTATTATCCAGAACATCAGTGGGTTGTTGCGACAACGTGGCTGACTCGTATAGGGCGCTCCAGTTTTGAGTTTTACTGTGAAATCTGCAGTGAAGAAGGTGTGTTGCTCTGCGAGGGTACGGCCGTCGTGGTGAACTTCGACTTTGCAAAGCAAACAAGCCAGCCGTTATCCGATGAAGTCAAGGCGCGATTGTCACAATATCTCGTGGCAAAAGAGGATCGCGATCCGACCCATGTGTAAATCAAGAAACCACGACGCAACTTGTCGTGGTTCCTCCTCTCCCCAACTACTCCAGTAACGCTTCCCACAATGATCCCCGTCGAACGGGCTCACCGTGAGCAGGACAAACCCAATCAAACGGCAACTTGCCCACTTCGTGCAAGGAACGTTTGAGCGCTGCCTTGTCCCAAGTGAGCATTCCAGGTGATTTTTTAAGCCTTCCCCCGCGAGTTGTCACGAGATCGCCCGCCAATAACACGTCACCCATGCGCAGGCAGACATGCCCGGGCGTATGACCAGGGGTGGGAATGATTTCGAGATCGCCGACATGCCGACCGGGATCCAAGACTTCATCAATTCTCGGCCTATCGACCCTCATCATGCGTCCGATGAGGCGGCGAATGCCAGGAGCCCGTTCATCGCCGTGGATGTACGGAATGTCGTCTGCGGGCGCCCACAGCGTTGCGCCGGATATCTCCTTTAGATACTTGGCATTACCGATGTGATCAACGTCCTGGTGCGTCAAGACAATATGCGCGAGATCATCCGGCCTCATGCCCAGCTTCGCCAATGCCGATACGATCTCGCCCCCTCGCCCCGGCATGCCCGTGTCGATGAGGACTGGCTCTTGCCGCAATACAAGGTAGCAATAACTACCCTTTGTGCACTCGAGAAGATGCACATGTGGCGCAATCTCCATCCGCCGCCCCTCCTCCGGAGACCATATTGTCTCAAGCCAGCGTATTCGCCCACTCCTCGACCGTCATCACGTCCGCCTGGCGAGGGAAGACCTTCTCGACAAGAACCTGATGCACTTCGGGGTCGCCATCGAGACATGCGTCTTTGAGCACCGTGATCGCATAATCTTTGTCCGCCGCTTCCCGTACAGTGGAAAGCACCACGCCGCTGGTGGCGATCCCGCACAGCACCAGATTTGTGATGCCTTTTGCGCGCAAGATGACTTCCAAATTACTTCCCGCAAACGCACTTACGCGATACTTCGTAACCACGGGCTCGCCGGACTGAGGCATGACGGAGTCGTGAATCTGCGTACTTGCGTCAGCAATGGTCATGCCGCCAGCTTGGGCTAGATGGGAAAACATCTTGTTGCGGGGACCTGCTTCGGGATACCCTTCACTAAACGCAACACGGACGAAAATAACTGAAACTCCCGCCTTGCGCGCAGCACTTACAGCTCGTTGAAACGGTTGTAGTGTGGACTCGTCTTTCATGTAGCGACCTGCGATACCGTTTTGTACATCCATCACGAGCAGCGCAGTTTGGGCATGATGATTCATTTTGTCACAACCTTTCGGACCATAAGTTTAACTGTTCATCGACGCCTCATAGTGTACGCCTTTGTCTGTACCGGTTCAAAATTGTGAAGTTCACGATCCTGCGCTGAATTTGTAGGAGTTTTGTCTTCTAATGTCGAAATTAAGGGCGCAATTTGCGCGAATTGAATGCGAGTAAGAAACAAATTCTTCAAGTATGCAGACATTCAGAGGGGGTTTTCGTGATGAAACAGAGATTTTTGACCGTGGCAGCATCCATGTTGGCACTGACCGCACTTGTTACGGGCTGTGGCACAGGAGCGGCGAGCAACCAGTCGACAACAACCGGATCCAATGGTACGAATGGCACAACGACATCCAACAGCAGCGGAACAACAACGGCTGGAAAGACCATCAAAATTGGTCTCGTCACGGATACCGGAGGTCTGAATGACAACGGCTTTAACCACTTGGCCTATGTCGGCATGACGAATGCACAACACCAATTGAACGGTGTTTCCACAAGTGTGGTACAGTCGCAGTCGGAATCTGACTATGTGCCGAACTTGAGTCACTTCGCACAAAATGGCTACAACCTGGTCATTGCTGTCGGGTACCTCATGGAAGATGCAGTCAAGCAGGTTGCGAAAGAATATCCTAAGACGGATTTTCTCATCATTGACGACAACATCACAGGCATCCCGAACGTGGCTAGCGCCATTTTCCAATCTGAACAGGCTGGTTATCTCGCCGGCGTGGTGGCTGGACTCGTACAGAAGAACCACGAACTCAAAGGCTTGAACACGAAAAATGTGGTAGGGGTTATTGGCGGTCAGGACATCCCCCCAGTGGATACCTATATCGCGGGCTTCCAGCAAGGATTTAAGAAAGAGGATCCAAACGGGAAAGTCCTCTTGCAATACACGAACAGCTTTTCGGATGAAGCTCTCGGCAGCCAATATGCACAGAACGAAATCTCGCAGGGAGCAGACATCATCTTCCCAGTGGCTGGCGGCTGCGGCATAGGTGCCATCAACGCAGCCAACAGCGCGAAAGTATACGCTATTGGTGTCGACACGAATCAGGCTTATCTGGCACCCAAAAGTGTGATCACGAGTGCCACCAAAGGAGTGGACACAGCAGTCTTCGACACCATCAAGGCTGTTCAAAGCGGAACATTTAAGGGGGGCGTCTCCACCTTCAATTTGGCAAATAACGGCGTCGGTATAGCGCCGCTGATGAAAGGCTTGCCACAGTCGGTACAAACTACGGTGAATCAGGTTAAACAACAGATCATCAGTGGCCAGATCAAAGTTTCTACAACGGTTCAAAAGTAATCGTACGCTGTCAAGATGATTTGTTGAACCGCGATGGCGGCCTTTAGTCATCAAGCGCCGCCATCCGTTACGGATAGATCCTGAGCATTGATGGTTTATGTCAGTTATTGCTGGGTCAGAGGAAAGAGAGGTCGGCACCGCGATTGGAGAACTTTTTGGAGATTGTCGACTTGAAGAAATGGTTTCCTGGCGTCAAAGCCAACGACGGAGTGAACTTGACACTGCGCGGCGGAGAAGTGCATGCCATTCTCGGAGAAAACGGCGCAGGCAAATCGACGCTCATGAAAATGATCTACGGACTCCTGGAGCCAACATCCGGAGAGATTCGATTTATGGGGAAAGCGGTACACTTTCGCAGCCCTCGGGAAGCTATTCATGCTGGGATCGGCATGGTTCACCAACATTTTATGCTGATACCCGCGTTGACTGTCGCCGAAAATGTGGTGCTCGGCGATGAACCAGGACGCATCAAGTTTGATCGTAAAGAAGCGCAAAAGCGCGTTCGCGAATTGTCTGAAAAGTATCGACTCGCCATTGATCCATCGGCGAAAGTTGCTGATCTTTCTGTTGGGCTACAACAGCGTGTCGAGATCTTGAAGGCCTTTTACCGCAAAGCAAAGCTCATTATTCTCGATGAACCCACTGCGCTTCTGACTCCGCAAGAGACGCGCGAACTTTTCTCCATTATTCGTGGTTTGAAAGCAGAGGGCGTACCTGTATTGTTTATCAGCCATAAGCTTGACGAAGTTCTGGAGATTAGTGACAGGGTCACGGTCATGCGCGCCGGTAAGACCGTCGAAACGGTGGAAACAAAGGGTGCGACACCACAAACGCTGGCCAATCTGATGGTGGGACGCGAAGTCGTACTACGTGTCGAAAAGAGCGATGCTCATCCGGGCGAGCCGATTTTGCAAGTTCATGACCTACACGTACGCGATTTCGGCAGAATGGAACGCGTCAAGGGTGTCAACTTAGAATTGCGACGCGGAGAAATTCTTGGCCTCGCAGGAATCGACGGCAACGGCCAGTTTGAATTGGCAGATGCCATAGCGGGTTTGCTCAAGCCCGAGCAAGGGCAAATCATCTTCGACGGTGACGACATCACACGCTGGTCCCCTGCTGAGCGCACTGAGCGCGGAATCGCATATGTACCACAGGATCGCCAATTGGATGGACTTGTATTGTCGTTCAATCTCGTCGAAAACACCATTTTACGTGACTTTCGCAAACGCCCCTTTGCAAAGAACGGCGTGATCGACCGGACGGCTGCCACAAACTATACGGAGCGCCTCATTCGGGAATTCGATGTACGCCCACCGGATGCGTCACGCAAGGCTTCCGAGTTGTCAGGGGGAAATCAGCAGAAGGTCATCCTTGCTCGCGAAGTGTCGCGCGATCCGCTCATGTTGATTGCGGCCCAACCAACGCGCGGTTTAGATGTCGGTGCCATCGAAGGTATCCATCGTCAACTCGTACGCTTGCGGGATGAAGGCAAAGGTGTATTGTTAGTGTCGCTCGAATTGGAAGAAATCCTGAGCCTGTCGGATCGCATTGCGGTCATTCATGACGGACGCATCGTCGATATTGTGCCGGGAGCCCAAGCCACAAGGGAGCAAATCGGTCTACTGATGACAGGGTCGCGCGGGCATTCGGAGGTGTCAATGTCTTGAAATCACTACGTTCCATTCTCTTACCCATGGGCGCCTCGGTGTTGGCCATCATCATTGGGGGAATTCTTGTCGCTGCCCTTGGATATAACCCGGTGACCGTGTATGGGTCCCTCATATCAGGCGCGTTTGGAAGTGGTATCAACATTGGAAACACCATTACAGCCAGTCTTCCACTGATCATTGTTGGCCTGGGTATCGCAATTTCATTTCAATCTGGCTTATTCAACATCGGTGCCGATGGCCAGTATTGGATTGGTGCTACGGCTGCCGTCTGGTTTGGCTATCACTTCAACAGCCTTCCCGGTTGGCTGCACATGATCCTCTGTATCGTCGCCGGGATGATCGCAGGGGCGCTATGGGCAGGCATTATTCCTGGCCTCACCAAGGCATACGTCGGTTCGCACGAGGTCATCACAACCATGATGATGAGTTACATCGGCATCTTGTTGGCACGCTATCTCATTGAAGGAGGGCCGATGCAACAGAAGGGCTTTAATCCGCAGTCTCCTGAAATCGCACAGAACACACAGTTCCCGTATTTTACGCAAGGTTTGATGCAATCACAGTTGTCGCTTGTGGCCGTAGCTATCGCCATCATCGCTGTCATCGTGGTATGGTTCTTGCTTTATAAGACCACTCTGGGCTACCAACTGCGCACGGTGGGCCTGAATCAACGAGCTGCACGTTATGCAGGCATCAATGTGAAGTTGTTCACGGTTGTAGCCCTCTGTCTATCAGGCATGTTTGCAGGCCTTGCAGGTGCCGTACAAATGTTGGGTGTCGATCACCGACTTCTCGACGGGTTTTCTTCGAATTATGGCTACACGGCCATTGTGGTGTCTTTGCTCGCACGCAACAACCCGATTGGCGTGATCATTGCGGGACTTTTCTTTGGAGCTCTAACTACAGGTGGACAAAATATGCAAATGGTGTCGAACGTTCCGGCCGCGCTGACCGACGTCCTGACAGGTCTTATCATCTTCTTCGTCGCCTGTGAACGCATCATCCCGCAGGTCATTGGTTGGTACCGTCGGCGCCGTACACTAAAATCCACATCCGCTGCTTGATGAACATCACTCACTGATATAGACGAGACAGGAACAGGTGAGCAGAGACTGAATGAAAAGGAGTGAAATACCCTGTGATCTTCTCCGATCCGGAAATTTGGGCAGCCACTTTGTCCATGGCGGTTCCACTCGCCCTGCCAGCCATCGGAGGTACATTCTCCGAACGCACCGGTGTCGTCAACATCGCTATGGAAGGTATTATGCTGATTGGCGCCTTCTTTGCCGTCGCCTTCTCCTACTGGACAGGGAGTGCCTGGTTAGGCTTGCTCGCCGCCCTGATCTGCGGTGGACTCACAGCCGCCGCACTCGCTTGGGGAGCAATACGCGTCTCTGCTGATCAGACGGTGCTAGGAATGGGCATTAATATCTTTGCTGCGGGCTTGACCACGTTTTTGCTGAACACATTGTTTGGTTTCAACGGTACGCCCATCAGCACACCCAAGCTACCGAATATCAGCATACCTGGCTTAGACAACATTCCGTACATCGGTGTCATCTTTCAGAACCAAAGCATTCTCGTTTACATCATGATTGTTCTGGTGATTGTCTCGCATTGGTTCCTGTTTCATACGCGCCTCGGTTTACGCATGCGATCCGTCGGTGAACATCCATTGGCGGCCGATACACTAGGTATCAACGTGTGGCGCATTCGTTACTTTGGTGTCATTCTGAGTGGTCTGTTCTCGGCACTCGGTGGCGCGTACCTGTCCATCGGCGTCCTCAATGGATTCACCGCCAACATGACAAACGGACGCGGTTACATCGCACTCGCCGCCATGATTTTCGGCAAGTGGACACCACTCGGATCATTTGGTGCAGCGTTGATCTTTGGCTTCTCCACAGCGCTGGGAATCGTCCTGCAAGGTCAAGGCATCTCTTCAAACCTACTGCAGATGATCCCATATGCACTGACCATTCTCGCGCTCGCGGGTCTTGTCGGTCGAGCTGTAGCCCCAGCCGCAGATGGCATACCTTACGATCCTCGCCGCTCATAAAACCCGCCCCGCTCTCGTTGTTGCCGGAGCGGGGTCTTTTCGCTTCATACAGCCAGCTCATCGGATTCATCCGTGATGTACGCCCGAGTCGCTTCCGACTAATTGCGACCAACCGTTGTCTCTGCCTGCATCCAGTGAAAATGAAACACGCCATCTCGATCGACCCGCTTAAATGTGTGTGCTCCAAAATAATCGCGCTGTGCTTGCAGCAAATTCGCAGGCAACGTCGGAGAACGATAGCTATCATAGTACGCCAGGGCACTCGCAAACGCCGGAACCGGTACGCCGTATGTCACCGCCGTGGCCACCACCCTGCGCCATGCCATCTGATAGCGTTCGATCACGCCGCGAAAGTATGGATCAAGCAGGAGATTAGGCAGATTCGCATCGCGATCGTAAGCGTCCTTGATGTTCTGCAAAAACTGAGCACGGATGATGCATCCCCCACGGAAAATCATCGCAATGTTGCCAAGCTCGAGGTTCCATCCATATTCCTCAGAAGCCTGCCGCATCTGAGCGAATCCTTGCGCATACGAGCAAATCTTACTCGCATACAGAGCCTGACGAACATCTTCGATGAAAGCCTCTTTCTCGAGCGCCGCCGCCGGCACATCAGGGCCTCGCAATATCTGGCTCGCCTGTACACGTTCATCCTTCATTGCGGAAAGAAAGCGCGCAAACACACTCTCTGTAATCATCGAAAGCGGTACACCGAGATCGAGTGCACTCTGACTCGTCCACTTGCCCGTACCCTTTTGCCCTGCTGTATCGAGGATGACGTCCACCATCGGCTTCCCCGTATCCGGATCGTACTTGTTAAAAATGTCAGCCGTAATCTCAATCAGATAGCTGTCGAGCTCACCCTGGTTCCACTCGCTGAAAACCGCATGCAGTTCGGGCGCAGAAAGGCCAAGCACGTCTTTCAATAGATGGTACGCCTCACAGATAAGTTGCATATCTCCATATTCGATCCCGTTGTGCACCATCTTGACATAATGGCCTGCGCCGTCGGGCCCAATGTAGGCGCAGCAAGGATCATCGCCTACCTTCGCGGAAATGGCTGTTAAAATCGGCTCCACAAGCGCGTACGCATCGCGCTGACCGCCAGGCATGATGGCCGGACCACGAAGAGCGCCTTCCTCACCGCCAGAAACCCCCGTGCCAATATAGCGGATACCCTTCGCCTCCAAGGCTTGATTGCGCCTCCGAGTGTCCTCGAAAAACGAATTGCCACCGTCGATGACGATGTCGCCTTCGACGAGATACGGCAGTAATTGCGAAATCGCCTCATCCGTGGGCGCCCCCGCCTGCACCATCAAAAGAATTTTACGGGGCGACTCCAAGGAATTGATAAATTCCTCGATAGAGTACGTAGGCCGAATCCGTTTGCCAATTGCCTCTTCTACCAATTCGTCCGTTCGCGTCCGCGATCGGTTATAGACGGAAACCGAAAATCCCCGACTTTCAATGTTGAGTGCCAAGTTCTTGCCCATCACAGCTAATCCGATCACGCCAATGTCCGACTTCTCCATCCACTCGTTACCCCTTTTAGGAAGAATGAAAGACTGGTGTAAGCTATGATATAATATTCTGAAATAAACAACAATAAACCCGAAGGTTTTACTGTGTCGACACAATCATCTGGTTTTGCTACGATACAATTGATGGTTTATTTCTGCTCATATGCCAATTGATTCGTATTGCCTGAATCAATGGGAGGCTCGCCTACTCCCGTGCACAAAACTCGTGACGCAAAACGGATCTTTATCCTGATTTGAGAAGGGTACACATGCATAAGAAACTTCAAGAAGTCCTTCAAGTAGCAGAGATATGGAAGACCAGTTTTTCCGAACCAACTTCCATTCTAGTGACGGATCGAGAACAGGTGCTCATTCATCTTCCAGCCGACTTTGATCGCGCCAATATTCCCCCAAATACACCTTTGAAAAGCCTGGCTAGCAGTGAGGAAGAAAATCGCAGGTTCCTTATCGCCTTTCAAACAGGAAAACCGCAGAGCATTGAAGTTGGCCCTGAGAAATTTGGGTTCCCATTTGTCGTCACCTACAATCCGATTCGGGATGAAGGCCAAACCGTAGGGATGATCATCACCACGACATCTCTCGAAAAGATCGATACATTGCGTGCCATGTCCGACAACCTTGCTGCCACGGTACAGGAAATGAATGCGACCACCGATGAAGTCGCGCAAATGGCTACTATCATCTCCGGGCGATTACAAAGGCTAACCGATGAGTCACAACGAATTGCACAACTTGCCGAAAAGGCATCTAAGGTGATCCATGTAGTTGAGAACTTGGCAAGAGATTCTCATCTGCTTGGCTTAAATGCAGCCATCGAAGCAGCCCGGGCTGGAGAATATGGACGTGGATTCGGAGTCGTCGCAAATGAAATCCGGAAACTAGCAACTGACAGTCAATCTGGATCGAAGGAAATTGTTTTCTTTCTAAAAGAGATCAACGAAAGCACACGAAACAGTTCTGATTCCATTCAGGAGATTGCCGCGACCACACAGGAACATTCGGCATCTCTGCAAGAGTTGAAACAGGCTTTCGAATCCATTTTGGATGTGGTTGAAAAACTCACCGTGGCCGCAAGCATTAGCACTGATGGATGCTGAGTCAACTTGTTAGGATACTGCGTATACAGACGTCCTGCTGGGCCAAAATCGTGTCGAAACAGCAGGGCGGCACTGTTTTCGACCTTCCGCTTTTCACGTGATCTTGAGATTGCAGTCCTGCAAAGCTGAATGATTTCTCCCGGAAAGAGTAACCAACGGCAAAGACAGGGCCTGACGCAGGTGGTATACAAACCAAAACGGTCAAACGTTTACAGACTATAAGCCTGGTGAACGCGATTTGAATTTCCATCAGGCCCCTCCAGCGCTAACTAACAGTATATCCCCCTGCATAATTACACAACCCATGACCATATACGGGGCTGTGCTTTCATTCCCTGGCCCATTTCCAAACAACTTCACTCCATTGATTCATACTGGCTAGTTATCTCCAAAACGATAAAAGTCACCAACGATTAAACCCTTGTCACAGTTCAACTTTTGATGTAGTGTTATCTAGCATATTTATTCAATGGGTTGATTATATATAATACACCTAGTGTTCGAAGGGGAGACATCTATGAACAAGCCCATTCGTGTTACGGTTGCCGGACTTACGACGTCCGCCCTGGTCCTTGGGATGGCCGGCTGTGGAACAAATGCAGTCAACCATGCAAATAACCAATTAACAGCAGGCCAAACTGGTTCGGCGTCAACGGCCACGCCTGAAAAGGGTGGTGTGCTGATCTATGCCCTTCCGCCGGCGACCAATATCACATGGTATTTCCCTATTGAAAATGGATCGAATGATACGGTAGCAAACGCTATGTTGTCTCAACAGTTATACCCTGGGCTGTTCACAATCAATAATCAGGATGCCATCGATTTCCGTAACGGATTCGCAACCAAAATCACGTACAACCCATCGGGCACGGTTTACACAATCTATCTGAAGAAGAACTGGAAATGGTCTGACGGTAAGCCGGTGACTGCACAAGACGTTGTCTGGGATTATAGCCTAATTCAAGCAATGGATGCTCCCAACGCTCCAGCTCCATGGCCCGATTACAACAATGGCAGTGGCGGCATACCTAAAGACGTGAAAAGTGTCACAGCGGTTGGCAACTATATAGTCAAGGTGACATTGAACAAGCCAGTTAACCAGCAATGGTTTATCTACAATGGCATTGGTCAACTGCAGCCACTCCCTGAACATGCTTGGAACAAATACCCTAACGACATTACCAAGGAAATAACCTATTTGGGTAAGGTCGCAACAGATCCGACATTCTTCACAGTCGTTGACGGTCCTTTCAAGCTCCAAAGTGCGGTTTCGAACCGCTCATGGACACTCGTGCCTAACCCCCTGTACGGCGGTCACAAAAGTCTTCTTGGCAAGCTAGTCTTCGAGTACGAAGCCTCGAACGACGCCGAGTTCGCAGCGTTAAAGACTGGTTCTATCAATCTCGGGTACTTAGATCTATCTCAATACGGTTCGGAGAGAGAGCTTACATCCATGGGCGATACCATTGAACCCGGATACTCGCTCGGTTATAACTTTGTGAACGTCAACTTTTTGAAAGGATCACCTCTTTATTCAGCAATGAAGGATCTCAAAGTTCGACAAGCGCTGGAAATGGGGATTGATCAAACTACCATCGATAATGATATCTATCATGGTTACGCACCACCGCAATATGGCCCTATTCCAAATGTGCCAAAAACGGTATTTTACGATCCGAAGCTCTCCAAACCAATTTACCCGTATAATCCGGGCAAAGCCATCAAATTGCTCGAATCTGACGGGTGGAAATTGGTAAACGGTGTCATGACAAAAAATGGCCAGCAATTGAAGTTCGACATGTTATACCCTTCAGGAAGTGAATCGTATACACAGACGGCCGAGCTAATGGCACAGGACTGGGCAAAGATGGGGGTTATCGCAACCTTAAAGCCCGAGCCGTTTGCAACCGAAATCAGCACCATGACCAACACCAACGATCCCGGCGGCTGGGTTGCCGCAGCCGAAACCGGTATTTTCTACGGTGGAACGTATCCCTCTGGCGAATCGCAATTTGAACCAGGGGCAATGGATGATTACGGATATGAAGACCCGACGGAGGATAAGCTGATTGCGAAGACAATTGAACCTTCATCATCAGCTGCGGAGACGAAGAAAAACTTCTTTGCCTACGAGGAATATACCGCGAAAATGGTTCCTGTTTTGTGGACAAATGAGGTTGCGAATTTGACCGTGGTAACACCACAGGTGCACAATGCGACGCCGGATTACTTAATCCCAACAACTGGGTACCCGATGTTTAATTATCTGTGGGTGTCGAAGAATTAATTTGGGTTTACAATGTATCCGCCTAAATTGAATAGCGTTTAAAGGATGGCTGCTCCCAATTCTGTGGGCAGTCATTTAACAGCAGCGCCAGCCATTTTCAAGATCGATTTCTGTTTTGTACAAACACGATTTTTGCAACAATCTGAGTGTCTTTTGTATCCCGTCCATTGTCAACATCAATGAGACGGGATTTTTCCTTTTCTGGCACTTCCCCGCCGTAGCGTACAATTTCTTCAGCATCACGCGACGTCCTTTGAGCTCAAGTTTGACAGTAAAACGCCTCGTGAGGATATCCGAACCGCGCTACAGCGCGGTTTTTTCGTCGTTTGGGGGCGTTTTGTTTGCGAAAATGTAGGTCAAACTTTTTTCGTGAAATCTTTGATACATAAGCGAATTTTTAATATGATTGTGGATATAAATCCCTGTGGCGGTGATCCTCTTGTTCGCGCAAATTGTATCCACAAAGAAGCCCGATGGTAAGACCTACCAGTATCTCCACATCGTTGAGTCCTACCGTGAAGGTCGGACGGTCAAGAAGCGGCGTGTCGCAAGCCTGGGGATTCCGACGCCGAACAAGACCTTGTCGGTGACGAAAGCACAACACATGACGTCTGCCGAGTAAACCGCACAAGATGCCACAAGACGAATCGATCTCCAACGAGCCCCGCAGCCACGCAGGGCTAAAGTGCGTGTGGTACAAACTTGCCCTTACAATCCACGCCATATCAAGCGTACTGTCAAACTTGAGTGAAAGACGACGAACTATACCGAAAACTTAGAGCGCAGGAATAACTCCTCCGCGTTTTTACACGATGAGCACCCCAGATTCAGCCGAAGTGTTGGTGACGGTACAGGTGGTACGTTGATTTCTTTGCTAACGCCAGCAATACGCGGGCGGCAAGCACGGATCAATGATAATAGATTATGTTAATGCCTACGGCACAGATGGTGATTATCACAATGGCCAAGATGCCTAGCGGAACCGTTCGGCGTGTTAATGTCCCTTCCCTCCCGGCTAAGTCAGTGATGGAAGCTGCGAGTGCAATGCGTGACGGAGACTCCATCGTTAAATTAGAAGCTGCCACATTCTGTGTTACTGCATACAGCAAAGGAGACTGATGCAATTCATGCGCCATCATACTTTGAAGCGGTGCAAACATTGCGTTTGAAGCCGAATTGCTACCGGTAATCAGCCCCCCTAGCCCACCTATGATCGGTGAGACGAGAAGAAATCCACTTCCAACCCATAGTGCTAGATTGTGAGAAAAGGAGTCGGTCATCCTAGCCTGTTGCATCACTGTTGACATCGCCACAAATCCAACCGTGGAAATAGCAGCAGGGTATACCTGCTTCAACGTCCTGAGTGCACAGTCCCGGATTTGAGCCCAAGAAAGCCTATACATCACAATACCTACAATTGACGCCATAAGTAGAGCGAAACCTGGACTATAAAGTAGTTCAAGTTGAAACTGAAGTGATGGTACCCTCCATACGAGTACAGTATGCAACCATCGGTACAACGGAGGCCACAGGTTTGCGGCCAAGCTGAACACGATCAGGAAACCATAAGGGAGTACGGACTTCCAAAGCGGTAAGTCCGCGTTATCTTCTTTGGCCGCTGCGGTTTGCTTAATCGTTGGATTTATTCTCAATGATGTAATTCGAAAATAGATCAACAACAATGAAGCCGTCACGAAACCGGCCAGCACACCAGCCAATGGCGGGGAGACATAAGCATTCGCGGCCCATGTGGATACACTTAGAGATGCCCACAAAAAGAGAATTGTGAGAGCATTCCTCCATACCGTTCTCCAGCCGCCAGCAATACAAACTACTGCGATCGTATAGATCAAGTAAAGTGGAATTGTGAAGAGAGCACTTCCTACTCCCAAAGCCTTGAGTGATACATTTGAGAGTTCAGCATTGAGTACTGTTCCAACTGCCAAAGCCCCCCAAGGTACCGCTGATTGTGTGAGCAACGACAGAATCGCTGCTTTCGACGGTTCAAATCCCATTGCCAAGTACAATGGCGCTGCAATGACTATACCGATGCCAAAGCCTGTCGTGGCTTCAAGGAACAGTCCTAACGCGGCAGAAATAAGTAATGCTTGTTGAACAGGGGTTTGTGCATAACGTGCGAAGAGACTGGAAAAAAACATCCATAGCTCGTCCTTCGCGAAGGACGTTGTATAGGAATAATCCAAACACCAGGACGTATATCACGATGAGCGCAAGCAACAGCCCCTTGACTGAAGCTAACATGATCGATTTTGCAGACGTATAAAATTTCCAATGGATAGCCGCAATAAGTACCGACAGAATATACGACAATCCAGCGGTCTTAACGCTCGATAATTTGAATCCTACCAGACAAATAAGTGTGAAAAGCACTGGTAGTACCGCAATAATCGTATATAAGATAGTCACCTTATCCAACACCCCGCCTGCTGAGCATTGTGCAAAGCACGGTTTTCGGATTGTATGCCGGGCTTGATATGGAGTGACGAGCGGATAGCCCAAGGGAATAGCTAGGGCTCCGGGTCTAATTAGCCCCGATAGCGCGGATTCACGCCCGTAGCTCCATATCAAGCGCAGCAGCGTGGAACATGGGATTGTCAACAACGGATTTAATTCCTCAAAAAAATCGGGTTGATTTCCCCAAAAACACCGGTTTGGATTTCCTCAAAACCATCGCTTAAAATTCCCCGGACATATTGAGTGGTCAGCTGTGTTCGACGGATACCGGAGAAAGCCAAGGGCGGTGATGTACTCCGACCTGGCGAAATTCATGCCTGCTTCCGTACGCAC
>NZ_SORF01000006.1:78992-169872 GCF_004366795.1 Alicyclobacillus sacchari | reverse complement strand
CGAGGGCCATGGTTCATGGCGAAGAACCTGAACAACGCCATGGACAAGGCGTACTTTGAGGCACTTGGTCTGAAGAGTCTTCAGGAAAGGTACTTGCAGCTTCGTAGTGTTTCATGAACCGCCGTATGCGGACCCGCATGTACGGTGGTGTGAGAGGTCGGGGGCTAGGCGCCCCCTCCTACTCGATTCTCAATCGCCGATTGTACCGCTTACAAATGACATCGGCCAATGTGAATGGGGGATATGCTTGAAAGCAGTGACGTATCAAGGCATGCGGAATGTGGAGGTCAAAGACGTTCCGGAACCTGAGATCGAACATCCAGAGGACATTATCGTGAAAATTACATCAACGGCGATTTGTGGTTCCGATCTCCACCTCATACACAACATGATTCCAAATATGCAGCCTGATTTCATCATTGGACACGAGCCGATGGGAATTGTGGAAGAGATCGGACCAAATGTGACTAAGGTCAAAAAGGGAGACCGGGTTGTTATCCCGTTTAATATCGCGTGTGGACGTTGTTACTATTGTCTGCATGGGCTGGAAAGCCAGTGTGATGAGTCGAATCAGAATGGTGAAGCAGGAGCGTATTTTGGTTATTCAGGCACGTTTGGCGGATACCCGGGAGGGCAAGCGGAATATCTGCGCGTGCCATATGCAAACTTCACACCGTTTGTCGTACCGCAATCGTGCGATCTCGAAGATGAGCAGCTTCTATTTCTTTCTGACATCCTGCCGACGGCCTATTGGGGAGTTGACAACGCCGGTGTAAAACACGGTGACACAGTAGTTGTCTTAGGCTGCGGACCGGTCGGTCTGCTGGCTCAGAAGTTTGCATGGATGAAAGGGGCAAACCGTGTGATTGCGGTCGATTATATAGGTTACCGTCTCGATCACGCGAAGCAAACCAATCACGTTGAGACACTCAACTTTACCGAGGAGCAGAATTTTGGGGAATATATTCGCGAACTGACCGGGGGTGGGGCTGACGTCGTGATCGACTGCGTTGGCATGGACGGCAAAAAGACCGTTATGGAGCAGGTTGAAAGCCTGCTGAAATTGCAGGGAGGCACACTTGGCCCCATTCAGGAAGCCGCCCAGGCTGTGCGAAAAGGTGGTACCGTTCAATTGGTTGGCGTCTATGGTACACGATACAATCAGTTTCCCTTGGGGGACTTTTTTGCCAGAAATATCACCTTAAAAATGGGGCAAGCACCTGTAATTCATTATATGCCCCCGCTGTATCAGATGATTGTCGATAGACAAATTGACCCGACAGACATCATTACTCATCGGCTTCCGCTGACGGAAGCAAAGACTGGGTACGAAGTGTTTGATGCTAAGGAAGACAACTGTATCAAGGTCGTTCTAAAACCGTGAATGGTATCGAACGGAGCCACGGGATGGCATATGTATCGACCCATCCTGTGCGGCTCCGCTGGCACTGTCGAAAGTTTTTTAGGAGAAGGGCTTGCGCTTTTTCGCGAATCATGATAAGTTATTCAACGTCGATTTTGTTCCGCGTGCCCGTAGCTCAGCCGGATAGAGCGTTTGACTACGAATCAAAAGGTCGGGAGTTCGAATCTCTCCGGGCACGCCATCATATCCCGGAGTGGCGGAATTGGCAGACGCACACGACTCAAAATCGTGCGGGAAACCGTGCCGGTTCGAGTCCGGCCTCCGGGACCATGAATGTACATAGTTCGTGGTGTGAGATGAATGTGGGGCTATAGCTCAGTTGGGAGAGCGCTAGAATCGCACTCTAGAGGCCAGCGGTTCGAATCCGCTTAGCTCCACCATGATCCTCGATAGCTCAGCGGTAGAGCATCCGGCTGTTAACCGGAGGGTCGTAGGTTCGAATCCTACTCGGGGAGCCAAGGCATCGGCCCCATGGTCAAGTGGTTAAGACACCGCCCTTTCACGGCGGTAACGCGGGTTCGAATCCCGCTGGGGTCACCAGGGCGGTTAGCTCAGGGGGAGAGCACTCGCTTCACACGCGAGGGGTCGGCAGTTCGATCCTGCCACCGCCCACCATGTAACTTCATAGAAACATGGGCTCATAGCTCAGTCGGCTAGAGCGCACGACTGATAATCGTGAGGTCGGTGGTTCGAGTCCACCTGGGCCCACCATATCTGGAGAAACCGCACCTAGATGGTTGCGGTTTTTTTATACCCTAAGTATAATTTGCAAAACCATTGCAAGACGTAATCCGTGCGCAATCGCTACGTGATGATTATGCGTCGGCGCGTTATCTCGTTTGTATGGAAACCGATTTCGTACATTCGTACAGGTTCGGAGGTAGCTATGGCAACTCGGGTGGATGTCGCAAAGCGCGCTGGTGTGTCGCCTACCACAGTATCTCGTGTGTTGAATGACAATGGATATGTAGCTCAGGATGTGCGAGAGCGAGTGTTAAAGGCAATTGAAGAACTACAATATGTACCTAATCGCGTCGCACGAAGTCTAAAAATGAAACGATGTGGACAGTTTGCGTGCGTAATCTCCTCGCTCAGCAACCCGTTTTATCATGAAGTCTTGATGGGGATTGAGGATGCAGCTTTGCAACGGGGTTACACATTTTCTCTATACAATATGACGCAAGAAAAACAAGGTTATATGAAGCTCATTTTGGAGGGATTTTACGATGGATTGGTGTTTTTGACGCCCTATGAACTTATGAAAGTGGTCGACCTCGTCGACCTGGCGAAACGCATTCCTCTTTGTGCGTATCAAGATCGCAGTATCGATCTCGGAGTGCACGCTGTTGCTGTCGATCTGTACACGGCGATGAAGAGGAACGTGCAGTACCTCATTGGCTTAGGGCATCGGCGGATTGTGTTCCTTGGTTACGAGTTCGAACGTGCCGAAGAAAACCCGCGATACATGGGTTACGTGGACGCGATGCATGAACACGGATTGGAAATTGACCCTGCTTTGGTGCAATTTGTGCCGAATTTAAAAGATACCTTAACCTTGGGTCGGCAGCGAATCCTGGAGGTGTTGAACAGGTCAATTTCGTTTACGGCTGTCGCTGCGTCGAATGATTTGCTCGCTGTGGGGGCGATGCGGGCTCTCACAGAGTGGGGGGTGAATATTCCCAACGATGTGTCTGTAATCGGTATTGATGACGTGGAAATGGCGAACATGGTTACACCGGCGTTGACCACGACTCGTATTCCGAAAAGTGACATTGGCAACGAATTGGTGCGCCTTTTGCTCGACCAAGTAGACCGCGGATTGGACATTCCGGAAAACGTGTCCTTGCCTACAGAGATCATATATCGTGAATCAACAGGCCCCGTGAAATCTTGACAACTACCACCCAAGTCATTATAATCCCTTCCAAGTAAACGCTTTCAAGTCATAGCTAGTTGAGGTATTGAAGGAAGAGCTAGTGTCTTGTCATGAATGTGGACTCGAGTCCATATGGTAAGAATGGACCGCCAGAGTCCCAAAGATCATTGGGGGTGCAAAATGTGAAAGCGAGAAAGTTATTGGCTGGGTTGTCTACCGTGGTTGCTTCAGGATTGCTCTTAAGCGGGTGTGGTGAAACGGGAGCCTCGAGTTCTTCCGGTGGAGCAAGCGTTTCAAAACCCGCGGCTACGACGGGAGCGGCGTCGGTTCATTCACCTGTGACGATCACCGTTGCAGCTTGGAATGATGCGGCAGATTCGCTGAAGGCTGAAATACCTGGTTTTGAGAAAAAGTATCCTTGGATACATGTGAATATTGAATATGTGGACGGTACCTATCAAAAAATCACCCCAGAATTGGTCGCTGGAAACGCACCGGATATCATTCAAACCCAACAGCGAGATTTCCCCTACTTTCTCAACAAGTTCCCTGGTGATTTTGTAAAGCTCAATTCGTACATGGGTAGCATCAAGAATCACATTGCGCCTGTCGCCCTGAATCCTACGATGCAAAATGGATCCATCTATGCTGCGCCATGGGATCTGGGGCCGGCTGCAATGTATTATCGAAAAGATTTGTTTAAGGAGGCAGGTATTAACCCCGACAGTATCAAAACATGGGCGGACTATCTGGCTGCGGGTAAAAAACTTACGGCACATTTCCACGGAAAAGTGAAAATGTTGGCCGATAATGTTTCGGAACCAGGACAGGGTATTGAGACGACACTGATGCTTCTTGTCAATGAACTGGGTGGAAGCTATGTGAACAGGCAGGATCAAATTGATTTTACCACGCCCCAGTTGGAGCAGGCGCTTTCTACAATTCAGTCCTGGGGAAAAGCGGGAATCATTGCCGATGCTCCAACATGGAATGACGGGATTTCTGCTTTTGCCAACGGACAGGTGGCCACCATTTTATCAGCGGTTTGGTACGCGGGTACGATGATGAACAGCGCACCGAGGGAAAGCGGTAAGTGGGGGATTGTCCCGCTTCCTTCCTACAAGGCAGGAGGCCCGAATGAGGCGGATACCGGTGGATCCGTGCTCGCTATCACGAAAGACAGCAAAAATCCCACAGCGGCTTGGGATTTTATACAATACTGCTTATACACCGTACCAGGGGAGAACGTCCAATTGAAATACGGGCTGTTCCCATCCTGGCAGACGTATTATACCGCTTCCGGAACGAACTTCAATCAGTCGTTTAGCTATTTCGGAATGCCGATCTACAAGTTCTTCGCTTCTGTTTCAAAACATATCCCAACAACCAATTACGGTGGATATTTTGCTGACTATTCTCAACCGTTGGCGCAGGCGTTTGAATCTGTGATTCAGGGTACCAATCCGGAACAGGCGTTAAAAACTGCCGAACAAAATGCTGCACGTATCTCCGGTCAATCGATAGCGGGCAAGTAACTCAAATCTGTCCCGCAGGATTGCTGCTGGGCAATCTTGCGGGACACAAAGCGGGGTGAACTGTGATGCGAATGATCGAATCCGACCAGGCGACGGTGGATCCAACCCAGGCAGGGAAGCGAGCTTGGCTGCATCGTAGGTTGAAGTTTGGCAGCGTTTCTGTGCCTGCGTGGATTCCGTACGCGTTCATTCTTCCGTTCTTCGTGATTTTCTGTGTCTTCATGCTCTACCCGATCGTGGACACTTTCATCATTAGTTTTGAAAACTGGTCGGCTTCGGGAAGTCAATGGGTTGGCGTTCATAATTATCGCTTGGTGCTGACCGATCCTGCATTTTGGACATCACTGCTTAACGACGCGTTTATTTTGCTTGTTCAAGTTCCCATCATGCTATTTCTTGCAACGCTCTTGGCTGTGGCACTGCACTCAAAAGCAATTCGATTTAAGTGGGTATTTCGACTCTTGGTCTTTTTCCCCGTGTTAGTTGATGCTGTGACGTATACCATAGCATTCCAACTGATTTTTAATACGAACTTTGGCATATTGAATTACCTTATTCACCTTGTGGGGTTCGGCACTGTAAATTGGACAGGAAATGCCTGGGCTGCGAGGATTTCTATATTTATGGTTGTCACTTGGCGATGGACGGGCTACAATGCCATCATTTTACTCTCTGGATTACAGTCGATACCAGAAGAGTTATATGAATCGGCAGTGGTTGATGGGGCTGGACGCGTAAAAACGTTCTTTAAGTTGACCATTCCTTTACTTCGGCCCATCTTGCTGTTTTGTGCCATTCTTTCCACAGTTGGTACGCTTCAGCTATTCACAGAACCTTACATTTTGACCGCAGGCGGACCTGGCAGTGCCACTGAAACACCAATGTTATATCTGTATTCAATAGGATTCCAAAATTACAATTTTGGTCTTGCGTCGGCAGGCACATACATTCTTACAACCATCATTGGCATTTTGTCTTATCTGCAGATTCGTGCGTCCAAAGGAGGCGATTATCATGCGTAGCCCCTTTTCTATGAAGTTTCTGACGTACGCGTTTCTAATCGTCGCAGTTGTCGTATCGATTTATCCGATTTACTGGATTTATGTTGCCGGCACTTTATCAGATGGGCAGATATTTCACTATCCACCATCCAATTGGTTTGGGTCGCACCTGGTATCAAACGTGAAGGCCCTCGAAACTTCAATGCCTGTCTGGAGAGATCTTGCAAATAGTATCTTTGTGTCTGGGATAACCACGGTTAGCGTCGTATTTTTTTCATCCATGGTGGGCTATGCGTTTGCAAAATACCAATTTTGGGGCAAAAGCTTCCTGTTTTTTGTTGTGTTAATCACCATTATGATACCGATACAGACCACGCTCATTCCGCTTTTTATCATTATTTCAAAATTGCACTGGCAAAATTCTTACCAGGCGCTCATTGTTCCATTCCTGGTCAATGGATTTGGCGTATTCTTTATGCGGCAACAGATGCAGTCATTTCCAGAGCAACTCCTAGAGGCCGCTCGGATCGATGGATCGAATGAATTTCGAACCTTTTTTCGAATTGTGGTACCCAACGTTCTACCCTCGCTGGCTGCACTTGGGATTTTGACATTCCTTCAGCAGTGGAGCAACTTTATATGGCCATTGGTCGTGATCAATGACCGAAATCGCTTCACAATGCCTCTTATGCTTCAACAATTAGATCAACCCGGAAACGTCATTCACTACGGTCCAATTTTTGCAGGTGCGGCAATCGGATTAATCCC
Organism: Alicyclobacillus sacchari; assembly: GCF_004366795.1. Classification (GTDB taxonomy): domain Bacteria; phylum Bacillota; class Bacilli; order Alicyclobacillales; family Alicyclobacillaceae; genus Alicyclobacillus; species Alicyclobacillus sacchari. The sequence continues at coordinate 163,269 of NZ_SORF01000006.1, read as the reverse complement.
CTTGATGATTGTCTTTGTGTGTTTGCAACGTTACTTCATTTCAGGCATGTACAACGGTTCGGTTAAGGGATAACCACAACATGACTTGGCTCCCTACACGTCAACTAGGAGGATTCGGTATGAAAATAACGTTACGGGATTGGGAGAACTTCTCTGTTTTGCAGCGCAATCGCCTCGCACCTCGGTCGTACTTTATTCCATACGGCGATGAACAAAGCGCACTTTCGTTCAATCGCGGCCAATCGAATCGTGTCATATTCCTAAACGGTTTGTGGCGATTCGCGCTATACGAACGACCGGAGGACTGCCCTTCGGATGTGTCCGCGGAGGATTTTGACGATTCCGCGTGGAGTCAACTGCGTGTCCCGTCCAACTGGCAGATGCAAGGATATGATCGTCCTCACTATACGAATGTGGTATATCCGTTTCCTATCGATCCTCCTTATGTTCCGAACGAGAATCCAACGGGGTGCTATCGTCGCACCTTTGTCATTCCTGAAACGTGGGACGGGCAATTGATTCGGTTGCGCTTCGAAGGCGTGGATAGCGCGTTTCATATCTGGGTAAACGGCCATGAAGTCGGCTATAGTCAGGGGAGTCGGTTACCTTCTGAGTTTGATATTACGCCGTTTATTCGCGTTGGTCGCAACACCATTGCCGTTCGAGTCTATCAATGGTCGGATGGAAGTTATGTGGAAGATCAAGACATGTGGTGGCTGAGTGGCATTTTCCGAGACGTCTACATTCTCGCGAGACCTTCGCTACACATCTTGGACTTCTTCGCGAACGCGTCTCTCGACAATCAATACAAACATGGGAACCTTGCGGTGACTGTACAGTTGCACCGTCCTGCGCCGCTCGGTGACGGTGGTCAGATTTCCGTCAAACTGCAGAATCCCCAAGGCGACGTTATCTATCGCGACATTCGTGCACTGGCTGATGAGAATACGGTTTTTATCAATTCACATGTTGAGCAACCCAAGCCTTGGTCCGCCGAAGTGCCAAATCTATATCACCTAGTCTTAACTCTGCTTTCAGATGACGGTACCGAGTTAGAGACGGTTGTACAACGGGTTGGATTTCGGAGCGTTGAACTGAAAAACGGTCTGGTACATGTGAACGGTGTTCCCGTGATGTTCAAAGGGGTTAACCGGCACGAGCACCATCCAGACTTCGGGCGAGCGGTGCCGTTTTCGTGGATGTTGGAGGATGTGTTGATGATGAAGCGCCACAACATCAACGCCGTGCGCACCAGCCACTATCCGGACGACCCGCGCTTTTACGATCTGTGTGATGAGTATGGCCTGTATGTAATTGATGAGGCTGATCTTGAGTGCCATGGCTTCGTGGTCGCTCGGGATTGGGATCGCCTGAGCGACGACCCAGCGCTGGAGCAGGTGTATATCGACCGCATAGAACGAACGGTACAACGGGACAAAAATCACGCGTGCGTCGTGATGTGGTCGCTTGGTAATGAGTCTGGCTATGGCCGCAATCACTTGGCCATGGCGGCTTATGTGCGGTCGGTAGATTCGACACGGCTCTTACATTATGAGGGCGAGACAAGACGATTGTTGGAAGGCAAGCATGATCTTCGCGAAGCGGTCATGGACGTATACAGCACGATGTATTCGTCGGTGGACGACCTCGTCCAACTGGCTGAGATGGATCTCGACAAGCCACATGTGATGTGTGAATTTGCTCACGCCATGGGAAACGGCCCGGGAAACCTATGTGAATATATCGAGACGTTCTATCAATATCCGCGGCTTCAAGGCGGATTCGTTTGGGAATGGATGGACCACGGCATTCGTGTTCGCGATCGCGATGGCCAATCGTATTTTGCGTACGGCGGGGATTTTGGCGAGAGGCCACATGATGCAAACTTTGTGATCGACGGCTTGGTCTTTCCGAATCACACACCTTCACCTGGACTGATCGAGTATAAAAAGGCCATTGAACCTATCAAAGCTAGAATGGTAGATATGCGCGATCGCGTCCTGGAGATCGAAAACCGATATGACTTTCTTGACCTCGATCACGTCAGGATGTTGTGGTCCGTTGAGGTAAACGGTCTCACGTTTGCCAGCGGTAGTATGAGCAATCTGCCTCATGTGCCGCCTCGCGGGAAGGCGCGCATACAGTTGCCAGGCCCGTATCATGCCGTGAACGGAGTAGAGGGAGAGGCCTTTCTAACCGTTCGCTTCGTCCTTAAGTCAAACATGCCTTGGGCAGACCCAGGGGCCGAAATTGCGACTGCACAGTTCGCTCTTGAAAGTTCGGCACCTGTACTGCAGACGAACCTGCCAGCGGTTTCAGGGGGGCTCGAGGCAGAAGTATGTGCGGGATCGATTCAATTGTCGGGGGCTGACTTTCAGGTCACCTTTGATCAGGTCACCGGACGCATGACGGGTTGGGAATTTCGCGGGCAACCTATTGTTGAGCTTGGGCCTGCACTCAGTTTTTGGCGGGCTCCGACCGACAACGATGATCCGCCGAATCGCGATATGTTCAGCATTGCGAACGAATGGCGCAGGTTTGGCTTACATGATCTGCGTGAGCGCGTGACAGATGTCTCGTGGCTACTGGATGGTGAAGACGTCATCAAAGTGTTCGTATCGTCGCGGATTGCGCCGCCCAGCCTGGCATGGGGGATAGATGTAACGTATCAATACATGGTCCACTCCACTGGACTGATCGATGTGCGTGTATCTGGCAATCCTTGCGGGACGGCCCCAGACACCTTGCCGAGAATCGGCCTTGATTCCAAATTACCATGGCAATTGCACAATGTGGAATGGTTTGGCCGTGGTCCGGGAGAGTCGTATCGCGACAGCAAGCAGGCCAATTTGTTCGGTTTGTACCGAAGAGATGTGAAAGAGCTTTTCACTCCATACGTTTATCCGCAGGAAAATGGGAATCGAGCTGATGTTCAGTGGCTGTCTCTAACCGATGATATGGGTGTCGGGCTTTTCGTTTGTGCGGAAAGTCGATTCCATTTCAGTGCCCAGCCGTATTCCCGTGCTGCCGTGGAGGAGGCCCGCCATACGCATGAACTGAAGACGGATACCTGTATTCATGTACGTCTTGACGTAGACCATTATGGATTGGGTTCGGCAAGCTGTGGCCCTGGGACCTTACCCCAGTATCAGCTACGAACCGGTCCTTTCACCTGTCGTTTTGTGATTGTTCCTTTTTCAAGTGACGTGTTTGAACCGCGTCAATTAGCGCAACTTCTGCTGTATGCGGGAAATCGCGCACGTGAAGCGACTCCCACGCTGCGGTGACATGGTTTGCGGAAGGTGTCAGGGCAAGGGCTGGTTGGGCGACGTATCGCTTGACCCAGCCCTTTGTTAGGGGATAGGAAACAGAATTTTACCTTGTACAACGCGAGCGTACAGGGGCCCGCTTGACGGAATGAGCACATCGGGGTAGGGTAACGTTATCGGGTTGAGCCGAGTTGAGGAGGCAGAGAAGGTCTGCCATGTTGAGAGGAGTCGAGCGCATGCTGTTGATGATCGACAACTTTGATTCGTTCACTTACAATTTGGTGCAATATTGTACTGAACTAGGTGCCGATGTCGTCGTTCGTCGAAACGATGTGTCATTGGACGAGCTGAAAGCCCTTCAGCCGTCGGCTGTCATTGTATCCCCTGGTCCGTGTTCGCCAAGTGAAGCAGGCGTGTCCGTGGATGCCATCCAACACTTTGCTGGGCGAATTCCACTTTTGGGCGTTTGCCTGGGTCATCAGTCACTCGCAGTTGCCTTCGGCGGCAAGGTTGTGCGGGCGAGTGCACCGATGCATGGGAAAACCTCGATGATTGTTCACTCAGGAACGGATCCACTGTTCTCCAATATCCCATCTCCTTTTCGTGCAACTCGTTATCATTCCTTGGTGGTTGATCGCGATACGCTGCCTTCAAGCTTTTCTGTCACGGCGGAAGTCGACGGTGTCATCATGGCCATGCGCCATACACCCACGGGTGCTGTCGGTGTGCAATTTCACCCGGAGAGCATTTTGACAGACGAGGGAAGGCGGATGATTGCAAATTTCCTGAAGGAAGCCGCATGAGTTGGAGTGCATCAACGAGAGTGAACAAAGGGAGCGATTCACGTGACACATATGGAGTATTCGCCGTCCAATGCGATCGATCCGTTTTATTTATATATGCGATTTCGTGAACTTTTAGGCGCTGGAGAAGTATTTTTGCTGGAAGCTGGCCGCGAAGATATGGAGAGCGCGTATCAAATGAGTCTTGTCGGCGTTTGTCCGATCGTCGAGGCCCAGGTACGCGATCACGTTGTTTCGGTGTTTGCGGTACCGGAGTTGGCAGATGAATTGTTTCCGCACATCAGCCCATATGGTGAGTTGATCGAGCAAGCACCTGTTTCGTGGCCGAGCACTGTCGTGGGAGGCGCTTTGCACGTGAAAGCCGCAGACCCGTTTGCGGTTTTGGAGCGCCTACGGAAGCTGTTAAGTGAGCTGTGTACATCCCACACGGAGCAGCCGTTTAGTGCAGGTTTCTTGGGTTATGTCGGGTATGATGCGATCCGTTATCTCGAGCGACTTCCGCAGACGACCGTGGATGATCGTCAATTGCCTGAGATCCGCCTGCAATGGCACGCCGGGATCGTTCAACTGGTCGATGGTAGATTGCGTTTGTATCGGCAGGATGACGCAGCACGGTTGCACAATCACGATGGTATCAAGCGGGCACTTGACTCCGTGCAGGCGGAGTTGATTGACATAGCATCGCGTGGGCTTGGAGCCCCTGAGAGTTTGGTTGAGTTGGAACGGCATGGTAAGACTGTGTCGCGGGTTACCTATGACATTCCGGAGGATGTGTTCTGCAACAACGTGCGAACGGCGATGGAGTATATCCGGGCGGGGGACATCTTTCAGGTTGTACTTTCCACGCGTATTCGCATTGCGGGTGGGTTGCACCCGTTTGTCGCGTATAATCGGTTGCGGCGGCTCAATCCTTCTCCGTACATGTTCGTTGCCGAGTACGAAGGGATGATGCTCTACGGCGCGAGCCCGGAAGTGCAGTTCCGGTGTATCGGTGGCTTGGCCGAAATGAAGCCGATCGCGGGGACAACACGAGGGCGCGGGCGATCCGCCGATGAGGATGCGCGCCTGGTTGCCGAACTCAAGGCCGATGCGAAAGAGAATGCCGAGCATGTGATGTTGGTTGATCTTTGTCGTAACGACTTGGGGCGGATCGCGAAGAGTGGTACGGTGCACGTGCCGGATTTCATGGTCGTAGAGCGATACTCGCACCTATACCATCTAGTGTCTCGCGTAGAAGCGGAACTGCGCGATGATGTGAGTGTATTTCATGCATTGCTGACCACATATCCCAACGGGACGTTGTCGGGAGCGCCAAAGATTCGGGCGATGGAGATCATCGACGAACTTGAGCCGGTTCGCAGGGGACCGTACGGTGGTTTCGTCGGGATGGTTGATGCGTGGGCAAATGCGAATACCGCGATCGTCATTCGCTCCGTAATCGTGGTCGGGGAGTCGCAGTACGTGCAGGCTGGAGCGGGCATTGTCCTGGACTCGATTCCAGAGCGCGAGTGGCAGGAATGCCACCACAAGGCTGGCGCCATCCTCGATGTGCTGACGGGCCATCACCAACCGGAGACGATGATTGCGAAGTGATGCTTGCACCTGAAGACGACCTTGTGATAATATATAGGTCGTCACTTGCGTCCGTAGCTTAGTGGATAGAGCGCTGGCCTCCGGAGCCAGAGGTCGGGGGTTCGAATCCCTCCGGACGCGCCATATGTGGATCAGGGGGAACTCTGATTGGTATAGGGCTTCTCGGGATTTGCCGAGGGGCCTTTCGTTTTGTCAACACAGGTGTGGTTGAAGTTCTAGGACGCTCAGAGAATACTTTGGAGCGTCCCAGCAGACGTTGGTGCCCGCTTTCGGGATTCTGTACAATTTGCTTGGGAGGTTGACGTACATGACTGTCAACATGGCTGGATACTTTGGAAAGGGCTTGTCGCCGCAGCAGTTCATGGCGGGCATGACTCGCAATCGTGACGCGTTCGTGCGTTGGTATGATGAATTTTCTTGGCCGTCAGCGGAAAGTAAACAAGGATTCCGTGACCTAACCAGACATCTGACCGATTTGCGTTGCATCATCGTTGGCGCGGATTGGTGTGGTGATGTCGTTCGCAACGTGCCCGTTATTCTGCGTCTGATGGAGGAAGCTGCGGTACCGGTTGAAATTCTCGTGCTAGAGGAACATCTTGAACTTGTTGACCGCCATTTTTTGACAATGGGCGGGCGTTCGATCCCGATTGTGTTGTTTGTACGAGGAGACGGCGAGATCGTGGGAAAATGGGGACCGCGTCCTCGCCATGTGCAAGAGGTCATGGTGGAGTTTAAGATCAACCATCCAGACTCGTCGGCGCCTGATTATGAGGAGAGCCTGAAGCGAGCACGTAGCGAAATGATGCGGCGTTATGGCGAGGGGACCGCATATCAGTCACTCATTGTCTCTGAGGTGCAGGCATTACTTGAGTCCAATGAGTGAAAAGAAGTCCGGATTGTTATCAGGGTTGGCAACTATGATATACTTTCTTTCGATTGGCAACCTGAGGATGACACGGCATTGCGTTATCTATCATGGCTCGGTAAAGAGAGCGTAGTTCTCGCAGAAACCTAGGAACCGGGCTGGCGTTTATACGTGCATGTGCGTTTGCGGTGTCGAAAAGTACGGTTCGCACTCGCAGGGAATCTGGATGCAGTATCCATTGTAGAGAGTCTTTTGCTGGCGCACATGGAACATGATCCGCGCGTTGCGCAGGGCATGCTATCAGGTGTGTCGTACAGGTGTGCCAATTCACAGTTGGATTTTCATACTAGGGCGTGAAGGCAGAAAACAGGTTGGATGTAAAAGGAGTTTTGGGAATGACAAAGACACCCATTACAGTTGCTTATGGAGACGGTATAGGTCCCGAGATTATGAGTGCTACGCTGCGTGTCTTGGAGGCAGCCGGGGCGGAGTTGGATATAGAAACGGTCGAGATCGGAGAAAAAGTGTACAAGCGCGGCGTTGACACGGGGATGGACCCTGGTGCTTGGGACAGCCTTCGCAGGACGCGCGTCTTGCTCAAAGCGCCCATCACCACACCGCAAGGCGGCGGCTACAAAAGTTTGAACGTTACCATGCGCAAGGCTTTGAACTTGTACGCAAATGTCCGCCCAACCATTGCGTATAGTCCGTTTGTCGAGACCAAGCATCCAGCCATGGATCTGGTTATCATTCGCGAAAACGAAGAAGACCTTTACGCAGGTATTGAGCACCGACAGACTCATCAGGTATATCAGTGTCTCAAGCTGATTACACAACCTGGTTCGGAGCGCGTCATCCGCTACGCCTTTGATTATGCACGTACAAACGGCCGCAAGAAAGTCACATGTTTTGTCAAAGACAATATCATGAAGCTGACGGACGGGCTGTTTCACAAAGTATTTGACCAAATTGCGGCTGAGTATCCGGACTTGGAGCATGAGACGTTGATTGTCGACATTGGTGCAGCACGCCTCGCCAATACGCCGGAGCGGTTTGACGTCGTCGTCATGCCCAATCTGTACGGGGACATCTTGTCCGATGTTACAGCGGAAATATCGGGTTCCGTTGGTTTGGCGCCGTCTGCGAACATCGGCGACGGTTTTGCGATGTTCGAAGCGATCCACGGATCAGCACCAGACATCGCGGGCATGAACGTGGCCAATCCATCCGGATTGCTCTTGGCGTCGGTCATGATGCTGGTGCACATCGGCCAGGCTACGGTGGCTGAACGTGTACATCGGGCGTGGTTGCGGACAATTGAAGATGGCGTGCACACTCGTGACATCTTCCGCGACGGCGTCAGCCAAAAACAGGTCAGCACGACGGAGTTTGCCGATGCCGTGATCGCACGGCTTGGGGAACAGCCACAGGTGCTCAAGCCGGTATCTTACCGCGAAGATGCCGCAATTGCTCATCGGAAGTGGCAGCCGGTGCCTAAGGCGCACAAACAATTGGTCGGTGTCGATGTCTTTTTGGACTGGCAGCCGGGCAGCCCTGACGATCTCGGTCATCAATTGAAGGCAATCGGCGTCGGCGACTTGAAACTTGAGGTTATTACCAACCGCGGTATCAAGGTGTGGCCAAATGGTTTGCCGGAGACTTTCTGTACAGATCACTGGCGTTGTCGGTTCCGTAAGCCCGAAGGTGCAGGCGTGGAACCGAACGAAGTCGTTGAGCTGCAGAGGAAGATTGTGGAGTCTGGCTTTGATGTCATCAAAACGGAGAATTTATATACGTTTGACGGTGTTCCAGGTTTCTCAGCGGTACACGGCTGATACCTACAGTTGCTGTCTGCAGAAAGTACTCGCCTGCAGCCGCAACCACGCGAAAAAGCTGTCCCGAAGTCGTGACTTCGAGACAGCTTTTTTGTGTCTTGGTCAGTCCTTGCTTAAGCCGATATGAGGTCGAATGACGATCCCGACGGCACTGCCGATAAGGGCACCGATCAACCATTCCCAACCGTGCAAGCTAAACGATGCGATACCGGAGAAAAATGCACCGATATTGCAACCAAACGCTATCCGCGCACCATAGCCCATCAGGACGCCGCCGGCCAACACGCCGATCCACATTTTGAACGGAATGGCGTGAAAATAGCGCTTCGGAAATTGACCAGCCAGACCAGCTGCCAGGAGTGAGCCAATCACGATCCCAACGTCCATGACGGTCGTGACATCGTGTGACAACGGGGCGTGCAGCGCTGCTGCATTGGCTTTTGTTTGCCAATAACCCCAGTGCGTTACTGGAATACCGATGAGCTGTGCAAGCTTTGCACCCCATAGGGCAAATGCCGATGTCACACCCCACGGTTTTCCAGAAAGCAACAAAATGGCAGAATTGCCGAAGGCAAGTAACACACTGCCGGCGATCCACGACCATGGGCCTCGCCAAACGTTGGAAAAGCGAAAGCCGCCAGCTACTCGAGTAAATGATTCGACCTGACCACGGCGTAATTTTTCAATCAACCATGTGGCCGCAAAGACAACCGCCATGAGGAGGACATTGAACGCGAATCCACCTGCAACTCCAAAAGTATGAATCAAAGAGACCGGTTGAAAGTGGGGAGTTGCCATCCACCATGTAAAGTTGATACTTCCCAAAACGGAGCCAATGACGAAACCTGCAATGGCCAAGATGCCGCGAAAATCACCGCCGCCGGTGTGGTACAGTGAGCCGGATGCGCAGCCATCACCCAGTTGCATGCCGATGCCAAAAAGGAAAGATCCCACGAGAACAGACAGTCCAACGGGTGAAACGTAGCCCGTCACCGTGTGTCCCAATGCGTGTCCTCGGATAAGAAGCGGCAAGAATAAAAAGTTGGCGATAAGGAACATCACCATTTGAGCGCGTAGACCGACACCTCTACCTCGCACGAGAAAGCTCCGAAAAGAACTGGTGAATCCGTAGTGGGCATGGTATAGGCCAAGGCCCAGCACGCCTGCAACCAAATAAATCGCCGCCTGTGTAGGCGTGACAAACCGGCCAAGGTAAAGGGCTCCAGCGACGAGCAACAGCAAACTCACGACGACTATGCCCGACTGGATTCTTGGGGCTCCGTTGGTTTCTTGCACCGCGGTCTGTCCCCAGGCATCCAGTTGAAGAATGTCTGATTCTGTCTTGGCCACACACCTCAACCTCCTTACGAAACATGAATGACAATCACTATTATATTATTTTCCGATGTGATTACAATGAAATTTGGATCATGCCGTAGGTTGAGCACTTGATGTTTGACTCTGGATGGCATGTGCATTTGTGATCATCTACTCCGTAAGCCGAACCGTCCCGCCAGCTGTGCACCGACACAAATTGGCCGCCCGCGATGATGAATGATGTCGCAGGCGGCTGTCCGGAAACATTTTTGCGGTTTTAACTATATATGCATTACAAGCTGCTGCTCTCCACGTCGCCATCATGCGGGCTGCTATAGCCGTCATACATGCCATAGCCTTCGTACATGTAGCCAGTCTGCGTGATGGTGTCGTACTCTGTGTACGCAATCGTGCTTGTTGGGGCACCTACTGCATACCCATATGCCGGACACAGCAAGAAGAAGAGCACAAAAATAATTAAAAATACGACTGCCCATCTGGTATAGCCACCGAACACACCCATCTAAAATCCCTCCTCCGAAGTTAGTGCATGAAATGTTAGGACAAATGCCCGCCGATACGGGCATCCGCACAGATATTCCGGCGGTGGGCGGTTTTCCTGCCCAATTTCAAACTTCTCTTTCCATTCTCTCTACGTTATAATGAATATAAATACAGAATGGAGGATGTTTATACATGACCCAACAGCGCGTGCGCGTCGGTATCGTCGGACCGACAGGTTACGCGGGCATGGAACTCGTCCGCTTCATAGCGCAACATCCTTACATGGATGTCAGCTACCTCGCGGGTTCCGGCGCCCACACTGGCCCCATCGGCGACGTCTTACCACACTTGCGCCGATTGTCCGGACTTCCGACGGTCTCGGCATTCTCACCTGCCGCCTGCGCTGAGTCGTGCGATCTCGCTTTTGTGGCCCTTCCCTCCGGAGAGTCGGGGGCGATAGCTGTAGAGCTTGCCACCAGGGGCGTACGGGTCATCGATTTATCCGGCGATTTACGTTTGCCAGGCGATGTTTACCGAGCATGGTACCAGCGCGAACCATTGGCAAATGAGGTGTTGGCGCGAGCGGTCTATGGCTTGCCAGAAGTGAATCGCACGGATATTGCAGCGGCAAGTCTGGTTGCCAATCCAGGATGCTACGCGACGGCTGCCATTCTGGCACTGCGGCCACTCGTCGGCTGGGTTGATGCGCAACGAGTTGGTCCCATCGCCATCGACGCCAAGTCGGGTGCAACCGGTGCAGGACGGGGAGCCAAGCAACATCTGCAGTTAGGCGAACTGGCGAACGATTTTTATCCATACCGGGTCGGGGCGCATCAGCACACACCCGAAATTGAACAGGCGCTCGATGGTGTCTTTCGGATTCTTTTGACGACGCAGTTGCTGCCGATACCGCGCGGCATCTTCGTGTCCGCATATGTCCAGATCGATCCCGATCTCGCACCGGCCGTCCACGCGCGTTATGCGTCATTTTATGAGTCGGCGCCATTCGTCGACGTCCTTCCACCTGGCCATGTACCGCATATCAAATCGGTTGCAGGTACGAATGATTGCCAAATTTCCATTGCGTGGAACGAACGTACTCGCATCCTTCAGGTCTTTTCTGCCATCGACAATCTTGGCAAGGGAGCGGCCGGCCAAGCGTTGCAAAATGCCAATCTGATGTGTGGCTTCGACGAGACGATGGGCCTCTCCGGAACCGCACTGTGGACGTGAGGTGAATGTATGTACGTCGTTGTAAAACTGGGCGGATCGCTCGACGGGCGAGGGATAGAAGCTTTGGCGCCGGCCTTACGCGAGGCGCTTGCGCGGGGATGGGGCCCCATCCTCATTCACGGTGGAGGCCCTGCCATCACGCGTAGACTGGCGACATATGGCATAGAATTGCCGTTCACGAACGGTTTGCGAGCGACCACGGTGGACGCCATTGATCACGTCGTCTCCGCCTTACAGATGTGTAACGCCGAATTGACAGAGGCTCTGTCGGCAGCACACGTACCCATCACACCTTTGACGGACGGATGGACCGTACAGGCTCGCGACATCGGCGCAGAACGTACGGGAGAGGTTGCGGCCATTTCCGAGTCGCGCGTGAAAGAGGCTTGTGAAGAAGGGTTTGTGCCGCTTTTGACGCCGTTTGGGCGAGACGCCGCAGGGGCGTTCTACAACTTGAACGCGGACGCCGTGGCGGCGCATGTCGCACAAACCATGGATGCTGCGAGACTGGTGTTTCTGACCGATGTCGCTGGTGTCTATCGCGATTACCAGGCAGGCGAATTGTTGACGGAGACGACAGCCGCTGAGCTCGAAGATTTACTGGCGGCGGGATCGTTCACGGCTGGCATGATTCCAAAAGTGACTGCCATGTTGTATGCCGCGCGACAGGGTGTGGATGAGGTTTGGGTCGTCGATGGACGCGATCACGAGAGCGTTGCAACAGCCGTGCTGGGTGATACCGCGGGGCTGACGCGGCGTCGCGGCACCCGGCTGCGGGCGGCAGTTACACAAAAGGAGTGATGATATGGAGCAGGCGATGGAGATGATGGCATCCGCGGACGAGGTGCTTTTTCCGAATTACGGGAAGCGAGATCTCGCTTTTGTGCGAGGCGAGGGCGCGTATGTATACGATCGCGATGACAGGCGCTTCCTGGACTTCACAGCCGGCATTGCGGTGTGTAATTTGGGGCACGCACATCCGGGACTTGCGAGCGTGATCGCAGAACAGGCGAAGACGCTTTTGCATACGTCCAACCTGTTTCTGATAGAAGGACAGGTTGCGCTTGCCAACAAGCTCGTGCGACTCGTTTCGGCGGGAACGCCTTATCGTGCGATGTTTGTCAACAGTGGAACCGAAGCCAACGAGGGTGCACTCAAGTTGGCGCGCAGATATCAGTTCGTTTCTGGACAGCCGCAGAAAACGCGCGTGATCGGCCTGCCCAACGGCTTTCATGGCCGCACGATGGGAGCCCTGTCGGTCACGGCGAATGCAAAGTATCGTGAGGGGATGGCCCCCTTGGTACCTGGCCTTGAGACGGCGACCTCGTATGAAGCGGTGATCGATGCAATCGATGACACGGTGGCTGCGTGCATTGTCGAGGTCATTCAAGGCGAGGCTGGGGTACGTCCTGTTGATAGAGAATTTTTACAACGGCTTGCCGCGCGCCTGCGTGAGACGGGTGGGCTTCTCATTGTCGATGAAGTTCAAACGGGTGTAGGTCGGACGGGCACGTTTTTTGGATTTGAACAGTTCGGTATTGAACCGGACATTGTCACCATGGCAAAAGGCCTGGGCAACGGAATTCCCACGGGAGCCATCCTCGCAAAGGCGGAGATCGCTTCTGCGTTCACACCTGGTATGCATGGATCGACCTTTGGCGGCAACCCGTTTGCGATGGCTGTTGCAAATTACGTGGTCGACACGGTTTCGAATCCGGCGTTCCTAGCTCACGTTCGACGCATGGGAGCCCAGGTGCGGCGAATTTTGGCGGAGACGTATGAAGACGTCACTGGACTCGGCCTGATGTGGGGCTTCGACGTTCCTGATGCACAGGCGTGGCGGCAGGCCGCGGTCGATCGCGGTTTGCTCGTCACGGTTTGCGGGCCGAAGCGGATTCGCGTCGTGCCGCCGCTTGTGATCGACGATTCACACGTGGCGCTGTTTGAAGATGTGATTTCCAGCATCGAGAGGATGTCTTGACAGGATACAATGAGGCATGGCCAGTTGGCCATGCCTATATGCACTTTCGCGCCGATTATGCATTTGTTATACTATCCCTAACTCTTTTCCTGCGTCGTCAGTTGTATTCAAGCTTGAGACGTTGTTCGTCACGCCTCCCGCGCCGGCCGCAGCAGTTGATGGTGACTGGTATGGTAAACCATCGCCACTTCGTCGCAATGGTAGAATTTATTGCAGTAAATGCAGTCTTTCCACACTTTATGCGGCAAACTTTCTTTCCGCACGATATGGAAGTCGAGCTTCTCGAAAAAGCCCGTTTGGTAAGTCAGCGACAGCACTTGTGCGATGCCCAAGTGTTCCGCTTCTTTCAATAAGGCGGAAACAATCTGGCGTCCGACTCCGCGGCCGTGCGCTTCCGGTGCGACAGCGAGCGAACGAATTTCAGCGAGATCGGTCCATAGCACATGTAAACCGGCCACGCCGATGACTTTGCCGTCTTCGACGGCGACGGTGAAACACTGCAAATGTTCACACAGTGATTTAATCGTTCTGGGCAGCATCAGGCCGATATCTGCGAACTGCTGGATGAGCTGTTGCATCTCTTCTACATCCGTCGAGGTCGCTTTCCGGATCTCCATTTCCGGACCCTCCTCTCACATTGCATTTATTTTATAACACGGGATAGCATGATTATTCAAGAAACCGTATAATGTTTCACAGTAGTTTTTCAAAAATTCCACGAGGGTGCATTGACGAACAGAAAGAGATAGTGTCAAAATATTGTGCTAAAAGGAGTGGCGCAAGTGGATTTCAACAAGCTGTCCATGGACATTCGACGCGAACATGATGCCTGCGGCATTTTCTCGCAGATTGAGAAATCGGGACAACCTTCATACGAAACGGTTCGCAATGGACTTGACGCCCTTCGCGCCATGCGTCACCGCGCAGGTTACGTACAGGGTGAGGGGGATGGCTGCGGTCTGTTGCTGGACATTCCGCGGGCATTGTGGGCTTCGCGGCTTGAAGGTGCTGGGCTGACACCACGCCTCGCGTATGAGGATGACTTCTTTGTCGGGCACTTCATGGTCGATAGGGAAACCGGATCGGTCGATGCTGTATTGGCGGAATTGTCGGCTCACAACCTCGAAGTGGTTATGCAAATTGAAGACGGGACAGACGAGGCCGCACTTGGACCGATGGCGAAGGCTGTCTGCCCGAGATTTGTACAGATTGCCGGGCGCTCAGGGGGTCGCGATGATGCTCGTTTGCACGATGCCTTTGCGGCCATAGATGAAATGCCTGGTACGCACGTCGCATCGCTGTCTCATTCGCAGGTCGTGTACAAAGTAATCGGTAATGACGAAACGTTGTACAAATTCTATCATGACTTGCAAAACCCGCTTTTCCGTTCGGTTTTCGTGCTCGCACACACGCGTTATTCGACCAATACGACGACGTCGTTTCCGCGCGTGCAGCCGTTTTCGAGCATCGGACATAACGGTGAAATCAACACCATTTTGCGGTTTTACACGGAGTCGAAGATGATCAACGTTCCTTTGCGGCCGGAGTTCAGCGACTCGCAGATGGTCGACCGGACGTTGTTGGCGCTCGTCTCCACCCGCGGTTGGTCTTTGTTTGAAGCGGCGGAACTTATCTTCCCGCCAATTGTCAACGAGATTAAACATATGTCGGATGAATTGTCGGACTTGTATATGTATTTCCGGTCGCTTTGGGGGCCTTTTGCACAGGGGCCCGCTGGTGTCATCATGCGGCACGGCAACGCGGCGGTATACAGTGTCGATGCGCTGGGACTGCGTCCCATGTGGTTGATCGAGACCGAGAGTGCATATTTTTTCGCCTCCGAGCAGGGGATCGTCCCGCAGTCGACTTGGGCCGCAGAGCCCAAGCCGCTCGCACCAGGCGAAAAGGTCGGCGTCAAATGGACGGAAACGGGAGCGAAGCTCTACTCGTATGACGAGTTGCAGCGGGAAGTACTGGCTGCGGCCAAGCGGCGCTTTGACTTCCACGGAGAGCATCGCAACCTTCACTTTGCGGTTCCGTATGGCGTCAAGTCGGATGTGGCGCATCCGAAGCGCGATGATCGACCGCTCGACATTCGCATGTTGGCGTTTGGTTTCCGCGATGACGACGTCAAGCTGATCGAGCAGGAACTGCAAACCGGGGCGGAGCCCATCAAATCGCTCGGCTTCGACAGCCCGTTGGCGGCTCTATCGGAAGAGGCGACGCTCTTGTCCGATTTCTTGCACGAAACGGTCGCGGTCGTCACCAACCCGGCTATTGACCGAGAGCGCGAGATCGAACATTTTAGCACGCGAGCCGTGCTTGGGCGGCGCCCTTCGTTCGATGGTCTCTATCGGGAAGCGCCGCGAGTCGAGGTTCAGGCCCCCATCCTCCTTGAGGAGTTGCCGGAGGCCTATGGCGTCGAATATCAGGAGATTCAAAACTTGGCGCACCGTTTTGGAACAGTCTGTTACGAGGACGCCTTGGCCCTGTTGCACACCAGTCCAAACGGCACCGTTGAGATCCTGATCCACCGCGAGGAAGGCGAGTCCATTGCGGCTGCGTTGGCGCGCTTTGAACTCGAAGCACTCGAGGCGGTTCAGGCCGGCGCAAACGCGATCGTGTTAGATGACCGCCTTCAGTTTAAGCGCGGGCAACACATAGATCCCTTCCTCGTTACGGCGGCTGTCAATCGCGCGTTGTTGCGGCCGGCGGCCAAAGAGAAGGGAGAACATTTGCGGCGGCGTTGCAGCTTGATCCTGCGCAGTGGAGGATTGCGCAACTTGCACGACATCATGGTCGCACTTGGGCTCGGTGCAGATGCGGTCGTGCCGTATCTCATGTGGGAACTGGCAGTGTCAAAGGGCGACTTGCAAGCTGTCGAAAATTTGTATAAGGCCTTGACCAAAGGTGTCGAGAAAGTCATTTCGACGCTTGGCATTCATGAGGTGCGCGGATATGAACGGCTGTTTGGGGCCATCGGACTGTCGGAGCAAGTCAGCCAGTATCTTGCAATCCCCAATTTCTGTGGATCGGACAATGCTGGCCTGACGTTCGGGCGCATGGAGGCGTTGTCTGAGCTGCGCCAAAGCTGGTATGGGGCGGCGGATCGCAAGAGCATTCGCCCGAACAAGCTGTTCCAACTGTACCCGCGGATTTGGAAGTCTGCTGGCTCGGTCGCCGATGGTTCGGTCCCGTACGACGATTTTGTCGCGAAATTGGCGCAGTTCGAAGCGGATAATCCGTTGTCGATCCGCCATCTGCTAGGATTCCGCGACGATTTGGCGCCGGTCGACGGCGCGATCGACACGACGGTCGATGGTCACGCATATCCCATTGTTATCAGCTCGATGTCGTTTGGATCGCAAAATGAAACGGCCTACCGCGCGTACGCGGAAGCGGCCTACCGGATGAATATCGTCTGTCTGAACGGCGAGGGTGGCGAGATCAAATACTTGCTCGACAAGTATCCGCGCAACCGTGGGCGCCAAATCGCGTCTGGACGATTTGGAGTCAATGCAGATCTCTGTAACGGTGCCTATGTGCTCGAGATCAAGATCGGTCAAGGCGCGAAGCCTGGAGAAGGCGGACACTTGCCGGGATCGAAGGTGACAGTGCAGGTTGCGAACGCGCGCAATGCGACGCCAGGAGTCGATCTCATTTCGCCGTCAAACAATCACGACATTTACTCGATTGAAGATCTGGCGCAGGTCATTTACGAGTTGAAAGAAATTAACCCTCATGCCAAAGTATCGGTCAAGGTGCCGGTCGTGCCGAACATCGGGACGATCGCTGTGGGTATCGCGAAAGCTGGTGCGGATGTCATCACCCTCTCCGGCTTTGACGGTGGCACAGGTGCGGCGCGATCGCACGCGATCCGCCACGTTGGCTTGCCCATGGAAATTGGCGTGAAGCTGGCCCATGAGGCTTTGTGCGAAGCAGGTCTGCGGGATGTCGTCGAAATTTGGGCGGACGGTGGTATCAAGTCGGGCCACGACGTGATGAAGGCCATTCTCCTCGGAGCGAACCGCGTTGGGTTTGGCACGATGGCCATGGTCGCTATCGGTTGTACCGCCTGTCGGGCCTGCCACAAAGACACTTGTCACGTCGGCATCGCAACGCAAATGCACGATCTCGAAGAAGCCCATGCGAAAGGTCTGAAGGCTTTCGAACCGCGCGATTTTGATTCCGCTGTCGCTCAGTTGGTTACATTTTTTAGCGCCGTCGGCGAGCACGTTGGTGAATTGACGCGCAAGCTCGGCGCTGCGCGGACGCAGGATCTCGTTGGGCGAAGCGACCTGCTCGTCCAACTGCGCAACGATGCGCGTATGGATACGTCTTGGTTGTTGCGTGTAAGTGAGGAACATCTCGGCAAAGGCTGTGTCGTGAAGGCTCGTACCTTTGAAGAGGCCTATGGCGATGTGATGCAAGACGTTGCGGCCGTCGGCGCTGCGACTGGCACGGACGGTATTCTTGCGACCGTTGGCACACAGGTGAAGGCTATTCGGGCGGTACCGCGCGCCCTAGGTACGCGGGCGAGCGGTGATAGTGTACGGTCGGGGAAAGGCGGCGACGTTGGTCCGATTGTGCACGAAGGTGTCGCTGGAGCGGGGTTTGCGGCGTATCATACGGCCGGCATGACCTCCGTCGCTCTCGGCGGAGCGCAAGACGGTGTAGCCAAAACGGCCTTTGGCGGTAAGGTCGTCGTTTTGAAGGGTCTGTGCGCAGACGGTGTTTGGCGCGGCGGATCGGTTGGCAAGGGGTTGGCATATGGGGCTGCGAGCGGACTGTTTATCGTTCAGGGCAATGCCGATGCCCGCGCGGGAATTCGTTTGTCCGGCGCCGATATCGTGATCGGTGGCGAGTTGACCGAACCAGTGCGCGACCACCACTCGCACATCGGGAATCGAGCGAACATCAAGGGCTTTGCCTTTGAATACATGACGGGCGGACGCGTGGTCGTTCTCGGAGACCCGGGCCCGTGGATTTGCTCAGGTATGACGGGGGGGCGTGTGTACCTTCGTCACGATCCGGCGATGGGTTTGAATGAAGCTGCTCTGCGTCGTCGTATTGCCAAGGGAGCAAAGGTTGCGTTGCGGGTACTTGACGCTGTGGGGAAGAACGACATCGTCGAACTGCTTGGCGCATATCAATTGGAATTGCGTCGGTATGGCCAGCAGGAAGCGGCGCGCGGTTTGCAACGCTTCATCGATAACCCGGCATTGCATTTCTTGATGATTGAGCCGGCCCACGAAATCACGGATCAGGACATCGCAACGGAGTAATGGTATTTGTCTATACGCATAAAAGGCCACCCACCCGGGTGGCTTTTTATTGCGAATGAATTTCAAATCTAAGCGTACAAGCGATTGATATATATACAGTGATGTGTATAATAATACAAGGATGAAGTTTCGCTATAACACGAGAGAGAGGCAATGACGATACGGAGTGGGAAGGAGTTTTCAGCTGTGGCAATGTGGGATATGAATGGCGCCGTCGGGCGCGGATCCTCTGCCGTTGTGCCCTTGGGCTCTAATTATCTGTCGGTCCGGCTGCAAAACGCGTTATGGGCGTCACACCGGGTGATGGCCGGCAAGGATTTGCTCCACTTCAGTGACATTGATGGTGAGGATCTGCGCAATTTAGTTCATCTTGCAGGACTCCTGAAAGAAGCTCAAAAATCACATTTTACGCACACCCTGTTGGCCGGTAAGACACTCGGTATGATTTTTGATAAATCTTCGACGCGCACCCGGGTCTCATTTGAAGTCGGCATGCTTCAACTAGGCGGACACGCGTTGTTTTTGCCAGGAAGCCAACTGCAAACGGGGCGTGGCGAACCCATTTCAGATACGGCACAGGTCATGTCGCGGTACGTCGACGGCGTCATGATTCGCACGTATCGGCAAGCGGACGTCGAGGAATTTGCAGACTGTGCGACGGTGCCGGTCATCAATGGATTGACGGATGAATTTCACCCGTGTCAGCTGCTCGCCGACGCGCTCACGATTCTTGAACATAAAGGTCGCTTAGAGGGCATTACGGTTGCATATGTGGGCGATGGCAACAACTTGGCGAACTCTTGGCTGCAGATCGCTCCCAAACTCGGCATGAATATTCGTGTGGCGACGCCAGCAGGGTACGGGCCGTTGCAGGCGGTGGTGGAAGAAGCGAAGTTTCATGCTGTTCAAAGCGGCACAGAAGTACTGGTCACAACAGATCCAGAGCGGGCGGTCGCAAACGCCGACGTCATCTACACCGATACGTGGGTATCGATGGGGGACGAGGCGGAAGCCGAGGAGCGTCTGCAACGGTTTGCCGGTTATCAGGTGAACGCGGCGTTGTGCGGACTCGCCAAACCGGATTACGTGTTTATGCACTGCTTACCAGCTCATCGTGGAGAAGAAGTCGCCGCCGACATCATCGACGGATCGCACTCCATTATTTTTGATCAAGCAGAAAACAGACTACATGCGCAAAAAGCTGTACTCGCCGCTACCATGGCGGATGCAGGAGCATTTGGGGAGGATTTGTAATGGCTGAAACACTCGTACTTGCATATTCCGGCGGTCTCGACACATCGGTGTCTATACCATGGATTCGCGATCACTACGGCTACGATGTCATCGCCATGTGTGTCGATGTGGGTGAAGGCAAAGATCTGGACGCGACGCAGGCCAAGGCGATCCAAGTAGGCGCAGTGAAATCGTATCGCATCGACGCCAAGGAGCGGTTCGCGAAGGAATTTATTGTGCCGGCTTTGAAGGCGAACGCCCTTTACGAAGGCAAGTACCCGCTCGCATCTGCGTTGTCACGCCCTCTCATTGCACAGTTGCTTGTCGAGGTCGCAGCGCGCGAAGGAGCGGTCGCTGTCGCGCATGGTTGCACGGGAAAGGGCAACGATCAGGTGCGCTTCGAAGTATCCATCAACGCCCTCAGCCCGCAATTGAAGGTCGTGGCGCCCGTGCGCGAATGGGGATTCACGCGGGACGATGAAATTCGTTACGCGGCGCAACACAACGTACCGATTCCAGTGAATCTCGACAATCCCTTCAGCATTGATGCCAACCTGTGGGGGCGCGCCATTGAGTGCGGCGTTCTCGAGGACCCATGGCAGGCTGCGCCGGAGGGCGCTTTTGAGTGGACCGTTGCGCCCGAACAAGCGCCGAACGAACCAGAGGAAATCGTCATTTCATTTGCCGAAGGCGTGCCGATCGCGCTGAATGGTCAGCCATGGCCGCTTGCCGAGCTCATTCAGCAACTGAATCAAATCTGCGGGAAGCATGGTGTTGGCCGGATCGATCACGTTGAAAACCGACTGGTTGGTATCAAGTCGCGCGAGGTGTACGAGTCGCCTGCAGGGCGTGTTCTCATCATGGCTCACCAAGAATTGGAGCACCTGACGCTGACACGTGAAGTGTTGCAATATAAAATGGGTTTGGAACTCGAATACAGCAAGCTCATTTATAACGGCCTTTGGTTCTCGCCGCTCAAACAAGCGTTTGATGCTTTCATCGATGCAACGCAAAAGCACGTGACAGGTGACGTGCGTGTCAAACTGTACAAGGGTCAGGCACAGGCGACGGGTCGGCAGTCACCATTCTCACTCTATCGGCACGACCTCGCCACCTATGAGACCGGAGACAAGTTCGACCATATGGCGGCCGTGGGTTTCATCTCGTTGTTTGGCCTGCCGACATCGGTGTATGCGGCATTGCATCAAGCGGATGGCCCGTCTGTGCAGCTTGCTGACAGCTCTGTTTCGGTGCTGAGCAAAGATGAGGTGGAGACGACAGCATGAAGTTGTGGGGCGGTCGCTTCAGCGAAGATACCAATCAACTCGTTCTGCAATATACGTCGTCTATCGGGTTTGATGTCAGGCTGCTGCCGTACGATATCCGCGGATCCATCGCACATGCCCGCATGTTGGCTACCTCCGGCATCATTACGCCGGAGGAGAGCCGCAGCATCATCGACGGACTGGAAGGCATTTTGCGGGATTATGAGGCGGGACAGGTCGAGTTTCGCCTCGACGATGAGGACGTGCATATGAACGTTGAGCGCATCTTGACCGAGCGCATCGGCGAGGTGGCGGGAAAACTTCATACCGCGCGCAGTCGTAACGATCAGGTTGCGCTAGACATGCATATGTGGGCACGGGATGCGGCCAAGGCGCTTATAGACGGCGTGCGCAGGTTACAACACGCGCTTGTCGAAGCCGCCGAAGCGCATATTGATGTCATTGTGCCAGGTTTTACGCACTTGCAGCGAGCGCAGCCGATTTTATTGGCCCATCATTTCCTTGCGTACGTTTGGATGCTTATTCGCGACGAACGGCGTTTGCGCGGCGTGCTTGACGAGATCGATCACATGCCGTTAGGCGCTGCCGCACTTGCCGGGACGACATTTCCAATTTCGCGGGAAACCGTCGCAGAGGAACTCGGCTTCTCGCGCCTTTACGAAAACTCTCTCGACGCAGTATCCGATCGCGACTACTTATTAGGCCTGTTATTTGCTTGCGCGACCATCATGACGCATTTATCGCGCTTGTGCGAAGAATTGGTGTTGTGGTCGAGCGAAGAGTTTGGCTGGATTGAGTTGTCTGACGCGTATGCGACCGGATCGAGCATCATGCCCCAAAAGAAAAATCCGGACGTTCCGGAACTGGTGCGCGGCAAGACGGGGCGCGTGTACGGGCATATCATCTCGTTGTTCACGGTGCTTAAAGGGTTGCCGCTTGCGTATAACAAAGATTTGCAAGAAGACAAAGAGGGCGTCTTTGACGCGGTCGATACTGTGGTGCCGGCACTAGAGTTGTTGGCTGGTACCATCCAGACGATGCGGGTCAAGCGAGATCGACTCTCCCGCGCATTTGCCTCCGATTTCTCCAATGCGACCGATCTCGCCGATTATTTAGTCAGACGCGGTTTGCCGTTCCGCGAAGCGCATGCGGTCGTTGGGCACTTGGTGAGCGACGCGATTGGCAAGGGCACGAATTTGGCTGGACTGGAGCTAGCGGAGATGCAGGCGCGCTGTCCGCTGATACAGGAAGACGTCTACGAAGTGTTGCCGGAGCGTGCGGTGATCGAGGCGAGAGCGTCGCGCGGCGGCACGGCCCCTTCGGCGGTACGATTACAGTTGGCACTGGTGAAAGAGCACTGCGGTATGTCGTGATGCGAGAATCGGCGGCGGATCGAAAGGTTCTATCTTTCGACACGTCCGCCGATCTTTCGCGTGTGCACAGTTGTACGGTATGATAGCTAAAATAGCTGGGCAGCTTGAAACAGGGAGTGGAGAAACGTGCTGTTCGTACAGAAATATGGCGGCACATCGGTCGGATCCACGGAACGGATTCGCGCTGTTGCGGACCGAATTGCGGCTACCGTGAGGGCGGGACATGCTGTCGTCGTCGTCGTCTCGGCCATGGGACACAGCACCGATGCATTGGTCGACTTGGCGGCCGAATTGGTCGACAGCCCGGATCTGCGCGAGATGGATCAATTGCTCGCAACGGGCGAGCAGGTGTCGGCAGCGCTGGTGGCAATGCGGCTGTTGGCAATGGGTGTACAGGCCAAGTCGCTCACTGGGTGGCAGGCGGGAATCACGACGGAACCGGTTCACGGCAACGCGCGTGTCTCGCAGATTGACACGAGGACGTTGCAAAGCTTGATCGAAAGGGGAATTGTAGCAATTGTCACTGGCTTTCAAGGAATCGCCGGCGGCGAGGTGACAACCCTTGGTCGCGGCGGATCGGATACGTCGGCGGTGGCGTTGGCTGCGGCACTTGGTGCGGACGTTTGCGAGATTTATACCGACGTCGATGGCGTGTATACGACAGATCCGCGCGTTGTACCAAACGCGAAGAAGCTGGATGACATTTCATATGATGAAATGCTGGAGCTGGCCAACCTCGGTGCCCAGGTTTTGCACCCGCGTGCCGTCGAAAATGCCAAACATTTCGCGGTACAATTGGTCGTGCGCTCTAGTTTTACGGAAGGGGAAGGAACGAACGTCGTGGCGATGACAGAGAATCGGATGGAGGGCCGGCGGGTAGTGACCGGCATTGCGTTTGAACGGCATGTTGCACGTTTGGCGGTCGTCGGGGTGCCGCTTGAGGAACACGCATTGGCTGCGATTTTCTCATCGTTGGCGGAAAACGGCGTCAACGTCGACGTGATCGTCCAAAGCGTCGTCGATGCGTCCGCGGTTGACGTGTCGTTTACGGTAAATGAGTCTGATCTCGGTCGCGCTGTGGAGGTGGTTTCGTCCCTGCAACCGACCTTGCGGTTTCACAAAATTGAGCGGGAGGCGCCGCTTGCCAAGGTGTCCATCGTCGGTGCGGGCATGATTAGCAATCCAGGCGTGGCCGCTCAGATGTTTGTCACGCTCCGCGACGCCGAGGTGCCCATCCACATGGTGAGCACATCCGAGATCAAGGTGTCGTGTGTGATTCCGGCACATCTCGTCGAAAAAGCCGTACAGGCACTGCATCAGACATTCGTCGAGGCGGATACGGTGACACCGCTGACGAACGCCGAACGATAACGACAACGAGTTCGTGACTGCATGAGCCACCCTTGGAACTTGCCAAGGGTGGCTCATGTTCTGTCGAAACGATCCACAGTAGAGCGTATGAAGTTTGAGTAGGGGTTATTTTCGGGAGGATTTTCCGAGGACAAAGAGAAGAGACCCTCACTGAGCACAAAAACAAACCGCGTTGGAGCGCGGATGAAGAGGTGAGGTCTCTCATGTTAGATATTCTTGATGGCGCGACGGATGAAGCGCCATGGGGCACGTTGGAGCAAGCCAGGGGCGGATGCGTTAGTGCGGCTGATTGCAACGCGCGCCAATCACGAGCCTCTGCGGGCAAACACGCTTTCTCGTTCGGAAATGCAGGCGGAAGTGCCGGTGAAGACAAAGCCAGTGAACGAGGCGGAAACGCGAGACGGGTCGAAGAAGCGGCGACTTGGCTGGAAAAAGACATGCCAGCATTGGTCGGTCCGCAAGCGGATCGACCATGGGTGAAGTACGTGCTTCGTGAGCTCGCCAGGGTTTCAGCCACGGTTACCTGACTCAACCTAAGCGGTGAGGTCCTCCCCTACGACAACTTGACACGGACGACTGCGCCGGATCCCTTGCGCTTCAGGTCTCCGTCGGGATATAGTGAACCTATACAATGATTGCATAATGTTGTGCGCGAGCCGAGCAAGGGGGAGGCCGGTTGAGCATATCGGCCCATTTGAAATCGCTTGCATATGCGGCTCCGCGGAAGGGGATGCATCGCACGGTGGATGTCACCCAAGAATTTCACCCGGGTCCGCAAAGCGCGCTTACGCCGGAGCGCCGAAGCGACGAACACGATCTCATCGAGGAGACGGCGCGTTCCTTTGTGGAGCGAGATGTGCTTCCTCGCATGGAGGCGCTGGAAGCGGGAGACGTCGGCGCCCTGAAAGCGCTTTATCGAAAGGCCGGGGAACTGGGCCTGATTGGCGTCGATCTTCCGGAGGCGTATGGCGGGCTGGAACTGGATCCGCTGTCGTCTCTCCTGGTGGCAGAAACGCTGGGAGAAACGGCAGGATTTGGTGTGTCCATAAACATTCACAGCGGGGTTGCGCTTCATCCGATTCTCTACTTCGGCGACGAATCGCAGCGCGCGTCGTACCTGCCGCAGCTCGCGGCCGGCGAAGTCATCGCGTCGTACGCGCTCACGGAGCCCGATGCGGGTTCCGACGCGATCCACGGCAAGACCAGCGCGCGCCGCGACGAAGCGCGCGGATGCTACGTGTTGTCGGGGCAAAAGCAGTGGATCTCGAATGCGCGCGTGGCCGGCGTGTACGTCGTGTTCGCACAGCTCGCCGATCGTGGCATGACCGCCTTTGTCGTGGATCGAGATCGACAGGGCGTTTCCGTGGGCAAGGAGGAGCACAAGGTGGGCATTCACGCGAGCCCGACGGCCTCGCTCATCCTGGATGACGTGGAGGTGCCGGAGTCGGCCCTGCTCGGCGCGCCCGGCCACGGACACCGGATCGCGCTTTCCGTTCTCAATTTGGCGAGGCACAAGATGGCGCTGTACGCCCTGGGGCAAGCGAGGCGAGCCATTCGGATCGCCGCGGCGTACGCCAAGGAGCGCCGACAATTCGGCGTGCCCATCGCCTCCTTTGGCATGATCCGAGAAAAGCTCGGCTACATGGCGGCGCGATACTTTGTGGCGCGGAGCGCGGCGTATCGAGCAGCGGGCGAACTCGCGCCAGGTAAGAAGAGGGCACTTGATCTCGCGCTCCGGTCGGATCTCGAGCCGGAGGAGAAAGTGCGCGGCGTGTCGTCGGCCCTGTCGTCGTGCATCGCTGCGTGTTCGCTGAACAAGGTGCTCGCCACGGAGGTTCAGGCGTTCATCATCGACGAGGCGGTCCAGATCCACGGCGGCTATGGGTATATGGAGGACTACGAGATCGCGCGAATGTACCGAGACGCGCGAATCACGCGCATTTTTGAAGGGACGAACGAGATCAATCGACTGGCGGTCGTGCGGGACCTGCTTCATGCTCGCGCTCGTGAAGCAAGCGCTTGTTCATCGGGCGGCTCATCGTCCCCCTCGCCTGCGGCATCTCTGTCCTTGGCCGCCCACCTGCCAGGCAGTCGCCTTCGCTCGACGCTCGAGGGGGCGGAGCAAGCCCTTCGGGCCATGAGGGTTGGGTTCGACGCCGTGGTCGAGGCGGCACTCGCTTGTGAGGGAGCGCGACTCATCGATCAGCAGGCGATCGTGCGCCGCCTCGCGGATGCAAAGATGTGGCTGTACGCCTTCGAGTCCTCGCTCGTGCGCGTCGCTCTGGCCGCGGACGCGCGAGGACCCGCGCGCGATCTCGGCGCCGAATTCGCCGCCGTCGCCTGGGCGGACGCAGTTCGCTACGGTTTCACGCCGCTCCTCGAGGCCGCTCGGCACGTCGGTGTGAAACTTGATGGCTTGGAGTATCCGGACGAGATCGGCCAACTTCAGGCCATCGCAGAGTACGTATTGGATAGGGTGAGGTGAGAGGCCCATGGAAAAACCGGTGGTTGGATTTTTGGGGCTCGGCAAGATGGGACTGCCGATGAGCTTGAATCTGGTGAGAGGCGGGTACGAGGTTCACGGCTATGACGTCGTGCCGCGGTCTCGGGAGGCGTTCGCGAGCGAGGGGGGCAAGGCTTGTGAGTCCGTCCTCGACGTGGTGCGCGCGGCGGACGTGTTGTGCGCGAGCCTGCCGGGTCCTGCCGAGGTGACGCAGGTGTTCGGGGAACTCGTGGCGCAAGAGGGACGCTCGGGCCAACTGGTCATCGACTTCAGCACCGTGTCGCCTCAGGTCAACCATCGAGTCGCCGAGGCGCTCGCGAGCCGTGGCATCGACTATCTAGGTGCACCGGTGTCGGGCGGCGTCGAACGAGTGGTGGACGGAACGCTCACCGTCATGGTGGGCGGGGCGAGAGCGGCTTTCGAACGCGCGAAGCCGATGCTCGACCTCATCGGCCAAAACGTGTTTCACATCAGTGAGGACGTCGGCGCCGGTTCGGTCGTGAAGCTCGTCAACAATTACTTCATTGGGTATTACACGCTCGCGGTGGCCGAGGCGCTTACCCTCGCAGGCGAGATGGGGATGGACCTGGAGCAGCTCTTCTCCATCCTGAACGTGAGCTATGGGCAGAGCCGAATCTACGAGCGCAACTGGAAGCTGTTCATCTCGAAGGACTTTTACGAGCCCGGCTTCACCACGAGGCTCTTAATTAAAGATCTGCACCTCGCCAAGGACATGGCCGCGGCCAAAGGCCTTGAGTTGCCGATGACCGACGTGCTGATCGGCATGTACGAAAAGGCCGCGGAGCGAGGATACGCCGGTCTCGACATGGCCGCGATGTACCGCTACATCCAGGATGTCAAGAACGAACCGCGGGCGTGATCGCCTGGAAAGAGGGGAATCTGCATGCGCCGTCTCAACAACTATGTGAATGGAACTTGGGCGGAAGTTGAGAGCGAACACGCCGTACCGGTGTACAATCCCGCGATTGGGGAAGTCATCGCCGAGACGCCTCTTTCGACGCACGCCGATGTGGCGCGGGCCGTGGAGGGTGCGAAGCGGGCGTTTGCGTCGTGGAGCCGGGTGCCCGTCGCGAAGCGGGCCCGGGTGATGTTCGACTTCTTGGCGAAGCTGAAGGCGGAGCGAGACGCCATCGCCAAGATGATCACAACGGAGCACGGAAAGAGCTACCTGGATGCGCAGGCCGAGGTGGATCGCGGCATCGAAGGGATTGAGCACGCGCTCTCCGCGCCCACGCTAATGATGGGCGAATCGCTCGCAGAAGTGTCGGAGGGGCTGGAGCAGACCTACTACAGGTATCCCTTAGGCGTGGTCGCCAGCATCACGCCGTTCAACTTCCCGGCCATGATCCCCTTGTGGGTGATGGGGTGGGCGGTCGTCACAGGCAACGCGCTGATTTTGAAGCCGTCCGAGCAGACGCCGATGACCACGCTTCGCCTGGTGGAGATGTTCCACGAAGCGGGACTGCCCCCGGGCGTGCTTCAGGCGGTCAACGGCGGCAAGGAAGCCGTGGACGCCATCCTGTCCCATCCCAAGATTGTCGCCGTGAACTTCACGGGTTCGACGAGGACGGCCGCCTACGTGTATGAGACGGCTGCGCGCCACCAGAAGCGCGTGCAGGCGTTCGCGGGGGCGAAAAACCACGCCATCGTGCTGGAGGATGCCGTTCTCGAGCCGACCATCGACGGCATTCTGCGCGCCGCGTTCCACAACGGCGGACAGCGCTGCATGGCCACGTCCGTCGTCGTGGCTGTCGGCTCGGTTGCGGATGAAGTTGTGGAGCGGCTGGCGGAGGGCGCCCGGCGTATGAAGATCGGCCCCGGCTTTGAGAAAGGTGTGGACGTCACGCCGCTCATTCGGAAGGAACATCGCGATCGCGTCCGCGCGTACGTCGACGAGGCCGCCATGTCCGCCCGGCTCGTGGTGGACGGACGGCCAGCCATCGACGAACATCCCGAAGGGTTTTATCTCGGCCCGTGCCTGCTCGATGGCGTGACGCCCGAGATGCGCGTCTGGCAGGAGGAGTTGTTCGGCCCCGTGCTGAGCGTCGTACGAGCGCGCGATCTTGACGAGGCCATCGCCATCGCGAATCGCTCCCGCTACGCGAACGGCGCCATCCTGTACACGCAGAGGGGCAAGGCCGCACAGGTGTTTCGCGATCGAATCGACGCAGGCATGGTCGGCATCAACGTCAACGTGCCTCTGCCTGTGGCCTTCTTCCCGTTCGGCGGACACAAGGATTCCTTCTACGGCGTGACGGGCGAGAACGGCAAGGAACTCGTCCAGTTTTTCACGCGAAGGAAGGTTGTCTCGACGCGTTGGATTTGAGTTGGAGCGAGGTGGCTTATGGACAGAGTCTTGTTTCGCCAGACAGGTACGGTGGTTGGGCTCGGGCTCAACCGGCCGAAGCAGTTGAACGCGCTCAGTCTCGAGATGATCCGCCTTCTTCGTCGCCATTTGGACGAAATCGCGCAGGATCCGTGCGTTGAACTCGTGGTGCTGTACGGCGAAGGAGATCGCGCCTTCTGCGCTGGCGGCGACATTCGGGCGTTGTACGACGCGAAGGATGAGCCAAACCTCGAGACCGCGGCCGCGTTTTTCTCAGAGGAGTACGCGCTCGACGATCGCGTCGCGCGGTTTCCGAAGCCTGTGCTCGCCCTGTGGGACGGTGTCGTGATGGGGGGCGGGGTCGGGCTCACCTATGGCGCGACGTGGAAGATCGCGACGGATCGCACGCGGTTCGCGATGCCCGAGACCGGGATCGGCTTCTTTCCGGACGTCGGCATGTGTTATGCGCTCAGCCGGATGGAAGGCGGCCTCGGACACTATCTGGCGCTCACGGGCGAGTCCGTCGGGGCCGATGTGCTGCTCACGGCGGGCGTGGCCAACGCCTGGCTTCCGAGCGACGAGCGGCCGTCGTTCGAGGCGGAACTTGTGAAGCGGGGTGAACAGGGAGAAACCGCGGAACAACTCCAGAGGTGGTTGGCTGCAAGGCTGGCCGTAGAGCACCGACCATCGGAGGAGGTCGCGGACTTTCTCCGGCGGGTGCAGATGTACTTCGACAGCCCGTCGCTCTCCGACATCTTGGCGCGCTTGCGGGAGGGATCCTCGAGCGATCCGTTTGCCGCGCAGGTGCTCGAGATCCTGCGCCAGCGCTCACCGCTCTCTTTGGCGGTGACCTTCGAGGCGCTCTGCCGCGCACGGAACGCGACGTACCGCGAGGTCCTAGAGACCGATCTCGGCCTCGCCCTCGAGTTCATTCGCCGGGGCGACTTTGTCGAAGGGGTGCGCGCCCAGCTCGTCGACAAGGACCGGCGCCCCAAGTGGCGCCACGCCGATCTGGCGAGCGTGACGGCCGAAGAAGTGGAGGCGTTTTTTGAACCCATTGCCCATCTTTCCATTCCGTTTGCCGATTGAGCGCCCGTAGAGCTTCCTCGAGAGGAGCGTTGTGAGATGGAGCCATCCCAAACCGCCGCATTTGCGCAGCTTGTGGCGCCAGACGTGTTCAACATCGCGAGTGCCATTCTGGATCGGGACGAGTCGAGGCGCGCGCTCGTGTGGCGCTCGGAAACCGGGGCGAAGCGGACCCTGACGTACGGAGAGCTTCGCCGCGAGTCCCTACGTCTGGCGCAGTCTCTTCACGATCTCGGCCTTCGAAAAGGCGACCGGGTGCTGGTTTTGATGCCGCGCCGCCCGGAGACGTACGCCGTGTATCTCGCCATCCTCTCGCTCGGCGCCGTCGTTCTGCCAGGGTCGGAGTTGCTCATGCCGAACGACATCGCCTATCGCCTGCGGCACGCGGAGGCTAAGGGCGTGATCGCCCACGCGGCGCTCGCGGATCGGGCCGAAGCGGCCATTGCCGAGGCGCCACGGATTCAGTTGCGCGTGGTGGTCGAGGGCCCGCGCGAAGGCTGGCTGGCGTATGACGACCTTGTGCGCGGCGCCGCGCCCAGGGAATGGGAGATTTTCTCGACGCGTCGGGACGATCTCGCCTTCCTGTCGTACACCTCCGGGACAACGGGCTACCCGAAGGGCGTGATGCACGTCCACGGCTGGGCGTATGCGCACTGGCACATCGCCGCGAAGCGTTGGCTCCGCATTGAGCCCGACGACGTGGTGTGGGCCACCGCCGGGCCCGGATGGGCGAAGTGGATCTGGAGCCCCTTCGTCGCCACGCTCATGTCGGGCGCCACAGGCTTCCACTACGGTGGCCGATTTGACGCAGAGACGTTTCTTCGGCTCATCGACGACGAAGCGGTCAATGTGCTCTGCGCGACGCCCACGGAATACCGGATGATGGCAAAGGTGGACGACCTCGATCGGTTTCGCCTCTCGTCGCTGCGCCAGGCGGTGAGCGCGGGCGAGCCTCTCAACCGAGAGGTCATTGACACGTTCCGCCGCCATTTTCAGGTCACCGTGCGCGACGGCTACGGGCAGACGGAGAACACGCTTCTCGTTGCGACGTGCGTCGATACGGAGGTGCGCCCCGGTTCGATGGGGCTGCCGACGGTCGAAGGGGCCGTCGAGATCGTCGACGAAGAGGGCAGGCCACTTCCTCCGGGCCAGGTGGGGGACATCGCGGTAAGGCGAGACTTCCCGGCTCTCTTCCGGGGTTACTACAAAGACGACGAGCGGACCGAGGCTCAGTTTCGGGGCGCGTGGTACATCACGGGCGATCGCGCGGAGAAAGACGAGGACGGATATCTGTGGTTCAGCGGCCGCGCGGACGACATCATCATCAGCGCCGGATACACCATCGGGCCGTTTGAGGTCGAGGACGCGCTCGTGAAACATCCGCTGGTGCGCGAGTGCGCAGCGGTGTCGAGCCCGGATGAGGTGCGGGGTGCAATTGTGAAGGCGTTCGTCGTCCTCAAGGATGCCAACCTGCACCGAGAGCTGGCATCCGACGGCGAGCGACGCGAGGCGCTGGTGCGAGAACTGCAGGAGCACGTGAAGCGGATCACTGCGCCCTACAAGTATCCGCGCGCAATTGAGTTTGTGGAGGATTTGCCGAAGACGACGTCGGGGAAGATTCGCCGCGTCGAGCTGCGGGAGCGCGAGTGGAAGCGGCACCGCAAGCTGAACGAGGAGCAGGGAGGGTGACATCATGTACGAAGCCGTGATCGTCGACGCCGTCCGTACGCCAATCGGGCGCAGAAACGGCGCGTTGAAGGACGTGCACCCCGTCGATCTGTTGGGACACGTCCTGCGGGCGATCGTCGAGAGGAATCCGTTGCCTCCAGAGGCGGTGGACGACGTGATCGCAGGGTGCCTCACGCAGATCGGCGATCAGGCGGTCAATATCGCGCGGAACGCGTGGCTCGCGGCGGGGCTGCCGGAGTCGGTGCCGGGGTGCACCATCGATCGTCAGTGCGGGTCAAGCCTGCAGGCGCTCCACTTCGCCGCGCAGGGCGTGATGAGCGGGGCGTACGAGATCGCCATCGCCTGTGGCGTCGAGGCGATGTCGAGCGTACCGATGATGTCTTCCATCGGCGTCTATGGAACGCCGATGACGGAATCGCTGGAGGCGCGCTATCACATGCGCCAGTACAACCGTTCCTTCTTCGATCAGGCGCTCGGAGCTGAGCTCTTGGCGAAGGAATGGGGCTTTTCCAGGGAGGATCTCGACCGGTTCGGCCTGCGGAGCCATCAATTGGCGGCCAAGGCCAGGAGCGAAGGGAAGTTTCGGCGCGAGATCGCGCCGGTGCCGCTTTCGCTTGCCAAGTCGTCGGGAAGGTTCGAAGAGGACGAGGGCATTCGTACGGACACGTCCCTCGAGAAGATGTTGTCGCTGAAGCCGGCCTTCCCCGATCTGGAGCTCATTACCGCCGGCAACGCGAGCCAGATCTCGGATGGAGCCAGCGCAGCACTCGTCATGCGTCGAGAAACGGCGGAGAAGCTCGGGCTCAGACCGCGAGCCCGGTTTGTCGCGTTCAGCGTGGTGGGCGTGAACCCCGTGACGATGTTGACCGGTCCGATTCCGGCGACGCGGAAGGTGTTGCAGAACGCCGGGCTCAAGGTCGAAGACATCGATCTGTTCGAGGTGAACGAGGCGTTCGCGCCCGTGGTCTTAGGGTGGCAAAAGGAGATCGGCGCGCCGTGGAATCGCGTGAACGTCAACGGCGGCGCCATCGCGCTCGGACATCCGCTCGGCGCGACGGGGACTCGAATTACGGCGACGCTCTTGAACGCGCTCGAGGATCGCGGAGGGCGCTTTGGACTCATCGCCATCTGCGAAGGGGCAGGCATGGCGAACGCGACCGTGATCGAG
The DNA here is from genome assembly GCF_004366795.1 of Alicyclobacillus sacchari. Classification (GTDB taxonomy): domain Bacteria; phylum Bacillota; class Bacilli; order Alicyclobacillales; family Alicyclobacillaceae; genus Alicyclobacillus; species Alicyclobacillus sacchari. The sequence goes on along the minus strand of NZ_SORF01000006.1, from coordinate 130,528 downwards.
CGGATCGATGGGTGAGACCTGCGGTGTCATGTCAAGGAGGTTGCGGGATGAAACTTGACGGAGCGACGTTCATTGTGACAGGTGGTGGGTCCGGGCTCGGAGAAGCGACAGCTCGGGCGTTTGCCGAGGCCGGCGCGCGTGTCGCCATCTTTGACGTTCAGGAGGATCGCGGAAGGAGCGTCGCGGAGGAGATCGGCGGCCAGTTTTTCCGGGTGGACGTGACGGACGAGGACGCGGTGCGCCGCGCGGTGGACGAAGCGGCGGAGGGCGGCGTGCTGAGGGGCGCCGTGAACTGCGCCGGGATCGCCACGGCGGAGAAGATTCTCTCGAAGCGCGGCGTGCACTCGCTGAAGAGCTTCGCGCGCGTGATCCAGGTCAATCTCGTCGGCACGTTCAACGTGATGCGGCTCGTGGCCGCGCGTGTTGCTGAGGCGCCGCCGCTGGAAGACCGTGAGCGAGGTGTCATCATCAACACCGCGTCGATTGCGGCGTACGAGGGTCAGATTGGCCAGGCAGCCTACTCGGCGTCCAAGGGCGGCATCGTCGGGCTCACGCTGCCCGCGGCGCGAGAACTGGCGGCGTACGGCATTCGCGTGGTGGCCATCGCGCCGGGTATCTTCGAGACGCCGCTTCTCATGGGCCTGCCGGAAGCCGCGCGCCAGTCGCTCGGGCAACAGGTGCCGTTCCCGCAGCGGCTGGGGCGGCCGCGCGAGTACGCGCTCTTGGCCCGCCACATCGCGGAAAACCAGATGTTGAACGGCGAAGTGATCCGCCTAGACGGGGCGTTGCGCATGCAACCCAGGTGAATGGGCGGATACGAAAGGCGCGGGGTAGGTCCCCGCGCCTCGCACTTTTTCGGGTCAGCGCCCGCGCCTCACCGGTTCGTGGTGACCCAGGTGCGTGCTTCGCACCTGCCGCAGGGTCTCGATCCGCTTCATTGCCATCTCATCGGCGGCCCGATGCGTCGGGATGCCCCGCTCGACCTTCGACCGCGCGCGATCCGGATGATAGCCTTCGAGCTCGTCCGCGACGTTGATCAATCCACCCGCGTTGATGACATAATCCGGCGCGTACAAAATTCCTCGCTCGTGAAGCATGCCCCCGTGTCGCTCCTGGGCCAGCAGGTTGTTCGCCGATCCCGCGACGATCTGCGCCCGGAGCCTTGGAATCGTCTCGTCGTTCAACACGGCACCCAGGGCGCATGGGGCGAGAATATCGCATTCTGCGCTCAGGGTGTCTTGAGGAGAGAGCGGCTGTGCGCCGAATTCGTTGACCGCCCGCTCCACCTGAAGAGGGGTGACGTCGGCCACTAGCAGGTTAGCCCCATCCACTCGCAACAGGCGCGCCAGTTCGCATCCGACGCTTCCTAGTCCTTGAATGGCGACGCGGCGCCCGACGAGATCGTCGGTGCCATACATGTACTTGGCGCTCGCCTGGATCCCGCGGAAGACGCCAAGCGCGGTCATGCCGCTGGGGTTGCCGCTCGAACCGTAGCTTGGGGAGATGCCGCACACGTACGGCGTCGCGAGGTGAATGAGGTCCATGTCCTGTCCGCATGCGGATCGACCATGGGGGAAGTACGTGCTTCGTGAGCTCGCCAGGGTTTCAGCCACGGTTACCTGACTCAACCTTAGCGGTGAGGTCTTCCCCTACGACAACTTGACACGGACTCCACAGTAGTCTGTATTGTGTGAAAGTGAGCGCATGTGTTATTCTTGATTCATCGTTACATTGTGAGAACAGATAGACACGGACGTCGCATAACTGGCGGATTGTGGGATTGACCACAGGGGAGTGCGATGTATACAGTTGCCGGCCGCCTGGGCACTTTGACGCGTTTTGCGTAAAAGTCTCAGCGGCCGTTGCTGTACATGCCGGAGTGGTAAGGAGAATTCGAATGACAACGAAAATTCTTGTAACAGATGACATTTCAAGCGCTGGTATCGATGTGTTGTCGACTTTGCCTGATGCCACTGTCGATGTTCAGACGGGGCTGTCTCCATCTGAGTTGCTCGTTGCAATTGAGGATGCTGACGCACTCGTGGTGCGTTCCCAGACAACTGTCACGGAACAGGTGATTGCTGCCGCAAAGCGACTCAAAGTCATTGGCAGAGCGGGTGTCGGTGTTGACAATATCGATCTCGAGGCTGCCACGCGCCGCGGCATTCTTGTCATCAATGCACCGGATGGCAACACGATTGCCGCCGCCGAACACACCTTCGCCATGATGATTAGTCTTGCACGCCACATTCCGGCGGCCAATCGGGACTTGCTCGCGGGCAACTGGAACCGCAAGAAGTGGGTTGGCGTTGAACTTCGCGGAAAGACCCTGGCAATTCTCGGTATGGGTCGCATTGGCACGGAAGTAGCAAAGCGTGCAAAGGTCTTTGGCATGACGGTGCTGGGATACGATCCGTTTTTGACCGAAGAACGAGCGCAGAGCCTCGGCGTGCAGAAATCGGATCTCGATGCCGCCATTCGGGCAGCTGACTTTATTACGGTGCACACGCCGCTGACGAAAGAGACACACCACATGATCGATGCGGGTAAGATTGCCATGATGAAAGAAGGTGTACGAATCATCAACTGTGCCCGCGGTGGCATCATCGACGAGCGCGCATTGGCGGACGCTGTAAAGCTTGGCAGGGTAGCAGGTGCGGCAATTGACGTGTTCGAGAGCGAGCCGCTGGCCCTGGACCACCCGTTGCGCGAATGTGAGAATGTGATTCTAACGCCGCACCTTGGCGCGTCGACGGTTGAGGCACAGGAGAACGTCGCTATCCAAGTGGCGGAAGAGATTGTACAAGTCCTTCGCGATGACACCTTCGAGCACGCGGTCAACCTCCCGAGTCTGAGCCCGCGTCAGAAAGAGCGTTTGGCTCCGTACTTGGCCCTCGCGGAGCAACTTGGGTTGTTTGCTGCACAACTGGCGCAAGGAGCACCGTCGCAGATGACAGTCACATACGCGGGTGATGCTGCGGATCCGGATGGCGGTTATTTGACGCGAACGGTCCTGAAAGGCTTTTTCGGGTTCCAATACAGTGGTGAAGTGAACTACGTGAATGCTTTGCGCTACGCGGAGGATGCCGGCTTGCGCGTGCAGGAAGTGCGCGAGTCGCGCGGGCGTGTGTATACCAATGAAATCTCCATTGCGTTTGCGACCGACATGGGTAGCCACCGTGTCGCGGGTACGCTGTACAGCGAATCAGGTCCGCGCATTGTCGAATTAGACGGGTATCCCATCGATATGCCGATTGAGGGCATCTTGGTCTATACGCGGCATGAAGATAAGCCTGGTATGATTGGGCGCATCGGGACGTTGCTTGGCGACGCAGAAATCAATATCGCTGGCATGCAGGTGGGGCGCCGCGAAACGGGCGGCGAAGCGGTCATGCTGTTGACAGTGGACAAGAGCGTGCCCAATGACGTGATCGAAGAAATTTCTTCTCACGATGGTATCCGCATGGTGCGTGCGATTGAGCTGTAAATCAAGTGGCGGTCGATAGGTCACAGGGTGTCGCAAGAACGACAGATAGAGGAGTGGGGTTCGTGAAACGAGCGGACAACTTTAACGCAGGGCCGGCGGCCTTACCGTTGCCAGTACTCGAGCGCATTCAAGCGGAACTGCCCGACTATGGCGGGACGGGTATGAGCGTGATGGAATTCAGTCATCGCAGCGCGGAGTATGAAGCGATTCACAATGATGCGCAGATGCGTCTGCGGCGGTTGCTCGGGATTCCTGATGGCTATCAGGTGTTGTTCTTACAGGGCGGCGCGAGTCTGCAATTCGCGATGTTGCCGATGAATTTCCTAAAACCCGCCGACAAGGCGCTATACGTGTTGACCGGAACGTGGTCACAGAAGGCGGCGGACGAAGCGAGTCGGTATGGTGAGTTAATCGTTGACGATTGGGCCAAGCAGGGGGGGTATCGGGATATCCCTGAGTCCATCGCTGGGGATGATCCATCCTTACGCTACGTTCACATCACGTCGAATAACACCATTTACGGTACGCAGTGGAGATCGCTGCCAAAAACGAAGGCTCCTCTCGTTGCGGATATGTCGAGCGACATTCTCTCGCGGCCTGTTCAAGTTGAGGAATTTGCCTTGATTTACGCGGGCGCTCAGAAAAACATCGGACCGTCCGGCGTTACCGTTGTGATCGTGCGTGACGATTTCTTGGCAACGGCAAATCAGGACGTGCCCACCGTGCTGCAATACAGCACCCATGCGAAAGCCAACTCGCTCTACAACACGCCTCCGACCTTTGCGATTTACGTGATGGCATGCGTGTTGCAATGGGTCGAAGAGACCGGTGGCTTGGCCGGCATCGTCGAACGCAACCGGAAAAAGGCGGCCGCGTTGTATGACGTAATCGATACACATCCGAATCTGTACCTCGGCCATGCGGAAAAGCGAGCTCGTTCCGAGATGAACGTGACGTTCCGTCTCCCAAATGACGAACTGACCAAATTGTTTCTCGCGGAAGCTGCCGAGCGCGGTTTTGTGGGCGTCAAGGGCTACCGCACCGTGGGGGGCGTGCGCGTCTCGCTCTACAATGCGGTGCCGGTTGAAGCCGCTCTGCGGTTCGCTGAGTTTATGCAAGATTTTGCGCGCCGTAACGGCTGATGGGGGGTTCAGATGTTTACGACGGTTTTGTTCGATATCGATGGTGTGATGTTGAGCGAGGAACGGTATTTTGATGCTTCGGCGCTGACGGTGCACGAATTGTTGACAAGCCCATCGTTCCTCGGCATGCGCTCGATTTCGCCCGCATGTTCGCCGACCCCGGATGATGGCGTGATCGGCCAAATCCGCAAGGACGTGTTCCAGCGCGATCAGGTGCTTGAGCGCCTCAAAAATGTCGGCGTGAATGCGAACTGGGACATGGTGTATTTCGTCTTTGTCGCTGAACTGCATGTGCTCCTGCGAAATCGCGTGAATCATCGCGAGTTCGCCGAGCGCGTGGCGAACGCCTTGGCAGACGGATGGACGGTCGAGGCCCTACGGGCGATCGGCGACAGCGCACGCGCGATGGGAGTGGAACACACTGTCCGTTGGGACGCGTATGATACGGTCTATGCGGGATGCCAGTCGCGCGCGGAGCTTATGGATGCGGCGGCCAAGGCACTACTGCAACACTGCTCACATGGCGATCCGCACGATCTCTGGAACATTGGTCAAGCCACCTTCCAAGCGTGGTACCTGGGCGATGGCTATACTGGCAAAACCACGGGCAAGCAAGGTTTTCTCACTAGTGAGTACGCCATCGTCGCCCCGGATGCGCTCTCGGCATTGCTCACTGAGTTGAAGCATAAGGGTGTGGCTATGGGCATTGCCACAGGACGGCCGCAAATCGAGACACATGTCCCACTCACGCATTTCGGGTGGCTGCAACATTTCGATCTCGCTCATGTCACCACCGCTTCTGATGTCGTTGCAGCGGAGGACGAATGTCCGTCGGCTCGTCCGCTATCGAAGCCTCATCCGTTTTCCTACCTCCGTTCGTTGACGGGCGATCACGACGTAGAGAGTCTCTTGGCTTGCGAACTGCCGTTATCCAATATCAAGGAAAAGGTTCTCATTGTAGGGGACTCGATTGCGGATGGACTTGCAGCCCAGCGCCTTGGCGCCTCATTTGCAGCGGTCTTGACAGGACTTGAAGGAGAAGGGGCACGTCCGAAGTTTGAACGTCTGGGCGCGGACTATATCTTCCAAAACGTGCTTGGTATCAAGTCGTTGTTTTAAGTCTTGCGAACCATAGCGATCCGTGTTAATATATCAACTGTCGCGCGACACGCGATGACAGTTGTGGAGAGATGTCCGAGTTGGCCGAAGGAGCACGATTGGAAATCGTGTAGGCGGGTAAAACCGTCTCGTGGGTTCGAATCCCACTCTCTCCGCCAAATAGATGGTTCGGCCAGTGACACCGCTGGCCGAACAACTCTGTATAGAGGATGGCGGCGTAGCTCAGTTGGTCAGAGCACACGGTTCATACCCGTGGTGTCGGGGGTTCAAATCCCTCCGCCGCTACCAAGCCAATTTTCATGCCACCTTGGCTCAGGGGTAGAGCGGCTCACTCGTAATGAGCAGGTCGTCGGTTCGAATCCGACAGGTGGCTCCATAAGAAGGGCCGTGGTGAGGGTCCTTTGAGGCGGTTATCCTGCGTGGGATCCGCCTCATTTTCATTTTGTGTGCGACTTGTGTGCGGAAATGGCAAGTTGTGTGCCTGCAACACGCTTTTCTGTGTTGAGGGGTGTATTCCGCTGTTATGGTGGCTACGTTGGAAAGCGGCACAGGCGCGTTCTTATTCGATTCGATAATCGACACCATCCTCGTCATTCAGGTAGTCGATATATAAATCTCTTCCGTCGAAATACCATGCATCCTCGTCACGTACAAAATATAACCTGCCGTTTCGCAGTTCGCTGGCTGCGACATTGGCCGGGCGCTCGGCGGACAGGCCCAGGGAAAATCCGGGCTGAATGGTTGATTGGCCGCCGTATCGTACCTTAAAGCGGACACCGTCTCCTTCTCTTACTTTGAGTGCGGATTCCATCCATTTCGCGGCTTGCGGATCGATCACAATTTTCACATGTATCTCCTCCTTTAAGGTTTCATCATGATAGGTGTGCAGTTCACCTTGAAGTCCGTTTACCGGACGTTTCAGGGTGTATCATGGATACGTTGGCGGCTTTGCGGGCCAAGCGTTGCCTCGCGTATTCAAATCATTGTACCATGATGAGGAAGCGTTTAGGAGAGGGGGACTGTTGATGGATTTTCACAACATTATGGTGGCTGGCGGCGGCGTGCTTGGCAGCCAAATTGCCTACCAGACGGCGTTCCACGGTTTTGAGGTGTACTTATACGACGTCAATGACGAGGCCATTCAACGAGCAAAAGATCGAATTTCTGGCCTGAAGCCAGCGTATCAGCGCGATTTGGGCGCTACCGAGGCACAGGTGAATGAGGCGTTTGCACGAATTCAATTCTTCACAGATTTGAAGGATGCTGTCGCCCAAGCCGATCTCGTCATCGAGGCAGTGCCTGAGGTACCGGACATCAAGACGGCGTTTTATACGCAGCTCGCCACGGTGGCTCCGGAGAAAACCATTTTTGCGACAAATTCGTCGACCTTGCTACCAAGCCAGTTCGCTGAGACAACGGGTCGCCCGAACAAGTTTCTTGCCTTACACTTTGCAAATTCGATTTGGGTGCACAATACAGCAGAAATCATGAGGCACCCAGGAACGGATGAGCAGGTATTTCAGGACGTGATCGACTTCGCGAAGGCCATTGGTATGGTGCCCTTGCCGATTTATAAGGAGCAGCCCGGATATATTCTAAATTCGCTGCTTGTGCCTTTTTTGGAAGCCGCACAGATGTTGTGGGTGAACGGAGTGGCGGATCCGGAGACGATCGATAAGACGTGGATGATTGCCACTGGGGCGCCGGAAGGACCGTTTGCCATCCTCGATACCGTTGGCGTACGTACAGCATACAACATCGCCAGTGGGAAAGCGAAGGCGGGAAAACGAGAATATGACCAACTAGCTGGCAAACTCAAAGACATGATCGACGCTGGTAAACTTGGGCACGAGTCGGGCGAGGGATTTTATCGCTATCCACACCCACGCTTTCGCGATCCGGATTTCCTCAAAAGCTAAAACGTGTTAGCAGAAAACCCGCGCGGGACCATACCTGCACGGGTTTTTCTATCCATCTTATTGCGCTTGCCCAGCTTTGATCCACTGTGCAACGGTGACCGTGCGACGAGCCTGGTGTTTGATGGCTGCAATCGTACCTTCATCGATCACGCCGTCCTCGCGGGCCGTAACACTGGTCCCGTACGGGTTGCCGCCGGACGTATACGCGGATGCGTCCGTGAAGCCTGGTGCTGCGATGATGGTGCCCCAGTGGTACATCGACGTATACAGCGCCAGGATGGTTGCTTCTTGGCCGCCGTGCGGATTCTGTGCGCTCGACATTGCGCTCACGACTTTGTTCGCCGTCTTGCCTTGGGCCCAGAGGCCGCCGAGCGTATCCATGAACTGTTTAAACTGCGACGGTACGTTGCCAAAGCGAGTCGGTACACTGAAGATGATAGCGTCTGCCCATTCGACATCGGCTGCCGAAGCCATGGGAACATCGCGCGTCGTGTCGTGGTGCGCCTGCCAGGCTGGGTTCGAAGCGATAGCTTCCGGGGGTGCAAGTTCTGGAACTTTCAGCACCTTGACGTCGGCACCCATTTCTCGCGCCGCGTCAGCGGCATATTGTGCCATTTGGTAGTTGGTCCCGGTGGAACTGTAATAGATGATTGCGAGCTTGACATTCGCCATGTTGTCATTCCCTCCAAGTCTCTTTGTCTGTCTCCGCAGAACTTCTCTCTTTACATAACATACTTACAATTTGTAAGAACATCATGCGAGAGCTATCATACGGCATAAGCTTACTTTGTGTCAAATACAAGATAAACATAAGCAGAGAAAAGGGGTGCTGTGGTTGGCGGATGTGACGATTTCGTCCTTTGCTACCTTGGGAGCGAAAATTGCGGACCAATTGCGATGCCGAATTGTTTCAGGGACGCTGGCGAAGGGAGAGGTGATTTCCGAGAATCAACTGGCCCGCGAGTTTGGCACAAGCCGCTCTCCCGTTCGCGAAGCGCTGCGTGAGTTGGCTCATGAAGGCGTGATCGAGTTGGCGCGCATGGGGGCGGTCGTCAAGGGGCTGGACGCCAACGACGTGCAGGAACTATACGACGTTCGGTTCTTGATTGAACGTTTCGCATTCATTCGAGTAGCCGCTCAGTTGGTTGACGTGCGATCCGCCTTGTGTATCGATTTGACACAAATGATCGATAAGATGGAGCTGTCCGTAAGGCATGGCAACCACGTAGAATTCGCCGCTTGGGATTTACGGTTTCACGAGTCCGTCGTTCAGGCCGCAGGGCACAAGCGGTTGTGGCATATGTGGGGAGAAATTCGGGAAATCGTGCATGCTACCTTGGCCGTAGTGACCGAGCGGCGACTAGAGCGCTGCCCTGAGGATATGTCTGGGTCGTTACAGCAACATCGAGATTTGGTGAAGGCCTTGTCCATCGGCGATACAGGTTTCGTGCAGGATGTCGTCCAAAAACACTTGGAAGAGACCAAAAGTCTGGTCGAAACGCTGTTTGGACTTTCATAAAACACTTTTGCCAACAAGCATGGAACGACTGCTGTCGGAATAAGATGTCGACAAGTATACATGTCGATCGCGGACCTATCCGCGGCGGCTAAAGGAGGTTAGCTGATGGACAACGCGCTTGGTATTGAACCAAGGGCAGCGGCGGCAATTTCGCGACTGGTGGAAAAGTACAGTCCGAGTGGAACGAAGATTGGTTGGCTAATGATTGCATCCATCTTCATTGAGGCCTGGGATCTGTACTCCATCTCATTTGTCATTGTCTTCATCAAGGCCATCTACCATCCGTCCGCTTTGATGCTCGGTCTAGCATCGGCGGCAACGCAGGGTGGGGCGCTCATTGGGGCGTTGATAGGCGGTTGGCTGACCGACAAGATCGGGCGGCGTGCCGTGTTCCTTGGTACCATGCTCATGTTTTTCGTATTCGGCGTCTTGCAAGCGTTTGCAACGGGCGTGACGATGCTCGTGATTATCCGCTTCATCATTGGCATTCCGCTTGGCACGGACATCGCAAACGGCTACACGTATATCATGGAGTTCATGCAAAGCGGCAAGCGTGAGGTGATGGGCAATCGGTGGCAGGTTATGTTCGCTGTCGGCGAAGTCGTAGCCATCGCGATTGTTTTACTGTTCCTCGGCATCGGTGTCAAGGATGCGTTGTTATGGCGTATCGTGCTCGGTTTGTCAGGCGTTCCGGCCATCATTCTGTTCTTCTTGCGTCTGAACTTGCCGGAAACGGCGATCTGGCTGATCCAACGCGGCAGATATCGTGAAGCGAAGGCGATCGCGAGTCAAATGTATGGCGATCCGCTAGAGATGCTTCCGGACGCCGACGTGCCGGTTCCAACGCCGAAGTTACGCGAATTCTTGCGCGACCTTCGCAAGGATCCTCTGCGGTTTCGGGCGAGCTTGTACGGGTGGATCGCAGGTTTTATGCAAAACGGCGAGTTTGCTACGTTCGCATTTTATCTACCAGTTCTATTTGCCCTCGTGCATGTGACGGGAACGTTTGACACGGACCTCATCACGCTCGCCGTCTACATGGTGGCGCTGATTTCCGGTTTGGTGGGACCTCTCATCACGCCAAAAATCGGCCAGAAGAAACTCAGCATCTGGGGCTTCTCCATCGTGGGTATAGCTCTTTTGATTGCAGCGGCCGCTCTTTACACGGGTCACAACATCCTGTTGCCGTTTGCCGCGGGGTTGATGCTTTGGGGACACTATTGGGATGCCGAAAATTGTATGACCATTCCGTCCATGGTTGCCTCGGCCCGATATCGCGGAATCTCGAGTGGATTTGCGTACATGTGGATTAAAGTATCTGGATTCCTCGGTATCTTCTTGTTTCCGTCCTTCTTTGCCATGATTGGGACGGCGAACGCGACGTTGTTTACGGTTGTATTCCCGCTATGCGGGTTGCTGGCCTCCATCTTTATCCTTCCAGAAGTTTACGGATACGTGAGTAAGGAAGGTTGACGGTCCCCAGCGTGGAAAAATTGTGATGTTCGCTATCGGCTGGTTCTCTCGATTGTCCTGCAAGATGATTTCGTGTGCGGGGAGGCAAGTCAATCGAATGAAACCGCATACAAGATTGGCTTGCCGACTCCGCTCTTTTGAAGTGTGAGGTGATGGCGGTGAAAATCGCTTCGATTGAATGGTTTCTCGTTCCGCCCCGTTGGCTGTTTGTCAAGCTGACCGATGAGGAAGGTTTGACAGGATGGGGGGAACCGATTGTCGAGGGTAGGGCGCGTACCGTGGCAGCGGCGGTCCAGGAATTGCAGGAGTATCTGATCGGCGCCGATGCGGATCGGATTGAAGATATTTGGCAGGTTTTGTACCGTGGTGGGTTCTACCGCGGTGGACCTGTCTTGATGAGCGCGATCGCGGGAATTGACCAGGCGTTGTGGGATCTCAAGGGCAAGCGTTTCAACTTGCCGGTGTACGAGATGTTAGGCGGCCGGGTACGCGACAAAATGCGCGTGTATGCGTGGATTGGCGGAGATCGCCCGAGTGACGTGGGGATGGCCGCCAAAGCGCGAAGGGAGCAAGGGTTTACCGCCATCAAAATGAATGCGACGGAAGAGGTGCACTGGATCGACACGCACAACAAGATCGATGCGGTGCTGGAACGGGTGCAGGCGGTGCGCGATGCAGTGGGGGAGGACTTTGGTATCGCGGTCGATTTTCATGGTCGTCTCCATCGCCCGATGGCAAAAGTTCTCGCGCAGGAACTTCGTCCATTCGACTTGATGTTCATCGAAGAGCCGGTATTGCCGGAAAATGACGAGGCGTTACGCGAAATTGCCCAGGTTGCCGCGATGCCGATTGCGACCGGCGAGCGGTTGTATTCGCGTTGGGACTACAAACGGTTACTTGCAGGTGGGTACGTGGATATCATCCAGCCGGACTTGTCTCACGCGGGCGGTATTTCGGAATGCAAAAAGATTGCCGCGATGGCCGAAGCGCACGATGTCGCCGTTGCTCCACACTGCCCGTTGGGGCCGATCGCGCTGGCGGCATCGCTCCAATTGGACGCGTGCACGCCCAATGCGTTCATTCAAGAGCAAAGTCTGGGCATTCATTACAACCGTGAAAACGACTTGCTCGATTATGTTCAGGACCGTTCGGTATTTGCCTATGAGGGTGGTTTCGTCACTCTGCCTGACGGACCGGGACTTGGACTGTCGATCGATGAAAGCTTTGTGCGCGAAGCCGCCACGCGTGGGCACGATTGGAGAAATCCCGTGTGGCGAAATGAGGACGGATCGGTGGCGGAATGGTGAGCCATGCACAGGGGGAGGGATTCTGGCAGGCGATTTTCAAGACTGGCGTGATCGCCATTGTACGCGGTGTTCCGGCAGCGAAGATGCTCGATGTCGGTCAGGCGTTGTACGCCGGTGGCGTGCGTGTCATGGAAGTGACGTTGAATACGCCGGATGCACTGCGCTCCATTGCGGCTTTGTGTCGGCACTTCGACGGGCGCATGCAGGTGGGCGCAGGCACGGTGCTGTCGGCGAACGAAGCGAGGAAAGCCATGGCGCTAGGAGCCTCGTTCCTGGTGGCGCCCGATGTCGATCCGGCGGTAATTCGGGCTGGCTTGGACGTGGGTGTACCCGTCTTGCCCGGGGCGTTTACGCCCAGTGAAATCTGGGTGGCATATCGCACAGGGGCACCGATGGTGAAGCTTTTTCCGGCAACTCGCGGCGGTCCCGCGTATCTTCGGCAGGTGCAGGTCGTGGCACCGCGTCTGCCGCTGGTGGCCGTGGGCGGGGTGACGTTGGCAAACGTTGCGGATTTCTTTGCAGCTGGCGCCGCGGCAGTTGGCCTTGGCAGCGCACTGGTCGATCGCGATGCGGTCAAGCAGGGCGAGTTCAGCGCGATCACAGACCGAGCGAAGGCGTTTGTCGATGTCTATAAGGGCTCTCGAACAAGCTAGGGAGGGAATGATATGGAGAATGTGATGGTCGCGCACACGACATTGCAACACATGGTGCAACGCGCACTGATCGGGGCCGGCGTGCCCGAGGACACGGCGGGCGTTGTCGCCGACGTATTGGTACACGCTGACCTCCGCGGCGTTCACTCGCACGGCGTGTTGCGAACGGAACATTACGTGCGCCGCGTGCGTGCGGGAGGGCTTAATCCGCATGCGAGGCCGCGGTTTCTGCAAACCGGGCCAACGGCAGGGCTTGTCGATGGAGACGACGGCTTCGGGCATGTCGTCGGGAAATATGCGATGGAACGTGCCGTTGAACTGGCATCCGCACACGGCATCGGATTGGTCGGCGCGCACAACAGCAGCCATTGTGGAGCTCTCTCGTATTTCGTCCAGATGGCCGCAGATGCTGGTTTGATCGGCGTGGCGATGACGCACACCGACGCATGTGTCGTGCCTTTCGGCGGTCGCCGCCCATTTTTCGGGACCAACCCGATTGCGTTCGCGTTTCCGGCAAAGCGCCATTCTCCCATCATTCTCGATATGGCGACGAGCGAAGTGGCATTCGGCAAAGTTCTGCAAGCGCGCGAGATCGGCAAACAGATCCCGCCAACCTGGGGCGTCGACGCCGACGGCCTGGCAACCGCCGATCCGTCTGCCGTGACCGCCTTGTTGCCCTTGGGCGGGGCGAAGGGATACGGGCTAGCGCTTGCCATTGACGTGCTCTCCGGCATCCTCACCGGGGCTGCGTTCGGGCCCCACATCCTGCCCATGTACGGCGACTATGAGCGCATGCGCAAGCTTGGGCACCTTTTCATAGCGATCGATCCTGGTTTGTTTCACAGCCACGACGCATTTGTCGAGGCGGTTGATCAGATGATCGAGGAACTCCATCAGGAGCCAGCTGCTGCAGGCTTTGCCGAAGTGCTTGTGCCGGGCGAGCCCGAACAGCGCAAGGAAGCGCTGTATCGCGAGCAGGGTGTGCCCATTCCCGAGTCTGTGTATCGCTACTTGACGGCGGCGGCTCGTGATGATGCGGCTGACCAGGGCGAGTGAGGGATTGGCATGGGAGATGGTTTTAACCCTGAATCGATCGCGCAACTAGGCGAGTTACTCTCGTCACGGCGCTCCGATGTATACGACATTCCAACGCACGCGCCTGGGCCGTCCGGCCGTCTGCCGCTGACTCCGGAGATGCTCGCAACCTGGGCGAGTGGCGACCTCTTTGGACTTACGCAAAATGTCGGTATGGGGTGGGACCCAAACAAGGTTCTCGGCAAGCACATGCTCATTCTCAGCACGCAGGGAGGGCTGCGTGCTCCAGACGGATCGCCCGAGGCACTGGGGTATCACACCGGTCATTACGAAATTGGGCTACTTGTTCAAGAGGCGGCACGCGAACTGCGGCGCCTTGGTGCAGTTCCCTTTGCGGCCGCGGTCAGCGACCCGTGTGACGGCCGTTCGCAGGGTACCACGGCGATGTTTGACTCGCTTCCGTATCGCAATGACGCCGCCTTGGTCATGCGGCGACTCATTCGATCATTGCCCACTCGCAAGGGCGTAATGGGCATAGCGACGTGTGACAAAGGCCTGCCGGCGACGATGATGGCCTTAGCGTCCATCGGGCGTTTGCCTGGCGTACTCGTCCCTGGCGGCGTTACGCTCGCCCCAGTGGATGGCGAGGATGCCGGCAAGGTACAGACCATCGGGGCGCGTTTTGCGCACGGAGAGATTGAACTCGAATATGCGGCGGAAGTTGCTTGTCGGGCTTGTGCAAGTCCGGGTGGTGGATGTCAATTTTTAGGGACTGCAGCGACTGCACAGGTCGTTGCCGAGGCACTGGGCATGGCGATTGTCCATTCCGCGCTCGCGCCCTCGGGACAGCCGATCTGGGCAGAGGTTGCGGTGCATTCGGCCCGAGCCCTGTTGCGGCAAGCTCAACTGGGATGGGGGATGGCAGACATTCTGACGGACGCCGCCGTGCACAACGCCATGGTGGTGCATGCGGCATTTGGCGGATCGACCAACTTGCTCTTGCACCTTCCGGCCATCGCACACAGCGCCGGACTTTCGATACCGACGGCTGCCGACTGGCGGGAAGTCAACCAGGCTGTGCCGCGGATTGTCAGCGTGTTGCCAAACGGACCTGTCGACTATCCAACGGTGTATGTCTTTTTGGCAGGCGGCGTGCCCGAAGTCATGCTTCATTTGCGACGGGCGGGCTTACTTGAGACTTCGCTGAAAACAGCGTCGGGATACAGCTTGGACGACGTTCTCGAGTGGTGGAAAGATTCAGAGCGCCGTCGGCGCGTGCGGGATCGACTATTGCGCGTAACAGGCGTCGATCCGGACGATGTCATTCTGTCTCCCGATGCGGCGCGTGCACGCGGATTCACGTCAACCGTCACATTTCCCACTGGCAACTTGGCTCCGGACGGCGCTGTGATCAAATCGACGGCTATCGATCCGTCCGTCGTCGATGCCGACGGCGTGTATCGGCATATTGGCCCGGCCAAAGTCTTCACAAGTGAGCGACAGGCCATGCAAGCCATCAAAAACGGCAAAATCCAGCCGGGTGACGTGCTGGTGCTCATCGGCCGCGGCCCGTCAGGAACGGGCATGGAGGAAACCTACCAGCTGACATCTGCACTGAAGCATCTGTCTTTTGGCAAGCATGTCGCTTTAATCACCGATGCACGCTTTTCGGGGGTATCGACCGGAGCTTGCATTGGTCACGTCGGACCGGAGGCCTTGGCTGGTGGCCCCATCGGTAAACTGCGCGATGGTGACATCATCGAGGTGGTGATTGATCGCCTTCGGCTGCAGGGATCTGTCAACCTCGTCGGTGTCGGAGACGTGCGGTTTGACCCAGAAGAGGGTAGTAACGTTCTTGCGATGCGGGAACCCCATCCAGATCTCGCGCCGGATCCAGAACTGCCGGATGACACGCGTTTATGGGCGGCGCTCCAACGCGTCAGTGGGGGACCGTGGCGGGGGGCGGTATACGACATTGAGCGGATTCTCAAGGTCATTGAAGCTGGGATCGAGGCTCTCGCGGGCGAATGACGATGACACAAGGAACCAACATGTGACACAGATTTGATGCAGGCCTTCATGACTCATGGGTTTGTAACACAGGAGGGTATCGTTTTGGAATCAAAAAATTGGGTAGACGGCGAATGGATGACGCCGAAGGGTAAATCGTACACGGTCAACAACCCATCGCGCCTCTGTGAGGAAGTGGGCGTTGTCCATACGTCGGAAGAAGCAGATGTGATTGCCGCGGCCGAGGCGGCGCGACGCGCATTGCCCGAGTGGGCGGGACTTGCTGGTCCGAAACGAGCGGACGTTCTCTACAAAGCGGCTGACTTATTGGCTGCGCGAAGCGACGAGATCGCGGTTTTGGCAAGCCGTGAAATGGGTAAGCCCATCGCCGAGATGAAAGGCGAGGTTGCACGTGGCGTCCATTTGTTGCGCTACTACGCTGCGGAAGGGGTGCGCGCTTTTGGCAGTGTGATTCCGGCCAGCCAGGAGGGCGTGCTGCAGTACACAAAGCGTCTGCCACTCGGGGTCGTTGGCGTCATCACCCCTTGGAACTTCCCGGTCGCCATCCCCGTTTGGAAGATAGCACCTGCCCTGATTTGTGGGAATACCATTGTATGGAAGCCTGCGGAATTCGCATCCTTGACTGCTGTCGCCGTGGCGCAGGTATTTGCCGACGCCGGACTGCCAGCAGGCGTACTCAACCTGATCGTGGGGGATGGCGCGATCGCCGGACGGGCGTTGGTCGAACACGCGGCCGTGGATGCCATCAGCTTCACCGGATCGACCGCAACAGGCATGCGCGTGGCGGTAACTTGCGCAGGCCGAAACATCAAGTACCAAACGGAAATGGGGGGCAAGAACGCCGCTGTGGTCCTCGCCGACGCCGATCTGTCCGTCGCGGTATCGGCTGTCGTGAGTGGTGCGTTCCGATCCGCCGGTCAAAAATGCACGGCCACAAGTCGCATCATTATCGAAAAGAGCATCTATGAACCGTTTGTCGACGCGCTTGCCGCCGCAGTGCGCGAGCTGTACGTCGGAGATGCGCTGGATGAAAAAGCCTATCTGGGACCAGTGGCTTCACAAGCTCAGTACCGCAAAGTGCAGTCGTACGTCGATCTCGCAAAATCCGAAGCGAGTCTCGTCGTCGAAGGAGATTTGCAAGTATCGCCTGACGCCGGGTATTATGTGCGTCCGCTTGTTGTCACGGGGGTAGACGTCGATCACGCCTTGGCGCAGGAAGAAGTCTTCGGGCCGATCGCCTGTATCCTCACGGCGGATGGGTTTGATGAGGCGGTGGATCTTTGTAATCGGACGGTGTATGGCCTTAGCGCGTCGGTCTTTACCGGCGATCTCGAGCGAGCGATGCGCTTCCTGGATGCGGCCGAGGCTGGTATGGTTCGCGTCAATCTCGAGTCGGCTGGCGTCGAATATCAGGCTCCGTTTGGTGGCTTGAAACAATCCAGTTCGCACACGCGCGAGCAAGGTCAAGCCGCACTCGATTTTTACAGCCAGTTGAAAACGTGCGCTGTCTATTACGGCGCGTAGCAGGAGGGATTGGGATGAAGACCATCCGTTACATGCACCCGGCAGACGGCTCCGTTCAGTTAGGATTGGTGGTCGGCGACGACGTCTATAGCGTTACCGACAAGGTGCCGTCGTGGACAGATCCTGTTCCTATGTGGCGCGCGCTACGTGCGTTGGGCATGGACACGCGCGCGGCCGAGAAACGATTATGCACTGGAGCCACGTTATCGTATCGCAGTCTCGATGCCGCCGGTCGCCTGTTGCCTCCTGTGACGGCACCTGAGGTTTGGGCCAGTGGGGTCACCTATGAACGCAGCCGGGTCGCTCGTAATGCCGAGACGCAACTGCAGGACAGTGTGTACGATCGCGTCTATAACGCGCCACGACCCGAGCTCTTTTTCAAGGCCACAGCCGAGCGCCTGGTCCCTCCTGGTCAATCCCTGAAGTTGCGATCCGACTCTACGTGGATGGTGCCCGAGCCCGAACTATGCCTCGTCTTGTCTCGCGAGGGTGATGTCATTGGCTACACCATTGGGAATGATTTGAGTTCCCGCGATATTGAAGGTGAGAATCCGCTGTATTTGCCGCAGGCGAAAATCTTTGCCGCCAGCTGTTCATTGGGCCCTGCACTCCTCTGGAGCGATCCGACTGTCGAACCACTCGCATGGGAGATCGATATGCGAATCGAGCGTGCGGGACAAACGGTGTTCGCGGGAAGCATCTCACTGACACAGCTGCGGCGTCCGCTGTCTCAACTGATCCGTTTTCTTTTGCGCGACAATCCGATTTTCGATGGCACTGCGCTGATGACGGGCACTGGTATCGTTCCACCTGACGAATTTACTTTGCAACCCGATGATATCGTTGCCATTGAGGTTCAGGCAATTGGCCAACTGGTCAATCCGATTTCAACGCAGAGAGCACACAGGGCTACCATGGAGACCGGTTGTTTAATGTAGTGGAAAACCATCACAAAAAGACCGCCCATGTTCGATGGGCGGTCTTTTTGAGAGATAGATCGTGATCAGGATTAGCTTCTCGCGACGGGGCGACCGAGCGGCAAAATTGTCTTTCCCGCGGTGGCGTTAATCACGGTCGCAAATGACGTATACAAGGCCGTAAGACCGCAGAGGAGGCCAACCCATCCGCCCGGTTGACTGCCCATCACCCCAAATCCGTGTAGCGCAAGCAAGAAGAAGGCGATCCACAGTGTCAAAAAGACGAAGAACAGCGCCCGATTGAGATAGAACGTGCCAATCCAAAGGAATAAAGTCAGGATGCCAAAGAACAATAGAAATACGCCCAACCCGGCCGGCGGTGCTGCCTTTTCAATAAAATAAAAGGCAATCCAGAAGGCGCCGTACGATGAAAACGCCGTAGCCCCGAATGTGTTTCCTTTGCGAAACTCCCACATGCCTGCGATAAACTGGGCGCCGCCGCCGTAGGCGAGCGCCAGCCCAAGCACAACACCGAGAGCGCCTGGACTGCTGACGCCCGCGTTGATCAAACTTAAAATACATGTGGTAATACCGAATCCAGCCAGCCCAAGCGGACCAGGATCGGCGATTTTTGTTTGTTCTGCCATGGCAAATCCACCTTCTTTCATCATGTCGCGAGTGGTGCGACAACGACATTCCTTCACAACCGTCGACATTCAGACTGCGGACATCACCCCCCTTGCGTTAGTCCTGATCCTTGTATTGTGCTTTCAGCGCTTCCACGACGCTGGGATCCGCAAGTGTTGTCGTATCGCCAATGACTCGCCCTTCACCAATGTCGCGAAGCAGGCGGCGCATGATTTTGCCGCTGCGCGTCTTTGGCAGTTCTGCCGTGAACAGAATCTCTTCCGGGCGCGCCATGGCGCCAATCCGTTCGACTACGTACTGTTTCAACTCCGCGATCAGGTCATCGGACGCCGAGACTCCTTCGCGCAAGGTGACGAACGCGGTGATGGCCTGGCCTTTCACTTCGTGTGAACGGCCAATGACGGCTGCCTCAGCGACGGCCGGATGCGCGACGAGAGCGCTTTCCACTTCGGCGGTGCCAATCCGGTGGCCCGACACATTGATGACGTCGTCGATCCGCCCGAGAATCCAGATATACCCGTCTTCGTCGAGATGAGCACCGTCGCCCGGCAGGTAGATGCCTTCGAATTTGCCGAAGTATGTGTTGCGGAATCGTTCGTCGTCACCCCACACAGTACGGAGCATCGACGGCCAAGGCTTGGTGATGACCAGATAGCCGCCGTGGCCAGGAGGAACTGAGTTGCCCTCTTCGTCTACGATATCGATCGCGATGCCAGGAACGGGCCTCGTCGCCGAGCCGGGTTTCGTCGTGACAAGACCTGGCAGCGGAGCGATCATCGCACAGCCTGTTTCGGTTTGCCACCACGTGTCGACGATGGGGCAGCGTTCTTGGCCGATATACTTGTGGTACCACATCCATGCCTCCGGATTGATCGGTTCACCCACGGTTCCTAACAGTCGAAGCGAGCTTAGGTCGTGTTGTTCGACATACTGTGATCCCCATTTCATGAACATGCGGATCGATGTCGGTGCGGTGTACAGGATGGTCGCGCCGTACTTTTCTGCAATCTCCCAATACCTGTCGCGATCCGGAAAATCGGGCGAACCTTCGTACATGACGACGGTGGCGCCAGCAGAGAGCGGGCCGTACACGAGGTACGTATGGCCGGTAATCCAACCGATATCTGCCGTGCAGAAGAAGATGTCGTTGTCTTTAAGATCGAACACCGTGCGCATCGAGGTGTTGGCACCCGTCAAGTAGCCGGCTGTCGAGTGGGCGATGCCTTTCGGTTTTCCTGTGGTTCCCGACGTATACAGTAAAAACAGATAGTCTTCCGAGTCCATGGGTTCCGCCGGAAAGGGTGAGGTGGGGGCGCTGGCCATCAGATCCTGCCAGCGAACGTCACGGCCATCCTGTAACTCAATGGCAGCTTGCGCACCCACACGTTCGACGACGATGACCTTCTCAATTGGCGTGCCGACGACGGCTTCATCGGCGTTCGCTTTCAATGGCACGATCTTGCCGCGCCGCCAACCCGCGTCTGCCGTGATCAGGAGCTTGCTGTCCGCGTCGATAATCCGATCGCGCAGAGCTTGCGCTGAGAATCCACCGAATACCACCGAGTGAATGGCACCAATCTTTGCGCAAGCGAGCATGGAAATAGGCAACTCCGGCACCATGGGCAAATAGATGGTGACGCGGTCGCCCTTTTGTACACCCAGTTGGCGCAGCGCGTGCGCCGCTTTGTCGACTTCGCGCCGCAGCATATCGTAGGTGAGGACGCGATTATCGCCAGGTTCGCCCTCCCAAATAATGGCCGCTTTGTTTTTACGATGCGTTAACGTGTGTCGATCCACACAGTTGTACGCGGCATTCAATTTTCCACCGATAAACCATTGGGCGTGCGGAGGATCCCAATTGCAAACGCTTTCAAATTCCTCAAACCAAGTGAGTTCGTGGGCCTGTGCAGACCAAAACCCTTCTGGATCCTGCTCGGCCGATTCATAAATCCTTGCATCCTGAACATTTGCCTGCTGACGGAACGATTCCGATGGAGAGAAGGTACGGGATTCATGCAACAATGTATCGAGTTGTTCTTTTGGACTCATATGTCGGCTCCTTTCGACGAGTCGGGTCAGAAACGACACGACAAGTTGAGCTAATTGTTATTATCATAGAATAAGTTGTATGAGAAAACAATCAGTGAGGGGGAACGTGGTAATCACTATATGTGAACGGGCCGCCAATATGATTCACGGGTCCGGGATTGGGGCAAAAACAAGATGGCTGCTCGCTTCGCGCATCATCCGCGCTTGTCGAGCAGCCATATCATAGGCCGAGCAAAATCAGAGGTCTTCTTCCTCTTCCTCAGAGTCGTCGAACAAATCGTCGTTGTAGGCGTCCACTACACGCTGCCATTCTTCGTCATCGTCGATTTCTGCAAGAACCATTTGATCTCCATCTTCACCATCAATTCGGAAAATGACGCCTTCTTCCATTTCCTCATCAATTGGCAACAGCACCGCATAGTCCTTTTCATCGACGGTCAACACTTCGCCGAGGACAAATTGATGTTCTTGTCCGTTCTCGTCTTCAAGAACGATAATTTCGTCGTCGTGCTCGTGCTCATGCAAATGTTCATCCGCCATCGCAAGCTCATTCCTATCCGATATCAAAATTTGGCTGGTGCCATGCCTGAAAAACATAACACCATATGGTACGAGTGTCAACGATTCATGGATGAAACATACCGCAAAACTGCCCCATGTTGTTACACGTTTTGCGGTGGTTCTGCGATGGCGGCAGACAGTCGGGCCGTGACGGCGTCAAGCAGATCGTTTAACCGTTTCTCGGCCATTTCAAACGATTGGACATCAGGAATGCGATGGAGCTCGGACAGCAGGGCATCTGCCTGTTCGAGCAGGTGTCGATAATGCAGCGGCGGCACCTTGCGGGCTTGAAATTCGCCAACCTGTTCGCGCAGTTCGCGAAACTGTCGCAGTAGGGCAGAAGCTTCACGGTTTGCCGCGAGACGAGCCTGTGCCTCGCGATACGCTGCGGCCTCTTCCGATTCGGCAATCAAGTCAGCCAATTCGCTCGCTTGCACAAGAAGCTGGTTTCTATCCACGGCCCATCACCCCCTGTCAGCCTAACCCGTGTGTATGGGACTCATACTGGGGGCGCTCGAACGTGTTACGGAAGTCGGCGCGTCCGCCAAAGAGCCGACTCTTCCTCGCGATCGATCTCCTCGAGTTCTTTTACCGCGATATCAAACGCCACTCGATCACGCCGATCCAGCGCTTGGTCAATTTGCATTCGAATCCGTTCACGTCGCAGCGCCCTCGCTTCCACCTCGGACAAAACTTGCTGCACTTCTGGCGGAATGGGTAGGTCTGGTAGATTTACAAAGACATACAGCTTGTCGCTGGACGACGTGTTGGCGAAAAATGATTGCAATGCAGGCAGGATTTCTTCTGCCTGACTCACTTTCTTAATGCGCCCGTTAATAGGAAGACGAGCAATCATGCCATGTCGGCCGATGATGAGCAGTGGCACATTCTCCAGCACGATGTTCGTTGCTTCGAGTTGGCCGTTACGAGCAGCGAGAAAATCGATGACTGCTTCAGCCCCTGCAGGGAGAAGTTTGGTTTTTAAAATCAGGATATCGTCTTTTGTCATCATCGAGTGTTCACTCCTTTTTGGCGGAGTTTGCTGTTCTGACCGATCATACGCCTGGTGACATGCCTTCGCGCACCCCTCGAGACGATGCGGCGGTTCTACAATGGAGAAAACGGCTCTAGTCCGTACGGCTCGCTTGTGACCACCGAAAGTGGTGCAAGTATTGTAGCAGAACAGCGGTTTAAAGGAAACGTGACAAACGCCAAATTCCCAAGTCACACATGCTTTCCCTGTGTCGCAGCAAGTCTTGGCGCCATACTATCGATGGGGGGATGGCCGATGAACGACTGGGTGTATTTCGCGGGTTTGTACGACAGTAAGTTTGAAGCGTACTGCGCGGTGATGTGGGTCGAAGCTGATGAGCGGATTCGACGCACGGCGCAGCCCACGGAAGTTGAGGTTTATCGTTCGCGCAATGGGAAGTACGGCGTTCGGTTCCGCTCACACACCATGGGGTCGGAACGCCGTTCGCTGGTTCGCCATTGAACATCATCGACCATCTTTGCATTGTATATGGCAAACAGCCATCCGGGCCGGCCGGATGGCTGTTTTCAGTCTGTCGTCAGAATCTTCAATGTTGCGTTGGGCGGTAGTCGTCATCCCGATCCATCAGGAAAGCGACAACTTCCTCGGGCAAATGGTCGCGCTCGTCGCCTGCTCCCTTTGCCGCATCGCGTTGCTTGGTGGCAGTTGGAGGTTTCACTGACTGTGTCGATTGACCAGACGAGGCTTGCCTTTGTTGCTTGCCCTGTTGCGCTTGCGTGGTTTGTTGCTGGGGATTGAGTAAGCTTTGCGCTGCAGAACGAATCGGACACCAGCCAGTGACCCCTTCTGCGACTTTCATGGCGCCATATCCCATTAAAAAAGCTTTGGCGAGCGGTGACTGGCGCCTGCCGCGAGCGGCGCTGGCAATGCTGATGACACCTGTCGCCAACCGGAAGTAGCGATCCGCCATAGACAAGTTTGCTTGCACGCTTTCGCCCCCTTTGTGTTCAGTCATGAACAGTATCCGCAAGGCAAGCGAAGGCCATGCTTGCGTGAGGGTGGATCGCGTGTTTTTGCGAAAAAGCAATTGACTTTGACTATTGTTGACTAAATGGCGTTTTTCGTACATCATGGGTATTGTAAGAGGTGTGATGAAGAGGAGGCTTGGGGTATGAGTTTAATTCCGTATGTGGTGGAACAAACCTCGCGCGGCGAGCGCAGTTATGACATCTATTCGCGCCTGCTGAAGGATCGGATTATCTTTTTGGGCACGGCCATCGACGACGATGTCGCCAACGCAGTTGTTGCTCAGTTGTTGTTTTTGGCTGCCGACGATCCGGATAAAGACATTCAAATGTACATAAATAGCCCGGGCGGCTCGGTTTCGGCCGGCCTTGCCATTTATGACACGATGCAGCATATCAAACCAGACGTGAGCACGATGTGCGTCGGTATGGCGGCGAGCATGGGAGCGGTGCTCTTGACAGCGGGAGCCAAGGGGAAGCGATTCGCCCTGCCGAATTCAGAGGTGATGATTCACCAGCCGCTGGGTGGCGCACGTGGCCAAGCGTCTGATATTGAGATTCACGCGCGCCATATTTTAAAAACGCGCGAACGCTTGAATCAAATCCTCGCCGAGCGCTCAGGACAGCCTTTGGAACGCGTCGCACAGGATACGGATCGCGATAACTTTATGTCGGCCGAAGAAGCGAAGGCGTATGGCCTGATCGACGAGGTCATTTATCGGTAATCGCGACCATGTGCCACAACCGAGGTGCGTCACGCGCCTCGGTCTTTTCCGTTGGAGGGATCGTTTTGGAAGGTGCGCTCTACTTAGACTACGCGGCAAC
Organism: Alicyclobacillus sacchari; assembly: GCF_004366795.1. Taxonomy (GTDB): domain Bacteria; phylum Bacillota; class Bacilli; order Alicyclobacillales; family Alicyclobacillaceae; genus Alicyclobacillus; species Alicyclobacillus sacchari. The sequence continues at coordinate 106,300 of NZ_SORF01000006.1, read as the reverse complement.
AGCACCACTGTCGTCTGTGGTGCGCGCGCGCCTGCACGAGTGGATCGACGTGTTTGGCAACCCATCGTCGTTGCACCGAATCGGGATGGAAGCCGAAGCGCTGTTGAGTGAGGCGCGTAAGACGCTGCGCCAGGCCTTAGGGGCAGACCATGGCGACATCGTCTTTACGGGCGGCGGCACGGAGGCGAATAACCTGGCCATCTTCGGAAGTGCAGCATTGTTGCAAAACAGAGGTCGCCACCTCGTGACTACGGCGGTTGAACACCCGGCGGTTCGCGAGGCGTTTGGCAGACTGGCCGAGCACGGTTTTGAAGTCACCCACGTGCGGCCAACCAATCAGGGCGACATCGCGGTGAACGACGTGTTGGCGGCGGTTCGCGATGACACGTCCCTGGTGTCGGTCATGCATGTCAATAATGAAACCGGGGCCATCTTCCCGGTCGAAGCGTTGGCGGACAAGCTGTCGGCATGGCCGAAAGTCCGATTCCACGTCGATGGAACACAGGCTTTGGGGAAAATCCCTGTGTCGTTAGCAGATAACACCAATATCCACCTGTACACGGTGTCCGGCCACAAGGTTGGCGGTCTCAAGGGTGTGGGTGCGCTCTACGTCCGCCAGGGCGTGCGCTTGTCGCCGCACGTCGTGGGGGGCGGTCAGGAGTTTGGACTGCGTTCCGGCACGGAAAATGTGCTTGGCGCCATCAGTTTCGCCGAAGCGGCGCGCGAGGCGGTACAGGATATGGAGGCCGCGAGACAAGATGCGCACGCGCACAGGCAATCGTTTATCGAAGGCCTGGAACGCATTGGGCACTGGGTTGTCTTCTCGCCGGCGAGCGCTTCGCCGTACATCGTCTATGCCGCGCTGCCGGGCCTGAAAGGCGAGGTCATCGTCCACGCGTTGGAGGAAAAGGGTGTATACGTCTCAGCCGGCAGCGCCTGTTCGAGCGGAAAGCGATCCCGCCACACCAGCCACGTGTTGGCCGCGATGGGCGTGGACAAGCGGGTCGCGGACGGTGCTGTGCGATTTTCGTGGCATCCGCGCACGTCGCAGGCGGAGCTGGAGCAGGCTTTGACCCTGGTTGCGGAGCGGACTCGGTGGTTACTCGACATGATGGGAAGGCGGTAGGGCAGATAGATGTATGATCACATCTTAATTCGCTACGGGGAATTGACGACCAAGGGTGCCAATCGCTCTGACATGGAGCAGATTCTCGAGCGCAACGTGCGCCAGGCTTTCGTGGCGTGGCCGCAGGTGCGAGTCGGTCGCATTCATACGCGCATCGTCGTGGAACTTCATGGGGTGCCGGTCGAGCCGGCATTGCAAACATTGCAGCACGTCTTTGGCATTTCCTCCTTTTCGCCTGTGGCGGTTGCATCGCTCGACATAGAAGCGATCTGCGACACGGCGATCCAGGTGGCCAAACATGAACTGGCGGGCAAGGGGACATTCAAGGTCGAAGCTAGGCGCGGCAACAAGCAGTTTCCGCTCGACAGTCCCGCGATTGCCCGCGAGGTGGGCTCAGCCGTATTGCGCGCTCTGCCAGAGGTTCGCGTCGACGTCCACCATCCCGATTTGGTACTCGAAGTCGACGTGCGCAAGTCACAGGCGTACGTGTATCCACGTCGGGTGCCCGGGCTTGGGGGCTTTCCCATCGGCATGAGCGGCCGCGCGATCGCGCTGTTGTCCGGCGGCATCGACAGCCCTGTCGCTGTCTGGAAGGCGATGAAGCGCGGTTTGTCGCTTGACCTGGTCCATTTCCACAGTTTTCCCTTCACGAGTGAGCGCGCGCAACGCAAAGTCGAGGATTTGGTTGAGATTCTCGCGAAGTGGGGTGGCCCGCTTCCTTTACATTTGATTTCGGTCACCGAAATTCAGTCGGAGATTCGCAAGCATTGTCCGGAAGGGTTGCGAACTGTGTTATTGCGGCGAATGATGTTCCGCATCGCCACCAAATTGGCCGACGAACTCCGTGGTGGAGCTCTCGTCACAGGGGATAGCCTTGGCCAGGTCGCCAGTCAAACGCTGTCGGCGCTCAACGCCGTCGACGCAGCGACGAATCTCACCGTGATCCGGCCGTTAGCCACGGAAGACAAGCTTGACATCATCGATGTCGCGAAACGAATTGGGACATATGAGACGTCTGTGCAGCCGTTTGACGATTGCTGTTCGCTGTTTGCGCCAAGGCGACCCAAAACGAATCCCAAATTGGAAGAAATCGATCGCGCGGAAGCGCCCTTGGACGTCGAAAACTTGGTGGCGGCGGCGGTCGCATCTCGCGAGTGCAAGCGCATCGGCATGTAAATGGGGGCATGGATGGCTGGCGGATCGGACACGCTACAAGCGGAGGTGGCGGTGGAGTGCAAACCATCCGAACCATGTTTCGTCTGTTTCGGACATTTTCCATGTTGTATACCCTCTGGCGTGGGTCGCGCGCGACCCAACTTCTATACATTGGCTCGATGGTGTGGCGCTTTTTCCGTGGCCAAAAGGTGCGGCCGCGGCCGCCGCGCGTCGTGGTCACGTTTGTCGATCCCCATACAGACGCGATTTACAAGCGGCGGGGCTGGCGGCGGATCGAGCGGCGCCCCGGGAGATGATGCCTTCTTTGGTTTCGATACGTTTAATCATTCTTATAAGTGGTTATAACAAATGATAGCGTCGTGATAACCGCGACAGAGCGAATGTATCGGAACGTTGGCCTCGGTAGCGGGGCTTTCAAGGAGGATGACATCATGCGCCAGACGCCTCGAGCCATGCGCCAAGATGCGTGGACGACGGAAGACGACGAGATTCTAGCTGAAATTGTCTTGAAACACATTAAACAAGGTAGCACGCAGCTTGCGGGTTTTAACGAAGCCTCGCGCAGGCTGGGCCGTACTGCGGCAGCCTGTGGTTTTCGCTGGAATGCGTGTGTGCGCAAACAGCAGCGCCAGATCATTGAGATGGCGAAAGAGGAGCGCAAGAAGAGCAAGTCAGAGCGCGTGCAGGCACAGATGGAAGGCGGCGATGTCGATCACCCGACGGCAACGCTGATGACTTGGGCGCAGGTTCTGCGTTTTTTGCGCCAGGAAAAGAATACAGCCCAAGAATGGGCTTCACGCTGGCGAAGTGCTGAGCGCCAAGCGAATGAGTGGAAGAGCCGCTACCGCGAGCTCCAGGAGGAGCATAGAAGGTTACGCGACGAATTGACTCGCATGCGCTCAAACTATGAAACGGTTGTCCAGGATTACAAAGCTCTCGTTGAAATCATGGAGCGGGCGCGCAAGGCGGCCTTGCTTGACGATACACAACTTGGCCCCGAGCTGGCGGAAGGCTTTATGTACCAGATCGACGAGTTTGGCAATCTTGAAAGAATTGAGCATGGGCCGATGGAGCGGGCGGAATAAGCCTGCTCCTTTTCATGTTTGATGGGAATGCGGGGCAAGGTGTAAAGCCATCCTAACATTGGGATGGTGACAGATATGCGATGGATGTCTTGGCTGCACAAGTGGCCGCGTGTAACAAAATGGGCTGCTGTTGGCTGGATGTGCGGTGTCCCGATGTTGATCGGCGGCTGCTACGACCGACAGGAGTTAGAACAGCAGGCGTTTGTCAGCGTACTTGGTATTGATGCGGCACCCGGCAATCTGATCGATTGCACGTTTCGGATCGCTCAGCCCATCAACCCGTCTGGCGGCGGCAGCAAGGGTGGCATGGAACCACTTGCCGGCAAGGAGCCGGTAACCGTGCGGGCACGCAGCATTTCGGAGGCGATGGTCATTGCCGGTGGGTCGATTGAGCGCACGGTGACATTCTCGCACCTATCGTTGATTGTGTTCGGCAGCGATCTCGCCAAAAAGGGAATCCAGCCGTATATTGAGCCACTCACCCGCTACCGCGAGTTTCGTCGGACAGTACCGGTTTCCGTGGCGGTCGGACAAGCCAAGGACGTGATCGATGCGTTTCAGCCCATGCTGGATACGGCAATTACGCGTATTGCGGACGGCGTTGCGCTCGTATCGCAGCGAACGGGTGTCGCCCCGGTGTGCCGGATTCAAGATTTGATCGATGGCATGGAAAACCCGCATGAAGACGCGATCGCGCCCCTGTACAGTTTGAATCAATACGTGAAGGGAAGCCAGCTCCCGGAAAAACCGGTTCTGAGTTACGAGGCGGGGACGGTCGAACGTCTTGGCGGCAATCCTGTCGATTGGATGGGGGCGGCGGTCTTTCGTGGGGATAAATTGGTGGATACGCTGACGGGAGAGGACTGTATTTACCTCCGACTGTTGCAGGGCGGCGTCCATCACGCGACGCTCAATTTGTCGGATCCAGAGGAGCCATCGCGGGATATTGGACTGGAATTGCACAAAGAACGGCCTGCCGAGTATCGAGTCAGTCTAACCAACCCGGTGAAAATCAGCGCTGCGGTACCCATGGATGTCGATGTCATCAACATCTCAAGCAGCCGCAACTATGTCGATCCAAAGGCTCGCGCACACCTGGAGCAAGAATTGGACAAACAAGTCAGTACGCGCATGCAGTCGTTGTTAAAGCGCCTCTTGGTTGTGGACCAAACGGATGTGGTTCCTGTGTCCAAGGCGGTGCGCGGACAATTCGAGACATATCAACAATTCGCGGCCTTCCCGTGGGAAGAACATCTGCAAAACGCGCGGATCAATGTGCGCGCCGACATTCACGTGCGCCGCTTTGGCGTGCAAACCGAGCCGGTGCAACAGCGGGCGTAGGCGCGGGTGGCGCGGACGCGGTGGCGGAGCCTGTCGGCGGCAGGTTGTACCACCCGGGAAATCCAGGATGCAGGGCCGGCGGCTGGAGCGGTGGGTGTGTATGCACGTGCGGCGGCAATGGTCCTTGTGGCGATTGCCGCGGCCATGTCGATGGCGATTGCGTCCGCTGGGGGAGCACTGGAGCAATGTCGGCGGGCTCGCTCGCTGGATCAGTCATGGAAGTGCCTTTCAACACGTTGCCAATCATGGCCGCAAACAATGTTTGTACCACGGGCGATTCGAGCATGGCGAGGAGATCCCGCGCCGAAACGGGCGTTTCACCGGTGAGCGCTGCCCCTTTTAGCGTCTTTGTCAACGCTACAGCCAGTCGCTGAAATTCGCTCTCGGTAAGCCCTAACTCGCGAGCCATCGCGCGAAACTGGCCTCTTGCACCGCGTGCGCCTCTCGCTTTGCGCTTGTTACCCTGTGTCTTGGCCATCGGATCGTCCCCTTACATCCATTTGTAGGCGGCAACTGATCCAGTTCATGCGAGCGCATTGACAAATGCGCAGGTCAAACGTCCCGAGACGCCGTTAGGTCAACAACCCGCCGTTGACGCCGATGACCTGCCCTGTGATAAAATCGGCGGCTGGATCGGCCAAAAACAGGGCGGCTGCGGCGACGTCGTGCGCCGTGCCAAGGCGCCCCAGGGGCGTCGCATCAACGATTGCGGCTTTTTCCTCGACGTCAAATTGCGCCAACATGTCGGTGTCGATGGCGCCCGGTGCAATGGCGTTGACGGTAATGCGCAGCGATGCGAGTTCTTTTGCGAGCGACTTCGTCCAGGCGATCACGCCGCCTTTCGCAGCCGCGTATGCCGCTTCCATGGCGGCGCCGGCAATTCCGTGCATCGATGCGATATTGACGACGCGAGCGTGCGGGTGTCGGCGAAGATACGGGATGGCGGCGCGAGTACAAAGAAAGACGGAGGTCAGGTTGACCGCCATGATGTGTTGAAAGCGTTCGAGGCTCATCTCCATGGCAAGCCCGTAGTCTGCCAATCCTGCATTATTGATGAGAATACTCGGCGGACCCAACTGTGTGCTGGCGAGCATGAGGTGCTCGACCTCGGTTTCGGCGGTGACGTCCGCCTGGATGGCCGTTGCCCGCACGCCGAATTGTCTACATGCGTCCACCGTCGCGGCGGCTAAGCTTTTTTGGCGATGGTAATGGACTGCCACATTTGCGCCTTTGGATGCCAACGCGATGGCAATGGCTTGACCAATGCCGCGCGATGCTCCCGTAACAATCGCCGTGCGCCCGGCGAGGGGACGCATACAGTGTTCAGACGGTTTTTGATGGTTCAATCGATCTTACAGCTCCTTACGATTTTACTTCTCCGTTGTCTTGTTGTTATGATGGGTTTGGCCATCATGGGATAACGAAGGGGCGATTCCTCCTTGAAATGTACCATTCATCAAGCGCCGACGGGCAATCGCTTGACGGACGCTTATCTATTTGATTTCGCATCGGTCGCCCACCTGTATGATGGGCAGAATCCGACACTCGAATCAACATACATAACGCGGGCAGATCAGGTCGTGGCACACTTTGACCAGACACAGCGGCAACAGTTGGTCGACGCTTTGACCGTCTATAGTTTGCAAATTGGCGCCAGCGCCGTACAGCGCGAGGCAATTGGCAAGTTGCTCGATCCGAGAAGCGTCGCGGTTGTAACAGGCCAGCAAGCCGGCCTCTTTACCGGTCCCATATATTCCATCAGCAAGGCACTTTCCGCCATTGGTGTTGCCGCCGAAATGGAAAGGATGTTGTCGCGGCCAGTCGTGCCCGTGTTCTGGATTGCTTCCGAGGATCACGATTTTGGCGAGGTCGATCACGCCTACGTGATCGACAGGAGCGACGCGGTGGCACGCATTCGCTTAGAGCATCGCTTTGATCCGCACCAAATGGTGTATCACGCTCCGCTTCTCGGGGCGCAGGTCGACAGCGTCATTCACGAGGTCGAACAGCTCTTGCCGGAGGCGGAATACAAGACTCAGTTGTTACACAGTCTCGCGTCCGCTTGGCAGGAGGGAGACTCGCTAGCCGTCTGGTACGCGCGATTGCTTGCACAAATGTTGCGCAATCACCCAATCGTTTTCTTGGATCCATGTCTCCCTGCTTTGCGCCGACTTGCCTGGCCTGCATTTGCCCATGCATTGCAGCATGTCGAAGACGTGCAAGCGAATTTGGAGCGGGCGTATGATGAGGTCACTGCGGGCGGATTTGTGCCGGAGGTCGTGCGCGATCCACTGCATAGCACGGTGTTTCGTGTCGTGGAGGGTAGGCGCTACGTGCTCGAGCGCGTGGATGGAGGATTGCGCACGCGCGGGCAGGGCGAGGAGAAAAGTGTTGCAGAGTGGCTTGCTGTAGGCGAACAAGAACCGACCGCGTTTAGCGCCAACGTCCTCTTGCGCCCTGTCGTTCAGGATTATCTCTTGCCTACTCTGGCATACGTGGGAGGGCCATCCGAGATTGCGTATCACGCGTTGGCGCGAGCCGTCTTTCATGCCCATGAACGGACGGTACCTCCGCTCATTATGCGCCAGCGGATGCGGATCGCCGTGCCGAAGGTGTGGCGTGCCATGAACCGATGGCAAATTGAATTTGCGCAAGTTCGCGAGCCATCCGATTTGGTGTACACCTATGCATTAGGCGATCTGGCGAACGATATCGAGACGCGTACCGAGCAGGAAGTGGCAGCGATTCGGCAGCGGCTTCAGGACATCTCGGCAACGTATGCAGAACTTGGCCCACAGGTGGATACGTTGGTACAACGGCACGCGCAACGTGAAGCCGAACTGTGGTTGCGACTGCAAAGCAAATTACTGCATCTTGCCGAGCGGCGGCGCGGTGACGACGTACGCCAATTGCGGCGCATTGAACGTTGGTTTTGGACGGATGGACACGAGCAGGAGCGCCGTCTTTCACCGCTGAACCTGTGGAGCGAATTGGGGTGTGACTGGTTCGCGAGTCTGCCAGTGTGGGGAAGCGTTGGTCAACCGGGAGCTGTACTTGAGATCGTGGTGGAATAACTTTGAAATAGGCCGTTTCAACTTTAGGGCGATCCGACCGCATGCAGCGGCTTGGGTCGCCCTTTCCTGTGCCGTGAAATTTAAAAATTTCCATGGGACCTGTGGCAGGAGATCCACAAGTGAGGGCGAACAGGTATAATCGTGGTGGAAAGTGGGGCAAAGTGGGGAGTTAGAACAGGTAGGTGGTGAATGTCGTTGTTCATGGGTGAATTTGAACATGCCCTCGACAGCAAAGGGCGGCTGACCGTGCCTGCGAAGTTTCGCGACGGTTTGGGGGAGTCGTTCATCGTCACCCGAGGCCTCGACAAGTGCCTGTTCGTCTACCCACGAGATGAGTGGAATGTTCTGGAGAGCAAACTGAAATCACTGCCGATGGCGCGTGCTGATGCGCGTGCGTTCGTCCGGTTCTTTTTTTCGGGAGCAAGTGAGTGCGAACTCGACAAACAAGGTCGCATTCTCCTGCCGCAGAAGCTGCGCGACTACGCTGGGTTACAGAAGGACTGCACGTTGCTTGGGGTGTCGAATCGCGTAGAAATTTGGGACACGGAAATCTGGGCAAACTACGCGGGCGAAGCTGAGTCGTCGTTTGCGGAAATCGCGGAAAACCTCGTGGATTTCTCTTTTTAACCCAGCGATGAGGTGATGTGCAGGTGGAGTTTCGCCATGAGACGGTACTGCTCACGGCAACCGTGGATGCCTTGGCGCCTCGTTCACAAGGGGTGTATGTCGACGCAACGCTTGGCGGGGGGGGCCACACGCGCCTTCTGCTCGAGCGCTCCAGCCCGGGTGGACGCGTGATCGCGATGGATCAAGATGAAACTGCGATTCGCAACGCGGCTGCGCTGGTTGCGGACTATCCAGGGCGCTTGACGTTGCTGCAGGCGAATTTTGCCGACATCGCGGAGCGACTGCCAAACTTGGGTGTGACGGAGATTGATGGTGCGATGTTTGACCTAGGCGTCTCGTCGCCTCAGTTCGATGTGCCGGAACGCGGATTTAGCTATTGGCACGAGGGTCCGCTCGACATGCGGATGGATCGAACGGCAGAGCTTACGGCAGAGGATGTCGTCAACCATTGGACGCAGGCGGAGTTGGCACGCATTTTGCGCGAATACGGCGAAGAGCGCTTTGCTGGCGCGATTGCCCGGCGGATTGTGGAAGCGAGGAGCGTTCGTCCCATCGCGACAACGACGGAGTTGGCGGAGATTGTGAAGGCCGCCATCCCAGCGCCAGCTAGGCGCAAGGGCCCGCATCCTGCACGGCGAACGTTTCAGGCCATCCGGATTGCGGTCAATGACGAACTTGGAGTTCTCGAGCGCGGTCTGAAGGGGGCATTTTCATTGCTTCGCGCCGGTGGCAGGCTCGCTGTGATTAGCTTCCATTCGCTTGAGGATAGAATTGTCAAACAGATGTTTAAGGAACTGGCAACCGGTTGTATATGTCCGCCAGAACTTCCTGTATGCCAGTGCGGTAGAGAACCGAAGGGGCGGCTTGTGACGCGCAAGCCCGTCGCGCCAGCTGACGTTGAAGTGCATGAAAATGCGCGGGCGCGCTCGGCGAAACTGCGCGTGATCGAAAAGCTATGAGCATGGGAGGAACGATTGAAGATGGCTGCATTACAGGAGGAGATTCGCACTCGCCGCGAAGCGGTCGTGCGCACGCCGCTCGTCGACGAGCGAAACAGACAATCGCAGCAGGAGCGAGGGGCCAAGAAGCAGGCCTGGTTCAATCGAATCAGTTTGGCGTTCTGCTGTCTTGCCAGTTTTGGCGCCGTGTGGATGGTTGCCGCAAAGGGTGCGCAAATCTATGAGATCAATCAAAACAACGTGCAGTTGCAGACGCAAATTCAGCAGCAACAGGCGGTCAACGCGATGCTCAAGACACAGGTGGCACAGTTGGAGCAGCCTTCGCACATTCTCAATGTAGCCATCAATCAACTGCATATGCAGTACAAAAATCCCATTGTGATACCGAGTGGTCAAACGGGGCAGTGAACGTATGAATCGAGGGCATGATGCGAACCGCAACCGCAGCGGGCGCCAGAAGAGTTGGAAACGAAAAAAAGGGCGCATTTGGTTTGTGCAGGGGGGCATGGTTCTTTGCCTTGCGGCGGTCGTCTTTCGAGTGTACGACGTGCAACAGGTTTACGGCGGATCGCTAAAAAAAGCGGCAGACAAGGTGATCGATGTTACGAAGCCTCTGCTTGCGCCGCGCGGGGCGATTCTCGACGCGCAAGGGAACGAGATCGCCTACGACGTCCCCGCCTACTACGTCGATATTCAGCTCCAACACTTGCGGCCGTACGCAGATCAGGCGGCCGCGATACTTGCCCCTATTCTCGGGACAACCGAGTCCGCGCTCGTCGCACTGTTGTCACGCGATGATCGTCCAAGCGAGTGGATTCAGTTACCTACCCCGGTGGAAGCGACGGTCAAGGAAAAGTTAGCGGCCGCGTTCGATGCGCATGCGTGGGCTCCTGAAGCGACGAAGATTGCGTGGTACAACGACATCACCTTTACGCCAACGGAACTGCGCGTGTATCCTTACGACGAATTTGCCGCCAATGCGATTGGATACGTGTCGAAGGGCACTGGGCAAAGCGGTGTCGAATTGGAGTATAACAAGTTGCTGGCTGGCACGAACGGGGTCATGTCCTATCAACAGGATCCGACGGGAGTGCCGTTACCTGGCTCCGTTCACATTACACAGGCCGCCAAGCCAGGGGACAACGTCCAACTCACCATCGACGATACGATTCAGGGGTACGTTGAGCACGAGATGGACAACCTCATGGCCAAATACCATCCTGCACACGCTGCCATCATTGTTTCCGATCCGCAGACAGGGGCGATACTTGCCATCTCAAGTCGGCCCACTTTCAATCCCAATCAGTATTGGAAGGCTAGTCTTGATGCCTTGTCACAAAATTGGGCAGTCAGCAGCGCCTTCGAACCGGGATCGACGTTTAAGCCGTTCGTCCTTGCGGCAGCTCTTCAGACGAACTCCATTGGACTCTATCAGACGTTTGCATCGGGTCAAATCACGATTGACAATCAGACGATTCACGATTGGAACTATACGGGTTGGGGAACCCTGACGTTTCAACAGGCGCTCGAGGAGTCGTCGAACGTCGGCTTCAGCAAGATTGCCTTGGCGTTGGGGTGGCCAAACATGAACAAGTACCTCAACTTGTTTGGCTTTACGCAACCGACCGGCATCGATCTTCCGAACGAAGCGACATCCCTGCTCTTTCCGAAGTCCGGGCAGGGGCAACTCGAATTGGCGACGGCCGGATTTGGTCAGGGTATTGCCGTGACTCCGTTGCAACAAATCGCAGCCATGGATGCGATTGCTAATGGTGGTAAGTTGATGCGGCCGTACATTATGCAAAAAATCACGGCCCCTTCCGGAAAAGTGGTTCAAGAAACGAAGCCCACGGTTGTACGGGACGGATTTCTCTCACAGCAGGTCATTGATGAAGTCAGGCAGTCGATGGTGCTTGACGTCTCGGATCCGAAGCACGGCATCGACAGCGGTGCGGCGATTCCTGGGTACCAGGTGGCAGGTAAAACAGGTACCGCGCAGATTGTCGATCCGGCGACAGGGCAGTATTACAGCAATCGCTTTGAAACGTCGTTTATTGGTTTTGCGCCTGCCAACAATCCAAAGGTCGTTGTCTATGTCACAGTGTACTGGCCCAAGACGGCGCCAGACGAGGCCTGGGGAAGCACGGTTGCTATCCCGCCGGCCAGAGCCATTCTTCAGGAATGTTTGAATTACTACCACATTCCGCCGACGGGATCCGTTTCGGTGGCTCAGGAGACGCAAGGGGCTGGCCAGGTGCAATATGTCGAGACGCCAAACATCGTCGGCATGACATCGGCACAAGCGAAAGAGGCGTTGGCCAAGGACGGGCTGACAGGGATGTTTGTCGGCACGAGCGGCACGGTCACGCGGCAGTGGCCGCAAGCGGGGATTCAGGTAGCGAAAGGCAGCAAGCTGTACGGCCTTTTGCAAAACAGTGCGGGCACAACCATTGTCATGCCGAATCTCACGGGCCTTTCATTGCGCGATGCCACGAACCTGTTGGCGGCCCTGGGACTCAACATTCATCCGTCCGGTTCCGGGTATGTCTCATCGCAGTCGGTGGCCGCCGGGACAACGGTGCACATTGGCAGTGGTGTCGATGTGACGCTCAGGCCCTAAGGCACAAAGATATCCGCCCATTCTAATTCTAGAGTTGTCCGCATAGGCTAGTCTCAACGAACAAGCTTGGCTTGGGGGCGAACCTGTTGCGCGTGACTCGAGGAATGATGCGACGGCGCTTAGTCATGTTGCTCATGGCGCTGTTTGCGGCGATTCTGGCATTGGTTGGGCGGCTCTTTTTTGTACAAGTGCTACAGTCAGGGTGGCTTTCCGGTCTGGCCAAGAGTTCCTGGGACAGGACGGTGCCGCTTGCCGGCATTCGCGGGAGCATTCTTGACAGTGCAGGTCAACCATTGACGTATACGGCGACCGCGCCCACAATTGTTGCGGTTCCTAGCCAGATTAAGGACAAGCCGGATACCGCCAAAAAACTCGCGCCGATTCTGGGAATGTCGGAGGCCAGTGTGCTTCGGCAAATCTCGCAGCGCGAGTTGATGGTTTACATTCGGCCAGGCGGCCGACAAATGCCGGAAGCCAAGGCGAACCAGATTCGGGCGCTTGGACTGCCTGGTATTTATCTGACCGAAGACGGCAAGCGCGCCTATCCATATGGCGATCTCGCCGCCCAGGTGCTCGGTATCACCGGCTATGAGAACGTCGGTTTGACTGGCCTCGAAAAGCAGTATAACGCTGTCCTGAGCGGCCAGAAGGGCGGAATCACGTTTTACGCAAAAGCCAACGGCGAACTGATTCCTGGCGAGGGCCAATCAGTTGTCGAGCCGACAGATGGCGACGACATCAAGACCACCATTAACCTGCAGGTGCAGCAGTACGTGGAGCGCGAGATCGAGCAAGCTGTCGCCGAGTACAATCCGGACTCGGTCACCGCGATTGTCGAGAATCCGCAGACAGGCGCGATTGTCGCGATGGCCAATTATCCGTCGTTCAATCCGGCGGATTGGCGCAGTGCGCCACCATCGACGTACAATCGCAACCTCGCGATTTGGCAGACATTTGAGCCTGGTTCCACATTTAAAATCGTCACCCTGTCAGCCGCCCTGCAAGAGAACAAGGTCAATCTGCAGGACAGTTTTTACGATCCGGGCTATTACGAAGTGGCCGGGCATCGCATTCGCTGCTGGAAGGCTGGCGGACATGGATCGGAGTCGTTTTTGCAAGTTGTTGAAAACTCGTGCAACCCAGGGTTCATCGCGCTCGGCGAGCGTCTTGGGAAGGAGAGCCTGTTCTCGTATATCCGCAATTTTGGCTTTGGCCAGAAGACGGGCATCGATCTTCCGGGTGAGGGCAACGGCATCCTCTTTAAGTTGAATCGCGTGGGTCCGCTTGAACTGGCAACGACGGCGTTCGGCCAAGGCGTTTCGGTGACCCCCATTCAACAGGTGATGGCGGTCGGTGCGGTCGCCAACGGCGGTAAGCTCATGAAGCCGTATGTCGTATCCGAAATCTTGAACCACGATACGGGACAGGTGGTCGAAGAGACGAAGCCGACTGTGGTCCGCCAGGTGATCTCCTCGGCCACTGCGGCACAAGTTCGGTCCGCGCTCGAAAGTGTCGTTGCGAATGGCAGTGGTGGTAAGGCCTACCGAGATGGCTATCGCATCGCTGGCAAAACGGGGACGGCGCAGGTCGCGAAGAACGGGCACTACGAATCGGGGCACTACATCGTGTCGTTCATTGGCATGGCTCCCGCGAATCAGCCGAAACTTGTGGCATATATCGCCATCGACAATCCGCACCCCAAGCATGGCGTGGTGTTTGGCGGCGTGATCGCAGCGCCTATCGTCGGCAACATTCTCGATGACGCTTTGCACGAGATGGGTGTGCAACCGAACCCGCAAGGCTTGCCGAAAAAGTACCGGTACCCCGAAGTGCCGCCGGTCACGGTGCCAAACTTCCAGGGGTTGACTCTGAAGCAGGCGCAAAATCTCGCACTGCAAAATTCTGCGAACCTGAAAGTCGACATTCAGGGTCAAGGCCAGGTTGTCGTCGCACAGTCGCCAGCGGGGGGAAGCAAAGTGGAACCTGGATCTGTAATCAGGCTGTATTTGGGCGACGGCACACCGAGCGGCAATTGACAAGGTGGAGGTAAACCAATAGAGTGGCGAGTGGACCTGAGGCCAATCGCTGAGCCTCGAGGGGGGATATCCATGCGTTTGAGACAGCTTGTACAGCCGTTTCTCAATTACCAAATCACAGGGGCGGAGAACCCTGATATTCTGCACATTGTCACCGATTCACGGCAAGCTGCACCGGGGGCGCTGTTCGCGGCGATCCCAGGGCATACGGTCGACGGCCATGCGTTTGCTGCACAGGCGGTGGAACAGGGGGCAGTGGCACTCTTGGTCGAACGGCGCATCGAGGGTATTCGAGCGGATGTGCCACAGGTGATTGTGCGCGATACAAGGCATATGTCCGCACTGCTGGCGGATCGCCTGTTCGATCGGCCCTCGCGGCGGTTGCGTGTGGTCGGCGTCACGGGTACGAATGGCAAGACGACGGTGACTCACCTGGTACGCCATCTACTTGAAGTGGCTGGCAGACGAACAGGCGTCATTGGTACCGTTGGCGCGAAGTACGGCGATGTTGAACTGCCGTTGCCCAACACGACGCCGGAGGCGGTCGAAGTGCACCGGCTGTTGCGAACATTCGTCGATGCGGGTTGCTCGCATGCGGTGATGGAGGTGTCATCGCACGCCTTGGTCGAGCGGCGCGCCGCCGGAGTGTCGTTTGCGAGCGCTGCGTTCACCAATTTGACGCAGGATCATCTTGACTTCCACGGGACGATGGAGCGCTATGCGGCGGCCAAGTCGTTGTTGTTCGCGCGACTGGGCAACGCGTTCGACGAGTCCGCAGGCAATTCGCCGCACGCCGTGATCAACGTCGACGATCCGTGGGCGCAAACGATGATGGATGCGACGACCGCACCCATTCTAACCTATGGGCTTGAGCGCGAGGCCGATATTCACGCCGACGACGTGCATTTGACGGCAGCCGGGGCGACGTTGCGCGTGCGCACGCCGGTTGGGGTTCTCTCGGCCCAGACAGGGTTGATTGGCCGTTTCAATGTCTACAACGCCCTTGCGGCTATTGCCATCGCATTGGTGGAGGGCGTGCAACTCGACGTCATCGCGGCGGGGCTTGCATCCTACCCTGGTGTTCCTGGGCGCTGCGAGCGTATCGACGGCGGCCAACCTTTTGGCGTGTTCGTCGATTATGCGCACACGCCTGACGGTGTCGCCAACGTACTGTCGAGCGTGCGGGAATTTGCCAAGGGACGGGTCATCGTCGTCATCGGCTGCGGCGGCGATCGCGATCGTACGAAACGTCCCCGCATGGCTCAAACGGCGGCGGAGCTTGCCGATCTCGCCATTTTTACAAGCGACAACCCGCGCGGTGAAGATCCGCTTTCCATTTTGGCCGATATGCGGGAAGGTGTGCCGCCCGCGCTCGCCGCCAAGGTGCGCGAACAGGTCGACAGGCGGCAGGCGATCCGCGAAGCCATCCGCGAAGCAAAGCCGGCGGATATCGTCGTGATCGCAGGCAAAGGTCACGAGGACTATCAGATTGTTGGCCGCGAGCGATTGCACTTCGATGATCGGGAGGAAGCGCGGGAGGCGATTGCGGCACTGCGCGGACAGTTCTAGGAGTTGCGCGAAAAAGGTCCTGTGACC
The DNA here is from genome assembly GCF_004366795.1 of Alicyclobacillus sacchari. Taxonomy (GTDB): domain Bacteria; phylum Bacillota; class Bacilli; order Alicyclobacillales; family Alicyclobacillaceae; genus Alicyclobacillus; species Alicyclobacillus sacchari. The sequence continues at coordinate 90,660 of NZ_SORF01000006.1, read as the reverse complement.
TGATTCGGCCACGCGGTTTAGGGGGAACTGAACTTGGATTTACAGGCCTTGCTATTTACAGCGATCGCGGCATTCGCGATTGGACTCCTGCTTGGGCCCATCGCGATTCCCATTTTGCACCGCTTGAAATTTGGCCAATCGATCCGCGAAGAAGGCCCGCAGCACCATCAGGTGAAGGCGGGAACGCCGACCATGGGAGGCGTCATCATTCTCATCGCGGTCGTGCTGACAACGCTGAGGTTCGCGTTCAACAACCTCGACACGGCAATGTTGTTGGTGGGGACGGTCGGTTTCGGTCTCATTGGCTTTGCTGACGATTTGATTAAAATCCTCAAAAAGCGCAATCTGGGTTTGACGGCCAAACAAAAAATCGTCCTGCAAAGTCTACTGACGATTGTGCTCTTTCTGATGCTGTACCTGCAACAAGGGCGTAGTGAGGGCTTTTCGATCCATATTCCGTTTTCGAACTGGGCCTTATCCATCGGCATATTGTATGTTGTGTTTCTCCTGTTGGTCCTTGTCGGTACGACCAACGCGGTCAATCTGACAGACGGATTGGATGGATTGCTTTCGGGCTCGGCCATTATGGTATTTGCCGCTTACGCGGTCTATGCCTATTGGCACACCAACTACGATGTGGCGCTGTTCTGTGCGGCGATGGTTGGTGCTTTGGGTGCGTTCTTGGCGTTTAACCGCCACCCGGCAAAGGTGTTTATGGGAGATACCGGCTCGCTCGCCATCGGGGGTGGGCTGGCGATGGTGGCCGTGCTCACCCACAGTGAACTTGCACTGATCCTGTTCGGGCTGGTGTTTGTGATCGAGGCTTTGTCGGTGATGATTCAGGTGTTTTCGTATCGAACATTTGGCCGACGGGTGTTTCGCATGAGCCCGTTGCATCATCATTTCGAACTTGGTGGCTGGTCGGAGTGGGAAGTCGTGCTTCTGTTCTGGTTTGCCTCGTTCATTTGTGCGTTTGGCACGCTCGCACTCTTGTCCTACTAAAATCAAACGGAAGGTGACCCGCATTGGACAGGTATGGCGAACCGCTATCAGAATGGCTTCGAGCACCAGGAAATGTGCTCGTGATGGGATATGGCAAAAGTGGAGCCGCGGCTGCCCGTTTACTGGCAGGGCGCGGCTTTCGCGTGACCGTAACGGATCGAGGTGGGGCGCCCGAGGCCGATCCGATGGTCGCAGAACTGGCGCAACATGGAGTGCGGTTTGTGTTCGGCGGGCATCCGCCGGAATTACTTTCTAACGCTTGGCAGTTTGTTGTGAAAAGCCCCGGTATTCCATATACGGTTCCGTTTGTCGAGCAACTTGTCGCAAACGAGGTACCCATGTTTAGCGAGATCGAGGTCGCGTCATGGTTTACGGAGAGGCCGATTTACGCCATCACGGGATCCAACGGCAAAACGACGACGACCACGCTTGTCGGCGAAATGCTGCGCGTGGCTTCGTGCAACCCGTTTGTCGGAGGAAACATCGGCACGCCGTTTGCAGAGGCGATTGCGGATGAGCAGACGGACGAACCGGTCGTGCTCGAGGTTTCCAGCTTTCAATTGATGGGGACCTGGCGCTTTCGGCCACGAGGCGCTGCCTTGCTCAATTTCTATCCGGCACATCTCGATTACCATGGCACGTTCGAGGCGTATCAAGAAGCTAAGTGGAAGATGTTTGCCAATATGGAGCCAGGGGATATCGCCGTACTCAATGCAGATCAGGATCTGGTCGCTGGAGGCGCTTCGCGTCTGCGGGCGGACGTGCATTATTTCAGTGTCGATCACGCGCGTTTTGAATTCGGCGTGGGTGTGCAGAACGGATCGATCGTCATCGCAGATGGCGGCCATGTGCGCACATTGCTGTCGATCGCCGAGGTGGCGTTGCCTGGTCGCCACAACTTACAAAATGTAGTGGCTGCCGCGGCACTCGCACGTGCGGCGGGGGCGCCTGACGAGGCAATTCGTCAGGTAGCGGCAACGTTCCAGGGCGTCGAACATCGGCTTGAGTTTGTACGGGAACTCGCGGGTGTTCGCTACTACAACGACTCGAAGGCCACCAATCCAGACGCGGCTCGCCAAGCCCTGCGCTCGTTTGCGCGTGGCATCGTATGGATTGCGGGTGGATTGGACCGCGGTTTGTCGTTCGATTCACTGTTGCCGGAGTTGCGCGAGCGGGTGAAGGCCGCCGTGTGTCTCGGCCAGACGCGCGAGGCGTTGCGGGACACGTGTCGGCGGGCGGGTGTCGCGCGGATTGAACTCGTGTCTTCGCTCGACGAGGCGGTGCAATGCGCCCATCGTCTCGCCGAAGCGGGGGACACCGTATTGTTGTCACCAGCCTGCGCCAGTTGGGACATGTTTAGTTCCTTCGAAGTTCGGGGAAGCATGTTCAAAGAGGCGGTGCATAGACTGTAGCAGCGTGTCCTATGGGCGGCTCTTTTTCGCCGCTCATACGGGCCGCTCACACAGCCTGTGCTGGCGGCAGCTCTCGAGAGCGTTGTCAGGCACCGGTGCGTCTGAGGAGGGGCCAATTTGTTTCAGACTCGCGCCACTTCTACGCCGCGTCAGGCGGGCGATCTCGCGATTGTCGGCGTCATTCTGGTCCTGTTGTCGTTCGGGATCACCATGGTGCACAGTGCCTCGTCCGTCGTGTCTGCGACGCGCTTCGGCGACCCGTTCTACTTTTCCAAGCGCCAATTGATCTGGGCCATCATTGGCGTCCTCTGCATGTTCTGGTTCTCCCGCATCGACTACCATGTCTGGCGCAAACACGCGCCCAAGCTCGCCATCGCCAGCTTTGCCATGCTCGTATTGGTGCTGATTGTCGGTGTCAACCGCGGCGGATCTAAGGCCTGGCTTGGCATCGGATCGCTGGGCATCCAACCGTCCGAGTTTGCCAAGCTTGGTCTGGTCGTGTTTCTCGCCCATTTGCTCGCTGAGTCGGCAGACCGCATGCATTCGTTCTGGCGTGGCTTCGTGCCGCCCATGGGACTAGCTCTGGTCGCAGTGGGCCTCATCATGCTGGAGCCAGACCTTGGGCAGAGTGTCGTGATCATGGGGACGACCATTATCATGCTGTTTGCAGCCGGAACGCGCATGTCGCACTTAGGGGCGCTTTTTGGCGTCGGCATGCTCGGGTTTGGCGGTCTCGTCGCGGTGGCACCGTATCGCATGGATCGCATCGCGGCCTTCATCGACCCGTGGAAGTACCCACTCGGGAAAGGGTATCAGATCATCCAGTCGCTATACGCGCTCGGCTCCGGCGGCATTCTCGGTCTCGGCCTTGGCAACAGCCGCCAAAAGTTTCTCTACTTGCCCGAGCCGCAGACAGACTTCATCTTCTCCATCATCGGCGAAGAGCTGGGGCTTTTGGGTGGTATCTGCGTGCTGTTGCTCTTTGCCGTGCTCGTGTGGCGCGGCATTCGCACGGCCATCTACGCGCCGGACGAGTTTGGCACTTTACTTGGCGTCGGCATTACTGGCATGATTGCGGTGCAAGTTCTCATCAACATTGGCGTCGTCACGGGATCGATCCCGGCGACAGGCATCACCTTGCCGTTTATTAGTTACGGCGGATCGTCCTTGACGCTCTTACTCAGCGGCGTCGGGATTCTCTTGAATATCTCGAAGCAGGCTGGAGTGGTTCGATGAAAGTGGTATTGACGGGCGGCGGCACCGGGGGACATATTTACCCCGCGCTGTCGCTTTGGCGCTATATGCAAGGGCGGGTTGATCCGCTTGATTGTCTTTACATTGGCACGCGCAACGGGCTCGAGCAGTCGATTGTGCGACCGCTTGATTTGCCGTTTGTAACCATTGAGGCCGCTGGCCTGCGCAGGCAGGTGTCACTGCAAGCGGTGCGCACCTTGCTCATCACCGCGCGCGGGTATTTTCAGGCGAGGCGCCTCTTGCGGCGCTTTCGCCCAGACGTCGTCGTCGGCACAGGCGGATTCGTCACGCTGCCGGTCGTCTTCGCCGCGAAGTCCCTGGGTATTCCAAGCGTGATTTGGGAAGGGAATGCGCGGCCAGGATTGACCAACCAACTCTGCGCCCGTCGCACTGAGGCTGTGGCGGTGTGCTTTCCCGAGAGTGAGCGCCATTTTCGCGGTGCGCGGCGCGTCGTTGTCACGGGGAATCCGCGCGCGAGCGAGGTCGCCTCGGTCGATCCTGCCGCGAAGCGGCGCGCCTTGGATACCTATCGCATCCTGCACGGACAAAAGGTTGTCCTTATCTTTACAGGCAGTCGGGGCTCCGAATCCGTCAACCAGAAGATCGCCCAAATGTTGCCGCGTTTCGCGGAGCATCCGGATTGGCGCTGCTTGTTTGTCACGGGTGAAGCGCACTACGAGAAGACGCGCCGTGAGTTAGGCGACTTGCCGCAAAACGTCTCCATCCATCCCTTTATTTCGGACATGCCGAGCCTATTGCCGAACGTCGATCTCATTGTCAGTCGTGCGGGAAGCAGCACGCTGGCGGAGATTTGCGCATTGGGTATCGCTTCCATCCTGATACCGAGTCCGTATGTGACGGCGAATCATCAGGAGGAAAACGCGCGCAATCTGGTGCATGCAGGTGCCGCTGCGATGATTCGAGAACAGGATTTGACGGCAGATCTGCTGTGGGATGGCGTCGTCGAGCTGTTGAAGCCGGAAAAGCTTGCAGCGATGAAGAAACGGGCGAAATCGTTCGGACAACCTGAGGCTGTACAACGGCTGTACGACGTCGTCATGGCTGCTGTGCGCAGCTAAACCATCTGGCGGCGGCACGGTTCGCCAGATGCCGCATATGATGCCATGCGGAACCTGGGCGTAGGCTGGCGTCATCAAATTTGCACTTGGAGGTTCACGCATGGGCTCTGATGCAGTCCTCTCTGTTTTTACGTTGCACGGCGTTGCCAACATCGCGTGCGACGAACCGATGAAACGACACACCACTTGGCGCATTGGCGGCCCGGCCGACTATTTCGTCGTCCCTGCCTCGCTCGATGAACTGCGTGGGACGGTACTGGCCGCACGTCATCTCGGCTTGCCGATCACGGTCATCGGCCGCGGTTCCAATGCGCTCGTTCTCGATGGCGGGATTCGCGGCGTCGTCGTCAAGCTGCATGACGCATTCGCAAAGGTAGACATCGAGGGCGACGCGCTCATCGCAATGGCGGGCAGATCGTACGTATCCGCCGCCAACATCGCGTTGCGCCACGGTCTCGCCGGGCTTGAGTTCGCCACCGGAATCCCCGGCTCCGTGGGTGGGGCTGTGATGATGAACGCAGGCGCGTATGGCAAAGAGACGTGCGAGGTATTGGAATGGGCCGACGTGATGAACGCCGATGGCGAGATCGAGCGATTGCCGAATGCCGATCTGAAGTTCGGATACCGTTACAGCATTTTGAAGGACCGCTTTGGCATCGTGACGCAAGCGAAGTTTGCATTGTCGCCTGGCGATCGCGACGCTTTGGTGAAACAGGTGAAACAGTGGTCACAAAAGCGTGTCGAATCCCAGCCGCTTGCTTGGCCGAACTGCGGATCGGTGTTTCGCAATCCAGACGGCACGCACGCCGGGCGGCTCATCGAAGCCGCAGGTCTCAAAGGATTTCAACATGGCGGCGCCAAGATCAGCGACAAACACGCCAACTTCATCGTCAACGTCGAGGAGGCGACAGCGGCGGATGTGCTATGGCTCATTCGCCACGCTCAGCAGGTGGTCCGCGACAAGTACGGGATCGAACTGGAAACTGAGGTGCGTGTGCTGGGGGAGCCAATCTCAGGGAGGTGACGGGTGTGGAAATGCTGAGAATCTATGGCGGCGTCCCGCTCTCTGGCGAGACGTCGGTCTACGGCGCTAAAAACGCCGCGCTGCCGATTCTGGCGGCGACCGTGATGGTACCAGGTACAACGGTCGTCGAAAACGTGCCCGATTTGGAAGATGTGCACGTGATGGTCGACATTCTGAGGGCATTGGGAGCAAAGGTGTTTGTGCATGGCGATGTGATTGAGGTTGACGCGTCGACCATCCACAGCACAGATGTTCCCATGCATCTGATGCAAAAGATGCGGTCCCCTATCTTGCCTATTGTGCTTTGAGCCGCGTTTCACAAGCCGTGGTATAATAATCGGAATGGAGAGATCACAGATGATTGAAGGCTAGGAGCGATTTCGAGATGCACGACGTATGTGTCATAGGTGCCGGGCCATGTGGTTTGGCTGTGTCCGTAGAACTGCAGAAACGCCAGATCGATCACGTCGTTCTGGAGAAGTCTTGCATCGCCTCGACAATTTACCGATTTCCCACACAGATGATCTTCAACTCAACCCCGGAGCGACTCGAAATCGCCGATATCCCTTTTTATACGCAGGGCGGAAAACCGACCCGACAAGAAGCCTTGACCTATTACCGCACTGTCGTCGCACGCCTCAAGTTGCCGGTCCGTCAGTATGAGACGGTCGAGAAGATTGCCTTTGACGATGCACAAAAGGCGTTTTCCATTCAGTCCCGCACGCTTGCCGGCCAAGTGTCGAGGACGCTCGCGCGCCAGGTCGTGATCGCAACCGGGTACTTCGATCACCCCAATCAGTTGCGCGTCCCCGGTGAAGACTTGCCTCACGTTCAGCACTACTATCGCGATGCGCACCCCTACTATGGGCAGCGCGTGCTCGTCGTCGGGGGGACGAATTCCGCCGCCGAAGCGGCCATTGATCTGTATAGGGTCGGCGCCGATGTCACACTGGTGCACCGTGGTGCCACCTTGTCCGACAAAATCAAACCGTGGGTGCGGCCGGAAATCCAAAGCTTGATCGATCACGAGCGCATTGCTTTTCATTTTCAGTCTCGTGTGACGGCCATCGCGCCGGACAGGGTGCAGGTGGCGACGCCAGACGGGAATATAGAAATCGGCACGGACCACGTGCTTGCGCTCATCGGCTATCATCCGGATACGCCGTTTCTGTCGGAGCTTGGCGTCGTGATCGACCCGGAATCTGGCATCCCGGCGTACAATCCGCAGACGTATGAGACCAACGTGGCAGGGATTTTTATCGCAGGCGTGGTTGTCTCTGGCTATGACGCCAATCGCATTTTCATTGAAAATGGGCGTTTGCACGCGCCAGCGATCGCACAGGCCATTCGCGATCGCCTGCAAAGCTTTGCCTGACTCGTCCGGCAAGGCGAACAACCCTTACCGCATAGCGTCTGGTAAGGGGGGATGCGGCGTTGAAAGTGCGCGCCTCGTGGATTTACGTGGAATCGAAGCAGGCGCTGGTGCCGTTCGCCGATGCTGAGGAACTATGGCGAGAGAAGGCACGACAGGTCATCGAACCCCTTGTTCGGCGCAAGTTGGCCGGTGAAGCGGGGGGTGGCGGGCGGTGACCGACAAGCGGCTCGCGCTGTACGTGCGCGTCTCGACCGAGGAGCAGGCACAGGAGGGCAATAGCGTCGTGGAGCAAGAAGAGCAATTGGTCCTGTTTGCCCGCGGCAACGGCTACGGTGAATTCACGGTTTACCGGGACGAAGGTTATTCTGCGAAAAGCCTGGAGCGCCCCGCGATGAAAAGCCTGCGGGACGACATTCGGGCGGGGAAAATCGCCGGTGTCGTGACGACGCGGATCGATCGTTTGACACGTCGGGTCGCCGATTTCGCGAAGCTGATCGAAGAGATGAACGAACACGGCGTGTTCTACCGTTCCACCCGGCAAAATTTCGAGATCGGCACGGCCATGGGGCGTCTCGTCGCGCAGATCTTATCTGTCATCGCCGAGTTCGAACGCGAGATGATCGCCGAGCGCGTATACGAGAACCTGTTGTCGATGGCGAAACGCGGCGCGCTCGCGCAAAAGCCGCCTTACGGCTACAATCTCGTCGCCGGCCGTCTCGTACCCCATCCGCAAGAAGCCCCCTGGGTGCGCGAGGCGGCCAATCTGTTGCTCAGCGGACAAGGAGCCAGACAGGTGGCGAAGTATCTGAACGATCGCGGCGTGCGCTCGAAGACCGGCCGCTTGTGGTCGGAGGCGGCCATTCGGACGCTCTTTCAAAATCCGGTCTTGGTTGGCACAGTCGTCTGGAATCGGCGGAAAGGAACCGGCAGCGCCCGCGTCGAACGCAACCCAGAAGACTGGATTTGCATCGCAGGGGCGCACGAGGCCCTGCTCACGGATGCCGAGTTTGCGCAGATCAATCGCTTGTTCGAGCGTCGCCAGTCGCTGCCGCCGCGGACGCGGGGATCGGCGCGGCTGCTTTCCGGCATCGCCAAATGTGGGTACTGTGGGGCCAATATGCATGCGGGCTGGCAGATTTATGAACGCAAGGATGGCCGTCAGCGTCGCCGCATCTACCGTTGCGGCACATACGTACAGACAGGTGGCTGCACGGCAAATCGCGTCGATGCCGAAGAGCTTGAACGCGGCGTTACAAGCCAGGTGCTTGCCGCTGGAACAGCGAGTTTGAGCCTAGCAGATTTCATCGCCAGTGCACAAATCGATTCAAAGCGGCACGCGGCAGATTTGCGCAGACGGCAACGGCGTCTGCGCCAGCGGATCGACCGACTGATCGACGGCTATGCCCAAGGCATCGTCCCCGAAGCCGACTTTCGGCGTCATATGTCTCAACTGCAGACAGAGGCGGCTGCATGTGATGCGCAACTTGCGGGGCTCGCAAACGCCCCGTGCGATCCTGGGCTTGCCGTACAAAGGCGTTTTCAGCGGCTCTGTATCGATCTCGACGGCGATGAAGACGCATTGCGCCTTGCGGTGCTTGAGCTCGTGCAAGAAGTCCGCGTGTTTCATCGCGATCGGAATGCCGAACCAGAGCTCGAAATCGTCTATCGCCTATAGCGATCCGCCTTGTTGAGTACAACACATAGCATGGGTTCCCCTATCTTGCCTATTGTGCTTTGAGCCGCGTTTCACAAGCCGTGGTATAATAATCGGAATGGAGAGATCACAGATGATTGAAGGCTAGGAGCGATTTCGAGATGCACGACGTATGTGTCATAGGTGCCGGGCCATGTGGTTTGGCTGTGTCCGTAGAACTGCAGAAACGCCAGATCGATCACGTCGTTCTGGAGAAGTCTTGCATCGCCTCGACAATTTACCGATTTCCCACACAGATGATCTTCAACTCAACCCCGGAGCGACTCGAAATCGCCGATATCCCTTTTTATACGCAGGGCGGAAAACCGACCCGACAAGAAGCCTTGACCTATTACCGCACTGTCGTCGCACGCCTCAAGTTGCCGGTCCGTCAGTATGAGACGGTCGAGAAGATTGCCTTTGACGATGCACAAAAGGCGTTTTCCATTCAGTCCCGCACGCTTGCCGGCCAAGTGTCGAGGACGCTCGCGCGCCAGGTCGTGATCGCAACCGGGTACTTCGATCACCCCAATCAGTTGCGCGTCCCCGGTGAAGACTTGCCTCACGTTCAGCACTACTATCGCGATGCGCACCCCTACTATGGGCAGCGCGTGCTCGTCGTCGGGGGGACGAATTCCGCCGCCGAAGCGGCCATTGATCTGTATAGGGTCGGCGCCGATGTCACACTGGTGCACCGTGGTGCCACCTTGTCCGACAAAATCAAACCGTGGGTGCGGCCGGAAATCCAAAGCTTGATCGATCACGAGCGCATTGCTTTTCATTTTCAGTCTCGTGTGACGGCCATCGCGCCGGACAGGGTGCAGGTGGCGACGCCAGACGGGAATATAGAAATCGGCACGGACCACGTGCTTGCGCTCATCGGCTATCATCCGGATACGCCGTTTCTGTCGGAGCTTGGCGTCGTGATCGACCCGGAATCTGGCATCCCGGCGTACAATCCGCAGACGTATGAGACCAACGTGGCAGGGATTTTTATCGCAGGCGTGGTTGTCTCTGGCTATGACGCCAATCGCATTTTCATTGAAAATGGGCGTTTGCACGCGCCAGCGATCGCACAGGCCATTCGCGATCGCCTGCAAAGCTTTGCCTGACTCGTCCGGCAAGGCGAACAACCCTTACCGCATAGCGTCTGGTAAGGGGGGATGCGGCGTTGAAAGTGCGCGCCTCGTGGATTTACGTGGAATCGAAGCAGGCGCTGGTGCCGTTCGCCGATGCTGAGGAACTATGGCGAGAGAAGGCACGACAGGTCATCGAACCCCTTGTTCGGCGCAAGTTGGCCGGTGAAGCGGGGGGTGGCGGGCGGTGACCGACAAGCGGCTCGCGCTGTACGTGCGCGTCTCGACCGAGGAGCAGGCACAGGAGGGCAATAGCGTCGTGGAGCAAGAAGAGCAATTGGTCCTGTTTGCCCGCGGCAACGGCTACGGTGAATTCACGGTTTACCGGGACGAAGGTTATTCTGCGAAAAGCCTGGAGCGCCCCGCGATGAAAAGCCTGCGGGACGACATTCGGGCGGGGAAAATCGCCGGTGTCGTGACGACGCGGATCGATCGTTTGACACGTCGGGTCGCCGATTTCGCGAAGCTGATCGAAGAGATGAACGAACACGGCGTGTTCTACCGTTCCACCCGGCAAAATTTCGAGATCGGCACGGCCATGGGGCGTCTCGTCGCGCAGATCTTATCTGTCATCGCCGAGTTCGAACGCGAGATGATCGCCGAGCGCGTATACGAGAACCTGTTGTCGATGGCGAAACGCGGCGCGCTCGCGCAAAAGCCGCCTTACGGCTACAATCTCGTCGCCGGCCGTCTCGTACCCCATCCGCAAGAAGCCCCCTGGGTGCGCGAGGCGGCCAATCTGTTGCTCAGCGGACAAGGAGCCAGACAGGTGGCGAAGTATCTGAACGATCGCGGCGTGCGCTCGAAGACCGGCCGCTTGTGGTCGGAGGCGGCCATTCGGACGCTCTTTCAAAATCCGGTCTTGGTTGGCACAGTCGTCTGGAATCGGCGGAAAGGAACCGGCAGCGCCCGCGTCGAACGCAACCCAGAAGACTGGATTTGCATCGCAGGGGCGCACGAGGCCCTGCTCACGGATGCCGAGTTTGCGCAGATCAATCGCTTGTTCGAGCGTCGCCAGTCGCTGCCGCCGCGGACGCGGGGATCGGCGCGGCTGCTTTCCGGCATCGCCAAATGTGGGTACTGTGGGGCCAATATGCATGCGGGCTGGCAGATTTATGAACGCAAGGATGGCCGTCAGCGTCGCCGCATCTACCGTTGCGGCACATACGTACAGACAGGTGGCTGCACGGCAAATCGCGTCGATGCCGAAGAGCTTGAACGCGGCGTTACAAGCCAGGTGCTTGCCGCTGGAACAGCGAGTTTGAGCCTAGCAGATTTCATCGCCAGTGCACAAATCGATTCAAAGCGGCACGCGGCAGATTTGCGCAGACGGCAACGGCGTCTGCGCCAGCGGATCGACCGACTGATCGACGGCTATGCCCAAGGCATCGTCCCCGAAGCCGACTTTCGGCGTCATATGTCTCAACTGCAGACAGAGGCGGCTGCATGTGATGCGCAACTTGCGGGGCTCGCAAACGCCCCGTGCGATCCTGGGCTTGCCGTACAAAGGCGTTTTCAGCGGCTCTGTATCGATCTCGACGGCGATGAAGACGCATTGCGCCTTGCGGTGCTTGAGCTCGTGCAAGAAGTCCGCGTGTTTCATCGCGATCGGAATGCCGAACCAGAGCTCGAAATCGTCTATCGCCTATAGCGATCCGCCTTGTTGAGTACAACACATAGCATGGGTTCCTCC
>NZ_SORF01000006.1:0-78896 GCF_004366795.1 Alicyclobacillus sacchari | reverse complement strand
GTGTTTCATCGCGATCGGAATGCCGAACCAGAGCTCGAAATCGTCTATCGCCTATAGCGATCCGCCTTGTTGAGTACAACACATAGCATGGGTTCCTCCATCTTTCTGATGGGTCCGCTTCTCGCCCGCTTTGGCGAAGTGACGGTGAGCAAGCCGGGCGGATGTGTCATCGGTCAACGCCCCATCGACTTTCACTTGCGTGGCATGCGCGCACTCGGTGCGCGGATTGAAGAAGAGCACGGCTACATCCGCTGTACGGCGAAACGGTTGCACGGCACACACATCGCCTTAGACTTTCCATCGGTTGGTGCCACCGAGAACCTGTTGATGGCTGCCGCCTTGGCCGATGGCACGACGGTGATCGAGAACGCCGCGCGGGAGCCGGAGGTCGTCGATTTGGCCAACTTTTTGCGCGAAGCCGGCGTGCGGATCGAGGGATCAGGGCAGGATCGAATCGTCGTGCACGGCTGTTCGGAACTTGGCGAAATCGGCTATCGTATCATTCCGGATCGCATCGTGACCGGGACGTTGATGTTAGCAGCGGCTGCGACGATGGGAAAGATTACGCTGACTGGGGTTGAACCTGGGCATTTGGGTGCTGTCATCCAAAAATTACGAGATGCGGGTGTTCGCGTCGACACGGACCATGATATAATTACGGTTATCTGTGATGGCGCCCCTTCGGCCGTCGACTTTCGGACGGCGCCGTTTCCTGGTTTCCCCACTGATTTGCAGGCGCCCTTTATGGCGTTTCTGACCGCAGCTCAAGGTACAAGCGTGATTCACGAAAGTGTGTTCGAGGCTCGCTTTAAGCATGTGGATGAACTTCTGCGCATGGGTGCCGACATTTCCGTGGATCTGCGGACCGCCATTGTGCGCGGGGTACCGAATCTCTCCGGGGCCAAGGTGTGTGCCTCCGACCTGCGCGGGGGCGCCGCGCTCCTTGTGGCAGGTTTGGCGGCTCGCGGCACGACCGAAGTCGACGGCGTGTATCATATCGATCGCGGCTATCAAGCGATTGAAACGCATTTGTCCGCAGTCGGTGCGCGCGTAGAGCGCATCGAAGTACGTGACTAGAGCGTTGGGTGCCGTGCGAACGGCACCCTCATGGGCAAGTTGAAGTAAAGGGCGTGAACACATGCCACATCGGCCGGAAACGGCAGAACAGCGCGATCGACGCAAGGCTCGCAACCGGAAAATCGTGGTAGGATTTTTTGTCTTTATCGGCCTGATTGTGGCTTTAGAATCGCCGCTCGCCCGCGTGCGGCGAATTGATGTCAAGGGCAATACCACCATTGCGCAAGCGAACGTTGTCGCCGACAGCGGGATCGAGTTGGGCGAGAGCCTGTGGCAGGTGAATGCCAAAGCGGCGTCTGCGCGCATTGAACGACGGCTGCCGATGGTCCAGTCGGCTGGCGTGACGGTCGATTGGTTGCATGGCGCAGTCTCGCTCGCACTGCGTGAGCGGCAAGTGGTGGCCGTTTATGCAGACGCCGGTTCGTTCTATGAACTGCTCAACAACGGATACGTGTTTGCGGCGGAACCGCCTTCCGCCGGCCTGCCGTATCCACTCGTATCGGGTTCTGATGAACATGTGCAAGTGCATGCGATGATCAGCTCGAACGTGTCGACCGTCTGCAGGCAGTTGGCAAAAGTGCCATCAGGCGAACTCACGGATGTCTCCGAGTTCCATATCAATGGGGATGGGACAATTTCCATGTATCTGGACAACGGGTTTGTGGTGCTTGCGGATTCAGATAGTCTGGCTGGTGCTGTGAATGCGATGCAGTCTGTCGTCCATTATTTTGTTCAAAAAGGGTACAAGCCTGGGACTGTCGACTTGACGGGCCAACCACCGTATCGTTATACGCCGTTTGCGAACGCGCAGGCATCGGGTGGAGCCCAGGGCGCGAGTGGTCAGCAGAGCGCAGGAGGGGGCGGCAACGCTGTGGCGGGCGCGAACGCAACGGCAAACGGAGTGACATCACAAACCGGAGGCGGTATACCGTGAACACGCAACAAAGGCTCACTTGGTCGCTGACCACCGTAGCGGTTGTGCTCGGGTTCATGATTGCTGTCAGTTACCGGCAAAATCATGCGGCGGCGGCTTTGGGTGTCCTCGATACCGGCAGTTCGGCCGTCAACCGCCAGTTGACGCAGCGATTGTCGGAATTGAAAGCATCGAATCAGGAGGCTGACCAGACGCTCGCCAACCTGACCGCCGAGATTGCTCAGTACGAACAGAAATCAGCCGGATCGAGCCAATCTTTGCAAGACCTGCAGGCGCGGCTGAACGGAGAACGAATCCTGGCTGGCATCACGCCGGTGCATGGGCCTGGTGTCGAGTTGACCTTGAACGACGGCGATTCCGGAGGCACAGATATCGAGCAAATTCTGGCGCACGATTGGAACATCCGCAACCTCGTCAACGAGTTGTTCACCGCGGGGGCGGAAGCTGTGGCTATCAACGACTATCGGATTGTTGCAACTTCGGCCATCCAGTGTCAGGGGCCGGTCGTTTCGGTCAATGGCCATCGGCTTGGTGCACCGTTTACCGTCTCGGCCATTGGCGATCCGGCGACGCTGAGGTCAGCTCTTGACATTCAAGGGGGCATTCTCGACGCGCTGCGCCAACAAGGCTTGCAGGTGTCGACGCCACAAATCGAGAATGATATCGACATGCCGGCCTACACAAACTCGTTACAGGCGGTGAATTGAGGTGAAGCGATGAAGCGGCGCAGTCTTGTCTGGGGAGCGACGGCCACAGCCACGGCCCTGGGCTTTATGCTTACCGTGCAGCTGACCTCGCAACAGTCGTTTGGCCGACAGACTACCAGTTATATCGATTTGCGCACGCAGGTACAAGAGCAGGCGCAAGAACACTTGTTGCTGGAGCAGCAGGTATCCAAGTTGAACGCGCAGTTGGCTGAATACCGTGCAGCGAGTGGCAGTGCCAGCGAGTTGCGCGAGGTTCTGCAGAAGGATGAAAAATCGTTGGAGCAGCAAGCGGGCATTCTTCCCACATCCGGGCCTGGTATCACCATCACGATTCAACCTGATGCCAAACTAGGTGCCAATCCGGCACAAATGGCTCTGTTTCCGCAGCAGGCGGATCAGTGGTTGGACGAGGTTGTCAATGTGTTGCTTGGTAATGGCGCCACGGCGATATCCATTAACGATCAACGGCTCGTCGCAACGTCTGCGATTCGCTTGGTCGAAGTCGATGGGATTGGCGGTGTGCACGTCAATGGCCATCCCATCACAACACCGTATGTCATTCGTGCGGTCGGCAACATCCAAGATATGCAGGCGGCATTGACAGTAGAAGTGTTACAAGGATACTTTGAGGCGATGGGAGAAGATTTTATCGTTCGCTCATACCCGCAAAAGGACGGTGTCACCGTACCAGGGTACAGCGGCCCGCTGCCAGGACAGTATGCCAAGGAGGGGAATGGCTGATGATTTGGCTGCCTGTGCTTGGACTAGCAGTCGGCGTCGCACTCGGCCTCGTGACGAACGTGGCGATCCCGGTTGCGTTTACGAGCTATTTGTCGATCGCGATTCTCGCGGCTTTAGACACGGTGTTTGGTGGCATTCGGGCGAGCTTCGAAAAGACGTTTGATAGCGCCGTGTTTTTGACGGGCTTCTTCACGAATGCACTCATTGCGGCGCTGCTTGCGTATATCGGAAATCAACTCGGTGTCGATCTCTACCTGGCAGCCGTGGTCGCGTTTGGTGTGCGGCTGTTTCAAAACATTGCGGCCATCCGTCGACACGTGTTTTTGTTGCTGCGTCAGCGCAAGTTGGAGCGCGATATCGCATCGCGCAATGCCCAGTCGTGAATATTTTTCGCAAGTCATAGAGGATTGTCGAAAAGCGTGTGGAAATAGAAAGAGAATCGCAGTCTTGGGCGGTCTAGGGAGGTGCCACTCGGTTGGCCAAAGAAGATTACATCGTCAGTCTTGACATCGGCACTTCGAAGATACGTGCTATCATCGGAGAGCCGACTGGAAACAGCATCAACGTCATTGGAGTTGGCTCCGCCTCTGGTGAGGGACTGCGCCACGGTTCCATTGTCGATATAGATATGACTGTTGAATCGATCCGCGAAGCGGTGGATCATGCGGAACGCATGGTTGGCATACACATCCCATCTGCTTATGTTGGAATTTCAGGCAATCACATCCAACTGCACAGCAGTCACGGTGTGGTCGCGGTGTCATCGGCGGATCGAGAAATTACAGATGAAGATATCGAACGCGTTTTGCAGCAAGCTCGCGTCGTGGCGCTGCCTCCAGAACGCGAAGTCATCGACGTCGTCGCAAAAGAATTTATTGTCGACGGCTTGCGCGGAATTATGGATCCGCGCGGCATGCTCGGTGTTCGCCTCGAGGTGGAGGCTTATTTGATTACAGGCAGCCGCACAGCGATTCACAACGTCGTTCGCTGTGTCGAGCGAGCCGGTTTGGAGGTCGCCAACTTGGTGCTCGCGCCGATGGCGGCGAGCCACATTGCCTTGACTCAGGACGAACGGCGCCTGGGTGTGGCGCTCGTCGATGTCGGCGCCGGCGCGACGTCCGTGACGGTGTTTAGCAATGGTGTTTTGATGGGGACGAGCATCATTCCGATGGGTGGTGACTACGTCACCCACGATATTGCCATTGGTCTGCGGACAAGCACCACTGCGGCGGAACAGGTCAAGTTGCGGCATGCTTGTGCGATGGTTTCTCAGGCTTCCGAACATGAGACCTTCCGCGTTCCCCGGATGGGCAGTAACAAGGAAACAGAGTACACCCAGTATGATTTGGCAACGATTGTTGAGCCTCGCATGCAGGAGATATTTGCGCTCGTGCAAAAAGAGATAGAAAAGATGGGCTATGCGGATGAGTTGCCGGCCGGATATGTATTTCATGGCGGTGTGATGTCCACACCCGCTGCTGCCGATTTGGCCAGTGATGAGTTACAGTCTCCGGTTCGCATTGCCATTCCTGAGTTTCTCGGTGTGCGCGACCCCTCGTTCGTCAATGGCGTTGGGACGATTGCCTATGCTGCCCGTACGGGGCTGCGCCCGACAGCGGCGGAAGTCAACACGGGAAGCCGACAGGTTCGCCCGGCGAACAACGTCAGTGTATTTGCGCGAATTAAGGATTGGCTGCGCGATTTCGTGTAATACAGGCGAGTTGGCGTACGTATGCGTGCGTCGGCACCAAACCGTCGCAGGGGAAAAGCGGAGCCATATAGATTAGGAGGAGCCATCATGTTGGAATTTGATTTTGAATCGGATTCCCTTGCCAATATCAAGGTGATAGGCGTCGGCGGCGGCGGGTGTAACGCGGTCAACCGAATGATTGAATCAGGTGTCAAGGGTGTTGAATTCATTGTCGTCAATACGGATGCGCAGGCTTTAAAGCTGGCAAAGGCAGAGACTCGTCTGCAAATAGGCGAAAAACTGACGCGCGGCTTAGGGGCTGGAGCTAATCCGGAAATTGGGAAAAAGGCTGCAGAGGAAAGCCGCGAAATGTTGGCCAACGCTTTGCGAGGAGCGGATATGGTCTTCGTGACAGCAGGCATGGGCGGTGGTACGGGAACGGGTGCGGCGCCTGTCATCGCTGAAATTTCAAAGGAGCTCGGGGCGTTGACAGTCGGTGTTGTCACGAAACCGTTCCGGTTTGAACAGCGCCGTCGCATGATTCAAGCGGAACAGGGTGTCGCGGAACTGAAGGAAAAAGTTGATACTCTGATTGTCATCCCGAACGACCGATTGCTCGAAATTGTCGATCGCAACACACCCGTTCTTGAGGCATTCCGCGAAGCGGACAACGTGCTCAGGCAAGGCGTTTCGGGTATTTCTGAGCTGATTGCCACACCTGCGCTGATTAACGTTGACTTTGCCGATGTCAAGGCGATTATGACGGAACGTGGTTCGGCACTCATGGGTATCGGTATCGCATCGGGTGAAAATCGGGCTGCAGAAGCCGCGAAAAAGGCGATTTCCTCGCCGTTGCTCGAGACCTCCATCGACGGTGCGCGCGGTGTGTTGATGCATGTCGCGGGCGGCACGAATCTTAGTTTGTGGGAAGTCAATGAAGCAGCCGACATTGTGTCGACGACTGCAGATGCTGAGGTCAATATGATTTTTGGTGCCGCTATTGACCCTGAATTGCAGGATGAAATTGTCGTCACCGTGATTGCGACAGGATTTGAGGGAAATCAGCAACACACGCAGCGCCCGAATCATATGCAACACGACGTACATGAACCAGCCGTGAGGGGAACCGTACAACGCCATTCCGTGCTGCAGGACGCGCCGCCGAATGTGCCGAATACAGGGAATGCTTGGGATGTTCCTGCATTCATGCGCCGCCAGAACGGAGGCAAGTTCGGTCGGGATCGCTAAGAGCGTCTCCATTTCTTTCTTTCCTATATCTGTATCTGAGACCGTGCGGTAAGGCTTGAAGCCTTGCCGCACGGTCTTTAATCTTATTTGATTGTCGCTCTATGTCGTGTTCTCGTGTACTCCATAACATTCCTCGTTACATTCCTCGTTGCGCTTCTACAAAAAGTCTATGAGATCGCAGGCAAGTTCCGACAGGCTTCGTAATAGAGATAAACTATACTGTCATGCATACGGGATGGCTGGCGACACACCAGGCCGTCCAGCACCTTGTGGGACACGCCGTGGCCCACCGCGAGGTGATGGTGTGCAAGCGGTGCCGGTTGTCTATATCGACGTTGTTTGGATCGTCAACCTGGTGATGGACTTTGTCCTGCTTTGGACCACTGGCTGGTTGATGAAACGTCGTGCCTCCTTGCGGCGTCTCGCGCTGGGTGCGCTCGTCGGCGCGTGCTATTCGCTCTTGTTGTTCTTTCCCACATTGGCCCTACTCACCACATGGCCGGGAAAGGCACTTGTGTCTGTCCTTATGGTATGGATTGCCCTTCCATACAAGCACCTTGTCGATCTCGCCCGCTTGCTGGGGGCGTACTACATTGTTGCGTTTGTGTTTGCTGGCGCGTCCATTGCGCTAGGCTTCACGGTTCCGGGGGTGTCCTTGGACAAATCGCTGTTCACCCAGCATGGCCTGCTGTTCCGAACGTCCGGTGAGACGTTTGCCATGATGGTTGGGGTGCCGCTTTGTTTGTATACAGTCCGCCGTTTGTTGATCTATCTGCGCAAACAAGCGAGGTTACAAAATTTCACGGCGTTGGTCGAAGCCGAATTTGACGGTGTGTCGTTGCAGTTTACTGGCTTGTTCGACTCCGGAAATCAATTGGTTGATCCGGTATCGAAGCGTCCCGTTTCGTTCGTCGATATGGACGTGCTTCTGCCTGTGTTGCCAAGTGAGTTGAGCGAAGCAGTGAAGGCGGGCGAGGATTTGTTTGCGGCCTTGGCTACCGTTGCCACCTTCCATCACATCGCCTTGGTTCCCTATCAAGGGGCGTCTGGGCGCGGATTGACCATCGCCTTGCGTCCGCAGGTGGTTCATATCGTGCGAGGCGGTACGAGGACCATGGTCACCGAAGCGTGCCTGTTTGCAGCATTTCCGGGCAAGCTCAGTGCTGACGGATCCTTTCAGGCGATTTTGCACATGGACTTGATGAATGGAGTTGATGAGGATGAAAAGATTGCCATCACTCAAAGACATGAATCGACTGCTGCGACTCCGGCTGCGACTCCTGTATCTGCGCATTCGCATTCGCATACACGGTCCTCTTGACGAAGTTTACTATGTTGGGGGCAGCGAGGCGTTACCGCCGCCGTTGACGCGCGAAGAAGAACAGTATTTGCTCGAACGGCTGCCATCCGGAGACGAATCTGTTCGTTCCATGCTGATTGAGCGCAACTTGCGGCTTGTCGTGTATATTGCCCGCAAGTTTGAAAACACGGGCATCCATATCGAAGACTTGGTCTCCATCGGAACAATAGGCTTGATTAAGGCTGTGAATACATTTGATCCGAGTAAAAAAATCAAGCTTGCGACGTATGCATCTCGTTGTATCGAGAACGAAATCCTCATGTATTTGCGCCGAAACAACAAACTTCGCTCAGAAGTGTCGTTTGATGAGCCCTTGAATGTCGATTGGGACGGCAACGAACTGTTGTTGTCGGACGTTCTTGGTACGGAGTCAGACACGATTTATCGCAATTTGGAGGACGAGGTTGATCGCGAACTCTTGTATGATGCACTCGACAAACTGTCGGAGCGAGAACGCAAAATTATGCAACTTCGGTTTGGCCTAGGCACCGGGCAGGAAATGACGCAGAAAGATGTGGCTGATCTGCTCGGGATTTCACAGTCTTACATATCACGTTTGGAAAAACGGATTTTGAAGCGTTTGCAGCGGGAGTTCAACAAAATGCTGTAGCGGTTCGCCCTCGTTCGATGTCCCCCCGAGTGGTGCATAACTTGGCAAGTCGCGGAGATACTGAATACGAATTCTGGGAAATACTACATACTCCGTGTCAGACGAGCAGGCACCTTTGGGGGGACTTCTTTGAAACGCAACAAGGTTGAGATCTGCGGCGTCAACACTTCACAACTTCCCGTTTTGACCAACGCACAGATGCGCGAATTGTTCACCTCACTTCAGGCAGGCGACTTGTCCGCGCGCGAGAAGCTGGTGAACGGCAACCTGCGTTTGGTTCTCTCTGTTATCCAACGGTTTAACAATCGTGGCGAATATGTCGATGACCTGTTTCAGGTCGGGTGCATCGGACTCATGAAAGCGATCGATAATTTTGACTTAAGCCAAAACGTGCGTTTCTCCACGTATGCAGTGCCTATGATCGTCGGTGAAATCCGCCGCTATCTGCGGGACAACAACCCGATTCGCGTCAGCCGATCGTTGCGTGACATCGCGTACAAAGCTTTACA
The DNA here is from genome assembly GCF_004366795.1 of Alicyclobacillus sacchari. GTDB lineage: Bacteria > Bacillota > Bacilli > Alicyclobacillales > Alicyclobacillaceae > Alicyclobacillus > Alicyclobacillus sacchari. The sequence continues at coordinate 70,020 of NZ_SORF01000006.1, read as the reverse complement.
GATACGAGATATGCTGACCACCAAACATCTGCGCGAGCCGACCATCGTCGAGATCGCCAAAGAAATGGATCTCCCCAAAGAGGAGGTTGTTTTTGCCTTAGACGCGATTCAGGATCCGGTTTCGATGTTCGAGCCTATCTACCATGATGGCGGCGATCCGATTTATGTCATGGACCAAATTCACGACGAACGAGAGAAGGACAGCTTCTGGGTCGAAGGAATTGCCTTACGTGAAGCCATGCACAAGCTCACGGAACGGGAAAAGAAGATTCTCTCCATGCGTTTTTACGAGGGAAAGACACAAATGGAGGTGGCTGACGAGATCGGCATCTCGCAGGCACAGGTTTCGCGTCTCGAAAAAGCGGCCATCAATCGTATGCATAAGCACATCCAGTCGTAAACGGGACACATTCGGTCATATGATGAACATGTGACCGAATGGAGGCGGCTCTGCGGTGATGCGAATTTCCGAATTACAGGCGAAAGATGTCGTCAATGTCGAAGATGGAAAGCGGCTTGGAACCATTGGGGACATGGAGATCGATCTCGACAGTGGACTGATTCGCTCCATCGTGATACCTGGTCAAGGCCGCTTCTTCGGCATGGTTGGCGGCACGCAGGATTATGTCATACCGTGGAATCAGATTGTCAAAATTGGCACGGACGTCATTCTCGTCGATTTGCGTCCACCTCATGAAACGGGCTATTATCTACCTCCCCAATCCGGAAAGCGTGGCACAGGAGGCTACTGATGGATAGTCAGTCAGCCTCTGCGTCATGTATGATGAGGGTGGGGGGATGCACGTGCTGACGAACATCGTTGGAAGCCATGGCGGCATTGGCGTACGCCCTCGCTGGGCAGATGCTGGTGTATGCGCCATGTTTTTGTTTCGCCACGATGACGCGTGGCCAGCTGTCGAGCGGGATGTGTCGTATGCAGGGCGAATCGATCCGAACGACGCAGCGGACAATCGGTCTTGGTTTTTCGAACGCTTGCAGTTGCCTACCGATTGCGCTTCGTTTATACGTCAGGTTCACGGAACAGACGTGATTGCTATCACCCGAACATCGACAACAGACGTGGCAGATAGAGCGTCTGTGCGTCCTCAGGGGGACGCTCAGGTGACCGCGGATGTCGGTGTCGCACTTGGCATTCTGGTTGCCGACTGTGCCCCCGTGTTGTTTTACGATCCCGCACGGCGCGTGGTGGCAGTTGCACATTCCGGATGGCGCGGCACGGTAAAAGGGATTTCTGCGGCGGTCGTCGCACGCATGACCGAGGACTTTGGCAGCCGTGCAGACGATATTCGCGCAGCCATTGGACCGTGTATCCGACGTTGTTGTTATGAAGTCGATGAAACGGTGGCGCGTCAAGTGCGTGGTACACACATGGAACGCGCTTTGTTCAAGCGCTTTGGCCAAGACGGGAAGTACTGGTTCAGTCTTCCTGATGCAATCCGCATCGATTTGATTCGCGCAGGGCTGCGGCCAGAACATGTCGACGATTGTGGGCTGTGTACGGCATGCCGGACGAACCACCTGTTTTCGCACAGGCGCGAACAAGGCCACGCTGGTCGGCAGATGGCGATAGTCGCGCTAAGGGAACCGTAACGGCAATTCAATAGGGGGCACATATGGAGTTCGCATATGTACATGAGAATGTAGCGGCGATCCGATTGTCCATCGAAGCGGCCTGTGCCAAGGCTGGCCGAGATCCGGCGGATGTTCGCGTGATCGCTGTGACAAAGACGGCACCTCCTGATATCGTGCCGGCACTGGCTGCTGCCGGCGTCAGGGATGCGGCTGAAAATCGGTGGCAAGCAGCACGCGAAAAGTTGGAGCACCAAGCCTCCGCATTGCTGACTTGGCATTTCATAGGTACGCTGCAAACGAACAAAGTCAAGTACATTGCACCGCGTTTTGATTGGATTCATTCCGTGGACAGGCTGGAGCTTGCTGTCGCGCTTGCACAGGCTGCAGAGCGCGCAGGCAGAACACTGAACGTTCTCATGCAGGTCAATGTTGCCCAGGAATCGCAGAAACATGGCTTTGCGCCGGAGATCTGTCTGGAAGCCGCGAGGGCGATAGCAGGAATGCCGAGTCTCGCGTTGCGCGGGTTGATGACGATGGCGCCGCAAGTTGATGATCCGGAACTGGCGCGTCCCGTCTTTCGGGCATTGCGCGAGTTGCGCGATGATGTGCGAGCGCGTCTTTCGCTTGCGGCTTTTGATGAACTCTCGATGGGGATGTCACAGGATTATCCAATCGCGATCGAAGAAGGCGCGACGATGGTCCGCATTGGCCGGCGTCTGGTCAATCCGTAAAAGTAGGAGGCATTCGCTTGAACGCACTGGCCCGTTTGGTCGAATGGATGTTTTCAATATACTGGTTTGTCCTGTTGGCTGGTGCTGTCGTTGAAATGCTCCCGGATGTCCGCCAGTATCGTTTTGCTCGCTGGCTGATTGAATTCGCAACACCTTATTTGCGCGTGTTTCGACGTAATATTCGACCGCTTACGATTGGGCGCATGTCGTTCGATGTCTCCTGGGTCATCGGGGCGGCTGTCTACCTCGTGATCGAAGCTGGCGTCGATACAACCTTGGCCCAATTGCTTGGGAAATACTGACGAGAGGCGGAACGATGGCAGCAATGGGCAGTGGATCGTGGGTGAGAGAAGCTGAACGGCCGTTCCTAAGACAGGTCGAAGACTGGACAGCACATGTGCACGCACGGGGTACGTGGTACTTGACAGATTTCTTAACGCCTCGGGAACGATGGATTGTAGAGAGCGCGGCACGCCACGCGGGTTTGGTCACTTCCGATTTCGGCGGCTATACGGATGCGGAGCGCGCTCGAATGTTGCTGATGCCTGACGACTGGCATCCGGAGACGAGCGATTATGACATCACATGCTTATCGATCACGACCTTGGAACAACCGATCCGACATCGGGATGTCCTGGGATCCGTCTTGGGGCTCGGCATACAGCGGAAGGCGCTGGGTGATATTTCTGTTTTCGATCAGAAGCAGGCGTATCTCTTCGCGACGTCAGCCATGGGCTCGTATCTGGCGAGGGAACTGCATCGCGTCGGCCGCTCCGTGGTAGAAGTCGCGCTGATGGACGAACTGCCGCAGCTTCTGCCACCTGCTTATGAAGAACAAGACATTTTTGTGATGTCTCCGCGCATCGATGCGATCGTCGCGCAGGCGTGCCATCTGTCGCGCGCCAATGCCCAGGAACACGTGGCCCGCGGCCATGTGTCACTCAATTTTGCAGAAGCTGTGGCACGGGATGAAGTCAGGGCAGGGGACATCTTATCGGTGCGAGGATTTGGTCGCATCCGCGTCGTTGAGGCGGTTGGCACATCGCGATCGGGCAGAATTCGCATGCGCATCGGTATCTTGCGATCGGATACATGATTTGCCGAAGAGATGCGGAAGGAAATCGGAGAATGCTGTCGAATAAACATGAACAATCATGTCTTGTTAGGAATTTTCGAAGCTTGGAGTATGCTGGCTGTCGAACTAAGGAGGATATGACATGCCCCTGTCCCCGATTGACATTCACAATAAAGAATTTCGTCGTTCGTTGCGCGGTTACAACGAAGACGAGGTCGATGATTTTCTCGAACGGATCATTCAGGATTACGAGGGTCTGATTCGACAGAACAAGCAGCTCGAAGAGGAAATCGCGCGGATCAACGAGCGATTGGCCCACTATAACAGCCTGGAAGAGAGTTTGAGCAAGTCGATTCTCGTGGCGCAGGAAACGGCAGAAGAGTTGAAGAACAACGCGAAAAAGGAGGCCCAGTTGATCATTCGCGAGGCGGAGAAAAACGCTGATCGGATCGTCAGTGAGGCCCTGAACAAAGCGCGCAAAGTGGCGCTTGAAGTCGAAGAGATGCAGAAACAGGCCGCCGTGTTCCGTGCCCGTTTCCGCTCGTTGATTCAATCTCAACTCGAGATGATGGATTCCGGGGATTGGGAGTCGTTCGAAAAAGAGTTGGCGCGCCGTGAAGTTGCAGCCGCCGAGTCCGGATTTTAAATTCCAGCAACGTAATATGGGCCGCCCCTGCACAACGGGAGCGGCCCATTTATTGATCCATTCGCTTGGCAAGCCACCGCAGAAGAAGACCTGCAGCGACAAGACACACATTGAAGATGACGTAAATCGTATACGGCAGGTCGATGTTCAGCCACATGCGCGCGAGAACGCAGCCTGCCAGAAGTGTTACACCAATCCAGACGACGATCCACCCCACAGCTAACATCCACGTTCCGCGCATTCTAAACCGCTCCAGTCATAAACAAGCTTGCCGCTTTCCATCATACACGTCTGACGGTGACAGACCAGTGACAGAGTCATGAACAATTGTACCGCGATCGGCTCGGTCATGTCGCACAGGCGGATCGGACACACTAACCGGGACGCTGTTGTAAAGCTGGCGAGGGCGTTCGGAGGGTGTGGCATGCGTGCGATCCGTTTACGAAAACACAAGCTGCGCCGCCTTTCCAACATGGGACTGCTGCGGCTGGCCGAGTATCTGGAAGGTGTCAATTTTGCTGCCTACGTCGACTTGATCCAAACGCCTTGGCGCCTCGCCTTGTTGAATTTGATCGGCGGCATCTTTCGCGGCTTGGGTATCGGCTTGGGTTTTACCATTATTGCTGGAACCATTGTCATGCTTCTACAGCAACTTGAAGTGCTCAACATACCGGTCATCGGCAAATTTATCGCCGATTTGGTCGCCATCGTGCAAGCTCAGCTGCACACAAGACAGTATACGTATTAAGGGCAGGGGGAGTCGCTGTGAAGTGGGATCGTATACGGAAACAATTGGAATCTGAAAAACGCGAGGTCGAGACTCGGCGCCGCGTACGCAATGAGTCCGCCGATCTCGGGGACAGCATGCGTGATGAAATCTCCGAACTGTCGATGTATGACAATCATCCGGCGGATGTCGCTAGTGAACTGTTTTTGCGGGGAATGGCCGTTGGCGATGAAGTTCGTGAGGAAGCGTATCTTGAAGATATTGACGAAGCACTCAAACGTATCGATGCCGGGACGTATGGCGTATGTGCCGAGTGCGGCCGTGAAATTACCTCGGAACGGCTCGAGGCAATGCCGACCGCCCGTTATTGTATCGATTGTCAGGAAGACGCGGAACGGCGTAAAAAACGTCGCCATCGACCGGTTGAGGAAGACGTGCTCTGGCCTGGTTTCGGTGCGGTCTGGCTCGACGATCACGACCAAACCGGTTTCGACGGAGAAGACGCCTACCAGGCCGTGGCGCGTTTCCAAGAACCGGCCTTTGGCGAGGAAACGTACGAACAGCCGGATCTGGACGACAATACAGGCTTTGTCGACCCGATTGATCACATCTCGCAGGAGTACTACAACCGGACATTGCCGTCGTCGGCTATTGAACTGTCGGACTACGATGAGGATAGGAGGCTTCCATAGCGAGCACCAAAGTGTCGGCACGCAGGCCCAGGCGCAGGCATTCGAGCGCTAGAACATCGCCTGCCGGTATGTTACCGAGGTTGACGTCTGATCCGAACCGGCGAATGAATTCAACCTGCTGTTGTTTTTTAGGGGCCTCCCAGATTACTTTTGCCCGTGCGGAGGCGGGCAGTTCGTCGATGAATGCCTGCACAAGGTTGTCGAGAACTTTGCCATTGGCGTCATATACACCGACACCTTCGCCAGACTCGCGCCCTTCGATGATCACATAATCCGATCCGGCGTCCAGATCGGCAACGACACTGCGGGCGCAGCTGACGATGTCCATGGTGTGTGAGAGTTTTTTGCCAATTTCAGAGACAACGATAGGAAAGATTGCCTTGGCGCGAGCGATGGCCTTTTGCCGAGCATCTGCCGGCAATTCAATGGTTCCATCGGAAACCTCCATAGCCGTAAACCCGATACGTTTACATCGTTGCAGATAGGCTTCATACACACCTTGCAACCATGCAATTTCGCCCAATGTGCCACCTGGGCAGGCCAGCACCTCCACCTCGTCGAGCAGAGCCAACTTGCGGCGCAAAATCGGCTCCGGATAGAGAGGACTTGTACCAAACCCGAATTTAAATAAATCGACGTACGCCGCGCCGACTTCAAGGATATCTGTCAGCGTGGAAAAGCCGAGCCCTTTGTCGATCACCATGGTCAGTCCGGCCGATCTCGGCTTTTCCCCGCGAGGCCCGAGCGGTGCGCTGATGATTTGTGAGAAGGCGCCGCCGTCTGATACAATCACGGTATTCACACTCCTTTGCACACTGTCCCTTCACGTTATGAAGCATGGCGTGAGTGGGTGCAGGCAGAATGCCAACGAGGAGACATGGCCGTGAAGCGGATTCAATATTTGTTGTATGTCGTTGCCGCATTGACCGTTGGACTCGATCAGCTGCTCAAGTGGATTGTGCGCCAAACCTTGCCTATTGGCGATGCTGTAATGGTGATTCCCGGTGTCGTCGAGTTGACGCATCTGCAAAACCCTGGTGCAGCATTCAGCTTGTTTCCCAATCAAACATGGCTGTTTGTGCTCATTGCCGCTATCGTCGTAGTGGCGGTAGTTTTCATTCATCAGCGTTGGCGTCTCGATCGCCTCGCGCAGGTTGGTCTGGGTTTGCTGTTGGGTGGAGCGCTTGGCAACATGCTGGATCGCATCATTTCGCCGACACACACAGTAACCGATTATGTGTACTTCTACACGATTCATTTTCCGGTATTTAACTTGGCGGATGCGTCCATCGACTTTGGTGTATTGTTTCTTCTGATCAGTTCGTTTCGGTCGGGGCAAGAGCGATCTGACGAAGGGAAGGGGGATCGCAAGTGAGATCCGCTGTGCGGGTGGTCTATGAGGTAGCATCGTCAGAGGCAGGCGAACGCCTTGACAAGTGGTTGACGGAGCGCCTTCAAGAGGATGAAGTTGATATATCGCGAACGATTGTCCAGCAATGGCTGAAGAGCGGCTGTGTCACGCGGCGGCGTCCCGGCAAAGTCAAGGCGTCTGATCCTTTGGAGCCAGGCGATCTGTACGAAATTGAGGTGCCAGCAGAGGAGCCGTTTGTCATTGTACCGGATGTCGTCCCCATGCACATCACGTACCAGGACGACGATGTGGTGGTTGTGGACAAGCCGCGAGGTATCGTCGTGCATCCCGGAGCAGGCAATGAACGCGGAACCCTGGTCAATGGGCTGGCGGCCCGCGGTGTTCAGCTATCGCCCTTAGGTGGCGAAATGCGCCCGGGTGTCGTGCACCGGATCGACAAAGATACCAGCGGCCTTGTGATGTTCGCGAAGACGGAACGCGCCTACTATGCCTTGACCGAGCAGTTGCGGGAGCACACGGTGACCCGCCAGTACCGGGCGATCGTGCACGGGAAAATGGAGCATCGCTCGGGCACCATTGACATGCCTATCGCTCGCGATCCGAACGATCGGCAGCGAATGGCCGCACGCCTCGAAGGCAAGCGCGCAGTGACACATTTTCAGGTGATCGAACAATTCGAGCACTACGCGGTGGTCATGTGTCAGTTGGAGACAGGACGAACGCACCAAATTCGCGTCCATTTTGCGGAAATTGGCCATCCATTGGCGGGTGATAAGGTCTACGGGAGACGGCACACGCTGCCGATCGATGGACAGGCTTTGCATGCCGAGACACTTGGTTTTGTGCATCCGGCGACGCAGGAGTGGATGTCGTTTGAGAGTCCGCTGCCGGCCGACATGGCGCAGTTGATCGATTGGTTGCGGGCGGGCAGAATCGGATAGAGATTGTCTTGACACAAGAACCCTGAAATGATAGTCTTCTTGCAAATCCAATAGTGTGAACTGCCTTTAAACCAATCCCGTGAGGTTGGAAAGGAGTCGGACAGCACAGAACAGGTGTATGGTCAGCACTGTTCTAGGCAAACGGCCACCTCCAACTGGGGTGGTCGTTTTTCGTGTAGATATCCTTTCCAAAATGAAAGAGGGAAGAGCGTGTCTGAAAAAACGCAAATTATGGACGATGCGGCGATGCGTCGCTCGCTCACACGGATGGCGCACGAAATTCTTGAACGCAACAAAGGGCTGGATGACGTCGTGCTCGTGGGGATCGTGACGAGAGGCGTGGCACTTGCAGGGCGCATTCGCGACAAGTTGGCCGAGATCGAAGGGCAAACCATCCCGTGCCTGTCGCTCGATCCGACGCCGTATCGGGACGATCGGGCCGAGGCGCGTCCGGCCAAAGCGCATGTGCCGGGACTCGATGTTCTCAGGCGGCGGGTGATCCTTGTCGATGACGTGTTGTACACGGGGCGTACGGTGCGCGCCGCACTCGACGCCATCATGGATGCCGGGCGGGCGCAATCGGTGCAATTGGCGGCACTTGTCGACCGCGGGCACCGCGAACTCCCCATTCGTCCTGATTTTATCGGCAAGAACGTGCCGACGTCGCGGGAAGAGCAGGTCATTGTGCGGCTGCGCGAGGTCGATGGTGAAGACGGCGTCTGGATTGCCCATGCGCGATCGTGACTTGAACTGGACTGAGTCAGAACTGGAGTGATTCCCGAATGTTTCACGCACTCTCCATTCGGCAATTTGACGTCGATACGACGTTTCAATTGATCCGGCGAGCGGAGGCGTTGCGCACCATGCCTCGAGACGAGGCCCGTGCTTTGCTCGCTGGTCGTATTGTCGCAACCTTGTTTTACGAGCCGAGCACGCGCACACGCCTATCGTTTGAGGCAGCCGTTTATCGGCTCGGCGGACAGGTGGTAAGCGCCGAAAACGCGCGCGAGAATTCGTCTTCAAAGAAGGGCGAGAGTTTGGCTGACGTGTTTCGCGTCGTCGGCTGCTATGCCGACGCAATCGTCATTCGCCATCACAGTGCAGAGGAATTGGACGTTGCGGCGCCGTTTTCACCGGTACCTGTCATCAATGCTGGAGCTGGAGCCGGTGAACATCCTACCCAGGCTTTGCTCGACGCGTACACGATTTGGCGGGAACTTGGCCGCTTGCACGATTTGACGATCGCCGTTCTCGGCGACTTAAAATACGGTCGCACGGTTCATTCTCTGTTGCGTCTTTTCGCGAAGATGAATGGCATTCGGATTCGCGTGTTCCACCCGGAACCGCTCGGCTTGCCCCCCGAGTTGGCCGAAGAAATGCGCGACAGCGGCATTCCAATCGAGATTGCGGAAGATTTGGAAGATGCGGTGCGCGGGGCAGACATCGTCTACCAAACGCGGATTCAGGCAGAGCGTCTGCAGGCGGAACACGAACTCTGCGCAACGGACGACTATGCGATTCGACACCGTCACCTCGCGGTGCTGCCGGAACATGCGCGCATTTTGCACCCGCTGCCGCGCGTCGGCGAGATCGATCCAGCCATCGATCCGGATGATAGGGCCGCTTATTTTCGACAGGCGGAGAATGGACTGTACATGCGTATGGCCTTGCTGGATCACATGTTGAGAGGGGAATTGGGATGATTGTACGGATGGACGGCGGCCGCCTGTGGGACGCCGAAGCAGGCCAATTGCGCGAGATGAGCGTCGCGTTCGACGACGCAACGGGCGAGATCGTCGCACTCGGCCAGGGACTTGCGGCTGAGAGGGTCATCAAGTTGCATGGCGAGGCGATATTCCCGGGCTTCATCGATATGCATGTGCACTTGCGAGATCCGGGTTTGACGGCGAAAGAGTCCTTGGCTACTGGCTTACAGGCCGCCGCGGCGGGGGGATTTACGCAAGTTGCCTGCATGCCAAACACCAGGCCGCCCATCGACAGCCCAGAACTTGTTGCAGACATCGTGGGGCGCGGGAACGCGCTCGGCAAAACGGAGGTACATCCCATCGCTTGTATCACACAGGGTCAGGCGGGAGACCAATTGGCCAACTACGAGGCCTTACGAGCTGCTGGTGCGGTCGGTTTTTCGGACGATGGGCGCGGCGTTCAACACGGCGGGCGGATGCGCGAAGCCTTCCAGCGTTTGGCGGAACTCGGTGTACCCGCCATCATTCATGCCGAGGATGAGACGATTTCCGGCAAAGGCGTCGTTCATCCGGACGCGGCAAGGCGCCTTGGGCTACTCGGCATTCCCATTGAGGCAGAGGCCGCGATGATTGCGCGTGACGTATTGCTGGCCGAACAGACAGGAGCCCATTTGCACGTATGCCATGTCAGCACAGAGCCGTCCGTCGCGGTCATTCGCTGGGCGAAGTCGCGCGGCATTCGCGTCAGCGCAGAGGTGACGCCTCACCACTTGTTGCTGTCGGAAGCGGCGATTGTGCGTGATGACGCCAATTGGAAGGTGAACCCTCCCTTGCAAAGCGAGCGCGATCGCCAGGCATGTCTCGAAGGCTTCCTCGACGGCACGCTCGACATCATCGCGACCGACCACGCGCCCCATACGCCTGCTGAAAAGGCGCAGTCCATGGCGACGGCACCATTTGGCATGGTGGGATTAGAAACGGCATTCGCGCTGTTGTACACCTATCTCGTGCTCCCGGGTACGGTGCCGCTTACGCGCATCGTCGAGGGAATGACGTCATTGCCGGCTCGGCTCTTTGGCCTTGCTGGCGGCTCCATTCGACCAGGTGCGCGCGCCGATTTCGCGATTGTCGATTTGAACGCGGAACGGACCATCGATCCGGCTTCGTTCTACACGAAAGGACGCAACACCCCGTTTGTTGATTGGCGGATCGCAGGCGTGATGAAAAGCACCATTCGTGCGGGTAAAGTGATTTTTGCAGCGGGAGAGGAGCGGTCGTCATGACGATAAAGAATCGTGCGAAGGCACGTTTGATTCTGGAAAACGGCCTGGCATTCGAAGGTACGCACTTTGGCGCCGAGGGGACGCGCTTTGGCGAAGTGGTATTTAATACGGGGATGACGGGCTATCAGGAAATTCTGACGGATCCGTCCTATTTCGGGCAGATTGTGACGATGACATATCCCCTCATCGGCAATTACGGTGTCAACGTCGACGATGTGGAATCTCGCCACCCGCACGTGCGCGGTTTCGTCGTGAAGACGTTCGCGGAGCTTCCATCGCATTACAAACAGACGGACAGCCTGGAGCGGTATCTTCAGCAGCATAACATCGTCGGGATCGCGGGGATCGACACGCGGGAATTGACCAAGGCGATTCGCACGGTCGGGGCGATGCGGGCGGTGATTACGAGCGAAGACGCGCCGATCGGCGAACTGCTGGTGAGGATGCCAGAGGCGTTGGTACCCGACGCTGTACAGCGCGTGACGACGCAAACCGTCTATCGCAGTCCGGGGCCAGGGCATCGCGTGGTACTCATCGACTACGGAATGAAGGCGGGTATTTTGCGAAGCTTGCTCGATCGCGGTTGTGACGTCATCGTCGTACCTGCGACATCGAGCGCGTCGGATGTTCTGTCCTGGCACCCGCATGGCGTCATGCTCAGCAACGGACCTGGCAATCCAGAAGATGTGCCGTTCGCGATCGAGACATTGCGCGAACTGATAGGGAAAGTTCCGATCTTCGGGATCTGTCTGGGACATCAGCTCATTGCACTGGCGTGCGGTGCCAAGACGCGAAAGATGAAATTTGGCCATCGTGGCTCGAACCATCCGGTCAAGGACTTGCGTACAGGCCGCGTCGATATCACGTCGCAAAACCACGGCTACATGGTTGACGCGGACTCGCTTGCTGGTACGCCTCTGCAACTGACACATGTCAATTTGAACGACGGCACCGTTGAAGGACTGGTGCACAAGCACGAGCCGGTGTTCTCCGTGCAGTATCACCCGGAGTCGCGGCCGGGCCCAACCGATGCGAGATATCTGTTTGATGATTTCATGGACCTGATCAGCCGGGTGAGAGAGGGGCGGTTCACACATGCCTAAGCGGACAGACATACACAAGATCATGGTGATTGGCAGTGGTCCCATCGTCATTGGCCAGGCAGCGGAGTTCGACTACGCAGGGACGCAAGCCTGCCAGGCCTTAAAAGAAGAAGGCTATGAGGTCGTGCTCGTCAACTCGAATCCGGCGACCATCATGACGGACCAGAACATGGCCGACCGGGTCTATATCGAGCCTATCACGCTCGACTTCGTCGCACAGATCATTCGCAAGGAGCGGCCGGACGGACTGCTTGCGACATTGGGTGGCCAGACCGGGCTGAACATGGCGGTGCAACTGGCAAACAGCGGCATTCTTGAGCAGGAAGGCGTACAACTGCTTGGATCTCCGCTCAGCGCGATCGAAAAAGCCGAGGATCGCGAATTGTTCCGCCAGCTGATGAAGGAGATAGGCCAGCCGGTTCCCCAAAGCGCCATTGTCAGAAATGAGCAAGAGGCAAATGCGTTTGCCGAAGAAGTTGGCTTCCCCATCATCATTCGCCCCGCGTATACGCTCGGCGGTACGGGGGGCGGCATTGCAAGCAACTGGCGTGAATACCAGGAGATTGTCGAACGCGGGTTGACCCTTTCGCCGATTCACCAAGTGCTTGTCGAACAAAGCATCGCCGGCTATAAGGAAATAGAGTACGAAGTGATGCGCGACGCGGCTGGAACCGCGATCGTCGTCTGTAACATGGAGAATTTCGATCCGGTCGGCGTACACACAGGAGATTCCATCGTCGTCGCGCCGAGCCAGACGTTGTCCGATGAGGACTATCAGATGTTGCGCAACGCCAGCCTCGACATTATTCACGCCCTCGGTATTGAAGGAGGGTGCAACGTGCAGTTGGCGCTCGATCCGAATTCGTCGCAGTATTACGTGATCGAGGTCAATCCGCGCGTGAGTCGCTCGAGTGCCCTGGCGTCGAAGGCGACCGGTTACCCCATCGCGCGCATCGCGACGAAAATCGCGGTTGGTTATCGGTTGGACGAACTCAAGAACCCGGTTACCCAGGATTCATACGCGGCATTTGAACCGGCGCTCGACTATGTCGTCACCAAGATCCCGCGCTGGCCGTTCGACAAGTTCCGCAGTGCCAACCGGGCTCTGGGGACACAGATGAAGGCGACCGGTGAAGTGATGGCCATCGGCCGCACGTTTGGCGAGTCGTTGTTGAAAGCCATCCGCAGCTTGGAAATTGGAACGTATTCATTGTGGACCAAGCAGGCCGCTCATTGGTCCGGGGCGGATTTGGAGAAGAAAATTGTGATCGCCGACGACGATCGGCTCTTTGCCATCGCGGAAGCACTGCGTCGTGGCGTGACGGTCGAAGCGATGCACAAGTGGAGCAAGATCGATCGCTGGTTTCTGTGGCAGGTCGAAAAACTGGTGCAATTGGAACAGGCGATTGCTGAACTTGGACGGACACAACAGCCCTTGCCGACGCTACTTGAGCAAAATGCGGAACTCATGGTGCAAGCCAAGAAAAACGGCTTCCCGGACAGGGAACTCGCCCGTCTACTTGGCACAGATGCCATGGCGATCCGCCGTTGGCGCAAAGAGCATGGCATTGTCCCCGTGTACAAAATGGTCGATACCTGCGCGGGTGAGTTCGCGGCGACCACGCCGTATTACTACAGCACGTACGAGCGTGCAGACGAGGTCGAAGCGTCGAGCAAGAAAAAGATTGTGGTGCTTGGATCCGGGCCGATTCGCATCGGGCAGGGCATCGAATTCGACTACTGCACCGTACACGCGGTCTGGGCCCTGCAGCGCGAAGGTTACGAGGCGATTGTCATCAACAACAATCCGGAGACCGTCTCGACCGACTTTAGCACGTCGGATCGGCTGTATTTCGAGCCGCTTGATGTCGAGGACGTCCTGAACGTGATCGATCGCGAACAGCCGGACGGCGTCATCGTCCAATTCGGCGGTCAGACGGCCATCAACTTGGCGGGGGCTTTGGCCGACGCAGGCGTGCGGATTTTTGGCACGTCCCGCGAGAACATCGATGCGGCTGAAGATCGAGAGAAGTTTGACGGGCTTCTCACGGCGCTTGAGATAGCGCGTCCGCAGGGACGCACGGTGACGACGGTGGAACAGGCGGTTGCAGCCGCAGAATCGCTCGGCTACCCTGTGCTTGTGCGCCCGTCATACGTGCTTGGCGGCCGGGCCATGCAGATCATCTCCGACACGTCGGAGCTGCTTCAGTATATGGACGAAGCGGTAGAGGTGTCGGATCAACATCCGGTCCTCATCGACCGCTACGTAAACGGCATTGAGGCGGAGGTCGACGCCATTTCGGACGGAGAGATCGTCATGATTCCAGGCATCATGGAGCATATCGAGCGCGCTGGCGTACACTCGGGTGATTCGATAGCGGTCTATCCGCCGCAACATTTGACGGAGGACGTGAAAGCGGTGATGGAGGACTATGCCACCCGTATCGCGCGCAGCCTGCAGGTTCGCGGTTTGATGAACATCCAGTTCATCGTCCACGACGGCAAGGTGGAAGTGATCGAGGTGAACCCGCGCTCGTCGCGAACGGTACCGTTCTTATCGAAAGTCACCGGTGTGCCCATGGTCCAGTTGGCCATGCATGCGGTGTGCGGCGGATCGCTTGCTGAACTTGGTTATACGAGTGGGCGTGTCGCGGAGGCCAACACGGTCGCGGTGAAGGTGCCGGTGTTTTCGTTCGCCAAATTGCATCAGGTCGATATCAGCTTGGGACCGGAGATGAAGTCGACGGGCGAGGTGATGGGACGCGATACGCACTACGAAAAAGCGCTGTACAAGGGCATGTTGGCAGCGGGGACGAACATTCCGACGCACGGTACGGTGCTTGCGACCATCGCCGACAAAGACAAGGCCGAGGCATATCCGCTGCTGGCAGAGTTTGCGCGTTTGGGTTACCGTCTGGCGGCGACAGAGGGCACGGCTCGCTATTTGCGGGAGCACGGGCTTGAAGTGCGGATTGTCAACAAATTGGCGCAAGGGACGCCAAACTTGGCCGATGACATCCGACAGGGGCGCATTCAACTCGTCATCAACACGTTGACGAAGGGCTTAAAACCGGAGCGGGACGGCTTTCGGATTCGTCGCACGGCGGTCGAACATGGAGTTCCCTGTTTGACGTCGCTGGATACCGTGAGATCGGTGCTGGACATCGTCAAGCTGATTCATTTCCAGACGCTTGCGCTTGGTGACAGTCCGACGTCGGCGCTCCCGGCAAGTGGGTGGCGTGCATGAGTTCAAATCCGATGGCGGAATTGCTGGCAGCGGCGTACGACGACGTGCGTCGCGCCACCTATATCGCGTTGGACGTCGAATCGGAAGCCAGGGCGTTAGCCGTGGTGGAGCAGCTTGGACCTGCGGTGGATGGGTACAAGGTCGGTCTCGAACTGTTTCACAGAGCGGGTATGCGGCTTGTCGAAGAGTTGCTCGCCCGCAACCTGAGAGTTTTTTTGGACATGAAGTTGCACGACATTCCCAACACCGTCGCCGGGGCTTTGCGCGCCATTTGTCAATATCCGGTTGAGATGGTCAATGTGCATGCCCAAGGCGGCCCGCGGATGTTGCAGGCCGCTCGCGAGGCGGTCGACAACAGCCCGTACAAGCCTCTGCTCGTTGGCGTGACCGTATTAACGAGCCTTGGCGATGACGATTTGCGGATGCTGGGCATAGCCGATGGCCCCGCCCGGGCTGTCGTGCGCTTGGCGAAGCTGGTGCAGGAAGCCGGATTGGATGGCGTGGTCTGTTCGGCGCAGGAACTGCCGTTGCTGCAAGGTATGGTATCATCCACGTTTGAACGGGTGGTACCCGGGACCCGCCGCGCAGAAGACGCTGTTCAGGATCAGACGCGGATCGCCACGCCACAACTGGCCATGCGCAATGGCGCAACGCGTCTCGTGCTTGGCCGGGCGGTCGTCGCCGCAGAGGATCCGCTGTCGGCTTTGCAGAACTATTGGCGGGCGATGAAGGAGGGGTTGAACGGATGAACGATACGTTGTCCATTGAATATGACGGTCTTTCTTATGTCATTGCGCGAGGTTTGTTGCAAATTGGCGCAGTGGAACTGCGCCCCAGCCAACCCTTCACCTGGTCGAGTGGTTGGAAGTCTCCGATTTATTGCGATAATCGCTTGATCTTAGGGTATCCTGTCTTGCGCAACGCCGTCGCCACCGGCTTTGAAGCGATCATCGACAACGAGTTGCCGGCTGTTGAACTGATCGCCGGAGCGGCGACGGGGGGTATCCCGCACGCCGCCATGTTGGCGGATCGGCTCGGGTTGCCATGCGCGTATGTGCGATCCGAAGCCAAGGCGCACGGTCGCGGTAAGCAAATCGAAGGGTATGCGCGGCCAGGGATGAAAGCGGTGGTGATCGAAGACACGCTGTCTACCGGGAAATCGGCCTACAACGCAGCCCAAGCTTTGCGCGATGCGGGGGTCGACGTAATGGCCATCCTGACAATCCTCTCATACGACTTCGACATTGCCAATGAAAAGTCCATTGAGACTGGCATTCCGGCGTATCGATTGGTTCCGTATGAGGTGCTGTTGCAGGTGGCGTTGGAGCGAAACGATATCCAGGAATCGGACATTGCCCTGTTGATGCAATGGCGCAAATCGCCTGATACCTTCGGGGTGTAATAATTTGGCATGCAATGTGTGGTTTTGTCGGTGTGTCAGTTGCGGCACGAGCAGGCGGCCGATATTGGCGTTCTGTAAGCCGAACCGGCCAGCCTGCCGCGTGCTCGGGAGACAGACTCACGATACCTGGCTAATGGAGGAAGCTCCAGATGGCAGTGTCGGTGGACGCTGAGGCAGACAAAATAGGCCGACACCGATCGCTGAGATCGCCGCAGAAGCCAGAAACACCTCCGACAGCGACATGCTGTGTGTCAATGCCGTGCTGAGAATCGGCGCGATGGTGCCGCGAATGCCAAACAGCAGGTAATGTAATCCGAATGCGGTGGCTTCGCGGCCCGGCGTCACTTTGAAGATGTACGCCATGCAGCCGATGTCCCAAGCTGCATCGCCGACACCGAGAAACATGCACGACACGATTACGCCAAAGTACGATCCGAAGAGGACGTACAACAGAGGCGCCAGCGTGTACGCAAGCATGCCCACAAACATCGCGACCCGCGGCGACCATTTGTCGATGAGCCACCCTAATGCAAAATAGGCGACGAGGAGTGCAACGTAGTAGGCGACCCGCGTCATGCCAATCTGATCGTTCGACAAGTTGAGCGTGTGTACTTGGTAGATTTGATAGATAGGACCTGCTAATAGATTGCCAAAACCAGTGGCCGTCGTCGCCGCCAAAAACAATGCAAGTGCACGGTTTTCGCGCACGAGTGACCACTGTCGGCGGGCGCTGGTGAGCAGTGATCTGCGCGATGCATCCGGTGCGCCCTGTGCGATTTCCGGGCGCGGTTCAACCTCGCGCACACGGCAGAAGAGGATCACAGAGGCGGTGCCAAAGAGTGCTGCCAAAATGAGCGGCCAGCGATCGCCGGTTGCCTGACTCCAGATACCAACGATGTAGGCGAGAGGGATCAGTAGGAATCCCTGTGCTACACGGACGTAGCCCATCAATCGCCCGCGCAAATGAGGGGGATATACGCGCGTGAGCAGCGAAGGATAGGCTGGCGCCTGAATGCCGTTCATAAAATTCACGACAAAGGAAATGAAGACAAAAACGAAGGGGGATAGGAATACCCCTGCGATCATGACGGACATTCGGCCTATGGTCAATGGCCAAAGCACAAACGGCTTGGGCGAACGCTGGCCCATCAGCCCTGCCCACAAGGGTGACAAGAGCATGCCGATGGCTGGGGCGGCGCTTAACAGACCGACATCCAGATTGGTGGCACCGTGGCGAATGGCCATCGGCGCGTAAAATTGATTGACGACAACGTTAAATAATGCAAAGAGTACGGAACCCCCAAAATCGATTTGAAAGTTGCGCCACGTTTCATGGCGCATCTGCATGCCGAGCCGGAAGGTAACCGCTTCTGAACCTGACAGCGCTTTCCTCATGTCTATCCCCAGTTGCCCGGGCGCCGTGGATGGCGCCCTTCGCGAATTGTGCTGCCGCCTGTCATGAGCGGCTGTTATGGGTGAGCGTCGCCTGGTTACGCGTCAAACCCAACCGCGCCACCGCATCGCCTCGGCGAACGGGCGAATCCCGACCATATATGCCGCCAAACGCGGTGATACGCCATACCGCTCCGCCGTGTCAAGAATGTTGTGAACGCTTTGCACCATCATGGCTTCCAAGCGTTGGTTGACCTCCTCCTCTGTCCAATAGAAGCCTTGATTGTTTTGCACCCATTCGAAGTACGATACCGTGACACCACCCGCGTTGGCAAGGACATCCGGGACGACGACGATGCCTCTGTCGTGCAAGATTTGATCCGCATCCGGTGTCGTCGGTCCGTTCGCCGCTTCGATGACCATGGACGCCTGTAGTTTCGGGGCATTGTCCGCGTGAATTTGGTTTTCCAAGGCCGCAGGGACGAGCACATCACAAGGTTGTACGAGAAACTCTTCTGTCGGAATGACGTTGGCAAGGCGCGGAGTGACCATGCCAAACGAGTCTTTCTGGTCGATCAGATCCGGAATGTTGAGTCCGCCCTCGCGGTAGACGCCGCCGCCGGCGTCACTGATGCCGACAATCGTCGCGCCCATCTCGTACAGGATGCGGGCGACGTTGCTGCCGACATTGCCGAATCCTTGTACCAATACTCGCAGGTCCTGAACATGCTTGCCAAGGCGTTCGGCCGCTTCGCGCAGCGCGATCGCCACGCCAAGTGCGGTCGCCGCTTCGCGCCCGCGCGAGCCGCCGAGAACCAACGGTTTGCCCGTAATAAAGCCAGGCGAGTCGGATTCGCGGATGCGGCTATATTCGTCGTACATCCAGGACATGATTTGCGCGTTCGTGTACACGTCGGGGGCCGGGATGTCCTTGGCCGGACCGACAATCTGGCTGATGGCACGAACATATCCACGGGCAAGCCGCTCTTGTTCCGCCAGGCTCATCGTGCGGGGATCGCACACGATCCCGCCCTTCGCTCCCCCGTAGGGCAGGTTGAAGATACCGCATTTGAGCGACATCCAGATCGAGAGTGCCTTGACCTCGTCCAGTGTGACGTCTGGATGAAAGCGGACGCCACCTTTGGTCGGTCCGATCGCGTCGTTGTGCTGCGCTCGATAGCCGGTGAAGACCTCGGTCCGCCCGTCGTCCATACGCACAGGGATTTGTACTGTCATGACGCGCAAAGGTTCGGCCAAAAGTTCGTAGACCGCCTGTTCGTAGCCCAGACGATCTAAAGCGTCGCGAATGGCTTCCTGCGTGTTGGTCAGGACGTTTGTCCCGTGCGCCGGCTTGTTGGCGCCGACAATCAAACGCTTGTTGACTGGATTGGAACTCATGTCCATCTCTCCTTGAGCTTTGCTTGGGCGGGAGGCGTGGGTTCATCGTGCTTCGCGTCCGCCCGCCGCTGCAATATCGACTCGACCTCGGTGCGATCCGGTGTGACAAACAACGTTCGCTGCTGATCGTAGAGGACGAAGCCCGGCCGTGCGCCGTTTGGCTTCCAGACGTTGCGCACTTCCGTAATATCGACAGGGACTGTCGCCGAGTCGCGTGCCCGACTGAAATAGGCGGCAAGCAACGCGGCTTCCTCAATAGTCGACTCGGGGATCCGTTCCGCCCGACCGCGCTCGATGACCACGTGCGAACCCGGTTCACCTTTGACGTGCAACCAGAGGTCGTGTTTGGCGCTCGCGCGCAAGGTGAGTCGGTCGTTCTGCAGGTTGTTGCGACCCACGCGGATGACGAACCCATCCTCTGAAAGATATGCAGCCGGTTTTCCCTCTGGATCGCGCGCCGTCTCGCGCCCGCGCCTGGAGCCTGCTTGTCGCCGTTGCGCTTTGGCCGTGAGAAAGCCCTGACTGATCAGCTCACGCCGGATCTGTTCCAAGTTGTCTAGCGATGTGTCGGCGAGCGATTGCATCACCGCTTCCAGGTACGCGAGATCGCGCTCGGTTTCCTCCATTTGTTGGGCGACCGCAGTTTGCGCGCGCTTGCGCTTCGTTGCGAGCTTGAAGTAGCGCTGCGCATTGGCGATGGCATCCAGCGCCGGATCGAGTTCAATCTGAAGCATCTCGCCATCGCGGTAATAATTCGGCAGTTCAACCCGGGAAGCTCCCTTTTGCACCACATACGCGTAAGCGGTTAACAGTTCTGCTTGAACGCGGTAGCGCTCTTCATCTGCGCTGTCCGCGAGCGAAGCTTCAAGCTTCACGCGTTTGCCGCGCAACCTGTCCATTTGATCCGCGACGACTCGCACGAGTTCGTCCTGCAGGCGGGAGTGATACAGTACCTCACCCGTATCCGCAAAACGGCGGCGGATGGCTTCGCTCATGTCCGGACAGTCGGCATACCGATTGCGATGCGTTACGAGGAAGGGAGCACACTCGACGGCTCGCCCCATCTCGTCGATCGCAACCGATGGCCTTTCTGTCCCCTTTTCGACAGAGGCGATCAGTTCTTCTGCGGAGCGAAGCACCGCTTCTCCTGCGTCCAGGGTGCTCATGTGACTTGCCCGAAACAGAATTTCACGCGCCGAAACGGGGCCGACTCCGGACAAGCGTTCGACGATGAGCATGACATTGGGACGACTCAACCAATGATCTGCATCGACTGCTGCGAACGATCCTTTGGTCAAGTCCTCAATGGCCTGCTTTGGTTGTGCCGGCGGCGGCACGTATGTGCAACCTGGCAACACTTCGCGATGGCGCGACATCGCCTCCGTGACGCGGACGATGGCGTCGACGACACCTTGGCTTCCGCTGTCGCTGGTACGGCACAAAATGACGTTGCTGTGGCGTCCCATCATCTCGCAAACCAGTGAATAGAGGCGCACATCGCCCAATTCGTCAATGGATTCGATGTGCAACTCAATGACGCGGTCCCATCCCTGTTGCTCGACGCCGACGATCCTGCCACCTTCCAGATGCTTGCGCAACAGCATGCAGAACATGGGGGGTTCCGGCGGATTGTCCGGTTTCTCGTTGGCCAAAAAGTGCATTCGTGCAAATTGTTTATGAGCCGAGACGAGCAGCCGCCGCGATCCTAAACCTGGAGAGCGCAAGGAAATGACGAGATCGCGTTCACCAGGTTGATGGATCTTTTCGATCTTCGCGCCGGTCAATACGCTGTTCAGTTCGTTGGCCAGACGTCGCATGGTTAGTCCATCCACGATCGATGCTCCTCTCCAAGAGGAGTATACCGCAGAATCCCTTCGCCTGCGCAGATGGACAGATATTTTGTCGTACGCCTCCGGACATGTTCCAGCTTGGCCAGGCATAGAGATTACGAGACAAGTTGGCGAAGGGGTGGCTCAGTTGGAACAGCACTGGCACGCGCTGAGTGATGCGGAATGCCTACAGGCGCTTGGTAGTTCCGCAAACGGTCTTTCCGCCGAGGACGTGGAAACAAGAAGGCGGACACACGGTTTGAATTTGTTGAGCGAGGGTACAAAGGTATCGCTGTTAACCGTGTTTTTGAACCAGTTTCGCGATTTCATGATCTTGGTCTTGCTCGCGGCGACGCTCATTTCCGGTCTGCTCGGCGAGTACACGGATGCGATCACGATTATCGCGATTATCGTGCTCAATGGCATTCTTGGTTTTGTTCAAGAGATTCGGGCAGAGCGGTCACTCGCGGCGCTCAAAGAACTGACGGCACCCGTAGCGCGCGTCCGCCGCGGCGGCAAGGTGATCGAAGTGCCGGCCAAAGAACTTGTCCCAGGAGACATCGTGTTGCTCGAAGACGGCGACAGGGTTCCGGCGGACGGGCGTATTCTCAAGGCCATCGCCTTCGACGTCGAGGAATCGGCATTGACGGGGGAGTCCGTCCCGGCGAGCAAAGATCCAAAGGCAGTGATTGAAGAGAACAGCAATCTGGGCGATCGAAAAAACATGGTGTACATGGGAACCATGGTCACGCGCGGCAAGGCCGAAGTCGTCGTGACAGCGATTGGCATGGGCACCGAGATGGGGAAAATCGCAGATTTGATGCAACAGTCGGAGGAGCAGCTGACACCGTTGCAGCAACGCCTGGATCAGCTGGGTAAGACATTGGTCTGGATTTCTCTGGGTATTACCGTGCTCGTCGTGATCGCCGGCGTGTTGCACGGTCACGCGCTCTACGAGATGTTCCTCGCTGGCGTCTCGCTGGCTGTTGCCGCCATCCCAGAAGGGCTTCCGGCCATTGTCACCATCGCGCTCGCCTTGGGCGTGCAGCGGATGATCAAACGCAACGCCATCGTTCGCAAATTGCCATCGGTCGAAACGCTTGGCTGTGCGACAGTCATCTGTTCGGATAAGACGGGGACGCTGACGCAAAATCGGATGACGGTACAGAAGTTGTTCGCCGACGGTACCTATGTGACGGTCACCGGAAGCGGGTATCAACAGACCGGCGACTTTTTGATTGACAATCACAAAATTGATCCCAACAAGCGACCTGCGCTCAAGAGCCTCGTCGAAATTGCAGCAGCTTGTAACAATGCCGCATTGATCGAGAAGGAGGTCGAAGGTGGCGTCGACTACGCGGTCCAGGGCGATCCGACAGAAGGCGCCTTGCTTGTGCTGGCCCGCAAAGCTGGGTTTCTCGATGCCGCGGCGGTTTACGAGCGGGTGGGCGAGCAGCCGTTTGATTCGGATCGCAAGCTCATGTCCGTATTGGTGAAGGCGGGCACGGACGTGTTTGCGTTCGTCAAAGGTGCACCTGATATCTTGCTCGATCGCTGCAGCCGCGTTCTCGCAGGTGGGCGGGAGGAATCCCTCGGCCAAAACATGCGCAAGCAAATTCAGGCGGCCAATCTCGAGATGGCCGAAGGTGCCATGCGCAACCTCGCATTTGCCTACCGCAAGTTTCCGAACATAGAGGCCGCGCGGGAAGCGGAGTGGGAGCGGGAATTGGTATTCGTCGGGCTGTGCGGCATGATCGATCCGCCGCGGGAAGAAGTGAAGGGTGCCATCGCGACCGCGCGCAGCGCAGGCATCCGTACCGTGATGATTACGGGCGACCACCAAGTGACGGCGATGGCGATCGCGAAAGAGCTCGAGATTTTGCCGACAAATGGGCGCGTTATGACCGGCGTCGAATTGGACGCAATCGATGACGAGAAACTCGCGAAACTGGTCAACGATGTTTATGTCTACGCTCGGGTAACGCCGGAACATAAGCTGCGCATCGTCCGCGCGCTGCAGGCCAACGCGCATGTGGTGGCGATGACGGGCGACGGTGTCAACGATGCTCCAGCGATTAAGCAGGCCGATATCGGGATCGCCATGGGACAGTCCGGTACCGACGTCGCCAAGGAGGCCTCGAGCCTTGTCCTTGCCGACGACAACTTCGCGACCATCGTCGCGGCTGTCGAAGAGGGCCGCGGCATCTACGACAACATCAAAAAGTTTATTCGCTACCTGCTCGCTTCCAACGTCGGCGAGATCGTGACCATGTTTGCCGCGATGCTCGCAGGGTTACCGCTGCCGCTGGCTCCGATCCAAATTCTATGGGTCAATTTGGTGACAGATGGTTTGCCTGCGATCGCGCTTGGCGTGGACTCGCCAGAGGGCGACATCATGAAGCGCCGCCCGCGCGATGTCCATGAAGGCATTTTCGCGAAAGGCATGGCGACCAAGATTCTTTCGCGCGGCATCCTTATCGGTTTGGTGACGCTTGCGGTCTTTGTCTGGTCCTTAAAAACAGACAAGAATCTAGCCCATGCGCAGACGATGGCATATGCGACGTTGACGATGGCACAGTTGATTCTCGTCTTCGACTGCAGAAGCCTCGAAGGCGGCATTATGAAGCGCAATCCGCTCGGCAACGTGTGGTTGATCTTGGCGGTCATCTCTTCGGTCGTGCTGTTTGCCTTTACCATTTACGTGCCCAAGCTCGCCAAAGCGTTCCACACGGTACCATTAGGTCTGACGGATGGGATCATTGTCCTTGTGCTCGCCGCGATTCCGACGTTCGCCCTGTCGATCCGTCGCCTGGGACGCAACGCGTTGCGTCCCAAAGGTGGTGCCAACGATAACAGGCAGGCCGCCTGATGTTCAGCAAATTGCCCGCCGCCCCAGTGCATTGTAGAATGTTGGGGAACATTCTGACGGGGGTAGCGACATGGCGTTTCGCAGCATGACTGGGTTCGGCCGTAGTCAGGGCAAGGTGGGCCCGTACGACGTGGCACTTGAGGTGAAGTCGGTCAATCACCGCTTTTCGGAATTCACGGTTCGGCTGCCGCGCGAGTGGGCAGCGTTTGAAGAAGGCCTGCGCAGCCGTTTACAATCTGCTGTGTCTCGCGGCCGGGTCGACGTGTTCGTCAACGTGGCGGACTTCGCGGTGACAGATGCCCATATAGATGTCAATTGGCCCTTGCTCGACGCCTTGCTGGCAGTCGAGCAAGGGCTTGCCGCGCGTCTTGGGGGGCGCGTCGAGCCGCAAACCGCACGCGACTGGCTGATGTATCCGGGCGTATTGATCCAACGGAAGGCGGCGTTGGATGAAACCGAAATGGCAGCTCGTCTGGGCAGCCTGCTGGACGCCGCTCTCGCGCAGCTCGTGAAGGCGCGCCGCGACGAGGGAGCGCGCCTCGCTGAAAATTGCGAAGGGAAATTGGCCATGCTGGAAGAACACCTGTCTATCGTGCAAGCGAGAGGCCCCGTGGCCATCGAGGAGAAACGGCAGGCGCTTGCACGCCGGGTCGCCGAGCTTGGCATCGAGATCGACCAGACACGCATGGCGCAGGAAGTCGTGCTGTTTGCTGAACGCAGTGCGATCGATGAAGAACTTGTGCGGCTTCAAAGCCATGTTGCGGCGTTTCGCGAGGCCATGACAAAGGACGAGCCGGTAGGAAGGCGACTGGATTTTTTGGTTCAAGAGATGCACCGCGAGATCAACACGATTGGCTCAAAATCGACGGATCCGGATATCTCACAGCGCGTGGTCGAAATGAAAGTGATTGTCGAACAGCTGCGGGAGCAGGTGCAAAACGTTGAATAGCCATTCTCCACTTGGCTTTGTGCAAGAGTCGTTATACAATGATGGGTAGTTTGGATTTTTTGATACGAGCGTGTAGATAGGCAACGGGGCTGGTCTTATGCCACTTGCCCTTGTCCGTTTGGGGTGAACAAGCATGATTTATCCGTCTATTGATCGTCTTTTGGAAGTGTGCGACAGCAAATACGCGCTGGTGGTTTTGACCGCAAAGCGCGCACGTAAATTGCAGACGGAAACGATGAACCAACCGGGTTCGTCGACGACGCGCAACGTCAGCCGTGCGCTGTGGGAGATCAACGACGGTAGCATCCGTTACAGTCGAGTTGAACCAGCGTCGCATTAATTTTGTGCCAACGGGAGAGGCAGGGCAACCGCGCGTTGTTCTGCCTCTCTTCGTGATGGGTGAGTACGGTTAAAGGGGGGCGGAGGATGGAGCCCAAAACCATTCTTGTCGGCGTCGGCGGCGGTATCGCAGCGTATAAATCGGCCGCGCTCTGCTCGTTGCTTGTGAAGCGAGGGTATGACGTGCAGGCGCTGATGACCGAACACGCGACGCGTTTCATTCAACCACTAACTTTGCAGGCCTTGACCAAGCATCCTGTCATTTTCGACACGTTTGCGGAGCCCAACCCGTCCGAGATCGCGCATATCGCAGTTGCGGACCGCGCCGCGTTGTACGTGATCGCGCCGGCTACGGCCAATTTGATCGGAAAGCTGGCGCATGGTTTGGCGGATGACATGGTGACGACGACCGCCCTCGCGGCGACGTGTCCGACTGTGATCGCGCCAGCCATGAATGTACACATGTATGAACATCCGGCAGTTCAGGCCAATCTGGCGACACTTCGGCAACGCGGCAACTTGGTGCTTGACCCCGGTGAGGGACCGCTCGCCTGCGGGTACACGGGCAAGGGCAGGATGCCGGAACCGGAAGACATCGCGGAAGTCATCGAGGCGCTGCTTCATCAAGAGCGCGATCTCGCCGGATTGCGCATCGTGGTCACCGCCGGACCGACCGTCGAAGATATCGATCCGGTGCGCTATCTAACCAACCGTTCGAGCGGCAAGATGGGCTATGCCATCGCGCAGCAGGCGGTTGCTCGCGGTGCGCAGGTGACTCTGGTGAGTGGGCCGACACACTTGCAGCCTGTTCCGGGCGCGGAGATGCTGTACGTTCGTTCGACTGACGAAATGTTGGCAGGTGTCCAGCGCGCGATGGAACATGCCGATGTACTCATTGCAGCAGCCGCTCCAGCCGATTTCCGGCCAGCTGTATGCTACGAACACAAGTGGAAGAAATCACAAGGCTTAATGCATATCGATCTTGTCGAAACACCGGATATTCTCGCCATCATGAGCCAACGTCGGCGGCGCGGGCAGACGATCGTCGGCTTTGCGGCCGAGACGCGCGATCCGGTTCAGTACGGTAGAAAAAAGCTCGAGGAGAAGGGGCTTGACCTGATTGTCATCAACGACGTCAGCAAGCCTGGAGCGGGTTTTGACGTCGATACCAACCAAGTGACCTTGGTGACCAGATCTGGCGATGTCAACGAACTGCCCATGATGGCCAAGTACCGTGTGGCAGATCAGATTCTGTCGCGGATCAAGGACCTGCGGGCACAGCTCGGTGGCGAACAAGGCGCATGAGCTACCGCGTCGTAGAGGTCGTCATCGACGCGCCGGGCCTGTTTTTGGACAAGCGGTTCGACTACGTGCTCCCGCCTGCGCTCGCCTCCAGTGTGCGACCTGGGATGCGCGTTGTCGTGCCGTTCCGATCCGCATGGAAGGCAGGTGTCGTCTGGCGCGTGCGCAGCGAGCCGGAAGTCTCATCGCGCATTCGCACCGTCGCTTCTGTTGTCGATCGCGAGCCGGTTCTGACCGAGGAACAACTCCGGCTCGCCGAGTGGCTCTGTGAACGATACGCCGCGACCTTGCCCGAGGCGCTGTCAGCCATCTTGCCCGGGGCATTTCGCGTCACTGGACGTTTGCAGTTGCGGGCGGCAAGCGGGGTGGACGTGCCCGACGACGTTCTGGCATCGTCGACCTGGCGCTTAGTTGCACGGGAGAAGCCGGACGATCACGCCGTGGCCAAGCTCGGTGCAGCCGCCAAGGCGCAAATCGAGGCGTGGGTGGAACTGGGCTACTTGGAGCGCGTTCTGCACGTGTCCGAACAGGTGCAAGCGCGCTTGCAGTCGTTTTTGGCTGCGACAAAGGCCCCGGATGAATTGCTGCGAGCGGCGGCAGAGCGCGAAGCGCGGGCGCCTCGCCAAGCGGCTTTGTTGCGCCAGTTGGCCTTGACCGGGGAATTGGCTTGGGAGCGTAAAGCATATCATCGGACCACTGTACAACCGCTTGTCGCGGCCGGGCTCGTAAGTGTCGAGGAGCGACCCATCTCGCGATATGCGTGGCCGGATCGCGATGTGCGTCCGGCGCCGGAATTGACCGTGCACCAGGCTCGTGCAATGGCTCGCCTGACACAGTTGATACAAGCGCCTGGCTTGCGCATGGCCGTTGTCCACGGAGTCACCGGCAGCGGCAAGACGGAAGTGTACATGCGCACCATCGCAGATGTCATTGGCCAAGGCAGGCAGGCCGTGCTGCTCGTTCCCGAAATTGCCTTGACGCCGCAGATGGTGGGCCGCTTTCACAGCCGATTTGGCGATCGCATCGCCGTTTTGCATTCCGCGCTCTCACAGGGTGAGCGGCGCGACGAGTGGGCGCGCATTCTGCGCGGCGAGGCGAGCATCGTGATTGGTGCTCGTTCAGCCGTGTTTGCACCTGTTCGCGATTTGGGATTGATCATCGTCGACGAGGAACACGAGCCCTCGTACAAGCAGGAGGACGCGCCACATTATGACGCGCGCGAAGTGGCTATCAGGCGGGCCGAAGCGGCGGCAGCCGCAGTGGTGTTCGGATCGGCGACGCCGTCCTTGTGGGCAATTCGCCAAGTGGAGGACGGGTGCGCCACTTTGGTGTCATTGCCGCAGCGGGCGAACGGCAGGCCTTTACCGCGGGTCGAAATTGTCGATATGCGGGAAGAATTGCGGATCGGAAACAAGTCGCTGTTTAGCGAGCGGTTGCAGCAAGAATTGGAGGCAACCGTGCGTTCCGGTTTGCAAGCCATTTTGTTCCTCAATCGGCGAGGTTATGCGAGTTCAACGCTGTGCCGCGCCTGCGGGGACGGTGTCCAGTGTCCACACTGCGACATCCATTTGACGGTGCATCGCGCGGATACAGGGATGCGGCTGGTATGTCATTACTGTGGGTATGAGCAATCGTACAGCGATTGCTGCCCGGCGTGCGGCGAGCGCGCCCTGCGCGCGTTTGGCATCGGTACGGAGCAGATTGAAGCCGCGATCGCGGCACTTTGGCCGGATTTTCGCGTGTTGCGCATGGATGTCGATACCACTCGCAAGAAGGGTGCACTGCAACGAATGGTCGCCGACTTTGAGGCAGGTCGTGCGGACGTTCTCATCGGCACTCAGATGATTGCCAAGGGATTGGATTTTCCGCGCGTGCGGCTGGTTGGTGTCGTCGCTGCCGATACGATGTTGACATTGCCCGACTACCGCGCGCATGAGCGGACGTTTCAGTTGTTGACGCAAGTGGCTGGCCGCGCGGGCCGTGCCGAGACTGACGGCGTGACGCTCATCCAGACGTATCGCCCTGAGCATTTTGCCATCCAAGCAGCGGCTGCACATGATTTTGCGGCCTTTTATCGAGAAGAACGCAGTCAGCGTGAATTTTTCACGTATCCACCGTTTTGCGAACTTGCTGTATTTCTGGCGTCGCATCCAGACGAGCGGGTCGCGCGTGGCGCGGCGATGCGGTTTGAGCGTGAGTTGCGCCGTTCGGGTGCCATTGTGCACATGACGATCTTGCCCGCGTCGCCAAGTGGAATTCGGCGAATCGACAACCTGTATCGGTATCAGGTTGTGCTAAAGTATGGTCGGTGGCAAGATGTAGGGCACGATGTTATACAAAGCTATCGCTTGGTCAAGGAGCGGATGAATCGTTTGGGGGGCAGTTGCCGCCTGGACGTCAACGCACAGAGAATCGGCTAGGCGCCATGAATTTTGTACTGAAGGAGGCCGTATCATGGCCATTCGCATCATTCGCAAAGGGGAAGATCAGGCCTTGCGCCAAAAGGCGAAGCCTGTCACACAGTTTGGACCAGCTATCCATAAATTGCTCGACGACATGGCGGAGACGATGTACCACGCTGATGGCATTGGCCTCGCTGCCAATCAAATCGGGATTCTCAAGCGGTTGGTCGTCATCGATGTGGCGCCTGCTGAGGACAGCTTTGCGAAACACGCTTGGATTGAATTGGTGAATCCAGAAATCATCGCGCGCGAAGGCGAGCAACACGAGCGTGAAGCGTGTCTGTCATTGCCTGGGCTCTCGGGTATTGTCCAGCGTGCCGCCTATGTCAAGGTGCGAGCACAGGATCGAAATGGGGAATTCTTTGAGGTAGAGGGGCGCGATCTGTTGGCTCGCTGTTTGCAACATGAGATCGACCATCTCGACGGCATTCTGTTTATCGATTATCTGCGCCCGGATCAAATCGAGCGGGCGACGGTCGGGGAGCGCTCCTAATGCCTGTGCGCGCTCTCTTTATGGGCACTCCAGACTTCGCCTTGCCGTCGCTCGAAGCCCTCGTGCGTCTCTCCTGGGATGTATGCGTGGTCACACAACCGGATCGCCCAGCCGGGCGAAAGCGGCTTTTGACGCCACCGCCAGTCAAACGGCGCGCGCTCGAACTTGGCTTGCGCGTGTTGCAGCCGGAGAAAGTGGGCAGCCCTGATAGTGTACGCGCGTTGGCTGAATGGGGGGCGGACATCCTGGTCACGGCGGCGTATGGACAACTGCTGCCCGAGCGGGTGCTCAATCTCGCGAAGGCCGGTGCGGTCAACGTCCACGCGTCGTTGCTCCCGCGCTGGCGTGGAGCGGCGCCAATTCAGCGAGCTATTCTTGCCGGCGATACAAAAACCGGCGTTACACTCATGGAAATGGTGCGCGCATTGGATGCCGGGCCGATGATCGCGCAGCGCGAGTTGCCGATTGACCCCGATGTCACGGCTGGGGAACTGCACGACAGCTTGGCGTTGCTTGGCGGCCAAATGTGCGAAGAAGTTCTGCCCGCCTATGTGCGCGGTGAGCTTCAGGCCGTTCCGCAGCCTGAGGCGGGTGTGACATACGCCGAGAAACTTACACGCCGTGACGAGTGGATCGATTGGCGGCGCTCTGCAGATGCCATCGCCCTGCAGGTACGCGCGATGGCACCGTGGCCTGGAGCCAGCGCGATCGGGCCCGACGGCCGGCAGTTAAAAATCTTGCGTGGTTATGTCGGCACCGGCGATTTGCCAGGTGAATCGGGTTTGGCTCGCCGCAACGGTGACACGGCGGTTGTCGCCTGCGGCACAGGTGTCTACGTCGTGGAGCAAGTGCAACCCGCGGGCAAGCGACCGATGAGCGCAGGCGCCTGGCTCGCCGGCTTGCGTACCGATACAGTGGCTTTTGAAAGGATCGACGCACGTGATCTCTCCAGCTAGATGGACCGCATATCACACGCTCGTGCGTGTGGCAAAAGACCAGGCGTATGTGAACCTGGCATTGCAGCATGCGCTGGCCAAACGCGAACTGAGCGATCGCGATAAGGCTTTGGCGACGGAAATTGCGTACGGAACTGTTCGCCGCCAGTTGACCATCGATCAGCTGCTTGCGCCGTACGTGCGCCGCGGCCTAAGGTCTATGGAAAGCGAGACCTTGACCATCTTGCGCATGAGCGTCTACCAGCTAAGCTGGCTGTCTAAGCTGCCAGCTTACGCGGTGACGAGCGATGCGGTCGAACTGGCCAAGCGGGTCAATCCGCGATCCGCATCGTTTGTCAATGCCGTATTGCGCAGCTATCTGCGGGACGGAACGGATTGGGAGAAGCGACTCGACTCTCTGCGGGAGGACTTTGATGACATCGCCCAATTGTCCTTGCTGCACAGCTATCCGCGTTGGATGGTTACAAGGCTGGTTGCCACTTATGGCAGAGAGCGTGCAGATGCCATACTGGCGGCGGGCAATCGTCCCGGAGTGACGAGCGTGCGTGTCAATGCCCTGCGAGCCTCGGTCGAATCCGTCACGTCGGCGCTTGCTGCGCAAGGCATTGTCGATATCGAGCGGGGATCGCTGTATGACGGGGCCCTGCGGATCATGGGCGCGATCGATGTCGAGCGCCTGGACCTCTATCGCGATGGGCTGCTGACCGTACAGGATGAGGGGGCGATGTTGATTGCACCTTTGCTGCGGCCCGAACCGGGCATGCGCATCCTCGACATGTGCGCTGCACCTGGCGGCAAGACGACACAAATCGCCGAACTCATGCGCGACACAGGCGTAATCGACGCTTACGACGTATACATGGCCAAGGTGCAGACCATTGCGGATGCCTGCTCGCGCCTGCATATCGCGAGCGTGCGCGCACGCCTTGGCGACGGTCGCGACGTGCTTGGCGATCCGCCGTATGACGCGGTGCTCGTCGACGCCCCGTGCAGCGGGCTTGGCGTGATGCGGCGACGTCCGGATATTCGCCAACGGCGGACGGAAGCCGACGTGGCCGCTTTGACGGCCTTGCAGGCAGATCTCTTGCGCCATGCCTGCCGGATCGTCAAGCCGGGCGGCTACGTCGTGTATGCGACGTGTACACTGTTGCCGGAGGAAAATGAGCAAGTGGTCTTGCGCGTGATCGATGAACTAGAGGGTGCGGTCTCCTTGGATGATATCGCAGGCGATTTGCCCGCATCCCTGGCGGATCGCGTTACGGTTGGCCTGACCCTGACACCTGAAATGTTTGCAACGGATGGATTTTACATGGCGCGGTTGCGGCGAAATTGAGGAGGTGAAATGCGTGATTCACTTGTATAACTTTACACTTGCTGAATTGAAGGATTGGCTTGCCCGTGAATTCGGGGAAAAGCCGTATCGAGCGGTACAACTGTTCGAGTGGATGTATCAAAAGCGGGCGACGCGATTCGAAGAGATGACGAATTTGCCGAAAGCCTTGCGGGAGGCGCTGTCCGAACGGGCTTTTTTGCGCAGTGCCAAAGAGGTGGTGCGTCAGGATTCGAAGGTCGATCCGACGTCGAAATTCCTGCTCGAATGGCCGGATGGCGTAACCGTCGAGACGGTGCTCATGCGCCATAACTACGGGAACAGCGTCTGTGTGTCCTCGCAGGTCGGTTGCAAAATGGGTTGCACGTTTTGCGCTTCGACGCTGGGTGGCATGATCCGCCAGATGCAGGCAGGCGAGATGGTCGAACAGCTGATGTACAGCCAATCGCTGCTCGACAGTCAGGGTGGGCGCGTATCTTCTATTGTTCTCATGGGCTCCGGTGAGCCTATGGACAATTATGACAACGTCATGCGCTTTATCGACATCGTCAGCGACGCGCATGGACTCAACATCGGCCAGCGTCACATTACCATTTCGACGGTGGGACTCGTGCCAGGCATTCGTCGCCTCGCCGACGAAGGGAGGCCCATCACGCTTGCGGTGTCGTTACATGCAGCAAACGATGAGCTGCGCGGCCGAATGATGCCGGTGAACAAGGCGTACCCGATTGCCAAGCTGATGGAAGCATGTCATTATTACTATCAAAAAACAGGGAAGCGCATTTCTTTCGAATACGCACTGGTGGCCGGACAAAATGATAGTCTCGAATGTGCGCGAGAGTTGGCCGAGTTGATTCGCGGTCTGCCGTGCCACGTCAATCTCATTCCGGTGAACTACGTGCCGGAGCGCCAGTATCGGCGCACCGAGAGGAAGCAGATTTACGCGTTTTGGAATGCATTGCAAGAAGCGGGCATCAACGCGACGATCCGACGCGAAATGGGACATGACATCGCGGCGGCGTGCGGTCAGTTGCGCGCTCAACATATGAATCGGCGAGCGTGATGATACGCTCGGTTCGTTTCAACATTGAGGTGTTGGCATGTTGTACGCTGCGAAATCGCACATTGGTCTCGTTCGAACGATGAATCAGGATGGCTTCTCTATCCTGCCAGGGCTCGCTGCGGGAGAACTATACCTCGTCGCGGACGGCATGGGCGGTCCGCAGGCGGGGGACGTCGCCAGTCAGTTGGCCATCGAGCGCGTGGGCTTATACGTGCGCGAGCATCTGCGTCCAGACAGCGATCCGGGCGAGGTTTTACTCTCCGCACTCGCTGTCGCCAATGCTGCGATTTATCAGCAGGCATGCGAAAATGCAAGCTATCGCGGAATGGGCACAACCATCGTCTGCGCTTTTGCCAAGCCTGGCGCGATGTACATCGCGCACGTCGGCGACAGCCGGGCATACATGCTATCTGGCTCCGAGTTTAGCCAAGTGACGGACGATCACAGCTTGGTTGCGGAACTGGTTCGCCGCGGGCAATTGACGCAGGAAGAAGCGAAACACCACCCTCAGCGAAACATCGTAACGCGATCCCTTGGCACCGAGCCGCACAGTTTTCCAGATGTTAACTCGTTCCCATGGCGGCCTGATGATGTCGTCCTGTTGTGTTCCGACGGATTGACCAATTTGGTTACAGATTCTGAGATTCGTTCATTTTTGGAAGAGGCTCGGACTGCCGCAACGGTTGAAGATCTGGAACAGGTAGTCGAGGCTATGATTCAAGCGGCGCTTTCGCGCGGCGGTACGGACAACGTGACGGCTCTTGTCGCGGTGAACCGAGAGGAGGCTGGCAACAAATGACCTCGCGCATTCTTGGAGGCCGTTATCGACTGGAGGAGACGATTGGCGACGGCGGCATGGCAGTCGTCTATCGCGCGGTCGATACGCTCTTGGATCGCGTTGTGGCGGTCAAAATGCTGCGCAGCCAGTTTGTCGAGGACGAGGAGTTCGTTCGCCGTTTCCGACAAGAGGCCCAAGCGGCAGGTCGGCTTTCCCATCCGAATATCGTCAATGTGTACGACGTTGGCATCTCGGAAGGCGAGCAGTACATTGTCATGGAGTACGTCGATGGACCGACGTTGAAGGACGTGATCGTCGAACGTGCGCCCTTGCCTGTGGAAGAGGCCATCGACATCAGCAAGCAGATCTGTTCTGCGTTGCAACATGCACACGACTTAAATGTCGTCCATCGCGATATCAAGCCCCACAACATCCTGTTAAACCGCCACGGTCAGGTCAAGGTGGCCGACTTCGGTATTGCGCGTGCGGTGACGGGGCAGACCATTGCAGACAGACAGGCTACATCTGTCTTAGGTTCCGTTCATTACTTCTCACCAGAACAGGCGCGTGGAGCTCCGACCACAGCAAAAAGCGATATTTATTCGCTAGGTATTGTTATGTACGAGATGCTGACGGGAAAACTTCCGTTTGACGGGAATTCTCCGGTCAGCGTCGCTTTAAAGCACTTGCGCGAGCCGTTTGTCGATCCGCGGGATTTGAATAAATCGATTCCGCAGAGTGTGGAAAATATTATTCTTCGCTGCCTGGTGAAAGCTCCAGAAGGCCGTTATGACAATATGGCCGAAGTTCAGGCCGATCTTGACGTTGCCTTGGACCGCCCAAACGTGCCTAAGTTTACGCCTGCGCTCGAATGTGATGACAAGACCATCGTGGTACCGGCGATGGGGGAACACATTGGCGATAGGTTAGCAAATGCGGGTACGCCCGAGTCAAAGCCAAAAATGCCGCGGTGGAAACGGATCAGCCTGATCACCGGCATCGCGGTATTGGCTGTCGCTGCACTCGGTCTTGGCGGCTATGCCGCGATCGTGTTGGTGACGAACCTGATGACGGTGCCGAATGTGGAATTGCCGTCCGTCGTTGGCAAGCCCGCGTCAAAGGCAGTCACAACGTTAGAAGCTGCGGGTTTCCCGCGCAGTCAAATCGTCGAAAAGTTGGAGCCGAATCTTCACGAAGCGTCAGGTATCGTCTATGAACAGTCGCCACCGGGGCGTACGCAGGTCAAAAAGACCCGAGATATTACTCTTTATGTAAGCCAGGGTGCCCCCAAAGTGGCCATGCCGGACGTGACCAACGAACCGTTTGATCAAGCCAGGCAATCGCTTGTGAGCGCCGGGTTTTCGGCAAACAACATCACGGAGCAGACCGAGCAGAGCACCACAGTGCCGACAGGCCAAGTGATTTCAAGCAATCCGCCCGCAGGCACCTCGGTGCCGTTAAACGCGAAGATCACGCTCACGGTGAGCGAGGAAAAGTATGTCACGGTTCCAAAATTGGTGGGTCTGCCATTGCAGCAGGCGGAAGCGGCGATTCAGGCGGCCGGCTTGACGGTTGGCAGCGTGACACCGAGCAATTTGGTCAACCAAGATCCTCTGGTATCGTACGTGTACCCGTATATTGAGGGAGATTCAGTGCCTGCGGGATCGACCATCAATATGTATGTCGTCAGTAATCCATCCGTTGCGCCGGGCAATGACACATCCAATTCAGGGAATACGGATAACGGAGCAAGTGCGAATGCCACAGATAATACGACCACAGGCCCTAATGGCATGGGCAACGGAACGGGCTTTGGCAACGGCGCTTCGAACGCGCCGGACAACGGTGATGGCAATACGCCGTCGCTAACCAACAGTGGTGCGACCAATGCAGGCGAGGCGCAGCCGCATAGCGTTCAGGTGACGGTCGATCCACCCAAAGGCCCGCCGATTGACGTCGAGATCATGATCGACGACGCGCGCGGTAGCGGGCAGGTGGTTGTCAACCAGCGGATACATCGGCACACCTCGTGGCAGGAAGTGTTGTATTTGACGCCCGGCGAAAAGGGTGATGTCAAAGTGTACGAAGACGGGCAACTCGTTCGCGATTACCCTGTACAGGGATCATGAGGAGGGCGCTGTGGCGGAAGGACGCGTGATTCGGGCTATCAGTGGTTTCTTCGATGTTCAAGATGGTGAGCAACTCCGTCGTTGTCGTGCCCGGGGCGTGTTTAAAAAGCGTGGAACGACCGTGCTTGTGGGAGACAGGGTCAAATATGATCCCATCGGCAGCCATGAGGGCGTGATCGTCGAGGTCCTCCCGCGAGCGACGGAGTTGGTGCGGCCGCCCATCGCCAACGTCGACCACGTCGTCGTGGCGTGTTCGTTCGTCACGCCCGATTTAAATCTATATATGCTGGATAAGACGCTCGTCGCTGCCGCTTCGGCTGGCGTGGAAGCGACAATCGTACTTACCAAGTCCGATCTCGCCACACCTGGCCGCGTCACTGAGATTGTCGAACGCTATCGCGCTATCGGTTACGAAACATATGCGATCGCGGCGAAATTCGGGAACGGCGTGGAGCAGGTGCGCTCTCGCCTGAAGGGACGCATCAGTGTGTTTGCGGGACCTTCCGGGGCAGGCAAGTCAACGCTCGCGAACGCCTTATTGCCTGGTTTACATTTGCAAATGGGTGAAGTCAGTGAGAAAATCGGTCGCGGCAAGCAGACGACGCGCCACGTTGAGCTGTTTCAAATGGACGAGGCGAGCTGGGTGGCGGATGCTCCCGGTTTTAGTCAGCTGCAGTTGGAAGTTGCTTCGCGCGATCTACGCGAGTACTTTATGGACTTTGCCGAGCCCGCGCAGGCGTGCAGTTATCGCGGGTGTTTGCATCTGGACGAAGAAGGATGCGGTGTCAAAGCTGCGGTGGATCGGGCGCTGATCGCTTCGACGCGTTACGTATCGTATCGCCAATTGTACCAAGAGATTCGCGAACAGGAGCTGAACGAGTATTCATGAATGTCACCAAGCTTGCACCATCGATTCTGTCAGCGGATTTTGGGTGTTTAGAGAGGGAAGTGGCGTCGGTCGTCGAGGCAGGATGTGATTGGATCCATGTTGATGTCATGGATGGCCGCTTTGTCCCGAACATCACAATGGGTCCTCTTGTCGTTTCCGCGTTGCGGCGTCGATTTACTTGTACCCTCGATGTCCATCTCATGGTCGAGCAGCCTGAGTCCATCATTCCAGCCTTTGTCGAAGCTGGTGCGGATGTGATCACCATTCATCAAGAGGCGACTCACCATCCACACCGCGCTCTGCAGATGATCCGCAATACAGGTCTTCGCGCGGGTTTGGCACTCAATCCCGGAACGGGACTGGACGGTCTGCCTTATTTGGCTGACGACATCGACCTTCTGCTGGTCATGACGGTGAATCCGGGATTCGGAGGGCAGAACTTGATTCCTGCGACGCTCTCGAAAATTGCCTCTGCCCGTCGCCAATTGGTTGAATTGGGGCATGGTGACGTACTCATCGAAGTGGATGGGGGCATCAATGAGCACACCATTCGCCAGGTTCACGAAGCGGGTGCAAACGTGTTTGTTGCGGGATCTGCGGTGTTTGACCACCCGGATCGCGCGGATGCCCTGGCGCGACTCACCAAGGCCCTGATGTCCTAGAGACTCGGATTCCCCGGTTTTTACGCTCGTCCTTGCACATTTCGACAGAATGCGCATATACATAGCTAGCGACAGAGGCCTATGCCCAGCGCAGAACGGATCTGGGGACAGTCCAGACTCTTCGGAATGGTGTTGCGCTGGTTGCACGAGGGGGGAAGTGGTCTTGAAAGTTTATACGATCAAGCTGCCGCGCTTTCTGGGTGGAATTGTAAAAGCGGTTTTGGGTACCTTCACCAAGGATTCTTGATTTCTTCCGTACATCAGTCGATTCATCAGCATCATTTCATAGCAAGAAAAAAGCACCTGTTCGCAGGTGCTTTTTTCTTGCTTTTTTCTCATGACCGCGCGTTATACGGCGCGCGTTACCTTGCCCGCCTTCAGGCAGCGCGTACATACGCGGATGCGCTTCGTCGTTCCACCGACGTTTGCGCGAACCACTTGCAGATTTGGAAGCCAGCGACGTTTGGTCAAAATGTGCGAGTGGCTGACCTTGTTGCCAACTTGGGGTCCGCGTCCGCAAATTTCACACCGTCTTGCCATGCGAACACCTCCTTCACCAGGCCTGTATCCGTAATTCAAGCACATGCGTTGACATGCTTGGCGAAAATGACCCTGCCTAGCTTAGCATATCGTCCCGGATCCCGCAACCATCCTTCCGGGGACGAATCCGTTTATAGTACAATGAGGAAAATACGCGCCGAGAGCGGAGGGGTTCCATGCCAAAGACGTTTGAAACCCAATATGGAACGATTGCGGTGTCTGAAGACGTCATCGCGACCACGGCAGGGCTCGCAGCCATCGAGTGCGATGGGCTTGCTGGTATGGCGTCGCGTCGCCAGGTGGTAGATAGGCTCACCGAAGTATTTGGGCGTGAGAATCCGGGACGCGGTGTGGAAGTGCGAATTGCAGGAAATGACGACGTCCACGTCGAGCTGTTTATCATCGTGCAGTATGGTGTCAATATTTATGAAACTGCACAGCGAGTCCGCCAAAAGGTAGAGTACGTCCTGGCGGAAACGGTGGGCATCGAGGTCCCGAATATTCAAATCTACGTGCAAGGTGTTAAATTTTAAGCTTTCGTTTTGGAGTGGCCAGTTTTGAACTTGAAACAGCAGAGCGTGCGTGATTTGCCAGGGGTCGGACCCGCCAAGGAGCATGCCTTGGCGGCTCTTGGCATTCATTCAATTCACGATGTATTGCATTATTTTCCATTCCGATACGAAGATAGGCAAATTCGTCCGCTCGTCGAATGGGAAGACGGTTCGCGAGTCACCGTAAGAGCTGTCGTCAGCGGCAACGCGGTTGTGCGCTGGCGTGGCTCAAAGTCGATCTTATCCGCGCGTCTGCGCGTTGATGGTCAACATCTTGTCTTGTGTACCTGGTTTTCACAACATTACCTCAAGTCTCGTCTGACGGATGGTCGATTGCTCGTCGTCACCGGACGATGGGACGCTAAGGCGCAACGCATTGTCGCAGTGGAGACGTCATTTGACGTCTCGGAGCCACGGTCAAAAGGTTTACTGCCTGTCTATCGGGCGAATAAAGAACTTGGTTCGCGTCAAATCCACCAGTTGATTGGGAAGGCCCTGGATCTGCACGCCGATCAGTTATTGGATGTCCTGCCGTATACCTTGGTGCAGAAATATAGGCTCTGGAGTCACCGCGATGCCGTCATCGCCATGCATCGTCCTCGTTCCGCCGAGGATTTGCGGCAAGCTCGACGGCGCTTGGCATTTGAAGAGTTTTTATTGTTTCAAATCCAACTGCACTGGTTTCGCATGCATCGCAAGGATTCCACCGGGGTCGCACGCCACGTTCCAGATGATGCGGTCGAGCGCTTCGCAAGCCTTCTTCCCGCGCCATTGACAGATGCACAAAAACGAGCCTGTTTGGATATTCTCCGGGATCTCCAGGGTGATCGTGCGATGGCCCGATTGATACAAGGCGATGTGGGGTCGGGTAAGACCTGGGTTGCGCTGTTCGCTTGTTATGCGGCTCATCTGGCTGGCTGTCAAGCTGCTTTGATGGCACCAACCGAAATCTTGGCGGAACAACATGCGCGTGAGGCTGAACGCGTGTTGGGCAGGGATGGCGTCTTTGTGAGGCTGTTGACCGGATCTGTTGGAAGTAAGGCGAGACGAGAAATTCTTGAAGGTCTTGCATCTGGTACCATCGATGTCGTCGTTGGAACGCATGCATTACTGACCGAAGACGTGACGTTTTGCAATCTAGGGCTGATTGCAACTGATGAGCAACACCGGTTTGGCGTATCCCAACGATCCGCCCTGCGCAGTAAAGGAACATCGCCTGACGTCTTGATGCTTTCCGCGACACCCATCCCACGGACGTTGGCCCTGGCCGTATACGGGGATATGGATGTGTCATCGCTGGACGAGCTGCCTAAGGGGCGTCAGCCTATTCAGACGATCGCGCTTTCCATGAGTCAAGAAGCGGAAGCCATTCGCTTGATTCGTCGGGAACTTTCAGCGGGGCGTCAGGCTTACATTGTGACACCTGCTATCGAACAGTCGGAAGCGGCGGATTTTACCGCTTTGCTCGACGTATTCGACAAACTTCGCGAGGAACTCGCGGGATTCCGCGTTGGGCTTTTACACGGCAAAATGGTTGTCGATGAGAAGGAAGGGGTCATGCGCGCGTTCCGCGACGGCGAGATCGACGCGTTGGTTGCAACGACGGTCATCGAGGTCGGGATCGATGTAAAAAACGCCACGGTCATGGCCATCTACAATGCGGAGCGGTTTGGCTTGGCGCAGCTTCACCAGCTGCGTGGTCGCGTTGGCCGCGGATCGTACAAGAGTTATTGTATTTTGCTCAGCGAGGCGAACAATGAAACGGCACAGGCGCGGATTCAGACGATGCTGGATACGCAGGACGGTTTCCGCATTGCGGAACGCGACCTGGAATTGCGCGGGCCGGGTGAATTTTTGGGCGTTCGACAAAGTGGCTTACCGCAATTTGCCGTCGGCGATCTGATTCAGGATCATCGCATCATGTCAGTGGCGCGTGACGAGGCAGCACAGCTTCTCGCATCCGATTCGTTTTGGTATTCGCCGGCGACCGAAGCGCTGCGGGAAGCGGTTCAGGTGCCCATCGACGAAACCGTATATCGCGATTAACGCGTTGGACGTAAGTGGCAATTATAAATCCTCCCCTGGCGAACATACTACGTGTACCACGCAAGAGGAGGTGAACACATCATGGCGAATCAAAACGGCAGCAACGAAGTCTTGATTGCAAGCGCAAGCCGTGCCCTCGACCAGATGAAGTACGAAATCGCTTCCGAATTCGGCGTGCAACTTGGTGCCGAAACAACCGCTCGTCAGAACGGTTCGGTCGGTGGTGAAATCACGAAGCGTTTGGTGGCATTCGCAGAGCAACAGCTCGCAGGCCGCTAATCGTTCCGCAAGAGGAAAAGGGGCTAGCCGAATTGTCGGCTGGCTCTTTTTCTTTTTAGGGTGGAGTGTCTACAATAGGATTGGCGACGACATGATAAAGGGTGATGGCATATCCATATTGCAAAAGCGGCGCTGTACGCGTTTCCTAAGCGGACATACACCGCCTGCGTCAGGTGGTTTGTGCGAACAAGGTTGAGCCGTCGTGCCATCCCATGGTTTGTTCGCCATTACAAGGTCGATCTCGACGAGTTGGCGTGCGCCTTGTCGGAGTTCGCGAGCTTGGGCGATTTTTTCGCGCGTTCGCTCAAGGCTGGAGCAAGGCCAATTGAAGAAGGGATTGTATCTCCTGTCGATGGATGTGTCAGCGAGATCGGCAGGCTAACCGACCAGCGCCTGCTGCAGGTGAAGGGCCGTTCCTACAGCCTTGTAGACTTGTTGCAGGACGAACATGCTGCCAAGGTATTTACCGATGGCCACTATGCGACGTTATATTTGAGCCCCAGGGATTATCATCGAGTGCATGCTCCGATCGAATGCGTTCCTGAGCGCCTCGTTCACGTTCCTGGCACGCTGTTTCCGGTGAATGCCTTATCGGTGGCACAGATTGATCAACTATTCGTCAAAAATGAGCGAACGATTACATATTTTCAATCACCCATCGGCAAGTTTGCCTTGGTGATGGTGGGGGCAGCAGGGGTGCGCACCATTTGTCTGCGCTATGCAAATCGACGTGGCCGCGGATCTCTTGACCTTTGTGCGGCATCCCGTTTTGAGCAGGGGGACGAGCTTGGGCACTTTGCGCTTGGTTCCACAGTCATTGTACTCTTTCCCGCAGAAACTCGTGTGCAGTGGACCGTGCAATCTGGAGATTGTGTTCGCATGGGGCAGAAAATTGGGGAAGTATGCCCACGGTAAAAGTGAAGGTCGCTACTTGCGCCACCAAGGTTCTTACCCGTATACTTGCCGGGCATGCTGAAAACTTGTACATTGGTAGAGAAGTGATTTGCGTCTAACCGAATGTTGGGGTGAATGATCAACGTGAAAATTATTATTGCCGGCGGTGACGGATTCTGTGGGTGGCCTACGGCCCTGCACTTTTCCGAACGGGGGCATGAGGTTGCCATCGTGGACAATTGCGTTCGTCGCGAGTGGGATAAAGAACTTGGAACACAGTCACTAACGCCCATCGCTTCGATGGAAGAACGCTTGGCTGCATGGAAGAAGCTTTCCGGCAAAGACATCAAATTTTACTTCGGAGACTTGCAGAACTACGAATTTGTCGAACACGTGTTTCGAGATTTCCAACCTGAGGCTTTTGTTCACTTTGCTGAGCAGAGGTCTGCCCCGTATTCGATGATCGATCGCGAACACGCGGTGTTTACACAGGTAAACAACGTGGTTGGGACGCTCAATGTATTGTTTGCCATGAAGGAGAACACGCCTGATTGCCACCTGATTAAGCTGGGTACAATGGGTGAATACGGGACGCCGAACATCGACATCGAAGAGGGGTACATCCGCATCCAGCACAAGGGCCGCGAAGACGTGCTGCCATATCCCAAGCAGCCGTTTTCGTTCTACCACTTGTCCAAGGTACATGACAGCCACAACATCATGTTTACCTGCCGTTCGTGGGGCATTCGTGCCACGGATTTGAACCAGGGTGTCGTGTATGGGCTTTGGACAGCGGAGACCAAGCAGGACGAGCAGCTGTACAATCGGATCGACTACGATGGCGTGTTTGGCACCGCGCTCAATCGCTTTTGTATCCAAGCGGCGGTCGGGCACGACCTCACCGTGTATGGCAAAGGCGGACAGACGCGTGCGTTCCTCGACATTCGCGACACGTTGCAGTGTATTGAGCTTGCTGCGCTGCATCCTGCGGATCGCGGCGAATTCCGCGTGTTCAACCAGTTCACCGAGCAGTTTTCGGTGCTAGAACTAGCCGAGCGCGTACAGCGCGTTGCCGCTGAAATGGGGTTGGACGCGAAGATTGCGCACCTGCCTAACCCGCGCGTCGAGAAGGAAGAGCATTACTACCACGCCGTGCACACCAAATTGCTCGATCTCGGGCTCCAACCGCACCTGTTGTCTGATGAACTGATTCGCGAGTTGATCGAGACGGCACAGCGCTATCGCGATCGCGTTGATTTCAATGTCATTCGTCCGAATGCGACTTGGAGGTAACCTGTAGCCATGAGGATTGCGATGTTTACGGAGACGTTCCTGCCGTCGACCGACGGGATCGTCACGCGCCTATGCGCCACATTGCGCTATCTGGAGCGAGAAGGTCACGAGGTGCTGCTGTTCGCGCCGTCTGGTTCGCCGCGGGAGTACGCCTCCGCAACCATCGTTGGCATACCTGCGATGCCATTTATCCTCTATCCGGAAAAGCGGTATGCCTTGCCCTTGCCACGAATTGGCCGCAAGGTCAAGGCGTTTCGCCCGGATCTGATTCACGTTGTGAATCCGGCTTTTCTTGGAATAGGCGGGATTTATTACGCGTGGCGTTTTCACTTACCGCTCATTGCTTCCTACCACACCAATGTGCCGGCATATGCCCACCACTATAAACTCGATTTTCTGGAACCCGCACTTTGGTGGTACTTCCGAACCTTACATAACCGCGCTCACTTGAATCTGGCAACTTCGCGTGCAACACTTCGCGAACTCGAAAAGCACGGGTTCCAGAACCTCGATCTTTGGGAACGTGGCGTGGACGTCGACCTATATCAGCGGGCACAACGCAGTGAGGATATGCGCAGACGCCTGGCTCCCATGGCTTCGCCGGACGATCCGGTGCTCTTGTACGTGGGGCGCTTGGCCTCGGAAAAGAACATCGAGCGCATTCGCCCGTGCATGGACGCGATTCCGAACTTGCATCTGGCGATTGTCGGAGACGGGCCGCACCGCCCCGAATTGGAGCGCATCTTTGCTGGAACAAAGGCGCATTTCACGGGATACTTGCACGGCGAAGAGCTTGCGCAGGCGTACGCCTCGGCGGATGCGTTTCTGTTTCCATCGACGACTGAGACATTGGGTTTGGTTCTCTTTGAGGCCATGGCAACTGGATTGCCGGTTCTTGCAGCGGATAGCCCG
Source organism: Alicyclobacillus sacchari (assembly GCF_004366795.1). Lineage (GTDB taxonomy): Bacteria > Bacillota > Bacilli > Alicyclobacillales > Alicyclobacillaceae > Alicyclobacillus > Alicyclobacillus sacchari. The sequence goes on along the minus strand of NZ_SORF01000006.1, from coordinate 26,147 downwards.
CCGACGCGCGAGGTGCTGGAGGATGGAAGAGCTGGATTCATCTTTAATCCGGACTCGACCGAAGCGATGATTGAAATGGTGAAGACCGTCATGTCCGATGAAAGCAGACGCAGCGCCGTTCGCGAGCGCGGCCTTGAAATTGCGCGATCGCTCGATTGGGAGGGACCGAGTAAACAATTACTCGGCCATTACCAGAGGGTTTATGAGATGTATGGCGTGCTGGCGGGCGCCGTACAATCGAGCACCCGCTGAGCTTACGTGGAAAACGGCAATCAAAGCTTTTGTAGAGCGGTTTCGACGACATGGGCCATGTGGACGAGCTTTGCGTCTTGTCCGCGTGGCCCAATGATTTGTAGGCCCATGGGCAGGCCGTCGACGTTGCCTGCTGGTATCGAGATGGCGGGCAACCCAGCGAGGTTCCACGGGTTGGTGAAGCGAGTCAAAAGCGGGCGCACGGCTTCCTCCTTGCCGCGCACTGTCACCGTCGTTGCGCCAAGCGGCGGGGCAGGAATCGGGACAGTGGGAAGCAAGAAACAGTCGTAGCGTTGAAGGTAACGATCCATTTCCGCTTGAAAGTTCTCCTGGAAGGTACGGCTCGCAATGTAATCTGTCGTAGGCACGTCGTGACCTGCTTGGAGCCGGGCCAAGACGTCAGAACCGTAATCGGCTGGGTGATCCGCAAGTGATTGTGCATGGGTCGCATACGCTTCTGCGCCGAGAATATTGCCTTGATGAATGGCAATTTGCCCGCCGTCGACAGGTACCTCGCCGGCAACACGGATGAGTCCCTCGCGGGACAATAACGTGCACATGTTGGAGAACCATTCGGCGACACGCTGCGATGCGTAGGCGTCAACCAGGGATTGCACCAGCCCGGCTGCCATGGGACGAATCTGGTCCGCTTCGGTTTGTCCTTGGCTCCACGTCCCAGGGGCAAGGCCTGCCATGACTTCAGCTACCCGTGCGGCGTCAAGGACTGTGTTGGCGAAAGAGCCTACGTGATCGAGTGATGGCGCCAGCGGATAAACGCCATCTGTAGGGATGGCTCCAAAGGTCGGTTTGAGGCCGACGACTCCCGTAAAGGCTGCGGGAATGCGAACACTGCCACCTGTGTCCGTGCCGACGCTGACGAGGGCCATGCCGGCTGCCACGGATGCTGCGCTGCCGCCGCTCGATCCGCCGGTGATCCGAGTGGGATCGAGCGGATTGCGCGCCGATCCGAAATGAGGATTCTCATTGGTCACCCCAAACGCGAATTCGTGTAGATGTGCCTTGCCCAAGACAATGGCGTGTGCACTCTGCAGCCTTTGCACGCAGACCGCAGTCGTCTGTGGCTGATGCTCACGATATTTCGCTTGGCCGTATGTCGTCGGTGCGAATGACGTGTCAATCAAGTCTTTTACCGATACCGGCACGCCGGCAAGCGGTCCGAGTGCCTCCGGGAAGCCACTTGCAAGGGCGTCCAGCGCCATGGCTTCGCGTTGGGCTCGGTCGGTACAGACGTGTAGGTATGCACGCAAGGTTTCGTTTTGCCTTTCGATCCGCCGCAGGTATCCGGCGATGTTCGCAGCGGCGGTCAGCGATCGCTCCGCAAGTGCTGTGCGCAGTTGAACGACGCTTCGCGGCGACTGGTCCTGTGTCATGGACGATGCTCCTTTTGCGTGAGCTTGGTGAATGGCCTATGGAGTATTATACTACGCCACCCAAACTGCTGGAGCCGATGGCGGTGACATTCGAAATGATACAGAAAAACCTCACGCCCGGGTACGCGTGAGGTTTTCTGGTGTCAGGCCAGCTGACACGTTCTGGGAGAGGAGAAACCGGAGGAAGAGTGGATGGGGATTGCCTCTTCACACACGGTTGCCTACAACAGCTGTCGCCGTTGATGTTTTTATTCTCGACCGCCAGATTGGAAGTTATACCAGAGGTGGTGCGCATCTTCAGAATTTGGTGCCCGCAAACTGATGTGGTACTTTGAACGTAACGATAATGATGTTGGGAAGCCCTATTGTATTTACAGGTGGTGTGGTCTACAGGTGCGTGTGATCGCAGGAAAGTGGAGAAGCATGCCTTTGGTTGCGCCGAAAGGGGCCGCGACGAGGCCGACGACGGACAGGGTCAAGGAATCGATGTTTAATTTGATTCCGCACAGTTTATCAGGGGTCGTGGTCGATTTGTTCGCCGGATCGGGGGCCCTTGGCATTGAGGCCCTGAGCCGGGGAGCAGAGCGAGCCATCTTCGTCGATCGCGACGGCAAAGCTTTGCGAACGGTTCGTGACAACCTGGTGCGGGTGCATGGCCTTGCTCAAGCGGAACTGTGGCAAACGCACTGGCGCCACGCGATAGCACGATTGTCTACCGCAGATGACGCACTGGCGTACGTATTCGTCGATCCGCCGTATGCCGAGCGATTGTGGCAACCGGTTTTAGAGGCCTTGCCAGCAAATCGGGTTGTCGGCGGTGTCGTCTGCGAACTTCCCAAGGAGATGGAACTGCCCGACTTGATCAACCATTTTGCCAAGGTGAAGTATAGGGTGTATGGCGATATCGCAATAGCCCTTTATCAACCTGTCGTTGGCTAAGAGACGAAGGGGATGACCATGCGCAAGGCGGTGTACCCAGGTACCTTTGATCCGTTTACGCGCGGACATTTGGATGTGGTCGAGCAGGCCGCGCCATTGTTTGACGAATTGATTGTTAGTGTGTTGCACAATCCGAATAAACGGCCCTGGTTTGATGTAGAGACGCGTATGGCGTTGATTCGTGATGCGGTTTCTGGAATCGGCAATGTCCATGTGGATTCTTTTGAGGGTTTACTCGTAGATTATTACCAACGGAAATCGTTTGTTTGCGTGGTGCGCGGCGTGCGCAACGATTTGGATTTGCAGGCAGAACTGGCGATGGCGCATGTCAATCGATCGCTTGCTGAGGACGTGCGGGTCGTCTTCATTCCGACGTCGCCGGTGTTTGGATTTGTCAGTTCCTCGCTCGTCAAAGATGTCGCTATGCACGGCGGCGATGTTTCACAGTTTGTCACGCCGCGCGTAGCCGAGGCGCTACTGGCACACGTGTCGCGCTGAGGGGGCGATGTTTGTGGCTGATGCGCGCGTGGGATTGGCCTTGGGTTCGGGCGGTGCGAAAGGTTTTGCACACATCGGCGTGATCGCGGCGTTGACCGACAGTGGTGTGCCGATTCATGCGGTGACCGGATCGAGCATGGGAGCCTTGGTTGGCGCTGTCTATGCAATGGGCGTCGGTCCGAATATGCTGAAAGCCTTGGCAACCGGGCTGCGCCGGCGTCATTGGATCGACTTCACGGTGCCGAGGATGGGGTTGATCCAAGGGGACAAAGTGCACGAAGTGGTCTCGCTGATGACGCGCCAGGGCACGTTTGCCGACACTCAGATTCCTCTCGCCATTGTCGCCACGGACTTGGTTTCTCGTAAGCTCGTTGTGTTTCGCACTGGTCTCATCGCCGACGCCGTTCGCGCAAGCATCTCGATCCCAGGCGTATTCGTGCCGGTGGTTCGCGACGGCGCCGTCTATGTGGATGGTGGAGTGATCGAACGAGTGCCAGTCCAAGCGGCTTGGGATCTCGGCGTCGATGTCGTCGTTGGCGTCGACGTGTCCTTCACGCCCGTTGGCACTGTGCCGACATCGATGCTGGACGTGATCGTGCAGAGTTTGGGCCTGATGCAAGACGAGGTATATGCACATCGAACGCAACTTGCGACGGTGAATATTGTCCCAGACGTTGCCCATATTGGCACCTCGCAATTTGGACGCGCAGCCGAGGCCATCGACATCGGCTATCGGGCGACAATGGAACAGATGGATGCGATTTGGCGGGCCATTCGCCAGGCGCAAGCCTTGTTTTCGTAGACGTCAAACGATCGACCGGGCGCGGCAGGAAGGGGATATGGATACGATGAAAATCGACGTTCAGGAATTAAAGCGAGAGGGAGAAGTGGATGTGGCAGAAGTCGTCTCGCTGCCGCGCGTCGCGCAATTGGTCGTCGATATCGAAGCGGTGGATGATGTCGACGTACGTGTTCATGCAACATATCGGCAGCCCTTGATCGAGGTGACGGGATGCCTTCGCACTGTGGTTCACTATCGATGCAGTCGGTGTCTCGGCGGCTTTGAACGCGTATTGGAAGCGCCGCTCCATGAGACCTACACGCTTTCCGCGGACGCCGCAGACGACGAGATTCGACAGGTGGCAGATGATGAAATCGACTTGACGCCAGAGCTCGAACAAGCGATGTTTTTGGCGATCGACGAACGCCCGCTGTGCAGCGAGACGTGCCGAGGCTTGTGCCCGGTATGTGGCTCTAACCGCAATGAACGGGACTGTGACTGCGATACGCAAACAATCGATCCGAGATTGGAAGCCCTCAAGGGGTTGCTTTCAGATGGCCCTTCGGAGTAAGATAGCATGCGGTAGTCTGTAAAGGGGGTGTCCTGTGTGGCGGTTCAACAACATCGTACCTCGAAAACCAGAAAACGCCTGCGTCGAACGCACTTTAAGCTTGAGAAACCAACGCTGGTCACTTGTCCGCAGTGTGGGGAGTACAAGCTTCCGCACCATGCGTGCAAAAACTGCGGTACGTATAAAGGGCGGACTGTTCTCGCGGTGAAATAAGTCTGAGCAGGAAAAAGGGCTGTCCTAACGGGCGCAGGGAACTCAGCGCGCACAAAGGACAGCCTTTTTGTCTCTTGCAAAGCATATCGAATCATATATCGGTACATAGGTTTTAGGACATGGATCATAGACTGGTCCATGAATTCAATATATGATTATGTGGTATTCCGTCTCTCCCAAGAGAGGTTTGAACATGCGTTGAAAGAGGGTATTCATTCTGAAGAAATCCGAGCGCCGGTACGCGCTTGTCGCACTTCTCGAACAAAATCCGTTTGCAACCGACGAGCAGTTGGCGGAACAGTTCGGCGTCAGCGTCGCAACCATCCGGTTGGATCGCAGTGCGCTTCACATACCAGAAGTTCGAGAGAGAATTCGCCGGATGGCGTCGGACCGACAGGATGATCTGCGGTCGCTCGACGAACAGGATTTGGTCGGGCGGCTGGTTAAGCTTGAGTTGAACCGGTATGCGGAATCGGAGTTGACCATTCAGCCTGTTCACGTATTCCGGAGAACCAATATTGTCCGTGGACATGTGTTGTTTTCACAAATCAACTCGTTGGCCATCGCCCTGATGGACGCTGATCTCGCCGTGACCGCAAAGACCGAACTGCGTTTTGCGCGACCTGTGCACCTCGGGGAGACGGTACGCGCTCGCGTCGACGTGATCGGAGAGCACGGAGATATCGTCCGCTGCCGAGCGGTCAGTCACGTCTATGGGGACGTTGCGGTGCAAGGGGTGATCTGGGTGCATAAGGACCCGTCAAACCTAGGGGCACAGTTCATGGATGAGGGGGATGCCGATTGATCACGATTGTCGTGGATGCAATGGGTGGCGATTATGCTCCGGTTGCTCCCGTGGAAGGGATCTGCGAGGCGGCGGCCGCATTCTCCGACACGCACTTTATCGTTATTGGCGATGAACAGAGAATTGTGGAATTGGCGAAGGGCCGTTTTCCTGCGAACGTGTCGGTCAGGCACACTGACGTCGTCATCGCTGGGGAAGAAGAGCCCGTACGCGCTGTGCGCCGCAAGCCGAATTCATCGTTGGTCATGGCCGCGCAGATGGTGGCAAACGGCGAGGCGAATGTGATGGTTTCCGCCGGCAACACGGGTGCCATCATGGCGGCAGGTATGCTCGTCATCGGTCGTCTGCCCGGTGTGGAGCGGCCTGCTTTGGCGCCCATTTTACCGACATTTGACGGTAGGGGTGTCCTCTTGCTGGACGCGGGCGCGACGATGGATGCTTCGGCCGAAAATCTGTTGACCTATGCGTATATGGCGGACGCGTATGTAAAACACGTTCTCGACATCGAAAACCCGCGGATCGGGCTGTTGAATGTGGGAACAGAAGATTCGAAAGGAAACGCAGTTGTCAAACAGACGTTCACTCTGCTTTCGCAATCTCAACTGAACTTTATCGGCAACGTCGAGGCGAGGGAGATGATGGCAGGGTCTGCTGACGTCGTCGTTTGTGACGGGTTTGTCGGCAATGTCGTGCTCAAGCTTGCGGAAGGTATCGGCATTGGTCTGTTCTCTGGTATTCGCGAAGCGCTGACGAGCAATGTAACGTCGCGCTTGGGCGCCATGCTGGTGGGTGGCAGGTTGCGTTCTTTACGCAACCGATACGACTGGGCCGAGCATGGGGGCGCCCCTTTTCTAGGCGTCAATGGAGGCTGTATTAAAGCGCATGGAAGCAGCAATCCACGCGCATGGTACATGGCTTTGTCGCAAGCGCGCAAGTTTATTGCGAACGATTTGCTGAGCAAACTGTCGACGGCCATGGAAGAGCGGAACGCTCGTATTTCGGTGCCAGATCATCAGTATGGAGATGTTGAAAAATGAATGTAGCGTATGTGTTTCCCGGCCAAGGTGCGCAGTACGTGGGCATGGGACAGGCGCTTATCGATGAGTATCCGGTTGCGCGGGCGGTCTTCGAGGAAGCCGACGACGTACTCAATATGCATTTGACCCGCATGATTCTGTCCGGTCCTGAAGATGAATTGAAATTGACTTATAATACGCAGCCGGCCTTGTTGACCATGAGTGTGGCTGTTTTGCGTGTGCTCGCTGAACGGGTCGATATCCAGCCGACCGCTGTCGCCGGCCACAGCCTTGGCGAATACAGCGCTCTTGTTGCAGCCGGAGCCATCTCGTTTCAAGATGCAGTCCGGCTCGTATATCAACGCGGTCGGATGATGGACGAGGCCGTTCCTGCGGGTGATGGTTCGATGTCGGCTGTGCTTGGCCTCGATGAGGAGCAACTTGCAGCTGCTTGCCGTCAAGCTGCAGAGGAAACGGGTCAGGTCGTCGAGCTGGCCAATGTCAATTGCCCAGGGCAAATTGTCATCTCTGGCACCACGGCCGCGGTTGGCAGGGCTTCTGAACTCGCAAAAGCGAGTGGCGCGAAACGCGTGTTGCCGCTTGCCGTAAGCGGCCCGTTTCACTGTAGCTTAATGCGACCCGCGGCGGATGCCTTGGGAGAACTTTTGGACAGCGTCGACATCCAGGCTGCCAAGGTGCCTGTCGTCGCCAATGTGGACGGCCATCCCCGCACAACGGCAGCCGATTTGCGCGAGGCGCTGAAGCGACAGTTATGCATGCCGGTGCGCTGGTGGGATAGTGTGCTTGCCATGCGCCGCCTTGGTGTCGACGTGATCGTCGAATTAGGTCCCGGAACGGTACTGTCTGGACTTGTACGGAAAATTGATAAATCGCTCGAGACTTTGCACGCCGAAGATCCTGCGACGCTCGACGCGGTTTGCAGACGTATGACCAACGGGGGCGAAGAAGTGTGAGCGAACAAAAAGTTGCGATTGTCACAGGGGCGTCGCGCGGCATTGGCCGATCCATCGCGATCGCGCTGGCAGACGCGGGACATCATGTGGTTGTCAACTACTTGGGAAGCGAAGATGCTGCTGCACAAACAACTGCTCTTGTCGCGGAGCGCGGTGTCCGTGCGCTAACAATAAAGGCTGATGTAAGCCAGAGCGACCAGGCGGCCAAGTTGGTCGAAACTGCACTTGAAGAGTTTGGGCGAGTCGATATACTCATCAATAATGCCGGGATCACTCGTGATGGCTTGCTGATGCGAATGAAGGACGACGATTGGAACGACGTGCTCAATACCAACTTGCGCGGAGCATTTTATATGCTTCGTCAGGTTTCGCGCCCGATGATGAAGCAGCGTTCCGGATCCATCGTCAACATCACGTCTGTTGTCGGGCTGATGGGCAATGCCGGTCAGGTCAACTACGCCGCCGCAAAAGCGGGTCTGGTTGGTTTAACCAAGGCAGCGGCAAAGGAACTGGCGCCGCGTAACATCACCGTCAATGCCATCGCGCCGGGATACATTGAAACAGACATGACCGCGGCGCTCGGAACCGAGGCTTTGGAGGCTTTGCTTCAACACATTCCCTTGGCACGCAGAGGTACTCCGGAGGACGTCGCGAATGCCGTTGTGTTTTTGGCGTCGGAAAAAGCGCGTTATATTACAGGGCAGGTACTGGCTGTCGACGGCGGCATGGTCATGTAGTATACTGCAAAAGGAGGTGAGACGATGGCAAACGATGTGTTTGAACGCGTAAAAAAGATTATTGTCGACCGACTCAGCGTCGATGAAGATAAGGTGACACTGGACGCTACCTTTAAAGACGACCTCGGTGCAGATTCTCTCGATATCGTCGAGTTGATTATGGAGTTGGAAGACGAGTTCGACTTGGAAATCTCTGATGAAGACGCTGAAAAAATCAGCACCGTGGGCGATGTAGTTACATACATCACGGAGCACCAGGGATAATCAGGCTGATGTTTGGCATAGTCCCGTGCGCGAGCCGGGGCTTTCTGCTATGTAAGGGGGTGAATAGATGGCACGACGCGTGGTTGTGACAGGGCTAGGTGTGGTCTCTCCGGTTGGCAATAACGTCTCTGCTTTTTGGGAGAGCCTGCTGTCTGGAAAATCGGGCATTCGCGAAATTGATCGTTTCGACACGTCCGACTATCCTTGCAAAATTGCCGGCTTGGTGAACGACTTCGACCCCGAGCGATATATTGATAAAAAAGAACTTCGACATATGGATATGTTCACCCAGTACGCCTTGTACGCAGCGCACGAAGCGGTGGCGCACGCCGGGCTCGTCATTACCGATGAAAATCGGGATCGGATCGGTGTCTATATCGGCTCGGGAATTGGCGGTATCGGGACGACGTTGAGCAATTATCGCATTTTACTAGAGCGCGGCCCGAAGCGTGTCAGCCCGTTCTTGGTGCCCATGATGATTAGCGACATGGCGACTGGACAAGTTTCCATTGAATTCGGAGTTCGCGGTCCCAATAGTTCTCCTGTTTCCGCGTGTGCGACCGGTTCGAACGCCATCGGCGATGCGTTTAAGATCATTCAGCGCGGGGCGGCAGACGTGATGATCGCCGGCGGCGCCGAAGCTGCAGTGGTCGATATCGCACTGGCTGGGTTTAGCAATATGAAAGCTCTCTCGCTTCGCAATGATGAACCCACGCGCGCCAGCCGGCCGTTCGATAAAGACCGAGACGGCTTTGTCATGGGCGAAGGGGCAGGGATTCTCATTTTAGAATCCCTCGAGAGTGCGCAGGCACGCGGTGCACACATCCTTGCCGAGATCGTCGGCTATGGGATGTCGGGCGACGCCTACCATGTGACGGCACCGGATCCGAATGGCGACGGGGCGTATCGCGTGATGAAGGCTGCGCTTGAAGATGCCGGATTGGAGACGTCGGATATCGACTATATCAACGCGCACGGAACGTCGACGGAGTTCAATGACCGGATCGAAACTTTGGCTGTGAAGCGGCTGTTTGGCGATCACGCCTATAAGCTGGCAATGAGCTCGATTAAGTCGATGACAGGCCACTTATTGGGGGCTGCTGGTGGCGTCGAGGCGGTGGCATGCGTCAAAACGCTGCAAGAAGGAATGATTCCGCCAACGACGAATTATGAAACACCAGACCCAGAATGTGACTTGGATTATGTGCCGAACGTCGCTCGCAAGAGCGATGTGAAGGTCGTGATGTCCAACTCATTTGGCTTTGGTGGCCACAATGCGTCTTTGATCTTCCGGAAATATGCGGCCGAATAAAGTCAATTGCAGTGAGACAAGCCCCTGGTCATACCGGGGGCTTTTGTACCATGAGGGTTTTGAGGGACCGCCGCAACCGCGTTGCTCAGCTTCGGGTGAGCGGTTTCGCGCGTTGAGGCTGCGCCTCAAAATCCCCGAAGGGGAGAGGAAGCTTTGCAGACGAAATGGGAGCAATTGCAAGAGATTGTGGACTTTCGTTTTACGGATCTCAACCTGTTAAAACAGGCGTTTACACATGCGTCGTACCGCAATGAGCACCGCAAGGCACATGTTGAAGATAACGAGCGCCTCGAATTTCTTGGCGATGCCGTGTTGGAACTGATCATCAGCGACTTTTTATACCACACGTATCCTCGTTTGCCTGAGGGCGAATTGACGAGAATGCGCGCTGCGATTGTCTGTGAACCGTCACTGGTCGTGTTCGCTCGGCGCCTGTCGTTTGAACAGTTTATTCGCTTGGGTCGAGGGGAAGAGCGCAGCGGCGGTCGCTCGCGACCTGCATTGCTGGCGGACGTGTTCGAAGCGTTTCTCGGTGCACTATATATTGATCAGGGTATCGATGCCGTTCGCAAATTTGTGCATACACACGTCATTCCACACCTTGCGGACGCTCGGGTTGGCGTCGACTATAAGACGGCTTTGCAAGAGCTTGTGCAGCAAAGGCTGTGCACATCGCTGCGGTATAGCATCGTCGAGGAACGCGGCCCGGCTCATGCCAGGGAGTTCGTCGTGCAGGTGGAACTGGGGGACGAGGTGCGCGGCGTCGGGATCGGCAGATCGAAAAAAGAGGCTGAACAACAGGCGGCTGCCAAGGCATTGGCGGCTCTCGCCGAACTTCACTCCGGGGAGCAGATGACTGGTGTATCTCAAGCAGATTGACATTGTCGGATTCAAGTCGTTTGCAGATAAGAGCCAGATCGTGTTGTCACCGGGAGTTACTGCTGTTGTAGGTCCAAACGGCAGCGGCAAGAGCAACATTGCGGACGCCATTCGTTGGGTGCTCGGTGAGCAGAGCGTGCGCAATCTGCGTGGCAGCAAGATGGAAGATGTGATTTTTGCTGGTAGTGAACTGCGCAAACCGACCAATCTCTGTGAAGTTTCACTGACCTTGGACAACGCGGATCGACATCTCCCAGTGGTGTTTGACGAGGTCACCATTACACGCCGCGTCTTTCGCTCTGGGGAAAGCGAATACTACATCAATCGCCAGCCGTGCCGCCTCAAGGACATTCATGAGTTGTTTATGGACACGGGACTGGGGCGGGACGCGTACTCCATCATCGGCCAAGGCAAGATCGAAGAAATGCTCTCGACGCGGCCAGAGGATCGGCGCGGTCCATTCGAGGATGCTGCCGGAATTGTGAAGTTTAAGCATCGGCGCAAAGAGGCGGAGCGCAAGCTCGAGGAGACGGAAAACAATCTGATCCGCGTCGACGATATTTTGGCGGAGCTAACGCAGCAATTGGCGCCGCTCGCTGAGGAGCGGGCTCGAGCGGAGCAGTATCAGCAATTGAGCGATGCCCTGGAAGAAGCAGAAATCACGTTGTTGGTCGTCGAGATCGATCGTTTGCACGAGCGTTTTCAACAGGCGACCGCAGCGGTGGCGGGACAACAGGCGGTGCGTGACGAGGCACAAGCCGCTCTCGCGCAGGCGGAAGCCGCTTGGCGCAGCGCGAGAGCAAGCTTCGAGGAAACCGTGTCGCAGGTCGAGGTCCTGCAACAGCGCTATGTGCAACTAGTCGAAGAACGCCAACGCTCGCAGGGCGATCTCGCCCTCATTGATCAGCGCCTCGAACATCTTGCTGCGGCAGCGGAAGCGCGGCAAGCGCGACAGATCGAACAGGCACGCGAATTGGAGGACATCGAGCAGGAGTTGGCGCGTGCGAACGCGTTCTTGCACGAGGTCACCACGAAGCTGAATCAACGCGCGGAGGAACTGAACGAGGTTGCGGCCTCTGCCACTGAAGAACGAAAGAACGCGCTGACGGCCGAGATCGACGAGATGAGTGCGGAGTTGATTGAAATCAACCACCGGGCTGCCTCGTTGCGCAATGAGCTGAAAATGCTCGCGGAGCAGGCCGCATCGGACGCTGGCAAGCGGGCTCGCTTCGAACAGGATCAGGCCCGCTGGCGGGCGCAGATCGACGAAGCGGTGGCGGCACACAGCGAACTCGCAAAGCGAGCGTCCGAACTCGAAGCTGAGATGGAGCAGGCGGCATCGCGTATTCAAGAGCACGACGGAATCCGCGAAGAGGCGGCGGCGGCGGAAGCTGCAACCGTCACGGAACTGCATCGTCTGCGCGCGGAAATGCAAGCGATGCAGGCGAGACTCGAATTGTTGCGCGATCTGGAGCAGGGATACGACGGCTATGCACTCGGTGTGCGAACGGTATTGCAGCAGGCTCAGCGAGGAGCCCTTGCAGGCATTCGCGGTTCGCTCGCAGAGCTTGTTCACGTCGACAAGAAATATGAAATTGCGATTGAGACGGCTCTTGGCGGTGCGTTGCAGAACGTCGTCGTCGATCGCGAGGCCGATGCGCGAGCGGCGATTCAATTGCTGAAACAGCGTCAGGCGGGGCGTGCGACGTTTATGCCCCTGGACGTCATCAAATCTCGCCGGCTGCGAGACGGGGATGTACAATCCGTTCGCGGTCAGGAGGGTTTCCTCGGCCTTGCGAGCGACTTGGTCGATGTCGATCCCGTCTATCGACAGGCGGTTGAACACCTGCTCGGCAATGTCTTGATTGCTTCAAATCTTGAGCGAGCGAATGCCTTGGCACGCGAGTTGCAGTATCGCTATCGGATTGTCACGTTGCAGGGCGATGTTGTCTCACCCGGCGGTATGATGACCGGCGGACACGTCAACCGCAAGGGACCCGGCTTGCTTGGCCGATCGCGCGAGAGGCAGGATCTCGAGCAAAAACTTCGCGAGCTCCAGGAGTCCGAAGGATCAACCGTCGAACGCCAGCAGTTATTGCGCGAACAGGTGAGCCAAGCGCAGCAATCTCGCTTTGAAGCCCAGAAGCATCTCGAGCGTCTGGCGAATGAACGGCAACAGTTGCTAGAACAGATGCGTCAACTCGAATATCAGCAAAAATCTGCTGTGGAGCGCCTCGAGGCATTGGTCTGGGAGGCTGAGCAGCTACAGTCCGGCAGTGACGCGATCGCGCTGCGCGAACAGACTGCCCAACTCGGCCTGACGGAGGCGGAGACCGCCTTGGCGAAACTGACAGAGGCGCTTGCGGCCAAACGTAAGGAATTGGCTGAGTTGGAACATCGTTTGGCAGAGGCTCAGGAACAGGTGACAGGACTGCGCATCGAAGTGGCCACCTTGCGGCAGGAGCGCGAGGGATTGCGCGTTCGTCAGCAGGAGCTGGCAAACCGCGCTGCGCGATTGCGCGAGGCCATCGCGATACTCGATGTCGAAGCGCAGACGGCCGCAACGGAGGAAGCGGATCTCAGGCAGGAAGCGGCGTCCAAGCGAAGCGGCGTGCAGTCGCTGTTTGACGCCGTCGCTGAGGGCGAACAACAATTGGAACTGGCTCGTCAAGCGCGGCTGGAACGCGAGGCGGCGGCTCGCCAACTGGAGGGAGTCGCCCATGAGGCCCGCCAGGTGGTCGCCCGCGAAGATGAACTGTTGCACCGAGCAGCGGTCGCGGCGGAGCGCGCCGACGCGGATTTGGCCCATGCGTTGCAGAGGATGGGCGACAACCACGGGATGACGTACGAGTGGGCCAAGTCTCGCTATCCGCTCACGGGAACTGTCGATGACTTAGAGCGTGAAGTACAGTCTTTGCGCCGTCGCCGAGCCGCATTGGGAGATGTGAATCTCGGCGCCATCGAAGAACATGAACGTTTGTCCGAACGCGTGACCTTCCTCACGGAACAGCGCGACGACTTGGTAGAGGCGCAGCAACAGTTGGAGCGACTCATCGACGAGATCGATACGGAAATGGCCAATCGGTTTATGGAAACCTTCCGGCAGATTCAGGCCGAGTTTGCCAATGCGTTTCAAATTCTGTTTAATGGCGGCGAGGCTGATTTATCGCTGACCAATCCGGACGATCCGCTCACAACCGGCATCGAAGTGGTCGCCAAGCCTCCTGGGAAGAGGCTGCAGAACCTAAATCTCCTGTCGGGCGGGGAGCGCGCACTAACGGCCATGGCCTTGTTATTTGCCATTCTTCGCGTTCGTCCTGTGCCATTCTGCGTCCTCGACGAGGTGGAGGCAGCATTGGACGAGGCGAACGTTTCGCGTTTTGCCCAACAGCTCAAGGTCTTTGCGGCAGAAACGCAATTTATCGTGATCACGCATAGGCGAGGCACCATGGAAGAAGCCGATGCGCTGTATGGAGTCACGATGCCCGAGCGAGGCGTCTCCTCGCTTGTCAGCGTGCGTTTGGCGGACGAAATCGACTACGAGACCGCATGAGAAGTCAGCGCGAGAGGAGGAGGTGGTCCGTATGGGGTTGTTTGAACGTTTTCGCAAAGGGCTGCAAAAATCTCGAAATGCTTTAGCGGACAAACTCGCGGGCATTTTTCGCGGGCGCAAATTGGACGAGTCGGTGTTTGAGGACATGGAAGAGGCGTTTATCGCGGCGGATATGGGCGTAGAGACCGCCTTGGAACTGGTCGATCGCGTGCGCGTTGCCGCGCGTAAGCGGCGAATCGAAAACGCCGACGATCTGCCAGACGTCATGGTCGACGTCATGCGGGACATGCTTGACATCGGATCGTCAGAAATGAATTTGCAGCCAGAGGGGCCGACACTCGTTTTGGTCGTCGGTGTCAATGGTGCAGGGAAGACGACGACCATTGGCAAGTTGGCTCACTATTATCAGGGACAGGGCAAAAAGGTGTTGCTTGCGGCTGGGGATACGTTCCGTGCAGCGGCGATCGAACAACTGCTGGCCTGGGGCAACCGAGTTGGTGTCGATGTTGTACGGCACAGTCAGGGAGCCGACCCGGCGGCGGTCGTCTACGATGCAATCGCGGCTGGAAAGGCACGTGGCGTTGACATCATCATCTGCGACACGGCAGGACGGCTTCAGAACAAATCGCACCTGATGGCGGAGTTGGCAAAGATTCGCAAGGTCGTCTCGAAAGAGATGCCGGGGGCGCCGCATGAAGTGCTCCTTGTGCTCGATGGGACAACGGGACAAAACGGCCTGATGCAGGCAAAGGTCTTCAAAGAGGTCGTTGATGTCACCGGCATTGTTATCACCAAGTTGGATGGCACGGCGAAAGGCGGGATCGTCCTGCCGATTGTGCACGAGCAAGGGATACCGGTGAAGTGGATTGGCCTTGGCGAAGGAGTCGAAGACCTGCAACCGTTTGATGCGACCGCTTACGCGGAAGCGGTTTGCAGGCCCTAACGCTTCATTTGAGGTGTAAAGGAGATTTGCTTGACAGTGACGCCAAACCCGGATAGTATGAGAGAGGTCACTCGCATAGGCGATCTCTATGCGTTCTACGAGCCGCTGCTCACTGAGCGCCAACGGCAGATCATCGAGATGTATCACTTTGAGGACATGTCGCTCGCGGAAATTGGTTCTGCTCTGTCGATCAGTCGTCAAGCGGTGCATGATCAACTTCGTCGCGTCGGCGAGCAGCTTGAAGTGTACGAAGCGGCACTCCATCTGCAGGAGATTGCGGCGAAACAACGCACGGCTTGGACGCGGCTCACCGACTGCTGGAAGGTGGTCGGGCCGCGCTTGCCAGAGGCGGATCGTACGCATATGCAAAGGGCCATCGAGCAGATGGCTGCCACACTGTCGAGCTTGACGGGAGGTGAGGCGGATGCTTGAGAGTTTGTCGAACAGTCTGCAGTCTGCACTCAACCGGCTTCGCGGAAAAGGGCGTTTGACGGAGGCGGATGTGCAAGAGGCCATGCGTGAAATTCGGCTCGCGTTGCTCGCCGCGGATGTCAACGTCAAGGTTGTGCGCGATTTTGTCAATCGCGTTCGGGAACGAGCGGTTGGTCAAGATCTGCAGAAAAGTTTGACGCCAGGGCAACAGGTCGTGAAGATCGTCTACGAAGAGCTGACGGAGTTGATGGGTGGTGCACAGGCGCGCATCCAAATGGCTTCGAAACCGCCGACTGTCGTCATGCTAGTGGGCCTGCAGGGTGCGGGTAAGACGACCGCGATCGCAAAACTAGGCCTTGCATTCCGTCAACACCAGCATCGGCCATTGCTCGTCGCAGCCGACGTGTACCGCCCCGCGGCGATTGACCAGCTCAAAGTGCTCGGGAAGCAGATTGACATTCCGGTATTCGATCAAGGGGCTGATGCGAATCCGGTCGATATCGCCAAAGCGAGCTTAGCGGAAGCGGAGAGGGCCGGAGCCGACATCGTCCTGATCGATACCGCAGGGCGTCTGCACATCGATGACCAGTTGATGGAGGAACTCGAGGGGATGAAGGCGGCTGTGCAGCCGACCGAAATTCTCCTGGTGGTGGACGCGATGACCGGTCAGGACGCTGTCCATGTCGCCGAGACGTTTCATCAGCGGTTGGGCGTCACCGGGGTCATTCTCACCAAACTTGATGGCGACGCACGCGGCGGTGCGGCACTCACGGTGCGTGCAGTGACGGGATGTCCTATCAAGTACGTCGGTCTTGGTGAGAAAATTGAACCGCTGGAGCCGTTCCATCCAGACCGGCTCGCGTCGCGCATCCTCGGTATGGGCGATGTGTTGAGCTTGATCGAGCGCGCTCAAGAGCGGATCGACTTGGAAAAGGCGAAAGAGATGGAAGCGCGGATGCGCACATCGAGCTTTACCTTGAACGATTTCCAAGAGATGTTCCGCCAAGTGCGCAACCTGGGGCCGCTCGATCAGGTTCTAAAGATGATTCCTGGCATGAATCGCATGAAAGGTCTCGAGAACATCGATTTGAACGATCGGCGATTCTTGCGAATGGATGCCATCATCTCCTCGATGACACCTGCGGAGCGGGAAGACCCGAGTGTGATGAACGCAAGCCGCCGACGGAGGATTGCTAACGGCAGCGGGACGACTGTTCGTGAAGTGAACCAATTGCTGAACCAGTTCGAGCAAACCCGTGAGATGATGAAACGGTTTACCGGCATGGGCAAGCGCATGAGTCGAAGAGGCGCGATGAGCGCTTTGAAGGCGATGGGCGGGCTCGGGGGGATGTCTGGGCTTAAGGATATGCCTTCGTTATCGGACATGCCAGCTAACTCGTTTGCGGGGAGCGGTGGCGAGCCTAGGCAGCGCCAGCATCGTAAGAAGAAGCGAAAATAACTATCTGGAGGGTATTACAGAATGGCAGTAAAGATTCGTTTGAAGCGTATGGGTGCAAAGAAGCGTCCGTTCTATCGTGTCGTCGTTGCGGAGTCTCGTTCGCCGCGCGATGGTCGTTTTGTCGAGGAAATCGGCACGTACAATCCACTGACTGAGCCTGCGCAAATCCAAATCGACGAAGAACGCGCTTTGTATTGGCTGGGTACGGGAGCGCAACCTTCCGACAAAGTGCGTTACCTGTTCCATTTGGAAGGCATTATGAAGAAATTCCATGAACAAAAGTTTCAGAAGTGAACTGCGGGCGGCCTATGGCCGCCCTTCGGAGTGATCGCTGGTGAAAGATTTGGTTGAATATGTTGTCCGCTCTCTGGTCGACCATCCTGACGACGTTTTGGTTTCTCCAATCGAAGAAGGCGATACGATCACCTATCGAGTTAAGGTACACGCGGACGATGTGGGTCGCGTGATCGGTCGGCAGGGGCGGGTGGCCAAGGCCATTCGCAATGTGGTCAGTGCCGCAGCGTATCGTCAGAAAAAACGGGTGTTTGTCGACATTCAGTCATAATGAGGATGCGAGGAGATTTCAGTGATTATTCGGCAACCTGTCGCAGTTAAGTTTATTTTGACGGAAGCAGCAAAGCAGCAAATTATCGCAGAACAACGCCGACAGATTGAGCAGGTTATGAACGAATTGGAACAAATTGAGGAGCAAGGCAAGCAAGCTATCGAACAGGCTATGGCGCAAAGCGGTGAGTTGGCGCAGCAGGTCCGCCAGCAAGTCGAGAATGAAAAGCGCGTGCGCGAGCAGAGGCGGGAAGAGTTATTTCAGCAAATGCAACAGTTTCAACAGATGGAGCTGGGTGCTGAAATCCAAAACATGACCGTGGAAACCACCGTTGAAGTTAAGCCTGGTGACGATTGGACAAAGGTGTTGCTCGGGTCGGAAATCATTGTGCGAGACGGCACTGTCGTCGAAATTCGCCAAAACGGGCAGCGGATCGAAGGGTGACGACCTACTACACAGTCGGTGTGATGACAAAACCGCACGGGCTGCGCGGGGAAGTACGGGTTTATCCGCGGACCGATTTTGCGGAAGAAAGGTTTGCGCCGGGATCCATGCTGTTTGTGCGACCTGAGGGCGGAACACCCATCACCGAGGTCGAGGTGCGAAGTGGCCGCAAGCATCAAAACATGTGGATCGTCGGATTCAAAGGGCTGAACAGTATCCATGACGTCGAGCGCTGGCGTGGGCTTGAGCTCTGTGTCTCAGAGGAGCAATTGCTGCCTCTGCCTGAAGGTACGTATTACATTCATCAACTTGTAGGGTTGGATGTATTTACGGATGAGGGTGAGCGGCTGGGGAGATTGGTCGAGGTATTGACGCCAGGCGCCAACGACGTCTATGTCGTTCGTCGTTCAGGGAGGCAATCCGACATTCTTTTACCAGCGATTCCGGATTGTATTCTGGCCGTCGATCTCGCTGCGAACAAGATGACGGTCCATCTCTTGCCAGGCCTGTTGGATGACGACAGCGAATCGGAGGGCTGAGGATGGCGCTTGCGATTCACGTGTTGACGCTTTTTCCGAATATGTTTTCGGGTGTGCTCGGCGAGAGCATGATGAAACGTGCTGTGGAGATAGGCGCGGTTGAGATTGAGTTGATCGACTTTCGCCAATACGCAAAGGATCGGCATCGGACTGTCGATGATACACCATATGGTGGTGGCGCAGGTATGTTGTTAAAGCCGGAACCGCTGTTTGATGCCATCGACGACCTGCGCAATCGCTTACATCCCCGACTGGAACCGCCGCGCGAACGTGTCGTATTATTGTCCCCGTCTGGCCGCAGATTTACTCAACAGGTGGCGGAGGAATACGCACAATCGAACCGAATCGTGCTTGTATGCGGCCATTATGAAGGGTTTGATGACCGCGTTCGTCAGGCTTTGGCAACCGAGGAGTTGTCGCTTGGCGATTTTGTCATGACGGGTGGCGAAATTGCGGCTATGGCGGTCATTGACGCTGTGACCAGGTTGCTACCAGGCGTCTTAGGTAATGCGGCGTCACTTGCGGATGAATCACACGTGCAGGGATTGCTCGAGTATCCTCAATTCACGCGACCGGCTGTCTATCGAGGGTTGGCGGTACCCGAGGTTCTGGTCTCGGGCAACCATCAGCGGATCGAGCAATGGCGAGAGCGGCACGCTCTGTATCGGACGTGGAAATATCGGCCCGATCTGTTGCAGCATGAGCATCTTACTCCACGCCAACGGGCATGGCTGACTGCGTTTGAGCAAGGCGACTTGAGCGGGATCGACGTTGAATAGATGAATTTTCAGCTTCAGCAGGCGCACAGTTTTCGTGGCTGTATCCCGGGGAAGGAGCGCCTGCTGAAGCTTACTGTATCGTATGGAGCCTTCCTGTCGTAGGTTCGAGTAGCTTTGCTGGTGATGGCATATGAATCACATGCTCGCAAATCGTTGGGCGCAATCTGGTCGTTGTGTGAAAGAGGTATGTGGAGACGGTGCTATACCAGAAACTAGACCTACGTGCGAAATACTTATAGAACGGTGCATACATTGTTTTGATGACTTTTGATTTCTAACGAAAGTCATCTGTGGTTTGCGTTAGCGGGTAGTTTACGTCTGAAAGATGGACGTATCTCCTTGAGATGTACTTTCCTAGGCTGCATATTCAGTATATCTTCTTAAAACAAATCTTTGATCGCTTGCGTATGGAAACGTTTCCTGATACAATCTCGACAAGCAGGTGAAAGCGCTTGCTATCTTGTCTCGAGCGGTGATGGAGTTGGCCACAATTAGGGATGTAGCTAAACGGGCGGGTGTTGCGGTTTCCACAGTGTCTCGCGTTATCAATCAGAGCGGGTACGTGGGTGGAGAGACGCAACGCAAGGTTCTAAGTGCAATGCGTGAGCTAAACTTCCAGCCGAACCGTATTGCTCGCGGATTGGTGAGCCGACAGACGTCGACCATCGGTCTTTTGATTCCAGATGTAGCGAATCCGTTCTTTTCCGAACTGTCGCGAGGCGTCGAAGATGCGGCGATCGCGCGAGGGTACTCCGTGCTCCTTTGCAATTCGGACTGGAATCCCAATCGTGAAAATATGTATATCAACTTGCTGAACGGTCGTTGGGTGGACGGGATCATTGTGGTGGGGAGCCGAAGTGACATTTCCGTGGTTCAACAGGTGGCGGCGGAAACGCCTCTCGTCATGGTGGATCGGCGTTCATCAGATTTTGAGTTTGCAGTTTGGACGGACAATCGTCAAGGCGCTATGCTTGCCGTGAGGCACTTACTCGAGGTGGGTTGCGAACGCATTGTGCATATCGCTGGTCCTATGGACTCTCCATCGGCGCAGGAACGACGGCGTGGGTACGAAGTTGCCATTCAAGAGGCTGGTATGGAACCTATGTTCCTTGAGGGAGATTTCCGGTATGCATCAGGGTTTGAGCTAGTCAATGCTCTTTTTCAACGTGGCGATGTAGTAGACGGCATATTTGCTGGGAATGACTTAATGGCAATTGGCGCACTTCAAGCCGCGGCAAATCTCGGTATCCGCGTTCCTGACAATCTCGCTGTAGTGGGCTATGATAACATTCCATCTACTCATTACGTCAGCCCGCCGTTGACGACTATCGACCAGCCAGCCTACGATATGGGGTATTCGGCTTTCGAACTGCTTTATGACAGGCTAAGTAAGGATTCGCCGACGGAAAATCAACAGATGAAGTTTGAACCTAAGCTTGTGCTTCGGGAGTCGACCCGTCGATAGGCGTGACATTCTAAGCGACTTCATTTCACTAGTGTGGAAACGTTACCACAAAGGGGTTCGTAATTATGAAGCGAGATGGTGTTTTGCATGGGAAGCTGTCCAGACTTATAGCCGAGCTTGGTCATGGCGACATGATCGCGATCGCGGACTGCGGCCTCCCTGTTCCACCGGGCGTTCCTCTAATTGATCTGGCCATCACTCCCGGGCTTCCGTCCTTCGTAGACGTTCTGGAGGCCGTATTGCTTGAGTTGGTGGTCGAGGATTTTCTTGCGGCCGATGAGTTGGCTACGCGGGATCCGTCTCTCGTTCAGCAGTTAAGACTGACGATTTCTTCGCAAGGACGGTGGGTGAGTCACGACACGCTCAAGCGCACCTTATCAGATGTGCGAGCTGTAATCCGGACAGGTGAATTTACGCCGTATCTCAATGTGATTCTGGTCGCTGGCGTAGCTTTTTAATGGAATGGGGGGTTGGATGTGTCCTGCCTTGAAATGCGAGGGATTGAGAAATCTTTTTCTGGTGTATCGGTTCTGCGCAGTGTCAACTTCACGGTCGAAGGAGGTGAAGTTCATGCTTTACTAGGTGAAAACGGTGCAGGCAAATCGACCCTTATGAAAACGCTAACAGGCATTTACCAAGCGGATGCGGGGGAGATTCTCCTCGACGGTGTCCCTCAGACATTTCGGACCATTCTGGACTCGAAAAAAGCTGGGATCGCGATAATTCATCAAGAATTAAATCTGTTTCCGAATCTTTCTATTCAGGAAAATCTGTTGATCGGCTATGAGGAAGATTTTAGAGGGATGTTGGGGTGGGTGCGTTATAAGCAATTGCGTGAACACGCGCTTGCCTTGCTTCAACTCGTAGGACTCACCCGGAGTCCGGAGACCCCCGTTTCCGAACTAGGCATCGGAGAACGCCAACTTGTCGAAATCGCAAAAGCGCTTCAAAGCGACCTGCGTTTCTTGATCATGGATGAGCCCACGGCCGCTTTGACCGCTCAGGAAACCCAGAAGCTGTTCCAAATTATTGCGGACTTGAAAACGCGGGGTGTGGGTATTATTTACATCTCGCATAGATTGGAAGAGCTTTTTGCCATGGCGGATCGGGTCACTGTCTTGCGCGACGGTATGACCGTGGGAACGTACTGCTTGCGCGAGGTTGCCGAAGAACTGTTGGTCGAGCGGATGGTAGGGCGCAGTGTAGAAAACCGATATCCGCGTTCCATCAGCGATCCGGGTGAGATGCTTCTGGAGCTTGACGGAATCCAGACGCGTAGGCTCCCCACTCCAATCTCGTTGACCGTTCGGGCAGGCGAGATTGTAGGGATAGGTGGAATGATGGGCGCGGGACGGACGGAGGTGGCGCGGGCGATCACTGGAATTGACCGTATTACGGGTGGCGTGATGCGGCTGCGAGGAGAACAGATACACTTTCGGGCGCCCGGAGAGGCCATCGAGAATGGTGTGGCCCTTGTCACGGAGGACCGAAAGGACGATGGTTTGCTTCTTTCTTTCGGGGTTCGCTTCAATCTGGCGCTGCCCACGCTTGACGAGCGCCAGCGAGCCGGTTTTGTTCGGACACGGCGTGAGTGTGAGTTTGTCGAAGAGTGGGTGAAGCGTCTCGCGATTCGAGTACACCATATGGACCAACCGGTAGTCAACTTGAGCGGTGGTAATCAACAGAAGGCCGTCTTTGCCAAATGGCTGGCGCGGGATCCGCAGTTGCTCGTCCTCGACGAACCGACCCGCGGCGTGGATGTCGGGGCGAAACAGGAGATTTATCAATTGATGAACGAAATGAAGGCCCGTCGGAAGGGTATTCTCATGATTTCGTCCGACTTGCCTGAGCTCCTCGGCATGTGTGACCGCGTCTACGTCATGCGAGATAAGGCTGTAGTTGGTGAATTGACGGGCGACGAGATGGACCAGGAAGTATTTATGACGCTCGTTGCGGGAAGGCAGGGTGTACAGGAATGAGTTGGTTTCGACGCTATCGCTTAGGACCCTTGCTGGGGCTCGTGCTGTTAGTTTTCATTCTGGGGGTAACCTCAGGGCAATTCTTTACCGTAAGTAATTTGTTGGACGTCGCATTGCAGACGTCTGTCAATGCTCTGCTGGCAATCGGTATGACATTTGTGATTTTGACCTCGGGCATTGACTTGTCTGTCGGATCGACGCTAGCCTTTTCTTCCGCCCTCGCAGCGCAGTGGATGGTGGCAGGCATAAGTCCTTGGATGGCCGGTATTGCTGCACTTTGTATCGGCGGGTTGGCCGGGGCGTTGAACGGCGTGATGGTAGCCTACGCTCGCTTAGCCCCCTTTATTGTGACGCTTGGTACGATGACGCTGTTTCGTGGATTAACGGAAATTTACACGAACGGGCAGCCAATTTTTAACCTACCGAATTCCTTCAATGGCCTCGGCAACGGTGCAATACTTGGAATCCCTGTGCCTGTGTGGATCACTGTCGTGGTGTTTCTTATCGCCTGGGCTGTGTTGTCACGAACGGTTGCGGGTCGACGAATTTATGCAATTGGCGGGAATGAGAAAGTGGCATATCTCGCAGGTGTGCGCGCGAAACGGTATCTAGTTGTGGTGTATATGGTAAGCGGCATATTGGCTGCACTGGCAGGGCTGGTTTTGACTTCTCGCCTCGCGACCGCGGAGCCGACCGCAGGCAATGGATATGAACTTGACGCGATCACCGCGGTCGTATTGGGTGGTACGAGCCTCATGGGCGGGGAAGGTACGTTAGTAGGAACCATCATTGGCGCATTGATCCTTGGCGTGATCGACAACGGATTGAACTTACTCAATGTGAGTTCGTTCTATCAGGACGCAGTCAAAGGACTTGTTATTCTTATCGCTATCATGTTGGACCGCAAGAAATCTGAAGGGAGATAAGGTGCTTCGGCACCATCTCATAGATTGTACAAATTGAAGGGGGTCTTTCTGGTGAAAAAGTGGTATGCAGCGTTGGCAGTCGGTGTGGTGGCGACAGGAGTGTTGGCCGGGTGCGGAACTTCGACAACATCGAACGTTGGTTCCGCTACCAAGCTTAACTCGGGAACGGCGAGTACCAAGCAAATTCGCATCGGATTTGCGGTGTCTACGTTAAATAATCCGTTCTTTGTCGCGATGTCGAATGGAGTGCAGCAGGAAGCGAAGAAACTTGGCGTTCAGGTGACGGTCTTGAACGGCAATAACGATCCAGCGACGCAGTTGAATCAGGTTGAGGATTTGATTCAGCAGCACGTCAGCGCAATCATTCTCAACCCTGCTGACAGCCAGAGCCTGTCCACCGCAGTGGCGCAGGCAAACCGAGCGCATATTCCCGTGGTGACGTTGGACCGTAGCGTCACGAAAGGTGATGTGTCTTGTTTCATTGCGTCCAACAGCGTGGAGGCGGGCAAAATGGCAGCTGATGAACTAATCAAGGCTGTCGGGGGCAAGGGTCAGGTTGTCGAGTTGCAGGGCGTGATAGGCACTTCGGCGGAAGCGGATCGCGAAAAAGGGTTTGATCAGGAGATTGAGAAATCGCACGGAATTACGGTCGTGGCCCGCCAAACAGCAAATTTCGACCGTAGCCAGGCTTTGAACGTGATGCAGAACATCTTGCAGGCACATCCCAACATTCAAGGAGTGTTTGCTCAGAACGATGAGATGGCACTCGGGGCGTTGAAAGCGATTCAGGCGTCAGGTAAGCGTAACATTAAGGTTGTCGGTATTGACGGAGAGAAAGAGGCAGTAAGTGATGTGCATCAGGGTGTCATGTACGCCGATGTTGCGCAGCAACCGACGCAAGAGGGCGTGTTGGGTGTAGAATACGCGGTTAAGTTGGCGAAGGGTGAGAAAGTGCCGAAGCAAGTCAACTCGCCTCTCCACCTCGTGGAGAAGAATACAGCGTTCAAAGGCTTCTGATCTCAAAGAAGTATGGGGTGTTGAAAGTGGACATCACGGTGGTAGGTAGTCTGAATATGGACATAGTGGCCGTGGTGGATCACGTACCGCAGGCCGGTGAGACGGTCAAGACCCCACATGCGCATCTATACACCGGTGGAAAGGGAGCGAATCAAGCCATTGCGGCAGCGCGACATGGTGCACGGGTGCGTATGGTGGGGGCCGTCGGTGCGGATGCGTTTGCAACGACGCTACGCGCAGTGCTTCAGTCCTCCGGTGGCGATGTGAGTGGGCTTGTCGAGAAAAGAGGTCCGTCCGGTATGGCACTCATTACGGTGGAGTCTGATGGCCAAAACCGCATCGTCGTCTGTGAAGGTGCGAATCGTATGCTCACTCCAAGAGATGTGGAGCGAGCCTGCTCAGCGAGTCCCTGGCCTCCGGGATCTGCGCTCGTCGTGCAGAACGAGATCCCAATGGAGACTGTGCGACATGCTTTGGATGTTGCACATCGGCGCGGGTGGCGTGTCATTTGGAACGTGGCGCCTGTCGTGCCTGTGGAAGCAGGGTTGTTAGGAGAAGGCGACGTGATTGTCGTGAATGAGTCAGAGGCGTCGGAGCTCGTCGGGATGGATGTAGCGGACATCGAGACAGGGCGCATGGCGTGCGAAAGACTCTTAAAGCTTGGGCCGGGCATGGCGATAGTGACTTTGGGAGCGGCGGGAAGTATAGCCGTGTCGAGTGCGTGGGGGATTATGAGTACTCCCGCGTATCAGGTAGTCCCGGTGGACACGACTGCTGCTGGAGACACGTTTCTTGGCGTTTTTGCGGCGGACTGGGATGGGGTAACGTCTCCAGAGCGTTCATTGCAAATCGCTTCGGCCGCGGCGGCAGTCTGTGTCACTCGGCAAGGGGCGCAGGACAGCATTCCGACGAGAGAAGATGTCATCTCGTTTTTGAAGCAATATGAAACAGCTTGATTGAAAAGAATGCCTTTGTGAATACGAGGCGAAGTTGAAAAGTGTGATGGTTCGAACTAGCGATGGATGGACGCTTGACACGTGCGGCGAAAGGTGTTAGGATGCTTTTCGCCGCTGATTCAGCGGCCTTCATCTTGCAGCGTTACGCGTCTTCAGGTTCACTTGAGATGATGGCTTTGCACCAACATCTTCTAGTGGACAAACGTGAGACTGCGTAGTATAGTAATCGATGCCGCTTCGGACGGCGCAGTTTGCGACGCCAAGCAGCACAGTCGGTAAGAAGCTGTTCTCGCCAGTGTGTGAGCGATGCAAAACTTACCGGTTGACGATGAAGTGTGAGATGTGATATATTGATTGGGCTGTCTCGAACGGCAGCGTCGCTCCTTGAAAACTAAACACACACCACGCCAGTTTATCTGTCTCGCGTATGCGGGATAGTGAGATTTCATTGAGAGTTT